>JANSYM010000001.1 GCA_024742355.1 Hyphomonadaceae bacterium | reverse complement strand
TGGGCTATGAACCACCCGCGCCCAGAACCATCTTGCCCGCGACCTTCATGCCGCCTTATAGGTTGAAGGCGGCATGAACGCCGCTACAAACCAACCGTCGATCCTAACATTTCGGTTGGGCCAGTCAGATCGGGCAGGCCAAGTGTTTCTGACAAACTAAAAGCTAAGATTGACGCGCATGAAGCTTTCTACGCTAAAGGCGTTGAGATTGTTGAGTCGGACTCATCAACGACATGCCCATTCTGTGAACAGAGCATTACCAGCTCAGATCCGAAAGCGATCATCGATGCCTATGTTGAGTACTTCAAAGCCGAAGAACAAAAGCACAAAACCGAGCTTCGCAATCACTATAAATCATACCGCATCATTGATCGGTTAATCGATCAGGTTTCAGCTTCTTCCGATCGACAAAAGATCCGGTTCGACAAACTGAAAGAATTTGTTCCATCTCAAAAACTCATCGAATTGGAAGTGATAGATGGATTGTTGGCTGAAATACGAAGTCAGAGCACGACCGCCAAGTCGATCATAGAACAAAAAGCTGAATCACTTTCTAGCGCAGTGGCCTTTGAGTCCGACCCATTTCAAGAGAACATCACCAAGCTAAACGCCTTCGTCGCCGCCAATAACGCGAAGTGCGAGCAATTGCGAAATGCCGTCGACAAGGCCGACGACGAACGAAGATCGCTTCATCGCACAGCGTGTTCCGAGTTTGAGGCGGAGTTTGCATACGATAATTGGGAGGCCATCGAACAAGTTAGAGAGTTGGCAGACACCGCGAAACAAAGGCAATCAGATGCTAACGCTGTGGAGCAAGCAAATCCGAATAAGGACGCCCGCGAACGCGTGGCGGAAACATTCGAATTGCTTCTAAAGTCATTCTTCGGCGAGAAATACACGTTTCAAAAAGATGATTTCACCTTGAAACGCGGCGAGCAGCAAATGTTACGAGGGCCGCATCGCACGCTCAGCGATGGTGAGAAAACCGCCATTGCCTTTTGCTACTTTATCGCATCCACCCACAGAAAGGTACGATCGAATTCGGATTACCTGAAGCTATTTCTAGTCTTCGACGACCCTGTAACATCTATGTCGTATGACTTTATCTACTCAATCGCGCAAACGCTGAAGTACTTGAGTATCTCGGACAAAGGATCGATCTCAATCAATCCAAGCCAAATCGGAAAAAATGGCTCTTTCCGGCCGAACCTTCTGATTTTAACCCACAGCAGCTACTTCTTCAATTTATCAAGAACAAACAGAGTCGTGAAAGATGACGCTTCATTTTCCATGTTTGGTGATTCAGGAACGCACAAAATCGCTCGGCTAAAAGACTACATTTCTCCTTTTGAGCGTCAGCTGCATCATGTGTGGGAAGTTTCGCGTGGGAAAGAGGCCGACCATTCTACTGGAAATGCGGTTAGGTCTGTTCTTGAGGCGTTAGGCCGGTTTTGTAGACCCGACAAATCTCACTCTCTGGAGAATTTTGTAAGCTTCTTAGCGGGCGAGGAAGATATCTCGATAAAGAGCGTAATGATCAACTCTCTTTGCCATGGCACTTACTATGCAGAGACCCCTCCGCCGGATGACCTTAAACTCGCTTGCGAGGAAGCCGTTTCGGTCGTTGAGAAATTTGCACCAGGGCAGCTAGAAGTAATTAGAGCCAGCTAGTATGCGATTTTACCCGTCCTTCGATTGTTCACGTGCCCAACCTTCCTAGGGTTGCGATTGCCGTTCACGGATACGCGTCCTATTAGGAGCGGCGCGATTAGCACCTTGTTTAGACAATGAATACGAGAGATAGACGACGCTCGAAACTCAAGAAATATCAAACATCGCCGATGACAACCCCATCTAATGGCAGCTAACTCGCCGTAACCCTATCATCTCGAACCGATTACAGACCTTACATTTGCAATAGGGACCGCAACATTCTGTCCGCAGCCCCCATACAAAACCGTTCAGAAGGCCTTGCTGATCGAAAATTTGAAAGTGCGCCCAAATGGGTTGTGCGTATACGGATCGTAATTTGTGTCGAAGAACGCCGATGGCGGGTCTTCGTCTGTAGCATTTATTACTGAAAGGCTCAACGAGGACTGCCAAGGGAGTTCGACGTTATAATAAATATCGAGCGTCGTTTGACTATCGATCTCAGCGGGCACACTCGCCTGAAACGCGCCACCGAGATCTGGTGTTCCGCGCTCGTCATCATAACTGTCGATATGCCGCACAACCGCTCTCAGATTGTGGGCACCGATTGCATAATTCGCGAACAAATTTCCTTTCCATTGAGGCAATGACCTAAACGGGTTTGAGCGATTAAACTGATCGAGGAAGTCTCCGCCGGTTATCAACACACCGTCAATCTCGTACGTCCCGACGTCATAACTCAGAATGTACGTCGCATCGGCACCAAATGAGAATTCTCCATTGAGAAACGATGTCGGCAAAACATATTCGCCACGTAAATCCAGTCCTGAGGTTTCGACATCCGGCCCATTCACTATGTTAGTGACAATTCGAGTGATCGTGCCCACAGACGGATTAGCGGGATCTTGGAAAAAGAGCTGGCTTTGAATGGAGTTTGCCACGATATCATCTTGACTTTCAACGATAATTGGATCGGTGAAGTCAATAGAGTAGAAATCAACTGAACCTCGAAAGCCGCCACGCTCGAACAGAGCTCCTGCATTATAGCTAAACGCTGATTCTGGATTTAGGTTTGGATTCCCAAACGTGTCTACCGCTTTGAATGCACCCGTCGCAGCTACGAACTGCAGCGTCGTTCCTTGCCCACCCAATTGATTCAATGTTGGTCCTCTGAACGAGGTCTGCGCCGACCCTCTAAGGGAGAACTCGTCAGAAATTTGCCATTTCGCGGCAATTTTGGGATCAAATGTTGAGCCGACTTCCCCGCCATAGTCTTCATATCTCATAGCAAGCTGGATATCGACGTTGTCATAAAGTGGAATCTGGAATTCAGCGAATGCTGCGTAGATGGTCTGATCATCCTGACCCGGTAGCTGACCCGCCAGAAACGCCAATGGGCCCGTTGGAGCTACACGCCCATTTGGACTATCGCACAGTCCGTCAGCGCCGGGCTGTTCACCCTCATAGGGACATGGAAACAGGGTTAAATCGCTAACATCATTGGGATCAGTCTCGTAGTCTTCTTTTCTGACTTGAAAACCAAGCGCCCATCCGACGTTTCCTCCCGGTGCCGAAAGAGGACTTTCACCCGAGAAAACGAGATCAAACACAGCGAGCTCACTCGTGGAATCAGCGCCATTGAGGGTTGTCAAATACTCAGCGAGCGCGACAGAGTTAGCAAGTGAAGGATCGAACTGAGGATTGGAGAATCCGTTCGTCGTAGAAACGGATAGAGCATTCGAAAAAGGATTAAAATACTCGCAGCCGCCCTGGCCAGCGGTTAGGCTCGGATCCACACGTCCTGCCGGGTCAGTACACACGCCGAACCCATTCAATGCGTTGTCTAAGCCAACAATATATGTGTCAGGCGTTCTGATTTCGCTTTCTGCGCGTGCCCAAGACAATCCAGCATCCCAAAATACACCGTTTTCAAACTGCCCGTTGAGAGAACCGGCAATACGCGTCGTTTGCATTTGGCGATATCCACCGGTGGCAGGCCCGTCGCTAAGTGGAGACCCCCCCGCACCGAAGCTCCGGCCGAAGTACAAGAGGGGAGTCGCGGCAGGGTCTAATGCCCCTGGAAGCGGAGCACCACCACTCAAGAGCGGCGAGTAGTCCGCATACACCGCAGCGGCCCACGCAGGATTATCCGTTATGTACTGCTGCAGACCGGGATGGTCAGGTTGAATGAACTGACCGAACAATGCCTGTGGTGGATACGAGGGAGACGTTTTCCATTCTGGAACATCTGTGAAAGAGTAAAGTCCTTCGACGTGCAGTTCGGTATCCCCGAAGGATCGATTGTATTCGCTAAAAATCTGATAGCGTTCTTCTTCCTCAACCAGGTTATCATATGGTGTGAATTGGAATCTACAAACCGGCCCAGTTGCGACATTTCCAAACTCATTGCATGACGCATCGGGCTGCGCGAATGCGAGAGGTGTTCCAGCAGCGGCCAATCCCGTCGGAATGTTCGGCGCGGCAACGAAGGCGCCAGGGTTACCAATTGCTGACCACCCAGCCACTGGATTCTCCGCATACGGAACGCTAAACCAATCTTTCTCGATCAGTGGAACTTCGTTCCGAAAATTATACCCGATTGACGTGACCCAACTCGCTCCATCTTCAAACTGAAAGCCGTAAATTCCTGAGATATTGTATTCGCCGTCTGTACCCTCGTATGTCTGATACTCACCTGTAAGCTCAAGACCATCCACATCATTGCGGGTAATAAAATTCACCACACCTGCGATCGCGTCAGAACCATAAACGGCCGCCGCTCCGTCCTTTAGCACTTCAACTCGACCAACTGCGGCGCGGGGTAAAGAATTGGTGTCTACAAAAAGTTGAGCTTGCTCTCCGATTGCACGCGGAGAAAAGACCTGACGCCGCCCATTCAGCAGGACAAGCGTACGTCCTGGTCCAAGACCGCGCAGATTGACATTTGCTGTTCCCTCGAGACCGTTGGAAGCAAATTGGTTAGATTGTCCATCGACACCAGATGAAACGCCAAGTTGCTGTACAAGCTCCGTGAGTGACGGATTGCCCTCGAGTCGAAGATCGCCCGCGGTGATAACGTCTACCGGCAGCGCTGCATCCTCTGGCGTTCCTACGATCGCCGATCCGGTAACGACGACTGTCTGTTGCCTTAAGTCTTCGTCATTCGAAACGTCTTGCGCGTACGCACCGCCACCGGCCATCAAAGCGGCCGAAGAGATCGACGCTAGCAAACTCAAGCTGAGCAACTTTTTCATTTTGGAATCCTTTTTGGCAATTTGTTTTGTTTGTTTTCATACTTTCTGGCTTATGACAATTGTGGACTAAGGAGCCTTACTCAAAAAGCCTCTGTGTTGCACTATTGTCACGCAGCTTCGACGCGATACTCAGGAGATACTGCCGCTGATAAGAGCATACGTTGGCAGATGCGACGAAAGAGGCCCGCCCCCGCTTGAGCAACAAATCCGGAATTCAAGTTGACCTTTCGTTTTGCGGCCATAATATCTGTGGCCTTACTTTTAAAGATCCTGCGCGATCGCGGTGCGTGGCGTCACGCTGCGGCAACCAATCGAGCCTCTCCAATTAGGAGTCGCACTTAATTTTCTGCAGATAGGGGCCGGATGAACTTTGAGCGACTGAATTTGAGGAGACTAAGATGACAGCTGCTTTCAAGAACTGCACTGGGCCAATTCCGGGCGTGTTGAGACGGAGAGATACGCTTGTCGTCTTTGTGGATGCGTTTCCGGAATGCTCCATACTAATGTCACGATTATCGGCGTCTCAAATTCCCTATATAGAGCTGCATGACGAACAGGGTCGATATGCATTCGGGCCGTTGTTAATTGAAGCACTAGAAGGACCGAAAGTTGTTTGGGAAAAACAAAGACGTCAAATTCTGGTTATCGGAGATGTTCGAAATGTTGGCGTGACGCACCTCTGTCTGGGCGCACTCGGCGAGGGAATGGAAACTTTCTTTTACCCAACGAGTGAAACTGCGGATTTTCAGACTGAAATATCGATAAAGCGACTCGCACGCGCAGGAGCGATTCCAATTCCGTTAGCTCATTTCATCGAGGAGTTATCGATGACGTGACGCGCCGCTCGATTCAGTAACGGCTAACCCTCAGATCAGATGAATCTGACGTGATTTGCCCGCAAGATAAAGGTCGAATATCAACTTACGTTGACATTGACTGTATGGCTCCGTACTAATATGGTCGTGAGACTAAGATGAAAGAGAGTTTTATGATCTGGTTCATCGGAATTCTCGCGCGCGCACCATAACTGGGAACTTTACTCCTCCCGTGGATGCGTTTCCCGACTTATGGGCGGGGGCATCGAGCCCCCGCCCATCTTTTGTATTGTTTTCCGTATTCTAGTTTCAAACAATCGAAAGCTTGGGGGCGGGGCACTCGGCGATCGCAAGAAATCCAGTTACTCGCCCGACCGGCCGTTCGGTGAATGTATGTGTTGATAAAAGTACACACCCGTACAAATAATGCGCTTGAAACCCAATCATCGATTGACAATGAGAACGAAAAAATGAGGCAATGTTGATCGACCATTGGGTTATCCACAGGTCGAGAAAAAAAATCAGAAACAGGATGCTCTGTTTCGAGGGAGGAATTATCTTATGCAAGGTTCGACATTAACGAACTCCATTTTGCTCGCGGGCGCATCTGCAATTGCCTTGGTCGCTGTGGCCCCGATTGCGTTGGCCCAGGATCAAGATGAGACTGAAACGCGAACGCTCAGCACTGTTGTTGTCACTACACAAAAGACAGAAGAATCGATTCAAGATGTTCCCATTGCTGTTTCGGCATTTGACCCGGACGCACTGGAACGACTCAACATTGAGACCGGATCGGATCTTCAGTTCAACATACCGAATTTTGGATCAACTCAGGGCAATTTTTCCGCCGGCGGGATCAGCATACGCGGCATCATAAATGCGGCCGTAGGTGCATCATCTGATGCAGCAGTTGGTACACACGTAAACGGAGTATCCTCCTCGGGATCTACCCTGCTCGAAACCGAGTTTTATGACGTTGAACGGATCGAAATATTGCGAGGACCGCAGGGGACTCTTTATGGGCGCAATGCGACGGGGGGCGTCGTGAACGCAATCACCGCCAAACCTATGCTCGAAGAGTTTAGCGGCGGCGCTGAGGTAACCTATGGAGAATTCAATAATCTCAAACTCAGTGGACACATCAACGTACCGCTTGGGGAGCGATTGGCCGCTCGTGTCGCAGGATTTAAGTTAGAACGCGACGGCTATTCGGATGCAATCCTACCGGGTGGCGCGACTGAGGATGTTGATGGACGAGATCTTTGGGCGATCCGCGGCACTCTAGGTGGTGAGATCACCGAGCAGCTTTCGTTCTGGGTCATGGGAGAACACTACGAAGAAGACTCGACGCGCACGCGTTCGACGAAACAGTTGTGCACAAAAGATTCGCGCCCTTTCCCATTCAACCAAGGCTGTGTGCCTTATCAAATCGATGGGCTCGGATATGCGAGAGACTCAAACGGGAATCCCATCCAAGCTCGCCCCGGCTTGGGGACGGTTGATAGTTCCGGAACCTTGGGAGGCGTGCTAGCAGCCAGTTTGGGTCTTTACTCCAGCTTTGGGACGGACAGTAATGCCGGGGCGACAACGTCGAGTAACCTACGTGAATTTGAAACTAATATCGTTCCTCAATTTGAAGCGGAATCAAACACCGTTCAGGCTGAGCTACAGTATGAGTTCGAGAACGACCTCACATTCACCGTTCTCGCAAGCTACAATGAAAACTTCCGAGATTTCAATGATGATTACAACAAAGGCCTAGGAACAGTTGCGTTTAATATCACGCCTCTTACGCCCGATTTAGACGGTGACGGCGACGGAGATTTCGCGGGAGGTCCCGCTCTTGGGTTAACCGTTCCCGCTGATACACGTCTACCTGCGCCTGCAGATCGATTGCTAGCCACGGATCAGGCAGATTCAGACTTCGAAACCACTTCATTTGAAGCTAGACTGCAATCTGATTTCGATGGTCCATTTAACTTCACTGTGGGCGGCCTGAAACTCGACTCAATCGGTGAAACAAACTACTTTGTCTTCTTCAACACCGCCGAGGCATTGGCCGTTGCTACCGGTTTGCCGGGTGATCGCACTTATTTTCGAAGCCGCAGTCCATATAAGCTAGACGCACTCGGTGCTTTCGGCGAAGCGTATTGGGACGCAACGGATAATCTTTCGTGGACCTTGGGATTACGTTACACAAATGACAAAAAGCGTCAGGAAAACACTCCCAGTTTGCTCTTGGAACCACCGGGCCCGGCCGGAGCGTTTGACGACCCTGTTGGCTCTCTAAACGGTCTTTATCAAGGTGGTCCAGTTCAACAAGCGGAGTTCGAAGAAATCACCGGAAGATTTGGCCTCGACTACCAGGCAGGTAGTTTTTTGTTCACGGATGATAGCTTGCTCTACGCAAACATTGCGCGCGGTTACAAAGGCGGAGGTATTAACCCACCGCAGTCGGCTGGCCTTGCAGCCGTCAGCAATACTTTCGACCCAGAGTTCATTAACGCTCTGGAAGTCGGTTCTAAGAGCACGCTTTTCGGCGGTGCTGGGATTTTGAATTTGGCGGCGTTCTATTATGATTATGAGGGATATCAAATCTCTTCAATCGTCAATAGAACTTCCGTAAACGCAAATGTTGATGCGACGGTTCTGGGGTTTGAAGGGGAATTTTATTATCAAGTAACCGATAACTTCCGCATCGACTCCACCATTGGACTCCTAAACTCTGAACTGGCTGACCAAGACCCAGTTCTAGATTCGTTTGACCAAACAGCTGGAGACCCGAATTTTGTGGTCGTCAAAGATGCTGCCAGTACGCAAAATTGCATCGCCGACGCCGCGAACGTAAACACACTTCTGACAGCCGGCGGCGGAGCTTTCGCAGGACTCGCTGCGTTATTGTGCACACCGGATGCACCACAAACGTCACTTGGTGGAGCATCGCTCAACCAATTCCTGACGCTTAATGGGCTTCCAACTTTTGCTGGTTTGGTGGGTATTCCAACTGATGTATCCGGGAATTCGCTTCCGTTGGCTCCGGAAGTCACGTTCTCGCTAGGCGCCGAATACGTGTTCAACATGAATGATGACTGGGATTTATCGGTACGTGGTGATTTCTATCATCGCGGAGAGGTATTCACTCGCATATTCAACCTGGAAGCCGACCGCCTCGATAGCTTCCAGAATGCGAACGCTGCCATACAAATCACAAATGAAAGCAAAAACCTCGAGCTGGAATTGTTCGTGAAAAACTTGTTGGAGGATGATCAGCTTACGAACCAGTATTTAACCGATGCGTCTTCGGGGCTTTATACTAATGTGTTCGTACTCGAACCCAGACAGGTAGGTATCCGCTTAGCAAAACGTTGGTAGCCTCCCCTGACCGTCAAAGTCTTTGAAACAAGGCCATTCGAGTGAGCGATTGCAAATGCAATCGCTCATCTTCTTTTGGCAACGCATCGAAGTTCGTTATGCAAACGGTGAGCGTTTGTTCCGCGGCAACGTTGTTCAGATTGGAAACGGGACGCTGACTTTGTCCTCTGTTTGGTCATAATAGAATCCGCTTAAGCGTTTCGAGAATGTGCTCAACTGAAACACCCAGTTAACAAGGCAGCCATTGGGTCCCAACCCTAGCTGCGCTTCGACTTTTCCACACCCGAATCGAAGAGCGGTCCGGATTCCGGTTTCTGCCGAAGTGCTTGCACTCACCCCCCTCTATATAGAGGGGCCAAAAGTACCTTCGCCAAAAACCATCGGTTGCTTTTCCGAGCCCTCGAGACACAGTTTTCTAGCATCGATCTCTAGTTACTGCTCGAACTGGCGTACCTGATCGCGAGAACTACCTGCACCCGGTTTAGGTGACAACACCCTGGAGGGAAGTCGCCAAATCCACTTGGCAATATTAGCGACGTCTCCTGGGATCATGTACGCAGCCGGAACAACAAGAAGCGTCAATATTGTTGACGTGGACAAGCCGCCAATGAGCAATGCTCCCAAAGCGTTTCTCCATTCGGCACCATCTGATGTCGCCAAGGCAACAGGAACCATCCCGAAGATCGCAGAAAGAGCTGTCATTAATACTGGGCGAAGGCGTTCAGGACAGGCTCGTCTGATTGCATCGCCGCTAGGCACGCCTTCTGCCATGAGCTGATTGGCGCGGTCGACAAGCAGAATGCCATTTTTCATCACGATACCCATCAGCCCAATTAGGCCGATCTGAGCAAACAAAGACGATTCCAATCCAAAGTAGTAAAGACCTGCGAACGCACCGGAAAAACTAAGCGGTGCGGTCAGCATGATGATTAGAGGTTGGACGAAAGAATTGAATTGGCTCGCCAGCACCATGTAGAGAACAATGAAGGCGAATAGCAGTGCAAAACCGATTGCGACTGCAGTCTCTGCCATGCTCTTCGCCATACCCCCCATTTCGAACGTGATGCCAGGCGGTGGAGGCACATCCTCAATCATCTGGAGCAGTGCGCCGGAAGCTTCGCCCAAGGACGACCCTGTTGCCGTGATCGCCAAAACGGACACTTTCCGAGAACGATCTTTTCTGTCGATCTGCGCAGGTCCGGACGCAAACTGTATCTTTGCAACTGACCCAACATCCACGAGACGACCGTCTACGCCGCGCACTTGAACACGAGACAGATCGCTAATGGTTTCGCGCTGAAGGTCGTCCAATCTCAAGCGGACATCATAACGCTTCCCGCCATCTTCAAAGCTCGCGACGTTGAGACCACCCAGTGCAATACGGGATGTGGACGCGAGGGTGCGCGCTGAAACACCTTGATCTCCTGCGCGAAGTCGATTGAAGAGGATTTGTGCTTCAGGCCGTCCCGATTGATAACTGGTGCGAGGATCAGAAAACGCACTGTGCGCCCGCATTCGCTGCACCAGTTCGTCTGCGTATCCAGCAATTTCCTCCAGATTCGGCCCCTTCAAAATTAGATCGATGTCCGTTCCGCCAGAACCTGTTCCCCCCACCCACGGAACCTCGAGCACAGATGTCTTGACTGCAGTTGGCGCCGCCGATGCAATTGCAGCGCGAGCTTCGTCCATAATCACAAATTGAGATTTTGCGCGGTCAGACTTTGGAGTGAGAGATGCATAAAGGGACAATACATTCGTATCGCTTTGTGCACCCGCGCCAATCGTGATGAAGATATCTTCAATATGCTCAACGTCCAGCAATGACCTCGCAACATCGTTTGCGACGTCACTAGAAGCAGTAATTCCAATGCCTAATGGAAGTTCGATTGTACCTTGAAACTCGCTTCTGTCTGCTTTTGACGTAAAGCCCGACGGCACGCGCGCAGCATACCAGCCGCCGACAATCACCGATCCAGCGGCCAAAAGCAGCACAGGATATCGAAGGGTCACCGCCCATGAGACGATGTGCCCATAGACACGATCAACTCCATCCCACAGCGATTCTATCGGGCGGAGCCAGAATGCGGTTTTGCCATGCTTAAGAATTCGCGACGCCAACATGGGTGTCAGTGTCAAAGCTACGATCAGGGAAACGGTTACCGAGAAGACGATGGCCAAGCCGTACTGGAAGAAAAATCGCCCAACGATACCGCTCATAAAGGCGATGGGAACGAAAACTGCGAGCGTCGCCGCCGTTCCGGCCAAGACCGCCAATCCTACCTTTTTCGTACCGTCATAAGCCGCCTGCATGGGGGGCTTGCCGTTCTCGAGCTCCGTGGTGACGGATTCAATAACGACGATGGCATCATCAACCAGCAGCCCAATCGCAACGGTCAGCGCAAGCAAGGTCAGCACGTTGATCGTGAAGCCCATCAAATAGAAGCCGAAAAAGGTCGCCACCAAAGAGGTCGGGATCGCAATAGCAACGATAAGGGTCGCGCGAACATTCAAAAGGAAGATAAATGTTACGGCGACCACCAGTCCAATCGCGATCTGCAAGTCATGTCCGACGTCCTTGATCGAACTCTCTACAAATTTCGAAACGTCGCGTGTGACGACAATCTCCACACCGTCCGGAGCGATGGTCCGCAAACGCTCGGCTGCTGACTTTACGGCACGCGAAACCTCAACAGTGTTTCGACCGGATTGCTTGCGAACATCAAGCGAGACACCGCGCCGACCGTTGAGGAAGGCCGCGGAGCGTTCGTCCTCCAAACCATCTTCCATTCTTGCGACATCGCCAACATGAATTGCAACGCCGTTTTCTCGATACGCCACGGGTAGATCTGCAAAACCTGCTGGCGTCGTTGCCTCAGCCAGCGTTTTGACGCCGAACTCTCGTGTGCCACCGGCAACTTCTAGCCTCCCACCTGGAAGCTCAGCATGCTCACTCTGAATAGCCATGCGAACATCATCCGCAGTCACTCCGAAAGATCGCATCCGGTTGTTGTCAAGCCAAACTCGGATAGCCCGGTCGCGTCCACCAACAATCGACACCGATCCTACGCCCCTGATGCGTTGAATCTCTTCTTTGGCAATATCATCGGCGAAAGCAGTAATCTCCCGGATCGGGATATCACCGGCAATCATAACCGATATGATGGGTGCAGCATCGGGATCGACTTTATCGACGACAGGTGGATCAACGTCGCTCGGCAATTCAGCCAATGCGAGTTGAACTTTATCTCGGACATCTTGGACTTTGACGTTGATATCGGTTGTCAACGCAAACTCGACTAAGATACTCGAAACGCCTTCGGTACTGAACGACTGGAGGCTTTCGATCCCATCAATCGTGTTGACGTTTTCTTCGATAATATCTGTCACTTCAGATTCTATCGTTTCGGGCGAAGCACCCTCAAGTGTTGTCGTGACAGAAACGTACGGGAATTCCACGTTTGGAAACAGATCGACACCCAGTCGGCCAATGGAAATCCATCCAAGTCCAACGAGCGCGGCGATCATCATAACAGCGAAAACCGGACGCCGAATAGAGGTCTTGACGATCCCCATCATGAGGCGTCGATCTCCACTTTCGTACCGTCACGCATCGCATCTAGAGGGCCGACAATAATTAAGTCGGATTCACTCACGCCCGATAGAATTTCAATTCGAACTGCATCAATATCTCGAAACCTAACCGATGCGCGTCGGGCACTGTCACCATCAACTTTAAAGACATAGGGAGAAGTGCTCGAGCCCTGAAGCGCTGCTCTCGGCAAAACAAGTGCTGGACGTGGGTCAACGCTCACTTCCGCCCGTACTGATTGCCCCGCCCGCACGGCGCATCCCTCATTCAAAAATGCCATTCTGAACTCGACGGTTCGTGCTTGCGGATCAACGCGATCATTTAAAATAATGATGTCTGACGGGATAGGTGCGCTCCGGCCATCGACATAGAGGTTTCCAGGCAAGCCAAGACGCAACCGACCAACTTCCGACTCCGGCGCAAATAGGATCCCGGCTGCGATCTCGCACTCTTGTATTTGAAGGACCGCCGAATTGCCCATTCCAGAGAAACTATTTGCCATGAACACGCCTTCGTCGATGTAGCGAGCTGTCACAGCACCATTGAAGGGCGCGCGAACAATCGTGTCATCTAGCGCTTGCCGTGCAGCGGCGACTTGAGTGCGACGGAGCGTGACATTCGATGTCGCAATCTGGAATGTTGTCTGAACCTCTTCGTATGCGGCGCGTGAAACTGCCCCATCATTGACGAGAACAGAATATCTCTTGAAGGCACTTTCGGCATTCGCCGACTCCGCAATTGCGATATCAAGTTGAGCTTCCGCTTCAGAAAGTCGTTGTTCATAGTCGATGCGTCGCGTCTGAAACAATGCCTGGCCTTTTGTCACGCGGTCACCAACTCTGACATGAAATTTTTCGACCACACCTTGCGACAGCACGCCGATATTGCTCGTTTGCTTTGCCGCAATTGTTCCTGATGCGATGAGTGGCTCAGCTAAGTCTGTTCGCTCGACGACGATCGTTTCAACCTTAATCGGTGCGGTAATTTTAGGTGGCTCTGCAGTCGCCGCGGCCGTTTGTTCCGGAGAGGGTTCATTCGAACAGGACGCAAATAGGAACACCAAAACAAGTGCGCGGAAAAACATATACCGGTTCATGATGACCGCCTATGCATGCGATAAGCGCCTCTGCCACTCGAAAGCAAATCGCCGTCGCTGCTTAAAACACTGGCGTCCGCCACGGATAGGGTACTTCCAAGGCGAACCACCTTGCCGACAATTGTAAGCGGGCCAGGTGTTGCAAGTTGATGATAATCAACACGTAAATCTGCGGTTGCTAGAGGCATATTTCCGGTCGCAATCAACGCGTAAAAACCGGTCAGGTCGATGAGCGCGGCGAGCACACCGCCATGCGCCGACTTTACCTTCGGGTTTGATACGAGTTCGTCGCGCCAAGGCATGGACAGTTTGATTTCATCCGCGCCCGATTCGGTCACAGTGAGTCCGAGCCAGCGGTGAAACGGAGCCGCTTCTAATGCCTGCTGAACGAAAGCGAGATCAGGCAGAGTAGCGCTCATGCTTCAACACCTTCTGAACGTTGGCTCAGAAATTCACTGACAGCGGCCGTGAACACATCATTTTTATCTCCAGCAACCATGTGGCGCGCATCAGCGACATCCGTAAAGTGGGCCGTGGGCGCCAGAGCCCTAAAAGCTTCCACCGAGGCATCGGAGACTAGTTCACTCATCCGCCCTCGCACCAAATGAATTGGGACTTTTATGTTTCGAACCGACTGCTCTAAGTCGCCGACCCGCCCAACTGCAGAGCGGCTCATGACACCTTGAATGAAAGCTGGGTCCCAATGCCAACGCCAGCGCCCGTCTTGGTCTTGACGAAGGTTTTTTCGTAAGCCTTCGAGATCCTTGGGCCGGGGTCTGTGCGGCATGTATTGTGCAATAACATCTGCAGCCTCATCCAACGATGAAAATCCCTCCATGCTGTGCTTTCCCATGAATCCGACAACTTTCGCTACACCGCTTGCTTCCATATTTGGTGTAATGTCGACTAAAGTGACCGAGGAAAAAGCTCCGGGTTTCAGTATTCCTGCCGCAACGATTGCTCCAAGACCGCCGAGCGATGCTCCGACAATGTGAGGCGCACGCCCTTCAAGTTCAAATTCGTCGGCAACGGCAATGAGGTCATGACCGAACGCTTCCAAGGAATAGTCGCCGTCTTTGGCCCATTCGCTATCGCCGTGTCCGCGAAGGTCTAGAGCCACAGATTGGAAGCCCTGCTCTCCAAGTGACTTGGCTGCGCCCTTCCAAGCGTATCGGGTCTGGCCGCCTCCGTGAGCAAAGATTACAACTGGCGCGGTTCCCCGCCCATAAACGGAGCAGGCTAGTGTTAGGCCGTTTGCTTCGATTTTTCGATCCGGATTATCGTGCATTTCCATACCGGGCTTCCTCAAAACTTATTGTAATTATCCTGATTGTAATGTACCTTACCAATAAAGTAAATCGGGATAAGGTTTTTGATGGAACTCATTACCGGGAACAACTTCGCCAAACGCATGGGCGCCGATGACAGAGTGAATCTCAGTTTTTTGTTGGCAGAAGTCACGCGCTTGTTGCGAACGGCTTTTGACCAGGAAATGGAGCATTTGGGGCTCACTCGTTCTCAGTGGCATGCCCTAATTTATGTTTTGAGGCTGAAGACGCCGTCTCAGACAGAGCTCGCCGATGCGCTGGAAGTTGCCCGTCCATCCGTGGGCGCACTCATCGATCAATTGGAGAAATCGGGCTATGTATTGCGCGAAGCGGACACTCGGGATCGTCGTATTTGGCGGGTAAAGCCGACAAAGTTCGCATTGGAGCGATCAGAAGAGATCGCTCAACTGGCTGAGCGCGTGACCGACGCAGCTTTTGCTGGATTGTCCCGACAGGAGATAAAAGCAGCTTCGTCGGTAATTCAAATCGTTAGGCAGAACCTGATAATCCGGAAGATGGCAAGTGGTCCGTAAATACAAGTTTCCTGCGTCAGTCCCAGTCGAGACTAAGCGTGAAATCGTCAGGAATTCAGCATCTGTGAAGTAAAGAGTGAACCCGAAACTGCTTCCAGCCTCGATGCGCTCGCGTTGCGTCGAGCAAGGAGCTCAGTTACTCCATTGACATATATCGTATGCACTCATACTAATACATTTGAAAATCGCGTCCAATTTAAATTGGATTATGCTGTTTTCATTTTTGCTCCATGTCTGGATATTTCTTCCAGCGTGTGAGTCTTTTTTCTTCCCGGGCGGGGGTTTCCCCGCCCTTTTTTTTTGTTTATTCATTTTTTTAGTGTAAGATTTTGGTCATTGACATTTTGACCGATTACTTGCTGACCATAGGGTGCCTGACGCTAAACGGATTAGACTAGATATGGACGGCTATCACGTTGAGCAATAAAGTTGATAATCAAAACAGCCTTCTTAGTGAAGAAGACCCTCGAATTGAAATTTCGTTCTTAATTAGTGATGTAACACGTCGCCTTCGGGCGTTGTACGATGTAGAAATGAGCCATCTGGGACTGAGCCGCGCACAATGGCGCGCGCTGATTGGTGTACTGAGACTCAAAGCCCCCACTCAAACAGATCTCGCAGATGCGTTGGACATCGGACGTGCATCGATGGGCTCGTTGATTGATCACCTGGAAAAAAACGGATTTGTGGCTCGAATTCTGGATCCGAATGACCGACGTGTCTGGCGAGTCGTTCCCACGAAAATCGCCTTGGGGAGTATAGAACCGCTCGACGACGCGGCACAAAAAGTTGCAAATCAAGCTTTTAGCTCGATATCGGATAACGATTTGTCGTTGGTAAACAAGACTCTTGCACAAATCCAGAAGAACTTATCCTGATTGCGCGCGATCTCGTCCTGAGGTCGTTGCCCTCCAACTCTATTTGTTCGGCTGAAAGTATGTATTGGCAGTCATGCCGCTAAGTCCACATGCGAAAGTAGGACGATCGGCCCGCTCCATTCCACCAAGCAACGAACTGGCCCCGACGCAGCACGTAAACACGCCGCCATCTACCACGTTGGACAAAGATTGGCTGCGACCACCGCAAATAATTACCATCGTTTCAGAGATTAGAGTTTCTCAGCGAACTTTACCAAGGCAGGGGTCCGCTGGCGTCAGCGCCATATACAAAGCGATGATCTCATTGAAATGTTCTGAACGACTATTTTATGGCGTTTTAGCCCCAGACACGAAAAGTGTACTTGGGCGACGATTGGGCAACGACAAACACCTTCGCCCGCCATCAATGGGCAACGAAACACCACGACTGACTACGGATAACTACCGCAATTACAGCGATCTAGGCTTTATTCTGACCTTGCCAAGGTTGGGGTCGTGAGTTCGAATCTCATCGCCCGCTCCAATATTCACGACAGTTTCACCCTTGGTCGATCGTTCATTCGCGACGACTAAGCTAATTTGATCTGAGATTCTTAGTGGCCGTGCCAGATTGCGTACGCCATTCGCTCGACATGATCGGGCAAGTTCTCCTCATAGAACATCCAGTGCTCGTAGGCTGGGAGTTTGATTGTCTCTTTGAGTTCATCGACAGACATGCCGCTTTGCAGTCCTTCCCAAACAGCCGCGTACAGAGCTTCAACGAATGCGAGCTCCTCTGCGAGCAACTCAGGCGATGATTGAGGCAGATGACCTGAAATGACGGTATCATAGTCGAGCGTCGTGCTAACTTGGCGTAGGGTATTAAGAGCGCCAATATAGTCATGCGTATTCAGCCGCGCATCAGCCACCAGAAACCGCGGCAGATGCCAATCAACACCCATCAGGACCTTG
This sequence comes from Hyphomonadaceae bacterium, assembly GCA_024742355.1. Taxonomy (GTDB): domain Bacteria; phylum Pseudomonadota; class Alphaproteobacteria; order Caulobacterales; family Hyphomonadaceae; genus Henriciella. The sequence goes on along the minus strand of JANSYM010000001.1, from coordinate 465,805 downwards.
TCTTCAGGCATATATATGACGCTCTGGCACTGACCGTCGCTCGAGCCGAAATGCTTCATCTCAACGATTTTGCCGCCTAGCTCGATCCGGTAATTATCCGCATAAGCGATGTCTGGTTGCACCACACGGCTTTCCAAATCACGGCTCATCAGCTCGACACAGCCCTCATGGGCAATAAATTCTGCGCCTTCAGCCTTGAAGATTTGACCACCGCGCGAATGGTCAAAATGATCGTGCGAGTAAAGCACTTTCACGACAGGTTTATCTGTCAATTTCGCAATCTCCTCACGCATCGCCTGCGCGCGAAATTCGTGATTGGGATCGACAACCAATACGCCGTCGTCAGTGATCACGACGAGACTTGAATAGTGCGCCATGTGGAATTGATACACGCCCTCTTTCAGCCTGATCATTTGTGGCTGAGGTTGTTCAGTTTGTTGCGCAGCGGTTTCGTTCTGTGCATCCTCTGGCGGTAATTCCTGAGAGACAGATGTTTGCACGCAGGCGCCCAAACAGGCGGCCATAACGGCGCTCAGAATGGAATTTCTCATGATCAACTCACTTCGTTTGGTACTTGCGCAAAATGTGAGATCGAAGCACATTAAAGACAATATCTATAGTTGTATCCTCGCTACATAGAAAATGTATCCAATATGAATAAGCTGAGAAACATGTTCCTATTCTGCCGAGCGGTAGAGGTTGGCAGCTTCGCCGGTGTAGCCCGAACGCTCAATATGACGCCAGCCATCGTTGGGCGGCATATTAATGCACTCGAGGGCGAACTGGGAGTAAGGCTTTTCCACCGATCGACCCGTGCGATGGAGGTTACCGCGGAAGGTAATGAGTATTATCAGTCATGCCGGCGGATCCTGGAAGAAATAGAGCACGCTGAGCAACGTGTCGCGGGCGGCGCATCTGAAGAAGTGAGCGGTGTCATCAGGGTAGCGGCACCTGATGGTCTGGGGAGTCCGTTCCTGTTATCCTGCATCTCTGAGTTCCAAGCCAGACATGGCGACGTACTGTTCGATCTCTTGCTGGAAAATGAGTTCACCGACCTGGTGGGCGAGAGTGTGGATCTGGCCATAAGACTGGTCGCCGAGCCCGATACATTGCCTACAAATACACAAAAATTAGGTGCGACTGAGTTTGGGCTTTACGCCTCGCGCGACTACCTTTCTTCAAGGCGTATTCCGACGAGCATCCATGATTTGAAAGAACATGATTGCATACATTTCGGTGCGTCTCGCTACGGCGGCAGCTGGCCATATCTCCTGGGCGATGAAATTCAAAAACTCAGCTTGCCATGGAAGATGGTGTTCAATCAGACCCATGTTTTTGTCGACGCCTTACGGCACCATCAAGGAATCGGGCTCGCCCCTCAAATCATGGTCGCAGGCGCATTGGCGCGCGGCGAAATCATTGAAGTCGACATTGCAGAGAGTTTTCCCAGTCTCAACATCTTAGCTGTTCAACCTTCCCGAAAATATGTCCCAAAACGAATTGTCATGTTTTTGGATCACTTATCGGAATCCGCAAAGCGCGATTTGGGCGTGGATTGAACGTCTTCTGTACAGAATCGCACGCGCGACGGAAACTGGAGCCAAAGCACGCGCGTTCAGTGCAAAACCTATCACTCCGCAGGAACAGTCACCGCTTCCGGTGCCCGCGCCAGCGGCCAGAACAATTGCTCGGCGATGCTGGTCTCTGGCAGGTTCTCAACGCCCATCTTTTCAGGGTATCGGCGGGTAATCTTGGCGGTGCCGAACAGCACATCCCAGAAGAAGAGCAGGTTGCCGTAATTACCGTGATAATTGGTGATGCCATCCGACACGTGCTTTCCATGATGGGCGCTATGCGTGGCGGGCGTCGAGATGGTGCGCTCGACCACCCACATGACCGGCGACAACCACTTTATCTTGTAGAGCGGCGCGTCCCAGCGCACGTCTGAATGGGCGCCGAATATCACCGTCATCTTGATCACCATATAGACGGCATAGACCCAGCCGCCGCCGAGATAGATCAAGGCCCCTGAAAACCACAGGCCCGGCATCAGCGCATAATAGAAGATATTGTTGCGATAGACGACGCGGATCGAGAGATATTCGCCATTATGGTGCGGGCGGTGCAGCTTATACAGCCAGGGCAGCGTGTGTGACAGGCGGTGCCACCAATATTGAGTCATATCGTCAAACAGCAGGAACAGCGCGAAGACGGCGAGGAAGGGCCACGACTCGAGCATCCCACCAGCGCCTGGCGCCAACATCGCCGCAACTGCGAAACCTCCTGCGGCCACAAGCGGCTGCGTCACCAGGGTGAGAATGCCGGTCGAGATCGCCTCGACGATTCCATCTGAACGCTTCTGCCCGGGCTTCTTGAAAAACCCGGTGAATGCGATTTCGAGCAGGATGAAACCTGCAAAAATGGCAAGAATAACAAGAATTTCTGGCTTCATGGTCATTGTCCTCCAAAGGCGGGATGAGGTCTTGTTGGCGACCACATAGCAGCCTGCCTTGCGCATGAATGTTCATTTTTGTACATTTTGTCTCATGCTCGATCTCCTCGCCAAGAATACGCCCAGCTTCATGGACCACCTCTCCGACAACCTGCGCGATGAGATTTCGCGGGCCGGAACGATTGTGCGCTACCAGGATGGTCAGCTGATCCACAATCGCGGCGATATGAAACCCGGCATTTCCATTGTGGTCTCTGGCGCGGTCCAGGTCGGTATCTTTGGCGAAGACGGCACATTCATCATGACGTCTCACCTCGGCATGGGTCAGACCTTTGGCGAGTTCACCCTGTTCGCGAACCTGCCGCGAACCCACGACATCACGGCCGCCGGCGACACGCAGATCAATCAGATCCCCGCGCAGACATTTCACAGATTGTATGACGCTCGCCCGGAAATCTCGCGCGCGCTGTTGACGACGTCGCTGGTCAGGACACATCGATTGCTGGAAATGATGGACGCAATGCGCCGACTGCCAATGCGGGAACGGACCGCCAAGGTCTTATGGACGCTGATTCAGACGGCGGGCGATGTGGATAAGTTCGAGTGTCGCCAATCGGACCTGGCCTTTGCGCTCGGCGTGTCGCGAACGTCCCTCAGTACGGCGCTGAAACAACTGGCTGTCCTCGGTCTGGTCAAAACCGGATATGGACAGATCACGCTTCCCGATCCGGAGAAAATGAAGGACTGGGTCGGGGCGCACTGCGCCGCCGCTTAGCATCAAATTACCGTGGAAACCGGGCGAAAGCCGCGCTCAATTCGCGTCGACGCTTGATCTCTCGCCGAAGAGCTCTGTAAACTTGAACATAATCAAGCTGCGCACCCACAATGCGATGCCCGTTGGGGGACATGCAGGGCGCTGCGAACACGGAGAATTTCATGTTACGGACCCTAGGCGCCGTCGCCGCGCTGACTTTGACCCTGCCAAACCCGGCGCTCGCGGATGGGCATCAAACCTTGCTCGAGAACGCCGCCATCGTCGACGTTGAAACCGGCAATATTCGGCGTGGACAGAACGTCCTCATTGAAGACGGAAGAATCGCAGCAATCGGATCGCGTATTGGCGCTGATAGCGGCGCCGAGCGCATCGATCTCGACGGCGCCTTCTTGTTGCCAGGCCTCACCGACAGCCATGTCCACCTGACCAGCCGGGCCGACAAACACGGTCTGCGCCGCCTCACGGTTTCGACTCCGCGTGCCGCGATCAGCGGCGTCGCGAATGCCAAGACCACGCTTGAAGCCGGCTTTACCACGGTGCGTAATCTCGGCGCGCCCGGCTATGCCGATATTGATTTGCGCAAGGCCATCGATGAAGGCGAAGTGATCGGGCCGCGCATTGTCGGCGCGGGCCAGGCGATCAGCATTACCGGCGGTCATTGCGGCGACGCCACCTCCCTGCCCTATGAGGATCAGATCAAAGGCCGCGCCGCGGATGGCCCATGGGCGGCCCGCCAGAAGGTCCGTGAAAACAAGAAATACGGCGCTGATGTCATCAAGTTCTGCGCCACGGGCGGCGTCCTTTCGCCGAACACGACGATCAATGCCCAGCAATTCACACTCGAGGAAATGAAAGCGATCACCGACGAAGCGCGCGCGCTTGATCTGAAAGTCGCGGTGCATGCGCACGGCCCGCGCGGGATTCAGTCGGCGCTCGATGCCGGTGTTGATTCAGTCGAGCATGCGAGCATGATCACGGATGCGGGCATCGCCCAGGCGGTGGAACAAGGCACGTACCTGTCCATGGATGTCTATGTCTCCGACTATATCCTGTCAGAGGGTGAAGCCGCAGGTATTCTGGAAGAGTCGCTCGCCAAGGAACGCCAGGTAGGCCGTTTCCAGCGCGAGCGATTCCGGGTCGCGGTTGAAGCCGGTGCAAACATTGCCTTTGGTACGGATGCCGGCGTCTATCCGCACGGCACCAATGCCCGGCAATTCTCCAAGATGGTGGAATGGGGCATGACCCCGCTGCAGGCCATCCAGGCATCGACGGTCGGCAATGCAGATCTGTTCGGCATGTCGGACGAGATTGGCACGATCACGGTTGGCAAATTTGCCGACTTTGTCGCCGTCCCGGAAAACCCGCTAGATGATGTCTCCGTGCTCGAACATGTGGATTTCGTGATGAAGAATGGCGCGGTCTACAAGAACACGCTGGCTGATTAAGCCCCAACACAATTCGACCAAAGCAAAACGGGCAGTCTTTCGACTGCCCGTTTCATTCCAATTCGTGAAGGACGCGTCTGCGCCTTATTCGCCAAACTTGTAGTTAAAGCGAACACCGATAGCACGAGGTGCTCCGATGGACGCATAATGCGTCCGAACTGTAACTGGCGCACCGTTCGTGTCGCTGACAATCTGATTACTCAGCGGCGTGCCGACGAACCCTGTTTCGTAATACTCATCAAACAGGTTGTTCACATAGAGCGACGCCGTCCAGGTCTCCGCATCATAGGTTGCGTTGACATTGGCAACACCGAACGAGTCGAGTGTCACGGATGATCCACGCCCGCCTGTGCGAGTCAGGACATCGCCCTGCCAGGCATATCCGCCATTGAGGATGAGGTCGTTGCCATTGCTGAGTGGCACTGTGTAATCGGCAAACACCGAAAACTGGGTCTCAGGCGAACCAGGCAAACGATCACCTGCACGACCGTCTTCAAACGCCGTATCAAACCCTGGCGGGGTGATGGTTCGAATAAGGAACGGAACGTCCTCGGTTAACTCGGTATTGGTTTGCGAGAATGAACCACGAATGTTGAACTGGTCATTGACAGCCCAGGCACCTTGCAGCTCGATACCAGTTGACTCTGCGCCCGCAGCGTTAACCGTGATGGGAATGTTAGCGTTTACAGTAGCGGAATCGACCTGTGGATCTTGCCACTCCACGAAGAACACAGAACCGTTAAGGGTGACCGCGCCGTCCATCCAGGTCGTTTTTGCGCCAAGCTCATAATTTGTGGTTTGATCCGGTCCGAATTGACGCTCGTCAAACTGCGCAATATCGCCAGGGTTCGGGCCAAACTGTTGTCCGGGGCCCAACGCACAAGCACCTTGCATCGCATTCGGATCGAACGCGCCACACTGTCCTATTCCGTTCGATGCGCCCGTTCGATAGCCCTCAGAAATTGTAAAGTAGCCGAGGATATCATCAGTAAAATCGTATGACGCGTTGAACTTGAACAAGAAACCGTCGTCTTCCTGTGTCAGGGAATCATCGAAAGGGAGCCCCTTGATCTGGTCTAGAGAAATTCCTGCAAAACTTGCCGCTTCAAACAGTGGGAAGAAGATTGTCGTTGTATTCGGAAAATCCGGATTAGGGCTACCATCTGTTAAAAACTCGGGCTCTGGATAAAACGCCTGAGTAACAGCGCCATCGAGCAATTCGTACTCATAGAAACGTCCACCAACTGTGACTTTGAGCTTGTCGGTCACTTGATAACCCACTTCTCCAAACAGCGCTGATTCAGTTAGTTCTGAATGCCCGATCGAGAAATACTCAAAGCCATCGATTCGAGGCGTCGTGAAGGTTGCAAACTGCGGATATCCCGGAACGAACTCCTCTGACGTTCCTACAGTTTCATTCTGTGAGTAGAAACCGCCCACGATCCAGTCGATCGGCCCATCATGACTTGATACAAGGCGAACTTCCTGCGTGAATGTCTCTTCCTCTCCAATCTCTCTCGTGAGAGACGCGAAGGATGGGAAGAGCTCGTAGGAATAATCAAGCGAAATCAGGAGATCGTTCTGATCGCGCTGACCCAAATCTTCAAACTGTGAAAATCCAGTCGCCGATGTCAGTTCTGCGAATCCAAGATCCGCTGTGACTTCCAACGCCAGCAAGTCATTTGTAATCTTGTTGGGCTCAAGGACGCGCTTGGCATTGTCAAATGGACCGGCGCTGAAAATTTCAGGGCCTGCTCCAGGATAAACAGCACGCTCTGATGAAATGCGCCGTCCACCAATATTCACTTGCTGATAGTAATACGTTAAAGTGCTGTCGAGCCAATCCGTTGGCGTCCATCGCGCCGCGATTCGACCAGACACCGACTCTTCGGTGTCGACATCGTCGGCCCGCCGCAAGTTTGCAGCAACATCAGCGGAATCGGTAAAGTCGGGATCTGGATTTGATACTCCCGGCTGGATTAACAGAAACGGCTGATCTACAAACCCGCTATCATCCAGCCAATCGAGCGAACCGCGGATCGCGAAATTATCGCCAAACTGCTTGTTAAACGTAAACCCGAAGTCAGTCGAAATATCGTCCGCTTCCGAATATTGATAGGCCTCGGCCCGAACTTCAAATGTGTCTGCCGAGAAATCTGGGCGTTTCGGAATGTAGCGGATCGCACCCGCCAGCGTGCCAGCGCCATACAGTGTACCCTGTGGCCCGAGCAGAACTTCGACACGTTCCATATCGTTCAGTTTCAGATCGATGAACAAAGGAATCTCGCCGAGATAAGTTGCGACCGTTCCACCGCCATCATTGTTGCCGTCGCCCGATCCGATCGGATTGGCGTTCAGGCCCCGAACGACGATCGGGTTGCCCTGGCGACCACCGCGGTCAACCACGTTGATACCGGGGACATATGCCAGCGTGTCCGCCAGTTCGGTAAAGCCTTGCTTTTCGATTTGATCCGCGCCGACGGCGGCGATGTTCAGCGGTACATCCTGTACGCTTTCCGCGCGGCGGGTCGCCGTAATGATGACGGTTTGCTGACGCGATTCTGCTTCTTCAGCGTCTGTCTCTTGCGCAATCGCATGCGGCGCCAGGGACAGGGCGAGCAAAGCGCTCGCGCTTGTGAGTAGTTTGGTTTTCATTTTAGTACCTCCAGACCTCTCTCCATGGCAACGAAAGACACGCGTGCATCGGCCTACGTCAAACTTATCCGTACCTCTGAACCGCCATTGACATAAATGCGTTGTAATTGAGCAACGTTTGCCTGATTAAAGGCCACCATGGATGAACTGACCCGCAAACTGTCTCAGGCCCGCATATTATTGCGGAGGAAGGACTATCGCGACTGTCATGCGCTTTGTTTGAACGTCCTGCAATCTCAGCCCGACAATGCCGATGCGTTTCTGATTCTTGGTCAGCTCACAGCGGATCACCAGAATTTTTCCAAGGCGCTCGAACTGTTCGAACGCGCGATTCGGTCGGGCGAAGTGACCGGCGAAGCGGAGGCGCATTCGGCGCGTTGTCTGATTGCGCTCAATCGCCGCGATGAAGCGGTTGTCAAGGCGCGCGCCGCCGCGAACCGAAAACCGAAGGATGCATTGGTGCTGGACACGATCGGCGTTGTCCTCAGCCGCGCCGGGCATCACGAAGATGCGCTCGAATACTATCAAGCCGCTGTCGCCGCCAATCCCGACGAAGCGAGCTATCACTACAATCTCGGCGCGGCACTGCAATTTCTCGGTCAATTCGATCCTGCCAAGTCAGCATTTCGCGCCTGCCTTGAGCGAAACCCGGACGATAGTCGCGCCCTGGTCGCCCTGGCCTCGATGGGCGACGCCAGCGATGAAGACTCGCTCATCCCCAAGCTGGAAGCGGCCTGGGACGCGCGCGATCAGGAAGACGCGGATCAGGCCCTGCAACTCGCCCATGCACTGGCCAGGGCCTATGAGGATCAACAGGACCCGGCGACTGCGATGGACTGGCTCGAGCGCGGAAAACGCCAGAAGCGGGCACGCACTCGCAATCGCGAGGAAGACGACAAAGCCTGTTTCGCAACCGCCGCCGCGCTGGCCGCTCAATTGACCATCGTCGACCCGCCCGCCGCCGGCGGTCCGATCTTCATTGTCGGCATGCCGCGCACCGGGACCACGCTTACAGACCGCATCCTGTCGAGCCATCCAGAGGTGACATCCGCCGGAGAGCTGAGCGATTTCAGCGTCGCCCTGAAACGCCAGACGCAGACCTCGGGGCCTTATGTTCTCGACCCCGAAACGTTAGATGCGGCGCGCAATACTGATCTCGCTCGCCTTGGCCAAACCTATCTCGACAAAGTGTCTGCGACCCTCGGTTTGGAAGGTCGGTTTGTCGATAAGATGCCGCTCAATGCTTTCTTTGCGCCGGTCATACTCTCCGCCATTCCAAACGCGCGCGTGGTCTGCCTCAGGCGTCACGCCGCCGACACAGTGCTCAGCAACTTCCGGCAATTGTTCGCGACCTCGTTTTCCTATTACGCTTACGCCTATGATCTGAAGGCGACGGCGCGCTATGTCGTACAATTCTTCAATCTGATCGATGAATACGAAACCGCACTGCCCGCCTCGCGATTCAAGATTCTCGACTACGAATCTCTGGTCGCGGATCAGGAGGGCCAGACGCGACAATTGCTGGCATTTTGCGGGCTGGAGTTCGATCCAGCCTGCCTCAACTTTCATGAGAACGCCGCCCCCGTCGCCACGGCCAGTGCGACGCAGGTCAGACAGCCGCTCTATTCGAGTTCAATGGGGCGCTGGAAATCGTATCGGCCAGCTATGGACCCTGCTTTGGAAATCCTGCAGGTCGCCGATCTGATCTAGTCAGATATCACCAAAATCGCCGCCGCGACCTTTCCCGCCGGCAAAGCGTCCCGCGCCTTTTGCGGCACCCGCTCGAAGCGAGTCTCGTCCGAGTTCGGCTTCGCGCTGCAATGCCTGATCTAGCGGCACGCCCCATTGTTCGACGGCGCTTGCCCGGTCCATGCGCATACAGGTTTGCGGAAACTCGGCGAGCTGTTCCGCGAGCTTGAGCGCCGCGTCCAACGCCTTCCCATCCGGCACGACCCGATTAGCCAATCCGAATGACAGGGCTTCGTCGGCATCTACCGGTCGACCGGTCAGGATCATATCCATGGCCCGTGACTGGCCTATCAACCGTGGCAAGCGCACTGTGCCGCCATCGATCAGTGGCACGCCCCAACGACGGCAATAGACCCCGAATACGGCGCTCTGCGCGGCAATGCGAAGATCGCACATGATGGCCAATTCCAGACCGCCCGCCACCGCGTGACCTTCAACCGCCGCAATCGATGGTTTGGTCAGCGACAGCCAGGTCGGCCCCATCGGGCCAGTGCGCTCATAGCGCTGGCCGTCGGCCACCGCTTTCAAGTCTGCGCCAGCACAAAAATGCCCCTCTGCCCCCGTGAGAATATGAACCGCGATATCCGGATCTTCCTCTCCGGTCAGGAAGGCTGTTTTCAATCCCGCAGCCGTATCTGGATCGACGGCATTTCGCGCATGCGCACGATTGATCGTGATGACCTGCGCCGGACCCCGCTTTTCGACCAGAACCGTGTCAGACATCGACGCTGTTACCGGTTCTGCCGATTATCGATCAGGTCCTGCACAACCTCAGGCTCCGCCAGAGTCGAGGTGTCGCCGAGATTGTCAAAACTGTTTTCGGCAATCTTGCGCAGGATGCGGCGCATGATTTTGCCAGACCGGGTCTTGGGCAGGCCCGTCGCGAACTGGATCAGATCCGGCGAGGCGATCGGACCGATCTCGGTGCGGACATGCTGGACAAGGCTCTTCTTAAGGTCGTCATCCGCTTCGATGCCTGCAACTGGCGTGACATAGGCATAGATCCCCTGCCCCTTGATATCGTGCGGATAGCCGACCACGGCGGCCTCGGCGACAGCATCATGGGCGACCAGAGAGCTCTCCACTTCCGCCGTACCCATGCGGTGGCCGGAGACATTGATAACGTCATCGACGCGGCCGGTAATCCAGTAGAACCCGTCTTCGTCGCGGCGGCAGCCATCGCCGGTGAAGTAATTGCCGGGATAGGTCGAGAAATAGGTGTCCACAAAGCGCTGATGGTCGCCATAGACGGTCCGCATCTGGCCTGGCCAGCTTTCGGTGATGATGAGATTGCCTTCCGTCGCGCCGGTCAGCTCTGCGCCTTCGGCGTCGACCAGTTTCGGCTGGACCCCGAAGAAAGGATGGCTGGCCGCGCCCGGTTTCTGATCGGTCGCGCCAGGCAGCGGCACCATCATGCAGGCCCCTGTCTCGGTCTGCCAATAGGTGTCGACGATTGGGCAGCGGCGCTCACCGACTGTCTCATAATACCATTCCCAGGCTTCCGGATTGATCGGCTCGCCGACTGATCCAAGCAGGCGGATGGTGCTCCGGCTGGTCGACTTTACCGGTCCTTCGCCTTCGCGCATCAGGGCGCGGATCGCGGTTGGCGCAGTGTAGAAAATGGTCACGCCATGCTTGTCACAAGCCTGCCAGAAGCGGCTGGCATCGGGATAGGTCGGCACGCCTTCAAACATCATGCTGGTCGCGCCATTGGCGAGCGGGCCATAGACGATATAGCTGTGGCCGGTGACCCAGCCGACATCGGCTGAGCACCAATAGACGTCGTCTTCTTTCAGATCGAAGACATATTCATGCGTCATCGAAGCCCAGACTAGGTAGCCCCCGGTCGTGTGCAGCACACCTTTCGGTTTGCCGGTGGAGCCTGACGTGTAGAGAATGAAGAGCGGGTCTTCGGCATTCATCGGCTCCGGCGGGCAATCGGCAGATACCTCAGCGCCAGCTTCATGCAGCCAGATATCGCGGCCCGCTTTCATATTCACGTCATTGCCAGTCCGGCGCACGACCAGGACTTTCTCGACCATGTCGCCTGCCAGCTCACAGGCGGCATCGGCATTCTTCTTGAGTGGCACGATGCGGCCTCCGCGAATGCCTTCATCCGCAGTGATCATGAACTGGCTGTCGCAATCGGTGATCCGGCCCGCAAGCGCTTCAGGGCTGAACCCGCCAAACACGATCGAGTGGACCGCGCCGATGCGCGCGCAGGCCAGCATCGCGTACGCGGCTTCGAGGATCATCGGCATGTAGATGGTGACGCGGTCGCCTTTCTTGACGCCCATGTCTTTGAGGACGTTGGCAAACCGGCAGACGGCGCCATGCAACTGTTTGTAGGTCACCGTCGCATCATCGCTCGGATCATCGCCTTCCCAGATCAGCGCGACCTTGTCGCCGCGCGTCGCAAGGTGACGGTCGATACAATTATAGGAAACGTTGAGCTCGCCATCCGAGTACCACCGCACATACAGGTCCGACTTGTCCCAGCTGACATCCTTCACGACCGTATACGGCTTCGACCAGTCGAGCCGCTGGCCGTGTTCGCGCCAGAAACCTTCCGGATCGGCAATCGAAGCGGCATACATTTCGCGATACTTTTCAGGCGTCAGATTGGCCTTGGCGGCGAAGTCGGATGGGACTGGGTGGATGGCAGATTCACTCATGCATAAGGCTCCGTTGAGCTGGATCGTTTCGTCTCGCCCACAATGCGGATTTGGCTGACGAGGTAAAGTCTGACTTTGCGACAGGAACCGGTGGCCCGCTACAGCGGTTTGTCCTCATCCTCGAGAATGCGATGCGCCGCCCCGTCCAGGTCTTCATACTGGTCCGAATTCACCGACCACAGAAAGGCCGCGAGCCCAAGCGCACCGAGCCCGAGAGCGACCGGAATAAGATAGACGATAATGTCCATTCAGGCCCGTCCCCAATTCATCCGCAGAGCGTTCAGCGTCACGATAAGGGACGACGCCGACATGGCAATCGCGGCGATCAGAGGCGTGACATGGCCTGTCACTGCGATCGGGACGGCGATCATATTGTAGGCGGCAGCCAGTCCAAAATTCTGCAACATCACGCGCTTGGTCCGCTTGGCGACGTTGAGGATGGTCACGATAGATGACAATCCGCCAGCGTAGACGGCATCGGATGCCGATTGCGACACGTCCATCGCCCCGCCCGGCGCCAGCGAGGCGTGCGCCATGGCCAGGGCGCCGGCATCATTCAGCCCGTCGCCGACCATGAGGACTTTTTTGTCTGCAGCCGTCAGTGCGGAGAGGCGGTCGACCTTATCTTGCGGGGAAACCTGGGCGTGCCAGTCGGAAATATCGATCTCTGCCGCCACCCGTTCAACGGCCTCGCTTGTGTCGCCGGACAGGATCTCCATCTCGAACCCGTGTGCGCGCAAGTCAGCGAATACGTCTCCCGCATCAGATTGCAGCTGATCCCGGAAAAGAAATTGGACGGGCGCAGCATCACCGTTGGAGAACCACATTGTCGGCCCGCTGGTTGCGGCAGAACGTTCAACCCCTACCCAGTCGGCAGAGCCAAGACGACAACGCTTGCCATCGATTTCACCTTCGACACCCAGGCCCGGCATCTCCTTGACGTCGCTTGCAATTGGCCCAGCCCCAGCAACGGCGACGATCGCACGTGACAGCGGATGGCGGCTTGCCCGAGCGAGGTGTGCCGCGTCCGCAAGCTCGTCGCCATGTGTGGAGACCAGGGTCGGCGTGCCCAGGGTCAGCGTGCCCGTCTTGTCGAACACGAGATGATCGACTTCTGCAAACCGCTCCAGGGCGTCTCCGGACCGAAGATAAATCCCTTTGCGGAACAACCGTCCGGAGGCCACGACCTGCGCGACAGGCGCTGCGAGGGCGAGCGCGCACGGACAGGTGATGATCAGTGTCGCCACCGCGACCATGATCGCATCGCGCACGCCGGCGCCGAGCAATAGCCACGCAATAAGTGTGACGGCCGCCGTCGTGTGCACGAACGGAACATATAGCGACACCGCCTTGTCCGCGATTTGGCGATAGCGGGCGCGTTTCTGTTCGCCAGCTTCAAGCATTTGCGCGATATCCGCGAGCAGGGAATCTGAGGTGCTGCCAAGCGCTTCGCCGCGGATCGGGTGATCCAGGTTGACCGTCCCGGCATAGAGGGTTTCACCGGCCTGAATCAGGCGCGGTAGAGACTCGCCGGTCACCAGGCTCTCATCGACCGTGCTGGTGCCGGTTTCGATCTTGATATCGATGACCGCACGCTCACCAGCCGCGAGCAGGATGGTATCGCCGCGGCGAACATCCTCGGCGCGCACGCTTTCTACGCTCTGGTCTCTGCCAAGGCGATTGACGGAACGATTTTGCAACGCGGCCAAATCATGTGCGGCAGCATGCGCCTGGCGTCTCAGCCGCGCGTCGAGGAAGCGCCCGATCAGCAGGAAGAACAGGAGCATCACGCTGGCGTCGAAATAGGCGTGGTCGCCTTTCGCCAGTGTCTCCCAGACACTCACCCCGAACGCCAGGGTCAGAGCCAGCGAGATCGGCACATCCATGTTCGCGCGGCCATGTTTCAACACAGACCAGGCCGACTGGAAGAAGTGCCGACCGCTAAAGACCAGGACCGGGAATGCGATCAGACCCGAGATCGCGTGCAATGCCGTGCGCGTATCGCTGCCCATTTCGCCATGGCCGCCCCAGACCGAAACCGAGAGCAACATGATATTGGCGAGCGCGAATGCGGCGACGCCCATGGAAATCAATAGCGCGCGCTCCTCGCGCTTTGCGGCTTTTTCAGAACCGTCTTCGGAATAGGCCGACACGCCATAGCCGAGTTCGGTCACCCGCTCGACGATCGTGTTTGCCGATGTCGGCCCTTGCCAGGCGACTTTCAATTTGCCGTTGGACAGGTTCATGCGGACCTGTTCGACGCCCGGCACGGCGCCGACGGCATTCTCAATCTTGGATAGGCAACCGCCGCATTTGGCGCCGCGCACTGACAGGTTGAGGATCTTTTGAGCACCCTTGCTTTGGACAAAGGCGCTATAGTCACTGCCCCCTGGCGTACGCGTCGGTGGCTCGAGCCCTGAAGGACAGCCAACCGGACCAGAAAGCGCCGCGTCCGTCATGAAACGATGATCGTCTTGGTGACGTTGAACAGAACGGTTTCAGCCGCGGGATCGAGCACATTGATGCGAAGCGCCCACTGTCCGGGTGCGAGGGCGCCCGCATCAGCAACATATTCGCCATCGGCCTGCGCCGTGTAAATGATCGCCTGATCGCCATCCCGTGTGGCGGTGCGGCGGAGCTCGCCAATGACCGTGTAATTCGACAACGCCGCCCCCTCCGCATCGCGCAGACGGAAGATGAGCTGGTCGTCCTGCAGGCCCGCTTCTGCCGTCCAGCCGAGTTCGGCCTGCGCCGCGCGCGACGCCAGCGTGTCATTGTAGTTGAGGCCCTGGACGTAGGATTTTTTCACATCCTCGCCCGGGAAACTGGTGATGGCATGATACAGGAAGACGCCGTTCACAGCGAACATGACGCCGAAAAATCCCAGCATAATCAACAGGACATGCCAGCCTTTGAGTTCTTTGCCAGAAGCTTCAGGTGCGACGTTGGCTTGAGCATGGATCATCAGTTTGGTCCTCTGAAGGATGCGCGGTTTGTGTCGGTCTCTCCGGTGTCGATGTCCCGCACCGAGAACGTGATCTGGCGCTGCGATGCGCCATCCGGGGCGCTGACCAGGATACGGTAGCGATCGACGCCATAAGGCTCAACCGGCAATTCGATCGGTTCGCCGCCTTCATGGTCAAAGCCGATCACATTGAAGGCGAGACCATCAATCCCCGTAATGCTGATCTCCATGCGGCGGGGCTCGGACAGTTTGTTGACCAGTTTCAGCGTGTAGCCGTTCTGGATATCGCCATCGGAGAGCTGCACGAATGGCGGGGAGCGATCCTTGAGCACATTCGCTTCGATTGTCGCCTTGGTCGCAAGTCCCCAGACCAGCAGGAAGCCAATCGCCGCAATCAGGATGGAATAGAGCACGGTACGGGTTCGCAAGATACGGTATTTGGGCGGGGTTTGATGCGCTGCCCGCGCCGCGACAGCGACGTCTGTATCATATGCAATGAGACCGGTTGGCCGATCAATCTTGGTCATCATCTGATCGCAGGCATCGATGCAAAGTGCGCAATGGATGCATTCGAGCTGCGGTCCGTTGCGGATATCGATACCAACCGGGCAAACCTGCACGCATTGATCGCAGTCAATACAGTCGCCGCGATCATCCCAGCTTTCGGATTTCCGCTTCGGCCCGCGCGGTTCGCCCCGGTCATAGCGATAGGTGACGTTCAGCGCGTGCTCATCTGTAAGCGCCGCCTGAATGCGCGGCCAGGGGCACATATAGGTGCAAACCTGTTCCCGCATCCATCCGGCGAGGAAATAAGTGGTCACCGTCAGCAAGGCGGCAAACCAATAGGCCGACAAAGGCGCTTCGCCGGTAAACCAGCCACGCGCCACGGTCGGGGCATCGTGCCAGTAGAGAATGAAGGCGCCGCCGGTCCAGAAGGCGATGATCAGCCAGACTGTATGCTTGCCCAGCTTGCGCCACGCCTTGTTGAAGGTCCATTTGCCTTTGTCGAGGCGCATGCGGGCGGCGCGATCACCTTCGAAGGCACGCTCGACCCAGATGTAGAGATCCGTCCACACCGTTTGTGGGCAGGTATAGCCGCACCAGACCCGACCCAGGAGGGAGGTCACCAGGAACAGGCCCAGCGCGGCTAAAATCAAAAGACCAGCGAGAAAGTGAATGTCCTGTGGCCAGATCTCAATGAAGAAGAAATAGAATTTCTCACTCTCAAAATCTGCGAGCACCGCCTGGTCAGGAATGCCCTCGCCGCGCGGCCATCGTATCCAGGGCAACAGGTAGTAGACGCCCAGCGTCACCGCCATCACCACCCATTTGACAAGGCGAAACTTGCCGTGCGCGAGCTTCGGATAGATCTGCTCGCGTTTGGCATAGAGATCCTTGTGCGGGGGCGGCGTCGGGCCACCTGATCCCGCACTGGGATGCATGTTGAGCGTTGTCTGTCCCATGACAGTGCGCCTTACTCACCTCCGCCCAGGGTGTGGACGTAAACGGCCAGCGCCTTGATCGAAGCGTCATCCAGACGATCCTGCCAGGCTGGCATGTGCGAATTTCGGGCATTGTAGATGGTGTTGTAGATGTCGTCACGCGAACCGCCGAACAACCATTCGCGATCGGTCAGGTTGGGCGCGCCTTGCAGGCGATCCCCTTCCCCGTTCACGCCATGGCATGAGGCGCATTGCTGTTGATACAGCTCGGCCACGCGTGCGGCGGCGGTCGCATCATGCTCCTGGCCGGAGACCAGCAGGACATAATCGGTCAGGTCATCGATCTGATCGGTCGACAACAGATTGTCGCGACCAAAGGACGGCATCAGCGAGAAGCGCGTATCAAGGTCCGCTTCGTGGCGAATGCCGTGGCGCAGCGTGTATTCGATGCCGTCCAGCGTGCCGTCCCACAGCCAGACATCGTCGGCCAGGGTTGGATAGCCGACCGCGCCGCGGCCGCCTGCACCATGGCAGGTTGCACAATTGTCGCCGAACAGGCTTTCGCCCATGGCCAGCGCAAACTGCTGCAGGCCGCGATCGGTTTCGATTTCTTCCAGAGAGGCTTCAAGCAGCGTCTCGGACTGGGCCACGCGCGCCTCTTTGAGTTCCGCCACCGCCGCCGCGACAAGATCGCGGTCAGAGTGATTGCGCAGGCCGGGCGTGTTGGTGCCCATGCCAGGCAGTGCCGGAATGGCCGGCATGAAGACCATATAGATCACGCCCCAGATGATGGTGGCGTACCAGATATACAGCCACCAGCGCGGCAAAGGATTGTTCAGCTCCTTGATCCCATCCCAGCTGTGGCCGGTGGTTTCGATGCCGCTATGATCGTCAATGTCTTTGATTTCATCGCTCATCGGATGGGCCTCCGTCTTCTAAAGGCAGCCGCGCAGCGGCATCGAATTTTTCCTGGTTTCGCGGCCAGAGCGCATAGGCGAGCGCGCCAGCAAACATCAGGACGAAGTAAATCAGCCCACCTGTCTGCGCGAAGCTTGAAAGCAGTTCATACATTGCTGGTCTCCCCTATCGCCGGTTGCTGAGATCGTCGGCCTCATAGGTCGAGAAATCGACCAGAGTGCCTGTCATTTGCAGGTAAGCGACGAGCGCATCCATCTCGGTAATCTCGTCCGGATTGCCATCCCAGTCGCGCGCCTCGACCGTGCCTTCGCGGCCGGCTTCGGCTTCGTACAGCGCCATCAGGCTGTCATAATAATCAAAGCCCTGATCGTTCGGATCGGCCTGCGCCAGGATGTGCCCTTTGGCGTTCTCGATCATCTCGTCGGAATATGGAACGCCGACCAGGCGCTCGGTGCGCAGACGATCCTCGATGCCGTCATATTTCAGCTTCTTGTCCATCAGAAAGGCGTAAGGCGGCATGATGCTTTCCGGCACCAGGGCGCGCGGATCGATCAGGTGATCGACCTGCCATTCAGCAGAATACTTGCCGCCAACTCGCGCCAGGTCTGGGCCTGTCCGCTTGGAGCCCCATTGGAAGGGATGGTCGTACATCGACTCAGCCGCCAGCGAGTAATGGCCATAGCGCTCAACTTCGTCGCGCAGCGGGCGCACCATCTGGCTGTGGCAAACGTAACAGCCTTCGCGGATATAGATGTCCCGGCCTTTCAGCTCGAGCGGCGTGTAAGGCCGCATGCCGTCCACCTTTTCGATCGTGTTGTCCATGTACATCAGCGGCGCCATCTGAATGATCCCGCCAATCGAGACCACGACCAGAATGCCGATGGTGAGGAGCAAAGAGTGGCGTTCCAGGACGCCGTGATTGTTCATCAGTCCCATAATAGTCCGGGCCTCCTATTCAGCAGGCGCCAGCGCAGCGCGCGGCTCTGGTTGTGCGTAAGGATCGTTTGCGGTCTCGAGGTCTTCGGCTTCGCCGTGTCCCAGTGCCGTGCGGACCAGGTTATAGGCCATGATCGCAGCACCGCTGAAGTAAAGCAGACCACCAAGCGCGCGGATCATATAGCTGATATGCTTGGCCTCGACGGTTTCCACGAAGCTGTATTCGAGGAAGCCATACTCGTTATAGGCACGCCACATCAGGCCTTCCATGATCCCGGCAAACCACATGGAGACCATGTAGAAGATGATGCCGATCGTGGAGATCCAGAAGTGCCATTCGACCAGTGATTTGGAGAACAAGCCCTTCTTCTTGTACAGCCACGGCACCAGGCAATAGAGCGCGCCGAAACTGATATAGCCGACCCAGCCGAGCGCACCGGAATGCACGTGGCCGATGCCCCATTCAGTATAATGGCTGAGCGAGTTCACGGCACGCACCGACATGAGCGGGCCTTCAAAGGTCGACATGCCATAGAAGGCGAGCGACACGACCATCATCCGGACCACTGGGTCCGTGCGCAGCTTGTCCCAGGCGCCAGACAGGGTCATGACGCCATTGATCATGCCGCCCCAGCTTGGCATCCACAGCATCACCGAGAAGGTCATGCCGAGCGTCTGCGCCCATTGCGGCAGCGCCGTATAATGCAGGTGGTGCGGTCCGGCCCAGATATAGATGAAGATCAGCGACCAGAAGTGGACGATGGACAGGCGGTAGGAAAAGACCGGCCGGTTCACCTGTTTCGGGATGAAATAGTACATGATCGCCAGGAATCCGGTGGTCAGGAAGAAGCCGACCGCATTGTGGCCATACCACCACTGCGTCATCGCATCCTGGACACCAGCAAAAACCTGCACCGATTTGGAGCCGGTCAGGCTGACCGGAATCGACAGGTTGTTGACGATGTGCAGCATCGCGATGGTGACGATGAAGGACAGGTAGAACCAGTTCGCCACATAGATGTGCGGCTCTTTACGCTTCCACAGCGTGCCGAGGAAAACGAGCAGATAGACGACCCAGACCAGGGTCAGCCACAGGTCAACATACCATTCCGGCTCGGCATATTCCTTCGACTGGGTAATCCCTAACAGGTAGCCCGTCGCCGCCAGAACGATGAAGATCTGGTAGCCCCAGAACACGAACCAGGGCCACATGCCGCCCGCGAGGCGCGTGCGGCAGGTCCGTTGAACCACGTAGAAACTCGTCGCCAGCAGGACATTGCCGCCAAACGCAAAAATCACCGCGCTGGTATGCAGTGGGCGCAGGCGTCCGAAATTGGTCCAGCCAAGTTCGGGAAAATAGAATATGCTTGGCCAGGTCAGCTGCAGCGCGATGACCACACCAACCAGCAGACCGGCTATGCCCCAGAACATTGAGGCGGCAACACCGAACTTGACCAGCGTGTTCTCATATTCGCTTTCGTCAAACGGGTCGCGGTCAACCAGACCGCCTGCCCACATGGCTGTTGCAATCAGGAATACCCCGCCCAGCACCATGAAGGTGAGCGCCTGATATTCCATGCCGGCATCCTTTGAAAAAGTTGCCATCAGCAAGGCCAGGAACAGGAATACGCCTGTCAGCGCTCCGACCCCTAATATGCTGGTATTGTTTCCGCGCCGTGTGGCCCCAATCCGTTCCGTCATCGCCGACATTCACCTCCGTGCATCCCCGAAAAAAGGGGCGGTTTCAGCTCGGGCGATGCATAACTTTGAGCGCAGAGTCCCTGAATAAGGGAAAACCCCTATGTGCGTGCGCGCCGCACTCGGTAAATACGGGGCATCACGGATTAGAGCGGACACGGAAAATGACGACCAATTGGCAAGCCCTTCTCGGCGCGATGATGATCCTCATTGGCGGCATCAAAACGTGGCTGCACATGGGCACAGTGCCGCTCTTGTCCCTTCCCACTTGCAATGGCGACGCGCTCACGGTTGCGCTCGGCAATGCCAGCTTGTTCGAGCGCGCGCATTGCTGGGGCTGCTATATGTTTGCGGCCGGGCTGATTGTCGTGGCGCTTGCCGCGTATGACCGATTTGCCAAGCGTCGCTCTGTCGCTTCCTGATCGGATTGATCCATGCCTGACGCCCGCTACAAAGGTTGGCTGATGTCAGAGCCCAATTCCCCGATTCTCAAGGATGCTTCCGGCAGCTATAGCGACAAGGAATCGCTAGAGCTGCTGATGCAGTCCATCCTGGCCTCCGTTCCGGACGCCATGATTGTCATCGATGAGACCGGGCAGATCCTCGCCTTCAGTGCAGCGGCTGAGCGCCTGTTCGGTTATGACGCAGACGAGATTGCGGGCCGCAATGTCTCCGAACTCATGGCCGGCGCGGATGAGAAGCATCATGATCGCTACATCCGCAATTATCTCTCGACGGGTGAAAAACAGATCATCGGTATCGGCCGCATTGTCGAAGCCCGGCTCGCCAATGGCGACACGATTCCGGTTGAGCTGAAAATCGGCGAAGCCAGTGTTCACGGCCACCGCCTGTTCACCGGCTATATCCGCGACATGTCCGAACAGCAGGCCAACGCGCTTCGACTGAACAATATGCAGGTCGAGCTCGCAAACTTTTCTCGCCTCAGCGCTGTCGGGACCATGGCCTCCGCGATGGCGCATGAGCTGAACCAACCGCTGACTGCGGTGGCCAATTATCTCGAAGCGGCGCGCGACCTGCTCGATCAGGCGGATCCCGAAACCCTGTCTTTCATTCAGGAAGCGCTGGACGCGGCGGCCACACAGTCGATTCGGGCTGGCCAGATTGTCCGGCGGCTTCGGGATTATGTATCGCGCGGCGAACTCGATCTGCGGTCGGTCTATTTGCAGGACGTGGTCGATGATGCGATCTCGCTGGCCAAGGTCGGAATTGAAAGCCAGCTCGCTCGCGTCATCTCGCGTATTCCGGAAGATTTTCCGGCCTTGCTCGCTGATCGGATCCAGCTCCGCCAGGTGATCGTCAATCTGGTGCGCAATGCCATCGAAGCCCTGTCGGAAACCGCCAATCCGCAAGTCTGGATCAGAGCTGATCTCGAAGACAATCTCGCGGTAATCACTGTGGAAGACAATGGCCCGGGTTATCAGGGACAAGGCGACGCCTCGCCTTTCGATGCGTTTAACAGCTCAAAAACCCATGGCATGGGCCTGGGCCTGTCGATTTGCCAGACCATCCTTGATGCGCATGGAACTGACATCGAGTACGCGCCATCTGAAAAAGGTGGCGCGGCCTTCAAATTTACCCTTCGCCTGGCACAAGGAGAGGACTGAAATGAGTAATCGAACCGTTTTCCTCGTCGATGATGATGAAGCCATCCGGCATTCAGCCAGCTTCATGCTGCGCCATGCCGGTTTCCTGGTGAAAACCTTTCCAGACGGCATGTCATTCCTCGAACAGGTGAGCAGCGATCAGGATGGCTGTATCCTGCTGGACGTGCGCATGCCGGGTATGGACGGGCTGGCGGTGCAGAGCGCACTTAATCAGCGCGGCATCAGC
The DNA here is from genome assembly GCA_024742355.1 of Hyphomonadaceae bacterium. Taxonomy (GTDB): domain Bacteria; phylum Pseudomonadota; class Alphaproteobacteria; order Caulobacterales; family Hyphomonadaceae; genus Henriciella. Next base: position 444,244 of record JANSYM010000001.1, on the reverse strand, counting down.
ATGCCCGTCATTGTGCTGACCGGTCATGGCGATGTTCCGGTGGCGGTCGAAGCGATGAAGGGCGGCGCTATTGAGTTCCTCGAAAAACCGTATGAAAAACAGACGCTTGTTGCAGCGATCGAGAATGCGTTCGAGCAGCTTGATGCCGAAGCGGCTGGCGACCGGCGTAGCCGGGACGCGCAAGCGAAACTCACGGCCCTGACGCCCCGCGAGAAAGAAGTGCTCGAATGCCTGGTCGCCGGGCTGACCAATAAGGGCATCGCACAAGCGCTTTCGATTTCGCCCCGCACGGTCGAAATTCACCGCGCCCATATGATGGAAAAGCTCGAAGCCGACAGTCTTTCCTCCGCCCTGAGACTGGCCTTCGTCGCCGGCCTGAGCGCTGAATAAGCTGAGGAACTCTACTTAGAGACGCACGCAAACCGCTGCGCTACCCCCAAAGTCATGCTGGATCGATCCGTTCTCTCAACGCGCGATGAGCGCCCACAATCGTCTCGGCTGGTTCTGATTGAAGATGATGAGAATGTTCGGCGATCGATGACGATGCTGCTCCGCGCGCGTGGGTTCCTGATCGACGCTTATCGCAGCGGCACGGAGTTTCTCGTCTTGCAAGGGCAGCATGGCGGCGATTGCCTGCTGGTCGACTACAAGATGCCGCGCCTGGATGGACTGGAGCTCATGCGCCGTGTGCGCGCGAGCAACGACACCACGCCAGCCATTATGATCACCGGCTATTACTCTGACTCGCTGATCGCCCGGGCGCGCGCCGTCGGCTATGCTGAGGTTCTCGAAAAGCCTGCGACACCGCAAAAGCTGATCCAGATGATCTCTGACACCATTTATTGAATGGTCGCGCACCAAAGGCTCAGCTCATGCTGCGGTGAAACCTATAGCTGGATGCCCGAAGACACGCCGAAAACCTCTTTCGCACTCAGCGCCTTGCGCTCTTCATCCACCTTGTTCGGGTGCACGAATTCTGACTGGAACCATTTATGTTCCTGGTCGTTGAATATCGACAGGAGCCATTCGATGGTCGCCATGCCAGCAGGATTGCGGCGCACCCGTTCCGTATAAGTCAGCCAGAACTGGATCGGCGCCAGAGATGGTAGATGCAGCGGTACAAGATCCGGCTCGACCTCGGCGATGAAGCTTGGCAAAATCGCGATACCACCTGCATTTGAAGCGAGCGTGAGCAAAGCTGTCCCAGAATTCGTGATCACCGAATAATCGATGAAATCCTTCAATTGCTTGATGTTTTTCGACCACGCTTCGACCTGATGCACATAGGATGTGTGCATCAGCAATTTATGGTTCTGAAACTCGAAGATCGACTGCGGGTGGCCGTGCTCGTTGATATAAGCCTGCGAGGCAAAGCACATATAGTGCATGGTCCCGAGGCGCTGTGAAATGATCTCCGGGTGCGTTGGCTTTTCGACAACAATGGCGAGATCGGCCTGCCGGTGAACGACTTCATCCACCGCGAGCCCAATTTCGAGATCAACCTGAACGTTCGGAACTGAGCGATGGAACTTGGGCAGATGCCGCGCGATCCAGTAAGGTCCCAGGCCATCGCCGGCTTTGATCTTCACCGCACCCGCGATCTTCGTATTGTCCTCAGCGACCTGGTCGCCGACCGTCTCAACCAGGCCCTGCATCTTTTGGACAAGATCCAGCAGACGTTTCCCGGCGGCCGTCAGTTCGACACCGCGCTTGGAGCGCTGGAACAATTTGGTGCCGAGTTCGCGCTCAAGGTCATTGATGCGACGGCTGACCGTCGGCGTTGATTCGCCCAGAGTGCGCGCTGCAGCGGTCATGCTATGGGCTTCCGCGACGAGGCGAAACACCCGCAACCTGTCCCAGTTAAACCGCTCAGATAACACCGTGCCCCCCCAAATACTGTTTCGTTAACGCAAGTTTTGCGCAGAGAGCAGGCTTAATCCAGACCAAAACTGCATTTTGAGCCGGACAGATAAATTTCGATCGACCGAATTAAGCCTTTTCATACGGCTGTCTGGCACATACGCGCCAACAGAAAAGTAGGTGGAGAAATGAGAAAGCGGGTGAGCGAGTCCGAGCGATTGGACCGCGTATTAGCGACAATGCGATTGCTGCAAAGTCATCTCGAGGAAGCGAATTTCGAAGTCACGGAGTTCGAGGAAGTCGAAATTTTTCTCGACCTCGCTCTGGATGCAGGCGAGCGCCTGCGCAAGCCCGATCAAACTCCGGAAATCGACCGCTATTTCAGATAGACGGGACTATCGTCCCTTTTTGCCGAGACCAATTTTCTTAGCAAAATCAGAGCGTCGGCGGGCATACTCCGGCGCAACCATTGGATAATCCACCGGCAATCCCCAGCGAACGCGATATTCATCCGGAGACATATCATAGTGTGTTCGCAGATAGCGTTTCAGCATTTTCAGCTTTGCGCCATCTTCCAGACAAATGATGTGATGATCGGTAACCGATTTGCTGATCGGCACCGCCGGGTCCGGCCGCGGCGCGTCGGTGCCAGATTCAGCAAGTTCCCCCAATTTGGAGTGAACCACTTTCAGCAAGCCAGGAAGGTCTGCCGGGCTGATCGCATTATTGCTCACATAGGCGGCCACAATGTCGGTGGCCTGAGTCAGCAAATCTAGGTTTGAAACGGAATCGGTCGCAGTATTTGTCATGTGCCATGGGTTACATAAGCAAACTGGCAGATGTCTATAAAAAGCTCTGAAATACTATCTTGATTGCAGATTTATATATTTGGTTCGGCAGATCGTTTCAATTTTATTGTATACACGCCGCTATGTTTCAACTGGTTTACAACTAAACCTCGCAGGCACGCAACCGGCAATAGAAAGTTTTCGAGCTCACCAGCCGCCGCCGCCGCCACCACCGCCGCCACCGCCGGAGAACCCGCCGCCGCCGCTTCCCGAAGAGCTGGAGCTCTGCGGCAGGGCCGTGGTGACGCCCGTGCTCATGCCCGACACCATGCTGTCTGTCATACCGCCAATCGACCCGAATGTGCGTGCGCTCATGTTCGTCCAGGCTGGATCATAATCCTTCGCGGCTTCAGGAATCAGGCGCTCAAAATGCTTGGTCCACGGCTTTTCGACACCAAGCGCCACGGCATAGGGCAGGAAGGTCTCATACCGCTCCACGGTCATTGGCGGCGGGGCATCGCTGCCAACCTCGACGCTGTTCAGCTGCAACTTCTCGGCTTTTTCCATATATAGCCGAAAGCCTTGTAAATGCGTCCGCACCTCCTGCCCTTTCGGCGTCGGCGCTGGCATCAGATACATGAACAGGCCATTCAAACCGACCAAAGCGAGCACGAGCAGCGTATGCCACAAGGACCAGCTGGTGGCCTGTGTGATCGCGAACACAATCGCCCCGATACTCAGCAAGGCGCCAAAGATCAGATAACCGAGATTCCACTGGAAATATGGCGCGCCATACTTGCTGGAAATCCGTTTTCGAAACTTGGTGTAAGCCTTGGTGAAACCCGCATTGTATTTGTCGCCCAGCTTGACCGTCTCATCGCCTGAGAAAAGCTGGGTATAGAAAGACGAAAGCTCGCCTGTCAGGCCTGAAGACGTTCCCGCAGCTTCGCGCGACAGCGTTGTTTTCTTCTTGTCATTACGGTCGACATCGATCCGCATGTGCCCGGCTCCAGCAAGGAACATGAGACTCGCGATCAATCCGTCATGACCTCGAAACCCGCGATAATAAATGTGGTGCGCGGCGGCGGGCGAATACCCTTTGGGCGGCTCATATTGCGGAAAGACCGGGCCTTTCACAGGGTCTCGCCCGACTCGGTCAAAACTGCGTCGGTAGAAGATGAACAGCCCGAAGAAAGAGGTGATGAGCGCCGTCAGCGCGCCATTTCGCGCCCACCACAGCCAGCCTTTGTCATAGGCTGACGGCGGATCAATCGCGCCTTTTTCGATGCTCAGCGATACCGTCACGCCTTCGCGGATCGCGAGCCTCTGATTGGTTCGAAAGACATGCGATGCGCCTTCGGCCTGATACGTATAGTTATTCCCAGCCGCCCCGGCGCGGCCCGTATAGGCGAAGGCCTCGATCAGGTGTGCGTCGTCGGGAAATCGTACTTCGATGCTGGCCTCATTGATTGGGAATAGCCACGAGGTGCCGATCGCGTTCCAGTAGACTTCATCAAAGCCGTCCGCATATCGCACGCCATTTTTCACTCGGTAGCGAATAACATAGCGATGGACCCGATAATCGAGCCAGACATCGGGATTGCCAATGCGGACCCGCACGGCATTGCCAATCCGCTCGCGTTGATAAGGTTCGCGGCGCCCGTCTTTGCTGACGCTCAAAACCTTGTAGCGGTATGGCAGTCTTCGTGTTTCATCTTCGTCGAGATAATAGGCAGGCAAATCGCGAAAGATGCCGCGCCGGATTTCTTGACCCTCGACATTTACATCCAGCGTCTCGGTAATCAGCAGGTCGCCATCTTCTTCAACTTCGATGAGCACGTCATAATTTCTGATCTCTTCCTCGGCCATGGCCAGACCGGTGATCGAGAGGACAAGCCCGATCAGAACTGCGAGCCGGAACAGGCCAAACATCAGGAGGCGCCTCCGAGATCGATCTCAGGCATGGCACGATCGCTCATCTGGATTTCGAAGAAATGGCGCCGCCCAAACCCGAACATGCCGGCGATCAGGTTGCCTGGAAAGCTCTCCACCGCAACATTCATCTCGCGCACAGCGCCATTATAGAAGCGGCGCGCCATCTCGATCTTGTTTTCGGTGGCGGCCAGTTCGGTCTGCAGCTCGCGGAAATTCTCGTTGGCTTTCAGGTCCGGGTAATCCTCCGCAAGCGCCATGAGTTTTCCGACCGGTGCTGCCAAGGCGCTTTCCTTCGAGCCACGTGCACCCGGGTGATCGCCGGCCTGCAGCGCCGCGTTTCGTTTCATGATCACGTCTTCAAACAATTGCCGTTCATGGCTGGCATAGGCTTGAACCGTGGTCACCAATTGTGGAATCAAATCGCCGCGACGCTTCAGCTGGACGTCAATGTCGGCCCAGCCATTATTGACCATGTTCCGTTTTCCAACCAGCTGGTTGAACAGGATAATCGTAACCGCCAACAGGACGACGAGGACTCCAATACCTGCATAGACAATCGTCATTTTCGACAGACCCCTCTCAAATCGAACCGGATCAGGCTTACGGCATTCCTTCCAATTGTGAAGAGTGCGCGGGACAAGACCGCCAAATGAGGTCTTGCACTCTCGCAATTGCCAGCTGCCGAGCGTCAGTCTAGATCGAATATATTGTCTAAATAACTGGGAGAGATGGGCATGTCAGAAGCCGCCGCACAGGCAGAGACAAAAGGGTTTCTCGGCTGGGTCGAAAAAACGGGCAATAAATTGCCGGATCCAGTTTTCATATTCTTCTATTTGATCATTTTGCTGGTTGGCATCTCGGTCGTTGCGGAACTGGTTCACGTTTCTGCTCAACATCCGACGCAGATAAACGCCGACGGCACGCCGAAAGTCGAAGAGGCGGTTAGCCTGCTCGCCCCGCAGAATATTCAGCGTCTCTGGGTCGATATGCCCAAGACATTCACCCACTTCCATCCCTTGGGCTACGTGCTGGTGGTGATGCTGGGCGCCGGCGTCGCTGAACGCTCCGGCCTGTTTGCGAGCGCCATTCGCGGCGCCGTGCGCAACGCACCCAAGCTGCTGCTGACGCCGCTCGTGGCGCTGATTGCGATGCTCTCCAACCACGCGGCCGATGCGGGCTATGTGGTGATGATCCCGCTGGCAGCGATCATCTTCGCCTCTGCAGGGCGCCACCCGCTGGCGGGTATTGCTGCGGCCTTCGCAGGCGTTTCAGGCGGTTTCTCGGCCAATATCGCGCCGGGCCAGCTGGATGCCCTGCTCTATGGCATCACCGAAACAGCGTATGACGCCAGCTCGATTGATGCCGGCTGGACCATGAACATTGCCGGCAACACCTATTTCATCATGGCTCTCTTGTTCATCTACATGCCGATCATCTGGTTCGTCACCGATCGCATTATCGAACCACGGCTTGGCAAATGGGTGCCCGACGAAGGCACCGATGCGCAAAGCTATGGCGACGAAAACAAGCCGCTGACGGCAGAACAGAAAAAGGGCCTTGGCTGGGCCGGTATCGCGGTGCTCGGCGTCTGCGCCCTGTGGGCTTTGATGACCTTCGGGCCAGGCACACCGCTGATCGATGAGACCGCATGTGCAGGCGAAGCGGCTGCGACAGGCGCGTGTAGCCCGATCTCGAATTATGGACCATTCTTCCGATCTCTGGTCGGCGGGTTCCTCGTCCTGTTCCTCGCTGCGGGCTGGGCCTATGGCGCCGCTGCCAATACGATCAACAATCACAAGGACCTCGTGAACATGATGTCCGAAGCGATGAAGGACATGGGCTATTATCTCGTCCTGGCTTTCGCGGCAGCGCACTTCGTCGCCATGTTCGGTTGGTCAAATCTCGGTCTGATCACAGCGGTGCACGGCGCCGACGCGATCCAGTCCAGCGGCTTGCCGCTGCCCATCGTGCTCGGCATGATCGTCTTGTTCTCCGCGCTCCTGAACCTGTTCGTCGGCTCTGCCAGCGCCAAATGGGCCTTGATGGCGCCGGTGCTCGTTCCGATGCTGATGTTGCTCGGCATCAGCCCCGATGGCGCAACCGCAGCCTATCGCGTCGGCGATGGTGCGACCAATATCATCACGCCGCTCATGGTCTACTTCCCGCTAATCCTGGTCTTCGCCCAGCGCTGGAAAAAGGATTTCGGACTGGGCAGCCTGACAGCGATGATGATCCCTTACTCGATCTGGCTCCTGATCTCTGGTGTCATCCTGATGATGATCTGGATCTTCCTCGGTCTGGATCTTGGCCCCGGCGCTCCAGCGCAGATTCCGATCCCGGGGGCGGGCTAGAGCCCGAGCGCCTGGCGCTTCAAATCAAACCCTTCCGGAACTGGCGCCTCGAGCGCCAGTTTCTTTTTGTCGGGAAGGGTGAGTTCAAGCCCGGCAGCGTGCAGCATCAGGCGATCCGTGTCTGCGTCGCGCGGGCCATAGATCGCGTCACCGAGGATCGGGCAACCCATCGCGGCGAAATGCGCCCGGATCTGGTGCATGCGCCCGGTTTCAGGACGCGCCTCCATCAGGGCTGTATCGCCAGCGCGGGACACCACCGACCATGCTGTGCGCGCCGCATCGGCGCCATCTTCGATCCGACCAGGGGCGACGCTGCGGCCCGATTTCATCAGCGGCGTGTCGCACACGCCCTGCTCACGATCCGGCAACACGCCCGAGACCAAAGCGAGGTATCGTTTCTTCACGCGCCGCTCAGAAAACTCTGCCGACAAGGCGGCGATGGCCGGTTTGGTCTTGCCCGCGAGAACGAGACCCGACGTGCCGGCATCAATCCGATGAATGAGCTGGGGCCGCTTTCCGTTCGAGCGCGCGAACGTCCATAGCAGGTGATCGAGCGATGTGCCGCGATTGCCTCTTGTCTGAACCGCCAGTCCAGACGGTTTGTTGAACGCGATCAGGAACGCATCCTCATGGATGACCAGACCGCGGACAAAGGTTTTCTGATCCTCGGAGATATTGGGAATGGGTCGATTGCGCATGACCGCTTGCTTTCACTCGCTCCGCCGCCGCGCTCAGGCCTGCACGGACATCCCGCTAACAATGACAGTCGCAACCACAATGGTTGCCGCGACATTCGTCCAGAAGAAGAAAATCAGGAATGTGCGCAAACCGGACATGAAGAAGCCTGAAGAACCGGCGACCATCAGGCTGCGCCAGAGATAGACGAAAAACGAAATGCCATAGAGCCAATAGACAAAACCCGGCAAAATCGGCGCCGCAAACATCAGGAAGGCGCCCGTCAGATAGATCCATGAATGCAGATGCAAGGCATGCACGGCGTGATCATAGACGTATAAACTACGCCGCCAGGCGTGTAGAATAACCAGCGCGATGATCGTCAGTGGCACCATCAGAATGCTGAGGCGCGGCAGCCATTTTTCGATTTCAGCGGCAAACTGATCCGGGCGATTGAGGACAGCCACGATCTGATTTTCGATATCACCCCTGATCTCATCAGGCGCGTCGACACTGATATTTGCCCGCGCCAATTGATCACGAGCAGCGTCATCAATCTCAGGTATTTCCGGCGCGTCGGTCAGGCTCGTTTCGATATCCGCACGGGTTTCATCATCGATGCTGTTCAGCCACTGCCCAGGCGTCACCACCGTGAACAACATCAGGTAGAACAGTAAGCTGGCGAGCAGGAACATGCGAAATGGCGGCACATAGCGTGCGCGCTGTCCGTCTGTATATCTGCGAGTCAGGCGCCCCGGACGAAACAGCAAGACCGGTAGCGTGCGTGCCAACCGTCCGTCGACAGTGAACGTGTCTGAGATCGTCTCGCCCACCAGGGTCCAGATCGGGCGATGGAAGCTGGCGGCGAGCTGGCCGCATTTCGGGCAATATTTCTCTTCGACCTGCGCGCCACAATTGCGGCAAGGCTCACCGCTGAGATCAGCGGACTGCCGTGTTGTCAGCGCGCCTGTCGACGCGGCTCCGGCGATTTCAAGCTCTAGAGACATCATCCTCCCCCGAGTCTGCGTCTGGCCCTATTCCGTGGCGGCCGTTTCATCCGCGTCCGCGTCCGTGTCGGCCGCCGGACACATCCAGCGCGACCGGTGATTGTCTTCAGCGGTTTCAGCCCAGCCCTCAATATTCGGATCGACCAGATTCTTGGTCACCTGGAACCACATCGGTGTGATCGGATGGTCTTCCAGCATGATTTTCTCGGCCTCGGCAAACAGTTCCGCGCGCGCCACCAGGTCGCGTTCCTGGCTCGCTGCTTCCAACAGGCGGTCATATTCCGGATTGGAATAATTGCCGTAATTCTGCTGACCGGTATCGCTGTCGAGCAGGTACAGGAAGTTCAGCGGATCATTATAGTCGGCGAGCCACGCGCCGTCCGAAACCTCGAAATTGCCCTGGCGCAGGTCGGCGTACAGCACTTTTGTGTCCTGGCGCAGGATCTGGGCATCCACCCAGGGTGCAATCTCATTCCAATTGGCCTGAGCCACGGGCGCCGCCTTCGGGTTATCATCCGTGGAGCGGTGCTTGAACTCGAAACGCAATGGATTGTCCGGGCCATAACCCGCATCTTCCAGCAGTCGTTGTGCTTCGGCCAGACGCTCGGGTCGAGTGAGGGATTTCCACGAAACTTCCGGGCGATCCGTCTCATAATTATTGATACCGGGCGGCGTGAAACTGTAGGCCGGAACGAAGCCGGGGGTCAGCACGTTCTCGACCAGGTATTCCCGGTCAAGCGCCATTGCCAGTGCCTTGCGGACGCGAATGTCGTCAAACGGAGGCTCGCTGGAATTGAAGCTCCAATAGGTGGTCAGCAGGCCTGGTGTCGTGCGTGCCCAGCCGGGCAAGCGGCGATCAAGTTCAGCTTTGCGACCGCCATCAAAGGCATTGTTGATGTCGAGCTCGCCCGCTTCAATCCGGCGCTCAACCGCCGCAAGGTCCTCAAGCTCGAAATAGCTGACGCGCTCATAGCAAAGCGTGTCGGCTTCATAAAAGGCCGGATTCTTGTCGACCACGAGTTGATCGCCCGTCACCCAGTAAACCAGTTTGTACGGGCCGTTGACCTCGATATTCTCAGGCTGCACCCAGGCTTCGCCATACTGTTCCACAATGTGCCGCGGCACAGGAAACGTGGTGTAATGGGTCAGCAGGCCGAGCAGGTATGGTGCCGGCTCTTCCAACGTGATCTCAAGCGTGCGGTCATCGATCGCGCGTACGCCCAGTTCCTCCGGGGCGATGCGTGCTTCGTTGAGCGCTTGCGCGTTCTTGATGATGTACAGCAAGGATGAGTATTGCGAAGCAATGGCCGGGTCCTGAATGCGGCGCAGTGCGTAGACGAAGTCTTCTGCCGTCAGGGGCGTGCCGTCCGACCAGGATGTGTCACGCAGATTGAATGTCCAGACCAGGCCATCATCCGAGACGGTCCAGCTCTCTGCCATGGCCGGAATAACCTGCCCATCAGCGGTGTGCTGTGTCAGGCCGAGAAACATGTCACCGATAATAATGTTTTCCCAGGCCGCCGAGGAGCGGTGAGGGTCGAGCGTATCGACTTTTGCCGAGATTCCGCGGCGGAGCGTCAGCGTATCATCGCCCCCGTTTCCGCCGCCGCAGGCAGACAAGGCAAGCGCGAAGGCAATCGCGGTTCCAGCTAAAAGTCGATTCAAGCGCATGGAGGGTCTCCTGGCGAATAAGATTATGTTTGTTATCAACTTTGTTTCAGACAAAACCGGGTTTGCCTAGATCACACGTGTCACAGCCCAGGCGATTAACGGCGGCGGAAGAACCCCACAAATCCGAACAGTCCGGCCAGCAGCGAGCCAATACCGCCAGCAACCACGGTGATCGGGCTGACAGATCTTGCGATCGCAATGGCTTGTCCGATGCGAGAGACATCGACTTCGACCTCATCGCGAAACGTGCGCAATGGCAGCGCCTGTCCATCAAGGTTGGCAAACAGCTCGATGACCAACTCCTGACTGCCCACTGCAGTGGGCGTCACCTTCCAGCGCCAGACATTCTCGGTCACTGGGGAAATCAATTGCGTTTCGGGTGTGATCGCCCGGACTTCAAACGTCTCGCCCGAGACCAGCGCGGTCATCGAGGAAGAAATTTGCGCCTCACCCTCGACAACATTGCCGCGCCCGGAGAGCGCGTCGACGGCTGTGTCGTCGCCTGTGGCGTCCACAGCCAACGTCACGGTAAACTCGCGGCCGAATTGCGCTTTTGACGGTGTCTCATGCGCGATCGGTACGGTTCTCAATGCGCTCATCACGTCGCCGCCAACCGATGCAACGCCGAAGAATTCGTCATCACTGCCGGCCGATGGTGTCGATAGACTGCGCGGACTGGACGCGACAGGTGAGTCCGCTGCGTCGGGTGCGTCAAATCCAAAACTCTCGGACGGCGCTGATGCAGATGCCCTTCGCTCTGGCTGCTGCTGTGTCTGATAATACTGATACCCCCCGAATGCGAGGGCGCCCAGGCCGACAAGAATCAGCAATAAGGAAAGGAAACGGAACATGGCGTGATAATCTCCCCGGTCACCAGAAGAAGCTATCACAAATTTCTGGGTTAAAAACCCGTCGCTTTTGAGGCGCGCCTATTCATGTTGCAGATGGGTCAGCAGATGGCCTGCCTAAACAGCCCGTTCCTTGGTCGCGGTGAAGCGTAGTTCCGGGTTCTTTTCCTGAGCATAACCAACGTCCCAGGCATTCTTGGCAAGATAAACCGGCGCATCGTCGAGGTCGGTGCCGGACGCGGATTTGTTCTTGTCGAGAAAAGCCTCGAGCACGGCATCATCATCGCAGTGAATCCAGCGTGCGACATTGTATGGCGCTTCCTCGAAGACGACGTCGAGACCGTATTCATTGACCATACGCTCTGCCATCACGTCAATTTGCAGTGCTCCGACGGCCCCGACAATCATGTCAGAGCCGATATTCGGCTTGAACAATTGCGTCACGCCTTCTTCGGCGAGGCCTTCCAGCGCCTTGCGCAAGTGTTTGGCTTTCATCGGGTCGGTTGTTCGCGCGCGGCGCAGGATCTCCGGCGCGAAGTTTGGAATTCCGGCAAACTTGATATCGCCGCCCTCGGACAGGCTGTCGCCGACCCGCAACTGGCCGTGATTGGGCACACCGATGACATCTCCGGCATAAGCGGTTTCGGCAATCTCGCGGTCCTGTGCCAAGAACATCAGCGGGTTGTGGATATTGATCTGCTTGCCGCCAGCGGTCTTCAGCCGCATGCCGCGCTTGAACTCGCCCGAGCACAGACGCAGGAAGGCGACCCGGTCGCGATGGTTCGGGTCCATGTTTGCCTGGATCTTGAACACGAAACCGGCAACGCCCTTATCGTCTCGATTGAGCGTATGTTCTGCGTCCTTGCGATGACAGCTATGCGGGCGCGGCGCGGGGGCGAATTCCTCAAGGACAGACAGCAGCTCTCCAACCCCGAAATGGCGCAAGGCGGTGCCGAAGACGACCGGCGTCATATGCCCTTCCAGGAAAGCCTGCTTGTCGATCTCGGGCAGCATCTCGACCGCCATTTCAGCGCCCTCTTCGAGCTCTTCCAGTGCGCTTGGGTCGACCTGGTCACGCACATCATCGAGTGCCACTCGAGGTGATTCGCCCGGTGTCAGACCTTCATCGGCGGTCTTCTTGGAGTAATGCAGAAACTCACCTGTCCGGAGGTCCGACATGCCGCCAAAGCGCTGTCCGGAGGCGGCCGGCCAGTAAAGCGGCGCGCAATCGAGCTGTAACTGGTCCTGGATCTGGTCGAGCAGTTCAAGCGGATCGAGCGCCTCGCGGTCCATCTTGTTGATGAAGGTGACAATCGGGATGTCGCGCAGGCGGCAGACTTCGAACAGTTTCAATGTCTGCGGCTCGATACCTTTCGCAGCATCCAGCACCATGATGGCGCAATCTGCAGCCGTCAGGGTGCGATACGTGTCTTCGGAAAAGTCTTCGTGTCCCGGCGTGTCGAGCAGATTGTAGACATTGCCGCGATACTCAAACGTCATAACCGAGGCGCTGACAGAGATGCCGCGATCGCGTTCGATCTTCATCCAGTCGGACGTCGTCCGACGTCGCTCACCGCGCGCAGCGACCTCACCCGCCGCACGAATGGCCCCGCCGGCCAGGAGCAGGTTCTCGGTCAGCGTTGTCTTACCCGCATCCGGGTGAGAAATGATCGCAAAGGTCCGGCGGCGGCCCGCCTCTTCAGTGAGGGACATGAGAGTTCTCGAATATGGTCAGGCCGTGCGGTTAAACGATATTGCGGGCGGCTTCAATTCACCAGCCTGCGATCTTCTGCACTCAAGCGTGTTGACGTTCGTCCAGATCATTGGCCGCGCCGGCCCGGAATGTTTCCAGCACCAGTGGCGCGACGTCCTGAAGGCGCGCTTCGTACAGGTCGTCAGGCAGAGGCTTCAGGATCAGGCTGTTGGCGCCAGTTTTGGAGATGATCAGCGCGGCCACATCCTTAAGAAGCTCCTGTCCGGCCTGGGATGTTCGGCCAATCCACGGGTGCAGCTGTGTTTTGACAAATTCTACGGCGTCAGATGCGCGGAGTTTGCGCGGATCACCGCAGCCCATATCACGCCAGCGCGCCAACACGCGCGCCTCTGGCGTTTCGATCTCAATGACCGTGTCATTCAGCAAAAACAACATCGATTGTCCCTCACTCAACGCCCATGTCGCGGATTTGCGGTTAACGAACCGTTACAACGTGTGATTGAGACGACTATTCTACGGGTTCGGTCAGGAAATGCCGAGCTTCGCGGTCCTCGATTTCGATAACCCAGAGATCGCGATCGCGGTCGCGGGCGCGGCCAACATACTCATCGACACCGGCTTCTTCCGGACCGACGCCCTGGGTTTCGAGGTCAACAAATACCCGTGTGCCTTCCATGGAAGTTCGCGGAACATAAGCGCGCGCGCCGCCGCTCAGGTCAGCCACCTTGATCAGCACATCGCCGCGCGACTCCTCTCCGCGCTGCAGGACAAAGGCCGAAGCTCCGGCCACCTGGGCACGGCGCATGAGGGCATCGACCCAGACGCGTGTCGGGAGGCGTTCGTCAAACATTCTCAATCCAATTCTGAGGCACGCTCATTCCGCGGCCCGTTTCTGGTCGTCGCGCAAAGCTGGCAGGGTGACTGTCACGGTTGTACCCGCACCGAGCGCTGTTTCGATTTTCACCTGGCCGCCCTGCATTTCGGCCAGGCGATGGACCAGCGCCAGGCCAAGCCCGGTTCCGGCGCGGCCCTTGGCATTGCGGCCTTGCGAGAACGGCGAGGCAATTCGCGCCAGGTCCTCGGCATCCATGCCCGTCCCGGTATCGTTGACCTGGATCACGGCCTGGCCGTTTCGAACGTCAGACATCAGTGTCACCGTATCGCCAGGGGCAGAATACTTGATCGCATTGGAGACGAGATTGTCCCAGATCCGGCGTACGGCTCCGGCATCAGCGAGCGCCAGGACTTCACGATCGCACTTCATGCGCAATGCGACGTTCGATTTGTCAGCGACCGCCTGAGACTGGCGCAAGACGCTCTCGCCGCTTGCCGCAACATCCATCGGCGCCAGATCAAGCTCATAGGTGCCCGCCTCTGACCGCGCATAGCCAAGCATGTCTTCAACCAGACGCAGCAGAGTTTCGCCGCTCTCGCGGATCAGCCCGGGATAATCCCGGTAAGCCTCTGGCATCGGTCCGCGGATCTCTGCGTCCATGACATCAGCAAATCCGATCACCGCATTCAGCGGGCTCTTCAAATCATGGCCGAGGCCTGCAAAGAAATGTGTGCGCTCGAGCACTTCATTCGAGACGTCTACGCCTGCTTGTTCGGTCGGCGCCAAAACGACGAGCGAGCCCGCGACGGTGTTGATTCTCAGAACACTCAGTCGCTCTGATGCGCCATCGACCCTGGTCTCGATTTCAGTCGCGTCCGGCCCAACCCATTTGTCGAGTACTCCGCCAACGCGCAGACCCGGCAAATAGTCGGTTTTCCCCCAAATCGACCGGACCCGTCCAAGATCAGAAAGATTGATTATGAGAATTTGGTCTCGATTCGGGGCAATTGGAGGGGCGATTTCCGCACCAGATTGAGACAGCTCGGGCGGCCTGTCTGGCGCCCGGTCCGCTTGCGTCATCAGTGAATAAATCTGCAATATGATCAGTACGGTAAACACCGCCGCGCCGAACAAGGTGCCTTGCTGACCGCCTGCCAATGTTACAGCAAGCGCGCCAATTCCCGCCAGGCAGGTTCCGCCCAAAAGCCAGTAACTCTTAACCGAGTGGCGGCGATCTCGAGGGCTGATCTTAACGGATTGGTCAGGTCTGTTAGGCATTTTCATTATCGCGGATTCATTAAATATGCGGCAGAATCCATAATTCAGCAGATGCTAGCCTTTGCGGGACGCAAAAGATAGGCCAGTGTCTCGGTCGTAGAGTGAGGAGCTATTCATGACCAAACGAACGATAATGACTGCCATCGCAGCCATTGCCGGCCTGACCCTTCAGGCGACAGCGCAAATGGTCACGCCGGCTCCCCAGCAGGTCTCGGCAACATCTGCAGAAACCGACCCACTGGCGCGCGCAGCTGCGCTTTACGCGACCTATCAGGGCGAGGTCACAGACGTTAAGACCAATGGCTTTACTTCAGCCCGCGACATTGAAGACTCACTGAACAATCTTGGCGGTCACAACCCGGAACAGCTCACGCAAGGCTGGATGGCCTATTCGGCTCTGGTGGCAGCACAGAATCCGGAATTCCGCGCCGCAGTCCTCGACATTGAAGGCTATTATGGCCGCGACATGCTGATGACCGGCATGCAGAACGACATTCGGTACGCCCGGACACTGAGCGGCGGTAATGCCGCCGTGAATCAGGCCCTGACCGCCGTGAACGCAGATAGCGACCGCCTGTTCGGCGCAGCCGCGTTCGTGAAGGAACAGGCCTACAGCCTCCAGGCTGCCGGCTGGGCCAAGGGCCGTGTCGGAAACTCCGGCGCCAAAGCCTCTAACCTGTTCGCCTCAACCCAGACCGGCATCCCGGCACGCAATGCCATGGTGCAGGCCATGCATTCTCCGGAAATCAACACGGTCTTCCAACAGGCTGGCCAATCTGGTGCGCCATCTGTCTGGGAAAGCGTCTCTGGCGCAGCGAGCACCATTCGGGTTCCGTCTGTCGTTGCCAATCTCGGCCAGTCGAACCGCATTGCTCGCGGCAAGGAGCCGATTGCCGACCGCATCACAACGCTTGCAGCCTATCGCATCCTGAGCGCCGACCCGGTCAAAGCCGGCTCCATGCGCCAGGCGATGAGCGAGCGTGAGACGCAAGGTTGCCTGAACATGGCCAACCTCAATCTTCAGCAATGTGTCGCAGCGGCTCACAAGCATTATGAAGTGCCCTTCTGCATTGGCGAGCATGCCTTGTCGGATGTCGGCAAATGCATTGGCAAAGTCACCCAGTAGGAATTCATCTCCACTCCTGCAAAACCCCTGGACGCAGTACCAGGGGTTTTCTTTTGCCTGATAATCACCCAAATGCGGCGCATGACGATTGCACAGCGCGCCACAGATATCGAAGATGACTTCGCCTTCCTGGACGATTGGGAAGATCGCTACGCGCACATCATCGACCTCGGAAAATCTAATCCGGCGCTCGCCGCGCACGAACGCACCGAAGAAAGCAAGGTTCGCGGGTGCGCCTCACAGGTGTGGATGGTGATCACACCCATGGACGATGACCGCCTGGAAATCCGGGCCGAGAGCGATGCGATGATTGTGTCTGGCCTGATCTCGCTTCTGGTGCGTTTGTTTTCCGGTGCAACACGGTCTGAGATCACCGCATTCGATGCTGACGCTTTCCTGGAAAAAATCGGCGTTACCGGTGCCTTGAGTGCACAGCGGTCGAATGGCCTCGCCTCCATGTTGGCGCGTATCAAACAGACCGCAATCGCCTAATTTCGCGCCCGGACTTTGGTCTTGTAAACCTCGTGGAGGGCGCGAATGGCTGCCAGCGCGCGCGGCTCCATCAATGATGGTCGACCGCCCAGTCGGCGCACCAATTGAGCGCGGCTATCCTGGCTCAAAATCAACCGGTCAAGCAGTTCTATACAATCCCCGCTCAAATGGGCGTGTATGGTTTTGAGCGCAGCTTGCGCGCGCATCGCCTGCGGCGCGGGACCCAGTTCGCGGTCGCTGCGCCCGCCATCGACCCGTCCGCCAAGCGCCAACCCGTCCCAGTTCATCCCATGCGCCGCGCCGGCCTGCGCGGCACATTCAATATCGGCGCGATAGTGTTGCGTCGTTTCGCGGATCAGTTGGCGCAGCTCGCGATCATGACAGTGCGACAGAATAAGCTCGATCAACGGTGCGGTTGGTGCGGGCTCAGCGGCGGTGAGACGCTTCGCGCTGGGCGCTTCCGGCGGCGGCGCAAGAACAGATTTGTTCCAGAGAAGTATAGGCGGCTGCCCATCCCCCCAGAGTTGGAGCGCTTCTCGCATGCGCAAAACATCAATTTCAGCGCCGGACATCACACCAATCATACGGCCACGACGATCCCGGCCACGCCACACACCCCATCGATCTACGCCGATTTGCGCCGCCATTCCGCCCCGCTGCAAAGCACGCAGGAGGCGGTTATTCATAGGCTCGATTCAATCAAGGGCGCGACGGTCATCAAGCCTTTTTCGAGAGTCTCAAGCCAGGTATCAAACTCGGCTTCATCGCGCATTTCTTCAATCTTGTGGCACGCATGTGCAACCGTGGACCGATCCCGCTCGAAGGCATTCGCAACGCGCGACAGGCTCATCTCCAGTCCCACATGCGAGAGATACATGGCGACCTGGCGGGCCTGCACCATGTCACGTGGCCCTCGATCGCGCATCAGGATGTTTTCCGCCTTCAACTCCAACGCGTAACCGACCAGACTGGCCGCCAGATAAGCATTATTTCTATCAATCCGTTTCTGGCTGCCCACTCTACAATCTCCTTCCGACCACCGGGAAAGAAACTTTATCATGGCCCTATAGGTGTAGGATTATTTTCCTATACTTCATGTTTCTAATGCAATGAAATCAAGCAGCTAGCGTGTGGTGCGAACCTTGAACGCTGTGGGACTCGCGGCGCCGGTCTTGCCGCATACGCTCCTTGGGAACGAGCATGTCATGACACAGAACAAGCGCATGACTTCGCGGCGAATGCAGCGGCAGACGCAGCCAGGCGTGGCAGTCGGTTTCGCGCTCAATCAAGCCGCCGACGGGCCGCAATTGATCAAGTGCGCTGGCGAGGCCCAGGGACCACATCTCGCCCACTGTCTTGTCGAGTTCGTGAACGCAACGTCCCCGCATCTCGCGACCAAGAATGTCGCGCAGTCCCGAGCCAGCGAGGCGAAATCGAACTTGTCCGTGCGGTTCAACTTCAACGATAGATATAGCTGCCAGATGCGCGCGGATGGCGCCGGGATCGAGATCTTCGCGCTGTGGCAAGCACAGTCCGTGACGACGTGATTCCCAATGCTGCAAGAGATCGATCTGCGACGGCGTGAAGCCGGCGAATTCTGTTGACAACGAAACCATAGCCACCCCCGCGGTGATTCGACTCACCACTAGTGAATCAGTTTGATTCGCCGCGCAAGAGAAAAATCAGTATTTTGTTAACCTATATTACTGATTTCTTTCGTTTCTTTTCCGAAACAAAAGGCTTTGTTTTGAATTCGAAACTACTTTTCGAGCTTTCCCAGACCCATTTCTTTCGCCAGTGCTGAACGCTTGCGTGCGTAGCTGGGCGCGACCATGGGATAGTCGTAAGGCAGGCCCCATTTCTCGCGATACTCTTCCGGGCTCAGGCCGTACTTGGACCGCAGGTGACGCTTCAGGGATTTGAACTTCTTGCCGTCTTCGAGACAGATCAGGAACTCGTCCGTGATGGAATTCTTGATCGACACGGCCGGTTTCTTCGCGTGCGCGCTGTCGCGCCCATTGCCCAATGTCGCGAGCGTCGCATGCACATCACGGATCAAAGATGGAAGCTCGCCACTTTGGATCGTATTGTTGCTCACATAGGCTGAGACAATATCGGATGCGAATTCCAGGATCTCGCCGTTCGAGGCGATGTTACGTTCAATCTCTTCACTCATACTAGTTCCCCTTAGTACAAGCTGGGATATATGGCGGGCGCTGGTTGTGAGTAAATAAGAAATTACAGAGGATTTACCGCAGCTTCTCTAACAAGCGCCTTAAGTGCAACAGTCTTCACTTGAAGACACGCAGAACACTGACCCACGGCGCCCAGTTTTATTACAGAACGCGGCGCAATCTATCAGCGCGTCAGGAGCACGATCAGCATCACGACTCCGAGCAGGACAGCCGACCACATTGCCATCGAATTGGTCAGTCCACCGCGGGCCAGAGCACCGCGCGGGCTGAATGTCGCTTCGATCTTGTCGAAGGTCTGCGATCCGATTCGACCGGCGAACCCAGTCATAGCCGGCCCTGCTTTGCCCCAGACGGTGCCTGCCCATTTGAACAGGCCATAGCCCGGCTTGCGCAGCACCCAGTCAGTATCCAGGATCGTGCCCGGTTTCTCTGGCGGATAGAGCCCAAACCGCTTGAGCAGCATGAAGGCGAGAATCGCCAGCATCAGAAGCTGCATCTGGGTCAGTACATGATCGACCGTGTAAGGCTTGTACGGTTTGATCTCGGCACCTGATATCGAGCAGACATCGGCCGGCGCGGTCACCGTGCACGGCAACATGTCGTAGAGCCAGCCATAGCCAAAACCGCCAATCGCCGGCAGGCCAATCGCGATACAGATGAACGCTGCCATACCCATGGCCAGCAACATGTTGAACGGCGCTTCCTTGACGCGAATGCCGCTATCATGACTGAAGAAGGTGAAATATGGGATCTTGATCCCGGAATGCTCGAGCACACCGGCCGAGGCAAAGAGCAGCATCAGCCAGACAATGACATAGCCTTCGGTCGCCACCGCACTCATCGTCATCGCCTTGGCGACGAAGCCGGAGAAGAGCGGGAAAGCTGAAATCGAGACGGCGCCAATGATGCAGAAAATGGTCGTCCAGGGCATCGACTTGTAGAGCCCACCAAGCTCGCTGGCTTTCGCCGTGCCGACCCGGTAGAGGACCGCGCCCATGCTCATGAACAGCAGGCCCTTATAGATGATGTGCGCAAAGGCGTGCGCCGCGGCGCCGTTCAGGGCCAGCGGCGTTCCGATACCGATCGCACAGATCATGAAGCCGAGCTGGTTGTTGAGCGAGTAGGACAGGACCTTGCGAAGGTCGTTCTCGATCACCGCGAAGAAGACCGGGAATACGGTCATCACAGCGCCGATCCAGATCAGGATCTCAAAGCCCGGGAACATGCGTGCGAAGGCATAGACAGCGAGCTTGGTCGTGAATGCCGACAGCACCACCGCACCAATGACGGTCGCTTTCGGATAAGCGTCCTGCAGCCAATTGTGCAGGAACGGGAAGGCCGCCTTGATCGCAAAGGCCGCGAAGATGAATTTCGCGCCCGGCTGATCGAAACTGGTAAACGCTTCCAGGGAGAGGCTGCCGGTCGATTTGTAGACATATGAAAGCCCGTTGAGCAGCAAGACACCCGACAGGATCTGGACGCCGAGATAGCGCATCGATGCCTGGTAGGCGGCCTTGGTCCCTGCCCTCAGGATCAGGAAGACAGAGCTGACGGCGGTGATTTCCCAGAACACAAACAACGTCATCAGATCGCCCGCAAAGGTCGCTGACACCGCCGCGCCGGCATAGGCCAGCGCCATGCCGTCCTGCAGCCGGTCATCGGTATGCAGGGCATAGATGGCGTTCAGGAAGGAGGCGATCAGGAAGGCCAGTCCGAAGATAAAGGACAGGCTGTCGACCTTGTAGAGCACCAGGTCGAGCCCGAGAATGGACGCGGTCGCCAGGTCGGTGCCGCGATCGGCCATGGCCAGCAGCAACATGGCAACCACGGGTGTTGCCACCATCAGGGCTTGGCGCACCCGCTGGACAGGAATCAGGCAGCCAGCAAAGCCGACAGCCACCAGGAGCAGGCCCGGATTGATCTGACCGAGCAGCCCGCTCATGAGTCTGACTCCACATCCTGCGGTTTGGTGTCTGCCTCGCCGTAATAATCCTCATCCCGGCGCAACAATTTGCCGAGCGGCCAGCCCGACAGTACAGCCGTTGCGAAAGCGGCAAAGCCCCAGAAGGCGTAGAATCCAGTGGATTCAGCGAATGCTGTATATTTGTATTCGTGCCGGTGCACGAACAGGTCGGCGACGATCAATCCAGCGCAGATCAGCCCGACAATCAGCAGCAGCAAGAGCGGCGTGCGCGGCGACTCAACCCAGCCGAACAGGAGCTTGGCCATTGGGTGGGTGTGCTCGTCCGAGGGTTTCGGCACCTCGGTTTCCGGCTTTACGAACCGACCGCTTTCGTCGCGTTCAGGAGGAAGGGTCATGGCGTGCCTCCAGTGTTCATGGCCGCGATAACGCGCTCACCCGTCGCCGGTTCCAGGAAGTCCGAAATCGGCCCGACCATGAAGAACATGATGAAACAGAGAATGGCAGTGAAACACGGCGCCGCGACGGTGAGCATCGGCGCTCCGCCAGGACGCTTGTATGGCGCTGGCTCCGGTGTGTCGGGCGGCGGCATCAGCGCCAGGATCGGGATTGGCAGCAGGTAGGCAATGTTCAGCAGCGACGACACGATCAACACGATCGGCACATAGTTCATCCCGGTATCCACCGCGCCTTGCATCAGTTCATATTTCGGCCAGCCACCGGCCAGCGGCGGAATGCCGATAATTGACAGTGAGGCAATGAAGAAGGCGATGAAGACGAGCGGCATACGTCGCCCGAGGCCGCGCATGTCGGAAATATTGGTCAGTCCGGTCGCGACATAGATCGCCCCGGCGCACATGAACAGCGTGATCTTGCCGACCGCGTGCGCGGCAATCTGCAACGAGCCGCCCATGAACCCGGCCGACGTCGCCAGCATCGCGCCGCAGGTGACATAAGCCAGCTGCGCCACTGTGGAATAGGCCAATCGCGCTTTCAGATTGTCTTTCGTCATCGCCACCAATGAGGCCACGATGATGGTGAAACAGGCCACCGCGAGAATGAATTCACGTGACGCCGTCTCGTGCAGGATTTCCTCGCCAAACACATAGATGGCGACTTTCAGGATGGTGAACACACCCGCCTTCACAACGGCCACCGCATGCAGGAGGGCCGAGACCGGGGTTGGCGCAACCATCGCATTGGGCAGCCAGAAATGGAACGGCATCAGCGCCGCCTTACCGACGCCAAAGGCGAACAGCAGGAGCAGTGCGCTGGCAACAACCGGCGTCAGTCCTTCGGCCTGTTGCAACAATCCACCCGGCATGAAGTCGAGGCTTCCGGCCAGAGCGCCTGTCCAGATGACCGCCACCAGCAGGAACCCGATCGAGGTCCCGAGCAGCGTCATCAGATAGATCCGCGCGCCGCGCTGCGCATTGGCATCGCCTTTGTGCGCAACCAGCGGATAGGTCGACAGGGTCAGGATTTCGTAGAACACGAACAGCGTGAACAGGTTGGCAGACAGGGCAACGCCCATGGCGCCGAGCAGCGCGATGGCAAAACACATATAGAATCGCGTCTGATTGCGCTCGCGATTGCCGCGCATATAGCCGATCGAATAGAAACTATTGACGATCCACAGACCGCTCGCGACCAGCGCAAACAAGGCGCCAAGCGGTTCTGCCTTGAACGCAAATTCGAGCCCGGGAACCGCTTCGCCCAGGCTCAATTCGGCTGGCGAGCCAGCCGCAACATGCCCAGCAATGATGATTGCGACCACGAACAAAGCCGCCGCACCGAGCAGCGTCACACCTTCGCGCAAATCAGGTACGCGTCCGGCGAGCCAGATGCCGGCGCAAATCAGGAGCGGCAGCACCAGGGCGGCTATGATGGCCATTTCACCCGTCATGACACATCTCCGATAAACAGCGACATCGCAGCGTCTTCAGCCAGTCCGGCAACGAAGCCGCCTTGAACACCGACCCAGAGATTGGCGATCGCGAGCACCCAGAGCGGGATCAGGATCAGCATCGGCGCTTCCTTGCGGCGCTTGTTCGGATTGCTCGGCGCGCGGAAGAACACCGCTTCCAGGATCCGCCCCATATAGACGACCGCCAGCAAGCTGGAGAACATCACCACCGCGACGGCCCACCACCAGCCATGTTCGAACAGCGCGTTGACCAGGGCGAACTTGGATTGGAAGCCGGCTGTCAGAGGTACGCCGATCAGGGACACAGCACCGATTGCGAACGCCGTCATCGTCCACGGTGCCGAGCGCCCGAGGCCTTTGAGGTCATTCAGGCTGGTGCCCTGATAAGACAGGACCATGCCGGCCAGAGCCATGAACAAGGCGCCTTTGATCAGCGCGTGATTGACCAGATGGAACATGCCGGCAGAGACACCGGCTGTGGTTCCAATCGAGATGCCGAGCAACATGTATCCAACCTGCGCGACGGACGAATAAGCCAGCGTTCGTCGCACATCGGTCTGGAACACCGCCTGGAATGAGCAGGCGATCATCGCCGCGATGCCCATCGGCATCAGGATCCAGATCAGCGTCGAGCCTTCAAACGCAAATTCCAGTCCGAACACGGTGAACAGGAAGCGGACCAGCGCATAGATGGCGACCTTGGTCGCGGTCGCCGCCAGGAACATGGTGACGAAGCTCGGGCTATAGGCATAGGCATTGGGCAGCCATTGGTGCAGCGGGAACATCGCCGCCTTGATGCCGAGGCCGACAAAGATGAAGGCATAGCCAGCGAGAACGGCTTTGTTGCCCTGCATTTCCTGCAGGCGCACAGCCAGTTCGGCCATATTCAGCGTGCCGGTGGCGGCATAGAGGAAACCGACGCCAACCACGAAGAATGACGCGCCGATCGTACCCATCAAAAGGTAATTTGCGGCAGCAGGAAGCGCGCGGCGATCGCGGCTGGCGCCCAGCGCCACCAGCACATAAGTCGCGATCGAGCTGATCTCCAGGAACACGAAGAGATTGAACGCATCACCGGTCGACGCGACGCCGCACAGGCCGGTGAAACAGACCAGATAAGCGGCATAGAACATGGCCCGCTTGGCATCGCGGATCTCGGCGACCACGCTCGGCCAGCTGAAGATCGCGGCCAGGAAGCCGATCACGCTGACCAGCAGCAGCACCATGGAATTCAGGGCATCAATGCGAAACTCGATCCCGGCATCCGGGGCCCAGCCGCCCATCGCATAGGACAGCACGGCGCCGCCTTCGACCGAGCGCACTTGCGACACCAGGACCATGGCCATGACCAGGGCAAACCCAGTGGCGAGAATGGACAGGATCCAGGCCAGCCGCCCGTTCGGCATGAAGGCCGCAATCGGTGCCAGCAGCATCGGTCCAACGACCAGAAGCGCAGGCGCGTGCGCCGCGATATCCGCAGGCACCAGGGAAGAAATAAGCTCGATCATGCCGCTCCCGCCCTGCTCTCTTCAGCTTCTGATGCAGCTTCAGAGATTGCGACTTCAAGGTCCATTTCGCGAATTTCGTCGGTCTCGACCGTGCCATACGCCTCGCGGATACGTACGATGATGGCGAGGCCAACCGCCAGCGTCGCCACGCCGACCACAATCGCGGTCAGCATCAACACGTGCGGCAGCGGGTTCGAATAGACATTTTCCAGCCCTTCTCCGCCATAACCATGCGCCGCATCATAGGCGCCATGAGCCGCATCCGTGCCATGCTCAGCCGCTTCACCGCCATGTTCGCCGGCTTTGTCATGGCCTTTATTCTTGCCATAATCCTTGCCGAACAGGATTGGCGCAGTGCCGCCATCGATGCGGGATAAAGAGATATAAAACAGGATGATAGAGGTCTGGAACAGGCCGAGCCCGACCAGACGCTTGATCAGATTGGTGGCCGCAAACGAAATGTAGAGCCCGATCATCATCAAGCCGATGATCGCCCAGTAATTGCCGCGCTCGAGAATGAATTCCAGCATATCTACCAGTCCTCATCCCGGATTTCGCTGACCCGTCCGGCGAAAGCGTAAAAGATCGACACCATCGATCCTGCTACGGCGAACAGAACACCAAGTTCGATCACGATAATGCCGACATGTTGTCCATTGTGACCACCCGGCGGTTCGCGGAACAGTGCGTCATAATCGAGGAAGTTACCGCCCATGGCGAGGGCCCAGACGCCGACTCCGATATAGGTGACAAAGCCCAATCCAGCGATGAAACGGGCAAAGCCCGGCGTGATCGCACGCATCGCCGGCGCGATGCCGAAAATCAGCGAGTACAAGATCACCGACACGGCGAGAATAACCCCGGCCTGGAAGCCACCACCCGGGCTGTATTCGCCGTGGAACTGAACATAGAAACCGTACAAGGCAATGATCGGGATCAGCACCTTGGCAACAACGCGGAGAATGACGTGATGGTCGCCCTTCATGACTCCTCCTCATCTTTCTTGCTTGGGCGTTCCCGGTCTTCACGGCGCACCGTGGCGCCGAGTGACCGCTCGCCGAACCCGAGCAGCAGGGTCACCGCGAGCCCAGCGGCAAACACCACGCCAACCTCGCCCAGCGTATCGAAGCCCCGATAGCTGGCGAGCACGGCGGTTACCACGTTCGGGATCGCAATTTCATTATAGGTGCGTTCCAGGAAAGAGACGCCAACGCCTGTATTGGCGGGCGATGTCGCGTCACCGAAGCCAGGCAGGTCGATGGTCGCATAGATCAGGACGGCCCCTGTCGCGATGACGACGAGGAGCGGCACAATCTGCGTCGCGCCCTTCTCTGCCTTGGCCGTGCGTGAGGTCAGCACCATGGCGCCCAGGAACAGCGCGGTCGAAATACCGGCCCCGACTGCGGCCTCGGTAAAGGCCACGTCGACCGCATCCAGTGCGACAAACCAGGTGGCTGAAACCAGGGAATAGATCCCTGACAGCATGACAATCGCGAACAGGCTGCGCAGGCGCGCAATCGCGATCGCGACCACGAACAGGATGATCAACAGCGTAATATTGAGAAGATCGATGGCCAGGGTCGCGCCTTCAAAACCGGTCATTCGCCGCCTCCATCATCTTCACCGAGGCGGCCAATCATGGGCTGCAATCCAGCTGTATGGGCGGCATTGGCAAGCGCGTGCGACGAGGTCGGCCCCGTGAGGAACAGGAACAACCAGACCACAGCAAGCTTGACCACGACGGCGAGGCTTGGCGCGAGCAAAGCCATGCCAACAATTGCCAGCGTGGCGGCGGCTGTGTCCGTCACACTCGCCGCATGCAGACGCGTATAGAAATCCGGGAAGCGCAGCACGCCAATCGTTCCGATCACCGCAAGCACAGCCCCGACCAGCAACAAGGCTGAACCAAGCGCCGGACGGAAGGCGTGCCAGAGGTCGAGAATCTCGGTCATTGCGAGCCTCCTCGTCCGCGTCTCGTCAGCGACACCTGGAACGACCGGTAGCGGAAGAATTTCAGGATCGCGATCGTCGCGACAAAATTGATCAGCGCATAAAGTATAGAAATATCAAGGAAGTCCGGGCGTCCTGTGAGAAACCCGATGACGCCGAGCAGGAGAATGATTTTCGTCCCGAGCGAGTTGACCGCCAGCACGCGATCATACAGCGTCGGGCCACTGAGGGCGCGGACGAGCATCAATGCAATCGCGACGATGAGGGCAAGAGCTGCGGCGCCGATCATGGTTTGCGCCTCCCATCTGAGGCTTCGCGAGCACGCCGGTCCATTTCATCAAATGCGCCGGGCCCGGCTTCTTCTTCGAAAAGCGCGTGGACCAGGATTTTATCGCCTTCAATCTCAACACTGACCGTGCCTGGCGTCAGCGTGATCGAGTTGGCAAACACGGTCCGTGCGAGATCGCTTTCGCAGCCGGTTTTGACCTTGACCAGGGCCGGGTTGATGTCGAGCGTGGAGCGCAGGCAGGCTTTGATGACCACCCAATTTGCCTTGAAAATCTCGACCATCAGCCAGACCCAATAGGCCATCAGCTGGAACAGGCGACCATAAGGCGACCCTTCGCGATCGAGGATATCAAAGCGGTAAGCGAGGACGGCTGACAGGAAAATCGAAACAGCGCCGAGAGAGGCGATGACTGGCTTCAGGGAATAGTCCCAGGACAGTCCGAGCCACAGCGCGATCAGAACAGTGATCAATCCTAGAAAATAGCCCACGCGCCCAGTCGCTCCGGTTTCGAACATCTTGCTCTAATCGGGAATTAGAACCGGAATCAGGGTTTGACCAGTCTAAACCGACCCGGCAGGTGCGAAAAAATCACCTAGCTGCCAAATACCAGGCTCGCAGTACGGCGCGAGGTCGAGAATGCTGATTCATCATTGGCGTGCGCATCATCCAGACTCGGCGGTTGTGCCTGGTTCGGCGAATAGGAAGACGATAGCGACCAGTTCCAATAGCGCAGCGTGGTTTGCGCCTTGGCAACGCTCAGCAAATCATAGGTTTCCTGCAAGTGCTCGTACAGCATGTGCGGCGTTCCATCATCGGCCTCCAGCGGCCGTTTCAGCGAGATCCAGAGGTTCTTCAGTGATGGCCGCTTCAGTCCGGTCGCCTTGCACAGGACGGCAATGCCCTCGCCTCCGGTGTCGCTCAGAATTTTCGCGCTGGTCACCGGTTTGATCCCGGCGAGATAGCCAATCTCTTCGACCATTTCCGGGCTCATGCCCATCGTCGCTGCCGTTTCGATGGCGGCTTCGAGGCTCTCAAATTCGCTGCGTTCTATCGCCTGACGATTGCGTTGGCGGCGTTCGATCAGTTGCAAGGTCTTGCGAGCGACAGGGTCCGACCAGCCTTCCTTGGCTGCGATGGCAAAGACATCGGCGCACATATTGACCATCTCGCCGCGATCGGCGGCATGCCGTTGCAGAATGGTCCGGCGGGTGTCGCGATCCGACCACCAGAACATTGCCATGGCTTGCGCCGGTTTCAGCTCGAGCCGGGTGATCAACAGGCTGCTGAGGTCGCCCTCCTTGCGGGATCGCTCGACCAGAATATCGATCGCCGTTTCGGACAGCTCCGCGCCTTTATTTTGTATGAGAGCCTTCACCGCACTGATCTCGCCGCGTCGCGCGAGTTGATCCGACACCACGGCCGGCACGCGCTTGCGCTTGGCGATCAGCACGCGATGATCTGGCGTCACCTGATCGATAATCTCCAGCAGGTCGGAGCTGTCAAAGGACTCGCTGTCTTCAAGCAATGGCCGGGCAATATCGATATTGCATTGCGCCAGATAACGCAGCAGGCGGCGCGGCGCGTCGCTCAGCACAGCAATCCGCTTGGCGCACAAAAGCCGATCCGAATCCGTCGCGTGGAACAGCATGTCGAGCAGAATATCGCCGCCCATGGAGCGGTCCTGCGGCGCGACTTGCGAGGCTGGCATGGCAATAAAGTCGATCAATCGCCGCAGCAGCGTGCGCCGCGCCAGGCCGCCTTCGCCCGCGTGTTCTTCGAATGCAATTGGGTCGCTCATGAGCTCTCGCCAGATCTAAACTCAGCGAAAGTGGCCGAAAACCGTTAATATTCTAATGAGAATTGAGTCAGCGTTTTCGCGGGTGAAGCACGTACAAAAGCATGCTCGCCGCCAGCATGGCGATGGCCAGTGCAAACAACTGTCCGCCATCGGTCTCCGTCGTCGATCCAAGCACTGTCGGCACTTCCCGCCCCAGAACGCCGGGCATCAGATGAGCAGCAACCGCGCCGCCGAGGATCAGGAAGGATAGACCCGCCCCGGTCCGCCGAGTCATCGGCAAGAGCAAAAGCAGAGCTGCCAACAATTCAGCAATCGCAACCGCGACGCGCCCGGTCGGCTCGAACAATGGAATTTGAGTGTTCGCCGCGATCGTCGCGAAGACGATGTTCTGTCCTGGCGGATCAAACAGCTTCACAGACCCTTCCGGCGGATTCGGCAATGGATGAATCGTCGCCTGCAGGAACATGAAAATCAAAAAAAGAGCCAGCCCCCAACTCCCCACCTGACGCATGGCTCGCATAATACTGTCTCCTTACGCACACTGAACAGAGGCCTAGCATGCCGATGTGGCAGCTCCAAGACGCTGCTGTTCAGACTGCGGATATTTCCTGTTGCGCGATCGCAAATCCCACGACAGTTTGCGGGGCTGGGAGCAAGGGCAGACGAGCTATGAGCGAACCGACGGAGTCGGCTGAAAATCTGGATGATCCGGACATTCTGGAGGAAGCCCGCTCGCCCCTGAGTGGCATGGGCTCGGCCATGAGCGCCGGGGCCTCTCTGCTGGAAACCGCGCAATCCATGATGGCCCGAAAAGCCCGGCGCGGCGTCAAGGTCGAGCTGCCGGCTTATCTCTCCGTCCAGGCCACCTGGTTTGTCGCCTTTGGGCTGCAAATGGTGCTGTTTCCATATTTGATCACCAACAAATTAGGCCTGGGCGGAACCGAGCTCGGCTTTGCCAATCTCGCCTTGTCGGGCCCGTCCGTGATCTTCCTGCTGCTCGGCGGCGTCGTCGCAGAGCGGGCTTCTGGCAAGCCATTGCTGATGATCCTGCATCTGTTTGCAGCCGTGCCGGCCTTTGGACTGGCCTTCGCGCTCGCCACTGACAACCTGACCTATCCCTACATGATCGCCTATGGTCTGGCACTGGGTACGGTCGGCGCCTTCATGATGCCGGCGCGGGATTCGATCCTCAATGAAGTGGTCGAACGCCGGGGCCGCGTCGGCTCCGGGGTAACCCTGCAGCAAGGCGTCGCCTTTGCCACGCTGGCCCAGTTTGCGGCGCAAATTACCGGCCTCATTCTCGGCGGCTATGCGGACAAGATGACCAAGATGCCGGACTGGCTTGGCGGCTTCGGTGTCGGGCCGATCGACAGCTGGTTCCTGATGGCCTTGCAAGGCGCTGTCGTGGCGATGGGGGCCGTGCTCGCTTTCCTGCTGGCAAAAGGCCGAAAAGTGCGGACCGGGCGGTCCGGACTGGGCGCCGCCTTTGGCGATATTGGCGAAGGCTTCAAAGTGGTCGCCGCCGAACCAAAACTTTGGGCGATGACCGTGTTGATGTTCGGGGTCGGCATCTTCGTGATCGGCGCTTTCCTGGTGGTGCTGCCGATCATCAACCGTGATGTTTACGGCCTGTCGGGCGACGGCATTCGCGACATGTTCGTGACCTTCTGGCTCGGCGCCTTCGTCTCGTCTGTGGCGTTGTCTTTGTTCAAGAATATCAAGCGACAAGGCCGGCTTTTGCTAGTCGCCCAGCTGATCGGATCACTCGCAATTCTGCCGATGATGACGCGGATTCCGCACGAGGCGTTCCTGCTCATCGTGTTTACCTGGGGCCTGTCAGCGGGCGTGTCGATCGCGATGAGCCGGTCGATTGTCCAGGACGCGGCGCCGAAGGATCAGCTGGCGCGGGTGCTGTCCATCTATCAGCTCGGATTCATGGCCGGCGCGCCGTTTGGAGCGGCGATCATGGGTTGGATGGTCGATGCATTCGGGCCCTACAAGATCGCCATTGTGCCGGCCACCGGTATGACCGTTCTGATCCTCTGGATGGCGCTGCGCACGCCGATCTGGAATCTCAAGAATGAGGCGTTCAAGCCAAGGAAATAGCGCCCCGGAGGTGCCGCGGGGGCTGGCTTGCAAGCGTCCGAAACATGGCTAGCACTTGCTGAGACTTGCACAAACGCGTGAACCTGCAGCGCGGAGAGGAAAGATCATGAAACGTCTTGGCATCGGAGTGGGCATCCTGGTCGTCATCCTGGCGGCGGTCTGGTGGATGATAGGGGCGGACTGGCGCCGGCTGGTCCTGGCGGCGCCGTCGGACGCCAATGTCCTGTTCTGGACTCAAGGCCAGCGCGATGCCGGATTCCGGATGCTGGACCGCGTTCCAATCCTGATCGAAGCCCGCGATATTCCCGCATCAGACACGACCAAAGACCTGCCCGAGGGCGCGCCGCTGTCGCTGGAGATCGACTTCGACGCTTACATGCAGGACAATCGACATTCAGCGATTGTGGTTCTCCACAATGGTGAACTCCGCCTGGAAACCTATGGGCTGGACTTCAACGAGATTGGCCGCTGGACCAGTTTCTCGGTCGCCAAGTCCCTCACTTCAACCCTGGTCGGCGCCGCCATCACAGATGGCTATATTGAAAGCCTCGACGAGCCGGTGTCGAAATATATCCCGAACCTCAGTGGCTCAGCCTATGATGATGTCACCATCGAACAGCTGCTGACCATGACCTCCGGGGTGCGCTGGATTGAGGATTATGAGGACCCGAATTCCGATGTCGCGCTGTTCAACAATCATGTCTCTGATGACGGCTCCTCCAATCTGGTGAGCTATATGAAAAGCTTGCCCCGGGCGCATCCGGCGGGTGATGTCTGGAACTATTCCACCGGCGAGACCAATCTCATTGGCGTGCTGGTTATCCAGGCCACTGGCAAGACGCTGTCAGACTATCTGTCAGAGAAGATCTGGGGCCCGTACGGCATGGCCGACGATGCGACCTGGCTGCTGAATGAAGACGGCACCGAGATTAGCGGTTGCTGTATCCAGGCGACGACCCGCGACTTTGCCCGGTTCGGCCAGTTCATGCTCGACGGCGCGGCAGTGGACGGCCAGCCCATCGTGCCCGCAGGATGGGTCGAGCAAGCCACCGTCAAACAGGTCGGCATTGGCGATCCGGGCCATGGCTATGGCTTCCAGTGGTGGACGTATGATGATGGTGCCTATGCCGCCGACGGCATCTTCGGTCAGGGCATCTTCATCGATCCCAATCGAAACCTGGTCATTGCCACCAATAGCAGCTGGTCCACCGCCATGGGCTATGATGAGCACCCCAAGCGCGAAGACTTCTACAAGGCGGTGCAGGCGGCGATTGACGCCGAAGGCTGATACGCAAACCGGAATAAGTCCTATTTCCGAACCATCGCTTCCTCTCACCGGCGCGTGCGCTATCTAGGCGTCAGACAGGAGCATGAGATGAAACATTTCGGAGACATCGCCTTTACCGACCAGGTCAAAGCCGAGCAGGACGCGCGCGGTTCGCGTGAGATGTATGAAGGCATGGTCGCGCGGCCGGCGCCGGACGGCTTCTCGGAGCGTGAAGCCGCCTTCATCTCGATGCGCGACAGTTTCTACATGGCGACGGTGTCCGAAGATGGCTGGCCCTATATCCAGCATCGCGGCGGCCCGCGCGGGTTCCTGAAAGTCTTGTCACCGACGCAGCTCGGTTTCGCCGATTATCGCGGCAATCGGCAATATGTATCGGTCGGCAACCTGCATAATGAAAAGCGCGTCTCGCTGTTCCTGATGGATTATCCCAATCGCGCGCGCCTGAAATTGCTTGGCCGCGCCACAGTGCAGGAAGCGGCAGACAATCCGGCCCTCACCGCGCAACTGGACATAGATGGCCAGGGCAAGGTCGAGCGCCTGTTCACGATTGAGGTGGATGCGTTCGACTGGAACTGCCCACAATTCATCACGCCGCGTTTTACCGAGGACGAACTCGCCGCCAGCCTGACGCCCATGGTCGAGGAATTACAGACCCTCCGGCAGGAAAATGCCTTCCTGAAACAGGAATTGGGGCGCTAGTTCAGCCGAAACGTTCCATCCACAGCGCGAATCTCCGTCGGGCCGACCCAGTCGGCATGGGCGATGCGGATGGAGTGGATGACCGCATCGATTTCGCGGCGCCAATGGTCGAGGAATTGGGCCAGGCGCGGGAAGCGCGGGGCCTCGTCCATGGTCTGCCAGACAAAGCTTTGCAGCCAGGAGCGATAATCAGGCCGGTAATACAGAATCTCGGTCGTCAGGACGCCCTTCCCGCCAATCTGAGCGATAAAATCATCATCAACATGCATTTTTTCGGCTCCGGTCTTGATTCAGACCTTCACGATGCCCATTCCATGTGAACGAGTAATTAATAAGCAATTTCAGCAGCTTAGCAGCATATCTTGATGAGTGCTGCCAAATCACCGGCGGCCCTTCTGTGGATGTGCCGATTTTTTTCAGAGAATTCACCCGCCAATTGTTGACGCTGGCGCATTCAGAACCTACTTGCTCGCCATCGTTAGCACTCGAAGGGTGTGAGTGCCAAAACGCTCACACTGTTGACGAAACAAACAATTGTAACTGACGAACAAGAGGGTTTCCCATGAAGTTCCGTCCACTTGGCGACCGCGTTCTGGTCCGCCGCGTTGAAGAAGCCACCAAAACCGCTGGTGGCATTATCATTCCAGACACAGCCACTGAAAAGCCGCAGGAAGGCGAAGTTCTCGCTGTTGGCAATGGTGCTGTCGGTGACGACAATGAGCGCATTCCGCTCGACCTCAAGCCAGGCGACAAGATCCTGTTCGGCAAATGGGGTGGCACTGAAGTCAAGATCGACGGTGAAGACCTGCTGATCATGAAAGAAAGCGACGTCATGGGCGTGATCGAGGCTTAAGCCCTCTCACGCCTTTTTTGTTTCAACTCGTAAATTGAAGGGTACCCAAACATGGCTGCCAAACACGTAAAATTCGGCGCAACCGCGCGCGAACGCATGCTCGCTGGTGTCGACACAC
Source organism: Hyphomonadaceae bacterium (assembly GCA_024742355.1). Classification (GTDB taxonomy): domain Bacteria; phylum Pseudomonadota; class Alphaproteobacteria; order Caulobacterales; family Hyphomonadaceae; genus Henriciella. The sequence goes on along the minus strand of JANSYM010000001.1, from coordinate 411,012 downwards.
TGGCCGACGCTGTAAAAGTCACACTCGGTCCTAAGGGCCGTAACGTTGTCATCGAGAAATCTTTCGGCGCCCCGCGCACCACGAAAGACGGTGTCACCGTCGCAAAAGAGATCGAGCTTGAGGACAAGTTCGAGAATATGGGCGCACAAATGCTGCGCGAAGTTGCTTCCAAGGCAAACGACGTTGCTGGTGACGGCACCACGACCGCAACGGTTCTCGCCCAGGCCATCGTTCGCGAAGGCATGAAGCGCGTCTCTGCGGGCATGAACCCAATGGACCTGAAGCGCGGCATCGACAAAGCGTCTGCCGAAGTTGTCAAAGACCTGGCGCACCACTCGCGCAAAGTGAAAGACAATTCTGAAATCGCCATGGTTGGCTCAATCTCTGCCAATGGCGACAGCGAAATCGGCGACATGATTGCGCAAGCGATGGAAAAAGTCGGCAATGAAGGCGTCATCACGGTTGAAGAAGCCAAGTCGCTGGAAACCGAACTCGACGTTGTCGAAGGCATGCAGTTCGATCGCGGCTACCTGTCTCCTTACTTCGTCACCAATGCTGACAAGATGACTGCGGAACTCGAAGATCCGTACATCCTGCTGCACGAAAGCAAGCTGTCTTCCCTGCAGCCAATGCTGCCAATCCTGGAATCTGTTGTTCAGTCTCAGCGTCCGCTGCTGATCATCGCAGAAGACGTCGACGGCGAAGCCCTGGCAACGCTGGTTGTCAACAAGCTGCGCGGCGGTCTGAAAATCGCTGCTGTCAAAGCCCCCGGCTTCGGCGATCGCCGCAAAGCCATGCTCCAGGACATCGCGATCCTGACCGGCGGCCAGGTCATCTCTGAAGACCTCGGCATCAAGCTCGAGAACGTTGCCCTGGACATGCTCGGCACGGCCAAGCGCGTGAACATCTCCAAGGATGACACGACCGTTGTTGACGGCGCAGGCACCAAGAAAGACATCGATGCGCGCGTGTCTCAGATCCGCAAGCAAATCGAAGACACGTCTTCTGATTATGACCGTGAGAAGCTGCAAGAGCGTCTCGCCAAACTGGCGGGCGGTGTTGCTGTGATCAAGGTTGGCGGCGCCACCGAGATCGAAGTGAAAGAGCGTAAGGACCGCGTCGACGACGCCCTGAACGCGACCCGCGCTGCGGTTGAAGAAGGCATTGTTGCTGGTGGCGGTACGGCGCTTCTGGCTGCTGCTGACAATATCGACGTCAAAGGCGACAATGATGACGAGCAAGCTGGCATCGACATTGTCAGCCGCGCGCTGCAAGCGCCAGTTCGTCAGATTGCTGAAAATGCTGGTGTCGAAGGTTCTGTTGTCGTCAACACGATCCGTCAGGGCAAAGGCAAAGGCTTCGGCTTCAACGCGCAATCCGAAGAGTATGGCAACCTGATCGAAATGGGCGTTATCGACCCTGCGAAAGTGGTTCGCTCGGCTCTGCAAAACGCTGCCTCTGTGGCCGGTCTGCTGATCACCACCGAAGCCGGTATTGCTGAAGCACCAAAGCCTGACGCGCCTGCAATGCCTGCTGGCGGCGGCATGCCAGACATGGGCGGAATGGGCTTCTAAGCCGGTTCGCCAAAGGCGAAGTTTTCAGTCCAGTGGACTGAAAACAGGCTTAGAAGGCCGCGGCAGCGGCCAAAGCCTGACCAGACAAGAAAGGGCGGCTCCCATCGAGCCGCCCTTTTTTTTCATTTCCAATGATTGCAGTCTAAGCCTCAATCAGCCCTGCCCGCACCTCGCGCTTCAGGAACTTCCCGCTGGCATTGCGCGGGAATGGATCGTCGCTGACCCAGACATGGGTCGGGATCTTGAACTTGGCGAGGCGTTCGGCGCAATGCGCCTGGAGTTCTTCTGTGGTGAGCGATGTGCCAGGCTTGAGGTAGACGGCCACCCCGACCTCTTCACCGAGGCGCTCGTCCGGAACGCCGAACACGCAGCACTCTGCGACCGAAGGGTGGTGATAGATCGCGGCCTCAACCTCGACACAATAAATATTCTCGCCGCCGCGCAGGACCATGTCCTTCTTGCGATCGACCAGATAGATGAAGCCATGCTCATCAAGGCGGGCAATGTCGCCGGTGTGCAGCCAGCCATCCGTGATCGATTCTGCGGTTGCTTCGGGGCGATTGATATAGCCCTTGATCACCGACGAGCCGCGCACCCAGAGCTCGCCGAGCTCGCCCGTCGGAACGGTTTCGCCGTCATCATTCACGCATTTGACTTCAAAGTTCGGCATGGCTGGGCCGGCGGAGTCCGGCTTGTCGATGAAGAAGTCACCGGCGACCGAGGTGATGATCCCGCACGTCTCGGTCATGCCATAGCCGGTGCCGGGGCGCGCGGTTTCAATCCGGTCCTCAATCTTCTGGACCTGATCCGGCGGCACCTGCGCCCCGCCGCATGAAATGGCCAGCAGGCTGGACGTATCGGTCTTGTCGAAATCCGGGTGGTTGATCAGTTCTCGCCCCATGACCGGCACACCGCCAGCCGAGGTAATCCGCTCACGCTCGATCAGGCGCAATGCCTCGCCGGCATCCCAGCGATACATCAGGACAAGCGTGCCGCCGACCGCGGTCGCGCGATAGGCGGCGCAATTATTGGCGGTGACATGGAAGAGCGGCGTGGTGATCAGCGTCACCGGGATCGGCATCACAGCCGGCGGTTCCACCCCAGTTGCGGCCTGGACCGCAAGCATGGATGAGGCCGCTGCATATTGCATATTGAGCAGGTTCGCGACGCAGCCGCGATGCGTCAGCTGCGCCCCTTTCGGGAACCCGGTCGTGCCAGACGTGTAGAAAATGCAGGCATCACTATCGGGATCGACGGCGACGTCCGGCAAGGCGCGATCCGTCGCGATGATCTCGGCCAAATCCGTGACACCTGGATAGGATTGCTCTGCGCGCACCGCGATCAGGCCGGGCCGGGTCTTCAGGTCTGGATTGTCGATGATCCGGGCCAGGCGATCAGCGTCCGCAAAGATAAATTTCGGCGCGGCATCATTGATCCCATAGGCCATTTCCGGCTCGGTCCACCAGGCATTGACCCCGACCACCGCAACCCCGATCGAGCAACAGGCCCAGTAGATCAGCATCCATTCGGGATAATTGCGCATGGCAATGGCGACGCGGTCACCGGGACGGACGCCCTGCTCAAACAGCCAGCCCGCAATACTGACCGTCTGCCGGTGCGCCTCAGCATATGTGATCCGCTCCTGCTCGTAGACAATATAGTCGCGCTCAGCGAATTGCTGGGTGGCCAGCCAGACCTCGCGGATACTGTTCGGCCGGGTCTTGAAATCGCGAATGCGATTGCCGAGAATCTCGGTTTCGACGATTTCGAATGCGCCGCCAGGGCCGGTCAGTTGCGCGTGCGCGGCTTTGAGTTGTTCGTAATGCATGTCCTGCCCCGGAATTTCTTATCCTACAGACATACGCAGCGAACGGGACAGCGGAAGACCTAACGTAGAGGTACGGCGCGATCAGGTGGTCTGGAAATGGTCGCAGACGCGCGCCAACAAAAAAGGACGGCCTCTGCGAAAGCCGTCCCTTGAAAGACTGGGTAAATGTCTGGCTTTCCATGGAGAGTTCCGGGAGGAAGCGGACAGAAAGCCTTACCCAGACCGACTAAACACCCGTCGGATAGAGCCTGTCTGTGCCCCGGGTCACATAAGCCATTAGCGCAGGATCGTCCTTGATGAATTGGCCGAGGGGCTTCGTGACCGGCGTGACGATCGCCGCCCGCAGCATGGGAACCACGCTATAATCTGCCGCCGTCGGCTGATCGCCAAACAGAAATGGCTTGTCGCCGAGGATTTCGCGAATGGCCATCATGTCGCGCCGCGCGCGGTCAAAGCGCTCCTCGGCAGTATGACGTCCCATGCCCTGCCCCTGCAGGCCTTGCAAAGCCTGCTTGCGCGCGACCCGGGTGATCATGCCGCGCAAGATCCATGGAAAATCGCTGAAGAACACGCGGCGCACATGCGCCCAATTATCGTCTTCGCCCCAGCGATCCATGAGGATCGCGAAGTAGACATGCTCCTCGACCATCCGGATCAGAGATTGCGACACAGCGCGCTCACGCGCCGATAGTCCCTCATCGAAATCGCGGCCGCTTATCGCTTCAATATGCGTGCGGATCTGTTCGCTGTCGGCGATGGCGACCCCGTCCAGTTCGATGATCGGGAATTTGCCTTTCGGCGCTTTTCGGGGATCAGGCGTGACATTCAACTCGAATGGCAAACCGGCGGCGTGCAACATGCACCAGGCCTTCATGCAAAACGGACTGGCACTCGGCTCGCCGAAGGCTTCAGGAAAAATTGTGAGTGTGATCATGGGACGGTCCTTGCTGTTGACAGCCGGGTAGCACGCTGCTCCTGTCATTTTTTGTCAGCAAGGTTTGCTAGGGTGTCCGCATGGCCAAGAGTGATCGTCTCCTTCAGCTCATGCAATGCCTGCGCACTTTCGCGCCGCCGGTTAAGGCGCAGGCGCTGAGCGATGAGCTCGGCGTTTCCCTGCGCACGATCTACCGCGATATCGAGACCCTTCGCCGCTCTGGCGCGCTGATCGATGGCGAAGCGGGCTATGGCTATACGCTGCAGGAAGACCCGGCTTTGCCGCCGATGATGTTCAGCCGCGATGAGATGGAATCCATCGTCCTGGGTCTGCGAGAAGTGGTTCAGGTGGCTGACCCGGTGCTCGCCAAGGCGGCCGAGAATGCGCTGTCCAAGCTGAAAGCGTCGCTGCCGGAACGCATGCGGTCCGAGTTCGAACATGCGGTGCTTTACGCCAAGCGGTTCTATTGCCGCCCGGAAATCGCGATCGACATTTCTGCGTTTCGAGAGGCGACTCGGCATGAACAGGTGGTCGAGATCAACTATCTGGACGTGGATGAAAATCCCACGGTGCGGGCGATCCAGCCCCTCGCCATCGTGTTCTTCGAACGCTCGCTGGTGGCGCTGGCCTGGTGCGAGCTGCGCCAGGATTATCGCTCCTTCCGCATCGATCGCATCCGCCAGATGATTGTCACCGACCGGTCCTTCCGTCCGCGGCGGGTGGCCATGTTGCGCGAATATCTCGACCGGCTGGAGCGGCCTGATCCCGAGGCCTGAGGCCAGATCGCACCTGAGCGAAACTGTTCACCCAGAATGGGCCCAATGGTCTCTTGCAATTGCAATTATCCCTGCGTAACGAAGGCGCATGAGCAAAGTCTATGATAGCGCCGCCGCAGCGCTCGATGGGGTCCTGTTCGACGGCATGGTGATTGCCGCCGGCGGATTTGGCCTGTGCGGAATTCCCGAACTCTCGATCCAGGCCATCCGCGATGCCGGTACGAAGGATCTGACCATCTATTCCAACAATGCCGGCGTCGATGATTTCGGTCTCGGCCTGCTGTTGCAGACCAAGCAGATCAAGAAGATGTGCTCGTCCTATGTCGGCGAGAATGACCTGTTCATGCAGCAATATCTCTCGGGCGAACTGGAGCTTGAGTTCAATCCGCAAGGGACGCTGGCTGAGCGTATGCGCGCCGGCGGCGCCGGCATTCCGGGCTTTTACACCAAGACCGGCGTCGGCACGGTCATCGCCGAGGGCAAGGAAGTGAAATCCTTCAATGGTGAAGATTACATCATGGAAGAAGGCATCTTTGCCGACCTTGCCATCGTCAAAGCCTGGAAAGCTGACACCACCGGCAATGCGATCTTCCGCAAGACGGCCCGCAACTTCAACCAGCCCGCCGCCACCTGTGGCAAGGTCTGCGTCATGGAAGTTGAAGAGCTTGTTGAGCCAGGCGAGCTCGACCCGGACGCCATCCACATTCCAGGCATCTATGTCCATCGCCTGGTCCAAGGCACATTTGAGAAGCGCATTGAACAACGCACCGTGCGGGAGAAAGCGTGAAAGAAATCTACTCATTGCGCCGACGCCTGACCAACGACCACGAACATGTGAAGCTGGTTCGAAAGGCTTCGCGCGACAGAAAAAGAAAATGGGCTGGACTCAAAGAAACGTTCGGCCCCTATGCCTCCAAACAATGGTGGCAAGCTTGGGATGACGGGACAATTCCAAGAGTGGTTAAACGCGGGACAATTTCCGAACTTGTTTATGCGGGCATGGACACCGATCAAACCCCAAACTCTGTGATGATCAAAACACACGAAGAGTCTTTCCTAGAAGGCATGTATGTCAACGATGAAGCGGACAAAGAACTCTATGTAGTCGGTGGTTTGGTTGAGTTGGTCTATGGGCTGCTTCCGCTGCGAAACGGCGAAGACCACGATTGTGTATTTAACGTTCGGATCAGTTCAGGAGAGGCTAATGCCCTGGGATAGAAACCAAATGGCGGCGCGTGCCGCGCAAGAGCTTGAAGACGGCATGTATGTGAACCTGGGCATCGGCATTCCGACCCTGGTTGCGAACCATATTCCAGACGGCATGACCGTCACGCTGCAATCAGAGAATGGCATGCTCGGCATGGGCCCGTTCCCCTATGAGGGCGAGGAAGACGCTGACCTCATCAATGCCGGCAAGCAGACCATTACGGAGCTGCCGCACACCGCCTATTTCGACAGCGCCACCTCTTTCGGCATGATCCGCGGTGGCAAGATTGCCATGGCCATACTCGGCGCGATGGAAGTCGCGGAGAATGGCGATCTGGCAAACTGGATGATCCCCGGCAAGCTGGTCAAAGGCATGGGCGGAGCGATGGACCTGGTCGCCGGTGTCGGCCGTGTCGTCGTGATCACCGATCACAATAATAAGCGCGGTGATGCCAAGCTGTTGAAAGAATGTACGCTGCCGCTGACCGGCAAAAGTGTCGTCGATCGCATCATCACCGATCTCGGCGTCTTTGATGTCGTCGAGGGTGGTCTGAAAGTGGTCGAACTGGCGCCGGACGTCACCATGGACATGGTCCACGCGCGCACCGAAGCGGCGATTGTGGGATGAAGGGGTACGGGCCCGCCACGTTCGGTGAATTGAACGCCGACGAGTATGACGCCCTGCACGACCCTGGCACGACCGAGGCCTGTGTCGACCTGATTGCCGAACTCGCCGCCGATGGCGAGGTGCTTGAACTGGCCATTGGCACCGGTCGCATCGCCCTGCCCCTGGCAGCGCGCGGCGTGCGCGTATCAGGCTTTGATGCCTCGCCTGAAATGCTCAAAATCCTGGCCAGCAAGCACGGCGGCGACGACATCCAGACCTGGGTCGCGGACATGTCCGACTTCGAGCTGGAACGCCAGTTCGATGTCGCATTCCTGGTCTTCAACACGCTGTACAATCTGACCACGCAAGACGCCCAGGCCGCGTGTTTCCAGCGCGTAGCAAGCCACTTACGCCCCGGCGGTCGCTTTCTCGTCGAGGCCTTCATGCCGCTCCGCGAGCGGTTTGAGAACAACCAGGCGGTGCGCACCAAACATGTCAGCTTTGACAGCGTCTGGCTGGAAGCCGTGCAGCATGACCCCGTCGCCCAGACGCTCGACTATCAGCGCATCCGGATTACGCCCGACGGCACCACGCTCAAGCCATTGCCGATGCGCTATGCCTGGCCAGCTGAGCTCGACCTGATGGCGCGACTCGCCGGATTGCAGCCGGTCGCGCATTGGGGCGGCTGGCAGAAACAGCCGCTGACCGCATCGAGCGACATGTATGTCATCGTCTACGAAAAACCCGCAGACGCTTAGCCCGGCTCGTTCCCCCACGGCACGGATTGAACCGTGTCGCTGACCAATTATTGCTGGCCTCAAGACAGCAAGGAGTTGCGCCATGTCCAAAGGGGCCATGCCCGTCCTCGTCGGTGTAGGACAAGTCACAGACCATTGGGACGGCACGACCGGCCCCGAGGATGCGCCGTCTCCAAACAGCCTGTGCGTGACCGCCAGCAAACACGCGCTCGCCGATGCGGGCGTCGCGGCCGCGGAAATCGACACATTGGCCGTCGTGCGCATCTTTGAGGACAGCGTACCGGGCGACCGCCACCCGCATGGCCACAATACCAACCTGCCTGGCACAATCGCGCGCGACATTGGTGCCACACCAGAGCGCGCCATCTATGCTGCGGTCGGCGGACAGAGCCCGCAGCAGCTCGCCAATGAAATGGCGGCGCGCATTCATGCCGGTGAAATTGACTGTGCCCTGGTCACCGGGTCGGAGGCCAACAAGGCCTCGAAAGCGGCGCGCAAACATGGCGTCGAACTCAACTGGGCAGATGGTGACGAACTTGCGTTTGAGGATCGCGGCATGGGCGAAATGCTGCTCTCGCGTCCGGAAATTAAACACGGCATTGTCGCCCCGGCCTATTTCTACGCCCTGTTCGAAAATGCCATGGCCGCGCGTGATGGCCAGACACGGTCGGCGCGCCGAGCAGAGATGTCGGCACTGTTTGCAAAGTTTGCCGCCGTCGCCGCCGAGAATCCACATTCGCAATTCGACACCAGCACGTTTGATGCAGACTTCCTCGCCACCCCGAGCAAGGCCAATTACCCGTTCGCAGACCCATTCCTGAAATGGCATATCGCCCAGGACGCGGTGAACCAGGCCGGCGCCTTCCTGATCATGTCGGAGGAGAAAGCCGATGCGCTGGGCGTCGCCAGTGACAAGCGCGTCTATCTGCAGGGCAGCGGCGAAGCCGGCGATGATTTCATTTCCGAGCGCCCCGTCCTCGACGGCTCCTGGGCGATGGAGACGGCGATCAATCGTGCCCTGGCGCAGGCCGGAAAGTCTGCCAGCGATATCGGCGCCTTCGACCTCTATTCCTGTTTTCCGTGCGCCGTGTTCAGTTCGATGGCGGTTCTCGGCATCGACCACACGACAGAGGCCCGGCCGCTGACCCTGACTGGCGGTCTGCCTTTCTTCGGTGGCCCCGGAAACAATTATTCCATGCACGGTATTGTCTCGATGACCGAGTGGCTGCGCGAGCATCCCGGGCAAGCCGGCCTGGTGCTCGCCAATGGCGGCTGGATGACCAAGGAAGCCGTCGGCGTCTGGTCAACCGCGCGACCGGACACGTTCACACCGGTCGAGACAATGGCCAAGCCAGACACCAAAGTGGCCCTCGACCCTGCGCCTACAGGCGGCACTGTGGAAACCTACACGGTCACTTATGGCAAAGACGGCCCGATGAGCGGCATTATCTTTGGACGGACGTCGACAGGTGACCGGTTTATCGCCGCGGCCGCTCCGGAAGCCATGCCGCGCCTGTTGAAAGAAGACAGCCCGGTTGGCTTGGGTGTGAATGTCACCACGGAAGATGAGCGCAGCACGTTCGTGTTTGCTTAGGGCTTTCCCTTCTTCCGACGATACCTGCGCAAGCAGGGGGGTATAGCTATCTCTAAGATTAATTGTTCTTCAAGGCGTGTTTGAAGATCACAAGGAGAAAAAATTTTACTGCTGAGGACCAGCTGACAACCGCCCAAGAATAATTTTTTTGTCCATCATCCAGTCTAAAATAATCTGTGCGTCTTTTGCTGGCTCGAATTGGCGTCTATTCACCGTTACCGTTCCGCGACGATTTTCTAGGGCATGATTGCCGTTCCATGACTTCAGCACCAAAACCGGCTCTTGAGACTTCATTATCTGATCTCTCTCAAACCGCGTTGCGGCGCTTACGGTCCAACTTTCGTTCATCCAGACGACGCATGGAAGATTACTATAAATCTTCTCGGAAAGTGTGGAGATTTTTTCGCCCCACTGCACGCCCAGTAACTGTTTGTAATAGTAAATTCTGGAACTTCCAATTACGTCGAATGTTCTACCCACACTGGTTTCTGCTTCCTCGGTGAAACTAAACGCTAATCCAAAATCAAACCAATTCATCAATCAGCCGCTTGATTTCGAGAGATGGAACGCTGTTTGTGACGAACTGTTTGACTTGTGAGTGATGCTGATCGGGAATCTTAAGTCGAACGGGTCTGCCGTCGGAGGGGCTAAACTCTATTAAAAGTCCATGGTCTAAGAGCTTCTGTTTCAGATATTTGAAGCGAACAGGCCCCGGGATCGTTATTTCGGTCGTAAACTCCTGTTCTTCCCGACCAACATCATAGTTTTGTCCTGGAGCGGTGCCTTTAAAAAATGCTTTCAACGCTTTGATGATTTGAGCCTGTTTGCGTTCCTTCGATTCAGTCTTTCTACTAAACCGTTCTGAGAACTCGTCATCGAGCTGGCTGTTGGAAAAATTCGCGAGGACAAGTGACGAATTGGTAGATGCATTTCGATCACATCGACGAATTATGCATTCGCGGAAGGTCGTGCTTTCATTTGCGGAACATTTCCAAAAATCCGGATAATCGACGAATAGTCCCGCAGAAATAGTAAGGTCGGAAAAATCGAACGCTATCGTCAGTTCGCCAGATTGAGCGTAGCCTACCATCGTCAGACCTGTATACTCACCTCCACCTACGTCAAAACACTCTCGCATAATCAGTGTGTTATTGGATGGATTACCAAGGTCTTCGCTGTACAGCCGCAGCATTATGCTAAAGAGATTGTTCACCAAGTTTCGAGCAAAGGTGAGCGGACCCGGTCTAAGCGGTTCGTCGATGATATTGGTCGCTGCAGATTGAATTGCTTGTTTTAGGCGAGATCGTAACTCTGAATTTTTGGCATCACTGAGTTCTAGGAGCAGCGCTTCGGCCAGGTCCGACCCCGGAATCAGTAGGTTCGATCCTATTAAACTTGATAGCGAATCTGATGAATCGGCAGAAGGTGTCCAAGCGTTTGGCCCAGTTTCTTTGAGCAACCCAGATAAATGTCGCGCTATGAGCGCGGTTTTAAGGAATGGGTACCGGTGTATGACCAATCCTTCCGAAGCGTCTACGGTTAGAAGTTTATGATTTTCAATGGCTCCGACGTCTTTGTCCGATAACTCTCTACCCAACACCTCTCGAAGTATTTGTTTCGCTTGCTGGAAACCTAATGGTTTATCAACCGACTCGTACGCAACGCGTTCTAGAAACTCAAAGCTCCCATCGTGCTCCCAATCCACTGAGTCAGTCCGCTCCATCTCGCGGTCCAAAACCCAAATTAGTAAGTTCGAAAATCGTTCTTGGGGCGCAACCTGAACGTGAGCATTAGTTTCGATATTAGACATGCTCTTCATCTGCTGACCGACTAAATCGCAATATAGGGGCAAGACAAAGCCATCATTGTTTGCCATCGTATTTATTATTGTCATTGCGCTATTTATTTTATTTAAATCCCCGTCAAACAGTTTTCGAAAATAAGTTTTGGCATTACTTATTGAGAATGGGTAAAGATTAATTACTCTAAAATTGTCGAATTCAGACTCTTTCCAAAAGTCTTTTCTGGAAGTGAAAATAATTATTCCATTAATATTATCTTCCAAATAGTTTAAACTATCATCTAGTAGCGCATTGACGTCGAAACTGGGTCCCAGAAGCGCATAAATTTCTTCGAGTCCGTCGACTACGATCGCTGTATCTCGGAGCTTGAATCGTAGCCGGAAGCGCTCTTCTGTTAACGGCGAGAGCTGTTTTGAGTGGTCTGCGCACAATCGATAGATGTCATAGATTGAGCGGATCGCTAGGTTTTGATATCCATCACTCGTCAAACACTGTCTGACAAGTTGCGCGTCCAAAAACACAACTTCAGAAGATCTTTCCACCAATCGGTCATTTGCGTATCGCGCGAGATGACTTTTGCCTGTTCCACCCGGTGCTTGAATCAGCGTGACTTTTGAAATCGCATCTGCGCGAACCCGATCGATGACTGAATCAATTTCCACCTTCGAGCTCAACTTTTTCGAGCTCATCGTCGTGTTCGAACCATGTCGAATGGCTATTGTGCAATCCGCATCAACAAATATTTTATCGCGAAACTGTTTTTGATTTAATGTGGGGCGATCGGAAAGATCTTGGGCGTGAAATTCTTCGAAGGCGAAACACTGCGCGCCTGGGAACAATTCTTCGGTATTTCTCCGCTCAATCGCCGTTAAGACGGATCCAGAGGAGTAACGAACAATGGTGAGTCTTTTCCCTAGCGCTTCAGGGGTTTCACTTTTCAATTTTTCTTGCGACTTGGCCAAACTGGAATCGTCGTAAATTACAAGAATGTAGTCGTTCTCTCGCTGGAGAGGTGCCTTGAAGGTGTGTAACTCAAAACGCCCCTCAGCATCGCTATTAAACTCTAATAATACTCTGTGCTCGGAACCAAAGGACGCAATAAGTTAGGCGAACACCGAAGCGGAGAACGCCCTTGAGCTGTGCATCGCTTTCTTCTCGATACGAGCAGCAAGACCGTCTATTATTTCAGGGTTATAGCTCGATACGAAAGATCTTGAGAAAATCTTTTTTGTATTGTCGTTCTTCGCTTTCTGCCATTCTTTATCCAAAGAAATAATAAATATATTTTGGAAATTATTCTCACAAAAAACGCCTATTTGATTGAAAAGAACTCGGCTTTCATTGTATAGCTTCTCATCCATTAGAGCAATATTTGCACTTACATCGCGCTCTGGATATTTATTTTTCGACAACTGTGACGTGTGAGACGATGTAATTACAGTATCGGTTGACCAACCGCGGCGAGCTAATAGAGCAGCAATTTCATGGGCCGTTTCTTTACTTGAGCTGCTTGCGAAAATCTTCGCGGAATGTAGCCCTGGAACATCTATCAAGCTCTCGTTTGACAATTTTTCCCCTCCCAACATTTAATGCCTGAACGGTATCTATAACGGCAATAAATAGATATTGGCTTTTCCACCTCTTGAATAATTCATAAAGTCGATACTGCAATAAGTTTGTTTGTACGCTTCAGCACAGCTTCGTTCGCGCCTTGTTGAGCGACAAGCAACGCTTTCGACAATTACTGATATCGGGTTGAGAGCCGCCTCAAGTTGGTCCGCTCTCTGCCAGCGGCTTGCAGGAGCAAATAATCCCTGCCCATCATCGGCCTCCGTTCTTTCGTTTCTTAAAGATCGCCACTTCTCCACGAACCGGATCAATTTCCCCAGCCTCACCGACCTTATTGGCTTCCTTCCCGATCAGCGTGACCCCAGAAACCTGCACACGGCGTCTCCGAGTTATCCCGACGTCGTAAGGTCCGCCATTCTCGAATTTGTCTTCTGTGCTCAGGTGGTAGAGCGCGAGCGCTTCCCGATAGGTCTTCAAGCACTCAACAGGAATGCGTTCTCCGGTTTCCCGGTCGATCACGGTTTCTGCGATGACGCTTGGATCACGCTCGAACGGAGCGATAGGCTTATGCTTCCCCGGCTTCTTTGGACGCCCAGGCCGGACTTGGGTGACCACTCTGTCAGTGTTTTGCTCCGCAAACGGGCCGGTGCGTTCGATTGGAGCTACCATAAAACCGTAAGGCTTCACGGACAGGCGGTAAGGCGTGTCTGCATTAAGCAGACGCACCCACCGTAGCTGGGCTGGACTGGTCGCGCCGTAGCGTTGCAATGCAGGCTGTTCCAATGCGGGGTGATAGTCATACGCGACTTGGTTTGGATGCCCAGCGAGCGCGGCTTTGATAATTTGCAGCCAGACATCATGCTGCCAAAGATTCACGCCGATATTTCCAAACTCCGGTTGCGGAAGCGGTCCGTCATAAGGTGCCATCAAATGTCCCAGGCCATGCGCTGACGCTTTGCGAATGAGCGCGTCGCCAGTTTCGTTCAGGTTGAACAATGCGTAGCGCTTCGCTGAAATTGCGTAGCAATAAAGCGGTTCCATTTCCTTCGTTTTCGGGTCGAAGTTCGCATCTTCAATCTTGAGGATGGAACCCGGTTTTTCGTATGGGTTCAGCTCTACGAACCAATCAACAATTTCACGGGCGCGCACTCTGAACTCGTCGCGGTCCATTCCCGTCGGTCTTGCGAGCGCTAGACTGTCTGTGTCGCAGAATGCCCAACTAAGTCCGCGATCGGTTGCCAGCCGCTCGGTGATCGCGAGCATTAAGCGTGCAGCTCCGGTAATCAGGCTGGCGAGCAATGGGTGAAAGTATTTGCCTGGTTCTTCCAAGGCCACTGACTTGGTTTCGAAGGCTTGCCCGTCCGGACCAATAACCACGATCGACTCCGGCTTTGGCGCGTTATCGCGCTGGACCTCGACCAGGATGCCGTAGCACGTCGAATTTGCGAGGATTTTTAAGGCAAGATTTGCAGGATCGGATTTTGGCACTCCATCCCGCAAATTGATAAGGGTAAGAAATAAATCGTCTTTGCGTGGGTCTATGCGGTATTTCGGGTCGCCGAACAAATTGATGGGTCTGAGACCGCGTTGAACAAGTCCCGGTTTGTAGGTAATAGCCTTTTCAATTTTAGGCGTCTTGCCGGTCAGCACTTTCGTGCCGATCACGTCGGCGAGCGTGTGCCACATAGACTCGCTGGAGCTGACATGGTTCAGGCCGATCGTGAGATTATTCTTGGTTTTGTCGAACGGCTTTGAATAGGCCGCTCGCAATGGCAACACGTCGCCATCCGGTTTTAGTTGAACAAGCGTACATAGGTGTTTCCAAGTGTCCCCTTTCTGGAGATCGTTGACCGAAACGCGGTCCAGAAACGCCTGTGTTTCCTCGGTACTATCTTCCTGGCTATATCCATCCGCGATCATGAAGCGCCATAAACCCATGAGGGCGTTCACAGTCGGATACATCGACTTAAAATCAGTCGGGATGACTTCGACGACGTGCTTGCGTTCTCGCACTTCTGCGCGGCCACCAAAGTAAGGGGCCATGGCGACGCCGAATTGTTCTCGCGGAAAATCAGGCTGACAAAACAGAAGCGGCTTTATGCCCACCTCGGAAAGCGTTGCTTTGCCCAAGCTCGCTTCACTCAAGATTTTCTGGACCGGCGTTGCAAGCTTGAACGCCTGATACTTTTTGTTCAGTGCGTCGTAGCATTCCCAGGTGGCCTGAACATCTGTGAGGGCATACTCGATATATTGCTCGGTTAGTGGTCCGCCATGTTCATGGGTTTCTTGTTTCTTAGTTGCTACGCCTAATGCTTCGCACAGGCTTGCCAGCGAGTGTTTCCGGCTCAAGAGCGCGGCAGCCAATGTTCTGATGTCAACGAATACACCGCGATGCGGGTCTGATTTGAAACCTCGGTTTCGCATGCCCCGTCCATCTGGCTGTCCATCAGGATAGGCAAAATCAATCAAAGCGGCACTCGCGCTCAAATGCTTGGTGCGGACATTGGGTACGAGCGGGTCCGGACTGATTGAATGCGAGAAACCGCCACGCATATCATAGCGGGCCTCAGAGGACCCCCGAACGATCCGAGCAAGATCAAACGGCAAGTTGAGGCCGATTATGCTCGCGCCTGCTTGATAGCCCACGCGCAGGAAAACTTCTTTTCTGAACCGTTTGATGTCCCCGAACCAAAGCCCATACTTCTCGGCATATTGCTTGAGCAGAAGAACTTCTTGCTTGGACAGCGTGAGCGGACAGCAGAAGACGCCCGCGGTCAGCAACTTTCCGTTCTTGCGAACCTGGAAGGCTCCAAAGCGTAACGCCTGTGCCGGGTCGGTGGTTGTTTCACCATCAAAGATCAGTTGATGGTGCGGGTCGGGTCTTGCCTTGGGCTGCTTCCATTTGGATCCTAGCGGGTCATGACCCGGCTTTTCGGTATAGGCTCGAACGTGCGCACGCAGTTTCATGACAACGGCTCCGGTTCAATGGCTGGAGAGCTTTCCGCAAACCCCAGAAGCCAAGTTCCAAAAGCGGCAATGGTTTCGGCAATGCGAGTTAGCCATTCTGAAAGCGCGAGAAGGTATCGCCCGATCGTCTCCATTTGCGGGTTGGCCGATTGCGGCGAATAGGACAGGTCTTTTTCTGCATCGCTCATTTCGCGGTGACAATTTGAGCAAAGCACGCCGCCATCATCGTGGAACCGCTTTGGCGCAATATGCGCAAGCTCAAGCGCGCTCGAACTTTTCGAGTATCCGCAAGACAGGCATATTGGCGTCGTTGTTCGAAGTCGCCGAAAATCCTTTTGCCTGCGGATTTCCGCGTCGCTGATAATATCATCCATCTGTGTCTCCTTTCACTTTGCAATGACTTGATAGATTTCGAAGAACTGCGGTTCGTCCTTCGCGGCGTAGCGAAAGAGCGCGTTTGGGTCGGTTTCCAGAGGATGGGATTTGCCATTGTGATCGTTCACGGCTTGGCCTTCGAACGCCGTCAAAACGGCTAGATCGCCGGTCCGAACGAATTGCCCCACCGCATTGTGGTATTGGCCAACCAGGCTGGCATCTTCAAACGTTGGAACGATGATCGATTTGATCGCGGTGTTTTCGATGATCGGGACACGCCGCAATAGCCGGTCCGTCATGATCCAGCGGCGACCTTTTAAACGGGCGACTTTATGGGCTTTGATAAATCTGCTCAGTCGGCGTGACGACATTTGCACATCGCGCGCGGCAGCGGTCATTGAGCTGCCCGCGTGCATGGCCTTCAAGGCTTCTGTGATCTTGTCATCAACTTTGGGTTTGGCTTCCGGTGAGCTTGCTAATGGCTCACCCTTTCGCGGATGGCCGCGCGCCTGAGCCTTGGACAGACCTAAGGCTTTGCCGCGTTCAAGGCGGCGTCGGTATTCTGCTTTGTAGTCGCGAGTGCGAGCCATGTTCGATCCGATTGGTTACTTCGGATCAACAATTGGCCGCCGCGGAATCCTTTAATAGACTCCAGAAATATACAAAATGCAGCGCTTATTTTTGGACATTTTTGGACGGCAAGAGCCCAGAATCTTTTAGCGATTTTATTGTGTTATAGAAAGTTGATCTGGAGAAATGATCGCCTTGTTTGTCATTAAATCCCAGACCCGGAAATAGTTCATCGGCAACGCTTTTTGCGTATTCAATTCGTTTTTCGACTTTCCATTTAAGAAATTCGGGCTTTCGCTCATAGCACGTCAAAATTGCTCGCCGCCGCTCGGCTTCATACGAAGTAGCACCAGGTTTCTCGGGAAACACTCGTTCGGGTGCGACGGCTTGCTCATTAGTAGAGACTAAACTTGCATCGCTCTCGACCGGTTTGGGTGCAATAAGAACGTCAATGATCTTTCTGCCGTAAGCAATTACGTGGTTGTTATCCCAATCAATCGAGACATTTGAATTGAGCTCTTCAAAAATACTAATTGGAATATCGGTTAATGGCGCGTCGATGCGATCGGTTATGTCCCGACCAAGTACCACAAATTTGCCGTCTCTGATTTCTGACAAAAGATCGTTTCGCCAATCTTTTTCTTTTACTTCCGAGCGCCTAATTCTCAAATCCGTTTCTTCGGGGGATTCGTCCAATTTTGGCCGCCGCCTACTGTAGAATTCGTCGCGGTAACGTTTTGGGTCTTCGCGAAAATACGCCATATAACTAATCCACGCGTGGCTTAGCGGTTCGGCATTTTCTGGAATTTTTACAGTGTTTTGGGCCATTTATTCGCTATAAACAAAGAACGAGTTTATTGTGAAATAAGGATAAAAGGTTTTGAATTATCAAACCGCTGAAATTGTTCCTGATAAAGACAAAGAATGGCCAATTCGGTGCGCTTATTGGCACTCAAAATTACAAAAACATATTCCAAAACGAAAAAGGCGAGAGAAGTCTAAAACCGGATTGGTATTAACTGGAAATGGGCTTTCAATCAATGTCGATAAAGGTCGCCTAATTATCAAAGACGGTTTTACGCATTATCCGCAAAAAGCCAGCCAATTCGAGTATTTCAAAGGTTCTTTGGATATTCCACCGCGAATTGTGGTTGTGGACGGAAAAGGGTCCATAACCTTGGATGCGCTGGATTGGCTTGCGGAGCAAAAAGTCCCGCTCATTCGCGTTCGTTACAACGGCGAATTCAATTCTTTGCTTACGTCGGGTGGGCAAGCCGCGGACCCCAAAAAATTAGCTTGGCAAATCCGCGCTCGCGATGACGACCACGAGCGCACCAAATTCTTCAAACCGCTCATCCAGCAAAAGTTTGAAAACTCAATTGTTACGTTGGAAGACTTTTTTGAGCCGTCAACGTTTCGAGAAAGTGCAATCACCAAAATCTCGGATTATGTCGAGCGAATAAAGACTGAACCAATCACACTTAAATCATTGCTTGGAATGGAAGCCCAAGCCGCAAGCGTCTATTTCCAGACATGGCGCACGCTAAAAATAAAATGGAAAGTGACGAAGCGGCATCCAATCCCGGACGAATGGCGAACGTTCTATTCGCGCGGATCGCTTAATTCGCAGAGCAAAGGCGGGGGCAATATCTTCGCTACCCATCCGGTCAATGCAATGCTGAATTACGTCTACACGGTATTGCTGGGGCAAACGCAAATCCAGGTGATCACGGACGGCTATGATCCGATGCTGGGAGTGGTCCACAAAAGGTCCAGGTCGCTGTACGGGCCGCCGCGTCCTGGCTTCGCGATTGATATGATGGAACCTATGCGGCCGGTGGTAGATCGTGTGACCTTAAAGTTGGTCTCTGAAGAGACGTTTTCAGGGGCGGATTTTGATCTGCAGTCGGATGGGGTGGTCCGCGTCAATCCGGAGTTAGCGAGGCGGTTGTTAGTGGGATGACCAAATTCACGGGTTATCGACCACGCGGCTTAATACGTTCAGGAACGTTGTAGGCTTGAACCGTTATCGTGATTTCTCGGTTCGCATCGTCCTTATGCCCAAACAAGTACGTCCAGCTAGATTCTGAGCGTGCATTGATCATTTTTTTGAAGTGCGGATGGGTTGGAGTGCTAGCTTCAATTTTTTCCAACACAGCAGAAAACTCTTTGTTTCGACTGAAAATTAGTACTGCTGCTTTTGTATCCCGCCAGCTCAAATAGGATAGGACTTGATCGATTGTATCGAGAAATCCTTTCGGTCCTGTCCAAAATTTACACTCTCCGATGAAAATGTTTTTGCCATCCACTTTAATCAGAATATCAGTTTTGCCTTCATAATTGAATGTCTCTCCCGTTGCATCTCCGCTAAAGTGACCATTCAATTGGACAAGGAAGTGTGTTCTCAGACTCTCTTCATCTATCTCTCGGAACGCTCCTGGACTTTGTTCCATTACTTGAACCATGTTTTCGAGAACTTTTAATATGTGCTCGTAGTCTGTCTGCGTTAAAATGGGTTCGGGAACAAAGGGCGTGCTCGAAGCGGTTGGTTTGGGCCGAGTAGGCTTTAATGTTCTACGAACCGAAGGGGCCGCAAATGTTTGAGTTTCGGTTGTACGCGGTTTCATTTTGAAACCGAGGCCCGCGACAAGCGATTTGTCTCTTAGCAGTTTCTCCTTACGCCGGTCGATGGTTTGAGTAGCGAGCGCTTCGAGACTATCGTTGTAGGCGCTAGCGTCCTTATTCAACCAACCGAGGTGCTGGTTGATCGAGCTAATCCGCGTCTCGATTTCTTGTTTTACCCTTTCGGGCGTCATGCTGGTTCCTGAGACCGAAAACTTCAAAATACCTTCGCCCACGAAAGCCCGCGGATTGTTGAAGTTTTGCGTGGAGGGTTGAATTTGGAAACCAACTTTGTCGCCAGTGAACGGAAGGTCCACATCCACAGCTGTCCCAGTCACGTACCGCGGACCTCGAATATCATCAAAATACCGATCCCTATCGCGGCTTACATCTATCTGCACCTCACGTTGGTCTACGACTAAATCGTCTGGGTGTATGGACGGCACGTCCAATTTGTATTTGTCAGCGAAATGAGCCGCCAAATCAGATGTGGAAGTATTTAATAGCTCATCACCATCCATATTCTCAACGGACGCGATAAGGTCCTTTTTCCATTTATCCCGCGTCGCAAACCAATCTCCTTTGTGAAACAGATAATCTTCAGGGCCAGAAAAGCCTACCATGTGTCCCCAATTTCCTTCCCTTGAATTGACCTGAAACCCGCGGGTCCCTCACTCATGATGAGAGCCTGATATTTCAATATTTCGTAGTTCGCGCTCATATCGGGATCAATCAACCTGGTGTTCCCCGAAAAGGCAACGGCGAGGTGGTATTGCTTGAGCCCGCCAAAGCGATGCTTTTCAAGAATAGGTCCGCCTCGATATTGCGATTGACTACAGCGTCATTCCAATACTGCGCAAACCATTTCGCTTTTGCGTAAATCGCGGGGTTTTCAATTGCGTCATCGATTCGTTTCTGAAGAGCTGCTCGAATGGCATTCCCTTGATGCACCAAAGGATGCTCTTCGGCTCCTTTTGTTGCTTCCGAAATGGTCGTTCCATTGACTGCTACGTAGTCGACCAAATAATGAAGATAATTTACTCCGTCAGTGTCGCGACGTATTCGAGAGACAAAGTAGTTTTCTGACCAGGCGGAAGTTCTAGCATATTCTTCTGCGTCCTTCATAACCTGTTTGCCCAGAATGATTCTCGGGTGAACGGCAATCGTTGATTCCAGCGCATAGGCTCTGTTTATTCCGGTTCCGAAGACGAGATCTGGATCAACGTAAACTCCGCCGACTGCGACTCCGCCCCTTACCCATATGTCCTTGACTAGAAGATTGTGGGCTAAACTGTCGAGCGCCAACAACAAATGCCATAACCCATCTTCAGTTCGATGTGCGCTGGCGATAATCGAATCCGAAAAGAAGTGGAAGCTGAGACCGGTTTCGCCATTATGCGGGGCATCTACTTCTCGCGCAGTCTTCAGCGCTTCTGCTATAGCCTTTCGTCGCTCCGGTTGTGCGTGCGCTGCCTCAACGAGTGCGCCGAAACCTAGGATGTCGACAAACCCGACATATCGCATTTCATATGGATCCGTGGTTGCGGACATTTGCTCGCCTCAACTGCTTGTTTGTTCCAAGTATTGCCACTCAGAGCACTTGTTTGGCATCTGAAATCGCCAAGCTCAAGGTTACCGGCCGCGTCGGTAGTGGCGTTTTATTGAGAAGTAGAAGTCCGCACAATTCGCTGCGGACTTAATTGTTTTCGGATTTAGCTATACCCCCCTGCGCAAGCAGGTATCCATGGACGGTACACGCCCCTCGTCCCGGCGGCTGATTTCCGTCCCTGGACACCTGCTTGCGCAGGTGTCTGCGGAGATATTGATGAAGAGCCGTCCAACCAATGAATGATTACCACTCTTCCCTTCTACCACGCGGTTGTCTTCACCGCCCTCCTGACGCAAGTCAGGACCCATGGCGGTCGAGGCATCAGCTAGCCGCCATGGATGCCAGCTTGCGCTGGCAGAGCGGTGAGAGAGCAATACACCTATTATCCGACGTTACCTGCGCAGCGCTGCGCCCAGCTGGACTGGGGGGCAGGTATCCATGGACGGTACACGCCCCTCGTCCCGGCGGCTGATTTCATTCCCCGGACACCTGCCTCCGCAGGTGGCTGCGGACAGAACGAAGCATAGCCACCACGCCCCTTCCCCTCGCGTACGGGGTTGTCTTCGCGCGCGCGCAGGCGGACAGTTGCGCCAGACCAAATATCGCTGACGCGCCTGAGGAGCCTTAAGATGACTGTACCAAATCCTGCCTTGTTTGAACTGAGCATGTCCGAGGAAGCCAAGCCGCTGCTGGCACGCGTGCTCAAGCATCTCGAAGAGAATGTTGCGCCGTGGCGCGAGGAGTTCGAAGCGCTGAACGAGGAGAAGGAGGACCGCTGGTCCTGGCATCCGCGTCAGCTCGAACTGCTGGAAGAAGCCAAGACGAAAGCCCGCGAGGCCGGTCTCTGGAACTTCTTCCTGCCGGATGCAGAGACGGGTGAAGGCCTGTCCAATCTCGATTATGCCTATATCGCCGCCGAGCTCGGCAAATATCCGATGGGCTCGGAGACGATGAATTGCAACGCGCCTGACACTGGCAATATGGAAGTGCTCGAGCGGGTCGGGACGCCGGAGCAGAAGGAACAATGGCTGAAGCCGCTGCTGAATGGCGAAATCCGCTCCGCCTATGCGATGACAGAGCCGAACGTCGCCTCATCCGATGCCAAGAATATCAGCACGCGGGCGGTTCTCGACGGCGATGACTGGGTCATCAATGGCGAGAAATTCTACATTTCCGGGGCCGGCAATCCGCGCTGCAAGGTGATGATTGTCATGGTCAAGACCAATCCCGACGCACCGACCCATAAACAGCAATCGCAAATCCTGGTGCCGATGGACACGCCCGGCGTCGAAATCCTTGGCGCCATGGAAGTGATGGGCGAGGATCACGCGCCTTACGGGCACATGCACCTGCGCTTCACTGATGTCCGGGTGCCGAAGGAGAATATCCTGCTTGGCGAAGGCCGCGGCTTCGAGATTTCGCAGGTCCGCCTCGGCCCGGGCCGCATCCACCATTGCATGCGCTCGATCGGCAAGGCCGAGAAGGCGCTTGAAATGATGGTCCAGCGCGCTGGTACGCGGACAGCGTTCGGCCAGAAAATCGCCAAGCTGGGCAAGAATCTGGAAGTCATCTCGCGCGCCCGGATTGAGATTAATGCCATGCGCCTCGCCGTCCTGCAGGCGGCCAAGGCGATGGACGTGCTCGGCAATAAGGAAGCCCGCGTCTATGTCAGTGCGGTCAAGGCCATGGTGCCGGAAAAGGTCTGCACCATTATCGACCAGGCGATGCAGATGCATGGCGCGGCGGGCATGTCGCAATGGTTCCCGCTGGCCAGCATGTATGCCGATATGCGCCATCTGCGCTATGCTGACGGCCCGGATGAGGTCCACCACATGGTTGTCGGACGCGCCGAACTGCAACGACATGAGCTCTGGTAAGGCACAGCTGAGCCTCGGCCTTCCCTCTCTGCGCGCGCTCTGACAGAGTGCCGGCAAGAGGAGGCGCACAGATGAGACTTGCCGCAGGATTGATTGGACTGGCCATGCTCGGGGCATGCGCCACGACACCGGAGCCATGCACACCGGAATGGGTGGAGTGGAAAAGCGAGAAAATCCTGAGCCGGTTTGCGCTCGCCAATTATAGCGAAGTGAAGCGGTTGCGGGATTTCTCCGAAACCCTCCAGGAAGACGATATCGGCCCGCTGACGGCGCTGCAGATTCCAGGAATGATTGAGGATTTCAAGGTCTTAGCGCGTGATTTCGAAGCTGACGTCTTGCCCGCGCTGAACGCCGCGGTCGACGAATGCGGCAGCGTGCAGGCGCTGGCCCCGGCGCTCACGCAGTTCCTGCGCGACGAAGGTGTCGGCGAGGATGTGCTGGAATGGGTTGAGCTGCTGACCGTCATCGCCGTCGATTCCTGACCGGCAGGGTCTGGCAATTTCAGATTTTTGACGCTAAACGAGCGGCATGACAGCGCTAGACAAGACTGCCTCGAACATTCCCGCCGCAAAAGCCCGCTTGCGTGAACACGCGTCGCGGATTGAAGTCGACCCACGAACCAATTCGGTGTTCGCCTATGCTCAGGAACTGTTCCAACAGCTGGAAGCCGGTGCCATCGGCCTCGACGACCTGAAGGACACCGCCCTCGACGTCTATGGCGAACGTGTGCTGGCGCGTGCGGCGCGGTTCCGGCGTCAGCATGAAGATGCGCCTGACCTCGCCGCGCGGCTGAACGCCCTCGCAAAGACCGGCTGGGACGCTTTCAAGCAGGCGGTCGAGACGCCGCTCGGCGGGGTCGTGTTCACCGCGCACCCGACCTTCGCCATGTCGCGCGCCACGCGGGCCGCCTTCGCAGACCATGTGACGCAGGACACCAAAGCCAGCGCCCAAGCCCTGACGACGAGCATTCGCGAAGACGGCCGCGCCTGGTCGGCCTCGATTTCGCTGCCGGGCGAACATGACGAAGTTCAGGACACGATTACGCATGCGCAGGCCGCGCTCAGCCAGTATGCGGACCTGGTGCTCTCGACCGCACAGGCACACTTCCCCGACACCTGGCGCCGATTGACCATCAGCGTGCCGACCCTGGCCAGCTGGGTTGGCTATGACCTGGATGGGCGGACCGATATTCACTGGTCGCAATCCTTTGCCCTGCGCCTGCGGGAAAAGGCCGTGCAACTGGCGCGCTACACAGACGAACTCGCAGGCCTGGCAGCTCAAGCGGGCGGCGAAACATCGAAAAACCTCAACGCGCTTCACGCCCAGTTCGAGCGCGCCGCGGCGCTAACGGCCGGGGAAGCCGAGACGTTCAGTGCCGACCTGACAGATGCCGACAATCTCGTCGCAGCGGCCAATGCGCTGACCAAGGACGCCGCTGACCGCATCGTCGAGACCGCGCCCTTCGTCGCCCAATTGCAGAAACTGGCAGCGGCCGAGACAGACGACGCCCTGGCCAGGGCCATCCTCGTCCTGGCGGCGAAAATGGACGCGCTCAAGCTCGGCACGGCGCGCATTCACCTGCGCCTGAATGCAGAGCAAATCCGCACCGTGATCAGCCGCGACCTGGGGCTCGAGACGGAGAATCGCGACCTTGGCCGAAGCGCGCTGAACAAGCTCTCAACCCTCGCCGCGGTGAAAGAGCCGCTCAATGTGAACTTCGCCGACCTGTTCCTGGAACAGTCCACGGCGCGACGCCAGTTCATGATGTGTGCGCAGTTTCTGAAACATATCGATGCGGACTCGACCATTCGCTTCCTGATTGCCGAAAGCGAAAACCCGGCCACGGTCATGGGCGCGCTGTATCTGGCCCGCCAGTACGGTGTCGACCATCAGCTCGATATCTCGCCACTGTTCGAGACGCCGGAAGCGCTGGAGACCGGCGGCCGGTTCATCGAGCAATTGCTGCAGGAGCCGGAATACAGAACATACCTCAAGGGTCGCGGATATCTGTCTGTCCAGCTTGGGTTTTCGGATGCCGGCCGGTTCATCGGTCAGGTCTCCGCTGACATGGCGATCGAGCGCATCCACAATCTCATCAGCCGGGCGGTGGCCGATGCCAAGGCCGATCTCTCGCTGCTCATCTTCAACACGCATGGCGAGTCCATGGGCCGCGGCGCCTGGCCCGGCAGTTTTGACCAGCGCTTCGATCACCTGCTCAGCCACTGGACGCGCCAGCAATCGCGCCAGCGCGGCGTGCCGCTGCGCCATGAGGTCAGCTTTCAGGGCGGTGACGGCTATTTGCACTTTGCCAATGACCAGCTCGCGGCCGCCACCTATAACGCGTTCGCAGACCACCTCCTGTCCGATCCGAGCGATGCGGCGGAGGATCCCTTCTATAGCCGCACCGATCTGGTCTGGGACTTCTACCGCGCCCTGCGCCGGTGGCATGAGCGTCTGTTCGCAAATCCCAATTACGGTCATTTGCTGAATGATTTTGCGACCAATTTCCTGATCAAGGCCGGCTCGCGCCAGCGCCGCCGCAGCTCAGGTCCAGCCGGACCACGCTCCCTGCGCGCCATCTCGCACAATGCGACGCTGCAACAGTTGGGCGTGCCGCTGAACACCGCTGCCGGGATCGGCTCGGCCCTGCGCCGCGAGCGTGACCAGGTCAATGATCTGATCCAGGACTCGCCGCGCATGCGGGGCCTGATGCGGCTCGCCTCCATGGCCCGTTCAGCGACCAGCGTGCCGGTGCTGCGCGCTTATGCGAACCTCTACGATCCAAGCTTCTGGGTGGCCCTGTCCACGGCCACGGATGATGGCGACAAGGCGCTCGCCTATCGCCGCATCTATTACCTGCTGCAGGACCGCCAGACGCTCGCCTCGATTGAAAAAATCGCCAACATGCTGAGCATCGATTTCAGCAAGTTCGATCCGATGCTCAGCCAGATGGAAAAAGTGCCGAGCAAGGAAGAACGCCACGAAGTGCGCCTCGACGTGCACATTCTGCACGCGATCCGCCAGGCGCTGATGATGAAGGCACTGGCGCTGGCCGGGCAATTGCCGACCGTCTCTCGTCGCCATGAGTCAAACGTGGTCGACATCATGAACCTGATCCGCGCCATGCAGATTGGCGACGCGGTGAAACTGCTGTGCGAGATCTTCCCGGCATCGCGCGAAGAAGAAGCCAGGCTCGAGGCAATTTCCGAACCCGGTCACATGACCGGCAGCCCGGCCAATGGCTATGATCAGCTGCATGAGGAAGTCATCAAACCGCTGGATGAGATCGACCGCCAGATGCACATGATCACGCTCGCTGTGTGTCAGGCCTACGGCGCCTACGGCTAGGTCGGAAAAACCGCTTGCCTGTCGTCGCGGGAAGCTTTTGAAATCCGGACAGAACAGTTCGGAGACCCAAATGAGCACACCTGAAAAACGCACCGGACCGCTGGCCGGCGTCAAGATTGTCGACATGTCATCGGTCGTGCTCGGCCCGTTCGCGACGCTGATCTTCGGCGATCTCGGCGCCGACGTGATCAAGATCGAAGCCGGACAGAAGGGCAAGGCGGGCGATTTGATGCGCTATGCCGGCGCCTCACCGACCGGCGACCTAGGCCCGATCTATACCAGCCTCAACCGCAACAAGAAATCGGTCCAGCTTGATGCCAAGACCGAGGACGGCAAGGCCGCCATCCTGGCCATGCTGAAAGACGCTGACGTGTTTTTCCACAATGTGCGCCTCGCCGGCATGGGGCGGCTGGGGCTCGATTATGAAAGCGTGAAGGCGATCAATCCGGGCATCGTCTATGTCCATTGCGCCGGGTTTGGCGCGGATGGGCCGTATGAAAAGCGCCAGGCCTATGACGACCTGATCCAGGGCGCGTCAGGCTTTGCCGCGCTCAACGCCATGCGCTCCGGCGGTGACCCGGAATATGCGCCGAGCCTGGTGGCCGACAAGACGGTTGGCCTGTTTGCCACTTATGCCACCCTGGCCGCGCTTTTTCACAAGGAAAGAACCGGCGAAGGCCAGTTCGTGTCGGTTCCGATGCTGGAGAGTTTCACCTTCTTCAACATGGTCGAAAATCTCTATGGCGAGACTTTCCTGCCGGGCAATGGCAAGCTCGCCTATACGCGCTCGATCAATATTAATCGCAAGCCGTACAAGACCAGGGATGGCTATATCGGCCTGGTGCCCTATTCCGATCAGCAATGGGAACAATTCTTCGAAATGGGCGGCAAATCCGGCGTGTTCGAAGACCCGCGCTTTTCGACCTATGCGGCGCGCACCGAAAACACGACCGAGCTTTACGCCATCATTGGCGAGGTCGCCTTGTTGAAGACCACCGATGAATGGCTTGCTCTGCTAGACGCGGCGAACATCCCGGCCATGCGCTATAATGAGATGAGCGACGTGCTCGCCGATCCGCATCTGGCGGCCGTCAATTTCTTCCAGACGCGCACGCATCCCGAGGCTGGCGACTATCGCGCGATGAAGCACCCCGTCGATTTCAGCGCGACGCCGGCGGATATCGCAATCGACCCACGCCGCTTAGGCGCGGACACGGAAACGGTGCTGGCGAGTTTGGGGCTGTAGGTTTGGTACGGTCGCTCTGCGGTGCTTTTGATGACGGCTTTCGGCGCCGGAGGGGGCATAAGATGAGCGACTTAAAACGCCCTAAAACGGACGCTCGTAGAGTCTACTTTGGATCAATCTCGGACGGTGGATCGCGAACGTTTTCTTAGTCTCCGCTATATGGTCTGCCGATTCTGACTACAGGCCTTCGGGGGTTTGCCGGATGAGCAGGTCCGTCGGTTCGTCGCTGTTTGGCGATTGAATGAGGGCACACGTTGAGGACTGGAAAACTGTTCGCCCAAAGGCTGGAAGATCGAATGCGTAAGGCTTTTCGGCTTCAATTATGAAGGGTCTGACTGATCCTGACCAGGTTCGAACGACCGGTTGGGGGTTTAACATGGACGCACTACCCGACAGAGCCATGGCCTTGAAGGGGTCGCTCTGCAAGAACCATACGCCGGATATATTCCCGATGTAGGATTCCCGGCTGGTGAGGCAATTCTGCTTATCGGCCTCCACTTGCTCAGGCGTTCGAAAGTCCCTCACCCGCGCTTGAATGCCATTGCCTCCGCGCCCCATCCAGGCGCTCATATTCATGATCAAGTAAGGGGCTGGTTCTGCATCCTCTGAGACAAAGACGATCGGCTCGTGCTGGTGCTCGCACGCCGCTGGGTCCGCAGGAATCTGTTCGAGATATTCAACGACGCCGGTTAAAATCACGCGGCGTTCCGTGTGGTCAACCTCAACTTCCAGCGAGTTTTTCTCATATACAAATCCGCCGGACTTACAGGCATCGAACGTGACCTGGACGGTCAGCGTCCGAGCAGCATGATTCGCGGAAACGCGCATGCTGCCGGGATGTGCGGCGCGCAAAGGTACGCGCTCTGATGTTTGCGTTAGCTCCTCGAGCGGGAGCTCAGACGGCGATACCTGTTCCTCAGCTTGAGCTTCGAGCGGTGATCGGGGTTGCGCCTCAGCGCCCTGGTCAAGACCTGGAGCCGCGCAGCTGGAGCAGACTAGCGCCCCTGCAATAATGGATACCGCATGAAACACAGAGAGATTGGATTTGATGATCATATTGTACCTCGCTCATTGCATATCGGGGTGTTTGGGAGCTTCGTTCACTCTGGGGGTGCCTAGGAGAGATCGACCTGGTCTAATTGTCGACCAGTGACCATGCGCGGCCAACTCATCGGTTTGCCCGGGAACCTGCGCCGTTCATAAAGTATTTCGTATTGTCCCGGCTCCGTATTCTCAAACTGAAAGACGCGCTTTGGGGTCTCTGGATTCACGCGGCAATATTTTGGCACATCGCCAGTCGGCGCGTTGAACCTGTAGGCGCCGAACACCAGAATTTTACGCTCTATGAGATTGATGCCGACCATCAAGTCATCACCCACTGGTGTCTTAAGTCCGCCAACGCAGCCCGAAAGGCTGAGCGCGACCGTCATCGTTTTCGATTCAGAGTCACGCGTGACGGTCGCAGTTGGAGAGATAGACAAGAACTCGTTTTTCGCCGCTTGCTTTGGCGGCCCAAAATCAACCGCTCGCTTCGCCAACGTGCCTCGAGCGTGCTCAGGATGATAGATGATTTGGTACTTCTTTGGCTCAGGTGGATCGAACTCGAACGATTGAAATCTGTCTGCTGGCGGAACCTCCAGTGTTGGGTCAGCAGATGGCTCGAACGTATATAATCCCGCAACCGTGATCGTCGCCGAGGCATGGTCCACGTCCACGCTCGGGCGCGGCCCGACCCGCGCGTACCCGGCAGGAATAGCCTTGTCGGGTCGTATTTCTACGATCAGGTTTCCCGTATCGACCATACGCGCGATGAATGGCTTAACGGGAATCTCAATGCGTGCCGGTTCTGGCTCAGCCTCGGCCTGCCCTTCGACCTTGACGCAGGCCACAAAGAAGACAGCTGCTACCGAGAGCATTGCGCAAAGCCGAGTCCACTGCATCGTCTTTCAATCTTCCGTTTCGTCGCGGTTTAATCGAGGCAAATCAGGTCGCCCGAGTTGGGATCAATGTCGAGATTCCGGCACTCGCCGTTATCGACAGGCGTTTCATCGCGCCCTGGCGCGGCAGCATTGCCGCCGTCGACCGGAAGCAAAACGTACTTGTAGGGCGGGATGCTCGCGACGCTTACGGCAATGCGCCCATCGGGCTGAACCTTCATCGTCGCGGTGCCAAGCAATGGCAGATCCTGACTGGTATATTCGGTCGCGCTAATCTGACGAAAGTCTTTGCCGATGACCATATTAGGACGGATCTTCAGGGTCATCGCATGCGTCCATGGATCGAGGGCATAGCTGCGACCGCGATCGATTCTGATGCGTTTGCCCAGTGTAGAGATCGTATAATCGCCATCAATCGGGAGCGCTTCAGTCGGTGGGACCTGGGTCTCATAATCCAGGAACGCGTCCATCTGTGGGATACCGGCGGCCGCCGCGAACGCATCCCCCATTGGACCCGCAGCAATAGCTTCAGTCCCAGCGCAACCAGCGCTTGCGAAAAGCCCCAAGGCCGCGATACCGGCGAATAGTCTTGGAGTCAGGTCAGTTTTAGCGCTCATTATTGAGTCTCCCTCAGCATTGAATGTCTGAAAGAAGATTACGATTTCAAAGCGGGAGAGATATGGGGGCGACTACCCAATCTCCTCGGCCACGCGCACTGGAATCTGACAGCGTGCTGTCGTGCCCTCGCCCGGCGTTGAGATCAGTTCAAATGAGCCATTCAACTCGTCTAGAGCGTCTTGAACGATTGATAGCCCGAGGCCGGATCCATTAGATTGGTCGCCGCTGACGCCGCGCTGCATCACTCTGTCGATTTGTTGACGGGTCAGCCCTGGACCTGAATCGTTCACTTCTATGGTGACCATCCCATTGGATTGTTCGGCGGACACGGTCACCGCACCATTGGAGGTGTAGTTGATGGCATTGGCAACGAGGTTGCTGACAGCGCGCATCAGCAAGACCGGGTCCGCGGAAACGGTGTCATCAATCTCGAAGTGCCGATTTAAATCGATGCCCTTGGCTGCGGCGTCACTGACGAACATAGCGACCACGGCATCTAAGACCAAAGTGATCGGTGTTTCACCGTCATCGTCTTGAGCGCGTTCGGCGCGTTTCGCCGCCGGTAGATTCTCGTAGGCAAGGGACTGCAAATACTCAAACGCCTCTGATAACGGTTTGCGCGCGTCGCTGTTCTCCGGCAAATTCTCGTAAAGTGCGGTCTTCAAAGAGCTTAGCGGTTGTAGAATATCGTGGCTGACCGATTGTAGTCGATTGCGGTAGTCAAACGCCCTTAGACGGGCGCGCTCATAAGCCGATTGGCTGTCACGTAAGGCTTCGTTTAATCGAAGTTTTTCGCGGGTTGCTCTCAGGTCTGCCACCAATGCGGCATCGCGCTCGCGTCTGACGCTTGCGACGTTCTGAACAATGGCCGTGGCAAACGCCAGGATCTCAATCGTCACCAACCAACGCAGCGTGAACGGAATACCGCCATATGGAAAGCCAAACGTCTCATCCAGAACCATGTAGGCAGATGCCATCGTGAGAAGGACGGCACTCACCGTAAAGATTGAGCCACCTTTTTCGCGGTTGAAGATCGCCCAGATTCCGACTGATGCATGCAATGCCAGAGAGGAGACACGACAGGTGAGTGCGATTGGCACGAAGATATTTCTCGAATCAACGCCAATCGACAGATGAACGAATGAGAATGTGAAGATCGCAATAATCGCAACACGTAGCAGCAGGTCTAATACTGGCGCCTTGCTCTTCAAATCGAACAGATTTCGGCTCAGTAACAGGATAGCGCCATAGGTCCACAAATAGATCGCATCGGTTAGATGCGCCGTAATAGCGTTCTTGGTCGGGATCACCAATTGGTCGACATACCCCTCCACAGACCAGACGGATAAAAGGCTGGCGATCAAAAATAAACCAAAGCTGACGCTTAACCGCCAGCCGGTGAGCCACCATGTCAGGATCGTCAGGAAAAAGGTCGCGCCAGCGACGCCATAAAAGATCGATGCCCAAAAAATCTCGTGCTTGTCTGCCCGCTCAAACGCGGCCGGATGCGAAATTCGCAACGGCAAGACGGAATTATACAGGCCCTCATAATGGACGTAGAACGTCGTTTCCTCATTCGGCTGAAGCTCTGCATCCGCTACGAGAATCCGATGGTCGACGGGCCGATTGGCGAAGGGCGCTTCGTAGGTATAGTCCAGAAATTGAGTGACCGTTTCACCACCGTCTGGGGTTAGAAAGAACTGCATACTCTTGAACGCAACTCGGCGCGTATCGAAACGCACCGTGATTGGTTCATCCTTGAAATTACGCAGTTTCACGCGTAGCCAAACAGGCTTCGAAATCGCGTCAAAGCTGATGTATCGTGTGTTCAGTTTCTGCCAGTCATCTGATTGGCTGATTTGCGATATTGGAACTGTAGGCTCGATGTCTAACAGGGCTTCCCCATACAGCCCCAAAAACCGGCTTGAGAAGTCTTCAACAGGCAATTCGATCACACCGTCATTGACTGGCGACGCCCCTTCGCGCGTTGAAAGAACAAATAAAAGAACAAGCGACATCAAGAAGATCGCGACCAACGTGATCACACCGCGCAATGCGGGCTTTTGCTCAAAGGTGCTTATCGACGGAGGGACAGCCATACGCTCACTTGCCTCTTTTCACGATCTGCGACTATGGGGATCATTACCCAAACACTGAGGTCACAGTTGTGTTTGTTCTGCGATCAGGCCTTCTCGCAATGCATATGCAATTAACTCGGCCAAGGAGCTGACGCCGACTTTCTCCATCAGGCTTGCTCGATGCTTTTCAACGGTGCGCGGGCTAATGCTCAAGCGTTCGCCAATGCCTGAATTCTGATACCCCATTGCGATCAAAGACAGGACTTCGCGTTCTCGATTTGTCAGCGCCGTCTTGCCAGTGGCTTCTTCCAAGATTTTGAGAGCGTCCCGGGCGAAATAGCGCCCTCCTTGCAACACCGTTTCGAAACAGGTCTTCATCTCACTAGGGCAACACGATTTGAGCAGAATGCCTTCAACTTCGGCGTCGAGCCAGCTCGCGAGGACGCCGGCGGACGTAAATCCGGTCAGCAGAACGACCGACGTTTGTTTGCTCCAGCGCCGGGCTTCTGCCAGCACTTCGATCCCCTTCGCGTGGGGCATTGCCGAATCCAACACGAGTAAGCCCGGTTGATGCTGTTTTACAGCACTGATCGCGCTCAACCCGTCGGCGACTTCCGCCGCGACTGTGACCTGCCCGATCTCGGCCAGTACATTTTTCACGCCTTCTCGAACGATCGCATGATCGTCGGCAAGAACGGCTGTTTGAATCACTTGATTGATGGCGATCCTCCCTCCCCGGAGTTTCGACACCACTATGGCAGGATTTTGGAAACAAAAACAAGCGATTCCGGACGGCCCAATCAACTCAAAGATGCCAGGTACGCCGCTATGGTCCGAAAATGGGTATCAGCCCCCATACTGTTTTTTGCGAGATCTGCGATGCTGAATTCGCATTTCTAGCTTTTGGGGAGCTTTTCCATGTTCAGCATATCAACGCAGATCTCAGCACTACTGAAAATCGCCTTCTTATGTTTGGCGGTATTCTGGATTGGCAACGGCACCGCATCCGCCGGATGTGGCGGAACCAATGAAAAGGCCTGCGCGGCATGGAAAAAGGGACCGCAGTGCAGTGGCAGTTTGACCAAATACAAAGGGGTCTGCCGCAACTGGGGAAAAAAGAACAAGAAGGCCTGGCCCGCCAAGCGAATTGGCTTCAGATGCGATAAAGGGCTCGCGCCAGATGGACGGGGCAACTGTAAAACCTGCGGCCACCGAGATGGCCAACCTGCCTGCGAGAAAGCCAGAAGAGGCCCCCAATGCTACAATTACATGGAAGCTGTGAGCGGCGTATGCCGCGGACGCGGCGGTGAGGGACAGGCGCAATACTCCAGTGGGCCGTTTAACTGCAAACCCGGCTTCAATGTTGGCGACGACAATAAATGCACCGCGTGTGGAGGCCAGGATCAGATTTATTGCGAAGCGGCGCGCCCCGGCAAACAGTGCGATGATGGCCTGGACAAATATGATGGCACTTGCGGCAATTGGGGCGGCGAGAACGAGGAAGCATGGCCAGCCAAACGGATCGGATTTCGCTGCGATGAAGCTAATCTTGCTCCAGATGCCGACGACATCTGCGTTCCCTGCGGAGCCAACGGTCAAGTGAGCTGCGAAAAAATGCGCGTCGGTCAAAGCTGTTCAGAGGCATATTCTCAAGAAAATGATGAAGGCATCTGCAGGGCAGTCGGTGGAGAAGGTCAACCGATCATGAAAGGCATCGGTTTTGACTGTCGCCCTGGATTCAACTGGCGCAAAAACTCAGCGGGTGAAAAATATTGCACCGCATGTGGCGGCCACAACCAGATTGGGTGCGAAGCAACTCGGAGCGATCAAAAAGTATGTAATTCTGGTTTCGAATACAACATCAAAAACAAGCGCTGCTATCGTCGTGTTGGAAGTTTTGAAGATCCGTTCTTCGTGACCAACAAGTCATCGAACAAAGTATATGCAACGGTCCATTGGTACACGCGCAACAGCGATCTCTGGATTATGGATGAGTTTGAAATTCCTGCCGGAGCCACGCACGAATTTAAGATCTCCGGCGAGCGTAAGTGCAGCGTTGATGCGCAAATCAAAGGCTCAACTGCCGACCCTTCCAATGTTGTTGCGGTCATATTCGCCGATCCGGCAACGGATAGTTGCTCGCGTCAACACTTTCAGGTGCTGTTCTGGGAAGAAAAAATGAACCGTGCGACATGGGCCGTCGAAAACGCTTTGGTTGCGTTGGCGATAGAAGGCATGACGATGTGGGCTGGAGGGAGAGCGACCGAACAGCTTGGCACAGGTGTTCTACCCGTCCCAGGTTTGGAAGAGTCACGGTCATCAGTCTCAAGCTGGTTGTTTAATGTCTATCAGAAATTGCGAGATCCGGACGGAGACCTCTCAGAGTATGGCGTCACCGCGTGGGCCTACAATATTCCACAACGCGAGGCTTGGGTGACGTATTGGGACAAGGACACGCGCCCAGAGTTTGGATTCACGAGTTCAGGCGTTCCAGATTACGCTGATCTTGAGCACCCATGCGAGGGTAGAGAGTATGTCTGGGCCACCTCGGTTAATGATGATGGTGACGTTATAGACGGACAGCGCATTTATTATGAAGGCATGTGCGATGGCTACCAATCCTCGAGCGCAAGCACGTCGAGCACGGGCTCCAGAAGCACCCGCGCCGTTCGCGCGAGTTCGAGCGCGGCGACGACGGATGGTCTGGCAAACAGCCTTTGGATGTTTGAGGTTCAGGGCAACAAGTTTTACCTGAAAGTCGTCGAAGTTCAGTCAAATGCGATCGTCGTCCAACGCGCAAACTCAGCGGACCGAACGACCTATAATCTATCAAGGTCAGGTGAGTACATGGCCAGCACAGGCCAGCGCATTGTCGTAACGACTCCATCGGCGGGGCAGTGGATTTCCGCCGACGGCTCGCAAACCTACAGCCTGTCACGCGTGAACTAAATGATGGACGCATAGTGCGAACGATAAAGCCGACTGAGCGTGCGACCAGAGTTTCATTCGGCGAGTACGGTATGAGTGTTTCACTCTTATCGCGCTCGCGCGAGTCTTAAAATCACTCCAAAGAACACTCTAAGCATCGCTCCTGCTCAGCGAAATGAAGGTTAGGCTCGTCCGCGACAGCGGCTTAAATTCGCCCCAAGTCAGCCACTCGGCTAATGTATCCTTCTGACCCAATCCGGACGTCCCCTCCCAGCCTCAAAGCCGGTATTGAGCGCGACCAACTCCTCGCCGCGCCCTGTCATCATGATCCGGTGACCATGTCCTCATAGGCTTCTGTCGCTTCAAGCCACGCGATCTCGGCCTGTTCCAGGTCGCTGGCCAGGGCGGCGCGGTCGCGCATCAGGTCTTGCAAGGATTCCGAGGATAAGCCTGGTGTCGCAAGATCGCGATCTATGGCTTCGATACGCTTTGAGGCTTGCGCCATCTTCCGCTCGGCCTGTTTTGCCTTGTCTTTAAACGGCTGCGCCGCCTTGCGGGCTTCTGAGTTTCGGCGTCGATTTTCGGCTTTGTCGGTTCCGGTTCTGGGCGCCGTTGATGCCGCTATCGCAGGCTTTTTGGATTTGTTGTTCCCGGTTTTTGCCTCGCCTTCATCGCGATCAGCGCGCAGCACCAGGGCACGATAGTCCTGCAAATCGCCATCATAGCGGGTCGCCCTGCCATCCTTGACCAGCCACAACTGATCGGCCGTGGCCTCTGCGAGATACACATCGTGCGTGATCAGCAAAACCGCGCCCTGAAAATCGTTCAGCGCGTAGATCAGCGCTTCACGGCTGTCGATGTCGAGATGGGAGGTCGGCTCATCCAGGATCAGGACGTGCGGCTGTTCGATCGCCATCAGGCCGAGCAGGAGCCGCACTTTTTCCCCGCCCGAAAGCTTGTCGACCTTGGTTTCGACTTTCTCGTGGGAGAAGCCCATGCTGGCGGCGATCGCGCGTTGGCGGGCAATGCTGGTATCAAGCGGCAAAGCCCGTCGGACATGGTCCAGAACCGTCTCGCCAAGGGTCAGCTCATCCATTTGGTCTTGCGAGAAATAGCCAATGGTGACGGCCTTGGGGACGACGCGCTTGCCGGCCATCAGGGGCAGGCGTTCGGCAATCGATTTGACCAGTGTCGTCTTGCCCTGGCCATTGGTGCCGACAATCGCAATTCGGTCATCCGGATCGAGACGCAAATTCACGTGATCCAGAATGATCGCGTCATCGCCATAGCCCAGAGTCGCCTCTTGCAATTCCAGCATGGGCGGCGCCAACCGGCCCTCCGGGGTTGTAAATGAGAAGGGCGTCGTGCGTTCGCTGATCGGTACGGTGATGTCCTGCATCCGCTCGAGCATCTTGACGCGCGACTGCGCCTGACGCGCTTTTGAGGCTTTGGCGCGGAACCGGTCAACGAAGGCCTGCAGATGCGCGCGGTCGGCTTCCTGTTTGGCGCGCTGGCTTTCCAATTGCGCGGCTTTGGCGGCGCGCAATTTTAACCAGTCATCATATCCGCCGGGACAAATGGAAAGCTGTCTATGTTCCAGAGCCATCGTGTGCGTGACACATCGGTTGAGCAGTTCCCGGTCGTGCGAAACAATGATCACCGTGTGGGGGTAGCGCTTGATATAGGTCTCGAGCCAGGCCGCCCCCTCAAGATCGAGATAGTTGGTCGGTTCGTCGAGGAGCAAAAGGTCAGGCTGTGAAAACAGGACACCGGCAATCGCCGCCCGCATCCGCCAGCCGCCGGAGAATTCCCTTGTCTGGCGCGCCAGATCGTCATGCTTGAATCCCAGGCCCATCAGAACTTCCGCCGCGCGCGCCTCGGCCGACCAGGCATCAATATCGATCAAGCGGGTGTGAATGTCGGCAATCCGGTTCGGGTCGGTTGCGATATCAGCTTCCGCCATCAGCGCCGCGCGCTCTTCATCGCAGGCAAGGACGATATCCAGGATTGTCTCCTCTCCTGGAGCAACCTCTTGTGCCACCCAACCCAGCCGCGCCCCGGTGCCCAAACGAATGGAACTGTCGCCGCTCGGGTTTTCAACATCCTCTCTGATCAGTCTCAGCAGAGTCGATTTACCCGTGCCGTTCCGGCCCACCAGACCGACTTTCCAGCCCTTGGAGATGGTCGCTGACGCCCCCTCAAAAAGCGGCCGGGCTTCTACGCGATAGTCGAGGTTTGAAATGGTCAGCATGATCGCCCGGGGTGTAGCGCCTCAACGGGCAAACACAATGGGGCAATGAAGGATCGGGATTGGAAACCGCCTGACGCACACGGGGTTAGAGGACGGAGTTTGTGATGACGGCTTTCGGTGGAGGAGTGGGCATGCACGCCACCCCGACTGTCCCGGACTTGATCCGGGATCTCGTGCGATAGAGACCGGAAGCGTTGCCGGAGGTCCCGGGTCAAGCCCGGGATGAGCGGTTAACTCTTTGAGCCTCATCCTGAGCGAAGCCTGCCCTCGACGCGATCGGGGGTCGAAGGACGAGGCGGGCTTTCAGGAAGCACGGCCCTTCATCCTTCGACTTCGCTCAGGATGAGGGCCTATTAGGGAACTGATCTCTATGTGCAAACGCAGATCCGCATTTTCCTCCAAGCGCTCCCCACGGAATTTTCCGTGGGGTCCAGCACGGGATCTTGCCGCGAGGACCGGGAGAGATGTTTTCGCTCCCGGTCTTCACAGTGCGCTCGGGTGATGGACTGCCCAGACCGGGCTGGGCAGAGCGTCGACGAGCGCGCGGTCGCCGCGCAATGTCTGCCAATGACCCTCAGCGAACATTGGCGCGAAAGAAAAGAGGCTCCGATTGCTCGAAGCCTCTCTCCCTCAATCATTGCTGAGCTTGTGTGCTTTTAGCTCTTTCTTGTTCAGCTGATGCTTGGCGATGATGCGCCAGGCGACGCCGTCGTCTGAGCTTCCTTTGGCCAGCGCTTCGACAAGATCGCGGCCATAGAGGGCACGCCCGAACTTGTCGGTTGGTGCCTCATCAGTGTCGATCTGAAACCAGCAGCCTTTCAGCTTCACCAGAACACGCGTGTCGGTCAGGACCCGCAGATTGTGATCGAAGCGCCAGCCTTGCGCGCGGCGTTTGCGATCGTCGCGGAGCTTGCCGCGATAATCCTTCACGCCGAGCTTTCGGCACAATTTGTCGGTCCGCTTGATGAGGCCATCATTGGGATCGACATAGAGCTTCGCCCACCACAGATGCGGCGGTTGTGGCCCGCCCCAGTGACGAGTTGCCATGAAGCCGCCATCGCGATCGACCGAGACATTGATCAGAATGAAATCGGTCAGGTGATCGCGCACGTGCTGCTTCACCGTGCTGCCCGTATCGAGGTGCTCGCTGATCTCGCTATAAACTTTGTCCCAGGGACGGCCGACCTGCTTCATGAGATAGCGCTTGAGCGGCGCCAGATTCTCATTCAGGCATTTGGTATAGCCGTGCTGTTCAAGCGCCTGGCGACGGCCAGTGGCGCGCTTGCGGCCTGGAACTTTGTCATTGCGCAGCTTGGCCTTCGGCGCATGCCGACTGCCCCAGCGTGGACGCTCGACAATGACTTTGAACATATCCTCACGCATGAGATTCTCCTGCCAGCCTTTCCGGCTGAATTGAAACAAATGGGGCGCGCAGACGCGCGCATGATGGACTGCTGGCGCAGCCCGCTATTGATTGGCCCATTGGAAAAGGTCCTGATCCTAAGAGTTAGAAACGGGGTGGTTTGAGTTGACGTATCTGGTCTGCATGCACCCCTCCTCTTGTTGATCAGGTTGGCAGAGAGAGCGGCTATACGCAGCGAATTTGGCGAAGGCAAGGCGGTGGTCAAACTATTATGTCAATATATCACGAATCATTGACATAATAAATTTCGTCCCTATCTCGGTGTGCATGAACAAAACAAACGCCCTCTCCGCCTTCGCCGCCTTGTCCCAGGAAACCCGTCTGGACACGCTGGTCCTGCTGGTCAAAGCCGGTTCCGACGGTGTCGCTGCCGGAGACCTCGCGCGCCATCTCGGCATTCGCCACAATCTCATGTCCCAGCATCTGAATGTACTCAGCCAGGCCGGTTTGATCCATTCAGAACGCCAGGGCCGATCGATCATATACCGCGTCAGTTTCAGCGCCTTGCGCGGCCTCTCGACCTTCTTGCTGTCCGAGTGCTGCCAGGGCCTGCCGGAAATTGTCGGCGGCCTGGAAGACTCAACCCTGTCCTTGAAAGGAGCCCCCTGATGAAACGCCTACATGTCCATATCAGC
The DNA here is from genome assembly GCA_024742355.1 of Hyphomonadaceae bacterium. Classification (GTDB taxonomy): domain Bacteria; phylum Pseudomonadota; class Alphaproteobacteria; order Caulobacterales; family Hyphomonadaceae; genus Henriciella. Next base: position 371,880 of record JANSYM010000001.1, on the reverse strand, counting down.
GTCGACGACCTCGACGCGACGAAACGATTTTACTCCGCCCTGTTCGGTCAGGCGCCGAGTGTCGACAAAGACGATTATGCCAAATGGCAAGTCGACGATCCGCGTGTGAACCTGGCCGTCAGCCAGCGCGGCGCGCGCGAGGCTGGCGTCAATCATCTCGGCATCCAGGCCGAAAACGCCGATGAGCTGGCCGAGCTGCACGACCGCCTGGCCGGCGCCGACCAGGCCATGCTGAACGAGCCGGATGCGCAGTGTTGCTATGCCCATGGCGACAAGCATTGGACCACCGATCCATCCGACGTGGTCTGGGAGATGTTCCACACCATGGGCACGATCCAGACCTATGGCGAGGACTTCGCCCCGGAGACTGTCGCAAAGCCGGCGCCCAAAACCCGGAGCGCACGCGGCTGCTGTTAGTGCAAACCACGTGATTGCCCTGACTTTCCTCCGGGCGCCGGTTCTGGCATAAGCCCGGGCCATGTCGAATATTCGTGTCACCGCCCTGTATAAGTTTGTCAGTTTTGACGATCCCGAAGCCCTGCGCGCGCCGCTGTTCGAGCGTCTCAATGCGCTCGGGATCAAAGGCACCATCCTGCTCGCCACGGAAGGCGTGAACGGCACCATTGCCGGAACCCCGGAGGCCATGGACGCGGCGCTGGAGGCGATCCGCGCCCTGCCCGGCTGTGCCAGCCTGGAATGGAAAGACAGCCATGCCGAGGCGATGCCTTTCCTGCGTCTGAAAGTGCGCCTGAAGAATGAGATCGTCACCATGGGCGTGCCGGGCACCGACCCGACCTGTCTCGTCGGGGCCTATGTGAAGCCTGAAGACTGGAATGATTTGATCAGCGATCCCGACACGGTCGTCATCGACACGCGCAATGATTATGAAGTCGCGCTCGGCACCTTTCAGGGCGCCATCGATCCGGAAACCGAGAGCTTTCGCGCGTTTCCCGAATGGTTCGAAAAATTCCGCGCTGAGCTCGCCGCACAGGGCCGGACACCGAAAATTGCGATGTTCTGCACCGGCGGCATTCGCTGCGAGAAATCGACCTCTTACGTGAAATCCCTCGGCATCGAGGATGTTTTCCACCTGCAGGGCGGCATTCTCAAATACCTCGAAACCGTGCCTGAGGAAGACAGTCTCTGGGAAGGCGAATGTTTCGTCTTTGATGAGCGCGTTAGTGTCGGCCATGGCCTGGAAGTCGGTGATTATCAGCTCTGCCATGCCTGCCGCCACCCGGTCAGTGCCGAGGACCGCGCCGACGAAAAGTACGAGGACGGCGTCTCCTGCCCGCGCTGCCATGGCACCTTCACCGAGGCCAAGATGGCCGCCTTGCGCGAACGCCAGAAGCAGGTGCGCCTCGCCCGCCAGCGCGGCGAAAGCCATATTGGCGACAATGTCGTGATGACGCCGCGCAAGAAAGTGTCTGCGTGAGCGGCGCCCGGCCGATCCTCTATTCTTTCCGACGCTGCCCTTATGCGATGCGCGCGCGCATGGCGATTGCAAACGCGGGCATTGAATGCCGCCTGCGCGAAGTCGTGCTGCGCGACAAACCGGCCGAAATGCTCGAGGCCTCGCCCAAGGGCACGGTGCCGGTGATTGTCGAACCAGACGGCACGGTGATCGAGGAAAGTCTCGATGTCATGGCCTGGGCGCTCACCCGCAATGATACCGGTGACTGGCTGAGCCCGGACACAGGCAGCCCCGCCGACATGGACGCCCTGATCGCCGAATGCGACGGCCCGTTCAAGCACGCGCTCGACCGCTACAAATATCCCAATCGCTATGAGGATGAAGGCGTGGTGCGCGACGAGCAACGCGCTCTGGGCCTCGCGTTTCTCGAGATACTCAACGCGCAACTCGCGACCCGCCCGCACCTGTTCGGTGACCGCGTCAGCTATGCCGATATCGCCATCTTCCCATTCATCCGCCAGTTCGCCAACACCGACCGCACCTGGTTCGACGCGCTGGACTTGCCGCATCTCCAGCGCTGGCTCGCGCACCATCTCGACAGCGCCCTGTTCAAGCAGATCATGCCGAAATACGCGCAATGGCAGGCGGGGGATGACGAGCCGGTGTTTCCGGGAGATGTGTGAGCGGGACATTTGAACGCGATGGTTCGCCGACGGCCTCTAAGCTGGTGCCAAGGCGGAAAATTCTAATCAAGAACACGAATTAACTGGACGATACGCCCCTTCAACGTAAGTGTTGCTGAAATAAAAAGAGGGAGTTGTTCATGAAATTAGTAAAATTGTTCGCAGCAGCAGCGGCCGTTTCCGCGCTTGGTTGGGGCGCGGCGAGCGCTCAAGTCGACGCCGACCTGACCGACAATAATTTGCGGATCGAGTTTGATCATTGCCCGCTGTCCATGTGCGCCTCTTTCCAGCCGGAAACTGAAGCGGAACTGGTGGCGTTCCTGCAAGATTTTGCGGCCGACCGGCAGGGCGTGGTAAATGCCGCCGCCATGCAGGCGAATGCCGCATCTTCGAATACCGGCACCAATGGACGCGGGCTCAAACAAGGCCAGCAGAATAATGCCCCGCAAGTGGTCTATCTGCGGTTCGGCAGTGCCTCTCCGTTTTTCAATGTTTTCGTCAATGGTGTTCCGTTCGCAGGCGGGATTTTTCCGGACTACATCTACTCACAATCGGATCGAGACTTCATCCAGCAACGCCTGGAAGACGACTACGCCGCTTACAATTACGAGTTCACGCAAACCGAGCCTGGTTCAGGCGATTACACGACCCTGAGAATTGGCGACAATGATGCCAATCCGATCGACCTTGCCGGAGGCATTCTGTTCGGGCGGGCCGACAATATCGACTTTGGAAACGATTCTCGAAATGACGGCGCATTCGTTGATGCGAGTTTTTGGCAATTGCTCGCTGAATTGGATGCCAATTTCGGGACGCAGAATTTGGCTGGCTTTCTAGGCCTCGGCGCGCCATTGGACGCCGCAGGCATCGAGACGTTCCGTCGGATCGCCGTGGTCAATCAATCGGCAAACACTGCGTCGCACGAGCTGGGCCATATCCAGGGCTTGCGCCACCATGATTCATTCGGCGCACCAGGAAGTGGTTTGCCTCCGGCCCGCTCCCCAGGCGAATTCATCCCATTGTTGGAGACGGATCAGACAGCGCTCGAAACGCTGAGTCACATCATGGCTTCAGGTGCCAGTGCGGGGCTTGCATTGAACAGTCCACCATTTGTCGACCGCTTCTTTTCTGAACGCTCAGCTGTGAAGCTCGCGATCAATGCGCGAACACGCGCCATCGAAGAAGACTTCATTGCCGTCACCAATGGCAAGCTGGATCTGAATAAAGTCGTTGCCGCAAATCCATTGCTTGCTGGCGCAAACTCTGGTGGCAAGCTGGACGTCCGGGCCGGGCTGGTAAACGGCACGATCGCCCAGTTGGATGAAGCAGATCACTATGAAATCGACGGCCGCGCCGGCGATGTGTTTAACGCGGAGATCATATCCAGCTCTGATAGCAATATTGCGGATTTCGTGCTCGCGCGCCTGAGCCTGCAATTGCGACAAGCTGACGGATCGTTTGTTGAAGTTGCAGCCAATCAGCGAACCTTTGAAGGATTGGAACCGTTGATCTTCGACTATACGCTTCCGGAAACTGGTACATATCGAATTGAGGTTACAGGTCCAGACCTGGTGCCGCTCGCTGACGGAACACTGGTTTCACTCGGCGCGCTGGGCCTGAACAGTTTCCGAACGGGGGACTATAATCTGCTCGCCTATACGGTTGAGGGCGCTCCCGGAAATGGACCCTCTTCTGTTCCAGGACCATCGAACTAGTCTCGCGGTTACATCCACGATCAAAGGCGTCGATTCGATATCGACGCCTTTCTTTTAGCGTCCCCGCAACGGCCGTGCGACGCCGCTTCGTGAACGCTCGCAAACCATCGCGGTTCCGCCCCTATTTCCGCCCTGCCGGTTTCTTGCTGCGCTTTTTTTCACCATTTGGACCGCGGGGTTTCTTCGGGCCGGTGCGTTTTTTCGCGAACTTCTTTCCGCCCGTCTTGTCACCGTCAGGGCGGCGGACCTTGTTTGGGCGTTTACCTTTGAAGCCTTCTCTTTTCTTCGGGCGTGGTTCCGGCTCGCCCGGCGCGTCGGCCAGGCCGACCCAGATGCTCTTGTCGATGATCTGGCGCTCGCCAGCCGCTTCGATCAGGCGGTTGGCGGCATCCGGTTTCAGCTCGACATGGGTGGCGTCCGGCTCGATGCGGATGGCGCCAATGCTGCCGCGCGAGAAGCCGCCGGACTTGCACAACATCGGGATCAGCCATTTCGGATCGGCTTTGTTTTTGCGACCGACGCCGAGCTTGACCCATTGGCCATCGGAAAAGTCCGACCCACGGCGCCCGCCATGTGCGCGCTTGTCATCGCGCGGGAAGTCGCGGTCCGGATCATAGCGGTCCTGGCGCGCCCGGCCTGGCTTTTGCGCGCCCGGATCTTGCAGCACTTCCGGCGCGGAATCGGTCGCGCGGGTCAGGCGAACCAATGCCGCGGCGAGGTGTTCAGGGCTGTATTTTTCAAGCAATGCATCCGCAAGGCCGGCCTCTGACTCATCCGGCGGCGCCTGGAACACCTCATTGACCAGGAGCTTGGCGTTCAAGGCCTCTTCAATCTCTGCCGCAGATGGCGGCAGGCGCCATTCGGCCTCAACCTTGGCCTCGTGCAGGAGACGTTCTGTCCGGCGCCGCGCGCGGACCGGGACGATGAGCGCACAAACCCCCTGGCGACCGGCCCGACCGGTGCGGCCTGACCGGTGCAGCAGACCTTCCTTGTTGCGCGGCAGGTCAGCATGGATGACCAGGTCGAGCCCGGGCAAATCCAATCCGCGCGCCGCGACATCGGTAGCGACACAGACGCGGGCACGGCCATCGCGCATTGCCAGAACGGAATTGCTACGCTCTTTCTGGCTGAACTCACCCGACAGCGCGACCACGGAGAACCCGCGATTGGTCAGACGCGAGGTGAGCTTGTTCACCGCATCCCGGCGCGAACAGAAGACGATGGCATTCGGCGCGTCGTGATAGAGTAGCAGGTTGATGACCGCCTTCTCGACATCATTCGGCACCACGGTCATCGCCTGATAAGTGATGTCGCTATGGGTCGACTGGGCCGAGACCGTGTTCAGCCGCACCGCATTGTTCTGATAGGCCTCGGCCAGCCGCGCGATCGGTTTCGACACCGTGGCCGAGAACATCAGAGTCCGCCGGTCTTCAGGTGCGGCGTTGAGAATGTGTTCAAGCTCCTCGCGGAAGCCCATATCCATCATCTCGTCAGCCTCATCGAGGACGACAGCCTGCACGTCTTCCAGGTCCAGCGAGCCGCGCCGGATATGGTCGACCAGCCGCCCTGGCGTGCCGACGACGAAATGGACGCCTCTGGAGAGGGCGCGGCGTTCATCGCGAATATCGACGCCGCCAATGCAGCAGGCGACGCGTCCGCCAGCCGGCGCGAACAGCCATTGCAGCTCTTTCGTCACCTGCAGCGCGAGCTCACGGGTGGGCGCCACGATCAGCGCCGACGGGGTCTCTGCCTCTGGTAGGCGCTCGGCATCCTGAAGGACCGATGCCGCCAGCGCCAGGCCGAAAGCGACGGTCTTGCCCGAGCCGGTCTGCGCCGAGACCAGCAAGTCGCGGCCCAACAGGTCTGGGTCCAGCACGGCTTCCTGGACCGGGGTCAAAGCCTCAAACCCTTTGTCTGCCAGCGCCTGAGCGAGGGGCGCAGCAATCTCAAACTCGGTTTTCATGTCAGGACTTTCAAATGAGGCTGAAACATCCCGCATGGTCCAGGACAGACGGCGAGGTTCAGTTTGGCCTGCAACTACTCGGTTCCTGCGCCTCTGCATATCAGTATCTGCAGATAGCGGTGCTTTGGCGTTCGATCGGTCGCTAAGAATTCAGCATGCGGGTTGATCTCGATGAAGCACCTTCGGCGGTTGACGTGAACCCAGGTTTCCCTTCCAGCGTTCCCCACGGAATTTTCCGTGGGGCCCAGCACGTAATCTGTCTGCCGCGATCGGGAGAGGTGTTGTCGCTCCCGATCTCAGACGCGCTTGCTCGTGATGGGCTGCCCAGACAAGCCTGGGCAGAGCGTGATGGATAGAACGGCCCCCCTACCCTGTCTGCTTGTGAAACTGCCCCGGAGTCTTGCCGGTCCATCTCTTGAACGCGCGCGAGAAGGCGCTGAGTTCGGAGAAGCCGACCAGATAGGCGGTCTCGCTGACCGTCACTTTACCACTGCGAAGATAATCAATGGCGAGTTTGCGGCGCAGCTCATCGACGACGTCCTTAAAGCTCGTCTCCTCGCGCTTCAGCCGACGATACAGGGTCTGCGCGCTGCAGCCCATCTCCGCGGCGATGGCGCGCATGTCCGTGTCGCCCGTATGCAATAGCGGCATCAGCCGGCGCTCAATCTCGGCGCGCACACTGGAGCTGGACTCCAGCTGCGTCAGAAGCTCGGCCGCCTGGTCGCTGAGCACACCAAAGACGTAATTGTTCGGCCGGTTGATGCGGAAGGAGAGCCAGGTCTCGCTGACCTCCATGGCATTGAACTGGCCGCCAAACCGGACCGGCACGCCGAGCAAGGCCTCATACAGCGCGGCATGACCCGGACGGGAATAGGTCACCTCTGCAGACAGAAAGAAGCCGCGATCGGGGAAATGGCGGCCGACCCCGCAAATGAACCGCCCAAGAGTCGATTCCGTGAGCTCCGGAAATTCGTCCGGCGCGTCGCGCGTATCGTCAATGAAAACGCGGCCGCCCCGCCGGGAAATCACGAACCGGTCACCAGACTGACCGCCATCCGTGTCGATGATCAGGCGGCCATAACGGTTCATCTGGTTGAACGCCGCTTCCATGGTCGGCGCCGCCCGGCAGATCAGGCCGACAATGGACAGGTCATCGAATGGAATGGTCGCGCCAAAATACAGGGCCAGGCCCGGCTCGCCGGACAGTCGCTTGCCCTGCCGCATCAGCGCCTTGAATTTTGTCAGCGGAATGCGGGCCAGCGGGTTCTCGAAATCCGCTGTTTGCAAGGCGGCGGCCTCGAGCAGTACACCCGCCGGCGCCCCGCGTTCAACCGCGAGATCGAAGAGCGCTTTGGCATATCCAGCGGAAACAGTGGGCTGAGGGGACAATGAACGGGCCTTTCAGTGGCGCAGGCGGTGTCTGTTTCAGTCAAGCATTTGGTATCGCGGATCATTGGCAACAATTGGCCCGACTGCAAGTAGCGAGCCTTGTACGTAAACAAATCGAGGTTGGAACATGCAAAGCGCAGCCCACGACTCCCCAGGATGGCAGCTGAACCTGAATGCCCAGAAAGCGCTAACACTGAGCGGACAGATCTGGTTTCTGATCGCCGCATTCGGGCAATGGCTGTTCGTCGCTTATGTGATCGGCTTCTATGTCCCGGTGCTCGCCCTGGGCGGTCTGCCGGGACTGGGCGACACGCACCTTCCGCATGGCCATGCGGCCGGCGACCTGGTCGGCAATCTCGCCATTGCCGGACACATTCTGGTGGCCATCATCATTGTCGGCGGCGGCCCTTTGCAGCTGATCCCAGCGATCCGGAACCGCTTCCCCGCTCTACATCGAAATCTCGGTCGCACCTATCTCTTCTTCGCCTTCTTCACCAGCATTGCCGGTCTGTATCTCGTCTGGACGCGCGGCGTGCTGGGCGGCCTTGCCGGTCATGTCGCGATCAGCCTGGATGCGGTCCTGATCCTGGCTTTCGGCGCGCTGGCTTTGCGCTATGCCGTCGCCCGCCAGTTCGACCGCCACCGGCGCTGGGCCATGCGCCTGTTCATGGTGGTCAGTGCAGTCTGGTTCTTCCGCGTCGGAATGATGTTCTGGTTCATGACCACGGGCGGCATCGGGATCGACACGGAGACCTTTTCCGGACCGTTTATCTATAGCTGGTATTTCGGCCAGATGGCGCTGCCGCTGCTCTTGCTGGAAATCTATCTGTGGGCCAGCGCACCGCAGCGGCACGGCGCTGCGAAGCTCGCTGCCGCGTCTGTTGTCTTTGTCGCGACCGCCGCGATGTCGATCGGCATCTTCGCTGCAGTGATGGGCATGTGGTTGCCGCGGATTGTTTAGTCTGCGCCCGCGCGGCGCTACCTCTTCAGCGCCGCGCGAACCGCATCCAGAGCCGCTTCCGCCTTTGAGCCATCAGGTCCGCCAGCCTGCGCCATGTCAGGGCGGCCGCCGCCGCCTTTGCCGCCCACTTCTGCTGCGGCGACGCGCACCAGGTCGACCGCTGAACGCGTGCCGATCAGGTCCTCGGTCACGCCGACAGCGACTGCCGCCTTGCCATCATTGACGCCGATAAAGACAGCGATGCCGGACTTCATCTGCGCCTTGGCCTCGTCGATGAGGGCCCGCAAATCCTTGCCGCCCACGCCTTCCGCGACGCGCGCGATCAGGTTGACGCCATTGATCTCTTCCGGGCCAGATGGCGCGCCGCTCTCGCCGGCCATGGCAAGCGCGCGCTTGGCGTCAGCGAGCTGGCGTTCCAGCGCCTTGCGGTCTTCGGTGAGGCTGGCGACTTTCTTGCCGACATCTTTCAGCGGCACTTTCAGCTGATCCGAGAGATCGACCGCGACCTGGGCGCGGCTGCGCAGGAAGGCCAGGGCTTCGGCGCCCGTTGCCACTTCGATGCGCCGTACGCCCGCAGAGACGCCACTTTCGGACAGGATGACAAAGGTGCCAATATCGCCCGTGCGCTCGACATGCGTGCCGCCGCACAGTTCGACCGAATAGGTCTTGTCGGCATCCTGCAGATCCGTGCCCATGGACAGGACGCGCACTTCGTCGCCATATTTTTCACCGAACAAAGCCAGCGCGCCTGCCTCGATCGCCTTTTCAGGCGTCGTCACGGCAATGCCGACCGGATTGTTCTGCCGGATGACGGCATTGACCTGGTCCTCGATCGCCTCGATTTCAGCAGGCGTGACCGGCGCGCCATGCGAGAAGTCAAAGCGCATGCGCTCTTCCTCGACCAGGGAGCCTTTCTGGGTGACATGCTCACCGAGCACATCGCGCAGGGCGGCATGCATCAGGTGGGTGGCCGAATGGTTGGCCATGATCCGCGTCCGGCGGTCGCCATTAACCTGGGCCGATACCGCATCGCCGACCGAGAGCGAACCTTCGACCATTTCGCCAATATGGGCGTGGAGGTCGCCAGCGCGTTTCTGCACGTCGCGAACGATGAAGCGGGCGCCGCCTTTGGTTTCGATGACGCCATGATCGCCGGCCTGGCCGCCGCTTTCGGCATAGAAGGGCGTCCGGTCGAGCAAAAGCTCGGCCTCATCGCCGCTGTTCAGAGAATTTACCGGACTGCCATCCGAAACCATCGCAACAAGTTTCGCATCGCCGGCAAGATCGGAATAGCCAAGGAATTCCGTGGCGCCGACGTCATCCAGCAGGCGGAACCAGACCTCGCCGGAGGCGGCGTCGCCTGAGGTAAAGCCGGCCGCTTTCGAGCCCTCTTTCTGTTTCGCCATGGCAGCGTCAAAGCCCGTCTCGTCGACGCTCATGCCGCGGCCGCGCAGGATGTCCTGTGTCAGGTCGAGCGGGAAGCCGAACGTGTCATACAGTTTGAAAGCGGTCTCGCCGGGCAGCGTATCGCCTTCTTTCAGATCGCCGCTGGCATCGTCGAGCAAGGCGAGCCCGCGGCCCAATGTCTTCTGGAACCGACTCTCTTCCTGTTCGAGCGCGCTCTCGATCGCGGCCTGGGCACGGCCCAGTTCGGGATAGGCGGCGCCCATTTCGGTGATCAGGGCCGGCACCAGCTTGTGCATGCCGGGTTCGCGCGCGCCGAGAATGTGGGCATGGCGCATGGCGCGCCGCATGATCCGGCGCAGGACATAGCCGCGCCCTTCATTTGACGGCGTCACACCGTCGGCAACCAGGAAGGCCGACGTGCGCAAATGGTCGGCAATCACGCGGAATGAGCCGAGCTGGTCGCCGGTCGCGTTCTGGGAATAGACGTCTTCCTCGGCCGCGATCAGGTTCTGGAACAGGTCAATCTCGTAATTATTGTGGACGCCCTGCAGGACCGCCGCGATCCGCTCCAGGCCCATGCCGGTATCGATGGACGGCTTGGGCAGATTGGTGCGGTCGCCGCCATGCTGCTGGTCGAATTGCATGAAGACCAGGTTCCAGATTTCGATGAACCGATCGCCATCCTCTTCCGGCGTTCCGGGCGGGCCGCCCCAGACCTCAGGCCCGTGATCGAAGAAGATCTCCGAACAGGGTCCGCATGGGCCAGTATCGCCCATTGACCAGAAATTGTCCGACGTTGCGATGCGGATGATGCGGTCGTCCGGCAGGCCCGCGACTTTCTTCCAGATCGCAGCGGCCTCATCATCTTCAGCAAACACGGTGACCAGCAATTTGTCCGCCGGCAGGCCGAGCTCCCTGGTCACCAGCTCCCAGCCCATGGCGATGGCGTCGTCCTTGAAATAGTCGCCGAACGAGAAGTTGCCGAGCATTTCGAAGAACGTGTGGTGGCGGGCGGTGTAGCCGACATTGTCGAGATCATTGTGCTTGCCGCCGGCGCGGACGCATTTCTGCGAGGTCGTCGCGCGCGGGGCGAACGGGGTCTCGGCGCCGGTAAAGATGTTCTTGAACGGCACCATGCCGGCATTGACGAACAGCAAGGTCGGATCGTTCTCCGGCACCAGCGGCGCGGAGGCTTTGCGGACATGTCCCTTGCTTTCGAAATAGGACAGAAATGCTTCGCGCAGATCGTTGACACTCGTCATGGAACTTCCTTTTGCCGCTGTGCCCATCATGAGCGCGTTCTCGGGGGTGGATATATGTCCATAAAAGCAACGCGCCAAGCGTTTCCGCGGGCGCGTTGCACATGGTCTGATTTTTGGCCCTGTTTCGGGCCGCAGCTTAACCGGCTTCAGCCTCTTCCGCCGGGCCGCCACCTTCGGTCAGCAGGACGTCGGACAAGAGCCCGGAGCGCTTGCGAATCTCAAGCTCGATCTCGTCACGAATGTCGGGATTGTCCTTGAGGAATTGCCGTGTCTTCTCGCGCCCCTGCCCGATCCGTTCCGGACCATAGGAATACCAGGAGCCGGACTTCTCGATGACTTCACATTTGACGCCGAGATCGATGATCTCGCCGGTCTTGGAGATGCCTTCACCATAGATGATGTCGAACTCGACCTGGCGGAAGGGTGGGGCAACCTTGTTCTTCACCACTTTCACGCGGGTCTGGTTGCCGATCACCTCATCCTTGTCCTTCAGCGCGCCAATGCGGCGAATGTCGAGACGGACAGAGGAGTAGAATTTCAGCGCATTACCGCCGGTCGTGGTTTCCGGGCTACCAAACATGACGCCAATCTTCATCCGGATCTGGTTGATGAAGATGACCATGCAGTTCGACTTGGAAATCGAGCCGGTCAGCTTGCGCAGCGCCTGGCTCATCAGACGCGCTTGCAGGCCTGGCAGGCTGTCGCCCATCTCACCTTCAATCTCGGCCCGCGGCGTCAGCGCCGCAACCGAGTCGATGACCAGGACATCAATCGCGCCGGAGCGCACCAATGTGTCGGCGATTTCCAGCGCCTGTTCGCCAGTATCGGGCTGCGAGACCAGGAGGTCATCGAGATCAACCCCGAGCTTGCCGGCATAGACCGGGTCAAGCGCGTGTTCGGCATCGACAAAGGCGCAGACACCGCCATTTTTCTGCGCTTCCGCCACAATGTGCAGCGACAGCGTCGTCTTACCGGAACTTTCCGGGCCATAAATTTCAATCACACGGCCTTTTGGCAGGCCGCCAATGCCAAGAGCGATGTCGAGGCCGAGCGATCCTGTCGGAATCGACTCAATATCCATAGAAGTTTGTTCGCCAAGGCGCATCACCGAGCCTTTACCAAATGCACGGTCAATGTTGGCGAGTGCCGTTTCGAGAGCTTTCTGCTTATCCACGCCGGAATCCTTATCCACGAGTTGCAGGTTGGGTTTGGACATGAGTCGTTCCTTTTCGTCTATAACATACTCGGCGTAGAATGGCCCCGAGCCCGCCAGCTGTGACTTATGTACCACATTTGTTCACGAGAACAAAGCGAAAACTTCCGTATGAATTCCCGGCTTCCCTTTCGCCCGTGGATCAGGCATTATGCGGCCATGCTTAAGAAGACAGACCGACAGCCCGGCGAAGCCAAGATCCGCTATCTCGATGCCGATCTCGAACTGCTAAGTCCTGGGGATTACGTGATTTGCGCGGTTACCGGCCGCAAGATTCCGATCGCAGCGCTGCGCTATTGGAGCGTCGATCATCAGGAAGCCTATATTGATGCCGCCGCCGCCGCGACGCGCATGAGCGGCAAGGCCTAGATGTTTCTGAGAGACTGGCTTCTGGCCCTGTTCGTCTGGATCGGCCTGCCCGGCACCGGCGCAGCTGAAACCGGAACCATTGCCTGCGCCGGACAAGCTGTGCAGGGCGGCCTGCTGCTCTGTGAAGCCCCTGCCGGCAGCACGCTGCGCGTGTCCGGCCCGGATGGCGAAGCGCGGCGCGATGTTCCGGTCAATGCAGACGGCATCGCGACGATCGGCCTGAAGCGCGCGGAAACCCTCACCCTGCGCGTGTCCTCAATCGAACATGATTTGCCTGTGCAATTCCTGACGCTGTCGGAACGCGACGACCCATTCCGCACGATTGAAGGCCTCGATTGCGACAAGGTCGATGCCCGCACCGAGGAACAGAAAGCCCATGCCTCGCGCAGCTGGGTCAAGAAACAGGACGCGTTCAAGACTTTCAATAAGGGCCCGGGCGCGCGCACGGGTTTCCTGCGCCCGTCTGACGGCCCGCCTTCCTCGCCCTTTGGCCCGGCCCGCAAATATATCGGCGTCGGCAAGGATGGCGAAACCTGCGAGAAAACCTCCATCCATCGCGGCTATGACATTGCCATCCCAACCGGCACGGAGATCGTCGCGCCAGCGGCCGGCACCGTGACCCTGGGCGATCCCGATCTCTATTATGAAGGCGGCACGGTCTTCCTCGACCATGGCGATGGCCTGGTCTCGGTCTTCATGCACATGTCAGAAGTCGACGTCGCTGCGGGCGACGTCGTGGCAGCCGGCGCGCGCCTCGGCGCCAGCGGCAATACAGGTCGCACAACCGGCCCGCACCTGCACTGGGCGGTCAAATGGCGCAATCCCGGCAGCGAGGATCGCAGCGGCGACTTCTATATCGACCCGGCCCTCTTGCTGGAGCTGGACCCGGCGGGATAGAAAGCGGGCGCTTAGATTCTGTTCACCGGCAGTTTCAGATAAGTTTGCCCATCCGATTCGGCCGGCGGCAACGCGCCGCCGCGAATGTTGACTTGCAAGGATGGCAGGATCAGCCGCGGCGCCTGAAGCGTGGCGTCGCGTGCTTCACGCATGGCCACGAAAGCCTCTTCATCATTTTCCTGCAGGTGGACGTTTGCGGTCTTTTGCTCGGCCACCGTGCTTTCCCAGGCCACTTCATCGCGCGATTTCGGCAGGTAATCATGGCCGACAAAAATGCGTGTTTCCGGGGGCAGAACCAGGATCTTCTGGATCGACCGGTACAGGGTGCGGGCATCGCCGCCCGGAAAATCCGCACGCGCCGTGCCATAGTCGGGCATGAACAGCGTATCGCCAACGAATGCCGCGTCTTCGATCACATAAGTCACGCAGGCCGGGGTATGACCTGGGGTGTGCAGCACCTTGATGGCGGTTGAGCCGAATGCGATTTCGTCGCCATCCTCAAACAGCGCGTCGAAAACCGTGCCGCTGGCGCAGACATCCCTGGCATTGAACACCGGGCCGAACAGTTTCTGAACCTCAGTGATCTTTGCCCCGATACCGACTTTGGCGCCGGTTTCGTCCCGGACATAATCAGCCGCCGACAGATGATCGGCATGCGCATGTGTATCGAGCACCCAGGTGAGGGTCAGCTCACGGGCCCGGAGATCTGCCAGGATCGTATCAACAGATTGCGTGGTGAGCGCGGCGCGATGCGGTTCATAGTCCAGAACCGGATCGATCAGGACCGCCTGCTGCGTCGCGGTGTCCGCGACCAGATAGGTCACCGTATTGGTGGCGTCGTCAAAATAAGCCTCAACATGGATCATTGTGTATCTCCTTTGAGATTTATATATTAGCACTTGCTAAATTAGCAATACCTAATATATAGGAAACATGACCAACACCGTAAATCTGCTCGACCCCCGTGTTTTTGAAGCCAAGGCGGAAGTGGCGGCCAGCCTGCTCAAGGCCATGTCCAATCCGCATCGCTTGATGATTCTGTGCCGCCTTGGCGCCTCTGAGGCGTCTGTGAGCGAGCTGCAGACCGATAGCGGCCTGTCGCAATCGGCCTTGTCGCAACACCTGTCCGTGTTGCGCACGCGGGAGCTGGTGGCGACGCGGCGGGACGCTCAGACCATCTATTACCGATTGTCCGATCCTGCTGTGCGCCAGGTGATTGAAACCCTGATGAAAATTTACTGTCCGGAGATGTTGAAATGACGACACTGACAAAACTCACCCCGAACGTGGCGGCTGACCGATTGAAGTCCGGCAAGGCTGTCCTGATCGATATTCGCGAACCCGACGAGTATGCGCGCGAGCATATTCCTGGCTCGATTTCCTTGCCGGTCTCAGCGCTCGATGAGGCCGACCTGAAACTGGATGCCGGGCAGAACGCCATCTTCCATTGCAAGTCCGGCATGCGCACGGATTCCAATTGCGCCGTCCTGGCCCAGCATGTGGATGGGGACGCGTTCATGCTGGAGGGCGGCCTGGACGCCTGGCGCGCGCTGGGTTTGCCTACGGCCAGGGACAACAAGGCGCCGCTCGAGATCAATCGCCAGGTTCAGATCACGGCCGGCAGCCTGATCCTGATCGGTGTATTGCTCGGCTGGTTCGTGGCGCCCGCATGGTTCGGCCTTTCCGCCTTTGTCGGCGCCGGCCTGATGTTCGCCGGGATCAGCGGCTGGTGCGGAATGGCGACATTGCTGCAAGCCATGCCCTGGAACCGGCGTCAGCCCGCATAGACGCTTCATGATCGAGCTGACCCCGGATATCATCGCCCTGAGCCTGCTCAGCGGTGCGATTGTCGGCGTGTTTCTCGGCACGTTTGGCGGCGGTGGCTCGGTCCTCGCCGCGCCCTTGCTGCTTTATCTGGTCGGCGTTGATGATCCACATGTCGCCATCGGCACGTCGGCGGCGGGCGTTGCCGCGATTGCGCTGTTCAGCCTGTTCGGTCACTGGCGCGGCGGGCGGGTGAAGTGGCCCTGCGCTATCGTCTTTGCCATGTCCGGCCTGATCGGCTCGATCCTTGGCTCGAGTCTGGCAAAAATCACGCAGGGCGATGTCCTATTGCTCGGCTTCGCAGCGGCGATGGCGATGATCGCTCTGTCCATGTTTCGCAAGCCAAAGACAGCGGGCGACCCCGACGTGACGCTGACACCGCGCATGGTGTTGCAACTGGCGCCGATCGGATTGGTGGTCGGCCTGGCCGCCGGCTTTTTCGGGATTGGCGGCGGCTTTCTGATTGTCCCGGGCCTGATGCTTGCGGTTGGCATGACCATGGCCAATGCGACGGCATCCTCCCTGGTTTCAGTGTCAATCTTCGGGGCGGCAACGTCCGCCAATTACGCCATGTCGGGCCTGGTCGACGGACGCCTCATCCTGTTGCTTCTGGCCGGCGGCGCGCTGGGCGGTGTGGTCGGTATCCTGATTTCCAAATGGCTGGCCGGCCGATTGCGGACGGCCAGACTGGCATTCGCCGTGATGATCCTGGCGGTCGCCGGCTTCGTCGCGGTGCAAGCCGGACAAGGTATCGGTCTGATCTAACGCGACCACTCGCCCCTGGTGCCGCCCTTATGGCAAGAGCACCGTCGCCCCAACCGTCTTGCCGCTCTCCAGCGCGGTATGCGCATCCGCGATCTCGCTAAGCGGAAACGTCTGGCCGACATTCGCCGCGATCGTGCCCGTCCGCATGGCGCCGAACAAGGCGGCGGCCCCTCGGCGCAGGCTGTCGGCGTCGGAGATGAAGTGGAACAGGCTGGGCCGGGTCAGGATGAGCGATCCCCGGGCGCCGAGAGCCCCCGGCGCAATCGGATCAGCCGCGCCTGAAGCATTGCCATAGCTGACCCACCAACCGCGCGGCTTGAGGCTGTCGAGCGAGGCCTGGGCGGAGGTCTTGCCGACACTGTCATAGGAGACATCGACACCCGCGCCGCCGGTATGCCCGCGCACTTCGGCGGCGACGTCCTGCGAGGACAGCACCACCGCCCGCGCACCGAGCTCACGCGCGCGGCTCGCCTTGGCGTCGCTGGATGTGACGGCAATCACATCCACGCCAAGCGCGGTCGCCCACGGCACCAGCAAGGAGCCAACGCCGCCAACCGGCGCCCAGACCAAAGCGGTCTCGCCCGGCGACGCGCGGCGCACTTCGAACAAGAGCATCCAGGCGGTCAGGCCCTTGAGCAGAACCGCCGCAGCGTCCTGTTCGCTGATGCCATCGGGCAGTTTCACCATGGTCGCAGCCGGGCCGGTATAATGCGTCGCATAGGTGCCGGAGCCGAGATAAGCGACGCGGTCGCCGAGCGCGATATGGTCCACACCTTCGCCCACCGCCTCGACCACACCCGCCCCTTCCGAGCCTGGCACGAAAGGTAGCTTCACCGGATAAAGACCCGTGCGGTGATAGGTATCGATGAAATTGAGGCCCGATGCGGTCTGGCGCACCAGGACCTGACCAGGGCCGGGCTGGCGCGGCGCGCGGGCCGTCTTGACCAGGACTTCGACGCCGCCGGTCTCGCTCATTTCAATTACATATGGGTCGCTCATAGCCCCGCCTTCCAGAATCATTGTTGTATCGTCTGATGACACACATAGACCTGATCTGCGGTGTAGACGAGGCCGGGCGTGGCCCCTGGGCTGGTCCCGTGACTGCGGCAGCCGTGATCCTCGACCCCGCCCGCCCGATTGCTGGCCTGACCGATTCGAAAAAGATCAGCGAAAAGAAGCGGTTCGCACTGGAACCTGAGATCAAGGCGAACGTTGCGTACTGGAGCGTCGCCCATGCCGAGCCGGACGAGATTGACCAGCTGAACATTCGCGAAGCAACCTTCCTGGCCATGCAGCGCGCGATAGCCGGTCTTGGGATTACGCCGACGCGAATCCTGATCGATGGCAACGCCCTGCCCAGAGAGCTGCCAGCACCAGCGGAAGCGATCATCAAGGGCGATTTGAAAGAGCCGGCCATCTCAGCTGCTTCGATCCTCGCCAAGACCGAACGCGATCGCTTGATGGAAGGCTTTTGCGCCACGTATCCCGGTTATGGTTTCAGCGGTCACAAGGGCTATGGCACCGCCGCGCATGCCGAGGCGCTGTGCACACTCGGCCCCTGCCCCATTCACCGCACCAGTTTTGCCCCGGTGCGCCGGGCAATGCTTAGCGAAACCTTAACCAATTAGGCGTTTTTATTAACCCTTAATGGTTGGAGACCTCCATGATCCCTTATGGCTGGCATGTCTGGCGCGGCGAGAGCAGCCGTCGCTATCGCTTCAAAATCACCAAGACCATCGAGGCGCTGCCAGATGCCGGCGGCATCTATGTGATGGTCCGCCGCACGGCATTTTTCTTCCTCAAGCCGATCTATATTGGCAAGGCCTCCAATCTGCAGGGGCGCCTGGAAGGGCATGAGCGCTGGGAAGAGGCGCGCAAGAAAGGCGCGTCCGAGCGCCACTATTTGTGCATTCGCTCCGAGAACAAGCGCCAGAAGATCGAAGAAGACCTGATCCGCAAATACCGGCCCAAGCTGAACAATATGCTGAAACCCCGCAGCTCAGAGGATGCGCCCAACCACACGTCGCTGAAGACTGGCTGGATGAGCGCCAGGGAATATTACGGCCTGAACACGCCGAAATCATCAGCATCGGTCAAAAAGCTGAACCGCAAGTCTGCGAAAAAATCACGCGGCTTCTTCGGCCTCGGACGCAAGGCCGCCTAGCCGCCTCGTTTCACCAGGAACCGCCTTCACGCTCTAGATCGCCGCGCCTGCTCATGGCATAGGCGGCGGCATGGCCGATACAGCGACCTTCTCCACCGTCCCGCCCATCTTTGCCGACGTGCCGAAATCCGTCAGCTTCAAGAAGCTGCGCAAACGGCTCGCACGCAATGCCCTACAGGTCATTGACCAGTATGGGCTGATTGACCGCCAGGCCGACAAGCGCCCGAAATGGCTGGTCTGTCTGTCCGGCGGCAAGGACAGTTATGGCCTGCTCAGCGTACTGATGGACCTGCAATGGCAAGGCGCGCTGCCGGTGGACCTGCTCGCTTGCAATCTCGACCAGGGCCAGCCGGGCTTTCCCAAACATGTCCTGCCCGAATGGTTGGACAAGGTCGGCGTCGATTACCGGATCGAGACCGAAGACACCTATTCCATCGTCACCGACAAGATCCCCGACACGCAGACCTTCTGCGCGCTGTGCTCGCGCCTGCGACGCGGTATTCTCTATCGGATCGCCCGCGAAGAAGGCTGTGACGCCATCGTGCTCGGCCACCACCGCGATGACGCGCTTGAAACCTTCATGATGAATTTCGTGCATGGCGGACGGCTCGCCGCGATGCCGCCCAAACTGCTCAATGATGAAGGCGACGTGATGGTGCTGCGCCCGCTCATCACCTGCGCCGAAGCGGACCTGAAAAAGTTCTCGCAGGCGATGGAATTTCCGATCATCCCCTGCAATCTCTGCGGGTCGCAGGATGGCTTGCAGCGCGTGGCGATGAAGCAGCTGCTCGACGATTGGGAGACCCGCAAACCCGGCGTACGCCAGGTCATGGCGCATGCGCTGGCCACGGTACGCCCGAGCCATTTGCACGATCAACGCGTGTTCGATTTTGCCGGCCTCGCGCCCGGCGACGATGGCGACGCCGATGATGGCGTGCCGTTCTAGAGTATGGTCGATGATCGGTTCAGACGGTCGGTGAAATTGAAACTTTCACTTTAGCGGCGCCTTGACCCCGCAATTCTAGCCTCTTGCGCATGCGGGCGTTAAACTCATTCCTTCGACACACGGGCGGCAATACGCTGATGATGTTCGGGCTGTTCCTGGTTCCGGTGACCGCCGTGATCGGGTTTTCCGTCGATGGACAGCGCGCCTTCAACAATAAGAACCAGCTGCAACACTCGATTGATGCGGCGGTCCTGATGGCGGCCAAGGAATATTATGCCGATCCGTCGCTGACCCCGTCGGAGCGCGAAGACGCAGCGCGCCAGGCCGGCAATCGCATCTTTCAGCGCAATCACCTGGAATTCGGCCTCGGTGACACGCAGCCGACCATCTCCTTCACATTCGACGAGGTTGGCGGCACTGTTGACGCCACCGCGACCAGCGTCATGAAGAATTTCTTTGGCGGCATCCTCAATCGCAACACGACCACGATCGGCGCCACGGCGCAGGCGGCGATTGGCGGCAATAAGCGCCTCGAGATCGCGCTTATCCTCGACAATTCCACGTCCATGTTCCGCTCCAACCGCATGAACCTGATGCGCGAGGCGGCGGTGAACTTCTCCGACACGCTGTTCGAACGCTATGGCCATGAAGATATCAAGATCTCGGTTGTGCCCTGGGCGACGACGGTAAACATCATGGCGGAGCCGATTGCGACCCCGGACTCGACCCCGACCAGCGGCACGCTGCCACCTGCCTATGGCTCGCGTACGGTCCCGGCGGCGCCGGCCGTGCATCCCTGGCGTCACACGCAAAACCCGTTCACGGGGCAAACCCTGACCCGGCAGAGCGATGCCGACGACCTGTTTGCCCCCACCACCTGGCGCGGCTGTGTGCGCGCCGCCGCAGGCGAGCGCGAGGTCAGCCTGACCGGCACCGTGAAGACGCCGCTGACCGATGCCTTTCCGGCGCATAAATGGCCGCTCGCCATCGTCCCGCCCAAGCTCGAGCCCTATTGGTACAATCGCCAGAACTGCTCTTATAATTGCCGCGTCACCGACACGACACAGCTGCGCGCAGATCCCTGGTGGTCTGGCGGCGCGGCGAACAATTACCAGCCGAAAGCCGTCCGCGCCGGCACTCGCCCGGATTACTCGGCCCAGTACCAGTACAATTATTATCACAGCAATGGCTGGACCGATTCCAATGGCTATATCGAACCCTGCATCTCAGACCCGAACGAGTTTGCTTATCTGAACGATGGCGGGAAGATTTGCGATTACCGCCCAACCGATTCTGGCAGTTCCGACATCTTCCCCTGGGATCGTCAGAAGGCGATCAATGGACCGAACATGAACTGCCCGTCGCCGATGCTCGCAGCCTCGTCCAATCGCGCGCAAGTGGTCAACAAGCTGAAGCAAATGTACCCCGCGCCAGGCGGCACGCACACCGATATCGGCCTGATGTGGGGTTTGCGCACCCTGTCACCACGCACCGACTGGACGACCTTCTTTTCCTATCCGACCGATTCCGAACCATCCGCCTGGGACGACCCGGAAGTCATCAAGATCGCCGTGCTGCTGACGGACGGGGTGAATGTCGCGCCGCGCAATTTTGAAGGCTATTATGGCTGCACCAGTCGCACCGAACAGTCTTATGACGTTGGTCATCCCGAAGACCATGATGACAGTGTCGGTTGCTGGCGCCACCCGGACATCCAACGGCTCGACAAGACGGCGCTCGACAATCTGATGCTCGATTCCTGCGAGCAGATGAAAACTCAATATGGCATCCAGCTCTATACGATCGCCGTCGATATCAATGATTCAACCGCGATCTCCAATCTCAAACAGTGCGCGAGCTCTGAAGCGGATTTCTACAATATCTCGTCCGGCGAAATTGGCATCGCGTTCAGCTCTTTGCTGACCACGCTGGTCCGGATCTCCAAATAAGAAAAAGGCCCGGCGCGATACGCAGCCAGGCCTTGGAGTTTGGTTCCGTCTGGGGGAGGAAACACCCAATCGGAGGAATGATCGGGTCGTGTCCGGAACCTCAACACGGGGGGTATATGGGCTCTTTGGTTGTAAATGCAACATGCATGTCCGCAAATGCCGCATGCAATTTTGCATACATTACACAAAACTAATATTCGCTACCGCAAAGGTGACGATCGGAAGGCCTCAACCTGGCCAGTCAGGAAGTCCCGGAAGGCGCCAATGCGCTTGGAACGTTTCAGGTCGCTTGGATAGATGAAGTAGAGATCAAAGCTCGGTCCGGTATGATCCTCCAGGACCCGAACCAGCCGCGGCACGGCGCTCGCCATATAGTCCGGCAAGTCGGCAATCCCCAGCCCGGCTTCAGCGGCGCGCAACATGGCCGAGACATTGTTCACCGTCAGCGCGGCTTTACGCGGCCCGGCATCATCGCGCCCGACCCGTTCGGCAAAACTCATCGCTGTGATCGGACTGTCGGCCGCGCCATAGGCAATGATCCGGTGATTATCGAGATCCTGCGGCGTGCGCGGCATGCCATGCTGTTTGATATATTCGGGCGAGGCATAGAGATTGGTCGCCACCGTCGCCAGCTTGCGCTGAATGAGGTCGGCCTTGTCAGCGGCCCACAAGCGGATCGCACATTCAGCTTCCAGTTTCAGCAAGTCATAATGTTCGCCATCATCGAGGCGCAGATCGATGCGCATTTCAGGGTTCTGTGTGACAAACTCCCCAAGGCGCGGGACCAGCCAGGTCGATCCGAACGCCACCGGCGCGGTGACGATCAGCTCGCCTTGCGCGACATCCTGCTGGTCTTTCAGCGCTGCGCTCGCGCCTTGCGCAGCCGTCGCCATGTCGACTGTGGAACGGTGCAGCGTGTGACCGGCATCGGTCAGGACCAGGCCGCGCGCATGGCGCTGAAACAGGGACACACCCAATTGCTCTTCCAGGGCGGCGATCTGACGAGAGACAGCCGATTGCGAAATCCCCAGCCGCTCACCGGCGGCGGTCAGACTGCCCGCTTCTGCTGCAGCGTGAAAAGACTTCAGCTTATCCCAATCCATGACGCGCAGTCCTTCCACAAGACCGCCCTAGGGCGCAAGCCCATTGGTCAAAAGATTTGAGGATTTTCAATCCGCTGACTGGCTCTGCTACGGGCTGACCCACAGAATGCGCGCGATCAGGTCAGTCTTCGCGCGCTCAAAGAACCGGACTTCATTCGGGTTCCCGGCAGTCTGTACGTGGATCTGGTCGCGCGTCGCCTGCACCAGCGTGCCCGTCAGAGCGCCGCCATGCGTGGGTTTGACGATGACGCGGTCGCCCTCGCGCAAGGGCGCACCGTGACCGATGACCAGCCGCTCGCCGACATGATAGAAAGGCGCCAGATCCGGCGTGTCGATTTCGAGGACAAACCAGGCCTCGTCAGGCTCATCACCCGGCAACCGCGTCTCATCCGCAGACCCCAGGTCCAGCGTGTCAGCCTGATCCATATCTGATTGACGCACCAGCGGCACACCAATCCCGCCACGCCCGGTCACCAATGCAGCGAACTCGTCGAAATCGCTGCCGACCGCCATCAGCACCCGCGAAATGCTCTCGGTCGATGGCCAGCGCGGACGGCCATCCCTGGGCAGGCGTTTGGATTTGTTGAACGCGGTCGCATCCAGCCCAGCAAGTTTGGCCAGCCCGGACGTCGACAGTCCGTGACGCTGCGCCAGCAGGTCAATGCCGCGCCAGATGTCCCCATGTTGCATGGTCGTTGGCCTCAATCAGGGTGGTGAACGACGCGAGGATTCTTACCATAGGACTATTGTCTCATCAATTCAGCGGCCCAATTGTCTTGCATTCCGGCCCAAAAAGAGGTGAACACGCGGACATGGTGATGCTGCAACGAACCCGTATCTACAAAATTCTCAGCGCCCAGGATTGGGCGGTGGCGGAAGAGCTCGGCTATTCTCAAACCGCGCTCGACGAAGGCGATGGCTATGTCCATCTCTCCACCCGCCAACAAGTGCACGAGACGCTGCGCCTGCATTATCCCGGGGCCAAGCATGTGCGCCTGCTGGAATACATTGTCGAAGAGATGGGCATTCCCATCCGCTGGGAAGAAAGCCGCGGCGGTGACCTGTTCCCGCATCTTTATGCGCGGCTAAATATCGGTGCCGCAAATCGGGTCTGGACCCTGGGTCTCGACGGTGACGGCATCCCACAATTGCCAGGCGATATCGACACATGAGCCTGCCGGACCTCGCCCTGCCTTTGGTGAAGAAGCTGTCGCCGGAAGCGGCGCATTCGGCGACCATAAGCGGGTTGAAGCTTGGCATAGGTTTGCCGAAAATCTCCCCAGACCGTTGGGGCATCCCGGTCGAACTCCCAAAGTCAGGCCTTCATCTCGCAAACCCGGTTGGCCTCGCTGCCGGGTTCGACAAGAATGCGGACGTTCACAGCGCCATGGCGCGATTTGGGTTCGGGTTTCTTGAATGCGGCACCGTCACGCCGAAACCGCAACCCGGTAATCCCAAGCCCCGCCTGTTTCGCCTCACCGAAGATGACGGCGTCATCAATCGCATGGGGTTCAACAATCACGGGCTCGACTATTTTGTCCGGCGCCTGCGCCGCGCGCCGCCGCGCCCGGACTGTCCGGTCGGCGCCAATGTCGGGGCTAACAAGACCAGCGATGATTTCATCGCCGATTATGAGACCGGCATCGCGGCGGTCTATCCATATGGCAGCTACCTGACGATCAACATTTCCAGCCCGAACACACCGGGCTTGCGCGGCTTGCAGGGCAAGGCGGCTTTGCAGGAATTGCTGACGCGGTGTGGCGCGGCCTGCTCTGCGGCCAGGGCCGACGCGGGCGCTGAGAAACCTGCCTTCCTGAAAATCGCGCCCGACCTGGACGACGCGGCGCTGGCCGACATTGTCGACACCGTTCGCGGCGAAGGTGCCTGGCTCTCCGGCCTGATTGTCTCGAACACCACGCTCGATCGCCCGGCCAGTCTGCGCAGCGCACATGCCAGCGAGAGCGGCGGCCTGTCTGGTGCGCCGCTGATGGAAAAGTCGACGCGGGTCCTGAAAGACGTCGCGAGCGAGCTGTTCGGAGACTTCGACCTGATCGGCTGTGGCGGGATCAGCAGCGGCGCCGACGCCTATGCCAAGATCAGGGCCGGGGCCCACGCTGTGCAGCTCTATTCCGCACTGAGCATTCACGGTCCCGGCCTGGTGGCGAAAGTCAATGCCGACCTGGCCGAGCGCCTGCACGCCGATGGCTTCAGCTCCGTGGCTGAGGCTGCGGGCGCGGACCTGCCGTCGCGCGCATGAGGCTCGGCAAGTAATAGCCAAGCGCCCCCGCCCGCAGCACATACATGCCGAGAAAAGCCAGCCACACGCCGGTATTGCCCCACAGCGGTCGCAGCAGCAGATCGAGCGCGACATAGGCCACTGTCACCACGATGCCCGCATTGCGCATCGCCCGCCCCTGTGTGGCGCCGAGGAAGAAGCCGTCGAGCTGGAACGCCGCCACGCCAATCAAAGGCACCGCGGCGCAATATGGCAGGAAGGCCAGCGCCGCGTCGCGCGCTTCCGGATCGCTGATAAAGCGCTGGATGATCTCCGCGCCGGCAAACAGGTAAGCCAGGCTGATCACGACCCCAAAGGCCAGAGCGAGTTCGCTGGTCAGGCGCATCGCGCGGCGCAGACGATCCACGCTGCGAGCGCCATAGGCTTCGCCGACCTCCTTTTCAGCGACAAAGGCAAACCCATCCAGGACAAAGGCGGCGACGGTGATGAACTGCAACAGCACTTCATTTCCGGCCAATTGCGCTGTGCCCATCTGCGCGCCGGAACGAACGAACCAGGCAAAGGCAAAGAGCAAAGCCAGGGTGCGGATGAGGATGTCGCGATTGGCATTGAACAGCGCCATCAGCGCCGCGCGGTCGAGCAGGCCCGGCTCACGTTTCAGACTGCGCCATATCAGCACCAAGCCAAACACCAGCGACACCCATTCGGCAATCGCCGTCCCGGCGCCAATCCCGGCCGGCCCCCAGCCAAGGCTGGCGACGAACCACACATCCAACACGATGTTCACACCATTCATCACAATCTGCATGGCCAGCAGCGCGCCGGTCCGGCCGGTGCCGAGCAGCCAGCCGGTGATCGCATATTGGGTCAGCAAGGCCGGGGCACCCCAGACCCGCGCGGCGAAATAGCCATCGGCCAGGTCGACCACATCCGGCTCGGCCCCGAATGGTGCGAACACGCCCATGCGCAGCACGGGCGACAGGACAAAGATTGAGACTCCGAAGGCCGCCCCGAGCAGCAGACCGCGCTGCAGCGTCGCCCGTGCACCGGCCATGTCGTCACGGCCGAGCGCTTGTGCCACCAGTCCCGTGGTCGACATGCGCAGGAAGCCAAAGCCCCAATAGATGAAGCTGAACGCGACGCTGGCAATGGCCACGGCGGCGAGGTCAGACTTGTCGCCATACAGGCCCATGACGGCGGTATCGACGACCCCCGTCGCGGCGATTGCGGCCTGGGCCAGCATCACCGGCACGGCCAGGCGCAAGACACGCGCGCGGGTAAGGACAAGGTCTGTCATGGGCGCCGCTTAGACTGAACTGAGATGAATGTCAGCCAGCAAGCTTGTCGGCCACGCCGCCCAAACTCTGGGCACGACCGCACAAGATTTGGACAAACCGCAAAAAAGCGCATGCATCAGCCCTGCTCCGCCCTTGTTCCCGGCCCGTGAATCTTCATTGCCTGCCTCATCGCTTCGGGAGGGCGAACAAAATGATATTCACGAAAAGCCGAGGCGCGTCCGCCGCGCGCGCCATCTCCACTCTTGCAATTTTCTCGCTTCTGGCAGCCCCCGCCTTCGCCGATACCGGTGACACGGCCTGGATGCTGACCTCGACGGCGCTGGTCCTGTTCATGACCCTGCCGGGCCTCGCCCTGTTTTATGGCGGCCTGGTTCAGGGCAAGAATGTCCTGTCCGTCCTGATGCAATGCCTGGTCCTGGCCTGCCTGATGTCGCTGGTCTGGGTCGCGATTGGCTACTCGATTGCGTTTGGTGACGGAAATGGCGACGCGGCGGGCATGGGCGCGCTCTGGGGCGGCCTCTCTGGCGCCTTTCTGAACGGGCTCACGACGGATGCGATGAGCGGTTCGATCCCGGAATCCGTCTTCATCATGTTCCAGATGACGTTCGCCATCATCACCCCGGCGCTGATTGTCGGCGCTTATGTCGAGCGCGTGAATTTTGGCGCGGTCCTGCTCTTCTCTGTGCTCTGGCTTGTGCTGGTCTATGCGCCGGTCTGTCACTGGGTCTGGGGTGGCGGCTGGCTTGCCGGTCAGGGTGTCCATGACTTTGCTGGCGGCCTGGTTGTGCACGCGACCGCGGGCATCAGCTCGCTGGTCTTTGTCGCGATGATGGGCAAGCGCACCGGGTTCCCGCAGGAAATGCGGCCGCCGCATAATCCCGCCTTTGTCATGCTCGGCGCCAGCATGCTCTGGGTTGGCTGGTTCGGGTTTAATGCCGGCTCCGCAGGCGGCGCCAGCGCCGGGGCGGGTCAGGCCATGCTGGTCACGCATCTCTCGGCGGCGACGGCATCGCTGGTCTGGATGGCGATCGAGTGGGTCAAATATGGCAAGCCAACCCTGGTCGGCACCGCGACCGGCACGATTGCCGGCCTCGCCACGATCACCCCAGCGGCAGGCTCTGTCGGCCCACTCGCCGCAATCCTGATCGGGACAGCCGCCGCGCTCGCCTGCTACTATGCGGTGACACTGATCCGCACCAAACTGAAGATTGATGACAGCCTCGATGTCTTCGCCGTGCATGGCGTTGGCGGCATTCTCGGCACGCTGCTCATCCCTTTCCTGGCCGGCCTCGGCCCGATGGCGCCTGGCCTCGGCGAGGCGAGCATTGCCAGCCAGTTCACGGTGCAGCTCACTGGCGTTGTCACCGTCTGTCTCTGGTCCGCTGTGTTCAGCGGCCTCATCCTGTTTCTCGTCAAGCTGGTGACGCCTTTGCGTGTCTCTGCCGAAGACGAGGAAACCGGGCTCGATACGTCGAGCCATGGGGAGTCTGCCTACGGGCATTAATCCCTCTCACAGTGGAAGGCGGGGCTGATTTACCCACAGTCCCGTCTTCTTTTTTACGATCTCTGTATCCGGCCTATGCCGCGTCGCGGACGATGCGGGCAATATCCTCACCATAGCGCCCGGCTTTCTTCTCCCCGACGCCAGAGATCTGCAGCAATTCCACCATGTCGGCCGGACGCTCCGTCGCGATCGTTGCCAGCGTCTTATCATGAAAGATGACATAAGGCGGCACGCCTTTGGATTTGGCGAGTTCGACCCGCCAGTTGCGCAACTGGTCAAACAGCTCGCGGTCTCGCGTCGAGAGATCGGCAAACGCCGCGCTGGCCGTCTTGCTGCCGCGTGACCGGGCCCGCCGAACCGTCGGATCGCTGCGCAACAGGACCTCGCGATCGCCTTTGAACAGCGCTTTGGCAACATCATGGTCCGGCACATGGATGAAAGGCCGTGTGACCTCGCCGCCTTCAGCCAGAAGGCCAGTGAACAGAAGCTCGTCAAAGACCGCATTCCAGCCGGTCTTGGGCAATTCGGCGCCGATGCCATAGGTCGATTGCTGCGACAGGTCCTCGTCGAACCCGTCTTTCGCCTGGCCCATCAAATGGATGATCAGTCGCCCGCGACCAATCTTCTGGCCGCAGCGCAGCACGGCCGAGACGGCCATTTGGGCCCAGCGCGTGGCGTCATAGAGGTCCGCCTCTTCGGCCTGGCAATTGTCGCAGACCCCGCACGGTTTGGCATCGCGCTCGCCGAAATACTGGCGCACCGCCTGGCGGCGGCAGGCATCGCCATTGAGCAAGGCAAAGAGCTGGCGCGTCTTGTTGATCTGCACGCGCTTGATCGCCTCGTCCGCGTCGCTGTCATAGCTCCACATCAGGCTGCGCCGTAAATCCGCTGGCCCGAACAGGGCAAAGCCCTCCGCCGGCTCACCGTCACGGCCGGCACGGCCGACCTCCTGCCAATAGGCTTCAATCGTCTTCGGCGGATCGGCATGGATCACGAAGCGCACGTCCGGCTTGTCGACGCCCATCCCGAAGGCCACGGTCGCGCACATGACCAGACCATCCTCGAGCAGGAAGCGCCGCTGACGCTCGGCCCGGTCCTCAGACTCAAGGCCGGCATGATAGGCGAGCGCTGCGATGCCATTCTTCTCCAGCGCTTCGGCGAGCTGTTCAGTCCCTTTGCGGGTGGCAGCATAGACGATGCCGCTTTGGCCCTTGTGGGCGCGGATCAGGCTGACCAGGCGATCGGTCTTGTTCCCTGTTTTCGGTTCAGCGCCGAGCGTCAGATTGGCCCGGTCGAAACTGGCGACATGAACCGCCGGCTCGGTGAGATCGAGCTGCTGCAGAATATCCTCACGCGTGCGCGCATCCGCGGTCGCGGTCACGGCCAGGCGCGGCACGTTCGGGAATACGGTCTTGAGCCGCCCGAGCGCGCGATAGTCCGGTCGGAAATCATGTCCCCACTGGCTGACACAGTGCGCCTCGTCGACGGCGATCAGCGAGACATTGAGCTGGCTCAGCGCGTTCAGGAGCCCGCCGGACAAGCCTTCTGGCGAGACATAGAGCATGTGCATCTCGCCCGCCCGCGCCGCCTGCAGGGCCGCAAGCCGGTCCTCGTGCTGCATCGATGAATCGAGCCGTTCGGCCTTCACCCCCAGGGCTTTCAGCGCGTCGACCTGGTCCGCCATCAGCGCGATCAAAGGCGAGACGATGAGACCGACACCATCGCGCAACATTGACGGGATCTGGTAGCAGAGCGACTTGCCGCCGCCGGTCGGCAGGACAGCGAGGGCGTCGCGCCCGGCCATCACATCAGCAATCACATCGGCTTGCAGGCCGCGAAAATCATCATAGCCGTAAATCCGCTGCAACAGGTCGCGGGCATTCTGGAGCGTCGGATCATCAGCGTTCGTCATCGCCGAAACTGTCAAAGGAATCGCGCGGCGAAACAAGCGACCAGAACGGGCAATCAGACAATTTCTTGCAGCGCGTCGACCAGGAAAGTGTGGCGCTCGGCGACCGCGCGGGCATTCTTGCTATAGCCGCCGCCCAGCACGCCGACCAGGGGGATGCCCCGCGCTGAACAGGCCTGCGCAACCCAGGTGTCGCGAGCCTTCAGGCCGTCATCGCTGAGGCTGAGCAATCCGAGACGGTCGTCCAGATGCGGGTCGACCCCGGCATTGTAGAAGACCAGGTCGGGTTTTGCGGTGTCCAGCACCTGCGCGATGAGCGTGTCGGCGGCGCTGAGATACACGGCGTCTTCGGTGCCGCGCGCAAGGCCAACATCGAGATCGGACGGCGGCTTGGTGCGCGGCCAGTTATCCTCACAATGCAAGGAGGCGGTAAACACACGCGGCTCATCGGCGAAGATCAGGGCGGTGCCGTCGCCATGATGGACGTCCAGATCGATCACAGCGATCTGACCGATCCGGTCTTCGCCGAGCAAGCTGAGCGCCGCAACCGCAACATCATTGAACACACAGAACCCGGCGCCGCCTTGATAGTCCGCATGGTGGCTGCCGCCCGCCAGATTGACCGCTGCCCCTGTCTCCAACGCGCGCCGGGCCGCGAGCTCGGTGCCACCGACGGAGGCACGGGTCCGCGCCGCGATTGCCGGCGTCATCTCGAAACCGACGCGCCGCGCTGTCCTGGCATCGAGCGCGCTGGTCAGAACGCCGCGCACATAGGCTGGATCATGCGCCTGCTCGAGCGCGTCTTGCGTCGCATGCGCCGGTGTTTCAAAGGTCAGGCCGCGCGCTCTGAGCAGATCGGCCACCAAAGAATATTTGCGCATCGGAAAACGGTGGTCATCGCCCACGCTGGCGGCGTCATAGTCAGAGTGGTGGATGATGGGCAGCATGACCCGGATATGGCGCTAGCTTTGCGGCTCGCCAGAGCGGTTCAGCAAAAAATGCCCATGCAGCGCCGCAACCGGTTTGTCGCGCGCGCTTTGCCAGGCTTCTGCGGTGACTGAGGCCATGCGCCGTCCGAGCTTGATCACGCGAGCCCTGGCAAACAGGTCTTCGGCGCGGCCCTGGCGCAGATAGTCGACCGTAATGTTGATCGTGCGGGCCGGACGCTCGACATCCGAGACCAGGAAGAGCTGCGCCATCGCCGTCATTTCCAGGAAGGTGCCGATGGCGCCGCCATGCAATGCCTTGATGGTGAAATTGCCGATCAGCTTGTCCTGGAACGGCAGCACGGCGGTCATGTCATCGCCCTTGATGTCGCAGCGCATGCCCAGCGTCTGTACGATTGGCACGCGCTCGAGAAAGGATTCCAGCTGCTGGCCGCGGGTCAGGGTCTCGCTCATTCCGGCACTCCCAGGCTGGCTTTCGGTCGGGGCTTGTTGATGGCGAAGGCGCCTTGCGCGGTGGCAATCACCTTGTCGCGGCTCTCATGATAGGCCCAGGCGCGGGTGAAGGCGACGGACTTGGTGACGTGATAGCACTCGGCCTCGCCAATAATATCGCGGCCGCTATCGGCCGGGCGCATATAATCGATGCGCAGGTCCAGCGTCGCCACGAAGCGAAACTCTTCCAGCGAGGCGGCGCAGGCCATGCCGCTGAGATTGTCCAGCAAGGTTGTAATGGCGCCGCCATGAATGACCTGTGCGTCGACATCACCGACCAGGTGTTCGGCAAAAGGCTGCACGCCCCAGACCTGTCCGCGCTCAACTCTCGTGACCTTGAACCCGGTCTCACGTGCCCAGGGCACGATCTGGGTCATGCCGTCCATATGCTGGCGCATCAGCTCGATTCGCTTGTCCAGGCTGGCAATGCTTTCGTCCATAGCTCAATGCATCTCTCTGTTTGCGGGAAAGCCCATGAGATAATCTTCAAATCAAAAAAATGGAAGGCGCAGTTTGAGATGGAGTTGCTCATCCACACGCAACCCCCGCTTGAATTAATATTTATTAGAGTGACACCATCAAATAAATGGGATCTAAATACAATCACTCGGCCGAGTGCAGTTGAAAAACAGGAGAATGATATGATTGTTAAATCCATTGTTTTCGCTTCAGCAATATTCATTGCGATGCCGGGCGAGGGCGTCAGTACTCAACACCAAGCCCAACAACTCACGTCCGCCGAGATTCAGGAATTTCTGGATATAAAGCGCGAGGATTGTACCTTGGTCCGTGACCTCGGTGGTGGCGTTTGCGAATACCAATGTCCCGGTATTCCCGGAACCATACACGCGCTGTGCGGAACGCTCTAAGCTACTTCGTTCTTACACCTGCGAGTATTTTCGGAAGGCCGCAAACGCGGCCTTCTGGCTATTGTCAAACCATTCTCAATACTGGCAAGATGGTTGTTGCAGACCAGGTGGAATGACGTAATGCAGAGAACAAAAGCGGGCTCAGAAACGGCCTGCATTATCGGTGCGGGCTGTAGCGGCTTCACCATGGCCAAGCGTTTGAAGGATTATGGCATCGCCTATGATTGCTTCGAAACCTCGGACGATATTGGTGGCAACTGGTACTATAAGAACCCGAACGGCATGTCGTCCTGCTATCAGAGCCTGCATATCGACACGTCGAAATGGCGCCTGGCCTTCGAGGATTATCCGGTGCCGGAAGACTGGCCCGATTTCCCGCATCACAGCCAGCTGCTGCAATACTTTCATGATTATGTCGATCATTTCGGCCTGCGCGAGACGATCACCTTCAATACCAGTGTCGACAAGGCGGTGCGCCGCGCTGATGGCGATTGGGACGTGACCCTGTCGACCGGCGAAACCCGGACCTATCAATGGCTGTTTGTCGGCAATGGTCACCACTGGGACCCGCGCACGCCGGATGACTATCCCGGGCAGGACACATTTGCCGGCTATCAGATCCACAGCCACAATTACGAGGATCCATTCGAGCCATATGATTTTCGCGGCAAGAAGATCCTGGTCGTCGGGGCCGGCAATTCGGCCATGGATATTTCGTCGGAACTGTCACAACGCCCGATCGCCGAGAAGCTGATCATCTCGATGCGGCGCGGGGTCTGGGTGCTGCCAAAATATCTCGGCGGCCAGCCCGCAGACAAGGCCATCCTGCCCAGCTGGATGCCGATGAGCGTCGGCCGCGCCCTCGCCCGGTCCAAGATCAAGAAGGAGATCGGCAATCCGCAAGACTATGGCTTGCCGAAACCGGACCATGAACCGCTGGATGCCCATCCATCGGTCTCGGGCGAGTTCCTCACCCGGGTCGGCTGCGGCGACATCACCGCCAAAGGCGCGATTGAGCGGTTTGAGCCAGGCGCCGTCATCTTCACCGATGGCAGCCGTGAGGAGATTGACGCCATCGTCTGGGCAACGGGGTACAAGGTCTCCTTCCCGTTCTTTGAGGGTGATGCTCAGCTCACGCCGACAGATAACCGCTTCCCGCTGTTCAAGCGGATGGTGAAGCCGGGCTATGAGAATCTGGTCTTCCTGGCCCTTGCTCAGCCGCTGCCGACGCTGGTCAATTTTGCCGAGCAGCAGTCAAAACTCGCGGTCGCCCTGATCACAGGTGAATACGCGCTGCCGAGCGGTGAGGAGATGGATCGCATTACGGCCGCGGACGAAAAGACACATATGGGCCACTTTTATCAGGCAGTTCGTCACACAATGCAGGTCGATTTCAACACTTATGTAAGAGACCTCATGCAAGAATTGGAGAAGGGACGAAAGCGCGCCCGGGTGTCTGCGTAGAGTATCAGGAGCTGGAAAATGCGAACCATCGTTGCGGGGCTGGCAGCTGCGGGCCTGGTCGCATGCTCGTCTCCACCGCCGCCGGTCCAGTATCCGCAAGGCCCGATTGCAACGCCAGGCCCGGCAACGCCGTCGCCGCGCGCCCAGCAGGGGCCGTTCAAGCCAGACTATCACCTCTATGCGTGCACGCCGTCCTTCTCCAATCGCCCGTCCACAGATGGGTCCGGACGCATTCTCACCTATGACGCGCTGGTTGTGGCCAAGGGCGTGATCCTCGCCGCCTCGCCGGTCAACGGGGCGTGCATGACGTCCGGGTTCGGGCCGCGTTTCGGGTCGATGCACAAGGGGATCGACTTGCAGGCAAGGCCTGCTGTGCCCGTCTATTCGGCCGGGCCGGGCCGCGTGCTGGAAGTGAGCCAGCAATCGGGCTTTGGCTATCAAGTTCTGATTGGCCACGGCAATGGCGTCTATACGCGCTATGGCCATCTTGCCTATTTCTCCGAAGGCCTGGCGCCGGGCCAGAAAATCGGCTTCGGCCAGCCGCTCGGCATGATGGGACGGACCGGCAATGCCACCGCCATCCATGTCCATTACGAAATCCTCACCGGCAATTACAATACGCCGCGAAAATCCTGGGGCCTGACGGCCAATAACCCGCTGGACTTTCCGCGATGGAGTGGCTTGGATAGCACCAGCTGATCGTGTGGGACTGACCCTTGCTGAGTTTTCTCAACCCGAACACCCTGGCGCGGACCTATCGGGACCCGGTCGCCTGGGTCATCCTTGCCGTCGACCTGTTTCCGATATGGGCGGTGCTGACGCTGGGCTGGGGCGCCGCGCCGCTGGTCTTTCTCTACTGGCTTGAAAACGTCATTATCGGCGCCGTCACACTCGCCAAGATGATCGCGACCAGCGCCAAGGGACATATTATCGGCGTCCTCGGCATGCTGTTTATCGGGCCGTTCTTCGTCTTCCATTATGGCATGTTCTGCTTCGTCCACGGCATCTTTGTCAGCGCCTTTGCGAATATGGACAGCTCAGGGTCACCAGGCTTCCCAACGCCCGTCGGCCTGATCCACGAAGCCTTGCTGTCAGGTGCCAGCATGCCGGCCTTTGTGCTTGCCATCATCGCGGTCCAGATCTTCCTGTTCGTCCAGGACTATATTCTGCGCGGCGAGTATCGCGAGACCTCGGTCGAAAAGGAAATGATGAAGCCTTATGGCCGGGTCATCGTCCTTCACATAGCAATCTTTGCCGGCGCCTTCGCCATGGCCGCTCTGGGCGAGCCGATGTGGGGCATGCTGGCGCTCATTCTGCTGCGCGCAGCCTGGGGTGTGTTCCTCACTGTGCGGCGCCGGCTGCGTCTCGACAGTGCACCGCAACTTAAAAGTTGACGGACCGTCACCAATCTGAGCACACTGGTCCCGAGAGGGATATGGATTGAGATGACGATTACCGCTGAACCTGTTGTCCGCATGGGCAAACGCGCGCGCGCCAAGCAAGCCAATCGACAAGCGATTCTCGATGCCGCCCGCACCGTGTTTGCGCGCATCGGCTATGACGCGGCGAATATTCGCGACATCATTCGCGAAACCGACCTGGCGAGCGGCACATTCTACAATTATTTCAAGTCCAAGGAAGAAGTGTTCGAGGCGATCTCGAATGACAGCGTGAAACGCTTCCGTCCCCTGCTCCAGAAAGTGCGCGAGGATGCGCAGGACCTGG
Source organism: Hyphomonadaceae bacterium (assembly GCA_024742355.1). Lineage (GTDB taxonomy): Bacteria > Pseudomonadota > Alphaproteobacteria > Caulobacterales > Hyphomonadaceae > Henriciella. Next base: position 337,412 of record JANSYM010000001.1, on the reverse strand, counting down.
AATCCTATCTCTACGCTGCCTATGGCGCCTATTTCAATTTCCTCGCCGAAGAGAACAATCCGGCGATCGAGGCGGGGTCACCGCATATGAGCCTGATCGGGGTCCGGATCGATACGCCGGAAATGCAAACCGTGTCCGACGAAATCCGCGCCGACCTGGAAATTGTCATGGACAAGGTCGGCCTTGCGCATCTCGACCTGGACTATCTCACCGCCGCCGCGATCGGTATCGCCAGGGAAACCGGCGACAAGATGCTGCTTCGCCGCCCGGTTGACGCGGCGGGAGCAACAGAATTCTCGGCAAAACTGATGCTGGCAGGGATCGAAGCGCTTGCCAAATCCTGAAGCGCGGTCAGATTAGCTCCCAAGAAAAAATGATTGGGAGGGCCGGTGGATGAGTCTGCAGGCAACGATTGCGAAACTGCTTCTGAAGCTGCCAGCCAGCTGGAAAATCAAAATGGCGGGCGGTGAGCCGGTTGTCCTCGGCGGGCGCACGCTCGACCCCAATCTGCAATTCATCGCCCATGGCGCGGCCAAACAACCGCCAATGTCGTCCCTGGAACCGGAAGTGGCCCAGGCGGCCGCGATCGAGGGGCTCGGCATGTTCGCGGCCAAGCCCGAGCCCGGCGTTCGTTTTGAGGACATGACAATTCCCGGCAAGGACGGGCACGAAATTCCGGTCCGCCTGTACCAGCCGGACGATCAGGATCCGAGCGCGCCGATGATGGCCTATTGGCATATGGGCGGCGGGGTGATCCTGAATGTCGAAGCCTGTCATGCCTTCTGTTCGATGATCGCCAAAGTCGCCAAATGCCCGGTTGTCTCGGTCGATTATCGTCTCGCCCCGCAACACAAGTTTCCTGTCGGCCTGGAAGATTGTATCTCGGCCTATGAATGGACCCTGTCGAACGCCGAGAAATATGGAGCGCCGGCCGGCCGTGCGGCGATTGGCGGCGACAGTATGGGCGGCAATTTCAGCGCCATCATCGCGCAGGAATCAACCCGCCGCGGCATGCCCAAGCCGGAGCTGCAATTGCTGATCTATCCGGCGACTGACCTGGTCACTGAGTTCCCGTCGGCGACGACCTATGGCGAGACCTACCCGCTTTCGACCGACACCATGCAATGGTTCATGAAACAATATCTCCCGGACGAGTTCGAGCGCAGCAATGTCCTGCTCTCTCCCGCACAGGAAATGCGCCTGGAAGGCTTGCCGCCTGCCGTGATTGCGACCGCCGGGTTTGACCCGCTGGTCGATGACGGCGCCGCCTATGCCAAGAAGCTGGAAGCCGCGGGCGTCGATGTCACGTTCAAATGCTATGACAGTCTCGCGCATGGCTTCACCGCATTTACGGCGGTGGTGCCAGCTGCCCGCGACGCCTGTCTGGAGGTCGCCGGCATGGTCCGGGACGCCTATGCCAAGCTTTGATGCGCGCCCTCGTCTGCCATAAAATCACTGACGATCTGGCCGGGGTCGAGCTGCGCGAGGTTGAGACACCGACGCCAGGTCCCGGCCAGGTGCTGGTCAAGGTTCACGCCACCAGCATCAATTATCCCGACATTCTGCTCTGCCAGGGCAAATACCAGCTCAAGCTCGATCCACCGTTCACGCCAGGCATGGACATTTCCGGCACGGTGGCAGCGATTGGCGACGGCGTTGACGGATTTTCTGTTGGCGACGAAGTTTGCGGCGGCGCACGTTTTGGCGGGTTTGCCGAATACGCCATCGCCGCCATCGACGGATTGCAAACAAAGCCGACCAACCTGTCCTTCGAGCAAGCCGCCTCTTATTCCGCTGCCTACCTCACCGCCTATGTCGCCCTTGTCCGGCGCGGGCGGTTGCAAGCGGGTGAAACGCTCTTGGTGCATGGCGCTAGTGGCGGGGTTGGCATGGCCGCTGTCGATGTCGGCAAATTGCTTGGCGCCACGGTGATCGCGACAGGCGGATCTGATGACAAGCTTGCGAAGGTCAAAGCCTATGGCGCCGACCATGTGATCAACACGAAAGACGGCTTTCGCCAGCAGGTTAAAGACCTGACCGGCGGGCGCGGCGTGGATGTGATCTATGACCCGGTCGGAGGTGATGTCTTTGATGAAAGCGTGCGCTGCATCGCGTTTGATGGCCGCTTGCTGGTGATCGGCTTCACGTCCGGGCGCATCGCGTCGGTCGCGACCAACATGCCCTTGATCAAGGGATTTTCCGTCGTCGGTGTCCGCGCCGGCGAATATGGACGCCAGTTTCCGGAACGCGGTCGAGAGAATGTCGCGCAAATCTGGTCCTGGGCGCGTGAGGGAAAGACCCGACCCCATGTGCATGATTGTCTGCCTTTGGCGCAAACCGTGGACGGATTTCGCCAGCTTCTGGATCGCAAAGTCGTCGGAAAATTGATTATATCCCCGTAATCATTGGGATCTGAGCGGCTTTCTTTCGGCGTTTGAACATTAAATTTCATTCAACCTTGCTTCGGAAAGACCTTGATTAACAAGGCGTTAACGCATCGTGCAAATTATCGTGCCTCGTCTTACGAAGACTTAGCTGTTTGGGGCGCAAAAAAAACGACATACGGGCCGGGATGTTCAAACGAGGGACGACGACATGCGTAAGTCGCCGAGCTATCTAGTCAGTACTCTTTTTGCCGCAGGACTTGTACTTGCTGCCTGTAGCGGCGGTGGGGGCGGTGCATCCGTGCCCCCGACCACACCGGTCGGCGGAGGCGGATCCGGTGGTGGTGGCGGAGGCGGCGGCGGAACACCGCCTATCTCTGGAAGTACTCAAGTCGATACCAGCATCGAGGCAACCCGTTTCCTGGCACGCGCCACATTTGGCGGATCGAAGTCGGAAATCGCCGCGTTGACAGGCACCGACGCCGCCGATTGGGTGGCGCGCGAATTTGCCAAGCCGGTCTCGCTTTCCCTGCCGATTTTGCTCGCCCAACCGCGCAGACCCGATGGTGGCCTGGACGGCAAGGTGATCAACGCGCTGTATTGGGATCACATTGTCGGTTCCGACGATCAGCTGCGCCAGCGCATGGCGTTCGCGCTCTCGCAAATCTTCGTCTACTCGGACGCAAATGACTCAGATCAATTCCTCCGCGGCTATTATCAGGACGTCCTGATCGAGAATGCCCTTGGCAATTATCGCGATGTGCTCGAAGCCGTGACCTATTCGCCCGCCATGGGCAATTATCTGACCTATCGCGGCAATCAGAAAGGCAATCCCAATACCGGACGTATGCCGGATGAAAACTATGCGCGGGAAATCCTGCAACTGTTTTCGATCGGCGTGATCGAGCTGAACATGGATGGCAGCCCAAGACTGGATGGCCAGGGCCAGCAGATCGAAACCTATTCGAATGATGACATTGTCGGTCTGGCGCGGGTGTTCACCGGCCTCAATTTTGCGCGCAGCAGCACCGGCGACGACACGTCCGATGCGCGCATTCGTCGGATGGAAATCGTCGCCACCTCGCATTCCGAGCTCGAAAAACAATTCCTTGGGACCACAATTGCCGCAGGCACACCGGGCGATGAAAGCATTCGCATCGCATTGGACACAATCTTCAATCACCCCAACGTCGCGCCATTCATTTCGCGTCAATTGATCCAGCGGTTCACGCAATCGAATCCGTCGCCAGCCTATATACAGAATGTTGCAACGGCGTTTGAGAATGGCAGTTTTACCGCACCGGGTGGGCAACGATTTGGCACCGGCCAGCGCGGCGACCTGCAGGCCACACTCGCCGCCGTCCTGCTCGAGCCGACGCTCTTTGCTGAGCCGACCAGCGGTGGCACGCTGGCGATTGGCAAGGTCCGCGAACCGATCCTGCGATTCACCCATTGGGCCCGGGCGTTCAACGTTCAAACGCTGGACGCCAAGAACGAAAACGCTCTTCGAGACACGCGCAGCAATGCGTTCTCACTCGGACAGCAGGCGTTCCGCGCGCCATCGGTATTCAATTTCTATCGCCCCGGGTACATCGCCCCGGGTACAAATGCCGGAGATCAGAACATTACCGTGCCTGAATTCCAGATTGTGAATGCCAGCAGTGCGGTCGGAATCATGAATTTCATGACTGAGTTTGCGTTCGACCGCGCAGGCCAGGCGGACTCGTCGATACAGACCTATTCGCCGGACTATAGTGAGGAACTGGCGCTCGTCGACACACCGCAAGCCTTGGTAGATCATCTGGATGACCTGCTCACCGGCGGCCGAATGACGGATATCGAGAAGACTGACATTGTCGACATCCTGAACACGATCCCAATTCGAACAAACACTGCGGAGAACACCGCTCAGGACCGCGAGGATGTGGTTATGACGGCGGTTGCTCTCGTTCTCAATTCACCCTCTTACGCGGTCACCTGGTAAGCTCAGAAGGAGTCTCACGAATGGCCAATATTTCACGACGTCACGTCCTGGCCGGCCTCGGCACGGCTGGATTTGCAAGCAGTTTCGGCGCCATGACGGGGCTCGGGCTGAATGATGCCTGGGCTGCCAATACCAGCGGATACAAGGCGATGGTCTGTATCTTCCTGAAAGGCGGTATGGATGGCGCGGACTCTGTCCTGCCTTATGATCAGGCCTCGTACAATCAGCTGCAGAGCGTGCGCAGCGGCCTGTTCGGGTCCTACAATTCCGGATCGTCTGCCTCGTCGCGCAATCGCGCCAACCTGTTGCAGCTCAATCCCGACAATGCTGGCAATTTTGGTGGGCGGCAATTTGCGATGCCGCCGGAACTGGCATCGCTGCATGCGATGTTCGAAGCCGGTGACCTGGCTGTGGTCGGCAATGTCGGCCCATTGATTCAGCCAACCACGCGCGCTCAGCTCGACAGTGATTCTGCAATCCTGCCGAAGCGGCTGTTCTCGCACAATGACCAGCAGTCAACCTGGATGTCATTTGGCGTCGAAGGTTCGAGATTGGGATGGGGTGGCCGGTTTATGGACCGCGTCGTTGCCTCCTCGCCAAGTGAGAACCGCGTGTTTTCCGCCATGGCGACACGATCGAACGATGTCTTCCTGGCCGGCAATGATGTCTCGCAATTCACGGTGACCAGCGGCGGCGCCCCGGAGCCAAGCCTCTACACCAATCGCAATCTGCTCGGCTCCACCGATGGCGACGATGCTGCGCGCGACAAGATTCGCACATTGCTGACGCGTCGCGATTTGCAAAGTCGCAATCTGTTCGAACAAGACACCTCAATCGCAACGGCCAAAGCCGTCGAAAATTCCGAGCAATATGCGACGGCGCGCGCCAATGCGACTCCGTTCAGTACTGTTTTTGCAGGCAATTCCAGCCTGTCGAGGCAGATGCAGGCGGTGGCTGAGACGATCAAGATTCGCCAGTTCCTGAACGTTTCGCGACAAATGTATTACGTCAACACAGGCGGCTACGATACGCATAGTGGGCAAGCAAATTCTCTCGGCGGCCTGCATACCGATCTGGCATCTGCGATTTCGACCTTCCGTGACGCCATGGTCGAGATCGGCGAGTGGAACAATGTCCTGGTCTTCACGGCATCTGATTTCGGCCGCACGCTGATCGACAATGGCAATGGCACCGATCACGGTTGGGGCGGTCACCATTTCGTCGCTGGCGGCGATGTTCGCGGAAAGAACATTTATGGCGACATGCCCACCGCGGATCTTGGCAATGGCTTCTATACGCGGACAGGGGGGCGTCTGATTCCGACCACATCGGTTGAGCAATACGCGGCGACCATGGGCGCGTGGTTCGGACTGAACAGTTCGGAACTGGGCAGCTCTCTGCCAAATCTGAGCAATTTCAATACCCGCGATCTCGGCTTCATGGGCGGCGCCAGCAGCTAGCCCCCTGACGCATGGATGGCAGACAAGCCATCGCGATAGGTGGGATAGGCTGGTCGCCACCCCGTGACGGCTTTCAGCCGCGCATTCGAGACCCGTTTGCATTCGGCGTAGAAACTCCGCCCCATTGGCGAGAGATCCGCCTCCTCGAACCGTGTCTCCGGCGGCGGCTCCAGGCCCAGCAGGTCCGCTGCAAAGCTGACCACATCCTGCGGCGGGGCCGCGAGGTCATCGCAGAGATTGAACGGCCCGCGCGCCTGGTTCTGGATCAAGGCGTAAAGACCGCTGGCAATATCGTCGACATGCGCGCGTGAGAACACATGCCCATCCTTGACGATCCGCCGTGCCGTGCCGCCACGCAGGCGATCAAGGGCTGACCGTCCAGGGCCGTAAATCCCGGGCAGCCGGACAATGCAGGCCGTGTCAAAAGTCGCCTGCCAGGCGCGTTCCGCAGCCGCCCGGCGCCGGGCACGTTCCGACTGTGGGTTGAGTGGGCTCCACTCCATCGCCCAGCCGCCGCCGAGGTCGCCATAGACGCCTGTGGTCGACAGATAGGTCACGCTCGCTGCCGTGTCGGCGACGTCACCGATCAATGCGTGCGCGGGACAGCCATTTTCATCCGGCGGCGTGCTGATCAGCACATGCGCGCCGCAAATCGCTGCGCGCAGCTCGGTTTCATCCACACTTGAGACCGGCTTCAGCGGTGTTTCTGCAAGCCTGTGCAGGCCCTCATCCGAGCGATATGTTGCCATGACCGGACCCGTCCACACCGCCGCGAGCGCTGTGGCACAATAGCCCGGTCCAAACAAAAAGAGGGGTTGTGACGGATCTGTCATTTGCGCTCGTATCTGAGTGTCCTTACTGCAATAGATATTGGCTTGTCGGAGGGATTGTCCATGCTTTTAGCTGTCTTGTTGTCTGGGCTTCTCCCAATCTCGCAATCTGCATCAGAAGATATTGCCCGCGCCGAGATGGATCGCCTGCAGGCCTGTATCGAAAAAACCGAGACCGCACCGGAAGAAGCGTTCGAGGATTCCCTCGCCTGGCTGAGCAATGGCAACCGTCCAAAGGCGCGATACTGCAATGCCCTGTCGCTGCTGGCGCTGGACCGGCTGGAAGAAGGCGCGGCGCGGCTGGAAGCGCTGGCAACGGCGCCGGATGCGATTGAGCTTCAGGACCGCATCATCTATCTCGCTCAGGCCGGAAATGCCTGGCTGGCGGGCAATTATCCGGATGCCGCGATTGTCGCCCTCTCCGAGGCGCTCAAGCTCGAACAGGATGACCCGGATATCTACAAGGATCGCGCTGCGGCCTATCTCGCCATTGAGCGCTGGATCGAAGGCGTCGACGACCTCAACGCCGCCTTGCAGCTCAACCCCGGCGATGCCGAGGCCCTGTCCCTGCGCGCCCGGGCGCACCTCGCGACAGAGAATCTACCGGCCGCCAGAGCTGATATGGAAGAGGCGCTGGCGCTCGATCCGGAGAATATTGATATCCTCGTCTTGCGCGGTGATATTCGCGAAGCCATCCGGCTGTCGGAACTCAACTAGTCCAGAACGCAGCTGTCGAGCCCGTCCCGCGCCACCACATCCATGCGCGCGAGAATGGTCCCCGTGCGCTGTCTCACATAAGGTCCTGCCGGATTGACTCGCCACTTGTTCGGGCTTGGCAGCACAGCCGCCAGGCGCGCCGCCTCAAACTTTGTCAGGTCTTTGGCGGGTTTGCCGAAGCGGCCATAGGCGGCGGCCTCTGCGCCGTAGAATCCATCGCCCCATTCGGCAACATTGAGATAGACTTCCATCACCCGCCGCTTGCCCCAGAAGCCATCAATAAACACCGCCATCCAGGCCTCTGCGCCCTTGCGCGCATAGCCGCCGCCATTCCACAGGAAGACGTTCTTCGCGGTTTGCTGGGTCAGCGTTGAGGCGCCGCGCACCCGGCCGCTTTCCTCGCGCTCATCGAGGGCGGTTTTGATGGCGTCGATGTCGACGCCTGAATGCTCGCAAAAGCGCGTATCCTCCGCCGCGATCACGGCGCGGGCAATATGCGGCGAGATTTCTTCCAGCGGCGTCCAGCTATAATAGACATCCGTGCCCTGAACGATGCGGCCGGTCATGTTGAACGTGCCCGGAACCGGCGCGAAAAACAGGATCAGCGCGTAGAGATGCACGGCGACAACGAGGCCGCCGGCAAATTTGACGGCCCGCCAGATCCAGCGCCCGATACTCATTCGGCTGGTTGCTTCTGTCTCTGCCACTCCGCCCTCACCTGCGTATCCGTTTCCAGCTCGCAACGCGCGGCCTTTTCGGCTTCAAAGCGGGCCAAATCAAGGCGTGACAGCGCCCAGACAGCAGCGCCGCGAATGACCGGATCCTGATCGTCCAAATGCGGAAGAACGCTTCCCTCGATCAGATTCGCATCACCTGAATTTCCAAGCGCAATCAACACATTACGAATGAAACGGTCGCGCCCGATACGCTTGATTGGCGAGCCGGAGAACACATCCCGAAACTGTCTGTCATCGAGTGCCGCGAGTTCATCAAGCCCCGGCCCCTTGAGCTCGGCACGGGCCCAGAACGCGCCTTCTCGGGCGGTCTCCGCAAACTTGTTCCACGGGCAGACGGCCAGGCAATCATCGCAGCCATAGATACGGTTGCCCATGGCGGCCCGGAACTCATGCGCGATCGGGCCTTTATGTTCGATGGTCAGATAGGATATGCACCGGCGCGCATCGAGCTGGTAAGGCGCCGGAAACGCCGCTGTCGGACAGATATCGAGGCACGCCCGACACGATCCGCAATGGTCAATCTCGGGCGCCTCTGGCTCGAGTTCGGCGCTGGTCAACATGACGCCCAGGAACAGCCAGGACCCGTGCTCGCGCGAGACCAGATTGGTGTGCTTGCCCTGCCACCCGAGCCCCGCCTTCTGCGCCAGCGGCTTTTCCATCAGCGGCGCGGTGTCAACGAAGACTTTGACCTCAGCGCCGGTCTCGGCGACGAAGGCACGCGCCAGCTGTTTCAGGCGCTTTTTCAGAACATCATGATAGTCCTTGCCGCGGGCATAGACAGAGATGTTACCTTCGCCGGTACGTTCCAGGCTCTGCATCGGGTCGTGATCCGGCCCGTAATTGAGCGCCACAACCACAGCCGATTTGGCATCTTCCCACATCGCCGTCGGCGTTTTGCGGCGATCAAGCGTCGTCTCCATCCAGGCCATCGAGCCGTGATGCCCGGCCTCGACAAAGGCTTCCAGCCGCTCACCCGCCGGCCAGGGCTCATCAGCCCGGCAAATCTGGCACGCGTCAAAGCCGAGCGCTTGCGCGGTGGCATGAAGAAAGTTCGACACAGGGCTCATTCTACATAGCGAGCTGCTTCGGCGCATCTTAGCAAGTCCAAATGGCGACGCGATGTGCAATTCACGTGGGAACGGCGAGCTCACGCTCCTGCGTCTCTAAGCTTGTCTCCGCTGCTTTCTTTCTATCGCTTCTCGCTTTTTCGGATGCCACTGGTGTGCAAAGATCTACATCTTTTTCGCCGTTCAATGGGAATTCAATTTTCGCCGCAGCTGATCGACCTTCACTCGCGTTTACACGGTTGTCTGAGAGACGCACTCGTTTTTCCGCCGCGAGTTCCAAAACACCCATGAGTTGGCCGAGACGAACGCGATCGGCTTCGGTTTGTGGAATCCTAGCCGGCGAGTTTTCGGATAGGCAAACGTAGATGGCGGTCTCCAGTGCCCAAGCCTGGCCGAACAGCGCAGTGGCTTTGCGCGCTCTGTCGCACATGGTTTGGTCCTGAAAGGACGCATCGCGACACTCCGCTTCGATATCGCGTTCCACTTCGACCTGCTGCCGCTCTCCTTTTTGAACAGTTTCCGGAATCGATTCAATCGCGGACTCAAATTTCGTTTGAGCGCGCACGTATTCAGTCACGTTTCCATTTGCCAGAACATTCGTCTGCATATCCATAAGGAGGTGCGCGATTTCCAGCGTTATCAATTCCAATTCATACAACGTCGCAACAGGAATATCGCGGTCAGGCAATTGACTGAGTGTCGCTTGGATGAAGGTCTCGTCAATGGTCAGCAAAGCGCGCGTGCGTTGGTCCTGGATTCTGGCAAAAGCCTCAAAATCCACATACTCATTTCCCAAAGCATTATCAACGAAATCAATGACTTCAACGGCATGAGAGTGCGAGTGGTCAAGAATTCGGTTAAGCTTGTCCGGGGTGAAGAAAACCTGCATTTGCGACCAATCGGGTTTCGCGGGTGGTTCCGGCAAAAAATCGACACTCTCCCGCGCAAATCGTGTTTCCGATTCAACGGATTCACGCGCGAATTCGATCCTGGACCTGACCGCCTCTTCGCTGATCTTACCTTCCATAAACTGCACATATGCATCGAACACGTCGTCCGATGGCCGCACGATGCGAGACGCATCCCGAAAAATGAAACCGGTCATTTCGGACCAATCGTTCAACTTTTTGATGTAACGATCGTACTCATACGCTGACTGGGCCACACAGACGGGGGCGGCCCCGCACCAACACAAGACAGCAAAACTCAATAATGCGCGAAGCATGATACCCCCGATTAAAAGTCCAGGTCGGTATAGTGCTTCACAGGCTTGGCATTGCCAACCCGGTCTTCCAGCAATCCGCGAAAGCTCGGGCGCGACTTCATCCGGGCATACCAGGCTTTCAAATCCGGCGTGAGATCCCAGGGCACATCGCCGAAATAATCATAGGCCGACAAGTGCGCCGCGACGCTGAGATCGGCAATCGAGAAGTTCCGCCCGCCAATATACGCGCGCTCACCAGCAAGGGCTTCGAGGAAGGTCATCCGGTTCTTCAGGGCATGGGCGCCTTGTCGCAAGGCAAGGCTGTCAGGGGAGCGATCGCGCTTGACCCATTGCGTCACCCGCTCAGCCAGCAGCGTGTTGTTGATGCCGGCAAAGCTCTCCTCCGCCCATTGCCATAGACGCCGCGCTTCGGCCTTCTCCATCGGCGTGAACGGCAATAGACGCGGGCTCGGCAGCGCCTCTTCGATATATTCGCAAATGGCAAGCGATCCGACCGCCGAGGTTTTCACCTCGGCATCCGTGTCCAGAAGTGCCGGCGCGCAGGCGCCCGGGGCCAGCGCGGCGAGTTCCAGATCCGACACCCATGGGCGAATTTCGATGGACTCATAGGTCCACCCTTTTTCGCTCATCATCAAGCGAACCGTCCGTCCCAACGGGTCGATAGGCCAGTGCCATAGCCGTTTCATGGAACCTGCCCTACTGCTATTTGTCGCATCCGAAAAGATGAACGCAGAGAAACCTTTGCGCCTGTCCAAATCCTATGCTTCAAGCCGTGCCTCATGGATTGTATTGGATCGCAAAATGCTGACGAAAACCTTTCGATCATGCCTGCTCGCTGGAATCGCTGGCGCTGTTCTTCTGAGCGCCTGTACCCGCAGCGAGGGTGATATCACCTTCGACGACGTGCCACCCATCCTGCAGGATGTTCCGCCAGCCGGTCAGCTGCCAGATGGCGTCACGCCCACGGCCTATCGGCTGAGCCTTTATACCGATCCGGCGCAGGACACATTCTCCGGACAGGTCGAGATCGATGTCACGCTGGATGAACCGCACGCGCGCGTCTGGCTGCACAGTATCGACCATGACATCTCATCGGCGTCCGCCCGGCTTGCTGATGGTACCGAGCTCGAAGCCACATTCACGCGGTCCAAGGCAGAAGGCGGCGTCTCGCGCCTCGACTTTGCGACGCCCGTTCCAAAAGGCAATTCAACACTTTTACTGGACTATACCGCCCCCTACAATCTTGGCCTGGCCGGGCTCTACAAGGCGGAGCAGAATGGTCGACCTTATCTCGCCACGCAGATGGAGCCGATCGACGCGCGCCGTCTGGTGCCGAGTTTTGACGAACCGCGTTTCAAAACCACATGGACGCTGACCGTCGCGACGCCGGCAGGCAACCAGGTCGTCACCAATGCCCCTCTGAAGGCTCAGACCACGCGTGATGACGGCAATATCGAGTTTCAATTCGCGACGACGCGAGACATCCAGTCCTATCTCGTTGCGCTGGCGGTCGGACCGTATGATTTGCGCGATGGCGGCGTTCTGCCGCCAAATGAGATCCGCCCGCGTGCGATTCCGTTTCGTGGCTTCTCGCCTTCTGGCAAAGGCGACCAGCTGGAACAGGCGATGGCGATCACGGATGAGATGGTGGTCTGGCAGGAAGCCTATTTCGATTACCCCTACCCTTATGGCAAACTCGACCTGATCGCGGCCCCTGATTTTGCTTATGGCGCGATGGAGAATGCTGGCGCGATCATCTACCGGGAAAGCCGGCTGCTTTTGAATGATCGCACCAGCCTTGCCGGTCGACGGCAGGCGATGACGACGCACGCCCATGAACTCGGCCATCAATGGTTCGGCAATCTGGTCACACCGCGTTGGTGGAATGATATCTGGCTCAACGAAGCCTTCGCGACCTGGATCAGCTACAAGACCATGAACGCGGTCTATCCGGACACCGGGTTCGACGTGGCGGCGCAACGGGCCGCGATTGGCGCCATGAACAATGACAGCCTCGCCTCCGCACGCCAGATCCGAAATCCGATCGCGCGCAATGCCGACATTCTGGATGCCTTTGACGCCATCACCTACCGCAAAGGCGGCGGCGTCTTGTCCATGTTCGAGAATTATCTCGGCGAAGACGCCTTCAGAGACGGCATCCGCCTGCACATGCGCCGGTTCGAGGACGGCGTTGCTGACGTCGACGATTTCATGACCTCGATTGCCGATGGCAGCAAGTCGCCTGACGTGGTCGAAAGTTTCACGTCCTTCATCATGCAGCCGGGCATTCCGAACCTGCAGGTCAATTTGACCTGTCCAGCCCCGGATTCCGGCCTGATTACAGTGACGCAAAGCCGTTATGCCCCGCTCGGCTCGACGATTGATCCAGGCGCACAGACCTGGGTAATCCCGCTCGCCATCAAGACCGGCAGCGGGACCGACACGCACACTTATCGCGACATGTTCACGGGGCCGGTTCTGGAGATTCCTGTTGAAGGCCAATGTCCGGACTGGGTGATGCCGAATGCGGACGGCGCAGGCTATTGGCGCTTTAATCTGAACGACACGGCTTGGCAGGCCCTGATCGCGAACTATGACCGATTGACGCCGGCCGAGCAGCTGAGCTTCGCCGACAGTGCGACCGCTTCATTCGCCGCTGGCAGCCTGTCTGCGTCAACGCTTTTGCAGGCCCTGGAAGTCAATGCAAACGGCACCTGGAGCGCAGCGCTCGACCCAATGCCAAACCTTGAAACCTATATGGAGGCGCTTGCGGACGAGACCTCGCAGCAGGCCTTCCGGGATTTCGTCATGTCGGCCTATGGCCCGCGTTGGCAGCGTCTGGAGGCAAGTGCGCCCCAATCGCTCAGCGAAGGAGAGCAATTGCTCAAGACGGGGCTGAATGCACGCCTGCTGAAAGTCGGGCACCTGCCGGAAGATCGCGCGCGCCTGGCGGCTGCGGCGGCGGCTTATGTCGGTGTCATCAATGATCCCGATGCGTCAGCACTGACGCCAGATATGGTCCAAACCGCGATCGGCATTGCCGCTGAGAATGATGACGGTGCCTTTTTCCAAGCGGCGCTCGGCTTCGCGGCATCGACCGCCAACCAACGTGAGCGGCGGCAGACCTATTATACGCTCGCTGAGCATGGCGATGAAGCCGACGTCCTCGCCTTGATGGACCGCGTCCGAGGTGACGGGTTTGACGGACAGGTTGCCTGGGGCGTCTATCTGTCAGCCTTGCAGAACACGTCTGTCGCAGCCGCCGCCTGGGACAAGTTCAAATCCGATTTCGATGCCGTGATTGCGAACACACCGGAAATCCGCAAACCGCAAACGGCGCGGCTGGTGGCCTATTTCTGCACGGCGGATGAAATCGACGACGCCATCACGTTCCTGGACAGCAAAGCCGACCTTATTCCAGGCTATGAACGGCGGCTGGCGCAGGCCTCTGAAACCGCGCGACTGTGCGCGGCTTTCCGGTCGATAAAAGGCAATGAACTGGCGGCGGCGCTCGAGGCGAGATAGCGACCAAGGCAGCTGACATCGCAGTCAACAGTCATTGCAAAAAAATCAATGCCATTTCGATTGAGACGGCGCGAGATTTCCCTTAAGGAAGAACATCCTTCCAAGGGCAGCTGCTTATGGCCGATCATTCTCACACTTCCGACAATTCCAGAAATTCTGACCCTCTAGCATCCTGCATTGCGCAAATGCTTGCCGAGGTTCCGCCTGATTCGCGGAATTCTATCCCAAGGGGCAATATCGAGACATTGGGCAAATCGCTCTGGGAATGGTTCGAATCAACCAAGACGGCCGCGGTGAGAATCCGCCCGGCAGAGGGCGTTCGCAATGAACTGCTCGGACATCACCTGCTCGAAGCGGTTGGCCCCGATCGTCCCTTCCTGGTCGATTCGCTGCTCGGTGCCTGTAGCGACCTCGGCTTTGAAGTGATGACGCTTTTCCATCCGATCGTTGAAACCGCAGACGGCCGGTTCTCGCTGATCCAGATCCATCTTCCGGATCTCAGCGAAGGCGAACAGGCGCGCCTGCTGGCAGAAGCCCAAGCGACCCTTTCCGATGTACATGCCGCCACCGCGGATTATCAGGAAATGCGCGCCCGCATGGCCGCAGAGATTGAGCGTCTCAACAATAATTCGCACGTCTCCGCCCGCTATAAGGACGAAGCGGTCGAGTTCCTGAAATGGCTCGGCAATGAGCGTTTCGTCTTCCTCGGCGCTCGCAGTTACACGTTCCAGACCGGCCCGGACGGCAATGTGCTGCCAGAAGAGCCCGACACCGTTGAAGGCTCCAACCTTGGACTGTTGCGCGATGATGCGCGCAATGTGCTCAATCGCGGCGCTGAACCGCTGCTGCTCACCGAAGAGATCGGGGCTTTCCTGGCTGAACCAGAAACCCTGATCATGGCCAAGGCGACCCTGCAAAGCCGCGTCCATCGCCGCGTTGCCTGCGACTATGTCGGGGTCAAGCATTTCGGCGAAAAGGGCGAGGTCATCGGCGAGACCCGGTTCCTCGGGCTATACACGGCCGAAGCGTACAATGAGTCTGTGCGCAACATCCCGCTCCTGCGCCGCCGGATGGAGCGCGTGCTGGACATCCTCAATGTGCTGCCCGGCAGCCACAATGAGAAAACCCTGTCCAACATCATCGAGGGCTGGCCGCGCGACGAACTCATCCAGACCAAGTCGGAAGAGCTCGCGCCGATCATGCAAGGCGTGCTCGACCTGGTCGCCCGTCCGCGCGTTCGTGTGTTCACCCGTGCCGACCGTTTCAATCGCTTTGTCTCAACCGTCGTATTCGTGCCGCGTGAAGCGTATGACACTGACTTGCGGCGACACATAGCCGAAGCCATCGAAACCGCCTGGGGCGGCCGCATGAGCAGCTTCCAGCCCAGTTTTGACGGCGCCACAATGGTTCGCGTCCTGTTTGAAACCGCCCTTCCTGCATCCGGCCCGAGACCTGATTTCGAAGACCTGGAACGGACCATCGCTGAGCTTTCGCGAACATGGAATGATCGCTTCCACGACGCCGTCATGAGCAGCGATCTGAATGATGATGCGCGCTCATTGGCGACCTTATTCACAGGCGCCTTCAACGCCGCCTATCGCGAAGCCTTCGATCCGGAAGAAGCAATGGCCGATGTCGCCATGCTGGCCAATCTGCACCAGGACAGTCCGATTGCCTTGCGCGCCTACCGTCGCAGCAAGGATGAGACGGCGAAAATTCGCGCCAAAGTCTATTCACGCAGCGGCGCCATTGCGCTTTCAGATTGCGTGCCCGTGTTCGAGCGTATGGGCCTCTTCGTAGCCTTCGAGACCGGCTACCCAGTCGCACCGACCGCCAAGCCGGTGCCGGATGCGCCAGATGAATACTGGATTCACTCGCTGTCCATGCGCCGGGTCGATGGCCAGGATATTGATCTCGCCGAAGTCGGTGCGGCCTTCGAAGACGCCTTCGTCGCCGTGTGGAGCGATCGCGCCGAGAATGATGGTTTCAATGCGCTCGTGTTCAATGCCGGCCTGACATGGCGCCAGTCCGGTCTGTGCCGCGCTCTGTGCGCTTATCGCCACCAGACCGGTCTCGATCCAGCCCGGCAAACCCAGATTGCGGCCCTGAACAATAATCCTGAGCTGACCAAATACCTGGTGGCGCTGTTCGAAGCCCGGTTCGATCCGGACTTTGCGGATAATCGCGACGCCGCGATGGTGACGCTCGGCGACCAGATCGAGGACGCGTTGAAAGCTGTCGCCTCTCTGGATCATGACCGCGTGATCCGCCGGTTGGCCGACCTGATCATGGCGGTGCAACGGACCAATTTCTATCAGCATGGCGTCGACGGTCAGTCGCTGCCCTATATCAGTTTCAAGATTGCCAGCCGCGATCTGGAAGACCTGCCAGCGCCAAAACCGTATCGCGAGATCTTTGTCGACTCACCCATGGTCGAAGGCGTGCATTGTCGCTTCGGCCCGGTTGCCCGCGGCGGCCTCAGATGGTCAGACCGGCGCGATGATTTCCGCACCGAAGTGCTGGGCCTGGTCAAGGCGCAGCAGGTCAAGAATGCGGTGATTGTGCCGGTCGGCTCAAAAGGCGGGTTCTTTCCCAAACAGTTACCACTTGGTGGCAGCCGCGAGGCCGTGCGCGACGCCGGGATCGACGCCTACAAGACCTTCATTACCAGCCTGCTTGGCCTGACCGACAATCTCATCGATGGCGCCGTCCAGGCGCCGGCGCGCACGGTTATTCACGATGGTGATGACCCATACCTGGTTGTGGCAGCTGACAAAGGCACGGCGACATTCTCTGATATCGCCAATGAAATCAGTGTTTCACACGGGTTCTGGCTCGGTGACGCCTTCGCGTCTGGCGGATCGGCCGGCTATGACCACAAGAAGATGGGCATCACTGCGCGCGGCGCCTGGGAAGCCGTGAAACGTCATTTCCGCGAGATCGGCAAGGACATCCAGACCGAACCCTTCACCGTCATCGGTTGCGGCGACATGAGCGGCGACGTGTTCGGCAATGGCATGCTGCTGTCCAAGCAGATCCGCCTGCAAGCCGCCTTCAACCACATGCACATCTTCATCGATCCGGACCCACAGGATCCGGAACGGTTGTGGGAAGAACGCAAGCGCATGTTCGACCTGCCGCGGTCCAGCTGGCTGGATTATGATGAAAGCCTGATCAGCGAAGGCGGCGGCATTTTCGACCGCAGCGCCAAATCAGTAACACTGACGCCGCAAATCAAGGCGATGACGGGCATCACGTCCGACGCGGTGACGCCTGATGAGCTCATCCATGCCTTGTTGAAATCCGACTGCGAGCTGCTCTGGTTTGGCGGCATCGGCACCTATATCAAGGCGTCGGACGAAACCCATGCAGATGCAGGCGACCGCGCCAATGATTCCATGCGCATCAATGGCCGCGAATTGAAAGCCAAGGTTGTCGGCGAAGGCGCCAATCTCGGCCTCACCCAGGCAGGCCGGATCGAGGCCGCTCTCAATGGAGTGCGTCTGAACACAGATGCAATCGACAATTCAGCTGGCGTCGACAGCTCCGACCATGAGGTCAATATCAAGATCCTGTGCACCGAAGCAATGCGTCGCGGCGCCCTGCCAAGCGGTGAGCGCAACACATTGCTCGCTTCAATGACAGACGATGTCGCCGACCATGTCCTGGCGCACAATTATTCCCAGACCGGGGCGCTGAGCCTTGCCGAAGAACGCGCCAAGCGCGACCATGTCGCCTTCGAGCGGCTGATGGTGCGACTGGAAGAGCGCGGCGTGCTCGATCGCGAAGTCGAGGGCCTGCCAAGCACGGCCGAGATGAGCCAGTTCGAAGCCGATGGCCGCGTCCTGACCCGGCCGGAAATTGCGGTTCTCATGGCCTGGACCAAAATCGTCCTGTTTGACGATCTGGTCGAGTCCGAGGTCCCGGACGACCCTTATTTCCAGTCCACTCTGCGCGGATATTTCCCTGAAGCACTGCTGCAATATCAGGACGTGATGGAAGCGCACCGCCTGAAGCGCGAAATCATCTGCACGGTGCTGGCCAACCGGATCGTCGACATTGCCGGCCCCGTCTTCCTGCTGCGCCTGCGCGAGCAGTCCGGCGCGGCGAACGCAAATATCGTGGCGGCCTTTGAAGTCGCGCGGGCGGTGCTGAATATCTCGGACCTGAAGACTCAGATTGACGGCCTCGATAACCAGGTGCCAACCCAGCGCCAGAACAATCTTCAGGCTGGACTTGCCACATCCCTTCGGCGCCTGACGCATAGTGTGCTGACAACCGGTTCTGATGGCTCGATTGCGGCCCAGATTGAGCAGTTTGCAGCCGCGCGTGATGCCCTCGCAGGCCTCTCCGCCGCTACACTTCCCGCTTATGAAAAAGCGGTCTTCCAGCGCCGCATCAATCATCTTGGGCGCGACGGTGTTCCAGGCGAACTCGCGGAAGCTGTGGCAGCGACCCGCATGCTTGCAGACGCACCGCTGATCATGCAACTGGCGGCAAAGAGCGATCAAGATGCAGCCGCCGCCACCAAGGCCTATCTACAAATCGGCGATGCACTGTCGCTTGACCGACTGCGCGCAGCGGCAACGTCCGCGATCGCTGAGATGCCGCATTGGGACCGACTGGCCACACGTGGCCTCATTCGCGAGCTTGAGCATCTGCAAGCCGACGCTGCGCATCAGGCGCTGGCATCCGGAGACACGAAAACGTGGGTGCAGCAGCATAGCGACGCCCGGGCAACACTGCTGCAAGAAGTCAAAACCTATACCGGGTCCAAGCCAAGTTTTGCGCAATTCGCACTCGCTGCGGATGCAATGCGCAAATTCATGCAAACCGTGGCGTCTTAAAAGTCTGGCCTGAAAATAAGCGGACCCACCGAACGGGGACTTGTCCGGTGGGCCCTACTGGCCTCATCCGCAGGCTGGGTGGGGGGACGCACGCGGAGGCCAGATTTCTGTAATGCGACTGATTTTGTCCCAACAAAGTTGTATATGTAAGAAAGTTGACACAAAGCCAAGTGAAAAATCAGCTCATCCTGTAACAATCATTGAGTTTCAAGGCTTTGGGCCTGATCACTTTCTGTCTTTGTGGCGCTATCGTGTGACAAGGGTTCGCCGTTTGCAGACAGTAAAATCGCGATCCAGCGCGTCGAATCAGATTGCGCAAAAAGGATCATCATCAGGACTGTCAAAGGCGCTGAAAGGAACATTCCCGGGATGCCCCAGATCGCGCCCCAGATGGCCAGTGCCAATAACACGACTAACGCGGATAGGTTGAGTGTATCCCCCATGATCCGGGGTTGCACAAAATTGCCAATCGAGAATTGCCAGAAGCTCACGCCGAGAAAAACCATGGCGGCAAAGACATAGCTGTCATTCGGCGCATCACCCGGAATCCAGGCGGCAATCTCAGGCTGTACGAGGGCAAAAAGCGGCGGCACCATCGCAGCGACGATCGAACCGATCGTCGGAATATAGTTCAGCACGAATATTAGCGTCGACAAGAATAGCGCATTGTCGACGCCGAGCGCCAATAGCGTCACATAGGTCAGCGCTGTGATCAGGGCGCTGATCACGGTTTGCGTCCACAAATAGGTCTCGATACCCCGGCGCGCGGCGTCGCCAACCTCTTTGACCTGCTCGCGGCGGTCTGCGTTCGAGAAAATCCGGTCGAGTTTCACAGGCCAGGCTGACTGCGCGAGGAACAGGAAAGCGACATAGATCAGGATCAGGACCAGATCGCCGGTCAAACCGCTGGTCGCGCTGGCAATCGTCCCAAGAAAGGCCTGGCCGGTTTCGTTGAACACCAATTGCGTCAGGGTCGGCGCGTCGCCGAGATGCAGCCAGCCATAGGCATCTTCGATCAGTCCATTGATGCGGTTGAGATAGGCGTCCCCCTGGCTGCCAAACTCGGCGACGCCACGCGCCATCATCGCGAGAAAGCCAACAAAGCCGCCTATGACGACGAGAATGGCGAGCGCCCGCGACCAGCCGCGCTTGAGCAGCTCGGAGCGTTCATCAATCACCCGCGCAAAACCTTCAATGATCAGAAACAGGAACACAGCCAGCGCAAATGGCGCGAGAATGTCCCGGCCGAGATACAGGAAGGCGATGATCACCCCGGCGGCGATCACCCAGATTCCGGCTGCGCTTGATTTCAATGACATATGCCCGCTCCCAAAACTTACAGCCTTCATACGCTGATTTGTCGCCGGGCTGAAAGAGGGCCTAGTCGACCTCCCCATCGCGAACGCGCTTGACGGCATCAGCAAGGTTGACTTTGCCGCTACCCGGTTTGAGCGGTTTGGGCTGGCTGGCATGCGGGGCCCAGCCAGACAGCCAGACAATTTCAAAAGTTGCGCGCACCTTGCCGTCTTCATCCTGGAACCGGTCCATATAGATCTCGCTCATGCGGGCGAGAATGGGCCGCGAGAGCGGTCTGCGGACCTGCCCCTCGCGCGGCGCAAAGGCGGCCTGCTCGCCCATGCCTTTCAGGTCTTGCAGGAGCTTCATCGGATGGCTGTAGCGCACCGTGACACGCTCGACATCGGCAACAGGCAAGGCAAACCCGGCACGCTGCAGCAGGCCCGCCATGTCCTGCAGACCCGGCAAGGGCGACAGGCGCGGGCTGATGCCGCCGGTAATCTCGCTCTCGGCGTCGATCAGCGCTGCACGCAGCTCCGGCAATGTGCCAGCCCCGAACAGGCATCCCAGAAACAGGCCGTCCGGGACCAGGACCTGACGAACCTGGCTCAACATGCCCGGCAGGTCATTGATCCAGTGCAGCGCCAGGATGCTGGTCACCAGGTCGAAACTCGCGCGCGGAAACGCCAGAATCTCGCTGTCAGATGTGACAGTCTCGAAGCCGCGGGATTGCAGGCTTTCCAGCATCCGAGGAGACGACTCCAAGGCGATGATTTCTTTTACTTTTCCACTTTCACAGAGGGCTTCGCAGGCCTGTCCGTCATGGGCGCCAATGTCCAGCGCACGGTCAAATTCGCGCGATGTGTCGGCTAATCTTTCCAATAATTGATTGGACTCTCGACCCTTCAGGAAGGCATACTCTCTGAAACGCAATGAAGCACGGTCCCGGTTGCGGGCAACGCGTGCTCGATCAAACATGATGGGAGGTGGAGAGGGCGACATGAGCTCCGATATGCACTGGACGACGCGATCTGCAAGGGCCGGACTCCGTTCGCTTGCAAATTTCGTATGGCCCCAGCGCTCGATTATCTCTGGAGACCGTCATGGCGGCGACGGCCCACTCGCGCCTGAAGATTTTGCGCAGATAAATTTCCTCAACGGTGCCGGGTGCCGATCCTGCGCCATGCCGCTGGAGCTTGATCTCGGCGCCGACAGCCTGTGCGGCTCGTGCGCGTCCAAGGCCCAGAAATGGAATCAGGCCCGCGCGGCCATCGCTTATGACGACACCTCGCGCCAGGCCATACTCGAACTCAAACATGCCGGGCGCCGCGACGGTCTGAACGCGATGTCAAACTGGATGGCCCTGGCTGGACGCGATATCCTCCCGGAAACCGACTGGCTGGTGCCGGTGCCATTGCATTATCAACGCCTGGCCACGCGCGGCTTCAACCAATCGGCCTGGCTGGCGCAGGGCGTCTCGCGAAAAACCGGGACGCTGGCCCTTGTCGATGCCTTGTCGCGCAAGCGCAACACGCCGAGCCAGGGCGGCCTGACCGCGCGCCAGCGACGGCGCAATGTTGCCGGGGCCTTCGAAGTCCGAAAGTCGCGCCAGCCGCGCATCAAAGGCAGCACCGTGACCCTGGTCGATGACGTGCTGACCACCGGCGCAACGCTCGCCGCCTGTACCAAGGCCTTGAAAAAGGCCGGCGCCGCCCGCGTGAATGTGCTGGTGCTCGCGCGCGTTGTCAGAGAGGCAGACGTTACCATATAAGAGGCGAACCGAAACAAAGGATCGCCCAGACTATGGCCAATGTGACCATCTATACGCGCGCTTTCTGTCCTTATTGCTCGCGCGCGATGAGCCTGCTCAAACAGAAGAATGTGAAGATCGACCACATCGATGCAGGCATGGATTCCAAGAAGAAAGCCGAGATGATTCAAAAGTCGGGCGGCGCCCGGACTTTCCCGCAAATCTTCGTTGGCGACCTGCATATTGGCGGCTGCGACGAGATGATGGCGCTTGAACGCGCTGGCAAACTGGATGCATTATTGGCGGCCTAATGATCAAGTACGCGCTCATCTGTTCTGATTGCGAAGCCGAGTTCGAGGCCTGGTTTGCCTCGTCGGACGCCTATGACAAGCAGTCTGAGCGTAACCTGGTCGAATGCATCGAATGCCACGGCGCGAATGTCGGCAAGGCGATCATGGCCCCGGCAGTCTCTGGCACCAAGAAATCCGGTCCCCCAGACCCGCAAAAAGTCTTCGGCAAACTCGCCGCCAAGGCCCGCCAGCATGTGGCTGAGAATTTCGATTATGTCGGAGATGGCTTCGCCACGGAAGCGCGCGCCATGCATTATGGTGAAACCGATCACAAACCGATCTGGGGCGAGACCACGTCAGAGGAACGCGAGGCGCTGAAGGAAGAAGGCGTTCCAGCAGAGCCGCTGCACCCGGCCTTCACGCCGGCCAAGCCGCGCGACGAGGATGAGCTGAACTGACACCCACCCCGTCTCGTGGCTCCATTCTTCTAATTCGACTCGATGAAATCAATCAGATGCGTGACGAGCTCCTCCGGCTTGTCTTCCTGGATGAAATGATCACCATTCGCGATCGTGGTATGGGGCTGGCCTTGCGCGCCCGGCACTGTCTCCTGCCAGACCACATCGCCGCCTGCGGTGACAGGATCGCTGTCGCCGAATGCAGTCAGGAAAGGTTTGTCCCAATTGGCGTAGAACTCATCCATGACTTTCTGGTTCTGGCGCAATTGCGACGGCACCAGGTAAGGGAAGATGCGGATCGCTGCCTTGTATTCCTCGTCCGGGAACGGCGCGGCGTATCCAGCAAGTTCTGCGTCTGACAAAGTGCGATGGGTCGCCTGCTGGAACAGCGCCGGCAGGTCGAAATTCTCCGAATAACGCGCCCAGGCAATCCAGCGGGTGAAGCGAAACTCGCCACCGTCCGCGACTTGATCTGGTTTGCCTTCGCGCCAGACCGCGAATTTGATCATCGGATAGCCAATCCAGCCGCGTAATCCACCGGCGGCTGGCAGGCCGGTATTGGAAATCATGATGCGGGCAAACCGGTCAGGCTCATTGGCAACGATCCGCAAGCCGATCAGTCCGCCCCAATCCTGCGCAAACAGGGTCGTGTCCTCAAGGCCAAGCTCGCGGACGAAATCCGTCATCAGATCAACATGCATCTGATAGGAATGATCACTCTGCTTGAGTGGTTTATCGGACTTGCCGAAGCCAACGAGATCCGGCGCGATAACCCGGTAACCCTGGTCGACCAGAGGCGGGATCATGTGCCGGTACAGATAGCTCCAGGACGGCTGTCCGTGCAGGAGCAGGATGGTCTGGCCATCACGCGGCCCTTCATCGACATAATGGATGCGATAACCGTCTATCTCGGCATAATTTGGCGCGAACGGATAATCGACCAGGTCGGCAAAGCGCGCGTCCGGTGTCTGGATCGCTTCCGCCGTTTTCCATTTCGTCGGCGCCTGCAATGAGACCACAGCGATCACCGCGATTGCCACCAGGGCCAGAACCAACCCCACCAACCATTTGAATATTGTCATCACCATCATCTTGATCCTTCCCGGTTAGACTTAATGTTCATATCTTGCACAGGAGATGAGGATTGTGGCGCGGGAATCCAGACCTGTCATTGCCCGGATGCTCCAAAACACAATTGCCTTTTCGCCAATAATAACGCGAGTTTTCGGGCAATTTTCGCGCAAAAGGCGAAGCTGGCATGGGCTTTGCGAGCCTTTGTGTCATGAGCAGACGACACACAGTCATACAGTTTCCAGCCGACCGCACGGCTGCCGTTCGCGAGCAGAAGCGCGCTGAAACGATCAAAACGCGCGTCAATGCGCTGCCGGATGCGATTCAGGAACTGGACGTCGCCTGGATATTCAAAATGGCAGACAAACGCCGATTGAACACACGGCCTTGAGCGACCAGGGGACCGGGGGACGTTTAGAGGGGCTAAAGTGGGGACAAGCGAGGCCTCGGCATCATGCCGGGGCTTTTTTGTGCCTGATCAGAGCACCAGGACGCAGCGTTCATCCAGGCTTGGACGGGCAAGTGCCACGCGCTTCAGGCCCGGCAGTCTGGTCTTCAGATCATTCGCGGCCCACAGCGCGATGCGTTCGAGCGTCGGGACGCTGAGACCATCAATCTCGTTCAGCAAGCGATGATCGAGCTTGTTCGCGGTTTCCGTCAGGATCGCCGTCAGGTCTGAAAAATCCTGAACCCATTCGGCGCCCGGCTGCACGGTGCCTGCAACCGTCGCTTCCAGTCGAAACGAATGCCCGTGCAGATTCCGATAGGGATGCCCTTCCGGCTTGCCACCCATATAATGAGCGGCTTCGAAATTCACCGCCTTGGTGATTTCGAAAACCTGGCCTTCTACCTTCAAGGCAGTCCGATCAGTTTGTGTGTCTGTAAGCTCAGTCGCCATTTCGGATGCTTCATACAATAAGCGGCCGCTGCCGCAGTGTTCTCGGCCTGCGCCCTATCATCTTTGGGTTGCAGAAAAAAGTGTTGAAACTGCAAGCTTTCAAATTGGTCCGGCTGTGCTTCGGCTTCGTCCTGAGGAAAAACCAGCTTCAACTCGTTGCCGCGCAGCTGTTTCAGTGGCGCATTGGCTTTCGGACTGACACAGATCCAGTCCAGCCCCTCGGGGGCTTCGATGGTGCCATTTGTCTCGACCCCGATTTCAAAGCCAGCTGCTTTCAAGGCTGCGATGGCATTTGGATCAAGCTGCAGCAGCGGCTCACCGCCCGTGCAGATCACATAAGGCTGCCCGCCGCGCGATGAGGCTTCGGCCCACACCGCAAGAACGTGGTCGGCAAGCGCCTGCGCGCCTTCAAACTTGCCGCCATTCTCGCCATCGGTTCCAACAAAATCCGTGTCGCAGAAATTGCACACAGCGCGCGCCCGGTCGCGCTCCAGCCCGGACCAGAGATTGCACCCGGCGAAGCGCAGGAAAACAGCGGCCCGCCCGGTCTGCGCGCCCTCGCCTTGCAACGTGACATAGGCTTCTTTGACGGAATAGATCTTCATGCCGCGACCTGTGCCTGCCATTTCTCATAGCCCCTGGCGCGTAGCTCACAGGCCGGGCACGTGCCACAGCCATAGCCCCAGGCATGGCGCTGGGTGCGGTCGCCAAGATAGCAAGTATGGGTCTCTTCGATCACCAGGTCGACCAGGGCCTGACCGCCAAGCGATGTCGCCAGGTCCCAAGTCTCGGCCTTGTCCAGCCACATCAGCGGGGTCTCGATGCTGTAAGGCCGGTCCATGCCGCGCGCCAGCGTCAGCGCCTGGGCGTCCATGGTTTCTCGCCGACAATCCGGGTAGCCGGAATAATCCGTCTCACACATGCCGCCGACCAGGGTGGTAATGCCGCGCCGCCAGGCAATGGCACCGGCCAGGGTAAGGAAAAGCAGATTGCGTCCCGGCACAAACGTGTTCGGCAAGCCGCTCTCAGCAATCTCGATTTCAGTTTCAGACGTCATCGCGGTGTCGCTGATTTCGCCGAGGACTGAAACATCGCACACATGGTCTTCGCCAAGCTTGCCAGCCCAGTCTGGAAAACTCGATTTCAACGCAGAAATCACCTTCGGCCGGCACTCCAGTTCAACCGAATGTCGCTGGCCATAGTCGAATCCGACCGTCTCGACCCGGTCATACCGGGCAAGAGCATGGGCGAGACAGATGGTGGAATCCTGCCCTCCGGAAAATAAAACCAGCGCGGAAGTGTGGGTCATATGTTCGTGTCACTCTCAATTGTCACCGCAGTCGCAGGACTTTCGCATCATATCAGGGCCGTGCACCAATTGTCACACACAGACGTCACAAACGACTCCAAATGACGCCAATTGGTTGACAAAGACCCTTGTCTGCCTGTGTCATGTGCATGCGAACCCACCCAGGCAAGATGGGATGGTCGTCAGGAAACGCAAACGCAGCAGGTGCTGAAATTTCGATCGCCTGCAATGTTAAGATGGTGGTTGCCACACCGCATGCAGACCTGACGGACAAGTCTTAAGGCGCCTTTGGCGCCTCAAGGGGCCCCGCGACGCGCGGGGAGAGAGGGGAAGGACGATCCGTTCGGGTCGTCCTTCTTTCATTTACAGGCAAACCGCTTATGTTGAGCGAAGACCTGTTCCGAGGAGATTCGTGATGATCCGAACCAGCCTTTCCGCCCTTTCCATCGCCCTGCTCGCCGCGTGTGGCGGACAAGCTGCAGCCCCTGAAGCTGCCGCAGATGGGTCGCTGACATCCAGCGATGGATTGAAGCTCGTGCCGATTGCCGAGGAGCTCGAATTTCCGTGGGGCATGGCGGCCTTGCCGAATGGCGACTTGCTGGTGACGGAGCGCGAAGGTCGGTTGCGGCGGATCTCAGGCGATGCGCTGGTCGACGCGCCAATTGCCGGGCTGCCGGAGGATATTCTGGTCGAGGGTCAGGGCGGCCTGCTCGGCATTCTGCTCGACCCGGACTTTGCGACCAATCGCAAACTCTATCTGACCTATTCCAAGGATATGGGTGAAACGAACACGACGGCGGTCATATCCGCGACCCTGTCCGACGATGCCGGCAGCCTCAGCGACGTCACCGAGATCTTCCTCGGCGAACCGCGGGAGACGACTTATCATTACGGATCACGTCTGGCCTTCCTGCCGGATGGCTCGCTGATCGTGACGCTGGGCGATGGTTATCGCTATATGCAGGACGCCCAGGATCCGAATCTTCTGCACGGCAAAATCGCCCGCATCATGCCGGATGGTTCCGTACCAGACGACAATCCGTTTGCAGGCGGCGGCGGCAATCCTGCGGTCTGGTCATATGGCCACCGCAATGTGCAAGGCCTCGTCTATCACGCAGCCAGCGGCATCCTGTTCGCGCATGAGCACGGCCCGAAAGGCGGCGACGAGCTCAACGTGATCAATCCCGGCAACAATTATGGCTGGCCGACCATTACCTATGGCATCAATTATGATGGCAGCATCATCACCGATGAAACCGAAGCGCCTGGCCTGGAACAACCAGCCGTTAAATGGGTCCCGTCAATTGCCCCATCCGGCATGGCCGTAGTTGAAACGACAGGGTTTGAAGACTGGTCCGGCGATCTCCTGATCGGCGCCATGGACGGACCCCGCGGTCAGAAACTGGTGCGTGTCGACATTGGCGCTGACGGAAGTGTCGGCGACACGGAAGACCTGCTGGCTGACCTGCAAACCGGCTTCAGAGACGTGATCTCCACGCCGGACGCGATCTATATCGCCACCAATATGCTGGACGGCGTGGTCTACCGCGTCGAAAAAGCCGAATAGGCGCTAGACCCCGCGCCGCGATCGCAGCGCCGTGGCGAGCGTGCCATCATCGAGATGGTCAAGCTCGCCGCCGACCGGCACCCCGTGCGCCAGGCGTGTGACCTCTGTACCGAGGCCCTCGAGCTGTTCCGCAATATAATGCGCTGTGGTCTGGCCATCGACCGTGGCATTGAGCGCCAGGATCACCTCACGCACGCCGCCTGCCTTGATGCGATCGATGAGCAGGCCGATGGTCAGGTCTTCCGGGCCCACGCCATCCAGCGCGCTCATGACGCCGCCCAGGACATGATAGCGGCCACGAAACGCGCCGGCGCGCTCAAGCGCCCATAGGTCGGGCACATCTTCAACCACACAGATCAAGCCATCATCCCGACCCGTGGCCTGACAAACCGCGCAAGGTTGCAGCGTGTCATAATTCCCGCAGGTCCGGCATTGCTCGATCTTGTCAGCTGCATCGGCCAGCGCATCGGCCATCGGGCGCAATAGTGCATCCTGGCGCTTCAACAGGAACAAGGCGGCCCGGCGGGCCGACCGCGGGCCCAGCCCTGGCAATCGCGCGATCAGATCGATCATGCGCTGGATTTCTGGTCCTGCAGACGACTTGCTCATGGCGGCTAATGTGAGGGACTCGCGCGGCGAAGCAAGAGCCAGCTCTCAGATCGACCGGAATTCCTTGGCAGGCTCCATTTTTAGGGTTATCACCCTAGAAAACAAAATGGGAGGTAACCTTGGCCGATACGCTGCAGACTTTAGACGAATCCGGAATTCCAGATCCGTATAGCTTACCGCTGGAAACGCTGGACGTCTCGAAAGCCGAGATTTTCGAGGCCAATGCGCAGGGTGAATATTTCCGTCGTCTCCGCAATGAAGATCCGGTACATTACTGCCCTGACAGCCCGTTTGGCCCGTTCTGGTCAATTACCAAATACAATGACATCATCGCTGTGGATTCCAATCACAAGGTGTTCTCGTCGCAGGACAATATCGTCATTGGTGATGCGCCCGAAGGTATGGAAACGCCCATGTTCATTGCGATGGATGGCTCAAAACATGTGACCCAGCGCAAGACGGTCAGCCCGGCGGTCGCGCCATCACAGCTTTCCGAAATTGAGGCCCTGATCCGCCAGCGGGTCTGCAACATTCTCGACAGTCTGCCGGTCAATGAAGAAATCAACTGGGTCGAGCTGGTCTCGAAAGAACTGACCACGCAAATGCTCGCCACCCTGTTCGATTTCCCATTCGAAGACCGCCATCTCCTGCCTTACTGGTCGGATGTTGCGACGACATCCGAAACCGTCGGGATCGAAGTCGATATGGACCAGCGCATGAAGACGCTGGAGGAGTGTTACGCCTATTTCGCCCGGCTTTGGCACGAACGCGCGGCGCAACCGAAGAAGTTCGACTTCATTTCCTTGCTGGCCCACAATCCCGAAACTGCAGACATGGTGAACGACCCGCAGGAGTTCCTGGGCAATCTCATTCTGCTCATTGTCGGCGGCAATGACACCACGCGAAACTCGATCAGCGCTGGCGTTGTCGAGCTCAATCGCAACCCGGACGAGTTTGCCAAGCTCAAGAGCGACCCATCCCTGATCCCGAACATGGTCTCGGAGATTATCCGGTTTCAGACCCCGCTCGGCCATATGCGCCGCAATGCGCTCGAAGACGTTGAGGTTGGCGGCAAGACCATCCGCAAGGGCGACAAGGTGATCATGTGGTACATTTCCGGCAATCGCGACGAGACCGTGATTGAAGACCCGGACCGGTTCTGGATCGACCGTCCGAATGCCCGCCGCCACCTGTCCTTTGGTTTCGGCGTTCATCGCTGCATGGGCAACCGGGTTGGTGAGATGCAGCTGCGCATCCTGTGGGAAGAAATCCTCAATCGCTTTGACAAGATCGAACTGGTTGGTGAGCCAGAGCGTGTACTGT
Organism: Hyphomonadaceae bacterium; assembly: GCA_024742355.1. Classification (GTDB taxonomy): domain Bacteria; phylum Pseudomonadota; class Alphaproteobacteria; order Caulobacterales; family Hyphomonadaceae; genus Henriciella. Next base: position 308,065 of record JANSYM010000001.1, on the reverse strand, counting down.
CCAACTTTGTGATGGGCTACACCAATGTACCGGTCATTGTCCGCCCGAAAGCCGGATGAAGACCCGGGACCGCATCCTGAAAACGGCGCGCGAACTGTTCAACGCGCGTCGCTTTGGCAATGTCACCACCGCTGACCTCGCGGCGGAATGCGGCATTGCCGAAGGCAATCTCTGGTATCATTTCAAGAACAAGCGCGCTTTGCTTGAAGCGCTGAGTGACGGTTTTCTGGACGAGGTGGAGCACCGGCTCGCCCTTTTACCCAGTGACGAAACCCGTGTCCTGGAAGACTATGCCAACATGATCGAAGCGCTGGTGTCAGAAATCCGCCGTTACCGCTTCCTGTATCGCGATCAGGCCGATTATGGCGAACATACCGATCAGCTCCTGGAACGCCTGCCGGGTATTTATCGCGATACGCTGGCGCAGTTTCAGACCTTCCTGCATGCCATGGTCAAAGCTGGGCACCTCGACATGAATCGCGAGCGCCTGCCGGAACTGGCCACGAACATGGTCATCATTCTGCGTTACCATCTCGAATTCCTGCGTGAGAGCGGCGCCGATAGCGATATCGGATCTGGCGCCGTGGCGAGCGCCGTGCAGCAGCACCTGACCCTGTTCAGGCACGCGCTAACGCCCGACGCCGCCACCCAACTCGACGCAGCGCTCAGCGACCGATTGCTCAACGCGTAAAAAACCCGATCCATCAACAAGATGCCGCCTTTCTCTCAAGGCCGAACGCGTTACATTGATCCTGTGCAAAGCAGGAAATCGCCATGGCCGTAGGGCATGAAGGTCAGGAAATCTTGATCAAGGACGCCTTGGTGTTTCTCCTGGCGGCCGGCTTGGTTGTGCCGATCCTGCGCGCCTTGAAATTGCCGGCCGTCGTCGCGTTTATCCTGGCCGGGATTGCGCTTGGCCCGAGCGGCTTCAGCGCCTTTAGCGAGCAGCTGCCGCTTCTCGAATATTTGACCATCTCCGATCCCGTAGCCGCGGCGCCCTTTGCAGAACTCGGCGTGCTCTTCCTGCTCTTCCTGCTCGGGTTGGAACTGTCTTTCGAAAAGCTCTGGGCCCTGAAGCGCACCGTGTTCGGGGCCGGCACGATGCAGGCACTGCTCAGCGCGATCATCATCGGCTATGTCGCCTATCTGCTTGGCCAACCCCCGGCGGCTGCCGCGATTATCGGCCTGGCGCTGGCGCTGTCATCAACTGCCATCGTCATGCAGGTCCTGACCGAGAAGAAACTCGCCGCAGGCCCGGTCGGGCGAACAGCTCTGGGCGTGTTGCTTTTCCAGGACATCCTGGTGGCGCCAATCCTGATCTTTGTCGGCTTTACCGCCAGCCAGAGCGATGCCGGGCTTGTCGCCGTGCTGGGCCAGGCGCTGCTGAACGGATTGATCGCCCTATTGGTCATTTTCGTCATCGGGCGCTTCCTGCTGCGCCACCTGTTCCGCCTGGCCGCGCATGCCGGGGGACGGGACTTCCTGATGGCGATCACGCTGCTGACCGTGGTCGGGGCATCCGTCATCACCGCCAATGCCGGCCTGTCTCTCGCGCTCGGGGCGTTTCTCGCCGGCTTGCTGCTGGGCGAGACCGAGTTCAAGCACCAGACCGAAATCGATCTCGAACCGTTCAAGGGCCTGCTGCTCGGCCTGTTCTTCCTGACCGTCGGCCTGGCCATCGATCTCAGTGTCGTGGTCGATAACTGGCCGATGGTGTTTGGTGGTCTCCTGGCTCTGTTGATCGTCAAAGCCATTATCGCGCTCATCGCCGTGCGGATCTTCTCAGGCACCTGGCCCGTCGCGGTCGAAGCCGCGTCTCTGCTGGCGCCAGCGGGCGAATTCGCCTTCGTCATATTTGGCGCGGGCCTGGCTGCCGGCACGCTCCTGGCGGAGACCACGACCGTGCTGACGGCGATCGTCGCCCTGTCCATGCTGATCGTCACAATCAGCTGGCGCGGCGGCATCTGGCTGGCCGAACGCGTGACACCAAAAGGCGAAGCACATCCCCTGCCGGACGATTTCAGCGATGCCGAGGGACATGTCATCGTCGCCGGCTTTGGCCGTGTCGGCCGCGCTGTGGCACACATCCTGGACCGCGAGCAGGCGGAAATTGTCGGACTGGAAACCAACCCCAATCGCGTCGCCCAACAGCGACGCGATGGCTGGCATGTCTACTTCGGCGATGGCGGGCGCGAGGAAGTGTTGCAAAAAGCCGGACTGGCCCACGCCGGCATGGTCGTGGTCACCTTGGACGATGCCAGCCGCGCCGAATCCATGGTCAGGACCGCCCGCCGCGGCCGCCCGGATGTGCCGATCCTGGCCCGCGCGCGCGACGCTGACCATGCCCGGTCGCTTTACACGGCGGGTGCCACTTATGTCATCCCGGATGCGATTGAAGCGGGCTTGCAGATGTCAGCCCGAGCGCTCGAGGAAATGGGCTATGAGACCGAAGCCGTGCGCGCCCTGATCGCGTCAGAACGCGAGACGGAATACCAGATGGCGGATGAGAATGTCGCCGAAACGGACGAAGACTAGAACGGCATCTTGAAGCCAGGCATCATGCCGCCAAACCCGGCCGTGGCTTCTTTCATCGCCGCTTCCATGGCCTGATCGAGATTCTTGCGCGCTTCGCGATGCGCGGCTTTGACCAGATCTTCGACGATCTCGGCATCATCGGACATCAGCGACGGATCGATCTTGATCGAGACCAGTTCGCCCTTGCCTTTGAGCGTCACCGCGACGAGCCCGGCGCCGGCAATGCCTTCGGCTTCGGTTTGCTCGATCTTGGCCTGCGCATCCTGCATCTTGGACTGCATTTCCTGCGCTTGTTGCATGATCTTGGTAAGGTCGGTCATGGAAGGTCCGTTCTAGCCTTTTGAGGTGCGTTTCAGAGGCACGACATTGTCGGTGAGCGTGGCCGGATCAAGGGGCGCGCTGCGTTCGACATCGACAACTTGCGCACCGGGGAGCGCTTGCAGCGCCGCGGCGACATCCGGGTGCTCAGCCGCATCGGCGAGCAATTCTCCACGCACGCGCGTCTCTGTCTCTTTCTGGGTTTCGACCGACGAGTCAGACAGAGCAACATCCCAGTCCATGTCGGTTTCATATTCGAGAAAATCGGTCAGGCGGCGCAGCAGATCTTTTGGTGCGCCAGGGTCCACAGCGCAGACCAGGCGGCCAGGCCGGAAATTCTCGGCGCGAATATATTTGCGTGCTTCGCCCCACAGCCGCGCTTCCTTGCGTGTATCGAGCCGGTTGAGAACATCGCGGAAATTGGCGAGCGCCTGTTCGCTCGGCTGAACCAGTTGCACGACGGCTTGCGCGCCGCCGGACGGCGATGCCGCGGCTGCGTCAGACTTTCCCGCGCCGCCCGTGGCCCCTCCCCCGCTGAGCAGACGCGCGGCGTCTTCCGGGCTTGGCAGGCGCGCTGCTGAAACCAGGCGCAGGACGACCATGCGCAAAGCCGTGTCCGCCTCGGGCGCGGTCTGGGTGTCGCGATAGCCGGATAGCAGGATTTGCCAATTGCGCTGGGCCTGTGCAGGCGTCAGGTTCGCGGCAATCTCATGCGTCCGGCGCGTCCAGTCTGCGGGTCCGGGCAGTTGGTAATTGTTGCCGGCGGCCTGCACCGTCGCGATGTCGGCCGCAATTTCCAGCATGTCCTTCAGGATGACGAGTGGGTCGGCCCCGGCGCGGACCTGGTCAGCGACTTCGTCCACAGCCTTTTGCGCTTCGCCCTGAATGGCGAATTCGAACGCATCGAGCAGGCGCAGCCGGTCGCCGAGGCCGAGCATGTCGCGCACGCGTTCGCCCGTCACCTCGTCCCCGTCCAAGGCCTGGACGATCGCTTGATCCAAGATTGACAGACCATCGCGCACAGATCCCTCTGCCGCGCGGGCGATCAGCGCGAGCCCCTCTTCGGAGACATTCGCTTTTTCCCGTTCGGCAATCTTGGCCAGATGTTTCGAGAGCGCTTCGCTTTCGAGCCGTTTCAGGTCAAAGCGCTGACATCGTGACAGGACGGTGATCGGGACTTTGCGGATTTCTGTTGTCGCAAAAATGAACTTCACGTGGGCTGGTGGTTCTTCCAGCGTCTTCAACAAGGCATTGAAAGACGCGGTGGACAGCATGTGCACTTCGTCGATGATGTAGACCTTGTGGCGCGCCGACACGGGTGAGTAGCGCACGCCGTCGAGCAACTCGCGCATATCCGCCACGCCGGTCCGCGAGGCGGCGTCCAGCTCCAGAACATCGGGATGATTGCCCGCCATGATCGCGGCACAGAAGTCGCCCGGTGGATCGAGCTCCATACTGGGTTCGTCATGCCCCTCGCGGGAATAGTTCAGGGCGCGGGCGAGCAGGCGCGCCGTCGTCGTCTTTCCGACGCCGCGGACGCCAGTCAGCATGAAAGCATGCGCCACGCGGCCGGTCTCGAACGCGTTTTTCAGCGTCCGCACCATGGCTTCCTGACCAATCAGATCTGAGAACAGACGGGGCCGGTATTTGCGCGCCAGGACCTGATAGCCTTCATCCTTCGGCACGCCCATTTCGGCGTCTCCGAACATAGAAAACGTCGCATCATCGCGTTCGTTCTCCTCAGGGGTTTCCGGCGCATCGGTCATCGTCAACGCTTATGGCAGGGACTCGGGGGGGACGGCAAGCGATCAGCGCCACTGCCCACAGATTTCCCGCATCGCCGCATCGCATCCGTCGGCGTCACCTGTTCAAGGTGTCGCGGATTGCCTTATATTGGGTAGTTCTCCCCATTTCCCATTCTCCTGGATTTGCTACGATACTGCCATGATCAAAACCGTCTTCGCAGCAATTCTGACATCCATCATGATTGGCGCGTGCGCCAGCCAGGATGCAACGCCAGAAGCGCCCCTAAAGCCTGTCGAATCTGAGAAACAAGAATCACCGCTTCAGAAACTCTCCGCGGCATCACAAGCCTGCCCGTCGCAGATAGATCTTAGGGCCTATCGTAACATGATGCCGGGTCCCGGGTTTGACCGGACGAAGGTGAGTGCCTCGATAGCTCTGATCGTGCACGACGGCACCGGCTGGGCCGTCGCCCACAAAGAAACCGACCGCGAAGACATAATCCTCCTGACGCTGTTCTATACCGGCAGTCGGCACGTCAAGCCGCCAGCCCGCGCATTGTCGGCACCCAAACAGATTCCAGGTCAAAAGCCGAGCACGGCGCGGCGCGCATCGTTTGCGATCCTGAAGAACACCGCCACCCAGGTCGAGGTTTCCTGTCGCGGCAACGTGATTGCGCAAACCCGTATCGGTGCGGTGCGTTAGAGATCGACCGACAGCAGGCTTGGGCTGATTTGTTCCAGCCCAGCCGATAACGCTGAACCTGAAAAACCGCCTGCACGCGCAAAATCGCGGCGCCATTAAACGAATGAGCGACACAATCCCGTCGCCACCAACTGCATAAAAAATTATTATAAAACAACATACTATACACGTAAAGATGTATCGTGAATGCTGTCCTGGGATCGACCGGGAGAATGAGGATGACCGTCCGAACGATGTATGTGTCCGCAATCGCGCTCAGCCTCGTGGCATGCGCCGACGGTGGCGTTGACAGTGGTGCCAACATTATCAATGCCGCGCCGATCGTCAGCGCCGGGACCGCCCAGTCTGTCACCGAGGGCGCCACGGTAACACTCAATGCGACCGCCAGCGATCCAAATGGAGACGCCATGACCATTGCCTGGTCGCAAGTGTCTGGCCCGATGGTGACGCTGAGCTCGACCAGCAACCTCACGACCAGCTTCCAGGCGCCAAATGTGAACGATCCGATCGAGATTGTCCTGCGGATCACCGTAACCGATGCCGGCGGGATGAGCGCGTCTGCCGATATTGCGGTTTCCGTCGATGACACATCGCGCCGCGGCCCCTCACCACAAGGCATTCCCGACGATGGAGATAGCCGCCGCGACCGTGCCCGAGGGCGCCGCAATGGCAACCGCCCCATGGTCGATAGCCGTGAGGTCCGCACCTATGATGGCACCAATAACAATCTCACCAATACCGATTGGGGCGCGACGTTCGAGCATCTGCAACGTTTCGCTGCAGTCGATTATGCCGACGGCATTTCGAGCCTTGCCGGCCCGGACCGGCCGAGTGCGCGCGCTGTGTCCAACGGCGTTGCCGATCAGACCGAAGGCACCTCCTTGCCGAACACGGTGAACGGCACCGACTTTGTCTGGCAATGGGGTCAATTCGTGGATCATGACCTCGACCTCACCGATGGCGCCGAAGAATCCGCAGACATCCTCGTGCCAGAAGGTGATCATTTCTTTGACCCGGACAGCACCGGTACCCAGGTGATCACGTTCAACCGGGCGCTGTTTGACGCTGCCACAGGGACAGATGCGAGCAATCCGCGCGAACAGGAGAATGAGATTACCAGCTGGCTCGACGGGTCGATGATCTATGGCTCCGATGATGATCGCAATGCCGCGCTGCGCGAAGCTGGAACGCCGTTCCTGGCGACCAGCAGCGGCCACCTTCTGCCCTTCAACACGGACAGTCTGACCAATGCCAACGGCTTTGTGTCAGACCCGACGACGCTGTTCCTGGCCGGTGATATCCGCGCCAATGAGCAGCTCGGCCTGACGGTGATGCACACGCTGTTTGTGCGCGAGCATAATCGCATTGCGCAGAATCTGCTGAGCTCTGATCCGAGCGCCGATGTCGAGGCCGTTTACGAGCAGACGCGCCGGTTGGTCATCGCCAAGATTCAGGTGATCACTTATGATGAGTGGTTGCCGGCCCTGATCGGGGCCAATGTGATCGCGCCCTATTCCGGCTATGATGACAGCGTCAATCCGACCATTTTCAACGAGTTCAGCGTCGCCGCCTTCCGGCTCGGCCATTCCATGTTGAATGAGCAATTGCTGCGACTGGATGCGGCGGGCGATGAGATTGCGGGAGGTCATATCGATCTGAAGGACGCCTTCTTCGCGGCGCCGTCCGTGCTCACCAGTTCCACCGATCTCGACCCGATCCTGCGCGGGTTTGCGAGCCAGCTGCACCAGGAACTCGACGCCAGGGTGATCGACGACATTCGCAATTTCCTGTTCGGCCAGCCTGGCAGCGGCGGCTTTGACCTGGCGTCGCTGAACATCCAGCGCGGCCGCGATCACGGTGTCCCAGGCTATAATGACATGCGTGAAGCCATGGGCCTGACCCGGGTCACCCAGTTTGGCGAGATTACCTCCGACACCGTGCTGGCGGACGCATTGTTCGACACCTATGGCGACGTCAATGAAATCGACCTCTGGGTCGGCGGATTGTCGGAGGATCCGGTTGCCGGGTCACAACTGGGCGAACTGTTCCAGGAAATCCTGGCCCAGCAATTCACAGCGATCCGCGACGCTGACCGGTTCTGGTGGGAAAATCACCTCACCGCCGACGAACGCGATCGAGTGCGAGACACAACATTGGCCGAGATCATTCGCGACAATACCGAGATTGGCAATGAAATTCAGGACAATGTCTTTATCGCGCCGTAGCGAGTTCCCCCACCTTGTCGCACGGCCGTGATGCACAAGGCCGTCCCTGACCGGGGCGGTCTTGTTGCGTGACAGATGTCTGAAAGTGGAGACTGGACAATGACCCGAACCGAAAAACTCGTTAGGGCTGCTTCGTTCCCGACCTGACCCGGTTGGCGAGGAGCTCGTCCACCGCCAGCCTCCGAGGGCTATATCGCCCTTAGGTCACCTCGTGACAAGGGGGGTGAAGCTGTTAAAGCGAGTTTCATGACGACATCAAACGATATCCCGCTCGCCAGCCATCCCATCGATCGCGCTGCCCACCATCGCACCGATCAAGCCTGGCTGGACGCGGCCATAAAGCGCGAGGATGTGCTGGTCTTTCTGATGCAGAAAGGCCTGCCTCTGGTAGAGTTCAGCGGTGAGGGCCTGGTTTGGCTCGGCCCCGAAGCCGCGCGCCTGACACCGCAGGAAGAACGGGTCTTTCTCGGCCTCGACAAAGCCGGCGCGCCGATCTTTGCGATCAATATGGCGCCAGGGTTCAAGCTCGAAGGCTCGCTCATCGAAGGCACCGGCGAGTTTACCGATATGCGCGCCGCTGCCAGCAGCCTGAACCTGATGCAGGCCAATCTGGCCTCGACGGCACGCAGCATCCTGGAATGGCATCGCTCGCACCGGTTCTGTTCGAAATGCGGCGCCGAAAGCGAACGCGCTGAGGCCGGGTGGAAGCGAGTCTGTCCATCCTGCGGGGCTGAGCATTTCCCGCGGACGGACCCGGTCGCGATCATGCTGGCGGTGAAGGATGACAAATGCCTGCTCGGGCGCCAGGCTTCCTGGCCGGCTGGATTCTGGTCAGCGCTGGCAGGCTTCGTAGAGCCTGGCGAGACGGTCGAACAGGCCGCGGCGCGGGAACTCGAAGAAGAAGCCGGCATCAAGGCCGACCCGGCCAATGCCGAATATCTGTTCTGTCAGCCCTGGCCATTTCCCTCATCGCTGATGGTCGGCATCATTATCGAAGCCGACACGACCGAGACCTCGGTTGAGCAGGATGAGCTGGAAGCCGCGCGCTGGATCACCCGCGAGGAAGCCCGCCAGGTCCTCGCCGGAACGCATCCCGACATTTATGCGCCGCCGCCCATGGCTGTCGCCCATCACATCCTGAAGACCTGGGCCGAGCGGGACTAGTCGAAGGCCTGCGGATCGGCCTGCTTTTTCCTGTCGAAATAGGCCACGAGGACCACCGCTAAGAAGGCAACCACGCTGATGATGGAAGTGAGCCAGGAGATACCTCCGGCGATTGCAAGCTCTTCAATGCGCAATCGTTCTCCGCTGATCAGCATCTGATTGCGAACATATTCAATATTCGTCTCCCCAACCTTGGTGATGAAGACGGATACAAGATGCACCCATCCCAGACCAAACACCAATCCGCGCGACTCGATGCGATTGAACAATGCGTATAGCGCCGCGAGGGCAAGAATGTGCAGCACTGAGAACAGCGGGCTGGGCAGTTTTGCCAGTATGATCGGCCGAAACTGAGAGTCGAATAGCGGGGCCATGCTCAGCAATACCAGGAGCAACGAGACCGGCACCATAACGAGCCAGGCTGTCGGGAGAAAACGTCTCATGGTGCAACGATGACATCGTTTCAGAGTGCTGACAAATCACCAGAAAAAAAAACCCCGAACCACACGGGTTCGGGGCTCTCGTTCTCGGGGATGCAACACGCTAGCGGGTATCACCAAACTTGAACACGCCGCTCAAAGCGAACACATCGATGCCGCCATCGAAACTGTCATCCTCGGCTTCGACCCGTGTATAGTCCGCACGTATGCCGAATTGCTCGGTGAACATGTATTCGCCGCCAATGCCGAAGGCCAGACCGTCAACTTCCGCATCGCCCGTGACGCCGCTGGTCGAGGACTGATACTCGCCGGTCGTGTACCCGATCCGGGCCAGTACATCGACGTCTCGCATCACTGGGTAACGACCGACCAGATAGGCCGCGAACTGGTTCTCCAGTTCGACCTGTGAGCCGAGATTGCCGCCAACATCTTCCGCGCCAAGCCCGAACGAGGCTTCAAACTCGCCGCCGAAGATTTCGTGGAATGACATGCCCCCGCGCAGGGTTAACGCGTTGATCGTCGCCCCTTCGCTATCGAATGCGGAATATCCGCCGGTGACATAGAGATCTGATTCAGCCATGGCCGTTGGCCCGAGACACGCGCCCGCCAGCACAGCTGCAACTGCACTCTTTTTCATAGTCTACTCCTCTTGCCCGCCCTTTTCAGGGCGTCTCAGACTTGAAGCAGGTTTCGGCTTTCATGAGTGTGAAGTCTTGGTCATGAATTGGCTGGGGGCGTTAACTGTGATGGGGGGGGAGGGTGCGCACGGGACTTAGCGATTTCAACAAGGCGCCGTCTTCTGTATGTCTGGTCGCATGCAAACCGATGAAGTCAATCTCGTTATCCTGAGTGGACCCGTTGGCGTTGGTAAAACAACCGTTGCCGACGAGCTGAGCGGGCTCCTGGAAGCAGACGGCGTCAGCCACACATTTATCGACCTGGACGGTTTGTCAAAGACCTATCCTCGTCCGTCAGGAGACAAATTCGGAGAACGGATTGCTCTGAAGAATCTCACTGACGTGTGGACCAATGCGAGAGAGCTGGGCGTGAAAACTTTGATCCTTGCACGCGTCATCGAAACCCGCGAAGGCGCTGAGCGAATCGCGATTGCGGTCGGTGCCTCAACCGTTTGTGTGGTTCAACTGAACGCATCTGACAGCGCCCTCCTTTCACGCGTTCGGCGACGAGAAATCGGGCGCGCTCGAACCTGGCACGAACAACGTGCGCTGGAACTGTCGATGCAACTGCGCGGCTGCGGCGTCGCGGACGTGGAGCTCGAAACTGATGACAAGACCGCAACTGAGATCGCGAACGAAGTCCGGACGCATATCAGTTTCGGTTGAGGCTCCTGTCGGCGTCAAAGCGGACATACGCACCAACCCGTCTGTCCCGGACTTGATCCGGGATCTCGTGACAAAGAGACCGGAATCCTCGCGGGAGGTCCCGGGTCAAGCCCGGGATAACCGGGGCGCTCACGCCCACCCCCCATAGTAAAACCCCGCATGGGAGGGGGGGTCCATGCGGGGTTTATTGGCCGCCCGAAGGCGAAGAAGATGGGGGCTTCACAGAGGGGAGAGAGCCCTAGTCTTGCAACACGGTCGGCCAATTGGTGTTGGCGTCGGTGATGAAGCCGGAGCGGTCTTTGTCCCACTTCTTCTGGATGCCTTTATTGTAGTTCAGGTAGAGCTTGTCATCGACAATGGCCCAACGACGCGCGTCGCCCTTGGCGGTCTTGCCCTTGGCCACGGCCCAAGCGCAATAACCGCCATATTGAGGGGCGTACTGGTCAGGATTGCCGAGGAACAGGTTCAGGTTTTCCTCGCTGGCAAAGCGGAACTCGGCGCCATTGTGTGTGGTCGAGTATTCAGCGCTGCCCTTGGTCGGTTCGCCAACGGTGAAATAGGCGACCGTGTCATAGCCTTGCAGCGCGAGGTTCGAGCGCTTGGCCGTGTAGATCGGGTCCTTGTCGGCAAAGGCGGCGGGCGCGGTGAGCGCGACAGGACCGGCAGCGACGACAGCAGCAGCGATAAGAGTACGGAGTTTCATGGGTTTCGTCCTTCTGAATGAGGAAGTTTCTGGGAGGATAGGAGCGCGTTTATGAACGCGCCGGGAACAGGGTGGCTTTCAGGCCGGTGAAGATTGCCGCAAGTTCCTTGCGGCGGATGATGATGAGGCCGAGCGAGGTCAGCCAGACGACCACAGCCATGAAGAACAGACCTCCGCCATCATTGTTCGGGTCGATGCCGAGCGGCGTCCACAAGTGGAAGTTCACCGCGCCGCTCATCACCGCAAAGGCGAGCAATGCGCCAACCGCCTGCAGGCGGCGGAAGGCCGGATGGATGCCGATCAGCAGCAGGGCCGAAGCGAACAATTCCGCGGTGCCGATGACATATTGGCTGAACAGGCCGGTTTGCGCGAACAGGCCGTCGGCGCCGAAACTTGCGGCCCAGTCATTCAACTTGCCGAAAATGGTCTGGGTTTCCGGGGCATTGGTGAACTTGAAGCGCAGGCTGTCGAGAAAAACCAGCGATGCGATCCCGGCCACAACGTGCGGGGCGAAGGTTTTGATTTTCGAGACAAGGCCGGAATTGCTTGTCTCCGGCGTCAGTGAGTCTGTCAGTGTGGTCATGGACCCCTCCTTGCTTGATGAAACATTTACGGGACCGCGCCTTCACTTGCGAACCACGTCTGTGTGAGCCGTGTTCACGTCGCTGTGAGCGATGTGTGTGAGGCGTGCGAGTCGGTCAAAGAAAAGGGCCACAGATTGCTCTGCAGCCCTTTAATGGCGGGTCTGGTCAGGCTTAAGCCGGAACCGCTTCACGCCTGGCTTTCGGCGTCCAGGCATGTTTCTGGAAGGCCTCATTCACCGGGGTTTCGGCAACATGATTGGTATAGTTCGAAATCACTTTCAGCGCGACGCCGAGAACAACCGCGAGGACCGCAGCGCGTTCATAGCCGGCAGCCAGGAAAGTATCGACATCGCAGTCTGAAACGAAACCACGATCGATAACCATTTTCTTGGAGAATACCCGCAGCGCTTCGAGCTTGGGATCTGCAATCGGGCGATCTTCGCGAACCGCGTCGATGACGCTCAGATCGAGGCCAGCGCCTTCCGAGATCGTGGTGTGTGCGGCAACGCAGAAGTGACATTCATTCTCGACGCTCGCCGTGATCATTACGATTTGCTGTTCCAGCGGCGACAGGCCGGCCTTGCCGAGCTGGTCTGCAAGCTGGGTATAGGCGTGCAGCACGGCCGGGTTTTCAGCAAACACGGCATAAAGGCTAGGCACGAAGCCCATCTTGTTCTCGACGCCAGCAATAAAATCGCGCGCGCCGTCCGGGGCAGTGCTGGAATCGTGGAGGGTGAATTTGGCCATTTTCGGCTCCTTGGTGTGAGAGGATCGGCGGGTTTTGCGCCGTCGATGAGCGGTAAATGGCGCACGCCCCCCTTTTTCAGAACCGGGAGAGGATCCATATAGCCCATGCATTTTTCGCATAGGAGCTCGGGGCATGGACCGTATTGATGCAATGAAACTGTTTTTGCGGGTTGCAGACGCAGGCAGTTTTTCACGCGCCGCCGCCGACCTCTCGATTGGCCAGCCGACCGTGTCGCGGCGTATTCAGGACCTGGAACACCAGCTTGGCGCGGAACTGTTCCACCGCACCACGCGGGCCTTGTCGCTGACCGAAGCCGGCCAGCGTTTCTATGGCCGCGCCCAGGACATCCTGACTGAGTTTGAAGAGGCCGAAGCCGAAGCCCGCGGCCTCGACAAGGAACCGGTCGGCATGTTGCGTGTAAGCGCCCCGCACTCCTTTTCGAAACTGGTCATCACGCCGGCCATTGCCAGTTTCCTCGACAAGTATCCACATGTCCGCATGGATCTGATGACGGACGACAATTATACCGACCTCGTGACCGAGGGCGTCGATGTTGCCTTTCGCCTTGGTGAGCTCAGCGACAGCGCCTTGATGGCGAAGCGCCTGCTGGTCGCCTATCGCGGCATCTGGGCCGCCCCGTCCTATATCGAGCGCTTTGGCGCGCCGGTCTGCCCGGAAAGCCTGAAAGACCATCAGGGTCTGGTCTTCCGCCAGTCCCTGCAAGGCCAGCAATGGACGCTGAAACATTCAGAGACCGGCGAAGAACACCGGATCATGATGGATGGACGCTTCCGCGGCTCATCTGGCGACACCTTGCTGCAAGGCGCTGTCGACGGGCTCGGCATTTTCATCGGGCCTGACTGGCTGGTCTGCCCGCATGTAAAGTCTGGTGAGCTGGTGCGCGTGATGCCGGAATGGCGCGGCGCCGACCTGCCTCTGTCGGTCGTCTGGACCGGCGGCAAACTGCGCGGCAAGGCCCGCCTGTTTGTCGAGCATATGCAAGAAGCGCTCAGCCAGCTGGAAAATGTGGGGCGCTAAGGCCCCACACTCGATTGCAATTAGCCTGCTTTGACGGTGGCGATCCACTCGTCGACACGACGTTCCAGGATCGCGAGCGGCATGGCGCCGCCGCCGAGAATGGTGTCGTGGAAGGCGCGGATGTCGAAATCATCGCCGAGTTCTGCTTCGGCTTTGCGACGCAGTTCCTGGATTTTCAACATGCCGATCTTGTAGCTCGTCGCCTGGCCCGGCAGGACGATGTAGCGGCGAACTTCCGAGCGGGCCTGGCCTTCAGGCGCGGCCGTATTGGCGAGGAAATAGTCAATCGCCTGCTGCTCGGTCCAGCCTTTGGAATGCAGGCCGGTATCGACAACCAGGCGCACAGCGCGCCAGATTTCAGAGCCAAGGCGACCGAAGTCTGACAAGGGGTCCTCGAATGTGCCCGGCATTTCGCTGGACAGCCATTCCGAATAGAGGCCCCAGCCTTCGCTATAAGCGGTGAAGCCGGCTTGCGTGCGGAAGGTCGGTACGCCTTCAAGCTCTTGCTGGATGGCGATCTGCATATGGTGGCCCGGCAGGCCCTCATGATAGGCGATCACTTCCAGTTCGCGCTTCGGCATCTGTTCCATGTCGAGCAGGTGGGCATAATAAACGCCCGGGCGTGAGCCATCCGGTGTCGACGGGAAATAGTGCTGCGCTGCGCCGGCCTGTTCGCGGAACGGCTCGACACGCTTCACCACCATGTCGGCTTTTGGCAGGATGCCGAAATAGTCCGGCAGAACCGCCTTGATGCCATCAATGGCGGCGGTTGCATCATCGATATAGCCCTGACGGCCCTCGTCGGTGTTCGGGTAATAGAGACGCTCATCATCCTTTGTGTCGCGCAGATAGGCGAAGAATTCCGGCAGCGTGCCTTCGAACCCGAACTCATCCTTGATGGTTTCCATCTCACCGCGAATGCGTGCGACTTCGGCAAGGCCAATGTCGTGGATTTCGTCCGCGGTCAGATTGGTCGTCGTCTGGTTGGCGAGACGCTCATTGTAATAGGCGATACCATTTGGCAGTGCGCTGACGCCCTGCGCTTCGTCGGTGGCATTGACGCGGTCTTCTTCCTGCCAGGCGATCAGGCGCTCATAAGCGGGCTGCCATTCCTCGACCAGCGCGGCGCGAATGTCCGCGGTCAGCTGATCGGCCTTGGCCTGATCGATCTCGCCTTGCTCCAGCAGATTGGCGATCTTGGCTTTCGCATCGGCCCAGATCGCACTGTCTTCGCCGCTCTCATCAAATGGCGCGCCGGTGATGATCTTGCGCGACTCGTCAATCACGGCATCAAACGCAAAGTATGGTGGGCGAACGCCGTCTTCCGCGACGCGCTTGGAGGCGGTGATCAACTGATCGATCGCAACCGCGCTGCCAGAAACGCGCGACAGGTAATTGTCCATGTCTTCGCCATCCACGACCTTGTGAAACGCGATCAGCAGCTGCGGGAAGAAGGAGTGGATGGACTGCATCTGCTCAAACACATAGGCGTTGTAGCGGAACTCATCCGCAGCTTCCGCGCGCTCGGCCTGATAGACCCAGATATCATAGGAAATCTTCGCGTCCGGGCTCAGCTTGTTATAGTCGAAACTGGACGTGAGCTCTGCCAGGTTGGCGCGCGAGCGTTCGAGCTGGGCGTCGAGACCGGCTTCAGAGAAATCATCAATCTCGCCCTGGCGCTCGTCGCGGCCAAGGAAGGTCAGCTGGATCGGGCTTTCGAGAACTTCAGCTTCGAATTTGTCTTCGAACCAGGCGTTGAGCCGTTCGGTTTCAGCGGCGATCTCTTCCGCGGTTGGTTCGGCGGCAGCTTCGACCGGCGGCGTTTCAGCTTCAATCGTTGGTGATGTGTTTGAGCTCTGACCACAGGCGGTCAGCGCAAAAATGGTTGCAAGTGCGGTAAATGTGGTTCGCATAAGTAAAGGCCTCCCAATGCCTCTTTTATCGATATTCGGCAAAAAGCAGGTTTTGAAAGCGGGGACAAGGGGACATGTCACAAATGTCGATCACTGCGCTGTTCACTTTTTACATAGGCCTGGATCGGTAAGCTCAGTCCGGGGTCAGGGAATCGAACTGGAGTGTTCATGCACAAGCTTGCAATCATCGCCCCCATGGCCGCCATCCTCGTATCCGGGTGTATCGTCACTTCAACGGCAGGCCTGCTGTTCAACGGCGCAAAACTCGCTGGAAAAACCGTCTATTATACCGGTAAGGGCGTGTATCAGGTCGGCAAGCTCACCGTGCGTGCCGCTGATGGCGTGCTGGACGGCACAGAGCGCATGCTGCGATTGACCATCCTCACCGCAGATGCAACCGGCGCCGTTGTCCGCACCACGCGCGAAATCCACTCCTCAGCCCTCGAAGCGGAGCTCGCCGCCCTCGAGCGCACAGAGGGCGTGATCGAAGTAATTGTCGAACCGCTGGACTAAGCACTTTTATCTTAATCAAACCGGGATTATATTGATCGGGTTCCTTGTGAACTATGGTGATAAATGCGCGTGTAATAAGCGGTTCGGACCCGGGGGCGGTACCCGGCGCCTCCACCAAAGACCCACCTTCAGCGGGTCATTTGGGGGCGAAATAGGATCGACGGACGTGTAAAAGCGATGCTTTCACCCGCTTGAGCTGCGTTAGAAGCTCAATCAACAATAGTTGCTAATGACAACTTTGCTGAAGGTGAACTGCTCGCTGCGTAACGCAGTGCGTGGAAAACCGCTTTAACTCCTAGGGCATCAGCGCCTTAGGCGGGGCCCGGAGGCGCCTGGCAACAGAAGCCTCCACTTTTGTTTCGTAGAGTGGCCTGTCCTGTAACAGCTATTACAGACCTGGCATCAATTGATAATCAGACTCCCGTTCGGGGAAGTCACAGTTTTACGCTCGCCTGACGAATGAACGGCGTTGCGAGATCGGAATCGAGGCGCTATCCAGAGCGCCAATCTAGGAGAAGTCGATGACGGACTATATTGGCTATGAGGCTCTGACTCAGGCCGCCATGCGGGGGGTTGTTCGTGAAGCATTGCGCCAGGCCGAAAAAGGCTCGGCGCCTCCAGGGGACCATCATTTCTACGTCACGTTCCGCACCAAGGCGCCGGGCGTAAAAATCCCGGACCACCTGGTCGAACAGTTCCCGGATGAGATGACGATTGTCGTCCAGCACCAGTATTGGGACCTGGAAGTGCATGACGGGCATTTCGAGATTGTACTCAAATTCAACCGCGTGCCGCAGCACCTGTCGATTCCATACGTGGCGCTGACGCGATTCGTGGACCCGGCGGTGAACTTTGGTGTCAGCTTCGAAAAACCCGCTTCGGGCGAAGATACTGACGTTGTTGCCCCCGCGCTCGGCTCAGACGCACCTGAAGAGGGCGTAGAGACACCGTCTGCTGACAGCGACGAAACCGTCGTCAATCTCGACGCGTTCCGCCGAAAATAAGCATGAGTAAACCGATCGAGGATGAGAAGCCGCGCGTCTCGGATGCCGAGATGCTTGCGCGTTTCCAGAATAGCAAGAAACGCCCGCCCTGCTCCGACACGCTCGGCATGCGACTGACCGAAGTCGAGCAGGATGCTCAGCGCATCCGCATGGCGTTCGATGTTTCTCCAAGTTTCGCCAATCCGACGGGCGCGGTGCAAGGCGGGTTCATTGCTGCGATGATGGATGAAGCGATGAGCACCTGTGTGATCATCGCCTCGAATGTCACCATGACGGCGCCGACCCTGGAGATGAAAATCTCCTATCTGCGCCGCCTGATGCCGGGGCCTGCGCATGTCGATGCCCGCATTTTGCGCCTCGGTCGCTCAGCCGCGTTCATGGAAGCGGAGTGTTTTGATGCGGACGGCAAACTCGTCGCCAAAGCCACGGCCACAGCGATTCCGATGCCTTTCAAGCGGTTGAGTTAGGCCGCGAACAGGGCCGCAACCACTTCATAACCCACCAGGATGGTGCCAAGCACGGCGATGCCCCAGGCCAGCGATCTCAGGTAGGAAATTCCGAGCAGATAAAGTGGTGCGAAAGCCACGCGGCCGGCGAGATAGATGCCCGCCCCTATGACCGTCAATTGCGACGAAAGAGCGGCCATCTCGACCACCATGACCAGCGGAACGAAGAGCAACATGCCCTCAATATGATTGGCAATCGTGCGGCGCGTGCGGCCCTGCATGTCGGTATAATCCGGGTCGCCATCACGGCTGCCAAGTCCCCAGCCAAGGCCCTGGTTCAGCGGCACCAATGTCCCCTGGAACAGCAGCAATAAGAACAGGATCGCCACCGATCCCACCACCATTTGCAGCTCAACACTCATCTTGCTCTCCATGTTTTTAAGTAACTTCATTTTTCGTAGTTACTGGATTTCGTCAAGTGATTTGTCTAAGACGGGCGCATGACGAAGAAGAATCTCCCGCTTTGCCCGGTCTCGCGTACGGCATTCATTATCGGGTCGCGCTGGACCAGCGAGATTATTCGAGAACTCGTCGACCACGGTCCGCGTCGGTTCTCAGACTTCGAAACGGCCCTGAGCGGCATTGCGCCCAACACATTGTCAAACCGGCTGAAAATGCTCGAGGATCACGAGGTGATCGGTCGCAAGATTTATGACACGCACCCGCCCAGGTCGGAGTATCACCTTACCGAAAAAGGGCTGAAAATGCGCCCGATCATCGACGCCATGCGCCTCTGGGGCCAGCAGAGCACATAAGCTTGTTGGCACAATTCGTGTATGATACATTTCGAATGCGGATTAATGTCGTAGTAAAGTAAGCGGGGACAATGATGCTGAACACGTTGCGCGGGCTTGTGCTCGCTGCGGGCGTTGCGGCGGTACCTGCTTTCGCGCAGGCCGAATGCCCACCTCCTGAATCGATTGACCGATACGCGCAAACCGCGCGCGATGCGCTGGTGGCGCTGGACGGCTTGGTGCCGGAAGAACAGCAGCGCGGCCTTGAAGACCGCTACGCCGCCATGTCGATCCTGCGCTGGAGCGGACAGGGCCGCGATATCATTCTCAACGACCAATCGGCGCTCAACGCCATCTCACAGTGTATCGAGTCGAGGCGCTGCTCCGCTGAAGCGGCGGAACGATCCGGCGCCGGCCCACGCACGATTGCCCCATTCCCGAGCGATCGGCTGGTCAACTGGGCCAACCGACAGCTCGAATGCGAGCTTGTCGCTACAGCGAGCGAAGCCGAAACCGCCGCCCCGGAGCCGGTTGATCAAGAGCCCGTCCCTGAACCCGAAGAAGAGATTGTCGAAACAGACGATCCGGCGCCCGAAGCAGTCGCCGAGACTATCCCGTCGCAGCCAATTGACGACACGCCGCCGGAGACTGATCCGACCGCCGACGCCGAGCCCGAAATCGCCGACCCAGTCCCTCCAGCAGACATAACCGTCGACGATACCGAACCGGAGACCGACGACCTCGCAACCGCGGATGTGACCGACGAGACTCTGGCGATTGAGCCTGACCCAACGCCGGATGATGACGCGCTCAGCACCGCCGAAACCACACCGCAAGCGGCGACCGCGCCTATGGCTCGAGCTTCAATTGTGGAGGAGGACGCGTATCAACGCCTGGTCCGCACAGCCGTCACGACGATGATGAGAGGGGACGTGACGAGCAGCGTGGATGCCATCAGTCAGGCCTGTGTCATCACCGCAGAACAAGCCGACCCGGTAGCGACATGCGAATTGGTCTTCAATCATTATGAGTATTTGGCGACGCGCGCGGACCCCATCCGTTTCCTCGCCTTCACCGATCAGCTTTGCCGCCTGAATTATGCGCGCGGCTGCGCCAATCTGGCGAGATATTTTGGCGTCTCAACGACCGCGGAAGCGCATCTTGCCGCGATCAAGTTCTACGACCGAGCTTGCAATCGGGGTGACGCAGACGCTTGCGCCGCAGCGTCAGACTATTTCCTGACCGGCCGCGCCAGCGTCGCCGATCCGGCGCGGGCGCGAGACACGTTATACCAATCCTGTGACCTCGGTCGGCTGGCCTCGTGCCAGGACCTGGCAGAGTTTTACGCCCGCGGTGTTGGCGGCGAGATCGACCTGGTCCGCGCCCTCGAGCTCAATGACGTATCCTGTCCGATTGGACAAAATGCGCCCCCGGCGACCTGCGTCGCGGCCGCGAATTTTATTCTGCTCAATCTTGAAGCAGGCTCAGAGCGCGACACACGCGTGCGGACATATATCGAGCGCGCCTGTCGGGCGGGGCACGATGTCGGCTGCGCCTGGCATGCAGACAATCTCGAATTTGGGATTGGCGGCGATATTGATCCTGCCGGCGCCAAACAAGCGCGCGGCACAGCCTGTCGCCTTGGACATCGCGCCAGCTGTGACGCCAATTCCTGACGCCTAATTGAGCGCCTTCACACGCATATAGATCCCTTCGCGTTCGCCCACGCGGCGCTCAACCAGCAAGCGCGCAACCTGGTGATCATCTTCAAACGCGTTGCCAGTGAGGCTGTCGAGCAAGGCCTTGGCAAGATTGTCGAGATCCATCCACGGGGCGTCGCCTGTATATTCCATCACGATATGCACGTCATAATCGCCAAAGCCCGGGCGTAGCGGCGTGAAGTCCTTGCGGAAAAATTCGCGAAACAATTGCTTGTAATACCGGGCCTGGGTGGTCAGGCCGAAACACCGAACTTCGAGATCGCCGTCTTCGGTAATCCGTCCGCGAACCTTGCCATTCTTGATCCAGCCGTCCACGTCTACTCGGTCCAGCCGGCAATCTCGCGGCGCACAACATCCTCGATCACATCAATCGCGCCGTCGCTGTCATTCAGGCACGGCACCACGGAATAGGCTTCGCCGCCCGCTTCCATGAATGAGTCGCGGCCTTCCATGGCCAGTTCTTCAAGGGTTTCGAGGCAGTCGGAGATAAAAGCCGGCGACACCACCACAACCTTCTTGGCGCCCTGCGCTGGCAAAGCTTCAAGCGTTTTATCTGTATAAGGCTGCAGCCATTCAGTGGGCCCGAACCGGCTCTGGAAGGTCGTCATTGCAAACCCGTCCGCCCAGCCAAGGTGTTCGGCCAACAGGCGCGTCGTCTTGTGGCAATGGCAATGATACGGGTCGCCCTTGTCCAGATAGGCTTTCGGGATGCCGTGATAGGACATCAGCACTTTGTCCGGCGTGAAATCGAGTGTGCTCAGGTGCGCTGAAATGCTCTCCGCGAGGGCGGAAACATAAGCCGGTTGATCATGAAAAGCCGGCGCGGTCCGCACGGCCGGTTGCCAGCGCATTTTCGCGAGTGCCTTGAACGTGCGGTCACAGACGCTTGCCGTCGTCGTCGCTGAATATTGCGGATAGAGCGGCACCACGCAGATGCGATCGCAGCCCTGGTCCTTAAGCGCGTCAATTTTCGACGCGATGCTGGGATTGCCGTAATTCATCGCAAACTCGACGATCAGAGCATCAGAGCCGATGCGCGCATTCAGTTGTTCCGCCTGCCGGCGCGTATAGACGAGCAGCGGTGAGCCGTCCTCCGTCCAGATCTTCTTGTAGGCCCGGCCTGACTTGCTCGGTCGGAAAGTCAGGATCGGTCCCTGCAGGATCAGCTGCCAGATCGGCTGCGGCACCTCGATGACACGCGGATCGGACAGGAACTCGGACAGATAACGCCGCATCGACCAGTAATCGGTGCCATCCGGCGTGCCGAGATTGACCAGCAACACGCCAACCTTGCCCTGCCGCACTTCAGGGTGGTCGGTTGGCAGTGGCCCCACCGCGCCGGGAACAGAGATGGTCGACTTCATCGTATCGGGCATTCAATCATCCTTTGCCCGCTTATTTAAGGCGCGAGACAGAATGGCAAGGGCGCGATGCGGTCGATATCGCTCCATGCTCATCCGCCTGTCCCATATGAAACCTAGGCACTCGGCGCCATATCAGCGTCCGCAATTCCGTGCGCCTGCCGCGTCCCTGGCACGCGGATATCCTCGACCAGGTCCTGAATATCCTGCGGCGGCGGCGCGGTGGCGAGCGATGTGGCGATGCCGAGCGCGCCCGCGCCCCACATGAAGACAAAGCCGATGCCTTCCGGCGACACGCCGAACAGATACTGATCCGCCGTGCCACCGCCAAACTTGAAATAGACGATATAGGCAAAGGTCGAGACCAGGCCGAACAACATGGCCACGACAGCGCCTTCCTTGTTCATCCGCTTCCAGAAAATGCCGAGGAAAATGACCGGGAACAAGGACGCCGAGGCAAGTCCGAACGCGAACGCGACAACCTGCGCGACGAAGCCGAGTTGCGACGAGAAGATGCCGAGCAGGCCAGCGGCCACAACAGCCGCGGCGGCAGCGCCGCGGGCGACGCGTAGCTCTGTCTTATCGTCCATGCTTTTGAACAAGGTCCTCCGGCAGATATCGTGGCTCACGGCGGACGAGATCACCATCAGCAAGCCGGCCGCAGTCGACAGCGCGGCCGCCAATCCACCCGCAACGACAAGCCCGATCACCCAGGCGGGCAATTGCGCGATTTGCGGGTTGGCCAGGACGTGAATATCGGCGCTGAAGGGAACAACTTCATTCTCCAGCTGATCTGGTGCGTTGGGCCCACGGAACTGGACGATGCCATCGCCATTCTTGTCTTCGAAACCGATCAGGCCGGTCACTTCCCAGTCGCCATACCATTCCGGGATGGGTGTGCCGCCAGCCGCCTCGATTTCAGCGGCGCGCGCCTGATAATCCTCATCAGCGGCGATGTATGTGCTCTCATTCACGGTGTCGATGAAATTGAGCCGCGCGAACGAGGCAACCGCAGGCGCTGTGGTGTACAGCGCTGCAATGAAGACCAAAGCCCAGCCTGCCGACAGGCGCGCGGCCTTGGCGCTCGGCACGGTGAAGAACCGGATGATGACGTGTGGCAGACCGGCGGTCCCGAACATTAGAGCGCCCGTGATCGCGAACACGTCAAACATGGATTTGTCCGTTTGCGTGTATTCCTGGAAACCAAGATCGGTGACGACCGTGTTGAGCTTCTGAAGCATCGAGATGTCTTCACCCGCGGCATTGCTGATAAAGCCAAGCTGCGGGATCGGATTGCCGGTAATGATCATCGACATGAAAATCGCTGGCACCGTATAGGCGAAGATTAGGACGCAATACTGCGCGACCTGCGTATAGGTCACGCCCTTCATCCCGCCCAGCACGGCATAGAAGAAGACGATCACCATGCCGATCACGATGCCGACATTGAAGTCGACGCCGAGAAAGCCGGAAAAGGCCACGCCAACCCCTTTCATCTGTCCGGCAATATAGGTGAACGAGACGAACAGGGCGCAGATCACCGCGATGATCCGGGCGAGGTCTGAATAATACCGATCGCCAACAAAATCCGGGACGGTGAACTTGCCAAACTCGCGCAGGAAGGGCGCCAGCAATACGGCCAGCAACACATAGCCGCCGGTCCAGCCCATCAGATAGACCGAGCCGCCATAACCGAGGAATGCGATCAATCCTGCCATGGACAGGAAGGAGGCGGCTGACATCCAGTCCGCCGCGGTTGCCATGCCATTGACGGTCGGGTGCACGTCATGCCCGGCGACGTAGAAATCATCTGTCGAACCAGCGCGTGCCCAGATGGCGATACCGATATAGAGCGCGAACGTCGTGGTGACGAAAAACAGGGTCCAATCCATCGCCTCAGCCCTCGACGCCGTATTTGCGTTCCAGGCGGGCCATGGCGAAGCAATAATAGAAGATCAGGCCCACAAACACATAGATCGACCCTTGCTGCGCAAACCAGAAGCCGAGCGGTGCGCCGCCGATCGAGACCTGATCAAGGAGGTCCCGGAACAGGATTCCAGCGCCATAGGACACAACGAACCAGATCGCCAGCAAGCTCAATGTCAGGCGAATGGTCGCCGCCCAATAGCCTTTTGCATCTGTCTGTTTTTTCTCGGACACGGTCTGGCCCTCCCTGATTCTTATACAGAACAGGCTTAACGCATCATCGGGGTGAATCACAAACAGGCGTTTCTCGGCAGCGTAAACTAAGCATCATCTCCCGCTTCGCGATTGCGAGCGTCGCGGCGTTCTTTCAAGCCGAAAAAGATCAGCGCGCCGGCGATCACGATGCCGCCAAACAGGTAGAGCTCCGCGCCGCCTAATCCGGGAACGATCAGCGCATTGGCCAGCCGGAAACTGAACACCACCGCCATTAACAGGCCGAGCGCAATCAAGATGTGGTGTTTCATTGTGACGCCTCCCCCGGGATCAGGATTTCGGTCGCGCTCAACAAAGGTGGTACCGGTGGTCGGGCTCGAACCGACACTTTCCAAGGAAAACGGGATTTTGAATCCCGCGCGTCTACCAATTCCGCCACACCGGCCTGTGTTGACTGAGGGCCTAACTGCCGCAGTCGAACCGGATCGTCAATCTCCACTTTGCGGTTGGCACAAACCTCGCTAGTCAGCGCTGTATGACCGAGACAAAGACGCCGCCGCGCACCTTCCTGCAATCGCTCGAAGCGATGGCTGATGATGCCCCGGATGCGGGATTTTCGCTGCATGACATTCTCGACCGGCTGGAAGAACGTGCGTTCGGCGCGATGTTGTTCATCCTCGCCCTGCCCTGCGCGATTCCGTTTCTTTACGGCGTTCCGCAAGTCGTGTCGCTGCCGATGATGGCGCTGACCCTGCAAATGCTGGCGGGGCGCGAAGAACCGTGGCTGCCGGAAAAATTCGGGCAGCGCATGATCAACAAGGCCGGGCTGACGCGGACATCTCGCTTCGGCCGCAAATGGTTTGGCTGGCTGGAAGTGATCTCGCACCCGCGCCTGACATTCCTGACCGGGAAAACGATGGAACGCGTTGTCGCGCTGTTCCTGACCGCCTTCTGCGCCTCCATTCTCGTCCCATTACCGCTGACCAATTCGACGCCCGCCATTGCCGTCGCGATCGTGTCGTTCGGCCTGATGGCACGGGACGGCATTCTGGTGCTGCTCGGCGCGATCCTGGGCACGGTCTGGATCGGCATCCTGGTGACCGGGTCGACCTGGATCATCACCAGCCTGAAAACCATGATCCTCGGCTAAACCGCGCCGTGACAGAAACGTAACGCCCCGTGCGTGGTTGCCGCATGGACACGGACGCCTTGCGGTACGATTCTACCCGCCATGTTGGAACGCATTGATCCTGTCCTGAAAACCTGGCGCTGGCCCGCTTTGGCACTGGTTGCCGCCCTGGCCATGCTCAGCGCGGCGCATGCGTTCGAAACATTCGCCCTGCTCTTGCCCTGCCCGCTCTGCTTGCGCCAGCGCGAGGTCTACTGGGCCGTGGTCGCGATGTCGGTGACCGCCCTGCTGCTGTGGCAAATACGCCAGAACCCGCGCTTCATGTTGGCGGTAAATATCATGCTCGGTCTGATTTTCCTGACCGGTGCCATCGTCGCCGCCTATCACGCCGGGGTTGAATACAGATTCTGGCCAGCACCCAGCGGCTGCACCGCCACCGTCGTAGACATGGACGCAATCGATCTGTCCAATCTGAACCAGCGCCAGGGCGCCCCGTCCTGCATGGACGATCCGTGGAAGGGCGCCTATGGCCTCTCCATGGCGGGATGGAATGCATTGATTTCGCTGGCGCTGTCGGCAGTGAGCTTCCGGGCGGCCGGGATCAGCCTGCCCCGCCCAGGGACGCTAAGCCCCGCTGAATAAGGTACCAGGCGGCAATCAGTGACAGCACAGCGCCGATTGTCGGCCACAACCGCATGCGGCGATACCAGATCGGCAATTCAGGCGAGATGCTGTCATACAGGAAGTGCAGGATGAACGCCGCCGCCATGGCCGCATAGACCCAGGCCGGGAACGCATACTGGAACGCCGCCATGACCAGGCCCCAGCCGATCAACGGCCCGAATGTCGCTGGTCCAAGCTCAGCAAATCGCGGACGCTCGCGCTTCGCCACTTCGGCGCCCCAACGGACGCCGCCAAGGAAACTCAGAATGATGGCCGAATAGACCAGCAACCACGTCCCGGCGGTGATCACCTGCGTGTAATCATCGCGCCAGACAAACATCGCGCCCGCTGCAGACGCAAACGGAATAACGCCGCCAAACATCAGTGCCATTGGCACTTGGGGAGGTGCAGAACGGAACATAGCTCAAATCCCTTCGATCATGTTCATGGCATATCAATTTTACGGGTCTATTAATTTATTATGTCACGTCGACTAATCGCTCTTTTGATTGCGTTATACGCGATTGCCTTCGCTTTCGGAGCGATGGCGGCCATTCGCTGGCCGAGCCTGATGATGTTCGCAAACCTGATGCTGGAAGACGAAGCCGCCACGGCGGGCCTTGCCGGCATTGACTGGCGACAGCTTGGGATCATTTACGGCGCGCCCTATTTTCTCGCCGCCTTGTGCCTGTATGCGGCGGCCTTGTCGCTTGGCAACAGGAAACGTGCGGCCCGGATCTGGTACGCCATGGGCGTGGTCGCAGGATTTCCATGCGTCTTCCTCGTCGATTTTGAGCCTGGCTGGTGGCAGGATCCTAGCGCTGGCGAAGGCGCGGTCGCAGGCGCCGCTGCCGGTGCGGTCCTCCTCGGCATCGCCGTCTGGGAACTCTGCCGCAAGCCAAAGCAGGTGCCCCAACCAGTCGTTGAGCAAGTGCCAGGCGAACCGCAAGTCGTCTATGTACAAGCCCCGGCGCCTGAGCCGGAGAAAAAGCCACAAAGAAAATATCGCCGCCCGGTGCCCGCAGCGATTGCGCGCCAACGCGCTCACTTTGCCGCTGAGGGCCGCCGGATGATGGCGCGGCAGCGTCGCCACTAAACCGCCACAAAGCCGCCCGCAAAACGCCTGCGCGATTTTTCCCTTTGTTTGCAAATCCCTGTCAAATCCGTCACAAAGACAAATCTCTGGGAGGAGACCTTAAATGTTGAGACGAGTGGCTGGATTGGTCATGCTCGGTTTGGGCGCGTGGCTCGCCTGGGGCGCACTGGAAGCGATTCTCGCTTTCACGAGCCGCGGCGGCGATATCGCAAGTGCGCTGTTTGAGCCTCCCACGGGAATTATTCGCGTCGTCAGCACCTTTGTGATGACCCTTGGCGGTCTCATGGTTCTGCTCGGCACGCGTTTTGGTGCGACCGTTTCCACCGTGGGGTCCATCCTGTTTATCCTGCTCGGCGGCCTGATGGCGGTATCGGGCGCGGATTCCGGACTTTGGATGGACGAAGTCCTGTTCGGGCTCGGTGCGATCGCGCTTTCGGTTCTGATACTGACATTACGTCGCGCCTGAGGCGTTTCTTCGATTGCATTTGCCGCAAGCCGCACTAGGTTGCCGCCACATCAATTGGTGAGCTGAAACAGGCAAAGAATTCCCATGGCAGAGACCTATGACGTCGTCATCATCGGCGGTGGCCCCGGCGGCTATAATTGCGCAATCCGAGCAGGACAATTGGGGCTGAAAGCGGCCTGTATTGAAATGCGCGATACACTTGGCGGCACGTGCCTGAATGTGGGCTGTATCCCGTCCAAGGCGCTACTGCATGCGTCAGAATATTTCGACGCCGCCAAGAATGACTTTGCCACAATGGGCATCACGACCGGCAAGCTGGGTGTCGATCTCGACCAGATGATGGCGCAGAAAGCCGAGGCAGTGGACGGCCTGACCAAAGGCGTTGCCTTCCTGCTGAAGAAGAACAAGGTCGACCACATTCACGGCAAGGGCGAAATCAAGGGCCCGGGCCAGGTAGAAGTCACCGGCCCTGACGGCAAGAAGCAGATGCTGAGCGCCAAGAATATTGTCATTGCGACGGGCTCTGAACCGTCCACGCTCCCGGGCATTGAAGTTGATGAGGAGCGCGTGGTCACCAATACGGGCGCGCTCAGCCTGAACGCTATCCCAAAGAAACTGGTCTTGATTGGCGCAGGCGTCATCGGCCTGGAAATGGGCTGCGTCTGGTCGCGCCTGGGCTCTGAGGTCACGGTGATCGAGTATCTCGATCGCATCCTGCCGGGCACCGACAATGAAATCGTCAAAGAGGCCCAGCGCACGTTCAAGAAACAAGGCCTGACCTTCAAGCTTGGCACCAAGGTCACCGGTCTCGACAAGCTCAAGACCAAGCTAAAGCTGACCATGGAACCTGCAAAAGGCGGCGACAGCGAAACCCTCGATGCGGATATCGTTATCGTAGCCGTTGGACGTCGTCCGTACACGGAAGGTCTCGGCCTCGAAAGTGTCGGCGGCAAGACCGACAAGCGCGGTGTCATCGAAACCACGGACCATTTCAAGGTCGCGCCCGGCGTCTGGGCGATCGGCGACTGTATCGCCGGGCCGATGCTCGCCCACAAGGCCGAGGATGATGGCGCCGCCGTGGCAGAGCTGATTGCCGGCAAGGCCGGACATGTCGATTATGACCTGGTGCCTGGCGTGGTCTACACCAAGCCGGAAATCGCGACGATCGGTAAGACTGAAGAGCAGCTGAAAGAGGCTGGCATCAAGTACAAGAAGGGCAAGTTCCCCTTCATGGCCAATTCGCGCGCGCGGACCAATCATGAGACCACCGGTTTCGTGAAGATCCTCGCCGAAGAAGGCACCGACAAGATCCTCGGCGCTCACATGATCGGCGTCGGTGTCGGTGAGATGATCCACGAGGTCGCGATCGCGATGGAATTTGGCGCCTCGTCAGAGGATATTGCCCGCACCTGCCACGCTCACCCGACCATGTCCGAAGCTGTCCGTCAGGCAGCGATGGGCGTCGAAGGCTGGACGATGCAAATGTAAGCTGCCGGTCCTGGCATGACCGGAATCCTGGCTGACTAGCTCAGGTCCAGCAATGCACAAATCGCCCTGGCGCTGCGCGCGCCCATGCGCTCAAGCGATGTCTTGGTCGCGCCTGATTTGGCACGCGCGGAAAACGCAATCAGCGTGTTTGCGGCAATGTCGACAGACATCTCAATCGCCTCATTGTCCCGCCCGGGCGCAGCGCGTGCAATCCGGTCCCGCATGACCTGATCAAGCTGGGTGACACCAAACTCGAGCCGCGCCTGTATCTCGGCTTCCTCCGCGCTGGACGGTGCTGTGCCAAAGACCAGACATCCTGGGGCGACCTCGCTGTCACGATAATAGATTGAGAGCATGGCCGCGTAGAAATTCGACAAAGCGCTTTCCAGGTTCCCTGGCGCGAGCAATGCAGGCACGGCTGTTTCAGCCACCTGGTCCCCAAACGCATCCATCGCGCCGATATACATGGACAGCTTGTTCCCAAACGCGCGGTACAGGCTCGGGCGACTGAGCCCCGTCGCGTCGGACAGATCATCCAGTGAGACGGCGGCATAGCCCTTGGATCGGAACAGCTCGACCAGGGACTGCATCGCCGCGTGTGTATCGATCGTTGCCGGGCGGCCGCGTTTTCGCTTTACATCAGGCATTATGTACCACTTCGCATTTAATTGTTGACGCGCTCCACTAAAAATGTTCGAAACGGTACGAAATTGCAAGCCCCAGGAGTCCATTATGCTCATTCAATCCCTCATCTACCCAGATTTCACCACGCTCGACCTGATCGGTGCTTTGCAGCCGCTGGCACAGATTCCGGGTGCGAAAACGGAGATTGTGGCGCGAGAGGCCGGCGCCAACCCAACCGATTCCGGCGCGGCAATCATGGCCGACGCCACGTTTGCAACCGCCTCGACTTCGCCAGATGTCATCCTGGTACCTGGTGGTGGCACACCCTCCATCGATGTTCTCGAAGATGAAGCGACAATGGAATTCCTCGCGAGGCAAGGCGAGTCGGCCGGCTGGGTTGTCGCCGTCTGCACCGGGTCGCTTTTGCTCGGCAAGGCTGGCCTGCTGAAAGGCTACAAGGCGGCCAGCCACTGGGCGGTGATCGATACGCTCGATGCTTTCGGCGCGACGCCGGTGCATGAGCGCGTGGTCATCGACCGCAATCGCTGCACAGGCGGCGGCGTCACCGCCGGGGTCGATATCGGGCTCACCATCGCTGGCCAGCTCGCCGGACAGGATATGGCGCGCGTGATTGAACTGATTCTCGAATACAATCCCGCGCCACCCTTCGGCACCGGTCATCCGACGATTGCCGATGCAGCCACACTCAGCATGGCCCGCGCAGGGACCGAGGCTGTGATGCCGGTCGACCGCATTCGCCAGATCGCCGCGGCCTGATCGCACACCATCCGGAAAGGCGCCCGCCATGACAATCTTCAAGGACATCTGGGTCTGGTTCAACGCGATGGGAACATTGCCCTGGACCATCAGGCTATGGGCGACCTGCTATCCGTTGCCGCAAATCATCGGTGGGCTGATCTTCATCCAGACTCTGCCGGGCGCGATCATTTTCGGTGGCCGCATACTCTCTGGCATCATTGCCAGCCAGATTCACAAGCGCTCGCCCTTCTCGAAATTGATGGGGCCGGTCGGTCACGCTCATTGGGCGCTCATCCTACCCTACCTGATTTACGAGCTTGCCACGCAAGACCTGGCCGCCCCGCTTTTCTGGTTCATTTCCTATGTCGTCGCGACGACCCTGATCAGCGGCATCATCGATGTGATCGAGCTGCGAACCTATTTCCGGAAAGGTCACGTCGAGTACAAGCGTTGATATCTCAGCGCACAGTGCGGTAATCCGAGGAACGGGCCTGATGCCGGAGCCCGCGACCCGGAGATAGAAATGACTGCACTCACCGTCCTGCTGGCACTCAACGCCATCTGGTTCGCCATGGCCTTTGACGCATTCTATCGCCGCCGGAAGATTTTCGGCAAAGTCATGGTGCCGATCCAGGCGGACCGGGACAATTCGGCCTATGAGGCGCTGGTCGAGTCCGGCCGGTTCATGGGCGGGTTCAATCTCGCTTTGTCGGCCTTCAATGTCATGCTGGTGTTCAATTTCGGCGGGTTCGAAGCCGACACGCAATGGGCGACACTGCTCATATTCAACGCCCTGGCACATGGATCCCAGTTCTTCGGAAACGTCCCTATGGCGATGCAGAACCGGCGCGGCGGCGGACTTTGGCCCGTGTTCAAAGGCGTCATGCTCCTCATCTTCGTGATTGATTTCACGTTGATGGTGGCAAACGCCGCGATGGCGTTCTGGTTGCTCGCTTAAGGCGAGGACTGAGCGTTAGCTCAGCCCTTCCTGGAAATTCGCAATCGGCTGACTGCGCACGCGCACGCCGGTTGCGGCGAACACCGCATTTGCCAAAGCTGGCGCGATCGGCGGCGTGCCAGGCTCACCGCCGCCCCCGACCTTGGCGCCGCTATTGATCAGCTTCACCGTGATCTCTGGCGCATCGCGCATGCGCAGGATCGGATAGTCGTGGAAATTGGACTGCACCACTGCGCCCTCTTCGATTGTGATGTCGCCATAGAGGGCCGCGGTGAGACCATAAATGATGCCACTCTCAATCTGGGCGGTGAAGCCATCCGGATTCATCACATAGCCCGGATCAGCGGCGCACCAGACATGCACGACCTTGGGCTCGGGCCCGGTCACATCGACTTCGACCACTTGCGCGACCACGGTGCCGAATGAATCGACCAAGGCGATGCCGAGCCCGCGGCCGTCCGGCACCGCGCGTCCCCAGCCCGCAGCCTCTGCGGCCGCGTCCAGCACGGCCAGATAGCGCGGCGCGTGCTCAACCAGCTTGCGCCGATAGGTGTAGCCGTCCTGGCCCGCCTGATCGGCAAGCTCGTCAATGAAGCTCTCGATAAAGAAGCCATGCTGCGTGTGATCGACAGACCGCCACGGCCCGAACCGCATATGGTGATCGGCGGTCGTGAACTGGATCAGCTGATTGTCGATCTTGTAGGGAATGTGCGAGGCCTCAGGCGGATCATGTTTTTGCACGAACATGTTTTCCCACGAGACCGGCATGCCCTCATCATCAAGCCCGGCCCGGAACCGGCTCACCGATGCGGGGCGATACCAGTCCTGCTGCGTGTCCTGCTCGCGCGACCAGATCATTTTCACCGGATGGTCGAACTCGCGCGCAATCTCGACCGCCATCAGCGGATAATCGGGTTCAGATCGACGGCCAAACCCGCCGCCCAGCATGACATTGTGGATGGTCACGTCATGCTTCTTCAGGTCCAGCGCGCCGGCAATCTCGTCGCGCACGGCCAGTGGATTTTGCAGTCCCGACCAGAGATCGACTTTGTCGTCACGCACCCAGGCAGTGGCGTTGATCGGTTCCATCGCCGCATGGGCCAGGAAGGGCACGCGGTATTCGGCCTCATAGACGCTTGCAGCGTTTTCGGCGGCCCGGCTGGCATTGCCGACAGCGACGTCTTCCTTGCCCTTGCCATCGGCCGCATCAATGGCGTCGCCAAGCATCGCATAGATATCACCGCCGCTCAGGCTTTCTGCGCCGGTTTTTGTCCAGGTGACGTCGAGCTGGCGTACGGCATTCTCGGCCTGCCAATAGCCATCCGCCACGACGGCAACGAAATTTCCCTTGTTCAGGATCTTGATGACGCCAGGCATATCTGCGGCATAGGTCTCGTCGACGCCCTGAACCTCGGCGCCGAGAACAGGTGGGCCCATGACCGCGGCATACTTCATGTCGGGCAAATCGACATCGATCCCAAACGCGGCCGTACCATCGGTCTTGGACGGAATGTCGAACCGCTTCAGGGGCTGGCCCATCAGTTTGAATTCGTCCGGTGATTTCAGTTTCGGCTGGGTCGGCGGTGAATAAGTGCCCGCCAGTTCGGCGAACGCGGCATAAGGCTCCGACCGCCCGCTGGCATCGTGATAGACATGGCTCTTCTCGGTGCGCAGCTCTTTCGCCGGTACTTTCCAGGTCTTGGCGGCGGCCTTGACGATCATCTCGCGCGCCGCGGCACCCGCGATACGCATACCGCCCATGCCGGTAAAGCGAACCGCGGTACTACCGCCTGTAATCTGCAGGCTCATGGACTGGGCAATTCGCAGGAAGCCGCCATTCAGCGAGTCCTGAACGAAGCCCGGCACCTTGGCGTCGCCCATCAGGAATTCACGGCCAAGCGGATAATTGGCATAGCCTTCATGCGCCGGCGCCTGTTCATAGGTGACCTTGTCCCAGTCAGCATCCATTTCATCGGCCAGCATCTGGGTCATCGATGTGAACACGCCCTGCCCCATTTCGCTGTGCGGGACGATGGCGGTGACGGTATTGTCGGCATCAAGCTTGACCCAGACATTGACCAGCGTCTCACCCTCTTCGGTCATCATCTCGGCGAGTTTTGGGGCGCGGTGGCCTTCGCGAATGCCAACGCCGACCATCAGCGCGCCGCCAGAAACGACGCCGGCTGCGATAAACCCTCTGCGTGTCCATTTTCCCATGGCTCGATCTCCTTTAGCGGCGCTCTAGGCGCGGGCGGCTGATTTGATAGCGGCGCGGATACGACCATAGGCCCCGCAGCGGCAGATATTTCCGCTCATCGCGGCATCAATGTCCGCGTCCGTCGGATCGGGATTGTCGCGCAACAGAGCCACGGCTGACATGATCTGTCCGGACTGGCAGTAACCGCATTGCGGCACCTGGTGTTCGACCCAGGCGGCCTGAACAGCGTGGCGCGTGCCATCTTCTCCGGCGACACCTTCAATCGTGGTAATGGCAGCGCCATCGGCGGCCGCCACCGGGGTTGAACAGGACCGCACGGGTGTCCCGTCTACATGCACCGTACAGGCACCGCATTGTGCAATCCCGCAGCCGAACTTGGTCCCGTTCAGTTTCAATTGTTCCCGCAGGACCCACAGCAACGGTGTACTTGGATCGACGTCTACGGTTCGTTCCTCTCCGTTCACGACGAGTTTCGTCTCGGGCATCGCACACCTCTTATTTCTGAATGATTTGTATAGCGTTCAATACACAGAGAATCATGTTCCGCAAAGTAAATTCTTCGGCATCGCTCTGCTGACATCGGAGGGGACGTGCGGCGCGTTGCCGGTTGCCAGCGGCACGCGCCATTGTATGAGAAGACATGACCCTCACCACACTTTTCCCGACCCGCATACAGCGTCAGAATCTCTCCAACGTGGTTCTGCTTGAAGACTTGGAATCGGCATGCTGGATGATCGAAGACGGCGATACCGCCGGCCACGACTGGTGTGAACGCGAAGGGTATCCGGGCTATACGTCCTACGCGTCTCTTGACGACTTGGCTCAACGCGCACCCGCCTTTTCCGATCTTGTCAGCCAGTTGGACGAATTTGCGTTGGCGTTCGCTGCCGCCCTCCACTGGGACCTGGGCACCGCGCGATTGAAATGCGACAGCTTATGGGTGAACATTCTCGGTGAGGGCGGGCATCATAGCGGGCATATCCACCCGAATAGCGTGATCTCGGGCACGTGCTATGTCGCGGTGCCAGACGGTGCCGGACGGATCAAATTTGAAGATCCGCGCCTGCCCATGATGATGGCGGCGCCGCCGCTTAAACCCGACGCACCAGACGAGGCGCGCCGGTTTCACTATGTCTCGCCCCAGGCAGGCGATGTCCTGATGTGGGAAAGCTGGCTGCGGCACGAAGTCATGCCCAGCCAGACCGAAGACCCGCGGATATCAGTCAGCTTTAATTACAGCCTGGCGGATTAGACGCTTATTCCACCCGCATAACGGTATAGGTGCGATCAGTTTCGACGATCTTCAACTTTATCGATCCTGTCCAGTTTTTGCGGAGAATGACATTCGACGGCAAAGTTGACGGGGCTATGACGTCTTCAACTCGGATTTGGCGCCAGACATGCCCTTCGGCCGTGGTGAAGAAGTGGCGACCAAGCTTGTTTCGCTGAATGCGTGTGAGTCGAGTTTCGAATTCATCCGGCTCTTGTTCAACGTCTCTTTGGGTCCCGAAACTGACCCGCGGAAGCCATGATGGCAGAATAGATCCATTGCTCGGGGGCTCTGCAGTCTCGGTCGCTGCCTGCTGAATCGGCGCTGTGGCCGTGGTGGTTGTCGAGGTTGTTGCTTGTTGAACGGGCGCCGTGACAGCTCCGGTCGCAGAGGCCGCCGTCGGCGCCTGAACAATTTGCGGCTGAGGAATCGCCAGCGCCGTGGAGAGCTGCTGCGCAGCCGCCTCGAAACAGGCCAGGCGTTCCGCAGTGTCTTCAACACTTTGGCAAGCCACGACGCCCTCCGAAGCCGAACGCAGGTCCTGAGCATAAACCGGAGTCGAAACCATTCCCGCCAATACGGCTAGAATTGCCAACTTTTTGTGTGTTTTCATCTTACTACTCACGCCACTTCAATCTGTTTCGACTAAAGCACCGCAAATGGCGTTGGCCAAGGCGAAATGTCTGCTTGACGGCTTGGCCGCGATCCTGCACGGGGCTCGGCAATTGACTATAAGACAAGGCTTCCTCCCATGGACGTTTCTAAAATCATCTCGGGTCAGAACCCGCCCGATGACATCAATGTCATCGTTGAAGTGCCGCTCGGCGGCGATCCGATCAAATATGAAATCGACAAGGCATCAGGCGCGATGTTCGTTGATCGCTATCTCTACACCGAGATGCGCTATCCCTGTAATTACGGATTCGTACCGCACACGCTCAGCCTCGATGGCGACCCAATTGATGTGATGGTTGTCGGCAATCGTCCCCTGGTCCCGGGCAGCGTCGTTCGCGCCCGTCCTGTCGGCGTGCTGATGATGACCGATGACAAAGGACCGGATGAGAAAATTCTCGCTGTGCCGCATCCGAATCTCACCGCCTATTACGACAAGATCGCGACTTATCATGATCTGCCGGATATCCTGATCCAGAAGATCACGCACTTCTTTACCCACTATAAGGACCTGGAACAGGGCAAGTGGAGCCAGGTTGAAGGCTGGTCAGGGGTCGAAAAAGCCCGTGAGCTCATCGCCCAGTCGGTGGAACGCGGCGCGGAATAGAGCTAATCGCGCGCGCTTCACGCGTCGAACAGAGAAAATTCGCCCGTCTTCGGGTCGCGCCAGCTCAGCTCGCCCGGGCCGATATTGAACCAGGCGCCGTGTAGTTCGAGCGTTCCGGCCGTGACCGCATCGCGGACGAAAGAATATGACATCAGATTGTCCAGCGACGTCCCGACACCGGCGTGTTCGAGCGCGGTTTGGGGATCAGCGGGCGACGATGCCAGGACCTGATCACGCGTCGCATCCAGCGCTTCCACCCACGGTGCGATGAATTCACCGATCGGCTGCCCATTGCCAGCGGACAAGCACGCTTTGACCCCGCCGCACGCCGCATGTCCCAGTACGACAATGTGTTTGACCTTCAGGGCTGTCACCGCGAATTCGACGGCGGAGGCCACAGAATGCGCCGTTTGGTCGGCGTCCCGCGCATGCACCAGGTTCGCGACATTGCGCACCACGAATAATTGTCCGGGATTGGCCGCGAAAATCTCCGCCGGTTCAACCCGGCTGTCAGCGCAGGAGATGACCATGACATCCGGGTCCTGCCCGGTGCCCAATTCGCGATACTGATCGGTCTGTTCGGCATAGGCGCCAGATCGGAATTTCTTGTAGCCTGCCTTGAGGTCTTGAATCGTGTGCACAAAGGCCTCCTCGTTGGATGTTGAGGCAGCAAATAAGGCGCTCATCGGAGCCTGCAAGAGAGAAAAGACAAACGGATCGTTCCGTGTTAACGGAATCTGCAATGATTAGAGTGACACCGAAGAGATGACCGAGAAGAAACTCAAGCGCAAGAAGAGCCAGCGCAGCAGCGAAGAATCGCGCGCTGCCATCCTCCAGGCCACCCGCGAGGAGATGGCTGAAAATGGCTGGCGCAAATTCAGCGTCGACAAGGTTTCGCGCCGTGCAAAAGCGTCAAAGCAGACCATTTATCGCTGGTGGCCGGCGATCGGGAATATGTGCATGGAAGCTGCGATTGATCTCGTCCCGGACCGGTCCAAGCTCGGACGCGACCCTTCGGAGCGGATTGCCGCTCTGATCCAGCCTCTGGAAGAAACCACACGCTTGGGTTCCGGCCATGCTGTCCTGCGGGCGGCGATGATCGCCGCCAGCGACGACAAGGATGCAGGCGAAACCTGGCGCAACTGGATGAAAGAGAACATTCGCGCGCCCCTGCGCCTGGTGCTGGCGGAGATTGCCGCGAAGAATGTCGTGCGCCGTGATTTCGATCTCGACGAGGCGGTCGATTTCCTCACCGGCCAACTGTGGTCGCGCGTCATGATCATGCGCGCCCCGCTGCCTGAGGGCTTCAGCAATCTGCAAGCGAATGCGCTTCTGACCGCACTCGCGCCCTAAACGACACAGGCGTTCGAAAACTCACCCGGATCGACACGTGCCGCCTTGTGAGGGTGACCGCAAACGGCTATCGCTTGCGAGCACTCTGGGAGCCGGTTGAGTATGTCAGAAATCCGCATTGCAGTGATCGGCGCCAACCAGCTCGACCTCGATCATCGCCACGCACTCAACGCCCTGTCAGACCAGGGGCGTATCGCGGTCTATGCGCTAGACACCGATTCTCTGGAAGACGGCCGCGAAGCGTTGCAGCGCGCTGTTGATCTGAACGCAATTGATGCCGCGATCATCGCTGGACGCCGTCCCAATGTGGCGGCATGGCTCACCTTCGCGCTGGAAACCGGTTGGCCTGTCTACACGCCATATGCCGTGCCAAATACGATCGAGGACATGATCGAAATCCGCCGCGCTGAACAACAGCATGCGCCTTCGATTCTACAGTTCGGCTTGTCGGCAAGGTTGCACGACTCGATCGCCGCAGCGCGATCAAAAGCGGAGTCTGGAGAGTATGGTCAATTGCTCAGCCTGCGCGGCGTTTGCGGCGTATCAGGAATAGACGCTGAGGACAGCGTCCTTTTCGGACCGGCCGCGCAGTTGGTGGATATCATGCAACTTTTTGCCGGCCCATTCCAAGACATTACGGGCTTTGCTGACCTCGACCGCAAGGCGGAACCAGGTAGCGAAACCAATGTTCTGGCGACCTTGCGCACGCATTCCGGTGTGCTCGCAAACCTGCACGCCTCGGCGACGCAATGGCGTCCAACCTTTCGGCTCGAGCTCGGATTTGAGCGCGGATATTTGTGGCTGGAAGGCCTCAATAATGAAGAACATGGCTTCGGGCGCGAAGTTCTGGTCTATGCCCGCACAGATGGGGCGGAAACGCAGCATGAAACGGTCGACCGGTTCGAGCACAACAATGGCGTGCAAATTGCTTTGGAACAGTTTCTGGCGCGCATTGCCGATCGCGCGCTGCCCGCCCCAAGCACCAGCCAGGACGCGTTTGACACATTGAACACCATTCAACGCATCCTCGCCGCTGATCCGATTTATGCTCCCATTCAGGAAAGACAGGTTTCATGACACTGACAGGCGACATTCTGGCCCGCATCGCACTCGATGCCGGCGCGCTCATTATGCAGGTCTATGCGACCGACTTTAACGTCGATCGCAAGGATGACAGCTCGCCTGTGACCGAGGCTGATGAAAAGGCCGAAGCGCTGATTCTTGCAGCGCTGGCGGAAGCGGACCCGACCTTACCCGTCATCGCCGAGGAATCTGTGGCCGCCGGGAATATTCCGGAACATGGGACGCGATTCGCTCTGGTCGACCCACTCGATGGCACAAAGGAATTCATCAATAAGCGCGGCGAGTTTACCGTGAATATCGGCATCATCGAGAACGGGGTGCCCGTCATGGGCGTTGTCTATGCTCCTGCACTCGATCGCCTGTTCGTAGCCGACAGCCGGTTCTCGGCCTGGCAAGCGACGGCTGAGCCAGGTGGCGAACTCCCCGCACCGGCGGCGCGATCCGCGCTTAAAATCCGCCGCGCACCGGACGCCGGCGTGACCGCGATCGCGTCCAAGTCACACCGGTCCGACGAAACCAATGCGTTTCTCGAAACACAGAATGTCGGCGACATCATCTCCGCTGGCTCATCCTTGAAATTCTGCCTGATTGCGGCTGGTGAAGCCGACCTCTATCCGCGCCATGGCCGGACGATGGAATGGGACACAGCCGCCGGCCAGGCTGTCGCAGAAGCCGCTGGCGCCCGTGTCACCGAGACCGATGGCGCGCCCCTGCTCTATGGCAAGAAAGCGCGCGGCTATGACAATCCGCACTTCATTGTCTGGGGCGATGTCACGCCGCCCACGCCTGGCTGAGCAGGAATTCTGACAGAGAGTTCACGCGCCTAAGGCTCGACAAGTGCACGGATTTCTCCTGAATAGGCGCTGAAACGCTGCGGGGGCGCTGTGTTGAGACCTTTCTAGTATGACCCCAGTAAAAGCCGTAACCCTTGCTGCTGGCCTGAGCGTGATGGCCGCCTGCGCCAGTTCACCACTGACCTTGAATGACAATCAGATCGTCCCTGGCCAACGCGTCGGTGATGTCGAAATTGGCATGCCGCTCGACCAATTGCTCGCTTTGAAAGGGGTGCCGCGCCAGACCATCCCGATGCGCGGGTCCGCGGCCACCACCTATGTTTTCGACGGCCTGACCGTCGGCGCGCATGACGAGGTTTACTGGATCATCGTCCAGGATGGCCGCTTTCGCACCGCCGAAGGTATTGCCACGGGCGCGGAGCAAATCACCACGCGGGCCACGTTTGGCGTCCCCGATTGCGTCGTCTCAAAGACTGACACAACGATCTACGATTATGGCGACATCTATTTTGACGTCGAAAACGATACCGGACGCGTCAATCTGATCGGCGTCATGGGCGAAACGCAGAATTGCGATGGTTAGGCCCCAGGATCACAAGTCCATCAGATCGGGAGCTGTGTCGTCACCGCCCATCCAGGCATCCCGGAACAGTTCCCGCGCATAAGCTTCAGAGCGCGCGTCGCCTTTGGCCCGGAACGTTTCCGCGAGGCCGTACAGCGCATAGGCATTGTTCGGCGCCTTGATCAGCGTCTTGTAGAACTCGCGCTCGGCCCGGTCATATTGTCCATCGCGAAGCAGCAACATGCCGAGTGTCTGTCGGGTCGGGTAATACCACCAGGTCGGCTCGAAATAGGGCAATTGCGCCTCCGCCGCCGCAGCGGACTCGAGACTATCAATGGCGGCATTCAAATCGCCCTGAGCAGCTTGCAGACGCCCTTCGAGGGTCAATTGTGCGACCTGGTGAATGCCCGGCAGCGGTGCAAAATACTGCGTTTCATAATCGGCAAAGCCATCCGCCCCGGTCAACGATCTGAGCAAGCCAAGTTCCGTCTTAGCAGCCTCGAGATCGCCCTGCCGCGCGAACACCGTCCCGCGCGCATAATGCCATGCGGTGCGCATATAGAGATGAGGCGCGGCCGGCTCTGGAACGTCCAGAACCGTCTCGTCAGATGAGAATAACAGGTCGGTGAAAATGGGCGAGGCTGCGATATGTTCCGCCAGCGGCGCCGGTCCTGCCGGGTCCAGCACGGCCATCGCTTTCAGCTTGCCAGCCATTTCCAGCGCCGTGCCTGCATCACCGGCAAATTGGGAACTGGCGACGACGAAATGGACATTGTGCGGATAATAGACACTGCCATACACCGCCGCATTGTCGGTGGCTGCGATATAGGCCTCGTCCGCCTGGATGGCTGAAATGTTCGAGGCGTGGGACTTCTTCCACTGGCCGAGCCGCAAATAGATGTGCGACGGCATATGTACCAGGTGCCCGACACCGAGCTCCTGATCCAAAAGCCGGTCGGCATAGGACTCCGCCCGGAACGGGTCGACGGAAGATTCCGTGATGTGGATATAGAGATGGATCGCCGGCGCGAAATCCGGGTCGATCGCCAGAGCATTCTCGATCAGCTCGAGTGTCCGTGCTGTCCGTCCTTTGGGTTCGCGCGCGCCAGGTTTCCAATAGTCCCAAGGCTGGGTGTCCATATTGGCTTCGGCGGCAAGCGACAGAATGAATTTGTCGTCCGGAAATGCCACAGCAACTTTGTCCATGGCATCCGCAAACTCATTGGCGCGCTCAACCACCTCGGCATCATCGACGACACTGTAGCGCTGATCCAGCGCCTTGATCAGTTTGGTTTCCGCAGGCGTCAGACCGTCCAGGCGGGTCAACGCCTCCCGCGTCGCCAGAAGCCCCGCGGCGCCGCGCTCGGGCATGTAGGGAATATTGATATTGCTGCCAAAGGACAGGCCTTCGCCCCAATAGCACATGGCGCAATCCGGGTCGGCGCTTTGCGCCTTGCGAAACGCGGCGATGGCTTCGTCATGATTGAAATTGGCCATGTGCGCGAGACCAGTATCGAACCAGAGCTGTGCGTCGGCGCTGGTCGTCGTCACCGGGTAGTGAAAATGCTCTGTCACCTCTGCCGGCAGCGCGAACGGCGCGCCATAGTCGAAGCCCGGGTTTAGGCTTGCCGCGGCTGTCAGCGTGGCCGCCGACGCCTGCGACGCGCGGCCGCTGCACATGTTCTGCGCCAGGATCAGCGGATCGATGAAGGGTTTTGTTTCTTCTTCCGCCACCCCGGTCTCAACCGGCTCAGGTGAAATACAGGAAACCAGGCCGAGCGTCGTCAGTGCGGCGCTGGCCAGCCAGATTGTCTTGATTGTCATGTTTTCGTCCTCCCACGCGGGAGTATGCCACAAAATAGGGCTTTGCTTAAGCCGGGCGAAAACGGGCATCAGATGCGAGTTCCTCAGCCACAGATTGTAACATATTTACATATTGTCATATTATGACATATTCGTCGCAAGGAGGGCTCCTCATGCCGGGACGAACAGCCAAACCGATCGAAGCAGCAAATGTCGACCTCACGCCCATGCTCGATGTCGTATTCATTTTGCTTATCTTCTTCATCGTCACCTCGACATTTCTGCAAGAACAAGCCCTAGGAATGGAGCCGCCGCCACCAAACTGCGAGGGTTGTCCCAAGCCAATCACGCCAGCGATCATTATCTTCGTGGATGCCAATAATACTGTGCGCGTCGGTAACACATTTACTGATATTGGCGCCGTGCGCTCGACCATCGAACGCCGCAGAGCCGAAGCACCGGACGCTGCGGTCATCATACAAGCCGATCCAGCCGCCCTGACAGGCACGCTGATCCGAGTGCGTGACATCGTCTATGACGCCAAGGTGGAACGCGTGAACATCGTACGCTCGGCAGCGCCTAAATCGACAATGTAATTTTCCCGAAATGCTGCTGGCTGGCCTGATGCGCAAACGCGTCAGCGATCTGATCCAGCGGGAAATCCTTGTCGAGCACCGGCTTGATACCGTTGGCATCGATCGCCGCAATCATCGCTTCCTGCTGTTCGCGTGATCCGACGGTAATGCCGGACACGGTGATGTTCTTGGAGAACAGCGCAGCCGTTGGCACCTCCCCGGAAACCCCCGTGAGCACGCCGATCAGGGAGATATGCCCGCCGACGCGACAGGCCGCGATGGATTGTGCCATCGTTCCCGGACCGCCAATCTCGACGACTTCATCGACGCCGCGCCCGCCAGTGAGTTCAAAGGCTTTCTTGCCCCATTCCGGCGTGTCCTTGTAATTGATCAGATGGTCCGCACCGAGCGCTTTCAGCTTTTCCAGCTTGGCATCCGAGGAAGACGTCGCGATCACCCGCGCACCGGCCGCCTTGGCAAACTGGAGTGCAAAGATGGAGACGCCGCCAGTGCCTTGCGTCAGGACCCAATCGCCGGGTTGTACACTGTTCTCGACGAACATGCCGCGCCAGGCCGTCAAGGCGGCGCAGGGCAGTGTCGCTGCCTCCGTATAGGAATAGCCTTCGGGCATACGGGTGAACGCGTCCGCTGGCATGGCCACAAGTTCAGCCGCAAATCCGTCGACGCCATCGCCCGGAACTGAGAAAAAGCCCGCCGCCTGCGGGCCGCCATAGAACCAGTCCGGGAAGAAGGTCGACAGGACCTTGTCGCCAACCTGAAACCGGCTCACACCCTCGCCCACGGCCACGACGTCGCCCGCGCCGTCCGACATGGGAATACGGCCATCATCGGTCGGAATGCCGCCCATGACGACAACAAAATCATGATAGTTGAGCGACGATGCCCGCACGCGGACGAGGACTTCGCCCGGGCCCGCAACAGCATCGGGCCGATCCTCTATGATCAGGTTTGCCGGTCCTCCCGGTTTCTTGACGGCGGCAACTTTCATGACTCTCTCCCAACACTTATTGCGGGCAGGAAGGGAGTTCGGTCCTCGCGGAAGTCAAGAACAGGTTGGTTTTTCCTGCTATTGATTGACCAGTTCCAGCGCACGCGCGCGCATCGTCAGATACAGCGAGTGAACCCGTTCTGGGACGCGTTCCGCTTCATTGTCGTGGTCAGCCTGGCGCTGTTTCAACTCTGCGAAGCCGAACTCCCCAATTTCCAGCTTTTCCAAGACCGCGCCTTGATACGTCGGATCAACGCACAAATCGTCATAAGAGACCAAAATGACATTCTCGCGCCGACCACTGACCGTCAGCAAAGACGCGTACACGTCCAACCAGATATCCAGCCAATAGTTCAACGCGTCTGGGGTCCCACGGGGCATGTTTTGAAATGCGAACGGGCGATGGGTGTCGCCAAACTCGAAATGTCCGAGCCAGGCCATGTACTTTCGTTGGAATTTCGAACTGCCAGAGAATCGCTGATGTTGTCGCTTCAGACTGCGCGCCTGGTCCAGCGGGTTTCTGAAGGGCACCACAAAGAGGGTATCATCAAGTTCTGCGGCCAGCTGATCCAAGCGAAGCGCCGTATTGTTCGCCTTGGCCAAATACCGTTGCTTGCCAGTCTTGTGCAAGATTAGCCGACGGTACTCGCGAAACAGTTTAATATGGTCCGCGCTGGGCACATGCGGCACCAGACGATCCTTGCGAATATAGTCCTCACCTGCGTGAACGCGCCAGAACACTTCGTCAATCGCTTCGGCGCTATCCAAGTCGACGATCACGCCGTCTCCGTGGCTTCGTTCCTTGGCTTCAAGACTGGCTGACGATGTTGTGCTGTTAAAAGAATTCGGCGCCATGGCAAAAGGCATGTCGCGATAAGTCAACGACCCAAACAAGCCGGTCGCGTAAATGTCGCGCGTGATCACGGTCGTACCGGCGCGCGCTAAGCCGCAAACCACAATGTGCGGCCCCGTCGGATCGGGCGACGTTGCGGGGAACCGTGATTGTTCCATTTCAAACAGTATTTTTGGAATCGCGCTGCCGCTCAGCGCAACGTGGTGCAAGGCTCTATCCATGGCACTGTAGCCGTCTTTATCCTCGCGACTGATGGCATTCGACATCCACCACAACGCGATCATCATCCCGGTCGTCACCACGATAACGTCAATCCGCGAAAGAAAACCAATCGATTCGTGCAGCGGGATCCAACCGGTCAGACTGGCTAACCCTATGGGCACGATTGCTCCGGCAATTGCAGCCGCAAACCGGATCAACAATCCAAAAAAGGATTTGAACAGTTGAAGCGAAGCTTTTTGAGCCGCCTTTTCCCGCGCCTCATCATCCATCGCCGGGTCGCGAAAAACCGACATGACATCGTTTGAAATGGCAATAACCCGCTTGGACTCTCCCACAAGGTTCGTCCACAAAACGACCAGGACGAATCCCAGGATTGATAAGGCGGTCAGCAGAACCATTCAGGCGGTCCTGGCATCAAGCATCAGACGCCGTAGGTGGATCTTCGAGATTTTCGTCCGAGTCTACCTTGCCCGCGCGCCTCTTGAGCATTCGTTTGACCGGGTACCAGACGAACCCCACGATCGCGAGCAGAAGCTTACCTATCAGGGCCAACAGCGCCCCAATTGCGCCAAGGCCTGCGCCTGGACCAACGTAGGCCATTGCCGCGCTGGGTGTCAGCATGACACCG
Source organism: Hyphomonadaceae bacterium (assembly GCA_024742355.1). Taxonomy (GTDB): domain Bacteria; phylum Pseudomonadota; class Alphaproteobacteria; order Caulobacterales; family Hyphomonadaceae; genus Henriciella. The sequence continues at coordinate 263,796 of JANSYM010000001.1, read as the reverse complement.
ATCAACAAAATAAGTGCTTTTTGGTGTTTCATCCTACGATCCCCTTCGCATTGACTCCATTTGTTGGAGCGAAATCCGATACTATCTTGGTCAGCAAAACCGACTACTCGCAATCTGCAGACTGCAACTGACGGGCCAGACGGTCACCCGTTTCTCGATCCAGATAACGACTCCAGCCAAGATGGTAAATAAGTCCGTTCTCGGCCCGATTGACGTGTTCAACGGCCAGCTCGCCTTCCGGCGTAAAAATGAGCGTGCGACCTGATTCCGCCTCATCGACATAGAGGTGGCCGTCGGACGTCAGAGTAAATAGGCCAGCAGCTTCGGTTCTAAAGTCGGCATCGACCAACCAATCTGCATACGGAGAACTCACTTCATCCGTCTCGAAATTGTAAAACGTCACATCGCTGTGTCCGTCAACGTAAACGCCGTTCCCGATATTGTACATGTTGTTGTCGAACAGCGCGATGGTCGTATCGTTGACAATATCCACATCGTGTTGGGCGGACCAGGGTCCACTTTTGAACCAGACGATGCGCTTTTCGGACGGCCGGTACTGCATGATGGTCGAGATATGGCGTAAACTGACGAAAACATCCCCGGCTTTCCAATACGGACCGTCGCCTGGCACAGGCTGCACGTCATTGAGATGAAGCGGGTCATTGTAAAACCGCTCATCGCCAAAAATCAGGTACCCAAGGTCCTGACGTAGCATGACCTCCGTGAGCGATTCATCATGCAAAATCTGACCATCCGCCGAGAACTGCACCAATCCCGGATCTTGAAACGCGTCGCTCAAGCCTTCAATTCGCGGCTCCTCAACCCAACTGGACGACCAAAACGTGCCATCCGGCGCAGCCTCGGTTGTATGGTGGAACACGAAATCATCTAAGGTCCAAACAGGCGCGCCGCACGCATTCATTCGCACCATCGGCGTTCGATGACCTTTCACCAGAATATCGCCATTCTCGAGTGGCAGCGGGTGAACAGCCTGAAAGCGATCAGGCCGCCAATCATCAATATTCGCGCGCTTCGTTGTTCGCTGAGCGTCTCTGAAAATCAGGTCACTATCGAGGTCTATCCGATGTGCGACGGTGCCAGCTTTTAGATCGACGAGTTCAAACACATGATGCCCAGCATCGCCGTCGTGTCGACTGAACAACAAATAGCCGTCTAAACCCGATACGAGGCGGGCCTCATGGAAGGTCCATCCCGTCTGACCGTCAAACCGATCTGAGTGATCGGTGGACATGCCCGCAAGGTCACCTTCCGATAGCATGGATAATTCGCGGCTGGCGGCGCTCGGCAATGACGCGATACCATACGCAAAATCACCGATAATACCGAACCGCTGATGGCCATGTGCTTCCGAACGCACGATGACGCCGAACAAAAGCATTGCGACCAACATACCGAGGACGATGACAGCGGTGATCCAAGCTTCAATCTTCTTGAAAATGTACTTTTCCAACATCGTCACCCTAAATCTTTCTACGCAGGTTGCGACCGTGCGCCGTCTGTTCGTGTGCCATATTACCACCGTCACAATAGCTGTCAGCAAAAAGCGCGCCAGCGGGTTCGTTTGGATGAGACGGCCGTGCCACGTGGCGCTCCGTCCTGAACCAAGCGGAAGAAAGAAGCGGACTCGTCCGGTAACCATGCCTGCGTCGCGAATCGGAAATGAAGTCCAGACGGCCTGTAAGCCGGGTTCTGTTCCCCCTTGCGGGTTCAGCAGTCATTCCTCTGCGACGCCTGTTGCCAGGCGCCTGATGCGACACACCCGGGGCGTGGGCTGAAGACGGCCCATATACGCCCCCTATTCGGTCTTGCTCCAGGCGGGGTTTACCATGCGGGCCGCGTCACCGAAGCCCCGGTGGGCTCTTACCCCACCCTTTCACCCTTACCCCGGACCTGCGTCCCGGGCGGTTTGCTTTCTGTGGCACTTTCCCTCGGCTTGCGCCGGGTGGACGTTATCCACCGCCTTGTCTCCTTGGAGCCCGGACTTTCCTCCAGCAAGCAAGCTTGCCAGCGACTGCCCAGCCGTCTGGAGCGGGCGATATAGGCTATCCTGGTCGAAACCGCCAGTCCCTTGCCCCGACGGCGGTGTTGTTGGTGCGCGGCCTCTATGCTCCCATGCGGGCAAGAAAAAGAAACGGGAGCGACTGAAATGGACCTCAATCTACGTGGCAAGAAGTGCGTTGTCCTTGGCGGCACACGCGGCATCGGACGCGCCATCGCGGATACTCTGGCCGACGAGGGCGCGGATGTCGCGATCTGTGCGCGCAATGCCGATCAAATCAAAGCGGCGGTGGCCGATCTCAAGGCCAAGGGCGTGAATGCGACGGGCGGGCCGGTGGATGTCACCGATGGCGACGCGCTGAAGGCCTGGATCACATCAGCCGGCGAAACCCTCGGCGGCATCGATATCCTGGTATCGAATGCGGGCGCGATGGCGCAGGGCAATGACGAAGCTTCGTGGAAGCAGAACTTCAATCTTGATGTGCTCGGCGCGGTCAATGCGTTCGAAGCGGCCGAACCGTTCCTGGGAAAGGCTGCAGACGCAAATGGCGATGCGGCCTTTGTCATCATCGCCTCGATTTCAGCCGCCGTTGCCGATCAGGCGGGATCCTACGGCCCGATCAAGGCGGCCCTGATTCACATGGCCAAGGGCCTCGCGCGTCAGCACGCCAAGCGCGGCATCCGCACCAATGTCGTGTCACCGGGCATGGTCTATTTTGAAGGCGGCATCTGGCATCAGGTCGAACAGAACATGCCGGATTTCTTCAAACAGGCTTTGTCACGCAACCCGACCGGGCGCTGTGCGACGCCGCAAGAGATCGCCAATGCGGCCGTGTTTCTGGCGAGCCCGGTTTCATCCTATACAACCGGATCGAACCTGATCGTCGACGGAACCGTGTCCAATCGTGTCAATTTCTAAGCCAGGAGAGTCGAAATGAAACTCTACAATTCCGTCGGGCCAAACCCGCAAGTCGTGCGAACCTTTATGGCCGAGCGCGGCATCTCCGTACCGCTCGAAGAAGTCGACATCATGGGCGGTGCGAACCGACAGTCCGACTTTCTCAAGGTCAATCCTGCCGGCCAACTCCCGGCGCTCGAACTGGATGATGGCAGCATCCTGACCGAGATTACCGTGATTTGCGAATATCTCGATGAAACCCATCCCGGCGAACGTCTGATGGGCGCCACGCCTGAAGAACGGGCGCAGATCCGCAGCTGGACGCGCTGGGCAGACCTCAATGTCTGCGAACCCCTCGCCAATGGGTTCCGTTTCTCTGAAGGCTTGCCCCTGTTCCAGGATCGCATGCGCTGCGTGCCTGAAGCGGCGCCTGGGTTGAAAGCCTGCGCGCAGGACAAGCTGGAATGGCTCGACGGGCAATTGGGCGATCGCCAGTTCCTGGCAGGTGACACCTATTCACTCGCCGATATCCTGCTGTCCTCTTTCCTCGCCTTTGGCGAACAAGTGGGCCAACCGCTCAATCGCGACCTGAAGACGCTGAGTGCCTGGTTTGATCGCTGCCAGGCCCGCGACAGCACCAAAGCATAAGATCAGGGCGCATTATTCAAGATGCGCCCCGATTATTCTGATTAGCCGCCAAACTGCCAGGAGGCCGCGAGTTTGACATTGGCGCCTGGCTCGACGGCACCCGCAAAGGTGCGCTCAAACTGCTCGTCGAGCACGTTATCGACCCCGAGATCAAGACGCAGGCCATCAACAAAGTCCGGCCGCCAAGTGGCGTAAAGATCGAGCACGACATAGGCATCGCGCTCGTCCTGCAGGGTGAACCCGCCGGCACCATCGGAGACGCGCTGCTCGAAATCGCCCGCATGCTGCACGCGTGCACCGACCAATGCGTTCCATTCCGGTAGTTTCAGCCCGAGATTTACGGCGGTCCGGTCCGGCGTCAGCGCGCCAAGGTCTGACCCATCCGCGAGATTGGTCCCTTCGATGCTCGAGAAGCTTGCCCGCGCGAAGAAGCGATCAGAATCATAATGCAATTCGCCTTCCCAACCTTCGAGCTCAGCCTGATCGACATTGGCAGATTCTGACGTGCCCCAGTTGCAGGGTTGGAAGGTGGGCGGAGCGAAACAGGTGGCGGCAGGTGCAACGTTCACCGAAAGATTGATCAGATCGTCAGCTTCAGTCTCGAAATAGGAGACCTTTGCCTGGAACCGATCGCTCGGCACAAATATCTGTTTGAAATCAACGCCAGCGCCGAACTCCACGGTCTGGGTTTCCTCCGGCACCAGGTCAGGATTCGGGATGAAATTATTCGGCGCCAGGACGAAGGATCCCATGGCCGGGTTGAACAGAACCGGGTGCGGGATCGAGAAGTGAACGCCGTCCAGATAAAGCTCATTGATTGAAGGGGCGCGGAACCCTTCGGCATAGGACCCGAACAGTCGCAGCCATTCAGCCCCTTGCGGCGCATAACTCGCAGCGAAGCGTGGCGAGACGGCATTATCGGAATTGTCTTGTCCGGGCGCGATCGAGGACGAGCTCTCAAACTCGTCAAATCGCACGCCGGGAATCACGACGAACTGTCCGGCAGAAGTCTCGATGACCGATTCCAGCTGTGCGAAGACGCCCATGAACTCGCTCTCGCCATTCGGGACACCGCCGCGCGTGCCATCCGTCGTCTGGTCGTCGGTTCCCGTTTGCTCGTCCTCGTACCAATCGCCACCAATGGTCAGCGTGGTTTCAGCCGACCCGATTGTGAAGCGCGAGGCATTGCGGGCAGAGAAGCCGGTGGTCTCAATGTCTCGCATGGTTGTGCGCGGCACGGTGGCGTCAAACTCGTTGACATCGCTCGAGGTCTGGTAGGCGGTCAGCGCCACATCGAGCCAGTCATTGTCCGCTGGATTGAAGTTCAGGCCGACGCGAAACGTATCCGTTGTGATGTCCTTGTCGACATTGCGATCGAGGACGCCATCGCCGGTCCCGGCAGTGCCCTGGCCATTGTTCGGCTCGATCGCAGAATTGGTGAAACGCTGCCACGAGCCGTCAATCGTCAAGGCGTCAGTCAAGGTGTAGGTGCCCTTCACCAGCGCGGTCTGAATGTCATCATCCGACGGCAGGTCGGCACCGGACGCCAGCTCGATGTCGCCGGACTGGCGAATACCAAAGCTTGCAAGCCCATCAAAATTGCCTTGCTGCGTGAACGCCGTGATCGAGGCGAGCCTTTCTTCGTTGACGCTTTGATAGCCAACCCGCGCGCGGGCGCCCCAGGTTTCTCCGTCGCGCAACAGATGGGCAGCATCGACGCTTTCAAAAGCGAGGACGCCGCCCACGGCGCCGGAGCCGTACAGAGCTGAGGCCGGGCCGCGGACGACTTCGGCCGTGCCAATCAATTCGGGATCGACAAAGAAGCGGCCATCATGCGCTGAGGTGAAGCTCTGGCGCGCGCCATCGAGGAGGATGAGGACATTTTGACCCGACAATCCTCTGATGCTTGGCAATTCGCCGGTGCGACGTGGACCGCCGCTGAAGTCGAGGCCGGGCACATCGCGCAGCGCATCAGAAATGGTCGATGGCGCCAGCGTTTCGAGCGCGTCGCGGTCAACGACCGTCACCTGCCCCGGATAATCGAACACGGGCAGCGGATTAGATGTTCCGTACACGGTAATCGTGTCTTCGCGCAGCTCGTCATCGCCCGCGTCTTCGGCAGCGATCGTTGGCGCAAATGCAAGCAATGATGACAGGAGAAGGCAGGCCTTCAGGCTGCGGCTCCGGCATGCGGCATTGGTTTGGTGTTTCATTTCGTACCCTGTTTTCGATTTGAGAATGGTTCGCAAAAATCGCTATGACAGGGAAAATTCCTTATTGCAAATGATTCTTACTTTCATTATCAACAAGCCATTCCAATCACTCATGTCTCGATACGGGGAACCATCATGCTGACGAAACGAACCTGGCTTGCCGCCGCTGCAAGCCTTGCGATACTCGCCGCCGCACCGGCCTGCACAACGACCGCCGCGAACTTCACAAACGCTCCATCATCCGACGACGAAGCGGCTGCGTTCGAACAGGACCGTCAGTCCATTCTCGCAATGACAGGCGATTACAAAGTCACCTTCGACTTCACCGAAACAGTGCCTTTCGTAGAGGGCTACGCCCTGAAAGACCCGAAACTGTCTGGCGGCCATGAATCTGTGCGCGTCATCGAAGACCGCGGCGACTTTATCAGCCTTCAACATCTGTTGGTAGTCGGCCCAGACGATGCCCCCATCGTGGTCAAGCACTGGCGCCAGGACTGGCAGTATGAACCAGCGCGCGTCCTGACCTTTATTGGTGGCAATGCCTGGGAATGGCGCGACGTACCAGCCAGCGCGCGCGCCGGAACCTGGTCGCAGACCGTCTATCAGGTCGATGATGCCCCGCGCTACGGCGCGGTTGCGACCTGGACCTATGAAGACGGCGTTGCAGAATGGACACCGGCGCATGAATGGCGCCCCCTGCCCCGCCGCGACATGACCACGCGCGACGACTATCACGCCGTTGATGCCGTAAACCGCCATGTCATCACGCCCTGGGGCTGGGTGCATGAGCAGGACAATTCCAAGCTGATGCTGGACGGCTCGCCGCAGGTTCTGGTCCGCGAAGTTGGCGTCAATACATATCGCGCGTTTGGCGACTATCCGGTCTCTGCCGCAGAAGAGTATTGGGACGGAACGGCCGCGTTCTGGGCCGGCGTTCGCGCCGAGTGGGACCGCATCGCTGCCGAGAACGCGCGCTTCGCAATCACCATCAAAGGTGAAACCGAGGACCTGTACATGCCGCTCCTCGACCTCGCGGGCGCGGTCAAGGATGGCGAGAAAGACCTCGAACCGGCTCTGGTTGAAGCCCGCGCGGTCATCAACAGCTTCGTGACCGCTGACATCGGTCAGCTGGCCGACCGGCTGCGTCCGACCACCAAACTGGCGAGCACGGATTACTGATGTACCGCCCGGCCGCTTCCTGGGTTGCAGCTTGCCTGATGATGGGCACGGCTGCGGCGGATACCGCCTATGTGAAACCGTCGACCTACTCGCCCGATCAAGGCGAGACGATCACGGTGGAAGTGGCGTTCAATGATTATTGCTGCGAACCGCGCTATGCCGTGCGGACTGACACTTATGAAGTCATCGCGCCAGACGGCACCTCAAGCGCGCCGGAACGGGTCGAGTCCTTCGCCAAGATGACGGTGCTCGAACATACGATCACGGCGCCGGGCACGACGCGCATTTCAACCGGCGAGCGGCTCGGGCGGAAAGGCGAATATGTCTTGCTCGATGGTATCTACCATCTGGTCAACAGTCCTGACGCCGACCCGATCACCGTCCCCGAACGCACCCCAATCCTTTCCTCCCAGACCGCCACAGTTACAGACGCATATGTGACTGTCGGCACACCGGATTGGGGTGCTATCCGGACCAGCGTCGGTCGCCTCGCGATCGAGCCCGCCTTGCACCCGAATAGTGCCAGGGTCGGCGGCCTGTTCATCGGTCGCGTGATGATGGACGGCGCGCCGGTGACCGACAAATCGGTTCTCGTCACCAACGAGGTCCAGCGCCTCAATCAGGCTGGCGGAACTTTGAGCAAAACCGATGAAGACGGCATCTTCACCATCGTCTTCACCGAGCCCGGCACCCACGTCATCATGGTACGCCTGCAAGCACCGGCCCCCGCGGGCGCGGAGACCGATATTCGCAGCTATACGACTGCCCTGACCCTCCAGGTGGCGCCGGACTAGGCCGCCCAGATCAGCGGTGACGCCTTGTCCTTGAGCAGCTCGATCAGGTCCGGGTCCATGTATCGATACAGGTCCGGAATATCGAGCGAGTGAAAGCGCTTGTACCGTAACTCGTCGCGGAACTGGGCGCGCAGGCGAGCGCGGTGTTTGTCCTCCATCACCAGGATAATATCGGCCCAGCGAATGTCGGAAATGCTGACCGTCCGCCGTGCGCTCCGCGCCGTGCCAGCCGATCGCACATCCAGGCCGGGCTCGCGGCGAAAGACCTGTTCAGCCGTCGGGCTGCGCCATTGATTCTTGGAGCAGATGAACAGCACTCGAATTGGTTCAGCGTCCTTCAACACAGTCTCCCATTCGCGATGTGGCCAGAACCGGCCCAGCTGTTGCGCACGTTTGAACTTGGCGGAGCGAAAGTAAAGCAGGCGCCAGGATTTCTCCTGCCAGCAGGCGCGCGGCGCGGGCTTGGATGTGTGTGAGCCATGCTTGCGCCGCTGCAGGCGACGCCAGGCTCGGCCTCGATGTGTCATTGTCTTGTCCTCGATCAGGTTGCGGGGTCAGCAGCCGCAGCAATACGAGGAGATCGTGCGCTCTAATGCGCAAATGCGTCCGTTTCAAGATTCAATTTTTGGAATTTCGATACATAGTCGCGATGATGTCGATCCGTTCCAGCGTCACCTGATCCGCCATTCCAGACACGCGATCTTGCGCCCACCGTCTCTGAAAGGCGCGGATGCAAGCTTCGGTTTCGTCATCATAGACGCCCGATTCAGGAGCGTCATATCCAATCGCGGCCAGCTGGTCCTGAACCGTTCGGACGGTATCGCCTTCGTCACCACGCGTAAGCCGACGCCCATCGATATCAGAGCGCGTTTCGGGTTCACCCTGCGCGGCTTCAGATTGCAGGAATGGCCAGACGCCAATTCCCGCACGCGCCAATTGGCCCCATGGAAAGTGCTCGCCAGGATCATCCTTCCGAGATGGCGCAATGTCGGAATGGCCAACGATCCGGCTGGCTGGAATGGTCCAGCGCTCGAGGATGCCTTTGCACACTTCGATCACCGCATCGATCTGCGCAGGCGGAAAAGGCGGCAACACGCCGTTGGGCAAAGGCCAGTCATGGCCGCCATTGACGATTTCAATCCCGATTGAGCGCGAGTTCAGATCCTCATCGCCCTGCCACTTAGACACACCAGCATGCCAGGCTCGCTTGTCTTCACCGACAAGCTGCACCACGCGGCCATCTTCCCAGACCATGTAATGCGCCGAGACCGCGGCGGCTTCGTCGCGCATACGATCGAGTGCACCTTGCCCCGTCTCCATGCCGGTATAGTGCAGCACGAGCATATCGATCGGATGCTTGCGATCGTTGAAGTTAGGGCTGGGCAGAGCCTCGATCTTCATTCCTTGATGCCTCTCACTTTGTCGCCTAGCGCGGCTTCAGGCATAGCGCGATTTGGCCGGACGAGAATAACGAATACGCCACCGAGTGAGATTGCGGCACCGACCACCAATCGCAAGGTCAACACTTCGCCAAGCAGGACGACGCTGAGAATGACGCCCCAGATCGGGGTCATCAGTGTCAGCGGCGACAATAACGAGATGTCATACTTCTTGATCAGCGTGTAGAAGCCGCCATGGCCAAAGACGCTGACGCCGAGCACGGCAAATGCCGTCGCCGCCCAGACCAGCCATCCGCCATCAATGAATGCCGCCCAGCCATTCTGGTCGCTTTCCAGGAGGCCCGATACCGCGAACAGGGGCGCGAAGCTGAACAGGCCGATCCAGGCCTGCATCTGCAGGGCACTGATCGAGGGCATGCGCTTCATCAATATTCCGGCGCCAGACGCAACCAGGGCCGCGACCACGACATAGAGCAGGCCATAAGTGAGCTGGAACGTCGTCGGATCGACGGCGATGAGGATCGCTCCCGCAAAGGCCAGCATGATTCCCAGTCCGCGCCGCCAGCCGACTTTCTCACCGAGGAAGGCCATGCTCATCAGGGTCGAGAAGGGCACGCCCAATTGCCCGACCACCGACACCGCGCTCGCCTCGGCATTGGCCAAACCGAGAAACAGAAGCGCAAAGTGAACGGCGCCGATGCCCATGGCGATCAGGAACAGCGTGCCCAGGTGTTTCGGAATCGGCCGCAGGAACCAGAACAGAACCAGAAATATTCCGGCAAAGCGCATGCCCGCGAAGAAGATTGGGGGTACCCCGGCATCTGCGACCACCCACCGTGTCACCACCAGGTTCAGGCCCCAGACGAAGCAAACGGCGGCGAGCAGGATGAAATCGCGAAAGCTCATGCGTCCGCCCTATCAGGCTTTTCAGGCAAGTCCATCACGCATTTTCTGGCAGCAATGCTTCAAGGTTTTCTAGCCGGTCGGCCTCAGCTGCGGGTTTGTCCCAGCGAATGCGATGGATGCGTGGGAAGCGCATGGCGATCCCGGATTTATGCCGAGGGCTGCGTTGCAGGCCTTCAAATGCCACCTCCAGGACCAGGCCATGATCCTTGGTCGCCGTCACCGATCGCACCGGACCAAATCGTTCCAGCGTGTTGTCGCGGACGAACTTGTCGAGCTGCTTCAACTCGTCATCCGTAAACCCGAAATAGGCCTTGCCCACCGGCGTCAGCTGATCAACGCCGTCCACCTCCCGCCAGACCCCGAAGGTGAAATCGGAATAGATGCTTGACCGCTTGCCATGTCCGCATTGGGCATAAAGCAGCACCGCATCAACCAGGAACGGATCGCGTTTCCATTTGAACCAGGGGCCTTTCGGGCGTCCGGCCTCATACACGCTGTCCCAGCGCTTCAGCATCAGGCCTTCAATTTCGGGCGCGGGAGGATCATTGCGCGCCGCCTCCAGCGCAGCGACCGAGGTCACTTCGACCAGCGGAGACAGATCGATGCGATCAGTCTCGAGGCCTGACACGAATGCTTCAAGTCGGGCGCGGCGCTGTTTGAAGGTTAGCGGCCGAATATCCTCATCGCCTTCGACGAGGAGATCATAAACGCGGATAAAGGCCGGGCGGGCATCCATTTGTTTCTTCGTGACCGTCTTCCGATTCAAGCGTTGTTGCAGCTCATTGAACGGCGCCGCGCCGCCTTCAGGCGCGCGCACCAGCAGTTCGCCATCCAGCGCGGCGTCGAAATTCATCGCCGCCAGCACATCCGGAAAGGTGTGACTGATATCATCGCCTGTGCGCGTGTAGAGGCGGCGGGTTTCGCCTTCGGCGACCGCTTGCACACGGATGCCATCATATTTCCATTCGGCCGCGAATTGGTCGGCTGTAATCAGGTCCGGATCGATCGCGTCGGGATTGTCCCGGTCTTTTTTGGCCACCAATGGATGCGCCAGCATGACCGGACGAAACGGCGCTGCCACATCTGGTTTCGGTTTCTCGGCAGCGCCATCGAGCCAGGCGAACAGGCTGAGATAAGGTGGCTCCAGGCCGTGCCAGATCTCTTCCACTTCGCTCGCCTCGACGCCGCCAAACTGCGCCGCCGCGACTTTCGCGAGTCGGGCCGACACCCCTATTCGCAATCCGCCCGTGACCAGTTTCAACAATGCCCAGCGCCCGCGCGAATCAAGCGCATTGAGCCACCCCTCAATCAACCGCTCACCTTGCGCTTTCGTGGCCTCAGAGAGCTGTGCGACCACTTCGCTGAGACTCGGGACATGGTTCGCGCCATGCTCGACCGGCCAGATCAGACTGACCGTGTCGGCAAGGTCACCGACATAATCATAGGACAGGCGAAACAGTTCATGATCGACCTTGCGCTCGGCCAGCCGGCGCACGAGCCCGGCTTTCACACCCGGCAGGTCGATCTCATTGGTCAGCGCCGCCAGCGCCCAGCCGCGTTCGGGATCAGGCTGCGTTGCGAAATAGTCTGCAATCAATGCCAGCTTGCTGTTTCGCGACGGCGTCAGCAGCAGGCGTTCAAGCAGATTTGCGAACCCATCCATGTCGCTGGATATGGCGCGACGGTCTCCACCGGTCCAGTCCATAAAGCCCTCATCGCCCGCAAACCCAACCAAATTGCCGTAAGGTCAAGTTTGTGCTACGGTCACACCCGTAGGAAGCGGCTTTGCCAGTCCGCGCAGCTTTTCAAAGCCACGTATAGTATTTTAAACGAGACCAAAGACTGCACGCGGACTGGCCGCTTTCACTTTCCCCACCACAATCCGGTTCCGCCTTGCCAACGCAAGTTGGCATCCATGGCGGCTGGCTGATGTCCTCGACCGCCATGGATCCTGACTTTCGTCAGGAGTACGGCCATATTCGACGCTCAGCGCGACTAATACCCATCCGCATTGCCATCCTTGCGCATCTCTGTCGCGGCGATCCAGGCGCCGGTGTCAAAGTCACGCATGATCGCCTGATAGCCGCCGCCATTGGCGCGGCAGCACTCAATCGTGTGGCCGCGGCGCTCCAGCTCTAGCCGGGCTTCCACCGGGATGCCGCTCTCCAGGTGCACGACACCCATGTCATTCTCGCACGCATCGCCGTTCAAATCGTCCGTCGGCTCACAGCCGCCGCGATGTTCCCAGCGTGCCGCGTCGCCGGCTTCCTGCAGCCCCATGCCGAAGTCGATCAGGTTCAGGATGACCTGAACGTGGCCTTGTGGCTGCATGCCGCCGCCCATCAAGCCAAAGCTGAGCCAGGGCTCATACGGACAGGCCACTTCCGGCGCCACCGCACGGACCTGGCAACCCGGCATGTCCTTCTTGAAGGCGAAAGCGGGAATGATCGTGTGGAAGGGCCGCTTGCCGGGTTCGAACACGTTTGGATGCTCAGGGTCGAGGCTGAACAGCTGGCCGCGATCCTGGAACATGAAGCCAAGCCCGTCCGCGACGAGGCCGGAGCCCATGCCGCGATAATTCGACTGGATGAGCGAGACCATCATGCCATCCTTGTCGGTCACAGTGAGATAGGTCGTGTCGCCGTCTTCGAGTTTGGCGTCGGCGCCTGCATAGCCGGGCGCGGGCGGCGCCATGGCTTGCGCAAGATCGATTTGCTCGCCGCGTTCGGCATTGTATCCGGGGCGCACGAACACTTTGGGATCTATTCCGCTAAACGCCGGGTCTGCATACCCGGCGGCGCGGTCCGCAAACGCCAGTCGCTTCGCTTCCACCTGCGCCATCAGGCTGTCGGCTGAGCCATAGCCCATTTCGCGCAGTTCGAACCGCTCCAGCATTTGCAACATTTGCAGCGCCGCCACGCCTTGCGTGTTCGGGCCAAGTTCGCAGAGCTTCGCCTCTTCGCGATACTCAACGCAGATCGGCTCGACCCACTCGCCATCATGCGCGGCGAAATCTTCATAGCGGAGATAGCCATCAATACGCTCGAAATAGGCGCCCATGGTCTGGGCAATTTCGCCAGTGTAGAAATCATCCGGTCCGGCCTGCCCGATACGCTCCAGCGTGTCGGCGAGATCCGGGTTGCGGAACAGAGAGCCTTCGACCGGTGTTGGCGAGAAATAGGTCTTCCTGGCATTGTCATATTCTTCAAGCATGCCGCTCTCAAAAGCCGGGCCGAAACGGCGCGGCCCAAATTGCCAGTAAAACGCGATCACTTCGGGGATCGGCGCGCCATTGCGCGCATATTCAATTGTGGGCTCCATCAGCGTGTTGAACGGCAAGCGGCCAAACCGCTCATGCAACGCGCCCCAGGCTTCCACGGTTCCGGGCACCGTCACAGGCGCCGCACCAAAAGGCGGGATCTCTTCACCGTCCATGAACGCGTCGGCCTTGGCCTGCATGTCTTCCAGCGTCGCGCCCATAGGCGAACGGCCTGAGCCATTATAGCCGTAAAGCTGTCGTGACTGCGGGTCCCAGACGATGGCAAACAAGTCGCCGCCAATGCCGTTGCCGGTCGGCTCGACCAGGCCGAGCATGGCATTCGCTGCGATCGCCGCATCCATGGCGCTGCCGCCGCGCTTCATCACATCCAGCGCGGTCTGTGTCGCCAGCGGATGCGCTGTCGCCGCGGCTGCATTCGGCGCGACCACAGCGGACCGCGTCCCGAGTGCACGCCCTGACGGTTGGCGATCGCCTGGGCCGAGAATGGGCTCAGGTTCAATCACCGGCGCGGTCGCCAGCGCCCGCATATCCGGTTTGACCGATGGCGCTTCGACTGATTGTGTCGTGATGCTCACACAGGCGGAAAGGCCCAGTGCCAAGGTACTGGCCAGAATGGAATGTTTCAGCATGTCTCGTCTCACCCTCAACTGTTTGAGGGCGAACTTAACGTGCTTCTCGCGCTTGGCGAGTCACGAAGCCGTGGGCGCTATCCGGTAAAGTCTTTCCAGAGCTCGGACAGATCGCGATTGAGCAGGTCCGACAGACCCTGATTGCGACGCGAGAGGTGATCGGCAAGATAGACTCGCGTCGATTCTTTCATGGGCTGCGGACGGTCAGCTTTCAGGAAGATCGGGTTGATCCGATGGAACCATTGATAGTGGATTTTCTGGCGCAGCTTTGTGGCCAGCCCCTCACGCGTTTCCAGATGATCGCCATAGCGCCATTTCACGATGTGACGTCCAATTTGGTTGAGTGCCAACTGGCCGGACAGATTGGTCGGGTATTTGGTTCGATTGAACCAGGAAGCGTTTGCATCAACCTGCATCCGTTCGGTACCAAGAAAGTCCGTCACGCTGTCGATCGTGGCCTGGTTGTCGGCGATGAAATCCTCGAACAGGACGACCTTGACGCGGTCAGCCCCGAACAGGTCGATATAGGTCTTGAGGTGCGGCGCATAGGTTGACCCGAGCACCAGGGAGCGCTGCTCATGCACGGCGCGTTCGAACCGGCAGGTCACGCGGCCGCTTTTGACCAGGTGCCAATATTGCGAATAGGCGCGCTTCACCGGATCGCGCAGCATGAAGACCAGGCGCGCGTCCGGCAGCAGCGCCTTGATGCGATGCGGGGCGACTTGCGAAAACAGGTAGGTGGTCGAGTCCTCGCCGATCAAGGACTGCTCGTGGAACGGCTCAAACCGCGCCGCATAGGCTTTCAGGAAGTCGGTATTGTCCGGGCTGTTATCATAGTGAACCAGCTCGCCCTTCTTCTCGAAAAAGAAGTCCGGGTGGGTGATCGGATCGTCCGCATCGAAATAGTGGATTTCATCCTCGGGCAATCCAATCTCGGGATGCTGATCGAGGATGAAGTGCAGCGAGGTGGTCCCGCATTTAGGCGCGCCGCCAATGATGAAGTCCGGATATCTGTCAGCCATGGACGTTCACCCGGGTATTTGACGGCGCGATTTTTGGCGTTACCGCCGCACAGCCGCTACAGCGTCTGAGGCTGGAGGCCGCCACGCCCTTCGCGGTTGCGCCTTGTTCGAGTTCGTCGCGTTGCATGTCCCGATCCTATGCCTGCATCCCCGGTAATTGTTAACCGTGAACCTTTCTGTCGGGTTTCGTGCACAGGATATGCCAATTCGTCACGCGGGGCCCAGCCCCGCCCGAATGCGTCCAGATAGGCATGCATCAAGCCCTCAAGCATAGCTCACCACCTCATATTCGATGCCGTCATGATCGTGGAAATAGAACCGGCTGCCCGGCTCATAAGTCTGATGGCTGTGAGTCTTGATTCCATATTCGAGAATGCGTTTCTCAGCTGCAGCAAGATCGTCAACCAGGATGCCAAGATGATTGACCGCGCCGGCCAGACGATAGGTCTCATTCTCTTTCAGCGGGCGCGGCGAGCCGACACTATAGAGGGCGACATAATCTTCATCATTGCCGACATGAACCGAACGCCCGCCATGAATGGAGTCGCCGCTCCAGCGGACTTTCCAGCCGAACAGATCGCTCAGCATGCCGGCCGTTTTGTCCGGGTCGCTGACCGTCATATTGATATGTTCCAGTATAGCTTTTGACATAGAAAACTCCGTCATTTGATTGTTTGGAGTTGATCGTGTAATTCCTGAACCTAAGTTTAGGTCAAGCTATTTCTTGGAGAAATTTCATGGCAATGAAACGCGGGCTTTCAATCGGGGACCTGGCAAGTCGGACGGGGCTCTCCGTGTCCGCCATCCGCTTCTATGAAAAGAAGGGCCTGATCACGCCGGATCGCAATGATGGTAATCAGCGCCGCTATGAAGGCTCCGACATTCGGCGCCTGTCCTTCATTCTGATTGCTCAGCAAATTGGCCTTTCGATCGAGCAGATCAAAGACGTGATGGCACAGCTTCCGGAAGGGCGCACGCCCACCAAGGCTGACTGGTCCAAGATTTCGCGCCGGTTCCGCAAGACCCTGGACGAGCGCATCGCGATGATGGAACGCATGCGCGAACGTCTGGACGGTTGTATTGGTTGTGGCTGCCTGTCGCTGAAAGCCTGCAGTCTCTACAATCCGGACGACAAGGCCCGGCGACTTGGTGTCGGCCCACGCTTCGTCATCGGCGACGCACGTTAGCTGTATCGCGAACGCACCATCTCCCAAACCGCGCGCAGGCCGCAGGCTGCACCGCCGGCGGGACGGCCATATTTGCCTTCGCGCCACGCCCAGACATCCAGATGTACCCAGGATTTGGCGTCGACAAACTGTTTGAGGAAGATGGCCGCCGTGATCGACCCGGCCATGCCGCCAGAGGCGCTGTTGACCAAATCAGCAATCGGGCTTTTCAGCATCGACTTGTACGGCGCCCAGAGCGGCATGCGCCAGGCGGGGTCGCCGCTTGTTGCCGCGCCTGATGCAATCTCCGCCGCCAGCGACTCGTCATCGGTATAGAACGGCGCCAGATCCGGCCCCAGCGCGACGCGCGCCGCGCCCGTCAGGGTGGCGAAATCAATCAGCAGATCAGGATCTTCCTCACTCGCCCGGGTCAGTGCATCACCGAGGATGAGCCGCCCCTCGGCGTCGGTATTGTCAATCTCGACACTCAGGCCCTTGCGGCTAGACAGCACATCGCCTGGCCTGAACGCGTCGCCCGCAATCGCATTTTCCACAGCCGGAATATAGAGCTTCAAATGCACGGGAAGATTTGCGCTCATGACCAGTTCCGCCAGCGCAATCGCGTGCGCAGCGCCGCCCATATCCTTCTTCATCAGGCGCATGGAACCGCCAGGCTTGAGATTGAGCCCGCCAGTATCAAAAGCCACGCCTTTGCCAACAATGGCGAGCTGCTTGTGTTTCTCGTCGCCCCAGCTCAGCTCCATCAAACGCGGCGCCTCCGGTCCGGCGCGGCCGACAGCATGCACCATGGGATAGTTCTGTTCCAACAAGGCGTCACCGATCAAAGTTTCAAGCGTTGCCCCATGACGTTCGGCCAAGTCGCTGATTGTACCCTGAATTTCTGGCGGCCCCATATCTTCAGCGGGCGTGTTGACCAGATCGCGCAGACGATCAATTGCCGTCGCTTCGCGCATCATCGCTTCGCCCTCATTGCCTTCACCGACAACGAGGCGCGGCGGCGTCGCTTTATCGCTGAGATAGCGATCAAAACGGTAGGCCCCGTCATTCCACCCGGCCGCTATGTGCGCCATCGAGTAGCCGCCATCGCGCGCGATTTCATAGTCTGCTTCGGGGAGTTTCGACGAGAGCGCGGCGACCGCCAGGCCATCCGTTCCGGCGCCAAGCCCACCGAGCACATCGACGATCGCGCCATCTGCATTCGCTCGCACCACGAACTGGCCAGAACTGGCCTTGAACCCGTTCGCTTTGGCCAGGGCTTTCAGCGCATCAGGCAAGTCGGACGTCTGCTTGTCATCGTCCCAATCGTCAGCGGAGAACAGATGGAGTTTCGCGGGCGCATCAGCAGTTGCGATCAAAGCGGGGTGATGAGGCATCTCAATTTCCGTACAAGTTAATAGCAGAGCCAGTTTTGTTAACCTGATCTTGACCAGGTCACTGGCATGTTCGCTCCACTTACAGCCTCGGAGCCTGCAAAATGTCCAGAGCCAACACTGTTATCCGCGCCCTTCCGGGTCTCGCTTTGATCGCCATGGCGGGGTGTGCAACGACGGGCGCGGCCGAACCACTATCGGCTGAAGAACAGGCCTATCAGGACGCAATCTCGCAGGCCCTGGTCCCGGCAACGCCAGAGGAAATCGCGCAGGCAGAACGCTCCGACCCGATTACGCGGGCCAATTTCTGGGCCAATGAATATCAGAAGAATGCCGCAGATCTGGAGACCACGATCGCCTTCATGCGCGCGCTTCGACGAATCGGCAGTCACGACCGGGTTGTCGAAGTCGCGACCACGGCATTGCCGATCCATCCCCAAAGTTACGAGCTCTATCTCGAGCTCGGGCGGTCCTTTTTGTCAGCTAACAAACCGACCGAGGCCGCGCAGGCTTTCGTTCGCAGCGCCGATTTTGCGCCGGAAACAGAGGCGGCCCCGCTGGCAGGACTTGGCCTCGCATTCGATCGCCTGGAAAACCATGCACAAGCGCAGGATGCGTATGAAATCGCCCTGCAGCGTGAGCCTGACCGCGTTTCCACACTTTCCAATTACGGTCTGTCCCTGGCATTGACCGGACAGCTGAATCAAGCCGAAGCGGCGCTGCGCAAGGCGGCGGAACAACCGGGCGCGGATGTTCGCGTACGCCAGAACCTGGCGCTCATCCTCGGTCTGCAAGGGCGGTTTGACGAAATGGCAGCGGTTGATCCTTCGGCGCCCACCCGCAGTGTTGAGGCCAATCAGACCGTGCTGCGCCAGATGGTGATGCCGACACGAAATTATGACAGCCTGCAGAACCTCGATGAAGTCATCTCTGATCTCGAGCGAACGCCTGGCGCGTCAGAAGCGATGCCAGACCTGAATGAAGCGAACGTCCAGTCTGAAGCGATGGCTGAACCTGACGGCGCTGAAATTGCCGGCGCCGCCGACGGTGCGCCGGTCGTGTCCCTGCGACCAAAGCTGCGCGGCACGCAAGGCGACTAGCGCCTCAACCCTCATTTTACTCAGTTGAATAATGCGCGGCGCGGCACGCTTAGCCGTTTTCGGCCTGCATCCGCATCACTTTGATGACCGCTGGTCCGAGCACCACAAGGAACAGAACCGGCAGGAAGAACAGGATCATCGGGACGGTCAGCTGAGCCGGAAGCGCCGCAGCCTTCTTTTCCGCTGCCTGCATCCGCATCTCGCGGTTTTCCTTGGACATCACGCGCAAGGCGTCCCCGAGCGGCGTACCGTAGCGTTCGGCCTGCACCAGCGCCATGGTCACAGCTTTCACGCCTTCATGACCGGTCCGGCGGGCAAGGTTTTCATACGCCATGCGGCGTTCCTGCAAGTAAGACAATTCAGCGGTTGTCAGCTGCAACTCCTCGGCAAGCTCTGACGATGCCGTGCCGACCTCCGCGCCAACCTTGGCAAAGGCCATTTCGATCGACATGCCGGATTCAACACAGATCAACATCATGTCGAGCGCATCCGGGAAGGCCTGCATGATTGATTGCTGACGCTTTTGCGCGATATTGCCGACATACAGGTTCGGCGCATAGAAACCCATCGCGGCCCCGAAGATGATCGAGCCATATTTCATCGCTGGCGACAGATTGTGATCGTTGACGAAGAAGATGTAGACAAACGCGCCGACCGCACCAATGAATGGCAACAGGAAGCGGCAGAAATAGAAGATGGTCAGCGGCCGTGGGCCCCTAAGGCCAGCTTGTTCCAGCTTGTTGGCAATGTTCGGATCTTCCAGCATGGTCTGGAGATCGAGCTTCTTGGTAATCTCGCTGATCGTGCCCTTGGCTTCGCGCTTGATCCCCTTTTGCTCCAGCTGCGCGCGGTTGGCGCGGCGCAGTTTTTCGCGTTGCGAAGAGACCTGCTTGAGGCGTGTTTCGAGCTTGTCGCCTTTCAGGGCCGGCAACATCACGCCTACAATGGTCATGAACATGGCCACTGCGACCACCATGGACAGCAAGGTGGCTGGATCACTCAAGGATGTTGCAAAGTTTCCCAACGCGGCCCCCTAGAAATCGAAATTGATCATCTTGCGCATCACGGAGATGCCGATCGCGTACAGGCAGAAGCCCACGAACAAGACAGTGTGACCACCGGAACTGGTGAACAGCTCCATGATGTAGGTTGGCGTGGTCAGATAGACCATGAAGCCCACCGCAAATGGCAGACAGCCAATGATACCGGCAGAGGCCTTGGCTTCGGCGGACAGCGCCTTGATCTTCTCACGCATCATCTTGCGTGAGCGGATGACCCCGGACAGGTTGCCGAGCGCTTCGGACAGGTTACCACCGGCCTTGGCCTGGATCGAAAGCACGATCACGAAGAAATTCACTTCCGACAAAGGCACGCGCTTGTAGAATTGCTGCAAGGCGCGCTCAGTCGTCGTCCCCATTTGCAGATTGTCACACAGCAACTGGAATTCTGGACCAAGCGGGGCCGGGCTTTCCCGCGCAATGATGCGAAGACATTCGTTCAGCGGCAGGCCGGATTTCACACCGCGAACGATAATATCGATACCATCGGCGAACTGGTTCATCAGCTTCTTGTTCCGACCCTTGGTCAGGAAGTTGAGGACGAAGCGTGGCAGGCCGACGCCGCCAACGAAGCCCGCAGCCGCAATCGTCAGCGGACGCGACTTGAACTCATAACCCAGGATCATGGGCGGGCCATCTGCACCGGAATACCAGGCCCCAAACGCGGCCATTACGCCGAGCACAATCGAGATGATCCAGAACACCTGGGCTGGCATTTCCAGACCGGCCTGATCAATCTTGGACTGGATATCGTTCGCCATCAGCGACTTGCGCCGTTTCTCGTCCTGTTCGCGCAGCTTTTTGAGCATTTGCTGCGTCTGTTTCTTGCGGGCCGCATTCGGGTCATTGCGGTCCCGGCGGCCACTGGTCGACTCACCCGAAGCCAGCTGACGTGCACGCTTCGACGCCTTTTCGGTGTCGGCATTGCCGGTAAATGCGATGCCCAGTCCGGCAATACAGAAGAAAGCCAGCGCACCGATTACATAGATGAGGGTGTCACCACTGAGATCCATGCCCTACTCCAAATCGTCCAGAGCCGTCGCGAGATCTCGCTCGAGATTGTAGTATTGCGCGCGTTCCCAGAATTTCGGGCGGCCAATGCCGGTGCCGCGGTGGCGGCCGACAATCTTGCCATCGCCATCCTCGCCTTCAATTTCGTATTTGAGAATGTCCTGAAGAACGATCGTATCGCCTTCCAGACCCATGACTTCGGTCACGCACATGATGCGTCGCGAGCCGTCGCGCAGACGCGAGGCCTGCACCACGACATCGACCGAACCGACAATCATTTCGCGAATGGTCTTCGCCGGCAGGCTGAAGCCGCCCATGGTGATCATGGATTCAACCCGTGACAGGGCTTCGCGCGGGCTGTTTGCGTGCAGCGTGCCCATCGAGCCGTCGTGGCCTGTGTTCATCGCCTGCAACAGGTCAAATGCCTCTGGTCCACGCACCTCGCCCACGATGATCCGTTCAGGACGCATCCGCAGACAGTTCTTGACCAGGTCACGCATGGTGACGGCGCCTGATCCCTCAATATTTGGCGGTCGTGTTTCAAGACGCACAACATGCGGCTGTTGCAGCTGCAATTCGGCCGAGTCTTCACACGTGATGACGCGTTCGCCGGGCTCGATGAAACCTGTCAGACAGTTGAGCAGCGTTGTCTTACCAGAACCGGTTCCGCCGGAGATCAGGATGTTACAGCGTGAATGGCCGATAATGCGGAGGATTTCAGCGCCAGCTTCCGAAATCGACTTGAAATTTACCAGGTCCTGAAGCTTCAGCTTGTCCTTCTTAAACTTACGAATGGTGAGCGCCGGACCGTCAATCGAGAGCGGCGGGGCGATCACGTTGACACGAGAGCCATCCAGCAGGCGCGCGTCACAAATCGGGCTGGCATCATCGACGCGGCGACCGACCTGGCTCACAATGCGCTGACAGATATTCATCAGCTGCGCATTGTCGCGGAAGCGGATATTCGTGCGCTCGATCTTGCCGTCGACTTCGATATAGCAAGTGTCGGCGCCGTTCACCATGATATCAGCAATGTCATCACGGGCCAGGAGCGGCTCGAGCGGGCCATAGCCAAGTACGTCGTTACAGATATCATCGAGCAGATGTTCCTGCTCTGAAATCGACATCACAACATTCTTGATCGCGATGATCTCAACGACAATGTCGCGGATCTCTTCGCGGGCGCTTTCCTGGTCAAGCTGCGCCAGCTGACCAAGGTCGATCGTGTCGATCAGCGCGTTGAAGATCGTCGTCTTGGTGGCATAATATTCCTCTGAGCGATCATTGACCTTGGTTATGGTCTCCTGATGCTCGGCAGCCGCTGGCGGTTTGAGCGCAGCGGGTTTCGGTTTTTCCTTGGATTCAGCAGGCTTGGGCGGCGGCGGCGCAACCTTTTTGGCCACGGCAGGTTCCGGCGCAGGCGCGGGCGCCTCCGGTTTGGGAGCGGCAGGCATAGTGGGGCGCGCGGCAGGACTTGCCGGATTTGCTGCGCCTGTGCGTTTGCCAAATGCCATCGGGAAATCCCTCTTCTAAATCACTATTTCCCGAGCAGTTTGCTCAGGAGAGATTTCTGCTGCATCACGACCTCGCGACCCGTCAGGTCGCCGGCCAGCTGATCGATCGCCACCGAGGCATCTGCCTGGGCATTGGTTTCAGAAATCATCTGTCCATTATTCGATGCCGTGCCGAACAATTGCGGATCGAACGGCAAGACAATCGAAGGTTCCACATCAATTGCCGCGGCAAAATCCTTGGTTGGAATCTCCGGACGCTTGGGAACCCCCATCATGTTCAGCACAAGCTTGGGCGGCGCATCATTCGGGCGCTGGGCCTTGAGCTCATCGATCATGTTCTTGCCGTTGCGCAGCGAGGCGAGGTCCGGCTGACAGACGAGAATAACCTCGTCAGAGCCGAGCAGGGTCTGATAGGTCCACTCATTCCAGGCATGCGGCAGGTCAAGCACCACGAACGGCATCACGCGGCGCACGGTGTCGACAATGGTCGAGTAGGAATGGGCGGGGATGTCCATGATTTGCGAAACAGTCGCTGGCGCCGTGAACAGAGACAGGCGGTCCGTCACTTTTGACAGCAGTTTCGACACCACAGCATCATCGACACGTTCCGGTGCCAGCAAGGCATCGGCCACGGTTTGCTGATTCTCATGATTGAAATCGAGCGCCGTTGTTCCGAATGACAGATCCAAGTCGATGAGCGCCGTGTTTACATGCGTGCTCTCAGACAGGGCCCAGGCCAGGTTGTGCGAAATCGTCGACGCGCCGACACCGCCCTTGGCGCCGATCACAGAGATCGACTTGCCGACAAAAGGTGCATCCGGGTCAGCGAACAGCTGGCTGATCGAACGGACAATCTGAACCGGCGCAACGGGTGGCACCAGGTATTCACTGACACCGCGCGCCATGAGCTGGCGGTACAGACCGATATCATTGGTGCTGCCAATCACCATGACCTGCACGCCCTCATCGCAATGCGATGCGAGCTCATCAATCTGAGCGATCATGGTGGCATTCGGCGCCGACGATTCCAGCACCAGCAAGTTTGGCGTGGTGTTCTCTGACAGATAGGCGATCGCCGCTTCCAGGCCACCTTCCATGGTCGAGACATTGGCCTGCGTCATGCGCCGGTCATTGGCGACCGCTTCCATGAGCTGCGTCGTCCGACTGGTCTCGCAGAAGGCGATGGCAGAGATGGCTGGAATGGCCCGATAGCCGCCCTCTTCATGGTCGGAATAGACGATCGGTGCGGCTTCCTGCAGCGTGTCTTCAGGTTCGAACTCGTCCAGGTCCTTCATGGGCGCGTCGAGATCAACGTCCTCAACCTCAGCGCTTTCGTCGAGCACTGTCGCCAGGGCGGAATCGAAATCGTCTTCGAATTCCATTTCGAAATCGTCTTCGAAAAGCGCGTTATCATTCGACATCTACTTCACTCCCCGTGTTACTCACACGCCTAGTTTACTGCGTTCGAAACGACCGCCGACTCGGCATCGCTCCGCACGGCTGCACTGGTTTCGCCATTGCGCCACAATTCGAGCTGACGGCTGCGGCGATCAAGATCGCCTTCGTCGAGTTCGCGGCCACCCAGCAAATCGGATGGCTCGGCAATCATCGCCGCCATATTGGTTCGCACCGCACATCCAAGCGATGGCAGGTCGCTGTTGGAAACCGCATTGGTGACATCGATCTGTGCCAGCGACGTACATTTCGGCGCGATCGCCTTATAGGTCTTGAACGCCATGATGATTGGCGTCGAGGCACGGCCGTCGGCATTATAGGAGGCGCCGAGCAGTTTTTCGTATCCGACACCCGCTTCCCAGGCGAGCTGACGCACTTCAGCGACAGCGCCGACAGCAAGCTGCGGATTGCTGGCTTTGTGCGGCATGGACACAACCAGAGGGCCATGACCGACATCGGTATAATCATCCAGGAAGGCGCGAACTTTCATCAGTTCGGCAACGCGAAGCTGGTTGTCGCGGTCGTCCATCTGAACTTCAAGATACTCAGTGTGCTGAGAAACACCGATCGGATTGCGATCCAGTGTTGTTCCCGAGAAATATTCAGCCGGCACGTGCCCGGCTGAGCCATTCGACTGACAGCCTGTAATCACGAGGGTCGCGCTGAATGCGGCGCCGATCAGAAGGTGTTTTTTCATCATCATGATCTCACTTATTCCTCAATGAAGCCAACAGGCGCAGAGTAGTTGTCCTTGGACAAACCTTCGCCTGCTTCCGCATACTGAGCGTTTAGTTTGCCAAAGAAGATCGTCTGCGGGTCAGAGGCATTTACGAAGCCGTCGGCCGGAGTCTTCAGTTCGTCTTTGCGTGCCGGATCAACCAGGTAAGGCGTAATGATCACGACCATTTCGGTTTCTTCATTGATGAAGTCGCGCGACTGGAACAGTGACCCGATCACAGGCAGTTTCTTGATACCCGGCAGCTGGTCGATGGTCTGACGCGAGCGCGACTGGATCAAGCCAGCAAGCATGGTCGATCCGCCGGATGGCAGCTCAACGACACTCTCGGCGCGGCGCACCGTCAGCGATGGAATGGTCAGCGTCTGCGCGGTCACCACCTGGCCATCCGCAGTGACACCCGCGACCGATTGGCCCTGGAAGGCGCCCTGATTGGACAGTTCGGAAATCTCGGTTGAGACTTTCAGCGAAATTCGGCCTTCCGACAGCACGACCGGCGTGAATGCGAGGCCAACACCGAACGGCTTGAACTCAATCCCGATGCGGCCTTCTTCGTCTTGCGAAACCGGTACCGGGAATTCACCACCAGCCAGGAATTTCGCGCTTTCGCCCGAGACAGCCATGATGTTCGGCTCGGCGAGCGTGCGGACAATTCCGACCCGCTCAAGCGCATCGAACTTGGCCCCGAGCGATGACTGCGCGGTGCCGCCAACAAAGTTGGTGTAGCCGACCTCTGTCGACAAACCGCCAAGCGATCCGCCAGCAATGTTGAACGTGTTAGAACTCGAAATCTGGAAACGGTTGGAGAATGGCGTGGCCGGCTGAAGCGCCTGAATCGCTTCGCCTTGTCCGTTATTGTTCAATCCAAGCACGGGATCAAAGAATAGCGGTCGACCTGCTGTATCAAACAGTTGCGACAATGCCTGGCTCGCCAGATCGCCGAACGTGGTGGTGCCGGTCAGATTGATGCCGAGCTGTTTGACCACGGTGCGCTGCATCTCGACAATGCGTACCTCCAGCATGACCTGGTCTTTCGCGCGGACCGACATCATGTTGACGACGCCAGTCGCATCACCGGTCGGCGAATAGGTCGTCACCAGGCGCATCACCTGATCCGATTGAACCAGGCTGTCGACCGTACCGGACACGATCAGGTTTCCATTGGCACTTTCCACGCTCACGCGCGCATCCGGAACGTAGCGCTGGATCATCTGATCAATGACTGCGGTATCCTGATCGACGGTGATCTCAAGATTGATCAAGGGCCGCCCGTCAGGACCAAACACGAAGGCATTGGTCTGTCCGACCTGCACGCCGCGAAAGATGATGCGGCGCGCGGTCTGAACCGTCGCGTCCGCAATCAGCGGATTGGTAATAATGACGTCAGACGCAGGCCGATCGAGATCGATGACGATCGACTTGTTCGTGCCCAGTTTCACAACGCGCGTAACCCCGGTTTCACCGGGGTCGAGCGAGCTGACGCCCATCGGGTTTTCCGTGATCTGAACCTGAGCGAGCGCGCTCATCGGGACCAAACCCATAGCCAGGGTCAGTGTTGCCCCTGTTACAAATGGCGATATCCGCTTCATCAGCTGCCCCCCGCCTCAACTTTATTGCTGCGATAGATCATCACTTTGCTTGACCCGGAGCGGACACGATCCAGCGAGTCCACATCGGCCAAGGCCTCTCCTTCGTTAAATCCGGCATCCGCGACGCTGCGCAGGGTCAGAGACAATTCTCCGACGCGCGCGGCGCGGGCGAGCAGTTCAGCTTGTGCCTGTGTCAGTTCCATCGTGGCGGTCGAGCCGGTCAGGGTCGGAATGCCATCAACGTCACCAAATGTCTGATCAATCGCCAGCACGCGTCCATTCTCGAGGATTGTGGTGGTGACCATGATTGGCGGCGCATCTTCGTCGACGCCGACTTGCTCAACCTGCTCTGTCAGAATGATATCGACGCGGTCATCCGGCAGGATAAAGCCAGCCGAGGCAGATTCCGGAGAGATCTCAACCGTCACGGCGCGCTTACCAGGTGCGAGCAGCGCGGCCATGAAGCCGGTCTCGCCTTTCTGCACGATCTTCTGCGGCATGATGGGCTCATCCACGAACATTGCGGTGCGCACCACGCTGCCGGTCAGGGTCTCCATCGCATCAGGGGCAAAATCCTGCGTGAAATAGGCCGGGTTGATTGTCGCCTCAGGCCAGTTCGCCCATTTGAAGTCGTCCGGCGTCAGCAAGGTTCCAACGCGCAGGTCGCCGCGAGCGACAAGAACTTTTTGTTGAGACACTTCAACCTCGACGATTCGTTCGACCGTCTCGGCCGGACCTTCGACAACCGTGGGTTGTTGGCTCGCAATGTTGCGGACCAGGAACGCAGCGAGGCCAGCGGCAACCAGCGCAACTGCGAGAATAATGAGTCGCATCGGAGACATGAAAGAGCCCTTTTTCCCTACAAGGCCCCTCGAAAAGCGGAGGCCATTCCTCCGCAATATTCCACGCCGAAGCTAAAGCATGGTTAACTGAATCGGGCGATTTGGCTTAAGAAATCAGTAAGAAGTGGAGAGGCCGGCGCCGCATAAAACGCGCCCGCAGCGATCGCCACACCGTAGGGAATTCCCTTGCGATCTTCGAAGGTCGCAACCCCAAATCCAGGGGTCACCCCACGCGGCACGAGCGCCCTGAGGATCACGATCAGGATGGTCAGAACGCCTCCAGCCATTGCAGTTGCAACTAGAAATGGAACCGCGCCAGCGGGCCCAAGCCACAACATGACCGCCGGGATGAACTTCGCATCGCCGCCGCCATAGAAGCCCAGGAAGAACAAACCGACCGAAACGATGAACGCGATCAGCCCGACCAAAACGTGCAAGCCGGCTGCATCCCAGCCCGGGGCAGCGATGATCGCTGTCGGCACGAACAGGAAGGCCAGCCACCCATTCAGCCAATTGGGAATTGTCAGCGTCTCAATATCGATCAGAGCGGCAAACAGGCAGAGCGCGAAAAAACTGGCGGCAAACAAAGCGAGGATCATTCTTACGGTCCTTGGAAAACGGCAATTGCACACTGCCTATAGCAAAGAATTTAAGGATCACTTGACGCCCCAAATGAAAGAAGCCGCCGGGCGAACCCGACGGCTTCAAGCCAATTACTTGGCCTACCTTACGGCAAAGTCTTACGCCATTTGTTGGGCGACTTTGTTGAAGGTAGTAGAGGTGTTAGAACCAAGAGCGGTCACAGCACCGATGATCGCAACAGCGATCAGAGCAGCAATAAGACCATACTCAATGGCGGTTGCACCAGACTCATTCTTCAAAAACGTACGCATTGGAAACTCCCACTATGCAGGTTATAGAAGTCCCGGTTATTTCTTGGGTTTGTCCCCGGAACGAGTGTGGTTGTACGCCAACACGCTGAAAATCCAGTGAATCAAAACAGAAAGTTTCTGAAGATTACGCAAGCGCTTGTTAACCCGCAGCGGACCCTGCGCGGTGGTCGTTCGAGTACCGAAATGCTGAGCATGTTTGCACGCGTGCACCCCGTGATGATGGAATGACGACCTGTATCCACCGGCAGTCGTTTGAGACGCAATTAAACCCCAGATACTGCCACCGCGGACAGACTGGGGCAGTGATGGACCCGCCAAGCCATTCCTGGCGGGCCCTCACAGTCTAGCGCGCCGAGATGGCCCGCCAGGAGGAAGTGGCGCTCGCGCGCCGTTTCCTTAGCCCATTTGCTGGGCGACTTTGTTGAACGTCGTCGACGCGTTGGTTCCGAGCGCCGTAACTGCGCCGATAATCGCCACAGCAATCAAGGCCGCGATTAGACCATACTCGATCGCGGTGGCACCAGATTCATTGGAAAAGAAATTTTGCATTAGAGACTCCCACCATGCAAAGGTTGTCGTCCCCATATTTTGCTCAAGTTCCCTCGAACGCCGCCACTCATACGCTTCGCCTCTAAAGATCTGGTGAATCAAATCTGAAAGTTCGCGGCAGTCTGACGCTTTTCTCCAAGCTGGTTCTGCATAGGCGACACGCCCCTATTATAGAGTGATGGACATCGCACGCGCCGCCAGTCTTAGGATTCGAATAACCTCTTTGCGGCAAAGATGGTCGCAACTGCTGGAGAATTCTCATGATTTCCATTTCCAAGATTGCTGTTTCGGGCTGCGCCGCGGCGCTCGTCGCATTTGCCGCGCATGCGGGACAAATCACTGTCGAGGCCGGCAAGGCAAAAGCTGTGAAGCTCAAGGCAAATGCTGACAGTGTGATTATCGGCAATCCGAACGTCGCTGACGTCGCTGTACATGACGACAAATTATTGTTCGTCACCGGGAAATCATTCGGCACCACAAATCTGATGATCTTCGACAAGGACGGCAACACGCTGCATTCCTCTGATGTCGTCGTCACAGCCAATACCGCGACCTGGGTCAGCGTGAAGCGTGCTGGGGCCAACTATACTTATGACTGCGCGCCATCGTGCCGTCCGACCCTCGCAGCCGGAGACGAGGACAACCACTATTCAAATGTTGGCGAACAGTTGCTGCTGCAGAAAGAACTGAACAGCGCCGACGAATAGGTCTCGAGCAGAATATCATGAAGAAGCCGGCCTTACAGGTCGGCTTTTTTTATCGCCGCTGATCGGACCCGGCAGCCGCCTCGGCAAGAGCGGCAGATTGCGCCGCCACCGCAGCTTCCAGGACATTGTCCACGCTGAGCGAGTACAAAGCCTGCTGATCGTCACCGACGGTCGCGTAGACGTCGTCTCCGAGGCGCCATTCGAAAGCACCGGCATCGCGAACCGTAATCGTCCAGCCTGCGCCCATGCGTGGGAAATAGGTTTCGCCCGCACTCATATTGCGCGATCGGAACACCGTGCCGTCAGAGCCGCGGACTTCAATCCAGGCACTCTTGGTCGCCTGCAAGGAAAATTCCTGGCTGGCTTCGGCGCGGAATGCAGCGAAATCGATTTCCTGAACCGTGTTCGGCGCCAGGCGTGCCGAAATCGCGAGCTGGTCGGTTGATTGCTGTTCAGCGGGTTGCAGCAGCAAGCTGATACCAGTACCAACCACACCAACAGCGAACACAGCAGCAGCCGCGACGAGGATCATTCGTGTGGGAACTTTCTTGTCGCTGACCTCGACCGGCATCGCGGACGCATTGGTCGCGCCGCGATTGACCGCATAGGCACTCGCGACCTCTTCCTCAGGTAGACCCAGAAAGCGCGCATAATTGCGGGCTTGCAAGCGCAGAATACTATCCGGAATGTGATCCGTTTCCATCTCTTCCAGCGCAGCGAGCGTGTCTTGAGACTGCCGTGTCTGACTGGCGACATCGCGCAGCGCCAGCGATTTGGCCTCACGCGCTTCGCGCAGCCGTTCGCCCATCGTTTTCACGAGTTCAGCCTCATTCGCATCGGCTGGATCAACGTGCGGTGCGGTGTTCAATTTATCGCTCTGACTCTCAGACATCGTTCAGTATGATACCTTGTAATTCAGCAAGCTCTAACACTCCGTTACGCAATGCTGGGTCCCTCTCCTGCAACAACCCTGCAAATGCCGGGCCGAATTTGGACAGATCCAGCGAGCGCAGCATCCGCTTGACCGGGCCGATGCCGCCGCCGGGCATCGACAAAGAGTGGTATCCAAGACCAATCAGGCAGAGCGCTTCAAGCGGCCGCCCCGCGCCCTCCCCGCATATCGAAACCGGAATATCAAACCGCGCGCAGGTCTCTCTCACCTGTTTGAGGAAGCGCATTACAGGCCGGCTCACAAACGGGTAGCGATCAGAGACCAGAGGCGTCATTCGATCCGCCGCGTGGAAGAATTGCAGCATGTCATTGGTGCCAATGGAGACGAAGTCGACTTCGCTGGCAATATCTTCGAGCGCGTAAGCAAAGGCCGGCGTTTCCAGCATCGCCCCGATCTTGATCTCAGTCGGACCTGCGAAATCGCGGCGTTTTCCCCATTCCACCTCTTCCAGAAGCAGCTCTTTCGCCTCGCGGAATTCATGCGCGCTCGTCACCATTGGAAACATGACCGAAAGCGGACGGGAATCGGCAGCGCGCAACAAGGCCCGCAATTGCCGCCGGAACAGGCCCGGTCGATCCAGCGCAAAACGGATCGAGCGCCAACCGAGTGCCGGATTCTCTTCGCGCGCATCATTCAGGTTCGGCAGCAACTTGTCGCCGCCCAGGTCGAGCGTTCGGAAATGCACCGGGCGGCCGTTCGCAGCCTCGAGGATCTGTTGATACAGCTCGATCTGATCGTTCACGCTGGGCAGTTTTTCGGACATCAGGAACTGAAATTCGGTGCGGAACAGGCCGATGCCGTCTGCGCCGGTATTGTTCAGATGCTCCGTATCGAGGCCCAGGCCGGCATTCAGCATCAAGCGAACCGGAACGCCATCCCTGGTTTCCGAG
Source organism: Hyphomonadaceae bacterium (assembly GCA_024742355.1). Taxonomy (GTDB): domain Bacteria; phylum Pseudomonadota; class Alphaproteobacteria; order Caulobacterales; family Hyphomonadaceae; genus Henriciella. The sequence continues at coordinate 232,955 of JANSYM010000001.1, read as the reverse complement.
GGTTGCTCGCGCAAGGCTTCAAACACGGCCTGGCGCTGGCTGAGAATGGCCTGGCGGTTTCCAAATGCTTCGATCAGCTGGTCATCGGGACGCAGATGCACGCGGCCATCTTCGCCGTCGACAATGATCTGGTCGCCGCGGGAAACGTGCGTGAGCAAGCCATCAATGCCGCCCACGGTCGGAATGCCGAGCCCGCGCGCAACAATTGCAGCGTGACTGGAGGTTGCCACTTCTTCGAGGATGATCGCGGCATATCCGGACTTGCCGTAATCAAGCAGTTCAGCCGGCCCGAGGCGGCGCGCGATCAGAACTTCGGGCTCGTCTTTTCGCGGTTTGCCATTGGTTTTGACTTCATCGCCGCCGGCCAGCATGCGCAGCAAGCGATTGTCGAGGTCTTCCAGGTCATGCAGGCGTTCGCGCAAATACGGGTCCTTGACCTTTTCGAAGCGCGCACGGTGTTCACGGCGCAAGCGGTCGATGGAGGCTTCCGCCGAAAGACCCCCGCGCACACCCTCGCGCAATTTCTCGGCCCAGGTCGGGTCGGAGGCAAGCAGTTTATAGGCTTCGATGACCTCGCGCGGTTCGCCCCAAAGCCCGCCAATTTCGGCCGCCAGGAGCCGGTCAATCGACAGGTGAAGCTCTTCAAGCGCCGACTCAAGACGATCTTCTTCAATGTGCGGGTCTTCAGCGAAAAAGCGCGCCGCAGGAATGACCGGATCGTGCAGGCGCACGCGCCCCATGCCGAGACCGCCGCACAGGCTGCGCCCCTGCAGGTTCACCGGGCGCCCTTCCCGTGCCGCATCGGTTTGTTCAGGCCCGGTTTCATCACTCGGAACGATCTCGGCGAGCACCATGGCAATGGTCTGCAAACTGTCGATCTCGTCATCCTGATAGATACGCTCGGTCCGGTTCTGCACCGTCAGAACGCCGATGACGCGGCCGCCTTTGAGAATCGGCACGCCGAGGAAGGCGTGATACGGGTCTTCGCCGGTTTCCGGGCGGTATGAGAAATTCGGGTGCCGCGGCGCGTCTTGAATAGACAATGGTTGCGCGGTTTGCGCGATTTGCCCGACCAGGCCTTCATCAATCGCCAGAAACGTCCTGTGAATCGCGTCTTCGCGCAGGCCTTCAGTAGCAATCAGCTCCATCCGATTGTCTTCCGTGCGCCGATAAACAGAGCACACATCCGCCACCATCGTACCGGCGATCAGCCGCACGACCTTCATCAGCCGCGCTTCGGTATCGGACTCTGCGGCCATGACGGACCGCAAGCGGTTCATCAATAACCGGGGGATGGAAAAGCTATCAGGCATGCAAGAGCCCAGATGGGGCCTTCACTTAGGTGGCGTCAAGGTCAAACGCGGTGTGAAGGGCACGAACCGCGAGTTCGGTATAATCTGCATCAATCAGGACCGAGATCTTGATTTCCGAGGTCGAAATGACGTCAATATTGATATTCTTCGCCGCCAGCGCCTCAAACATGGTCTCCGCGACCCCGGTATGAGATTTCATGCCGACGCCAACGACCGAGACTTTTGCGACATCGCGCATCACGTCCATTTTATCGAAGGATATCGCGTCGCCATTTGCTTCCATGACGCGCTTTGCCTTTTCGCTGTCCCCGCTGGTGCAGGTGAACACCATGTTGGCGCGGTCTTCGCCGCGCGCATTGGCCTGAACGATCATGTCGACATTGACGCCTTCACGGGCCAGCAGCGCAAACAGATTGGCCGATGTACCCGGCTTGTCTTCCATACCGTACAGCGTGACTTTGGCTTCGTCTCGAGAGTAAGTGACCCCGTTTACGACCTGTTTTTCCACGATCTCATCCTCATTACAGATCCAGGTCCCGGGATTGTCATCCTCGGGCCCGGAGAAACTAGACAGCACCCGCAAAGGCACCTGATGGTTCATTGCCAGCTCAACTGAGCGGGTTTGCAGCACTTTCGCGCCGAGAGACGCCATTTCCAGCATCTCTTCATACGACACCCGCTCCAGACGCCGCGCCTGCGGCACGATTCGTGGGTCGGTCGTGTAGACGCCGTCAACGTCAGTGTAGATGTCGCACGGCACAGAGCCGAGCGCGGCCGCAACCGCGACGGCAGTCGTATCCGAGCCCCCGCGACCGAGCGTCGAGACGCGCCCTTCTTCGGTCACGCCCTGGAAGCCGGCAATGACGGCGACCTGGCCGCCATCAATGGCCGCGCCGAGGCCGCTATCCTCGTCAAATCCGTCAATCCGCGCCGACCCATGTCCCTCGCGCGTTTTCATCCGCATCTGCCAGCCAAGCCAGCTGCGCGCATCAAGCCCGCGCTTGCGCAGCGATAGCGCCAGAAGGCCGCTTGTGACCTGCTCGCCAGACGCGACAACGACATCATACTCATCATGAAATTCGTCGCCGTTCACACCCTCGCCGGCAGCGCCCTTGGCCAGGCCTACCAGTTTGTTGGTTTCGCCAGCCATGGCGGAGACTATGACGGCCAGCTTTTCGCCCTTTGAGGCCCGATGCGCAACAATATCAGCGACGTGCGAGATCCGTTCCAGATCCGCAACCGAAGTGCCGCCAAATTTCAATACAGTGCGCGCCATTGCCGCCTCGTCAAAATCTACCATTTAAGCTCAATTGGACAGGCGCTTCCTTATAGGGATGATCGCAAAACCGCAATCAGGATTGCTAAACTCATGACAGAGACCGCTGAAACCGTTTCAATTGCAACGTCTCGGCCCAGTATCGATCCCGATGAAGTCGCCAAGTTCACGGCCATGGCAGCGGAATGGTGGGATCCGAAGGGCAAGTTCCGGCCCTTGCACAAATTCAATCCAGTGCGGCTCGGCTTCATTCGCGACACGCTGGAGGAACACTTCCGGCTCGGCGCGGGCGAGAAGAAGCCCTTCGCCGGCCTTCGCGTGCTCGATATTGGCTGCGGCGGCGGCCTGGTCAGCGAACCAATGACGCGCCTCGGCGCAACGGTCACCGCTGTCGATGCCAGCGAGGCCAATATCAAGACGGCGATGACGCATGCGGAACAAGGCGGGCTCGACATCGATTTTCGCGCCGGCACCGTTGAAGCGCTGATCGAAAATGGCGAAGCGCCGTTCGACGTGGTTCTCAATCTTGAAGTGGTTGAGCATGTCGCCGATCCGGATGCGTTTCTGAAGGACTGTGCCAGCCTGGTGAAACCGGGCGGCCTGATGATTGTGGCGACCCTCAATCGGACCGCGAAAGCGTTCGCGCTGGCCGTTGTGGGCGCTGAATATGTGCTCGGCTGGTTGCCGCGCGGTACGCATGAATTCGAAAAATTCCTGCGCCCGGACGAGATTGAAGCGCCATTACGCGATGCAGGCCTGTCGGTGCAGGCGGCGCAAGGGGTCAGTTTCAACCCCCTCACGGATCAGTGGCGCCTCTCAAACGACACCAAGGTGAATTATCTGATGGTGGCGACGCGGCCAGATGCCTGATCTTAAGCGCGAGCTTCCAACGCCGGGCGGCGTGCTCGACTACTGGATCGGCGCTGCAACAGACGATCACCTGTTTGCCAACCAGCAGCACAAGCTTTGGTTCACTAAATCGGCAGCGACCGACGCATTCATTGTGCGGCACTTTTCAGATCTCTTCGCGGCGCTGACCGAGGGCCTGGCGGATGAGTGGGCCGCCGCGGGGGCCCGCGCGCGACTGGCTGCGATTATCGTCCTCGATCAATTCAGCCGAAACATGTTTCGCGGCGACGCCCGTGCGTTTTCCAGCGATCCGCTGGCGCGGCGCCTGGCTGCGCAGGGCGTCGAAGCGGGCGAAGATCAGACCCTAACCGAGATCGAGCGTTCATTCTTCTATTTGCCATTCGAACATTCAGAAGACCTGGCAGACCAGGACGAGAGCATTCGCCTGTTTGAAACGCTGGCGCGCGATGCCCGCGACGTGTTCAGGCCGATCTGCACGAGCTCACTCGACTATGCCCACCGGCATCGCGACATTATCCGCAAATATGGCCGCTTCCCGCACCGCAACGAGGTGTTGCAGCGCGAGAATACGCCTGAAGAAACAGATTATTTGTCCAAACCAGGGGCCGGGTTTTAGGCGCTAGCGCACCGGCATCACGTCCATCAGTTCAACTTCAAAATTCAGCGCCGCATCTGGCGGGATCGGACCATTGCCGCGTGGGCCATAGGCGAGATTGCCGGGCACGTGCACAAGCCAACGATCGCCGGGCTTCATCAGTTTCAGCGCCTCGACCCAGCCCGGGATCACGCGATTGGCCGGGAACATGGCAGCCTCGCCGCGTTGGAAGGCGCTGTCGAACACCTCTCCGCCCTCGTTCAGGCGCCCTTCGTAGAAGACGGCAACATATTCCCCGCCTTCGGGGCTGACACCACTCTCGTCACCACTCGCCAGGACAACATATTCGAGGCCGGTGCCGGTTTTCTGCACTTCCGGCAGATCCGAATTCCATGGCGTGTAGGTCTGCCAGGCTTCGTCATCTGTCGGGCGCGGTTCTGGTGCTTTGACCACTTCCTTCAACTCGACCTGAAACACCAGATCGTCGCCGGGCTTGATCAAGCCGCCGGGACGTGGGCGATCGCCATAGGCGATGTTTGACGGGATGTAGAACATGTACTGATCGCCGACCGACATCAGCTGCAAGCCTTCTGTCCATCCCGGGATGACCTGGTTCACGCCGAACGAGATCGGCTCGCCGCGCTCATAGGCGCTGTCAAAAACCGTCCCGTCCACGAGACGCCCTTCATAAAAGACGCTGACTTCATCGCGCGGGCCAGGCGACACACCGCCCTCTTCGCCTTCGCGCAGGACCACATATTGCAGGCCGCTTTCTGTGGTCTGAACCTCTTCGGCATCTGGCGTCCAGGGCGTGTACTTCTCCCACGCCTCCAGATTGGACGGGATCGGCTCAGGCGCTTTGACGATGTCCTGCAGCTCGACCCGGAAGATCAGGTCATCGCCCGGCTTGATGACGCCGCCCGGGCGCGGATTGGCGCCGTAGCCAAGCTCGGTCGGGATGTAGAACACATACTCATCACCCACAGACATCAGCTGCAAGCCTTCGGTCCATCCTGGAATCACCTGGTGCACTCCAAAGGAAATCGGCTCGCCGCGTGCGTAAGAGCTGTCGAATACAGTGCCATCGACGAGGCGGCCATCATACATCACTCTGACCTCGTCTTCAGGGCCAGGGGAGATGCCATCAGCATCGCCTTCGCGAACGATGACATATTGCAGGCCGCTTTCCGTGGTCTGCACGCCTTCAGCGTCAGGGTTCCAGGGAATGTAGGTCGCGAGAGGGTCGTTGGGGTCCATGGTTTCTCCACCACATGCTGCGAGAATCAGGCCGCCAAGGGCCGCGAACAGTTTGCGCAAGACTGCACCTCCTGAAACAATTTCCGGGCGTATGTAGGTTGGAACCGGCGCGGTGTCACCTATGGAAGGCTGTAACTTTGCGGTCCGGAACTGTTGTCGAAAACCAGCGTCTCGATTTCACCGCGCGATTTGACGTTGACGCGATTGGTCTGGCGCGGGATGGCGTCCATGAGAACAGTTTGCTGGATTGCCAGGGTCGAAGTTCCGGCCGGGATCAGACCGTCCTGATAGACCCAGTAATATCCGCGCTCGACTTCGCCGCCGAGCAGGGTCAGTGAGAGCGGTTCGCCCGTGGCAGCGTTGCTCATTTCAAAGCGGCCCGCAACATAGGTCGCGAACTTTCCCTGAGCGGCAGGATCGCCAACCAGATCGGCGCGGGCGCCAAGCACGGACATCAACGTGCTCTCGGCGTCGTGAATGCTGAGACGGTGCGCCACTTCCACGCGGCACGGGCCATCCAGGCAGGAGCCGCCGGCGTTTGGTTTGACGATAATCTCGGTCAGCCCGACGGCCTGTTCATGCGCCTGCGCCACCAGTTGCGGCACAACGAGAGCGGCAATACCGGCAATCAACGACCGAAGGGTCTGTTTCAACATCTATTCCTGAACCGCAGCTTTGTTTTCGGAATCCTCGGTCACTTCATCAGTGAGCAATTCGGTCTTGATGTCCTGCATGATGTCTCGGCGATCGAAGGTGAACGGGTTCTTGAACTTAAACGCCTCGACGCGGGACGGTGTCAACCGGCGCGGATAATAGTTGTTTTCCAGGTCCGCATCTGCGGTTTCCCAATTCGGGTCGACAATGATCTGCTTGAGCTCACGGCCTTTCTCGAACACGAGGAGCTTGGACACCTTGTGCGGATTGCGGCGCCAGATCTCGGCCGGGATGTACATCCGCTCGGTCGACCCATCGACAAATTCGAGGCCAAGGATGATGGGCATCACCAGGCCGCCAACATTCGAGAATTCGAGCGCGTAATATTCAGCGTCCTCAGCCACGGCACGGTGGAACACGGCCCGCTCGATCGGATCGAACCCATCAAGCAGCTCCATATAGTCATTCCGTTCCTTATTGGTGACCGTGTAAATGTCATTGTCATCATAGAAGTCGCGAATGTCAGGATGCCGGTCGACCCAGGTCTCGAGACCGTCCGCCTGATTGGCGAGTACGCCGACCTTGTCAGGTTCGTTCTGAACATCGCCGCGATGCCGGGCGAGGTCGATGTCGGGGTTTTCTGAATCCATTTCCATGTGGAAGACGCGATCCAGAGAGATGTCGACATGGTCGGTGGTGTAGAACCAGCCATGCCAGAACCAGTCGAGATCAACGCCTGAGGCTTCTTCCATGGTCCGGAAGAAATCGCTCGGGGTCGGGCGCTTGAATTTCCACCGGCGCGAATATTCGCGGAAGGCAAAATCGAACTTGTCGCGCCCGAGAATGGTCTCACGCAGGATATGCAGCGCCGCAGACGGCTTGCCATAAGCGTTGGGGCCGAGTTGCAGGACGCTGTCAGATTGCGTCATGATCGGCACCTGCTCATCCGAGACCATGTAATAAACAAGGTCACGCGGCAGCGAACGCGTCCAGGGAATATTCGGGTCCCACTCATAGCCCGCGACGCTGTCGAGGAAACTGTTCAGGCCTTCATCCATCCAGGTCCATTGACGCTCGTCGGAATTGACCACCATCGGGAAGTAGATGTGCCCGACCTCGTGGATCACTACGCCGATCAGGAAGCGCTTTTCGGCCATTGTATAGGTCCGGCTGCCATCATCCTGCAGCGTCGTGCGCGGCCCGTTAAACGTGATCATCGGGTATTCCATCCCGCCGACCGGTCCGTTGACCGATTGCGAAGTCGGATACGGATAATCGAACGCGAAACGGTTATAGACGTCCATTGTGTGGATCACTGCGGCGGTCGAATATTTCTGCCACAGGTCGCCGCCTTCCTTCGGATAGAAGGACATGGCCATGACATTCTCGAACTCGGCGCCGGGCTGACTGAACCCTTGCGCATCCCAGGCAAACTTGCGCGAACTGGCCCAGGCAAAATCGCGGACATTGTCGGCTTCAAAGCGCCAGGTCCTGGACCCGGTCGGGTTGGAGCTTTCATTCGCTTCGGCTTCTTCCGGAGTGACCACAAAGACCGGGCGATCGGCATTGCGCGCCTCATTCAGGCGCTGACGCTGCGTTCCGGTCAGGACCTGCCGCGGGTTTTGCAGCACGCCTGTCGACGAGACGATGTGATCATTCGGAACCGTGATTTCGACGTCATAGTCTCCAAACTCGAGCGTGAATTCGCCGCTGCCGAGAAATTCCTTATTATGCCAGCCTTCATAGTCTGAATAGGCGACCATGCGCGGGAACCATTGGGCGACGAGGAAAATGTCATTGCCGCCTTCGCGCGGGTCATCCGGGAAATGTTCGTATCCGGCGCGGCCGCCCATGGCGTCCTGCTCGACCAGATTATAGGCCCAGTCGATCTGGAACGCGGTTGACTGACCAGGGCTGAGCGGTTGCGGCAGGTCGATGCGCATCAGGGTGCCGACAATCGTGTTTGACAAAGCGCGGCCGCGGGCATCGGCGACGCGGGTAATGTCATAACCGTACTGGTGATCGGTTTGCGACTGCATACGGCGCAACGAACTGAGCTGGATTTGCGGCTTGAGGGCCATGCGCTGATTGACCGAACCCGGCTCCTTGGCCGTGAAGGTTCGCGTCATCTCTGCGATCGAGTCTTCGCGGAAACGGTTCTGATCGAGCTGCAGCCAGAGGTAGCGAAGCGTATCTGGCGAGTTGTTCTTGTAGGTTACTGTCTGCGAGGCGGTGATCCGGCGCGCATCCTCATCAAGACTGACACGGATGACATAGTCTGCTTCCTGCTGCCAATACTGGTGCCCTGGTTCACCGGCCGCATTGCGATACGTGTTTGGGGTCGGCAAGACCTCATCCAGCTGTCGAAACTTGTCGACGAAATCGCCCTTGGTTTGTTGAACGCCTTGTGCCGTTGCGCCAGAAACAGCGATGACAGCCCCTAATGCCGCCAGAAGAATTCTCATTTTCAGCCCTGATATTTAAGTACTACAGTGCTGACAGTTAGACCTCGGATTCTCTAACCAAGGTTTAACTTATTAACCGAAACGGCAAAAATATTTACTTCGCTCGAAACCGATCAATTGGTCCGCGGCGGATAGCCTGCCTGTCCGAGCGCATCGATGACTTCCTGCGTGTGCTGTGCGTCGCGGGTTTCCATCAGGATATCGAACTCTGCACCTTTGGCCGGCACGTCGAGGGCGATGCGATTGTGCGCCACTTCCATAATATTCGCACCAGCATCTCCGATGACCTTGGACACCAGGGCCAGCAGACCCGGCCGGTCATCTCCGACAATGCGAATATTTACCAGGCGATTGTCACGCACCAGGGAGCGCGTCAGGACCGACGCCAATAGACGCGTATCGATGTTCCCGCCGCACAGGATGAGGCCGACCTTGCGACCGGCAAACTTGGATGGGTGCGCCAGCATCGCCGCCAGGCCCGCCGCGCCGGCGCCTTCCGACACGGTTTTCTCGATGTCGGCATAGAGCGTTATGGCCCGCTCGATATGTTCTTCCTCGACCAGCACGACATCGTCGACCAGTTCGCGAACGACACGTTCTGTCAGGTCGCCAACATCTTTCACAGCGATGCCTTCAGCGATACTTGCGCCGCCTGTCTTCGGTTCACGGCCTTCGAGGCGGGCACGCATACCCGCATACATGGACGCTTCGACGCCGACCACGCGCAGGAAGCGATTATGCGCTTTTGCTGCCGTCGCCATGCCGGAAATCAGACCACCACCGCCAATCGGCACAATCAGCGTGTCCAGGTCAGGTTGCGCTTCGAGCATTTCGAGCGCTGCGGTGCCCTGCCCCGCCATGATTTCTGGGTCGTCAAATGGATGAATCCAGGTCAGCCCCTCGCGCTGGCGCACCGCCTGGGCATGCGCTTTGGCTTCGTCAAATGTGTGGCCTTCCAGCAAGACGCGGGCGCCAAAGGCGCGCGTGTGTTCGACCTTGTTGAACGGCGTCGTCACCGGCATCACGATGGTCACTGGAACGCCGAGCCGCCGCCCGTGATAGGCGACGCCCTGCGCATGATTGCCCGCTGATGCTGCGATCACACCGGCCTTTTTCTGCTCGTCAGACAGCCGGGCCAGCTTGTTCAGCGCACCGCGCTCCTTGAACGCACCGGTGAATTGCAGATTCTCGAACTTCACCCAGACTTCGGCACCGGTAATCTCAGACAGAGTCTTGGACAGGCGCATGGGCGTGCGCTCAATCTGGCCGTCCAGGATCTTGGCAGCGTCGCGGACATCTTCAATCGAGATCGGTAGTTTCGTACTCATCGTGCTTCTTCATCTGAGGCTCAGCGCGCACTCCTAGTGCGGCGCGCCAAAAAATGGAAGCTTTCAATCTAGAAAGACTAGGTTTAGCAGGGCCTGCATGAGCAAGGCAGCTACAGATCTGGTCGTCGTCGGCGTCATCATGGGCGCCCATGGTGTGCGCGGGGATGTCCGCGTTAAAAGTTTCACCGCCGAGCCAGACGCGCTGTTCGATTATGCGCCATTCCTGTCGGAAACAGGCGATGTTCTCATCGAGCCTGTGCGAGCAAGACCGGCGAAAGATCATTTCATCGTGTCGCCGGAAAAACCCCTTCAAAAGGAAGAATGGGATCAGCTGAAAAGCACCAAACTCTATGTGCCACGCGACGCATTGCCCGAGACGGATGAGGATGAGTTCTACATTGATGACCTGGTCGGATTGGCCGTCTTCGCCGGCGGCGATGCCCAGATTGGACGCGTAAAAGCGGTCCTCAATCATGGCGCCGGTGATTTGATTGAGGTCCAGCCGACACGTTCAGGCAAGCCGGTCCTGGTGCCGTTCACGCTTGAAGACGTGCCAATGGTCGACCTCGACAAAGGCCGCATCATTGTCGCAAATTTCGAAATCTGGGCCGACGAGTCGAAACCCGAAAAAGACGCCTAGGCGAAAATCTCTGCAGCGCCAGCTTTCTCGAGGAAGCCTTGCAGGCCTTCGGCAGAATCAGCGCCTTTCACGGCAGCGGTAACGGATTTGAACGCGCGCGCGGCGTAATGCTGCGTCACCTGCTCATAGGCCTTGCCATCGACTTTCAGCGAGACCCGCTCTTCCTTGGCTTCAGCCGCCGCCATATTGGCTTTCGCCCATGGCAGATAGGTCACGGCCACTTCGTCTCGAAACAGCGGCAACAGCGTCTCTTCCAGCTCTGCCAGCGCCACGAACGGGCCGCCGGCTTTTGGCGCTTCCATGAACTCGCTCCAGGCGGTCACGAACGGCGCGTTGGCGCGCAGCCAGTCACCCGGGGTCGGGTCCATCAGCAATTGCGCAACCTGACCAGCCAGCGCGAAATCCGCTGCCGACGGACGTCCGCCGAACAGGAAGAGCGATTTTTCGAGGTGCGCATTCAGAAGCGTGAAAAAGCGCTCGAAGCTCGGCTTCAGCGTCTTCTCATTTTTCTTTTCAACGCCGACCAGCGGCAGGCGGTCGCGCATCCGTTTTACAATCTGGTCGCGCGTCTTTTTCTTGGCCCGCGGCAGGTCGCCATCGAGCAGCTGTTCCATAGTGCGGTCACCCGCCAGTTCGCGGTCCGGTTTCTGACCCCAGCGATTGAAGAACATCAGCTTGTTGAGCCATTCGTCAGCATAATCTTCCAGCAGCAGCGCCAGCACGGCGCAGGCCGCATCGTCTGGTACGGCAGATGGCTCGGCATGGTCGGCCTCGACCGTGGCAAGAATGCTGGTCGAATCCTGATTGGCCGGGCGATTCGGAGAGACGAGCAGTGGCACAGTCGGCACTTTCGCCATCGCCGCGAATTCGTCTTCATTCGCTTTGCTGCGCCCAACCCACTCAAAGTCCACGCCTTTATAGCGCAGGAAGGAACGCACCTTCACGGAGTAAGGAGAGGTTTCGGCCCCGAATAAGCGGTAAGCGGTCATAGCAAGTTTCTTTCGATTCAAGCGCGTCATCTAAGACATGCGCGCAGCACTGCCAAGACCGATTAAGCGGTGACGCGGCAAGGGGAAACCGCGCCACCCATTTCGCAGGCCTGCCTTAAGCGGGCTTACGGAATTTCAGCGTCATACGATTGGACTCGCCAACCGCTTCATACGCAGCGCGCTCAGGCGTGCCTTCTTCGGTACCGACCAGAACCGGCGGCAGACGCCAGACAAATTCTTCTTCGCTCGGAACGTCGTTCGCATTGGCGTTCATGTCGCTGGAATCCGCGAGCTCGAAGCCGGCCGCCTCGAACGCTGCAATCACAGCGGCTTCTTTCAGATAGCCGTTAGAGCCGTCTGCCCACTCATCGCTGTTCTCATCCGGCGCGCGGTGCTGAACAACACCAACAATACCGCCCGGCTTGAGCACACGATACGTCTCAGCCAGCGTGTCACCCATATAATCGGTGTCGCCGCCGCTGAAGCGATTGAGATTGTGCAGGGCGCGAATGAACAGGACAGCGTCCAGCTTGCCTGACGCTTCTTCTGGCATTTTGGTCAGCTGCACAGACTTGATTTTGGAGCTGTTTTCGATGCCCCACTCGGCAGCCTGCTCTGGCCAGTTCGCGGTGCCTTCGATGCGGGTCGCGGCCCATTCATCGCCAAAGCCAAACAGTGGCCAAAGCTCATCAGGATAGTGCGCACCGACGAGCACGCCTTCTTCGCCAAGGTAAGGCATCAGGATTTTCGAATACCAACCGCCACCTGGCAGCGCCTCGGCAACTTTCATACCCGGCTCGATGCCGAAGAATGCAAGCGTCTCAGCCGGATTTCGCGCGCCATAGCGGGCTTGCACTTCGTCGGGCTGGGCTGCGAGGATGGCTGCGAGTTTTGCCTCTGATGTCACTTCCGCGACTTCCTCAACAACCGCCTGCGCAGCTTCTTCGACTTTTTCGACGACCACGTCGGTCTTTTCTTCCACGACGACAACTTCGACGTCTTCCGGAGCCGCCGCTTCTTCAGTGTTCGTCAAAGATTCGAGCGCCGTACAGCCGCTCAAAACCAGAGCCAGTGCCGCACTTGCCCCGGCCAAAGAGTATTTAGATTTCATGATAGATTTCATCACCAACGCCTCCCTTCTTGCGTTACGTGAAATGTCTTAACGCAGAAAAATTCGCCTGTCGCGTGTTTATCGACAAACAATACAAATATCTTGTCTCACAGTTTCGTGACCGTTCCTGTCAGCATGACCCAACGTCCGGCTTTTCACCGTGGACATTGACGATTAGCGTTGGCTCCAAAGGAGACACATCATGGACCCGCTTGCCCAGATTGCCGAAGCCCAGCCCTATTCCAAACTGCTCGGGATTAAATTGCTGGAAGCCACGAAAGACAAAGTCGTGGGTGAATTGCTGGTACGCGACGAGCTCTGCACCTCTGGCGGCACCATGCACGGGGGATGCATGATGGGTTTTTGCGACGTGCTCGGGGCGACTGGGGCCTGGCTCGCCATTCCAGAAGGGGCTAAGGGAACGACGACGATTGAGAGCAATACGGCTTTCCTGAGCGGCCCACCGGCCGGGACTTTGGTGACGGGTGTATCGACGCCGGTCCGAATTGGCCGCCGCCTGTCAGTGTGGCAAACCGAAGTGACCGATCCGAACGGCAAGAAAGTCTGCTTGGTGACGCAAACCCAGCTCGTCCTCTAGTCTTCGGCTGCGCCTAAAAATTGACCCGCAAAAGCGAGGTCGCTACCCAAACACCCATTCGGGCGCAGGGAGCGATGGTCGATGTCCAAAACCGTACTCGTCACCGGCGGCGCCGGCTATGTCGGCAGCCATTGCGCCAAGGCCTTTGCCAAGGCGGGCTGGACGGTGGTCACCTATGACAATCTCTCCCGCGGTCACCGCGATCTGGTGAAATGGGGCGAGCTGATTGAAGGCGATATTCTCGACCGGGCCTTCCTGACCGAGACGCTCAAGCGCGTCCAACCTGACGCCGTCGCGCATTTTGCCGCCTTCGCCTATGTCGCCGAGTCGATGGCTGAACCAGCCATGTATTATCGCAACAATGTCACCGGCACGATGAACCTGCTCGATGCCATGGTCGTGGCAGGGGTCGGGCAAATGGTATTCTCCTCGTCCTGCGCGACCTATGGCGTCAGCAATGAGTTGATTACCGAGGACACGCCGCAAAACCCGATAAATCCATATGGCGAGACCAAGAAGGTCTGCGAACAGATGATCCGGGATTATGGCGCGGCGCATGACATCCGCTCGGTCATCCTGCGCTACTTCAATGCGGCTGGCTGCGATCCGGACGGCGAAACCGGCGAACGTCACGACCCGGAGCCGCACGTCATCCCGCTCGCCATTCGCGGCGCCATGGACGGCACGTTCACCTTCAACATTCTCGGCGGCGACTATGACACGCCGGACGGCACCTGCGTGCGCGATTATATTCATGTCAGCGATCTTGCCGACGCGCATGGCCGGGCGCTCGATTACCTCGCCAAAGGCGGCAACAGCGAAGTCTTCAATCTCGGCACCGGACGGGGTGCCAGCGTGCTGGAGCTGGCCGACGCCGTGTCGCGCGTTGCCGGAAAAGAGGTGCCACGCGTGATCGCCGACCGCCGACCTGGCGATCCGCCAATCCTCGTGGCGAGCGCCGACAAAGCGAAGGCCGTCCTCGGATGGGAGCCGAAAATCTCGGACCTGAACACCATCCTCACCACTGCCTGGGCCTGGTTCCAGCGCGAAGCGGAACGGTAGGCCGTCCCTCGCGTCCGACTTGACGCGTCACCTGCGCTGTCGCTTCATTCTGGCAACGCAGAACAGCGCGGACGCGCAGGGAGGAAATATGCAGGTTTCAAAAGACACACCGGTCGTGGTCACAGGCGGCGCATCCGGGCTTGGTCGAGCGACGGCCGAAGCGTTCGCCGCCGCAGGCGCGCCGGTCACCATCTTCGACATCAATGACGAGGCTGGTCAGGCCGTGGCCGACGCGATTGGCGGCATCTTCGCGCACGTCAACATTCTCGAAGAAGAGTCGGTCGTGGCTGGGTTTGCGGCGGCGCGCGCAGCCCATGGTCAGGAACGCGTTTGCGTGCATTGCGCCATGGCCTCGAAAGGCGGCAAGACCCTGGCCTTTGACAAGCAGACCGGCGGCTATAAGCGCCTCTCTACGGAGGACTATGAATGGGGCGTCAAAGGCGTGCTCGTCGCCTCCTATCGCATCGCCTCGCACGCGGCGCTCGGCATGGCCGGCCTCGAGCCGCTGGAAGATGGCGAGCGCGGCGCCATAACGCTCACGGCCTCCGTCGCCGCTCAGGACGCCCAGATCGGGCAGATCGTGTATGGCTCCGCCAAAGCCGGCGTGAACGGACTGGTCCTGCCCATGGCGCGCGACCTGATGAATATCGGTATCCGCGTCAACTCGATCATGCCGGGCATCTTCGCGACCCCGCTCATGCTCGGCGCGCCGCAGCCCGTGCTCGACAGCCTCGCCGCCTCGGTGCCGTTTCCGAAGCGGCTCGGCAAGCCGGAAGAGTTCGGCTCGCTGGCGCTGGAACTGGCCAGCAACGGCTATTTTAACGGCCAGAACATCCGTCTCGACGGCGCGATCCGGATGGCGCCGCGATAGACGCCAGGACTACAAAGCACGGCTTGCTCTGGGGACGTCATCTGGCTATGCCGCGATGATGTCCCAGCCTCAAAACGTGCTCGCCTATTGCGACAAGATGTTCACGCCGTCGGAGAGTTTTATCCCGCGCGGATACTCGGCATTCAGTCGGCTCCGGCCGATCTATATTGGGCACACGATCAACGGACCGATTCCGGACGGCGCGGAGGCGATTGACATTTCTGACCTCCATGGGCGCAGCGGAGTCACCGGTTTCAAACAGTTCGGGCAAGTTTCAGCCGCACTTGAGCAGACCCTCCGGGAGCTCCAGCCCGTCGCCATCCATGCAAGTTTCGGCAAATCGGGCACTTATGCCCTGCCCCTCGCCCGCAAGCTCGGCCTACCATTGGCGGTCACTTACTATGGCGGTGATGCGACCAAGACGTCGAACACCAAGGACTCGCTTTTCCGGGTCTATAATCGCCGTCGGCAACAACTCTGGGACACCGCAGACCTGATTCTGCCCTGCTCTGATTTCATCCGTCGTGAACTGCTCGCAAAAGGTGCGCCGAACGACAAGATGATCGTCCATCACAACACTGCCGACCCGGCTAAGTTCCAACCCGGCGAGAAGCAAAACCTCCTCGTCTTCGCCGGCCGCTGGTCGCCTAAAAAGGGCATCGACACATTGATAGAAGCCCTGACACAGCTGGGCTCTGAGCTCGATGGCTGGACCGTGCGCCTGTGCGGCAACAAGCCTGAAGGCGAGCGCGACGGGTTCGAGCAGAGCCTGCATGACAAGCTCGCGGCATCCGGCGTGAAGGTCGAGCTGGCAGGCTGGGTGCCTGCCGACGAGATGCCGAAACACTGGGCCGCTGCGAAGATTGCCTGCGTGCCGTCAAAGCGCGCGCCGTCCGGAGATGCCGAAGGCCTGCCGCTGGTCTGTATCGAAGCCATGCTGTCCGGCTGCGCCCTCGCCGCGACCCGCCATTCCGGCATTGTCGAATGCGTTCGTGACGGCAAGACCGGCTATCTCTGCGACGAAGGTGACGCAGAAGCATTGGCCGAGAACCTGCGTAAACTGCTGCGCGACCCAGCGAAGACAGCCGCCATGGGAGAGGCTGGCCGCGCCCTGGCGCTCGACCAGTTCAACCTGCAGATTCAGAGCCGCAAACTCGAAGAGCATTTGCTGCGGATAGCCGGGCAGATCTAACAAGTCCGTGAGGCCTCTCGACTTCACCTGTGAGCTGCGTACCCACAGGGATCTGGAGAGCGCACATGCAATCAATTTACTGGGTCCTGACCTGGGCCTGCCACCGCAAATGCAAGCACTGCTATGATGACCGTTTCCGGCCTTATGTCCGCGATGCGCTGACCGACGTGGTCTCGGAGGGCCGGGCCGCGTATCAGCGTGTCATCGACAATCTTCCGGATGAGATGAGCTGGCGAAACGAAAAGACCGGCCGACGCGAACGCACCCTGCTGGTTATGGCCGGCGGTGAGCTGCTAATCGACGGCGTTCGCGAAGAACTGTTCTATCCGGCGCTCGACGCCATTCGCGCACGCTGGGGCGAGAAGGCACCGAAGATTTCAATCCAGACCACGGGCGATGTCCTGACCGAGACCATCCTCGACGAGTGTCTGGCGCGCGGCGTCGAATCCATCGCGATCGCGTCGATCGACGATTATCATGTCGGCATGCAGGGCGAGAAGAAATTCAAGTTCATGGACGAGATACGCGCGCTGATGGGCTCGCGCGGCGTGCGCGAAGTGTCGCTCGGCGGTGAGAAACAGGCGCGCCTGAAAGCGCCAGACCTGTCGCGGCAACCGAAACCCGGCGAGCCAACGTTCCTGTTCTTTGGCGCGCAGGAAGACCTGTGGATTGGCGAGCTCTGGCCTCGCGGCCGGGCCTGGGAAAACGGGCTTTCGAATGCCGGATATGACGTCAACTTTTGCAGCCGCTGGTCAGGGGCCCGGAACTTCCTCAAAATCGGCGAAGCGGGCTCCGAAATCGCGATCGAACCGGATGGTTCGATCTATCCATGCTGCCTGAAAACCAAGACCGCGCTCGGGTCTCTGGCCGAAGAGCGGCTTGAGGATATTCTCCGCTCAGTCGCCACTTTGCCGGCCATCCAGGCTCTGAATGATGGCGACCCGGAGCGGATGGGCGAACATGACGGCGTGTCGCGCGCCGACTTCAAGAAACTCTCGGTGGCGACGGATGGCACCGGACGCGAGATGGCCAATCTCTGCCTGGGCTGCGATCGCTATTTTGAGGCGACGCTTGGAAAGCAATTGCAGGCGCTTCGTGACAAGAGACTCAAAGCTCGAACCGTGTCGGCCTGACGCCGCAGCGGCTGGCTCTGGCGAGCCGCGCCGGAAACGGCTAAGGCGACGGCATGAGACTGCCGCCGCGCCCCGACCTGTCCTGGAAAGAGGATGGCACCCCTGTCGATGACCGGGTTGGCGACGTCTATTATTCGATCGAGGATGGGCTGGCGGAAAGCCGCGCTGTGTTCCTTGAGGGCTGCGGTTTGCCAGCGGCCTGGCAGGACCGTGCTGCGTTCACGATTGCCGAGCTTGGCTTCGGGACCGGGCTCAACTTCCTCGCCACCTGGCAAATGTGGCGGTCTCACCGTCCAGCCGCTGGATGGCTCAATTTTGTCAGCTTTGAAGGCTATCCGCTCGACCGAGAGGACGTCGCGCGCGCCCTCACGCCGTGGCCTGAACTCTCAGACCTGGTCGAGCAACTTCGCGCGAGATGGCCAGTCCGGGCCAAAGGCGTGCAGACGATCACCTGGCCTGAGGAACGACTCTCCCTGACGCTGCATATCGGCCTTATCGAAGACACGCTGCCACAGTCGCAATTCAAGACCGATGCCTGGTTTCTCGATGGTTTCAGCCCGGCCAAGAACGAGGCCATGTGGGCGGATACGCTGTGGCCGGCGCTCGCCGCGCGGACGCAGCCTGGCGCACGGGTCGCGACGTTCACCGTCGCCGGCGCTGTGAGACGTGGCCTGAGTGAGGCTGGTTTCCACGTCGAAAAGAAGCCAGGCCATGGCCGCAAACGAGAACGACTGGAGGCGCGTTTTTCAGCGGAAGAAGCGCCGCCCGCACCTCCGGTTTCGCCGCGCATCGCGATTGTCGGAGCGGGTATTGCAGGCGCCTGCCTGGCGCGGCGGCTCAGCGAGCGCGGCGCCAACGTTACGGTCTTCGACCAGGCCGACGCCCCGGCCACGGGAACCAGCGGCAATCCCCTGGCCCTGGTCATGCCCCGCCTCGACGCCGCCGACACAGTTCAGGCGCGCGTGTTGATTGATGCGTATCTGAGCGCACAAGGATTCTATCGCGGGCGCCCCGGTGTTCAGACTACCGAGACGCGGCATATGCCGCGCGACACCGCGGAAGCCGAGCGCTTTCAGAAACTGCTCGCCGACCCGCCACTTGGCCTCGAACAGCTGGAAGCCATTCGCGGTGGCGGTGTTTTGCACAAAGCGTCGATGATCCTGCAACCTGCGATCCTCCTGCCTGCACTGCTGGACGGCGTGGACGTGCGATGGCGGACTGCGGCGCAGATCGACGCGGCAGAGCGCCGCGTGAATGGCGAGGTGTTCGACGCCGTGATCCTCGCCGCGGGTTGGCAAATGTCGGACATGGCTGAGCATCTCGACCTGACCGGTCGGCTCGGACAAGTCGAACACTATCAGAGCGAAGTGGACGCGCCGCCCAGCGCCCTGGCCGCCGGTCACTACGCGCTGGCATCCGGGCCACACCGCTTGTGGGGCGCAACCTTCGCAGACCATGACGGCTCTTCGCCGGTTTCGAGTGAGGCCGCGCGCGCCGAGAACACGCGGGCCCTGGACGCGCTGTCGCCTTACTGGCGCAACGAAGCCCTAAAAGCATCATTGCAGTCTCGCGCCGGCGTGCGGGCCACAACGGCAGACCGCCTGCCCCTGATCGGCGCGCTGCCTGACCCTGCAGCACTGATCGCAGACCGGCAAACCCTGGAACGCCAGGCCTGGGCCGTGGCCCCGTCAGCCTATGCGATCGACGGGATTTATCTGGCCGGCGGCTACGGCTCCCGGGGCTTCACCTGGGCACCTTGGGCGGCCGACATATTGACGGCCGAGATCTTCGACGACCCGACGCCTGCGCGTCTTGAAGCACTGCAGGCGATTGTCCCGAATCGGCAAATTTTGCGGAAACTCAAACGGAAATTGTTGTAGCGCCAACCGCTTTTTGGCGTGATTTTCAGCCGAAAACGTCCGAAAACGGATCGTTTTTGCCACTGCAGCGCGCATCACAGGTTTTGACAGCGCTGACTATCAGTTTTGACAGCGTTTACCCTGTGCGCAGGGGTGGTGTTGGCCGGAGGCTTGCAGTTCTATCGCCAACTTCAGGACTGCCTCGCATTTTCACGTGGGGCAGCGTGAATCAAATGTGCGACTTTAGTCAGGGGAAAATTGACGTGTCTCATCAGAATGTAGAGTTGGCAGACCTCGGAATTGAGGCTGGGGACGTTCGCAAGAACTGGAACGAAGAACGCCTATACGAACAAGCCGTTCGAAGCGGTGAAGCCGAAATCGCCAAAGGCGGGGCCTTGCTCGTCAAAACCGGAAAACACACCGGGCGATCAGCCAAGGACAAATTCACCGTTCGCGACGAAACCACTGAAAATACAGTCTGGTGGGACAATAATGCCTCCATGACGCCCGCCCATTTCGATGCGCTGTGGGAAGACTTCCAGGCCCATCTCCAGGGCAAAACGCTCTACACGCAGCAACTGTTTGGCGGCGCTGATCTCGATCACCGCGCCCCGGTTCGCGTCGTCAATGAGTTTGCCTGGCACTCGCTGTTCATCCGTCACCTTCTGCGCATTCCAACCGCCGACGAGTATGACGGGTTCGAGCACGAATTTACGATTATCAACAGCCCGAGCTTCCGCGCCGATCCAGCCAAGCATGGCACTGTGTCAGAGACGGTCATTGCGGTGAACTTCGCCAAGAAGATCGTGCTGATTGGCGGCACTTCCTATGCGGGCGAAACCAAGAAGTCCGTGTTCACGATCCTGAATTACATCCTGCCGACCAAGAGCGTGATGCCGATGCACTGTTCGGTCAATGATGGCGGCAATGACGATGCGGCTATCTTCTTCGGCCTGTCAGGCACCGGCAAGACCACGCTTTCTGCAGACGCGAGCCGAACCCTGATTGGCGATGACGAGCATGGCTGGTCAGAAAACGGCCTCTTCAATTTCGAAGGCGGCTGCTATGCCAAGATGATCAATCTGTCGCCGGAAGCCGAGCCGGAAATCTACGCCACGACAAGCATGTGGGGCACCGTCCTCGAAAATGTCGTGATGGATCCGGACACCCGCGAGCTTGATTTCTATGACAATACACTGGCCGAGAATTCGCGTGGCGCGTATCCGATCTCCGCGATCGAGAATGCCTCGCTCAGCGGCCGCTGTGGCCAGCCGAAAAACCTGATCATGCTGACCTGCGATGCGTTTGGCGTGATGCCGCCGATCGCCAAGCTGACACCGGCGCAGGCCATGTATCACTTCCTGTCCGGCTATACCGCGAAGGTTGCCGGTACCGAGAAAGGCGTCACCGAGCCGACCGCCACATTCTCAACCTGCTTTGGCGGCCCGTTCATGCCGCGGCATCCGAGCGAATATGGCAAGCTGCTTGGCGAACTGATCGACAAGTACAATGTCAATTGCTGGCTGGTTTCGACCGGCTGGACCGGCGGCGCCCACGGCGTTGGCCACCGCATGCCGATCAAGGCCACGCGCGCCCTGCTCAATGCGGCGCTCGATGGCTCGCTCAACCAGGCCGATTTCCGCGAAGACGAAACCTTCGGCTTCATGGTTCCAACTGCGCTGGACGGCGTGGACGGCGAGATCCTGAACCCGCGAGACACCTGGGAAGACAAGGCGGCTTACGACGCGCAGGCCGAAAAACTCGCCAAGATGTTTGTCGAGAATTTCAAAGTCTATGAGGCGCATGTCGACGCAGATGTGAACGCGGCGGGTCCGCGCGTGCGCGTTCCGGCTTAAGCGTTGTCTCAACAGCAAATCTAAAAGCCTCTCGCCCTTGCGAGAGGTTTTTCTGTGCGTCTAATTCTGGTTGAGCGGCGGCAACCCATAGAGCGGTCGCGCGGCTTCGGGCACCTTCGTCATGTCGACGATGATGCCACGTTCGGCACCGACGCGGCCGACAATTGCGCCGATTTCCGGCGGACTAAGCTGCCCTGCCTGCGCCGCCTCCAAAGCGACCGCGTCGAAGAAATCATCGAACTGTCCATCCGAAGTTCCGACCAGCAAGATCGCGTCAGCGTCCCCATTGTTCCACATCGCGTGCCAACCGCCGCGTGGCAGCAGCACAAAACCACCCGGGGAAATGGTCCTTTCCAAATCGTCCGCCATGAATGTAATGCTGCCCTCGCGCACATAGAAAAACTCATCCTCATGTGTGTGCCTGTGCGGCGGCGCGCCAGCGCTTTGAGACGGAATGACAATCTCGAACAGGCTCAATCCACTGTCGGTCTGCTCCGCGGTTGCGAGGCGCGTCGTTGGATGTAGCGGAAATGCAATTGCATCGCCCTCACCGCTGTCCATGATCATGGCAGGCCTCAGCGACGGCGCGTCAGACTCCTGCGCCGCACCTGAATAGGCGCATGCGGTCAGCAGTGCTGCGCCGGCGGCAGCTGACATGGCGATTCTCGATTGTTTCATGAATTGTCCTCCCTCGGATCAGGAGGATTTCACGGGACTCGGATCGGGTCAAATCGCCGTGTCTATTCAGGCACCGCGAAGATATGTGCGATCATATGCGTGCCCTCGAACACGGCTGTGTCTTCGACATTGATGCCATCTTCGACAAACACAAAATCAAGCACGCGGTCATTGTCGACATCGCTGTGCAACATCACCAGAAACATGCGCCCGGCATCTGCCGGTGTGTCGAGGCGGATCGTGACATCCTCATTCGTGCCGGCATCGAGATAAGCAAAGCCTGAGACGACATCGCCATTCGGACGTCCGTCCATGACCGGATGCAGGACCAGGAAGCCTGGCTTCTCGATCACCACTTGCGGGAACGTGAGCGCCACTGAATCACCGCGGAAGGCCGATACTTCGCCGTCATCGACGCGCACTTCCGAGAAATGCGTCACGCCCTCCGCGCGGGTCATCCCTTCGATCTGGATCATATTGGCTTCGCCATTGCCCATGGTGATTTGCGGCGCCGCAGGCGCGTCCTGCGCGGTTGCACAGGCAGAAGCGATCAGTGTCGCGGAGAGTGCAGCCAATACGGTCTTGGAAATCATGTCGGGGGTCCCTTCCTGTCTGAACAGCATTCTAGGCTGGAACATCACTCCTGGGTAGGGCGCTCGGTAACCCCAAGCATACTGCACCAATCCGGCTTCTTGGCCAGCGCCCGCCGCCCCTTGTGCGGCCATGGGCCGAGGTGCCCGGCCTCGATCCCGGCCTCGCCTACATCGACGCCATTGGCGGCCAGTGTGATGACCTCGCGTTCATAGCGATCCGGCCCGGAATTGCTGGTAATGACGAGCTCAGCGTCACGGGTGAGCTCAACCATGAAGGCCTTGGCATCGAATCCGATCTCACGCTCGGCTTCGCATTTGGCGCCGCCGCGGGCACCGACGCCGCCGGTTTCAGGTGCGTCGACATTGGCAAGGCGGAACTTCATGCCATCAATGCGTCCACTATCGCCATCAGACCAGTAGATCGACGAGGCAGGCTCGGTGGTGATCGTCGCCGCCTGCGGATCAGCACAAGCAACCACGACGAGAAAGACAGGGAGCATAATCCATTTCATGCCGCCTTCGTGCCGTGATTCGTGAGATGCTCGGACAAGAAACTAGCCGAAGCCACGCCCCCTTGGCCTGACGCCCGGATGAGATAGAAGAGCGCATGGCTACTCTGCTCATCGTCTACCACTCCCGAACGGGCGGCGCCCGGCAAATGGCGCACGCGGCCAAGACGGCGGCCGAGGCGGAAACAGAGACCCGCCTTTTGCGCGCTGAAAAAACGAGTCCGGAGGATCTGCTGGCTGCGGATGGCTATCTGTTCGCCGCCCCCGAAAACCTCGCCGCGCTCTCGGGTGCGATGAAGGAGTTTTTTGATCGCTGCTATTATCCGGTGTTGGGGCAGCTTGAAGGTCGGCCGTACGCTCAGATGATCTGTGCCGGATCAGACGGCGAGAATGCTGTCCGTCAGCTCGCGAGAATTGCCACAGGCTGGCGCCTGAAGACCGTGCAGGAACCGCTGATCATCTGCACACACGCACAGACAGAGGCGGAGATCCTGGCGCAAAAGTCCATTCCCGAAAGCGAGTTGGACAAATGCCGCGCGCTCGCCAGCGCTTTGGCCGCAGGCCTGGCTATGGGCGTGTACTGACAGAGCTATTTCTTTTTACCGCCTGGCGGCATGGTTGAAACGAAGGCGAGGCCTTCCAGAAGCAACGCTGTAACGAAGCCTGGCGTATTCAACATTTCATCGGTCAGACAGACATAATCGCGCATGGTCGCGCCATAGGACTTGAACGGGCCTGCTCCGTATTCGTCCAGGAGCTCTTTCTGACGCGGTTTTGGCAAGCGGATGCCCAGCTGATCATCCTTGTTGATCTGACTGAACATGTGCCCGTTCGCGGATGTGTAAGGATTGGCCTTGCCTTTGCGGTCAATTCCAGCAGCTGCGGCAATCGCTTGTTCAAACAGGTCGATGAGCTGATCACGTGTCATCCGTTCACCCTACCATGGCGTGTAGCGGATCAACGAGGCTTCTTTTTCGCCGGCGCCACAAATTCCAGGCCAGCATCAAATGTGGTCTGCCAGACCACCCGGGCGAATCGGGCCAACCCGATGCGCGAGGCTTTGATCTTGACGATGGGCGGGAGCGTGCCGCGCGTTCGGCGACGGATGCGCGCACCTGATTTGGAGACATCCAGAATGATGCCCTCCCAGGTCGCGCCGTCCTGAGAATAGAGCGTGCAGACACACCACACCCCTTTGCGTTCGCCGCGTCGCTTTTCCGACTGCGGGCGCAGCACAGGGATCGGCGCCCGGGCGGTGGACCCTTGCGCGCGATCAAGATCTATTTTCGCTTTCGACTTGGACGAAAACATCGGAAACTTCTCTCTAATCGAGCAAAGTTACGATATTTCTCGTTAAGGTTGAATTACCGGATGTGACAGGCGCCGCGTCAATCGCAGCCCCTGTTACAGTTTCGGCTAGCCCGACTTCATCTCATCGAACGGGATGTCCTTGTCGACCCGGACGTCCTGCGGCAGGCCAAGAACGCGCTCGGCAATGATGTTCTTGAGAATTTCATCCGTACCGCCCGCAATCCGCAGGCCTGGGGCCCACATGAAGCTCTGCTGAAACAGACCATCGGCTGGCATCTCATCGCCGGTCATCAGGCCATAATGGTCCTGCATTTCGATGGCCGAGTTACAGATATCCTGCAGCTGATTGGCGGTGATGATCTTGCCAATGGAGTTTTCAGGTCCCGGCGTCTGGCCCTTGGACAGCGCCGTCTGCGTGCGCAGCTTGGTCAGCTTGTAGCCTTGTGCAGCGACATACCAGTCAGCGAGCTTGTCGCGGAACGCAGCATCGCTGATCGTCCCGACATCCTTGGCGTAGTTCATGATCTCGGCCCAATCCGGACCAGGCGATCCGCCGACCGCGAGACGTTCATTCATCAGCGTCACGATCGCAACCTTCCAGCCCTGACCAACCTCGCCGAGGCGGTCGCTGTCCGGAATGCGGACATCGGTGAAATACACTTCATTGAACTCCCGGCCGCCTGAGGCCTGGTGGATCGGGCGCGCTTCGACGCCGTCCTGCTTCATGTTCACGATGAACATGGTCAGGCCTTTATGCTTGGCCGCTTTCGGGTCGGTGCGGACCAGCAGGATGCCATAATCGGAATAATGCGCGCCGGAGGTCCAGACCTTCTGGCCATTGATGACCCACTCGTCGCCGTCTTTCACAGCGCGGGTCTTCAGGCCCGCCACGTCTGAGCCCGCAGATGGTTCCGAGAATAGCTGGCACCAGATTTCCTCGCCCATCAGAGCTTTCTGGACATAGCGCTTCTTGTGTTCGTCAGAGCCGAACGCGATCACGGTCGGGATGCACATGCCGAGTCCGATGGTGAACGGGCCGCCGGGCGAGTCGAACTTGCCCTCTTCCTGGCCCCAGATAACCTGTTGCATTGGCGTGCCGCCGCGCCCGCCCATCTCTTTCGGCCAGGTAATCTTGGCATAGCCGGCCTTGGCTTTTTCAGCCTGCCATTGCTTGGCGCGCTTCATGAACTCTTCGCCGGAGACACGCTGGCGCAGGGGTTTGGCCCCTTTTGGCTCCAGGTGTTTTTCCAGGAAAGTGCGCGCTTCAGCGCGGAATTCTGCTTCTTCGGGGGTATCGTTGAAATCCATTTTCGTCTCTCCGTCCCTTATGCCGCGTTCTTGAGTTCAAGTGCGCGGACGAGTTTTTCTTTCCAGACCTTCGGGGCACCTGCCTGCACGGCGAGCAGTTTGGCGCGCCGGTAGAACAGGTGGCAGTCCACTTCCCAGGTAAAGCCCATGCCGCCATGGGTCTGGATGTTTTCTTTCGACGCGAACCAAAAGGCTTCACTGGCGGCCAGGCGCGACGCGGCAGCCGCTTCCGGCAATTCCGCCGCATCGGTCGATAGTGCCCAGGCGCCGTAATAGCAGTTGGAACGTGCCACTTCGTTTTTGACATACATGTCAGCGAGCTTGTGCTTGATCGCCTGATTGCCGCCGATTGGACGGCCGAAAGCGTAGCGTTCCTTGGCATAGTCGGTCGCCATTTCCAGGCAGCGTGTGGCGCCGCCGAGCTGTTCGAATGCCAGCAGGATGGCGGCGCGGTTCAGGATCGCATCGTTCAGGTCAGCGCCAGCACCGGCGTCACCAAGACGCTCGCCGGCGGCACCGTCAAAGGTGATTTCAGCATGGCTGCGGGTCGGCTCCAGCGTCTTGACCGATTTGCGCGACACGCCGTCGCCGCTCAGGTCGACGAGCACCAGGCTGGCGCCGCTGCCCTCTTTGGCGAGCACGATGGCGTGCGTGGCGATGTCTCCATCGGTCACGGGAACCTTGGTGCCACTGACCTTGCTGCCATCAAACGAAACAGACAGGTTCGCCGCATCCGGGTTGCCGGGACCTTCGCTGGCGGCATAGCAGCCGATGATGTCACCGCTCGCAACCCCCGGAAGAATAGCGCTTTTTTGCGCTTCACTGCCAGCCATCAGAACGCCTTCCGCGAAGAAATAGACGGAGCTCGCATACGGGACGGGGGCCAGGGCGCGGCCCATCTCTTCGGCGAGGACGCACTGTTCCAGAGCGCCGAGGCCGAGGCCGCCATATTCTTCGGGGATCGCTGTGCCCAGCCATCCCATCTCTTTTACTTTTTGCCAGACACCTTCGTGGTGGCTCTTATCTTCATCGTTCAAGACCTCGCGGACATGTTGCGTCGTGCATTCCCCGTCGAGGAATTTACGCGCTTCATTCCCGAGGAATTTCTGATCATCGGAGAAATCAAAGTTCATGGCCCACCGGCCTCCCTGTCACTTTCTATGACCGAGACAATAGCGCGGTTGACGTGCACGGAAACCCGTGACGCCACGGTAGGGTTTCGTCGGGAAAAACGCGGCTGAGTGCGTACGCGTGATTGCAAGCATTTGTCGGATGTCTACATGGGATAGAACGACGTCAGAAAGGTCCTGCTATGCGCACAGAAACGCCGGTTCAGATCAAGCTTTCCGATTATGCGCCTTATCCATTTGCGATCGATCAGGTGGAAATGGTGTTCGACCTCGCGCTCGCAGCGACCAAGGTTCACACCAAAATGGCGGTGCGGAGGCTGTCAGAGGGGCCGCTGCAGCTGGACGGAGTGCAGCTGAAACTGGACGAAATCAGACTCAATGGTGCGAAACTGCGCGACGATTCCTATGAACTGGGCGAAGAGACCCTGACCCTGAGCGATGTCCCGGACACGTTCACGCTCGAGACAATTGTCACCATCGACCCTTCGGCGAACACCGCGCTATCCGGCCTCTACATTTCCGGCGACCGGTTTTGCACGCAGTGCGAGAGTGTCGGCTTTCGCCGCATCACATTCTGGCCGGACCGTCCGGATGTGATGAGCCGGTTCAAGGTCCGTCTGGAGGCAGACCAGGACAAGTACCCGGTCCTGCTCTCGAACGGCACCCCCGGCGACAGCGGCGCGCTCGATAATGGCCGCCATTTTGCCGAGTGGGACGATCCGCACCTGAAACCGTCTTACCTGTTTGCGCTATGCGCCGGGGATTATGACATTTACCGCGACACGTTCACGACCATGGGCGGCGCTGAGGTCGATCTTGCCGTACACGTCGATAAAGGCGATGGCGACCGCGCGGCCTGGGCGATGGAGAGCCTGAAAGCTTCGATGAAGTGGGACGAAGAGGTGTTCGCCCGCGAATATGATCTCGGCGTCTTCAACATTGTGGCGGTGCGCGATTTCAATTTCGGCGCGATGGAGAACAAGGGCCTCAACATCTTCAACTCCGCCTATGTGCTGGCCGACGAGGCGACCGCAACGGACGCAGATTTCGAGGCGATTGAGAGCATTGTCGGGCACGAATATTTCCACAACTGGACCGGCAATCGCATCACCTGCCGGGACTGGTTCCAGCTCTGCCTGAAAGAAGGCCTGACCGTCTTCCGCGACCAGGAATTCAGCGCTGACATGCGCTCGCGTCCGGTGCAGCGGATCAAGGATGTCATCCGCCTGCGCGCCCGCCAGTTCGCCGAAGATGCCGGCCCGCTCGCGCACCAGGTACGCCCGGACAGCTATGCCAGCATCGACAATCTCTACACCGCAACCGTCTACGAGAAAGGGGCGGAGCTGATCCGCATGCTCAAGACGCTGATCGGCGACGAGACATTCGCGAACGGCATGCAGATCTATTTCGATCGCCATGATGGCGAGGCGACGACGATCGAACATTTCTATGCCTGTTTCGAGGAGGCCAGCGGCGAGGACCTGGCCAATTTCCGGCGCTGGTACAGCCAGCCGGGGACGCCGACGGTCAGCGCCACCGAAATCTGGGACGAAGATAGTGGCACGCTGACCGTGATGCTCAGTCAGTCCAATCCCAAGACGCCCGGCAATGACGCGCCGACCGCGCTGCCCATGCCAATCCGCGCCGCCGCCTTCGCACCGAATGGCGACAAGGTTGAAGAGCTGACATTGATCCTCGACAGTGATGAGCTGGTCTGGCGCGTCAGTGGTCAGACGGCGCGTCCGCTGGTCTCGCTCAATCGCGGCTTCTCCGCCCCGATACGCCTCGACCACCAGATTGATGATGCGCAGGTCCTCGCGCTGGCGCAGCTTGATGACGATCCGTTCAATCAATGGAACAGCCTGCAATCGCTGGTAAAAAAAGACATTCTCGCAATCGCTTATGATCAGAAATCCGGACCCGATGCGGACGTGGTCTCAGCCATTGCGGCCGCGGTCCGGGCCAATGCCGGCGACCCGGCCTTCGCGGCTTTGCTGACACGCCTGCCGGACATTGGCGAATTGTTCCTCGAACATGTCCCCGCTGACCCAACCGCGCTTAGCGATGCCCGCAAACAGGTCCAGCGCGCCCTTGCCACTGAGCTTTCAGGCGACGCAGCGACGATCCTGGCCGAAGCCTCGCCGGCGCCGTTCAAGCCAGACGCGGTCCAGTCCGGCACGCGCGCTCTGCGCAGCGCCATGCTGACGCTGCTCGGTGCTCTAGGCGAAAGCTCGGATCCTTCGCTTCTCGACGTGTTCGAAAGCGCGGAAAACATGACCGAAAGCCTGTCCGCCCTGCGCGCCCTTGCCACCGCCGATGGTCCGAGCAAGGCCAGCTGCCTCAGCGCGTTTGCGGACAAATGGTCGAGTAATCCGCTGGTCATGGACAAATGGTTCGCGGTGCAGGCCGCGACGGGTGACGTCGCAGACATTGAGCTTCTGATCCAGCATGCAGATTTTGACCTCAGCAACCCGAACCGGGTTCGATCCGTCATTGCGGTCTTCGCGATGCAGAATCTGGCGGCCTTCCACGTCCCGGATGGATCTGGTTATCGCCTCGTCACAGAAGTCATCGAAAAAGCCGACGAGAAGAACCCGGCTTTGGCGGCGCGCCTGCTGACGGCCTTTGAGCAGTGGAAATCGCTTGAACCGCGAGCTCGCGCAGAAGCGGAGATCGCGCTTAAGGCGCTGAGGGAAAAGGATCTTTCAGAAAACGCGTCTGATATCATCACGCGCACCCTTGGCTAACGCCGCAAATCTTAACAGAATCATCGCTGTGGTTAACTGTTCCTGAACTTTCGGGCGCGAAAGCTGACGGATGTGGAAGTGCGTCCGTCAGGGACGCACCCAGAAAGGTGCGGGCTGTGGCACGTCATCAGGCGCGATCTGGCAAAACCCAGAAGGCCGGGCGGTTATCGTCACGGCCAACGCTCAGCCTGACCAGAGCCCTCGGCCTGATCATCCTCATCGAAGGCGTCGCGCTCGGTCTGAAAGCCTATGATGACCGGTCCCGCGACCTGACCGCCCAACAGGTCCAGGCCCATCGCGAGGCGCTCGCTGTGTCGGAAAATGTCGGCGGCAAGGTGATCGCCGTCGAACAGGCCATGCGTCTTGGCTACCAAGCTGGTTGGTCACCAACCCAGACCGCCCGTGTGCAGCCCGATCTCGACACAGTCGTGACCCTGACCGATGCGCTGACCGCCAATCCTGGGTCCCGGTTGCGCGACGCTGGCGAGGCCGGGTCCGCTTTGTTGGCACGCTCGCAAATGGCGGGGATGACACGCACGCAAGACATTGTTGTCGTTTTTGATCCGGATTCCGGCGGGCCGCGCCTGGGAATTATCCCAGCCGACTCCTGGCTTCCGGTCGCGCAAGGCACCCGGACGATCTCATTGCAGCCGGAGACACTGGACGGCGCCAAGTATGGCTCGTCGCAATTCGTCGCCGCCTGTTCGCCGGTGACCCGCACAAGCATGTCGGTCTGTGTGGAATCGGCGTTCCCCTTCATGACCCGTTCGACGTTGGTCGGACTGGCCATCTATGCCTTTCTGTTGCTCGGACCGGCGCTCGCCATACTCGGCCTGTTTCGCCTGCTCGAACAGAGACGCACGGAATCCGAGGCCTATGAAGGCGAAGCAACCCGCGCTGGACGGATTCTGAAAACTGTTCTGCACCAGGCCAAAGCCGGGTTCTGGTCATGGAATTTCAAGACCCATCGTTTCACCTTCAGCGAAGAAGCCGGCCAATTGCTGGGCGAGCCTGGCGACATCGAGCTCTCGGCCAGGGAAATCCTGCGCTTCGTGCATGAAGATCATCGCGATGCGATGGAACAGTCCCTCACGACGCTGCATGAGCGCGGCTTCATTTCCCAGGTCTTTGCCAATGTCGACAAGACGATCTGGTTCGACATGCGCGCCAAGCCGGATGAACAGAGCGGACAGTTGAATGGCGTGCTGCGCGATGTCACTGAGATGAAGCTCGCCATTGCGCGCACCAAACAGGCTGAGAACCGCCTGCGCGGCGCGCTGGAGAGCTTTTCCGGACCGTTCGCTCTGTGGGACGCGCGCAAGCGTCTGATCTACTGGAACCGGGCCTTCCTGAAAGTCTTCGGCCTGGAACCGACCGTGCGCACCGGTATGGGCTATGACACGGTGATGCTGGCCCAAGCCGCGAACATTCTCGACCGGAGGCCGAATGCCGCCGACGATCGCGCCGAAATCGTCAAGATCAAGAATGGCCAATGGTTCAAGATCGTTGAGCGCGCGACCAAGTCCGGCGGCATGATCACGATGGGCCTGGATGTTTCCAGTGATGTCCGCAATGAGGTCGAGCTGACCAAGCAGCAAGGCCGTTTGCGCAAACTGGTGGCGGAACTTGAACGGTCTGAGTCGACAGCCGCCGATCTCGCCAAGAGCCTGAAATCCGAGAAGCAGAAAGCCGAACGCTCGGCCAATTCCAAGAGCGCCTTCCTCGCCAATATGAGCCATGAATTGCGCACGCCGCTAAATGCGATCAATGGCTTCTCTGAGATCCTGGTCGACGAGATGTACGGCCCGCTCGGCGATGAGCGGTATAAAGGCTATGCGCAGGATATCCTCGCCTCGGGCAAGCATTTGCTGGACATGATCACCGACATTCTCGACATGGCGAAGATTGAAGCCGGCAAGATGACCGTCGACCTGCACCCGATCGATATTGTCGATCCGGTCGACGCCGCCATCCGCATGATCCGCCGCCGCGCCGAAGAAAAAGACATCGACCTCAAAATGGTTGCGAATTCCGGCTTGCCGCTGGTCGAAGCCGATCATCGGGCGATCCGGCAGATGATCCTGAATCTGGTCTCCAATGCCATCAAGTTCACCGACAAAGGCGGCGAGATCCGTGTCACGGTCGATCAGAAAGGCAGCGAACTGCGCATTGCTGTGCGGGATAATGGCATTGGTATTCCGGCCGATGCCCTGCCGCGTCTGGGCGAACCGTTCGAGCAGGTCAGTGACACCCGCGATCGCAATTTTGACGGCACCGGTCTCGGCCTGGCGCTGACCAAGTCATTCGCGGAAATGCATGGCGGACGTCTGACGATTGCCAGTGAAGAAGGCCGCGGCACGCAGGTCAGCTTCTTCCTGCCCATCCCGAACCATCAAATGAAACCGGAAAGCTCGGTCGCTTAATCGCTCGTCGGCATTGAGGCGACGGCAAATTGCGCAGCCTGGGCGGCGCAGTCAGATGCGGCTTCGCGAAGGGCAATGGCGCGATCGCGATTGGACCCGCCAGCCGCTGTATGCGTCGCGGAGACTTCCGTCAGCGCCAGCAATTGCCGGTCGCCAGTGGTGACCAGGCTGAGCGTCATCACGCAGCGCGCGGTGTTTTCGCGCAGGCTCAACGTCTTTAACTGGCTACCAAGCTCATATCCAGCGCTGACGCCCATTTCAGGCAACAGCGCATTGCCGGTCTCGCCGACCTTGAAACTGTCAATCATGGCAAGCTGAATCTGCCGCGTGGCGCTGCCCGACCATTCGACGCTGGGCACCAGGCGCAGGCCACCATCAGAGGCTTCGCTGACCATGCCCTGGCCAGCAATCAGGCGCGGCGCCTCGGGTTCGCGCACGATCAGATGCTGCGTCAGGCCATCAAATTTCTGGGCCGCTTCGACACGATAGAGCGCATCCGGCGTGGCCGGTTCCGGCAGGACGGACAGGCATCCAGCGAGCAGCGGAACGCCCATCAGGACGGAAATCAGCGTCGGTTTCATTAGCGGCGCTCCTCATATGGCAGGGGATTGCCAACGACAAAGCCCTGCGGGTTCTGTTCGATCTCGCGGGTTAGGCGATCTAGCCGGGCAATCAGGACACGCAGCTCCTGCGCGGCAAGACTGGTCTGCTGGACGGTGTCCGAGGCGCCGCCTTCGACCAGCGCGGTCGCCGCATTGATGGCCTTGCGGCTTGCTTCCAGCGTCACACTGGCATCGCCGGTGGCCGAGTTGAGTTCCGCGACCAGGGCTTTCAGTTCAGCATTGAGGCTGACCAGTTCACTGTCGACGGAATTGGCAACAGAGGTGATGTCGGTCGAGGCCTTGCTGAGATTGTCGCCAGCGCGCTCAAGCGAGGCGAGCGTGGCCAGGCTCTGCGCCAACAGGGCTTTGTCATCCTCTGACAGGGCCGCGGTGATGTCGCGGACATTGTGCAGGATTTCCGAGAAAGCCTGAATATTGTCCTCGGTCATGACCTCGCTGAGCTGTTCCATGGTCACACCGGCCTGGGCCATCACCTGGGCGCCGCCGTCAAACAGCGCCGCAAGCGGTGTCTCGCCGGCCTGGATGACCGGAATTTCTTCATAGGGCCGTGGCAATAGCGGTCCGGCTGCATCGGTCCCGGCATTGATCTGGACGAAGGTGACGCCGGTGATCCCGGCAAAATCGATAATTGCGGTGCTGTCAGTCTTGACCGGTGTCGAGCGATCAATCCGCAGGCGGGCGCGTACCAGGGAAGCGTCACGGCGGTCGACGCGGACGCTTTCGACCTCGCCCACCTTGATGCCGATATAGCGCACCGAGGCGCCCTCTTCGAGCGTCACCGGGCCCGGAAAGACGACGTCATACTGGGCATAGTCGCGATTGAACTGGGATGAGCCGAGCCACAGCGTGAATCCGACAATGGCGGCCACGGCCATCAGCACAAAGGCGCCGATCAGAGCGTAATTCGCACGTGTTTCCATCATCCGGCTCCCATGATTGCGCCGCGGCCTCTCGGTCCCCCGAAATAGTCCTGAATCCAGGGATGAGGCTCTTTTCTCAATTCATCCATCGTGCCAACTGCGAGGACCTTTTTCTCTCCCAGAACAGCGATCCGATCGCAGGTGACGGCCAGCGTATCGACGTCATGCGTCACCAGAAAAACCGTCAATCCCAGCGAACTCTGGAGATCACGGATCAATTGATCAAATCCTGCCGCCGTGATCGGGTCAAGTCCGGCGGTCGGCTCATCCAGGAACAATAATGGGGGATCCAGCGCCATGGCACGGGCCAGAGCCGCCCGTTTACGCATGCCGCCAGAGAGGTCAGACGGGTACTTTCGCCCGGCCCAGGTCTCCAGTCCCGACATGCGAATCTTCTGATCCGCCAGCTGTTTCATCAAAGGCAGCGCCAGATCGGTGTGTTCCTTCATCGGCACCATGACGTTTTCGCGGACGGTCAGGTTGGAGAAGAGTGCCCCATCCTGAAACATAATGCCCCACAGGCGCTGCAGGGCTGAAATGTCCTCGGATTGCAGGTGGATGACGTCCTGGCCGAACACATGGACCTCGCCGGCACTCGGTTCCTTGAGCCCGGTAATCGCCCGCAGCAGGACCGATTTCCCGCAGCCGGACGGCCCGATAATGCCCATCACCTCGCCGCGCTTCACATCGAGATCGAGATGCTCGTGCACGACATGCGTCCCGTAAGCGGTCTTCAGGCCGCGGACCTGGATGGCGATGTCCGGGCTCATATGCCGAGCTCCTGATAGAACAGGGCGAAGAAGGCATCGATGACGATGATGGCGAACAGGGCCTGGACCACGGACTTGGTCGTGTGCTGCCCCAGCGATTGGACGCTGCCGCCGACTTCCAGGCCCTGACGGCATCCGATCAACGCGATGGCAAGACCAAAGACCGGCGCCTTGGACATCCCGATCCAGAACTGATCGATCGGCACATTGTCCTGCAAGCGGTTGAAGAAGACGGTTGGGTTGATGTCGAGGATCAGCCAACCGACCGTCATGCCGCCGGCAATTGCGGTCAGCATGCCGATAAAGGTCAGCACCGGCACCATGATCATCATCGCCAGCACACGCGGCGCGACGATGACGTGCATGGGATTGAGCCCCAGCGTCTGCATCGCATCGATTTCCTGGCGCATCTTCATCGCGCCGATCTGCGCCGTGAAAGCAGAATTGGTGCGACCGGCAATAATGATCGCCACCAGCACCCCGCCCAGTTCGCGCAGCACGCCGAAGCCGACCAGTTCGACGACAAAGATGGTCGCCCCGAATTGCGCCAGCGTGGTCGCGCCAATGAAGGCAACCACCATGCCGACAAAGAAGCTGAGAAAGGCGATGATTGGCACCGCGTCTAAGCCGGCTTCCTCCATCACCGCGACCAGGGCGGTCCAGCGCATCTTGGCCGGGCGCCAGACAATCGTCGACAGGGCGACCAGGGTCGCGCCGAGAAAGGACAGCGATTCCAGCGCTTCGTGCCACATGTGTTCGGCATTGCGTCCGGTGCGTTCGAGCAGGTCGACAAAGCCGTGCCCCTCCTCGACCACGGGCGGGGCATGTTCTTCCTGGGTCGCCAGCGTCCGCGCCTGGTGCAGCAGCGATTGCGCTTCTTCGCTGGCGCCGAGCAGCGCCGGATCCCCGCCAAGCGTTCGCAAGGTTCGATCGATCAGGAAAGCGCCGGCCGTGTCGAGGCCGCCCAGCTCTGACAGGTCGAGTTCGGTAACCATCAGGTCTGTAGAAAACGGCCCGTCGCGCAGCTCGCGATCGACGTCAGCCAGGGCCGTGACCACCCAATCCCCGCGCAGCACCAGCCGCTGGGGCGCGTCACCGACAAGCTCAAATGTCGGCTCCGTCAGGAGGTCACCTTGTTTCAACACTATTTACCTTAACCCCGCAGCCTTTAAGACGGCCTCCAATGCGTCATTGAAATTTTACCAATCCAGCAAAGACTTCAGACATGCGCCAAATGACCATCACGCCTAAGTCTTCGCCGCTAAAAGCAGCGTTTGCAATCTCACGCGGGTCGAAATCGACCGCCGAGACGGTGTTGGTGGAGATTACGCAGGACGGCCACACCGGCCGCGGCGAGTGTGTTCCCTATGCCCGTTACCAGGAAAGCCGGGTCAGCGTCGTGGCGCAATTGTCCGGGCTTGAGCGCGAAATCCAGGAGGGGCTTGGCCGCATAGATTTGCAGAAACGCCTGCCCCCAGGGGCCGCCAAATGCGCTGTGGATTGCGCGCTTTGGGACCTCGACTCCAAGCTTTCCGGCACGCCCGTCTGGGAAATGGCCGGCCTGCCCGAGCCAAAGCCCTTGCCGACGACGATGACGATCAGCCTGGATGAACCGGAAACCATGGCCAATGCCGCCAAGGCGACGCATGCCAAGATCCTGAAACTCAAACTTGGCGGACCGGATGACCTTGTCCGCGTCGAGGCTGTGCGCCGGGCGCGCCCCGACGCGAAACTGGTGCTCGATGGCAATGAAGGCCTCGAACCCGACCAGTTTCCCGAACTCGCCGCCCGCGCTGCCGATCTCGGGGTTGTGCTGATTGAGCAGCCCTTTCCCGTCGACCAGGACCAGGCCCTGACCCGCCGCCCCGGCCATGTCGCCATCTGCGCGGATGAAAGCGTGCATACACGCGGCGACCTGCAGGCGCTGGCCAAGAAATATGATGCGGTCAATATCAAGCTCGACAAGGCGGGCGGCCTGACCGAAGCGATGCGGATGATGAAAGAGGCCAAGAGGTGCGGCCTCGGCACCATGGTTGGCTGCATGGTCGCAGGCTCGATCAGCATGGCCCCGGCTGTCCTGCTCGGCCAGACAGCGGACCTGATCGACCTCGACGGCCCCCTCTGGATGGCGCAGGATGTCCCGCATAAATTGCGCTATCATGATGGCGTCGTCTCGCCGCCAAGCCGCGAGCTTTGGGGCTAGCGCCCAATCCAGTACTCTACTTGATCGTCTCAATAAGCCTGAAACCGCCGCTTTTCGTTCTGATACGATATAACATAACTTTAAGATCGACTTTTCACGTGGATTGAGACAAGACACGCAGATATGAGACGAGCGAGATGAGGAAGACAATGAAGGGCATTTGGGTTCCGAAATTGCGCGAATGGCTTGCGATCGGCTGCGTGGCGGGCCTCGCAGCCTGCGGCAAGGTCGGCGCCGCGCCGGAAACGACGCCCCCTCCAGCCATCCCGGACGGTATGGAGACGGTTGAGTTCCAGAGACCGGACCCGGTTGCTGGCGAGGCAGCAGATAATGCGGCTGAATTGCAAACAAACTCGCCGAAAGAGACCGCCTATTGGGGCGTCAAGGAAGGCGAAGCGCTGACCATTATGTGGGAAGACCTGATGCCGGAGGGCAGCGAAGAGCAGCTCATGCAGGAATATGAGCAATTCTACACCATGCTCGAACAGCGTTACGCGGCGAACACAACCACGCTCGCTGATGCCGACCCCTATGGCGCGATCGCCGAGGGTTCAGACCTCGATTTCATGCCGCAGCTCGGCACGTTTGATACGGTGACAGAGCTCGATGGCGAATATGTGCGCATACCAGGCTATGTCGTGCCGTTCGATTTCAACTCGAAGTTTCGCCAACGCGAATTCCTGTTCGTGCCGTATATGGGCGCCTGTATTCATACACCGCCGCCACCGCCAAATCAGATCATCTTCATTCGCGCCGATCCGCCGGTGCGAGTGAAGGATATCTGGGCGCCATACTGGATTGAAGGCACGCTCAACTCCGAAAAGGTCGAGAACGATCTTGGCGATGCCGCCTATGCGTTGAAGATGAGCAGTATTGAGCCCTATCTAAACCCTTAAATCTGTTACACACTTGAACCTGGATGCCGGGCCTCAAGCCCTGCTTATTCTACCGACCAGACGATCCAGAGAAGGAACAAGCGATGACCGCACCAACCCAAAGCCGCCGCGAGTTTTTATCTGTCACCGCCACAGCGTTTTCGGCGCTCATCGCCAGCGGCTGCGTGGCGCGAGGCCCGAACGCGGCGACCGCAAGCACGCCGTTCTCGGACTATGGCCCCCTGCTGCCAGATCCGAACGGATTGCTCGACCTGCCGGAAGGTTTTTCTTACCGCCTGATTTCCAGCCTTGGCGACGCGATGTCGGATGGCGGCACGGTTCCGGACAAGGCTGACGGCATGGGCTGTCTCGACCTCGGCAATAATGAGATCGTTCTGGTCCGCAATCATGAGCTGGTCCAGACGGACGGGTCTGGCGGTGACATCCCGCACGGCTTCGGCACGCATAATGGCGTGATCGTTCCGGGTGGCACGACCAGTATTGTGCTCGATGCCACAACACTCGAGGTCAAACGCCAGTTCCGCTCGCTCGGCGGGACCATTCGCAACTGTTCAGGCGGCGTCACGCCATGGGGCAGCTGGTTGACCTGCGAGGAAGCCCCGACCGGTCCCGGACAGCGCTATGGCGATGGCCTCGCGGTCAATCATGGCTGGGTGTTCGAAGTACCTGGCAATGCCGAAGGCCTGGTCGAAGCCAAGCCATTGCGCGCCATGGGCCGGTTCAATCACGAAGCCGCCTGTGTCGATCCGGAAACCGGTTATGTCTACCAGACCGAGGATCGCAATGAGGGCGTGATCTATCGCTTCCTGCCCAACACGCCGGGTAAGCTGGCAGACGGCGGGCGCCTGCAGGCCATGGTCATTGAAGGCGTGACCGACACCCGCAACTGGGACGCCGCGACGGTCGCGGTCGGCCAGTCCTACACCGTGAGCTGGATCGACCTCACCGATGTTGAGGCCCCGCAGGATGACCTGCGATTGCGCGCCGCGGCGCAAGGTGCGGCCGTGTTTGCGCGCGGCGAGGGCATGCATATGGGCGACGATGACCTGTATTTCTGCTGCACCAGTGGCGGCGCCAGGAAACTGGGGCAGATCTTCCGCCTCGTCCCCGGGCGCGGCCAAGGCCCGGACACGGTCGAATTGTTCTTCGAAAGCGAGAGCGAGGAGCAGTTCAATTATGGCGACAATCTCTGCGTCGCCCCGAACGGACACCTGATCGTCTGCGAGGATCAGTATACCGACGTGGTCGACAACCATCTGCGCGGCATCACCCCGTCCGGAGAGGCCTATGATCTCGGCCGGTTGAGAGTTCAGACTGAGCCGGCTGGCGCCTGTTTCTCACCAGACGGAAAATGGATGTTCGTCAACGCCTATGCGCCGACACGCACGCTCGCGATTACAGGGCCGTGGGCGGCTTAAGGCATACCAAGACGAACTCAACTCGCAGCGACGACCGACGCGCAATTCAAGCGCTCCCCACGGCATGGTCCGTGGGGCCCATCACCCGTACTTCAAAACGTGAACGGGAGAGACATTATCTCTCCCGTTCCTGTGGCACCATCGGGTGCTGGACTGCCCAGATGACCTGGGCAGAGCGTTTCGAATTATAAGCTCCAGTCAGATGCGTCCCTACTCAGCGACCTGAAAGCCGCACTGGTTTTGCTCCATGCTGAGCTGTTTGGTGATGCGCTTCGCGTTCTGCTTGTAAGCTTCTGCCACGGAACCGCTGACAACATCCTTGTCGCGCAGCGGGCTGACATCTTCGCAGAGATGGAAGACGCGCGGTGAGTCGTGCTTTTCACCGTCCGGCGGCGCGATCCAGTAAACCACATCGCGGCCATTTGGATTGTCGGCGTCGCGGGTGGCTTCGGCTACGGCTTCAGCATCGCGGGCGATTTCCTGCGCCTGTTCGGCAACCTCCGGCGAGCACGCTGTGGTCGCTTCGCCAGCATTGATCTGGCGCGCGCACTCATTCATGTCCTCAGTATATTGCTCAACCGATGGCGGGTTGTAGCTGACCCCGAACAGGACTGCGATCACGGCCAGGACAGCGCCGACGCCGCCGGCAATCTGCTTGTTTTTCGGGTCCATGTCCTTGTCCATCAGGATCAAGGCGAGCAGAGGCAGGAAGGCGATCAAAGTGATGATCGCGCCGAGCTGGTTCTGGAAGAAGAATTTGAACCCGTCTTCCTTGCTGGCCGGGTCATGCTTATTGGCATTCTTCCACAGCAGGCTACCGGCAATCGCGAACACCGCGATACCGACCAGCAATCCGATCAGGATGGGCAGGCCGCCTGTGTCGAACCGCCCCTGAAGCAGCATGACAATGCCCGCGATTTCGCCGCCAATGGCGATGACCCAGGCAATGGCTGCAAACAGGCGCAGGCGCCCCGCCTTGGATTTCTGGTCCTGAGTGGCCTGCCAGGCCTTGGTGACATCTTCCTGTGGCGTCGCCTCTTCTGGCGTTTCTGTAGGTTCGTCTGACATGGTTCAATTCCCCTTGTTGGCAGCTTTTCTGGGCCGTGCGGAAGGGCATTTGCCCGCCAGCCCCGACCCCCGCAGCTGGATGAACACGCGAATCATATTTCCGGATTCGACCGAAAATACGAGGGTTCAGGTGCAATCGGGCTGTGCATGTCGGGTTGGTGTCGTGTTGTGTCGGGCCCGTGTCGTGGTAGTTTTTGCTGATCGTGACACTTCTGCCCCAGCAGCGAATGCGAGGACAAAATGAGCCTTCAACAAAGACGTACGAACCGCGGATGGTCACAGGAAGAACTGGCCATGCATGCCGGGGTAAGTGCCCGCACAATTCAGCGTATTGAAACTGGAAAGCGGGCCAGTCTGGAAACGCTCAAATGCCTCGCCGCTGTGTTTGAAACCACAGTCAGTGAATTGGTACAGGAGCAGACCATGACCCCCACCCCATCCCCTCAACCGCAAAACAGTGCCTTACAGGCCGAAGCCGAAAAACAAGCCATCGCCTATGTCCAGAACGTCAAGGCGTTCCACATGAACTGGATCACCGCGCTCGTGATCCTGCCGGTGCTTTATGTGTTGAACCAAAGGCTCAGTCCTGAATTTGACTGGTTCTTCATCGTCGCCTTGTGCTGGGGCGCCGCCATTGGCCTGCATGCCCTGGTTATCTTCGGCATGTTCAAGTTCTTCGGCGGCGAATGGGAACAGGACCAGTTCCAGAAACGCTTGCAGAAATTGGGCGATCTTTAAGTCTGGTCATCGGCGGCAGCGCTGTCTGCCGCCGGTGCCTTATTCCTCTGCGTCCGGGAATTCGGGCGCGCTCGGCATGCGCGCCATGCTGGTTGCCATGAGGTGCATCCAGATCTTGGCATTGAGGTCGCGCGCCGCGTCATCATCGCGCCCCTCCAGCACTATTTGCACCTCTATCAGGTCGCGAGCGAGCGCGTCGCGTTCCGTCTTCAGGTCGGAGACTTTCAGGCTCGGGCTCTTGGCGACGCTCACGGTCTCCCCGGCGAGGGCGAGCAATCCGCGCAGGCCGGCAATCTCATTCGCCAACCGGTCGGCCGCGCCATCCCAGGCTTCGCCGGCCATCACCGCCATCAGGCCGCTCATGCCAGCATGGCCACCAGAATAATCGCCCTCGAGCTTTGGGGCCACTTCGGTCACCAGCTTGCGCCCGATGCGGTCGAGGATCATGCCAATATCGCTCATGCGCCTGCTCCATATTTCGGGCCCAGCCGCATGGCCAGCATCAACTCATGCGCGGCATGCGTGAACCAGCCTGACCAGGCCAGGATCGGATCGTCATTCTCGCCATTGGCGAACGCCTTTTCGGACGTCACCCAGATACCGAGGGCTTTGACGTGCGCGAACAGTGACCACCATTCGAATGCGGCTGGATCGAAGGTGCAGCCGGATGCTTGTTGCCACATCGCGATCGCTTCCGGCCACGGGACCAGCCCGGCTGCGCGCTCCTGGTCATTGCCGCACCATAACAGATCGGTGGCCCAGGCGAGGTCTTCATAAGGATCGCCAATATGCGCCATTTCCCAGTCGAGAATGGCCGTGATCGTGCCCTCACCATCATGCAGGTAATTGCCGGTGCGATAGTCGCCATGCACGACCGACAGGCGCTGCGCTGGTGGCGGTGGATTGCGCTCCAGATGGCGGATCGCAGCTTCGGCGACGGGTTGCGGGTCTTTCGCATTCGAGCGGATTTCGTTCGCCCAATAATCGAGCTCGCGGCGCCAGCACTGATCCGGCGCTGGCGTGTCGGTTTCAGCTGCCAGCGGTGAGCCTTCTACAGGCAGCGCGGCAATTGACCCGAGATGCCGGAAGAACTGTTCGCCGATCGCGGCGCGGTGCGGCTCGACCGCGTCGATCCGGAACGGGTTGAGCGGCTCGCCTTTCTCAATCCGCCCCATGACGAAGAAAGGCGCGCCGAGCGCGGCCGGATCGGTTTCCAGGAACAGCGCTTCCGGCACCGGCAGGTCGCGTTGGCCATAAGCGCTCTTGATCGCGGCGAACTCGATCCGGCGTTCGGTGTCGATCAGGCTGTCCGGCGGGTCGCGGCGCAGGATCAGGCCTTTCACCTTCGGGCCGGTGGCGTCTTCATAGGCCAGGTCAATCGAATAGGTCTGACGGCTGGCCCCGCCATGAATGCGGTTGATGCTGGCGACGCGGGCATTTCGGGCGCCTGGCAGCCGCGCCTCGGCATAGGCGGCGAACTTGGTCGCGAGCTCAGACTCAAGCATCCATCACATCCTTCCAACCGCTCGGCGCATGCGGCCCGAGCGCGAGTTGCTCAAGGATGCCAATGCCTTCGCTCGTCTGTCCGTCCGGGCCTTTATGGGTGGCTTTGACAATCGCCTGGATGTGCAGGTTTTCCGGCTGCTGCCAGGGCAGATTATCCGGTGTCAGGTCTTCGCGGGTAATGCTGAGATCGCCGCGATAGGTGCCATGGCTCATCTCCGGATGGCCATAGCCGATGCCTTTCATCATGAAGGTCGAGAGCGGCTCATAGGTCACCTCGTGTTCGCGGCCCTGACCGTCTTCGACCTGCAGGGTCGCGCCCGCTGCGCGGCGTGTGCCTGCGCGCCAGTCGACCTCCATCTTGGGGCGGTTGAGGTGCAACAGCCCATCATGATCGGCGCCGTCCATGGCGAGCACCGAACGCGTGTTCCAGGCGCCGCCCGCGGCGTCTTCATTGACGTGAAAATAGAGCGACAGATTGGGGAAATTGATTGGCGCCCAGAGCCAGTAGAATTGCGGTAACTGCTGCGGCAGGACCGGCTGCGGGTCGCGCTGTCCGATCGGACGCACGCCCCAGCTGCGGTCGCGGGTGCCGAGGAAGTTCGAGACGTCAATCTCCTCGCCATCCACGCACAGTCTGCCTTGCCAGTGTCCGTTCTGCGTCATCCGCGTGCAATCGATCAGCATGCGCGGGCCCTGGCGATAGGTGAAGCGCGGCTCCTCAATCGGGAAGTGGCGCCCGGTAAACTGGACGTCCAGCGCCAGGCCTTCGGCTTCCTCCAGACGCAGACGCACCTGTTTGAGCGGTTCGACCACTTCCACGCTCATCGGCCCGACCGTGGTGTCCATACGCTCCATGCCGAGCAGGCGCGACACATGTACCGATCTCTGCACCCCGTCCTTCAGGATCGAGACCGACCCGTCCATGACGTTCAGATGCGGATAGACCCCGAACGCTGCGGCGAAGAAAACCGAGCCATCCGCGGAATAGCCATTGAAGAAAAACCGGTCATAGAAATTTCGGTCCGAGCCCGAATAGGCGACCGGTTCCGGGGTCTGGTGGATGGGGTATTCATCACCTTTGGTGAGCATGTCTTAGCCTCCCGTGGCGTGATCTCTTTTCGGATCAGCGCGTGTCTGTAGGTTGGCCTTCAAGCTTAGCGGGCGTCAATGCCTGCCGGAGGGAAAACATGACCAGCAAGGTGACCACGGCCGAGGTCAATCAATTCTACGACTCTGTCTTTCGCGGCGCCGGCGAGGCGGAACGCGTACTGGAAGTGCGGGAAAACTATGCCCGCGTGCGCCAACCCGTCGACGAAGGCAGCTTACGCCCAGGCGGCTATATCAATGGCCCGACGCAAATGGCGATTGCCGACAGCGCCGCCTATGTCGCCATATTCACGCGGATCGGCATCACGCCGATGGCGCTGACCAGCAATCTCAACATCAATTTCATGCGGCCCTGTATTGGCGATGCCGTGGTCGCTGAAGCGCATCTGCTAAAGCTCGGCAAGACGCTGGCCGTGATCAGTGTAGACATTCGCGCGGAAGGCAGCGACAAGCTCTCCAGCCACGCTGTGGTCAATTATTCGCTGCCTCTGGAGGACCGGTCATGATTACCGCGCTCAGTGCTGCCGCCGGCTTCGTTGCCGTCGCCCTAGGTGCCTTCGGCGCGCATGCCCTGCAAAGCGGGTTTGACGAGAAACAGGTCGGCTGGTGGGAGACCGCAACGCTCTACCTGATCGTGCACGCTGTTCTGGCGACGGCGGTATCCGCCGCAGACAGCGCCCGGTTCGGCACCGCGGCCAGCATCATCCTGATCGGTGCCGCGATCTTTTCCGGCACGCTCTATGCCATGGCGCTCGGCGCGCCGCGCTGGCTCGGCGCGGTGACACCGATTGGCGGCGTCGGCCTGCTCATCGGCTGGGCGCTGATTGCCTGGGCCGCGCTCAAGGCCTGACCTCGCGAAACCCTTTTCTTAGCCGCTAGGCGCGCGTATCACCGCGCCATAACCCATCATTCAAGGAGGGCTCTGATGAGCTTGTTCGATCTTTCCGGAAAATCCGCCATCATCACCGGCTCATCCCGCGGCATTGGCAAGGCAATTGCCGAGCAATTCGCAGCGGCTGGCGCCAAGGTCACGATCAGCTCGCGCAAGCCCGGCCCTTGCCAGGAAGTCGCTGGTGCCCTGAACGACCAGTATGGCGACGGCACCGCCATCGCGATCCCGGCCAACATCTCCGAAAAAGACCAGCTGCAAGCCATGGTCGATGCCACCAATGAGGCCTTCGGCAAGGTCGATATCCTGGTCTGCAACGCCGCCTCGAACCCTTATTATGGCCCGATGGAAGGCATTTCCGACGAGGCGTTCGAGAAGATCCTGTCCAACAATATCATCTCCAATCACTGGCTGGTGCAGATGTGTGCGCCGCAAATGCGCGAGCGCAAGGACGGCGCCATCATCATTGTCAGCTCGATTGGCGGCCTGCGCGCCTCGCCGGTGATCGGCGCCTATAACATCTCCAAGGCGGCTGACTTCCAGCTGGTGCGCAACCTCGCGGCCGAATACGGGCCGGACAATGTTCGCGTCAACGCGATCGCGCCGGGCCTGATCAAGACCGACTTTGCCCGCGCCTTGTGGGAAAATCCGAAGACACTCGAACGCGCGACCTCGACCACGCCGCTGCGCCGTATTGGTGAGCCGGTCGAGATTGCCGGCGCCGCCGTGTACATGGCCTCTGACGCAGGCAGCTTCATGACCGGCCAGATGATGGTCGTCGATGGCGGCCAGACGGTGGTCTGATATGCCAAAGATGATTGTCCCTGACAGCCTCAAGGAACGCACCGAGCAGTTGCAGTTCGCCCCAGCCGTACGTGCCGGCGACATGGTCTTCTGCTCCGGCGTCATCGCTGCGCTCCAGGAAGGCGAAGCGGCGAGTGACGAGGCCTATTTCCGCGCCACGGACGAAGCCTTCGCCGAGATCGACATGATCCTGAAAGAAGCGGGTGGCAGCGTCGCCGATGTCGTCGACATGACCGGCTA
This sequence comes from Hyphomonadaceae bacterium, assembly GCA_024742355.1. Lineage (GTDB taxonomy): Bacteria > Pseudomonadota > Alphaproteobacteria > Caulobacterales > Hyphomonadaceae > Henriciella. The sequence goes on along the minus strand of JANSYM010000001.1, from coordinate 188,005 downwards.
CCACGTGGATTTCGAGAAACATATGGGACCGATGTTCCAGGCCAAGGCGAAATGGATGCCGGGGCCGTTCTTCTCCTGCTACACGCTGATCGGCATCTCGTCCCTGTACAACCCGCTCGGCTTTGTCGAGCTGAAAGCCCGGGCCTACATTCCCGAATGACGCGGACCGAGCTTTCAACCGAACAGCAGGGCTTCTTCGATCGCTTGCGTTCGAACGGGTGGGAGAAACCGGCGGGCATCCGCAATCTTGGCATTCGCCCGGAAGAGTGGCTGAAAGAGGTCCGCTACGGCTATGTCCGCTATGAATGGCCGAACGCCGGCGATCGCGACATTTCCGATGGCCGCGTCTTTGGCGGCTGGGTCGCCGGATTTTCCGACCACATCGTCTCCATGTGCATGGCCTCCGGCCTCGAGGATGGCGAATGGTTCACCACAACCGAATTACAGACCCGCATCTTCCGCCCAGTGCCGCATGGCTTGATCACGATTGAAGGCCGCCTGGTGTCTCGAGGCCGCACCACTGGTTTCGTCGAAGCTGATTGGCGCGACGAAAAAGGGCGGCATCTGGTGCGGGTGAGCGCGGCGAAGGCGATCCGCACGCGGGCTGAATTGGGGATGGGGTAGAGGCTTGGGGTCTGCTTTGGGTCAGGAGGGGAGATTTCCCGTCGACCACCCTCTCGTCGACGGTCTGCCCAGCCCGGTCTGGGCAGCCCATCACCCGAGCATGCTGCGAAGATCGGGAGCGAAAACATCTCTCCCGGTCCTCGCGGCAAGATCTCGTGTTGGACCCCACGGAAAACTCCGTGGGGAGCGCTTAAAAGGGACTTCAGTTCTTCAGGCCCTCATCCTGAGCGAAATCGAAGGATAAAGGGACGTGCTTCTGGAAACTCGCAACAAGCCCGCCTCGTCCTTCGACTTCGCTCAGGATGAGGCTCAAAGAGTTCACCGCCCATCCCGGGCTTGACCCGGGACCTCCGGCAACGCTTCCGGCCTCTATCGCACGAGATCCCGGATCAAGTCCGGGACAGTCGGCGTGAGAACACACTCGCCACTGGCGCCCCCTTCTCCCGGGGCTCGGGAGAAGGGCCGGGGATGAGGGCACCCATGTTTCGGCAAAAGCACCAGAGTCGCATCCTGGAAAATATCTTGCCCTCACCCCAACCCCTCTCCCGCAATCGGGAGAGGGGCTCGTCCTTGCGGGCTACATTTAAGCCGTCTCACAATGAGTGAGCTTTGTCCGCTCCGACGCCGAGAGCGGACATTGGCGAACGAGCGTTTACAGAGTAGCTTTCTAGCTGAAAACGAAATTAGGCTGGTGCGCTTAGAGAGTGAGAATAGCATGGGCAGATGCTTAGGAGTACTAGTAGCGACTCTGTGCTTCGGGGCGTGCGGTTCATCGATTAACACCCCACAGTGCTTCTTCGCATTCAAGAACATTCACCACTACAGTGATGAAAACTTCGATTCGATTGGCGATAAACTCTGGTTGGATGATGCCTCTAACTCCGTCCGCTTTCACCAGAGCGGGTATCATTTATTCATTGAGGCGGATTGCGGAATTGAGTCGATGAAGGAACTGACAAGTTATTTCGAAGTGCCTTACGCAAATGGCAACGAATACGAAATCTATGAAATCAGCGAATTGCAATACGAGCAATACCGCACAGGAGTGCTCGATTACCCATGACAACGTCCGCTTTGACGCCGAAAGCAGACGAAACACGCCGCCCTACCCCCGCACCATCCGCATCAGCCCGGCCACCGTCATCTCAAGCACCTCCGCCGCAGGCGTCAGCTTTAGCCGATCAAGATTGATCGGCAGCGCCAGCGCGCCGTGCACCCCGGACCAGAGGAGTTGGGTCAGCGTCGCCGGATCGCCATCGGCGACTTGCCCGCTGCCCTGCCCCTGTTCGATCGCCGCTTTCAGCAGGGTCGGGAATGCGAACGCGCTCAAATCCTGTTTCTCCGGATTGCCGAGCGCGGACGGGCGGACATACATCAGCGTGCTACGATAGAGCTCGTGTTGCTCGATGCCGAAGGTGAGATAGGCCTCCAGCAGCGCTTCGATGCGGGCCAGCGGGTCGGCGTGCCGGGCCGCAATCTCGCGAAACACTTCATCCTGGCGGGCGATGCGGCCCTCCCAGAGGGATTGGCCGAGCCCGGCCAGGTCGCCGAAATAGGAATAGATGGTGCCGACCGAGACGCCGGCGCGCTTGGCCACGGCGCGCGCGGAAATCGCGCTCGCGCCCTGTTCGCGATAAAGCTCGGTTGCAGCGCGCTGGATCGAGCGCCGGGTTTGTGCGCGTTGTTCAGGGGTCGCCTTGGGTCTCGCCATACACGCCGTTTAGGCGGCTTTGGCAATCTGGCGCAAGTTCATTTCTGTCTGCAGGGTGGACAGGGGTTCGCCCAAACGTTCTTCCCATTTCTCGAAATTGATATTGGTCGAGTTGCGGCCATAATACCAACCATCGACAAAGGCATCCATGCTCGGCACGACGCCCTTGGGCGCGACCAGGGCCGTGTGTGCCATGGTCACAGCGAGCCGGATCGCGTGATACGGAAAACGGATCTGCGAGAGATAATAGGAGGCCAGCGCCAGCTCGCCCGGAATGGTCGCGCCATAGCCGGTGAGGACGTGCATGAAATCATGTAGCTGCGTGCCCCGCACCATCATATAGGCCATTTCATCCGGCATCCGCTCGAGCTTGCCGGAGGCTTTCAGCTGTTTCTGAAAGGCGCGATAGTCGCGGCCGAAATTCTCGATGAGGTTGTTTTCTTCGACAAAGTCGCGATAGGCCGCGCCCAGCGTGCCGGGGCCATAATCGCGCAGGCCCTCAACCGTCAGCGGCTCGGCAATATAGGCCTCTTTCAGGAAGGCCGCGGCGCCGGGAATAGTGTGCAGCTCTTCCATATAGGCGTCGATCGCCTCTGTGGTGGCGCCTTCCCACCAGTCGTGGAAGAGGAAATAGACGCCATAATCGAGGGGCCGATCAACCGCGATCAGGAACTTGTCGGCAAAGGCGCGGTCGACAATGGGCGGCTTGTCAGTGATCGGTGCGGGCATGGTGTTTCTCCTGGATTGGCTGTCTCATAGCACGCACCTGCTATTTTGTGAACATGTTCATTTAATAATGCGCCTGTTCCGCACTCGACGTTCTCCGCGCAGGGGCCCGCATCACCCTTGACTCCCTCGTCAACTATTTTATTATCACCGTTATGCCAAAAATCGTGGATCATGAAGAACGTCGCCGCGCCATTGCCTCTGCTGCTGTGGATGCGATCGCTGCAAATGGCCTGAACGGGGTCAAACTCACAGACATTGCCCGTATGGCCGGGGTCACCACTGGGTCCATCGCGCACTATTTCTCTGACAAGGATGCGGTGCTGGCTGCCGCGCTGGAAGAAGTTTGCACGCGCCTGTTCATTCAGATCGGTCAGCCGGACAATGCGCCAAATGTCGCCGAGATCGCGACGGCGCTGCCGACCAGTGATGAAAAGCGCAAGGAGTGGAAAGTCTGGCTCGCCTATTGGGGCCGCGCCCCGCATGCGCCCGCCCTCGCCCAGATCCATCGCCAGTTCTACGCCGAAATCGAAACCGCCGTGGCCGAGGATATGGCGGGCATTCACCCTGATCCGCACATGGCCGCGGCCGCCATCATCGCCGCGGTCGATGGCATCGGCACCCGCGCCACGCTTGAGCCTGAGCTGTGGCCTGAAGACCGCCAGGTCGCCCTGCTCAGCCAGCTCATTTCACCGATTATCGAATCCTTTTCGCCGCAACCGTCCAACTCTTGAAGGAGGCCTCCATGCCTTTGAAATATCTCCCTGTCAGCGCCAAGCCCGAAGACCTGGTCGAGGCCCTCAAGACGGACGGCGCCTGCATTGTCGAAGGCGTGCTCGATGCCGATGGCCTCGCGACGATGAAGTCTGAATGCATGCCTTTCATCGACGCCACCGAAACCGGGCGCGATGATTTTACGGGCCGAAAGACGACCCGAACCGGCGCCCTGGTCGCGCGCTCAGCCGCCTGCCGGGACGCGGTGATGCAGCCAACCATTGTCGAGGGGGCCAAGGCGTTCCTGGCGCCCTATTGCGAGACCATCCAGCTGCATCTGACCCAGTTCATCCGCATCAAGCCCGGCCAGGAGGTGCAGCCGCTGCATCGCGACCGCCTCGCCTGGGGTGGCTACCTGCTGCCGACCCTGGAGCCGCAATTCAACACGATTTGGGCGATCACCGATTTCACCAGGGAGAATGGCGCCACCAATGTCATCCCGGGCTCCAATCAATGGGACCCGGAGCGCCATCCGAGCCGCGACGAGGTCGAGTATGCGGAAATGGAGGCGGGCTCGGTGCTGGTCTATTCCGGCTCGGTTGTGCATAGCGGCGGCGCGAATATCTCGGACGCTGACCGCATCGGCCTGAACATCACTTATGCGCTCGGCTGGCTGCGTCAGGAAGAGAACCAGTACCTGTCCTGCCCGCCGGAAATTGCGCGCGAGTTTGACCCGGAATTACAGGCCATGCTCGGCTATGCCATGGGCTCTTACGCGCTCGGCTATTTCACGCCGCCGCTACCGCCCGGCAAAGGCCCGGAAGTGGTGCCGCCCGAGTTCCTGTTCAACGGCAAAGTCGCGTCCTGGGGCGATGACATGTACGAGAAAGTGTCCGCGCGCGCACAGGATGGCGCGGTTTAGGGCATGCGCGCGTGCTTCGTCGGCGCGCGAAAGAAAGCCCCTTGCAATTTCAGAGAATAGGACCCAGTATTTATCGATAAACGGAAAGAACCAAGAATGGATTCAGATACGAATATCGATGCCGCGGGCGGATTGTCGCTCAAAAATGCCGCCCTGATCGCTGGTTTCGGCTTGCTGATCATGACGCTCAGCGCGCCGTTCGCGCACTTTCACTTCATGGGACAAAGCGTGGTTGTCGACGATCCTGCGGCGACGGTCGAAAACCTGCGGACGAATGGAACGCCGTACCTGATTGGCACCCTGTTGCTGTTCATCACCTATGTGATGGACGTGCTCGTGGCCTGGGCCCTGTACTGGTATTTCCGCCCCGGTCAGAAAGCCCTGGCCCAACTGGTTGCGTGGGCACGCCTGGTTTATACCGCGCTCGCCTTTGTCGGCCTCTGGGCCAGCCTGAGCGCATATGACCTGGCGACCAGCGAGACGCTCTCTCAGTCTGTTGCCGACACGATTTTGCAAGCGGAGGTCATGGCTCAGATTTCGAACGCCAATACGATGGGATCGATCGCGCTGTTCTTCTTTGGCATTCATCTCTGGTTCCTGAGCCTGGTGATCTGGCGATCCGTCCACGTCCCGCGTTGGCTCGCCATCATCGTTGCCCTGGCCGGGTCATCCTATGTTGTTCTGTATGTCGCAAAATATTTCGCGCCGGGCCTGGACGTGGGCTGGGTCCTGTTGCTGGCCCTCGGCGAGCTGATCTTCATGCTCTGGCTGCTTGTCCTCGGTTGGCGTAAACAGGTCTCATAAGGGACCGGACAAACGCTCAGCGAACATCAATCAGCTGGTCATCAATGCAGACGATTTTCTCCGAGTATTTTGTGAAGATCACCGCCTTTTGCGGGCCCCAGGCGCTGGAATGGTGGTAGGTGGTGCACTCGACCGAGGTGCCGTCGTCGAAGATGATGGTGCGATTGTAGCGGCAGCCTTCCCAGTCATCCTCATTGCCGACCTTGCCAGCGGCCTCGTCGACCCAGCCGGCAACGGATTTGACGCTCTCAACCTCATACCCGACCAGGTCTTCGAGTTGGTCCGTGTCGAGTTCACACTCGGCAAAACTGACGCCGGTGCCGGCAATGGCGGTGAAAGCCAGTACAGAAAATGCGCGTATCCCCATGGTTCGCTCCCTCAATTCCCGGGAGAGCGTATCCACGGTGACATGAACGGGTGATGAGCCTGTAATGCACGCACAAAAAAGCCCCGCACTTGGCGGGGCTTTTCTAATCGGTCGCCTGTGAGGCTTAAGCGCTCTGGCGGTTTTCGTCGTCGACTTCTTCAAAGTCAGCGTCGACCACGTCTTCGCCGTCAGCAGCTGCGTCAGCCGCCGCATCGGTTTCAGCCGTTTCGGCCTGCTGGCTGGCATAGATCGCTTCGCCGAGCTTCATGGCCGCATTCATCAGTTCCTGATGCTTGGCCTGAATGTCGGCAGCGTCGTCACCTTCAGCAGCGGTTTTCAGGGCTGCAGAGGCGTCTTCGATCTCTTTCTTCACCTCATCGCTGGCTTTGTCGCCATGCTCTTCGAGCTGTTTCTCGGTCTGATGCACAAGGCTTTCAGCATTGTTCTTGGCTTCGACCAGATCGCGGCGCTTCTTGTCTTCTTCCGCATTGGCTTCAGCATCCTTCATCATCGCATCGATGTCGGCATCATTGAGCCCGCCATCGGCCTGAATGGTGATTTGCTGCTCTTTGCCGGTCGCCTTGTCCTTGGCGCCGACCGAGACGATGCCATTGGCATCAATGTCGAAGGTCACCTCGATTTGCGGCACACCGCGCGGGGCCGGCGGAATGTCCTCAAGATTGAACTGGCCGAGGATCTTGTTGTCGGCGGCCATTTCACGCTCGCCCTGGAACACGCGAATGGTCACGGCCGGCTGATTGTCTTCGGCGGTCGAGAAGGTCTGTGACTTCTTGGTCGGGATCGTCGTGTTGCGATCGATCAGGCGCGTGAACACGCCGCCAAGGGTCTCGATGCCGAGCGACAGCGGCGTCACATCGAGCAGGACCACGTCCTTTACGTCGCCTTGCAGAACGCCGCCCTGAATCGCTGCGCCGAGCGCCACGACCTCGTCCGGGTTCACACCCTTGTGCGGGTCCTTGCCGAAGAAGCCTTTCACGGCTTCCTGAACAGCCGGCATGCGGGTCATGCCGCCAACCAGAACCACATCATCAATGTCAGACGGGTTCTTGCCAGCATCGGCCAGGGCCTTCTTGCACGGATCGATGGTGCGCTTGATCAGGTCACCGACCAGGCTTTCCAGCTTGGCGCGGGTGAGCTTGATGTTCAGGTGCTTCGGTCCGGTCGCATCGGCGGTGATGAAAGGCAGGTTCACTTCGTAAGAGGAGGCAGAAGACAGCTCTTTCTTGGCTTTCTCGGCTTCTTCTTTCAGACGCTGCAGCGCGAGCTTGTCGGCTTTCAGGTCAATGCCCTGCTCTTTTTTGAATTCGTCGGCGAGGTGATCGACGATGCGCAGGTCAAAGTCTTCACCACCGAGGAATGTATCGCCATTGGTGGACAGAACTTCAAACACGCCGTCGCCAATCTCGAGCAGCGAGACGTCGAACGTACCACCACCGAGGTCGTAAACGGCAATGATCTTATTGGCATCCTTGTCGAGGCCATAAGCCAGCGCAGCGGCGGTCGGCTCGTTGATGATGCGGAGCACTTCAAGGCCCGCAATCTTGCCAGCATCCTTGGTCGCCTGGCGCTGGGCGTCGTTAAAGTAAGCCGGAACGGTGATCACGGCCTGGGTAACTTCGCTGCCGAGATAGGCCTCAGCGGTTTCTTTCATCTTGGTCAGGATGAAAGCCGAGACTTCTTGCGGTGCGTAATCCTTGTCGCGGCCTTTGACCCAGGCATCGCCATTCGGGCCTTTGACGATTTCGAACGGGCTCAGCTCTTTGTCTTTTTGCGCAGTCGGGTCGTCATAGGTACGACCGATCAGGCGCTTGATCGCGTAAAACGTAAAGTCGGGGTTCGTCACAGCCTGACGGCGCGCCGGCATCCCGATCAGGCGTTCGCCGCCTTCGGTGAAAGCAACCACGGACGGGGTCGTGCGCGCGCCTTCAGAATTTTCGATAACTTTGGCGTCTCCGCCATCCATGACAGCGACGCAGCTATTGGTCGTGCCGAGGTCGATTCCGATGATCTTACCCATATTCATTCTCCTTAGCCGCCGCTTCTCGCCATAATCGGCCTGCTATGCAGCACCAGCAATCTGCGGCTCTATACACAAAGATTCCGAGAGGTGAAGACGGTGTTTCAGTCCGATCACTTCTTGGTTCCCCACGCATGTGGGAAACGTCGGGACATCTTCAAGGGGGAAACATGGGATTGAAGCTCGCGAAGTTTTCATTGGCCAAGGCCGGGAAATTTGCGTTACACATGTCACAAACCAGATGGAGACCCTGTCATGCGCCGTATTGCTCTTGTTTCGTTTCTGGCCCTTGCCGCCTGTTCACAACCTGACGCCCCGGGCGACGACCTGACAGCGCCCGAACCACCAATTGAAACGAGTGAGACTGAGACTGCAGCGCCAGACACCGCCCCGGCTTTGCCGGATCTGACGCAGGTCTGGATCGCGTCCGGGTTTCAGGCCCCGGAAGGCGTCGCGGTCGATGGCGATGTGCTCTATATTTCCAATGTCGCCGGTGAAGGCGGTGCCAAGGATGGCGAAGGCTGGATCAGCCGCCTGTCGCTCGACGGCGACATCCTCGAAGAAAAATGGGTCGAAGGCCTGAACGCACCGAAAGGGCTCGGCATTCGCGACGGCAAACTGTTTGTCTCAGACTATGACGCCTATCACGTCATCGATATTGCCAGTGGTGAGATCGAGAACACCTATCCGGTCGACGGCGCAGGCTTCCTCAATGATATCGCGGTCTGGCAAGGCGGCGTCTATCTCAGCGATTCCGGCTCGGCGCGAATCTTCCAGATCGATGTGAATGGCTACAAGGAATGGCTTGCCGATGAGCGCCTCGGCGGCGTCAACGGCCTGTGGCCGGATGGTGACCGCCTGCTTATCGCGACCATGAGTTCCGGCAGCTTGCTCGAAACCCGCGGCGCCCGTGACCTGACGGAAATCGCCACCGGCATGGACAATGCCGACGGCATCGCGGTGCTCGATGATGGCAGCTATCTGGTCTCCAGCTGGCCCGGCCAGATCTGGCATGTCTCAACCGACGGCGAAACGACGGAGCTTCACAACACGGTGGATATACCGGTCTATCAGAACGACCTGACCCGCGTTGGCGACCTGATCATTGTCCCGAACTGGCAGCCAGGATCTGTGACGGCGTGGCGGCTGGGCGACTGACACGTTCGAACATGATGGTTCGGGTTGTGAAATAGGCAAACGCGCCGCCACCTAATGCGGGCAATGCGCCAGTCAGGCCGGCAAACGGCAGTACCACAACCGAATACATAGCCAGCGCCGCAAATTGCTCCGCGAGATTGATGTCCGCAAATCCTGTCTCGAAAACAGGCAGGATCAAGAAAACAAAGACGCCGACTACGAACGTGTAGATCGGGACGGTCAACATGCTCCAGGCGGTGACAAATTCTTGCAGATCAAACTGCGTCCGCTCGCGAGATGGCAATCTCATCAACGCAATTGCGGCACCCAGGCTGCATGGCCAGACCGTAAAAAACCCGACGAAACCAAAAATCGACCAACGTTGCTCGAGCACACAAATTAGACCCCAGGCAAGTGGATTGAGCGGGCCAATCAGGGCCCATGCGATCAGTTTTCGCCGGGTGAAATTTCGCTTAGGTCGCAAAGCAACCGGCATGGAATACGATCTTTTCTCTGCGCGTTCCATAGTCACCTCCAGCTCTCTGATTGAAAGCTGGATCGACTAAGTAAGTTTCCCGATATGACAGGCTGCCGCGCGACAGTTTGGCTTAATTCGCCTGCCCCGCGCTGACCGCGACCATTGCCGCGCGCAAAGTCCGGTCACCAATTTTCCAGCCGGCCTGGAACAGGCTGGCAATCGTGCCATTGGGATGCTCGGACGGGATGTTTGCCACCGCCTGGTGCAGGTTCGGGTCAAAGGCCGCGCCGGGCTCGGCTTCGATCGCCGTGACGCCGTGGCGGGTCAGCACTGTGTGCAATTCCTTTTGCGTCATCTCGATGCCGCCAAGCAGGCCCTTGCCGCCTTCGGTGAGCGCGTCACGCTCATCATCCGGCAGGGCTTCCAGCGCCCGCGCCATATTGTCGGACACACTGAGCAGATCGCGGGCGAACTTCTCAATCGCGTAGACACGGGCATCAGACTTTTCGCGCTCAGCACGTTTCCGCAGGTTTTCCATTTCCGCCATGGCGCGCAGCATCTGATCGCGCAGCTCCTGCTTCTCGATCTCGAGCGCGAGGAGTTGTTGCTCCGGCGTCAGCGGTTCAGCTTCTTCTGCTGCGTCTGCGTCGGGCTCTTCAGCCGCTTCAGGCTCGGCCGCCTTGGCCGCTTTCAGGATTTCATCCGCCGCCGCTTTCAGATCAGCCTTGCTGGCATCTGGGCCCAGGTCCTGGGTATTTTCCGGGGCGTCGTCTTTGACTGTTTCGTCACTCATCTCTTGTCACTCATTCCTGGTGGCGCTTTTCCAGCACCTCTCCAACCATACGTGCGGTATAGTCAACCATTGGAATCACCCGGGCGTAATTTAGCCGCGTCGGACCAATCACACCAAGCGCCCCAATAACCTGACGTTCGGCGTTCATATAGGGTGCCACGATCACGCTTGAACCCGATAACGGAAAAAGACTGTTTTCCGAGCCGATGAAAAGACGCACGCCATCCGCGTCGCGGGTCGAGTCGAGCACTTCGAGCAATCCCTGCTGACGCTCCAGAGCGTCGAAGAGCTGGCGCACGCGTTCCATGTCTTCCGCCGCCGCCGCGTCTTCCAGAAGATTTGCCCGGCCCTGAATGATCAGGCGCCGGTCTTCGCCAGGCGCCGCGCCGCTCCACAGCGCCAGACCGCGTTCGACCAGGTCGGCAGCAGCTGCATCCAATTGTGCCTGGCGCGCGGCAATCTCGGCGCGTACGTCAGCAGAGGCCTCACGCAATGTGCGTCCCTTCATGCGGGCGGCGAGATAATTTCCGGCTTCGATCAGAACAGTCTGCGGCAATCCGGCCGGAATCTTGACCAGACGGTTTTCGACATCGCCATGCTCATTCACCAGCACACAGAGCGCTTCGCCGGTCGAGAGCGGCACAAACTCGACATGCCGCACAGCGACATCATGGGTTGGCGAGGAGACGAGGCCCGCCCCGCCAGCCAGGCCTGACAGGATCGACGATGCCTCTTTCAGCACCCCGCTCAGATCGCGCCCGGCACTGTTCAGGCGACCTTCAATTGCAGCACGGTCATCGCGTCCGGGATCGCCCATTTCGAGGAAACCGTCGACGAAGAGCCGCAGCCCCGCATGGGTCGGCATCCGCCCGGCCGAGGCGTGCGGCGCATCAAGCAGGCCAAGCTCGGTCAGGTCGGCCATGACATTGCGAATCGACGCCGCGGACAGCTCGATCCCGCCCTTCGACAAGGTGCGCGACCCGACGGGCTCTCCGGTGTCCAGATACGATTCGACGATCTGCTTGAAAATGTCCCGCGAGCGCTGGTTCAACGCCTGCATGATCGATGTGTCTGAGCTCATAGAAATTGAATAGTGCGCCCGCGGTCGAGTTTCAATCGCTCTGGCGCTCGATTGGCGCGCCGGTCACCGGGTGATTGAAGCGCGACACGCGAGATCGATAGTATGTCGCTACCTTTTCCATATCCGCCTCATAGTCGCCGCAAGGAACCAGCGTGCCGTCAACCCCGCCAAACTTGTTGGCATAATCGATAAAGCCGAGCGCCACCGGCACTTCGGCCTCGAGCGCGATATTGTAGAACCCCGTCTTCCAAGCCTCAACATCGGCGCGCGTGCCTTCCGGCGCGATCACCAGCGCCATCTCATCGCTTGCCTCATAAGCCGCGACAACCTGATCAACGAGTCGGGTCGAGCCATCGCGGTCCACAGGCAGCAGGCCCCACCACCGCATCAGCCAGCCAAATGGCCCTTCGCCGAGGCTCTTCTTGCCCATCCAACGCACCGGGATGCGGTAATAGAAGGCAATGCCGAGCATCTGGGTCAGGTCCCAATTGGTTTCGTGCGGCGCGGCGATGATGACCAGCTTCTTGTCCTGCGGCGCTTCCCCGAGCACCTGCCAGCCCAGCAAGCGGTACAGCCCGTAGAAGCACACGCGTGCGATCTCATAGGCCAGGCTTCGCGGAGGACGCTTAGAGCGCTTTGCGCGCGCTTTCATCTCGGCGATGTCCAACGTCCCCATCCTTTCCTTGCAAAGTGAAGCCTAGACACAGCAGGCAAAACCCGCAATTTGCGGCCAACAGTTGAACTGATGAAAGAGTTTTCAATGACCGATTTTGCCCGCCCGTCAGGCCGCGCCCCGGATCAGATGCGAGAGATCAGCCTGGAAACCGGCGTGACCCGCTATGCCGAAGGCTCCTGCCTCGCCAAGTTCGGGCACACTCATGTGCTCTGCACCGCCAGCTGGACCGACAAGGTGCCGGGCTGGATGCGCGGCTCAGGCTCGGGCTGGGTGACCGGCGAGTATGGCATGCTGCCGCGCGCCACGCACACACGCGGCCGCCGCGAAGCCGCGGCTGGGAAGCAGTCCGGTCGCACACAGGAAATCCAGCGCCTGATTGGCCGCTCCTTGCGCTCCGTCGTCGATCTGACGGCGCTCGGCGAGAACCAGATCACCATCGATTGCGACGTCATCCAGGCCGATGGCGGCACGCGCACGGCTTCCATCACGGGCGGCTTCGTGGCCCTGGCCATGGCTTGTCGCTACCTGAAGGATGAAGGCGTCATCACAAGTGACCCGATCCTGAAACAGGCGGCCGCGATCTCGGTCGGTGTCTATAAGGACGTGCCGGTCCTCGACCTGGATTACCCGGAAGACAGCGCCGGCGAGGCCGACATGAATGTCGTCATGAGTTCAGATGGCGGTTTTATCGAACTGCAGGGCACGGGCGAAGAACGACCGATGACCCGAACCGAGGTCGAGACCATGATGGCGCTCGCGGAAAAGGGCTGTAACGAGCTATTCGCAGCCCAGCGCGCAGCGCTCGGCTAAGCCATGGACCGGCTGCTCCCGCTTGCAAAAGAAGTTGGCGACAAGCTGATCGCGCGCGGTGAGACCGTTGGCGTATCGGAATCCTCGTCCGGCGGCCTGATATCGGCGGCCTTGCTCGCTGTGCCCGGGGCGTCGCGCTATTATCGCGGCGGAGGCGTCATCTATGCGCCGAACGCGTTTCGTGGCCTGATGGGCCTTAGCCGGGACGATATTGAGGGCATGCGCTCATCGACCGAGCCCTATGCGCGCCTTCTGGCGAAGACCATGCGCGGCAAGCTCAGAACCAGCTGGGGCCTGTGCGAAACCGGTGCATCGGGTCCGAGCGGCAGTGGCTATGGCGATGCTGCCGGGCACACTTGTGTGGCGGTCTCCAGCGTCCGTGACGGCGAATTGTTCGAACTGTCCCGCACGCTCGAAACCGGGCTCAACGACCGCGAAGAGAATATGTGGCTGTTCGCCCGCGAAGCCCTGGCGCTGCTGAATGAGGTGCTGGATTAGGCGCGAAAATTCTCGGCCATGTCCGCCAGCCAGGCGCGCACGGCATCGCCCTTTTCGCCAGCTTCCGACTTGCCATGACGCACCAAGATCAGGTCGAGCGACGGCACACAGACGGTGAACTGGCCCTCATAGCCATTGGCGGAGAAACTGTCCGGTCCGGCGAGACCCAGCCACCAATGTGCGCCATAGCCCATCGGTTCGTCCGGCGGCGTCTTTGTCGGCGTGCGGGCATAATCGACCCAGCCTTCCGGTAGGATCCGTTCGCCGTCCCAGACACCGTCGCGCATATAGAGCAGACCGAAACGGGCGAAGTCGCGGGCGGTGGCATAACAGAAGGACGACCCGATAAAAGTGCCGGCGGCATCAAATTTCGGCTGCGGCGAGCGCATGCCGAGCGGCGTGAACAATTGGTCGAACATCCAGGCCTGAAAGGCCTCGCCAGACTGGCCAAGTGCCTGCTGCGCGCAGCGCGCGACAATATTGCTGGTGCCGCTGGAATAGTTCCAGAACGTATCGGGGTCTTGCGCCAGCGGGAAATTCGCCGCGTGTGCCGCGACATTCTCAGAGCCTGCGCCGAACAGCATTTCGATAACATCGGACACGCCTGAATCGACATAGTCCTCGGTAAATTTCAAGCCGCTCGACATGCGCAGGAGCTGGTCCAGCGTGATCGCGCGGCGCGGGTCGTCAGCGCCTTGCCATTCAGGCACATCCGCGGGCGCGTGAATGTCGATCTTTCCGGCCCGCACGAGAATGCCGACCAGGGCCTGTGTTATGCTCTTGGCCTTCGACCAGGATGGAAATGTCGAGGTCTGATCGCGCCCCTCGGCATAGCGCTCGAGCACGACCTGGCCTTTGTGAACGGCGAGAAAGGCGTGCGTTTCGCCCATTTTTTCGAGCGCCGCAGCGCTGAACGCAAAATCGAGGGCATCGGTGCAGCGATCGCGATCGAAGCCGCCAGCATCGAACGCTTCGGGCCAGGCCTCGGTCGGCCAGGCAAGGTTATTTGGATGGTCTGGAAGTGGAACGAGGCGCTTCGTCGACATTCCGTGGACTCAGCCTCAGGCTGCTTCGCTCTTGGCCTGGCTGCCGCCATCCTCGAACACGAGAATGTCGCCGGGCTGGCAGTCGAGTTCCCGGCACAAGGCTTCCAGCGTCGAGAATCGAACAGCCTTGGCTTTTCCGGTTTTCAGGATTGAAAGATTGGCCAGGGTGACACCGACGCGCTCGGAGAGCTCGGTCAGCGACATTCTCTTTTCCAACAAAACCCGATCAAGGGTCACACGAATAGACATTCATTGGCCCTCCTAAATTGTCATTTTCTCTTCTTCGCGGAGGCGGGTGCCTTCCTTGAAGACCTGCGCCAGGATGAACAGCACGATAACCGCGCCCCAGACTGCAAGATTGATGTTGATGTTCGCGACATAGCCTTCGCCAAGATCCACCGTCGCGGCGAGCACCAGAACCGAGCACATGCGGATAATCTCGATCGCCGCAATCGCAATCGCGATTCGGGTCAGACGCGGCGCATTGTGCGGAACGAACGGATCGCCTTCCGCCAGCGTCGACAGAATCCGGCGCAGCTGAGCACAGATATAGGCAATACCCGGGGCGAACACCATCAGTCCGACCAGAGCGGCCACCAGGCGCCCCACAGGGACCCCATCAGCGCGCGCCTCAACCAGCGGCAAGTCAATCTCACCACCATTCAGGCTGCCGAGCAAACCAATGCTGAGGATGATAAACAGGAAACCGCCCAACACGATTGCGAGCCAGAAAATTACGGTCACAACAGTTGACAGAAACGCCGCCATTGAATTTTTGCGGGGTTCAGACATGCGTGCAGGCCATCCTTTTGTTATTCCATCGCCATTTCGCTACATTTGTCACATAGCACAAAGTCACAAACTTACCGTTAAACGATAAGGTAATTCGTTTATAAAGCAAGAACGGAGCCACAGCGCATGACTCGCAAACTTCAGCCCGGTCGTTTGGTTGCGGCCACGCACAACAAGGGCAAAGTCGCTGAACTTAAAGACCTTTTTGAACCGCTGGGGTTTGAAGTCGTGTCTGCGGTGGATCTCGATCTGGATGAACCGGAAGAGACCGAGCTCACATTTGAGGGAAATGCGCTGATCAAGGCGCGCGCAGCGGCCCTCGCCACGGGCGCGCCGGCGCTTTCAGACGATAGCGGCCTCGAGGTGACCGCGCTTGGCGGCATGCCGGGCGTGCATACGGCGATCTGGGCGGGTGAGCCGCGCGATTTCTATGTCGCCATGGAAAAAGTCGAGCGCGAATTGAACGCCATTGAGGCCACCGATCGCAGCGCCAAATTCGTTTCCTGCCTCGCGGTCGCCTGGCCGGACGGGCATGAAGTCACGTTTCGCGGCGAAGTGCATGGCCATCTGACCTGGCCGCCGCGCGGCGAAATGGGGTTCGGTTATGATCCGGTCTTTGTGCCTGTCGGGCATGAGGTGACCTTTGCCGAGCTGGAACCGGCGCAGAAACACGCCATGAGCCACCGCGCGGTGGCCTTTGACAAGCTCAAAAAGGCGCTGCTCTGATGCCAGATTCCGGGGCAGATTTCGGGCCGGACTTTGGCTTCGGCCTGTACCTCCACTGGCCCTTTTGCACGCGCATCTGCCCCTATTGCGATTTCAATGTCTATGCCGCCAAGGCGCGGGACACAGAGCCGCTGATCGCAGCAATGATCGCAGATCTGGACGCGCATCGCCGTCGCCTGCCGGACCATCCCGGCTTGGATTCCGTGTTTTTTGGGGGCGGGACCCCGTCCCTGCTCTCCGACCGCCAGATGGCGCAAATACTGGATAAGGTGAACGATGCGTTTGGCATCAAGCCGGACGCCGAAATCACGCTGGAGGCGAACCCCAATGATGTCGTCGCCGCCACACCATCAAATTGGGCCGCAGCGGGCATTAATCGTGTCTCGATCGGGGTCCAGTCCCTGCAATCGCAGGCTTTGGCCTTTCTTGGCCGTGATCATGACAGCGCCGCGGCGCGCCAGGCGATTGCCGACGTGCAGGCCGTGTTAGACAATCATTCTGTCGACCTGATTTACGCCCTGCCAGGGCAAAGCCCGGACGGCTGGGCACGCGAACTGCGTGAGGTCATCGCCCTCGGCGCACCGCACCTGTCGCTCTATGAGCTGACGATCGAGGAACGTACCGCGTTCGGCAAGCGGGCAGCGCGCGGCGATCTGGTGCCTTTGGAAGATGATGACCAGGCCGATCTCTACGAGGTGACGCAATCGATTTGCGATGAGGCCGGACTGCCGGCCTATGAAGTCTCAAATCACGCACGCGCGCCGGAATATGAGTCGCGCCACAATCACATTTACTGGGCGAGCGGCGACTGGATCGGCATCGGCCCGGGCGCGCATGGGCGCCTGACCATCGATGGCCATCGATTCGCGACAGAGGCGGCGCGGCGGCCCGCAGACTATCAATCTAGCCCGATCCCGACTGAGACGAAGCTGTCCCGAACCGATACGGCGCGAGAATTCCTGGCCATGGCGCTGCGCCCTGTGTCCGGGCTCGATCTGGAGCGATTTGAGCGCCTGTTCGGTGCATCGGCACCCGCGACCGTCCTCAGCGACCTGATCTCAAACGGGTTCGCAACGATTGAAGCAGAAAAACTTAAGCTGACCGCTACTGGTCGCCTGGTGGCAGACTACATTGCCGCGCAGCTGACCCCTCACGCATAGCGCGACAGCGCTTCATCCAGGATGCGCTCCAGGTCCTTGATCGTCGTCACCTGTTTCATCGTATGGCAATGCGGGCGATAGCGCGGCAATTCACTGTCGCCTGTGCCCCACAGGCTTTCGCCTTCCGGAGTGAGCCAGATCACTCGTTTCACCCGCGCGGCGGCTTCCCGGAACAGGTCGAGACGCGGATCGCCATAATTCGAGCGACCATCGCCAAGCACAATCAGGGTCGTGCGCCGGTCGAGCGCGTCCCAATGGTTCATCCGCAGGTCCGACAGGGATTGTCCGTAATCGGTGGAGCTCATACCGATATCATTGATGATCTTGTCCATGGCATGGGCGAAATCGTCAGTCTCAAGCGTCGGTCCGACATCTTCGAGACGCCCGGAAAAGGCAAAGGACTCAATGTCCGGCACGACTTCATTGAGGCTGTAGAGCAGCATCAGAAAGAAGCGCACAACCCGCGCCACCGAGCCGGAGACATCGCAGACGGCAACGATCTTGGCGCGGTCGCGCTTGGTCTGTTTCCAGGCAATATCGAATGGCACGCCGTCAAAGCCGGCGTTCGCGCGCAAGGTCTTGCGCACGTCGAGCTGTCCGCGATTTTTCTTGCGCCGCCGCCGGGAATGTTTGGAGGCGAGGCGTTTGGCGATCTTCTCGACCAGAACCTGCATACGCCCGAGATCGCGCACGTCGAGCGCGGTCAGAGCGGTTTCCGCCAGCACATCTTCGCGAAACGCGAGCGTCGCCCCGGCGCCATAGGTTTCAAAGGCCTGCTTGGCGTGTTCGCGGGCGCGAGCAAACATGTCCTTGCGCCCCTCGATCAGCTCCTCGGCATAGGCCTGGCCTTCTTCGGTACGCTCGCGAAAGGCCTGCATCATCTCGCTTTCAAGGCGATCGACGCCGAGCGATTTCATCATTTGCTGGGCGAAATAGGAGACCTGGGTGGAAAACCTTATGTCCTGCAAGCCAGCCTCCTGGCCGGCCCGCTCCATCGCCATGGCGATGGCCGTTTCGTCGCCGGTTTCCATCAGGTCCAGAATATCTCCCGGGCCATCGGCATCGCTTTCAGAGGTGTCGGATTCGGCGTCATCCGGTGGCGCGTTCTGTGGGATGGCCCGGCGGGAGAAATAGAGATCGAACAGCCGGTCATGCGCGAGTTTTTCTGCCGGCGACTTGGCCAGAACGCAGCGCAAAGTGTCTGACAGACGCTGGCGGTCGGCATAGCCAATCAGCTTGACGGCCTCAGCCGCATCAATCGCTTCGCCGGTCGACACACGCACATCAGCCGAGCGCAGCGCCCGGATGAAATCGGTGAGGACCTGCTCTGCCATCTATCCCGCAGCAGCCGCGCGGGCCAGCGTGCGCACATCCTTGTCGACAGCCTGGATGTCGCTTTCATGCTTGAGCAGCACATTCAGCGTCGAGCGCACCATGTCTTCATCGAGTTCAGTCGCATGCATCAGCAGCAGCGTACGGGCCCAGTCGACAGTTTCGGAAATCGACGGTCGTTTGCGAATATCGAGGTCGCGCAGGCCCTGGACGAAGTCGACCAGCTGGCTGAGCAGCGCATCGGAAACATCCGGCACGCGGGCGCGGACAATGGCTTGCTCGCGTTCGGCTTCCGGGAAATCGATGTGCAAGTGCAGGCAGCGCCGTTTCAGGGCATCGCCAAGCTCGCGAATATTGTTCGACGTCAGGATCACAAGCGGCGGAACCTGCGCACGAATGGTTCCGATTTCCGGCACTGTCACCTGATAATCTGAAAGAACTTCAAGGAGATAAGCCTCGAACTCCTCATCCGACTTGTCGATCTCATCAATCAGCAGGACCGAACCTTTGTCCTGTTTCATTGCCGTCAGCAAAGGCCGCGGTTCAAGGAAGGTTTCGGAGAAGAACAGGTCTTCGAATGAGGTCAGTTTCTCGAACGCCGCATCGAGCGTCCCGGCGCCGTCCATGACCTCGCCGAGCTTCTCTTTCAGCAATTGCGTGTAGAGCAGCTGCTTGCCGTATTTCCATTCATACAGCGCCTTGCCTTCATCGAGGCCCTCATAGCACTGCAGGCGGTTCAGACCGACATCGAGAAACCGCGCCATGGAGGCCGCAAGATCGGTCTTGCCGACGCCGGCGGGCCCTTCAATCAGGATTGGCTTGCGCAGATTGTGCGCCAGATAGATCGCGGTCGAGATCTCGCGCGTCGAAATGTATCCGACCGAGGCAAGCCCGGCGGTGATCGCGTCTATCGAGACGAGTGGTTCATAGCCCGTTTGTGTCATGCGCTCCTCGTAGCCCCCTGTCTGGCCTGCCGCAAGAATGACCCTGAGGTAGGTTGGGTGCGACCGCTGGTCAAAGACGGGGCGGCTGGTTAGGCTGATGCAAAGATCATTCGGGAGTGTTCACATGCGATCTGTTCTGTTTGCCGTGCTCGGCGTTTCACTTGCGGCTGCGTGCCAGGCGCAAACCGCCGAGGACTCTGATGTCACGGAGGCGGAGGTTGCGTCAGCAACGGCACCTGACTGGCGCCAAGTTGCGCCTGAGAACCTGATCCTGATTGAAACCGCTCATGGCGATGTGGTGATCGAACTCAACCCCGACTTCGCGCCAAACCATGCGGCACAGTTCCGCGACCTGGTTCGCGCTGATGTCTATAACGGTATCCGATTCTATCGCGTCATTGATGCCTTTGTCGCGCAAGGCGGCTTGCAGGATGACGAGGTGATCGGGCAGCATCCGACCCTCACCAATGAAAACGATCGCGCCCTGTCGGACGCAGCCTTTGTACCGCTCGGAAATCCGGACCTGTTCGCGCCAATTGTCGGGCATATTGATGGATTTGCGGTTGGTCGCAGCGAAGTCCTGGACAAGGAATGGCTGCTACATTGTCCGGGGGCGCTGGCTATGGCCCGCGATACCGACCCGGACAGCGGTAGTACGGAATTCTATATCGTGCTCGACGCGCAGCGCTATCTCGACCGCAACCTGACTGTGTTTGGCCGTGTGATTGACGGCATGCAATATGTGCAGAAGCTCAAACGCGGCGACCGCGCGATCGAAAGCGGTGTGATTCAGGCGCCGGAAGTTGGCGACGAAATTCAATCGATGACCGTGGCAGCTGACATGGCTGAAGCCATTCGTCCGACCTATCAGGTCCAGGCCATGCCAAGCCAGGCATTTGAAGATGCCAAGACCGCGAAACGCGTCCGCGACGAAGATTTCTTCTATCGCAAGCCGCCGGAAATCCTGGACATATGCGGATTTGAAGTGCCCGTGCGCCAGTCGCCGACCGAGGACTAGCTGGCGAGACGCCCGCGCAGTTCGACCACGGGCGTATGCCCGGCCGAGCGCGACATCAGGACATCGGCAATCGTCGCGACCAGCTCGGGTCCGGCAATCGGCTTCTTCAAGGCCCGATCGGCGCCCATGGACAGGCAGGCCTGGCGGCGGCCATCTGAAATGTCGGCAGTCAGCGCCACGATCGGGCTCTGCGAGTTCAGTCCGCCGCGGCGGCGCAAGCCATCGATGAAGCTCATCGCATTGCCATCCGGCAGGTGCAAATCGGTCAGGATGACCTGAAATTCGGACAAGGACGTGTAGGACTCGGCGGCATGCAGCGTGCCGGCATGGTGTACCGTCCATCCCGCCTGTTCGAGGGCATTGATGACGACCATGGCAGAGGCTTCATGGTCTTCAACCAAAAGCACATCACCGAGCTGGAACTTGCCGCGTTTCGGTTTGGCTTGTTCGATCCAGTTGCCAGCGCCTTTGGCCGCGGTTGCAACCGGAACGTCGAGCGAGAAGACGCTGCCGCCATTGGGGTTGTCGGTGTGACTCAACTGACCGCCCAGGGCGCTTGCCAGGGCGCGAGAGATGCTGAGGCCGAGCCCCCAGCCTTTAACGCCTTCGACGTCTGGACCTTTTTCAAACACGCGCATGAAGCGTTCGCGCTGATCGTCGGACAGGCCGCGACCGGTATCGGTGACCGTCAGATTGAGCTTCAGGTCCGAGCCCACGCGCGGTGTCGATAAGGTAACGCCGACCTCGCCTTCGCGGGTAAATTTCAGGGCGTTCGAAATGAGGTTGCTGGCGATCTGACGAACCCGGCCAATATCGGTCTCAATCAGGTGCGGGCCATCCGGGACGAAGCCGACACGGAAAGACAGGCCGCGGCGCGCCGCTTCGGCGGACCAGAGGCGGCGCAGATCATCAGCCAGTTCGGACAGGTCGGCACGGTCGTTGCGCACGGTGAGTTTGCCGGCCTCAAGGCTGGCATAGTCCAGCGTATCAGTCAGGATGCGGTCCAGCGTCTGGCTTGAGCGGACAATGGTCTGGGCGATGTCCTTGTTCTGCTCGTCCTTGATACGCGAGGACAGCATTTCCGACAGGCCCATAATCGCCGTCAGCGGCGTTCTGATTTCATGTGCAAGCGTGCCGAGTAACGGGCTTGAGACGGGCGCGTCCAGCGCAGGGTCAGACGCGCCGTCCAGAACCGGTTGGTATTCAGCCTCTGCGCAGGACGCGATCAGCGCATCCTGGAGTTTTCCGGGGCTGAGGACGCCTTTGAAGCGCTTGTCCTCGACAATGATACAGCCGCGCGCCATCAATTGATTGATCTGCAGGCCGGCTTTCTTGACGAAGTCACGCACGCTCGTGCTGGCTTTCAGGATCAGCGCGCGCGCCGTTACCAGATCGCCAATGGGCAGGCGCGCCATACTCTCTTCGCCGCTGCTGACGGCAAACTCGAAGGCTTTGATGCGGCTAATCAGGCCAGCCGGGCGTTTGTCGCGAACGAGAATGAAATAGTCCGCATCTGCGTCGCGCTGAAACAGCTCCACAACCTGCGACAGCGGTGCTGCCGCTGATATTGGTCTTGCTGTGTCGACAAAATCGCCCAGGCAAACAGGCATCATCCATCCCCATACTCTACACTTGAGTATGCGAAATTGCCCGGAATTCCTTTACGGCTTACAAACCTGACAGAAAAAAGTCGGTTATTTTATTTGGCTATGATGCGTCACGATCTTGTGGACGAGGCCGTATTTCACCGCTTCTTCAGCACTCATCCAGTGATCACGATCAGTATCTTCAACGATTTTCTTGAGCGGCTGGCCCGTGGCTTCGGCGAAGATTTTGTTCAGACGCTCGCGCATGCGCACGATTTCGCGCACCTGAATCTCGACATCTGAAGCCTGACCACCGACTCCGCCACGCGGTTCGTGCAGCAGGAAGCGGGTATTTGGCAGGGCGTAGCGATTTTCTTTCTGTGCCGCGGCATAGATCAACGCTCCAGCGCTGGCGACCCAGCCAGAACCGAGGACTTTCACCGGCGCGCCGACAAATTTGATCATGTCGTGGATCATGTCGCCAGACTCAACGTGTCCGCCTGGCGATGAAATCACCAACAGAATTGGGTCAGCACTGTCGGATGCCAGCGCCAATAGCCGCTCGCAAACCCGGCGGGCGAGCTTGTCGTCGACACCCCCGGTCAGCATGATTGTACGTGCATTGAACAGCGCTTCTTCCAGAAACGCGTTCGGCTCGCTCATCGGCTTGGCGTCATTTTCGTCATCAAGGCGTACCATGATTGCTCCGCAAATTTCCTAGGCAGAGATTTGAGGTGCGTGGGGCCTCGGGTCAAGCAGCGAAATGCCTATTTTGTGTGGGTAACCGTTAACCCGAACATCTCAACAATCTCATCAGGTTCCGGATCCTCGTCATCGTGCGCGTCAATCAAGGCCTTGTTGATCGGTTGCGGCGGGTTGGAGGCAAACTCGATCGACCCGCCGGTTTCGAGATAAGTGGCATAGGATTCGATCCAGTCAGCGGCGGGCGGAAATTCCTCTGCCGCAGCGGATTTGCCCATGCGCATCATGGTGCCGAGATAGGAGCGCAATTGCGCCGGCTCCATATTGCCGAGCATCGCGCCCCAGCCCTGGTCTGGATATTCCTTGCCGAGAGCGTGGGCGAAGCCGAACAATTTATCATAGCCGCCTTTGTCTTCTTCCAGAAAACGCGCGCCGCGGAAGGCAAATGCGTCCATGAATGCATCCTCGAAGGCGGTTTCGCGGTCCTCAGACTCATAGGCCGCCTGAATGGCGTCGTAGCCCGGTAAGGTAATCGCGACATCGATCGCGCTTTTGCCATAGCCGTCGGCATCAAACGTCATATTGAAATCGGTCGGTCCGGCATCGGCGTCCCAGGACAGGCTAAAGGCGGCATCGAATGGCAGCGTGTCGAGGCCATGTTCGGGCAACATATCGATGGCCTTCTGAACCCCCTCGCGCACCAGCTCCATTTCCGATTGTTCCTGCTCGCTGAGCGCGTCAGAGCCGGCATCGTCAAGGAAGGCTTCAAACAGGATCTGGAAGAATCCGGTCAGTTCACCCGTGTTCAGCGTTGCGCCCTCAATGCCGAAGTTCAGATCGCTCGGCATCAGCCATTCAAACTGATCACCATTGAAATAGGCCCGATCCGCGTTCAGGATTTCCTTGTCGTTGAGCTCAGCCTGATAGTCCGAAACCGTCCAGCGGCCCAGGCTGAGCAGGTCCCTCTCATCCATGCCCGGCAATTCGGAGCGCGCGAGATAGCCCATCACCTTGTCGAGCTGAAAATCGGACACAGTCGCCGCGCCATACGACTCGGTTTGAGCCATCGAGAACCCAGCCGGAAAGCCAGACATGGAAATGATCTCACCCGGCATCGGCGTATGGGTGTACTCATTGACTTGCGAACCGCGATAGTCGCGCACCACATAGGTTTCGAAATCGAACCCCTGTGCATTCTCGATCCCGAGGAACCCGAATTCATAGGCCGCGGTCAATTCCGCCCCAGGCTGGCGCAACTCTATGGTTCCGACCGTGCCGATCGTGATATTGTTTTCGACCGCGATCGAGCGGGAAACGGCAATGAGCTGTTGGGCAAGGTGAATGTACTCGAGTGCTTCTGCTGGAATCTCCTCATCAAGCTCCGTTAGAGCGTCTGGCGATAGGGGCACCATCTCCCACAGCCGCAGCGACACGCCGGTGAGCACCACCCGTTCGGTATTGCTCTCAAGCCGATCAAAGCCCAGCTCTGCGCCTTCGGGCAGCTCTTCTTCAATGCCGGACATCACGGCGTCGAGGACGGTATTGATCGCTTGCGCGAACCCGAAATAGGACATGTTCGTCCCTTCCAGACGCGTCAGCAGCGGCCCGCTTTCATCCAGTCGCTGTCCCGAAAGGCGCGCGGTGAGCAGGTCGGTTTCCAGGCCCCAGATGCTCGCCTGTTCGAAGGTCACGCCGAATTCGGTATCGCCGCCAAGCCCGAAGGAAAGGCCTTCAAACACCGTCGCGCCACGCGTCGCATCGAAGGCTTTACTGTCCCAGCGCAACGACATGCCCTCTGGCAGTGCGGCGACAAGGTCGGTCAGATCGGCCTCGGACGCGCCGGCGACATCAAGCGTCTCATTCGCCACCGCCATGAACGCATCATAAGCGGCGTCGGGTGCGATGGTTTCGCCCGCGACCGGGGGTTCGGCCGGGTCCGGCGCGTCAGAACCGCGGTCGCATCCAGCCAGCATCACCACGGCGAGTGCGCCGCTGATCCAAAGATTCCTGTTCATTTGCATCCTCTGCACTTTCTGCCCCCAATGATCGCAAGTGCGATGACGCCTGGTCGCCGCAGCTAGTGAACCACACCCGGGTTTGGCGGTTTCTCGCCAGACGACAGGTCTGGCTCATCAGTCGCTTCTGGTTCGGCGCTTTCGACCTCGACCGGCTCGGCCTCTGGCACTGCGGCCTGTTCGGGTTCCATTGCCGGGTCTGGTTCGGCCGCCATTTCTGGCTCGACGGCCGGTTCGGGCTCAACCACCGGCTCTGGCGCCGCATCCGCTTCCGACGCGGCCATGTCCGCCTCTTCCGACGCCGCTTCAAGCTCCGCCTCTGGCGGCGTTTCTGCCTCCTCTGCCACTGCTGCCGGTTTCGCCTTGCGCTTCCAGAATGGCGCATTCGGGTCCGCCTTGCGGTCATACAGCTTGGCGTAATATTCGCTCGCCGTGTAGGTCAGCGGTTTCGGCGTCAGCGTCATGCCCAGCTCGCGCAAACGCTCCACCACGGCATCGCGCAGGTGCAACCCGGGCAGCAGGTCCGAGCGGAAATCATTGGCTTTCATCCAGTCCCGGACGTGCCAACTGCGGGTGGAGCGTGCGGTCTTGGGCGCCGCACCGGCATGTTCTTCCCACAGGTACAAAGTCGCTATCGAGCCGATGACTGCGTCGACCGCCACGTTTGCTGCGGCCGGCACATCGCCCTGCCCTGACAGCGCCGCGCGCAGCGTTTGCTTGTGCGCGTCCAGTTCATTGTAATTGCCACGCATCATGGTCAGGCTTTCCCGGTCCGCCTCATTCGGGCGGATGAGGATGCCATCCAGTTGCGGGTGAACGACAGGTACAAGCTGGATCTCGCTCTGCACCGAGCCATCCTCGACGCCGGCCAGTTCCTGGATCATGCGCATCAGATTCATGCGCAATTCGTACCCGACCCCGACCAGGGCCGCCTTTTCCATATCGCGGGCGCGATCAAGCCAGCGCCAAGCCGACCAGGCGAGGTACCCGATGGAAGCGGTAAGAACGAATAAGCCAGACGTCAGGAAGGTCTGGAAGGTTGCGTCGGACATAGTCTACTCCCCTTTGTTTACCTTTTAGCAAAGGTTTCCGGGTTCCGCCACTCGCAATTAATTAAGGCCAGCGCTGACGCGAACGATCCGTACGCGCGCGCTCAGGCGTCAAACCGCGACCGGGGCCTTGATATGCGGATGGGACTGGTACTCGACCAGTTCAAAGTCTTCATATTCCCAACCGAACAGGTCTGTCTTGTCCGGGTTCAGGATCATGCGCGGGCGCTCATACGGCTCGCGCGTCAGCTGCAACCGGGCTTGATCGATGTGATTGGAATAGAGGTGCGTATCCCCAAATGTGTGCACGAACTCGCCTGGCTTGAGACCCGTGGCACGCGCCATCATCAGGGTCAGCAGTGCATAGGATGCGATATTGAACGGCACGCCGAGAAAGACATCGGCCGAGCGCTGATAGAGCTGGCAGTTTAGACGCCCGTCCATGACATTGAACTGGAACAGGCAATGACAAGGCGGCAAGGCCATGTCTGGAACATCTGACGGGTTCCACGCCGAGACCACCATGCGGCGCGAGTCCGGATTGGTTCTGATTTCGTCGAGCACCCATTCTATCTGGTCGATCACGCGCCCATCCGGCGCCGCCCAGCTGCGCCACTGCTTGCCATAGACTGGCCCCAGATCACCATTCTCGTCGGCCCATTCGTCCCAGATCGAGACTTTCCGGTCCTGCAGCCATTTGACGTTCGTGTCGCCGCGCAGGAACCAGAGCAGCTCGACAATGATTGAGCGCAGATGCAGTTTCTTGGTGGTCAGAAGCGGAAACCGTTCGGACAGGTCAAAGCGCAGCTGACGACCGAACACGCCCAAGGTCCCGGTGCCGGTGCGATCGCCGCGCTCGACGCCATTGTCGAGGATATCCTGCAATAGATCGAGATATTGTTGCATGCCTCGGTCATATCCCTGACTCGTCGTTCAAGGCCAGCGGATTCGGGCAGTTATGGTAAACAAATTCCTGAATCTCACACCGCAATCTGCATCGCCAATCTAACGGGCCATCAAACACACTCCTGTAAGACGGATTGTAGGGAACGTTAGGGCGCTTCGGCGTTTAAAGAGATGAGTACATTAAAGAACTTAAGCCGCGACAAAAGCGGACAGGTTGCAATCCTCTTCGCACTGTCGATCATTCCGATCGTCGCTGTTGCGGGATTCGCGATTGATTTTCAGCAAACGGTAAAACGCAAAGCCAAAGTCCAGCTGGTCATGGACTCGGCGGTGCTAGCCGCTGCACGCGTGAAGCAGACGGGCGCCACCAACGAAGAAATCAAATTGACCGTGCAGCAATTCATGGACGCCCAGATTGGCGGCCTCGGTGGTCTGAGCTGCGATCCAACCTCTGTGGTTGTGTCCGACTCGGCTGAGGAAATTGATGCCAGCATCCTGTGCGAACAAACCACCGCTCTGATCAAGGTCGTCGGCCGCGATCAGATGCCATTCCGGGTTTCGTCGGCCTCTGAATACGGGATCGACAAGGTCGATGTCGCCTTCATGTTCGACGTCTCGGGGTCGATGAACAGCTCCAACCGCCTGATCAACCTGAAGGCTGCAGCAATCGAGGCGATTGACGTCTTGCTGCCGGACGGTGCGTCGCCAGAATTGATCGAAGATACGCGGCTGGCCATGGTCTCCTATAATAGCATGGTCAATGCCGGGGAATTCTTCCCGGACGTCGCTGGCGTGCCCGCAACGCGGACCTATGAGCATACCGTCCAGCCTTTGTTCACTGAAGCGGACCTGACCGAAGGCAATCTCTATGATGAGATGCATATCGGCCTGTACGACACCGATACTGGTAACCTGATCTCGGAAATCGGAGACGGCGCAAAAATCAAGATCGAAGACTGGCAGGATGATGACCTGACCATCGCCGTCACCCTCGATCCATCGCATGATCTGTACGGTCAAGTGGACAGTATGCGGATGCAATTGCGCGGCACCGAGTACAAGAACAAGACCGAAAACGGTGAGCCATACGCGCTCTATGGAGGCAGCGGCATTGGCTATGGCCAGGCCTGGGACATGGGTGATTTTACCATTCGCCTGCGCGCATACTCGGAAAATTATCTCGACGGCACCAAGCTGTTCGACGAAACGATTTCCTTCTCACTGGCTCTGGAAAGTGACCTGGTGCCGCAGGACAAGTCCTATACGCTGACCTCGACCTGTGTCTGGGAACGCGATGGGTCAGACAGCTTTACCGATGCCAGCCCGACCGCTGGCGGTTACCTGGCGCACCGTCAGGCCTGGTTTGTCGAGGACCGGTCCTATTCTGGCGGTGGATATTGGGAAGTCGGACATCCGAACCGCCCGAACAATAGCGCCTATGATGGCGACGAATGTCGCGACCATGATCCGGTCGAACTGACCAATGATCGCAACACGCTGACCAATTATGTGAACTCGCTGGACGCTGGTGGCTGGACCGCCGGACATCTCGGCGTGGCCTGGACCTGGTATCTGGTCGCTGAGGACTGGAAAACCGTCTTCGATGGCGACGCCGAACCGCTTGCCTATACAGAACCCGATTCGGCCAAGGCCGTGATCCTGATGACGGATGGAAGCTTCAACGCTGAAATCTATCCCGGACAAGGTGATTCTGATGCGCAGGCGCGGTCGCTCTGCGACAATATGAAAGCCAAGGATGTCAAAGTCTACGCCGTCGCTCTGAACGCGCCGCAGGCCGGCAAGGATGTGTTGTCGGACTGCGCCACCGGACCTGACTATTATTTTGAACCGGAAACGGCGGCCGAATTGACGGAAGCGTATCAGAAGATCGCCACCTCGATCTCGGATCTGCGGATCTCGAAATAAGCCGTCCAGCAAATCACGGTTCCACCAAAACAAAAAGGCCTCAGCACGCTGAGGCCTTTTCTGCATTCATTGATCTGAGGTTTACTCTGCCGCGATCAAGGTCGTCTTTGCGCGCGGCAGCGTCCCATCCGGCCAGTGCTGCCAGAGTTCCGCTTCGCGGGCTGCCGCCTTCGAGACGGCTTCATCCTTGATATGACCATAGCCGCGAATCTCATCCGGGACTTCCGCAATCGCCACCGCCAGATCGAGATTCTTGGCCGACAAGTCGGGCAGCATGCGCAGCATATTATCGAGATACTGATCGCGCAGCTTGCGCTCCATCTGGCGTTCCTCGGTCCACCCGAACGGATCAAATCGTGTCCCGCGCAGCCATTTGAACCGTTTCAGGACTTTGAAGCCGGTCTTCATCCACGGCCCGAACGCTTTTTTCTTCAGGTGCCCTTGCTCATCCTTGCCCGAGAAGATGGGCGGCGCGAGATGATAGGACAGCTTTCCGCCCTTGAACTTCCTGGCGAGATAGGCGTCGAAGGCGCCATCCGTCCATAGACGCGCAACCTCATACTCGTCCTTATAGGCCATCAGTTTGAAGGCATAACGCGCCACGGCCTTACTCAGACGTTCGCCCAGCCCTGCAGCTGACTCGGCCGCGCGCACCTGGGCAACGACCTTGCGATACTGGTCGGCATATTTCTGGTTCTGGAAGGCAAGCAGGCGCTGCGCACGATTGTCGATCAACTCGTCCAGGGACATCGGCGAAATGTGTCCGCGCGGGTCCTTGGCCGGCTCCAGGCGGCTGACATCGTAAGCGGCAATCCGGCCGACATCGAAGGCGGCCATATTGTCGTCTGCCTTCACACCATTCATCTTGATGGCGCGATAGATGCCCCGCAGCGAGACCGGTACACGGCCTTTCTGCCAGGCATATCCAGCCATGATCATATTGGTGTAGATGGCATCATTGAAGTACAGGATGGCCAGCGCTTCCGCGTCAAAGGCGGCAAATTCGTCGGCCTGACGCTTGACCCGCGCGGCCAGCAAATCGCTTTCAAACTTTTTCGAGCGATCGCGGATAAATTCGCTGGTCGGCGTCACATCACTATTGGCGAAAGCCGCGGTGCGATCGGCATCCATAAGGTTAAGGGCATCGCCGCCTGCCGCCACCACCAGGTCACAAGCGATGACGCAATCAGTACTCGCTGGCGGCACCCGGCCGGTTGAAATCATGTCAGGCTCACGTGCAAAGCGCAGGTGACTGAGGACCGGTCCGCCCTTTTGCGCCAGGCCGGTCATATCGAGACTGGACGCGGCATTGCCGTCAACATGGGCGCCCATGGCGAGGATCGCCGCGACCGTTGTCACGCCGGTGCCGCCAACG
This sequence comes from Hyphomonadaceae bacterium, assembly GCA_024742355.1. Taxonomy (GTDB): domain Bacteria; phylum Pseudomonadota; class Alphaproteobacteria; order Caulobacterales; family Hyphomonadaceae; genus Henriciella. The sequence goes on along the minus strand of JANSYM010000001.1, from coordinate 158,049 downwards.
CCGGTGAACAGGACATTCCAGGTCCGCTCCAGGCTCGGCGTTTCGGGCAGCGGAATGTAGGACGTGTCGATCTCAGGGCGCGGCTCATCCTTGGCGGTAAACTCACCATCGGTGACCGTGATGAAGCTCGGGCAGAAACCCTTGATGCAGGACAGATCGGTATTGCAGGTCGACTGATTGATCCGCCGTTTACGCCCAAGCTCGGTTTCAACCGGCTCGACCGACAGGCAGTTCGACTTGAGGGAGCAGTCGCCGCAGCCCTCGCAGACGGCAGTGTTGATCAGCACACGGGTGCGGTCCGGCGTCCGCAGGCCACGCTTCGAGCGGCGGCGTTTTTCTGTGGCGCAGATCTGGTCATAAATCAGGACAGAAACCCCAGGCGTCTCGCGCAGCTGTTTCTGGACCATGTCGAGATCGGCGCGGTCATGGATTTTCACGCGGCGCGGCAAGCCTTTGACATTGGCGTAGCGGGTTGGGTCTTCGGTGACGATGACGATGGTCTCGACGCCCTCACCTTTGACCTGCGTAGCGATCTGTTGCGGCGTCTGACCGGATTCCACGGTCTGGCCACCGGTCATCGCCACGGCGTCATTGTAGAGGATCTTGTAGGTAATATTGGCCCCTGAGGTGACCGCGGCGCGGATCGCCAGCGAGCCGGAATGCGAATAGGTGCCGTCGCCGAGATTGACGAACATGTGGTTCTCGTCAGTGGCAAAATGCTGCCCGACCCAGGCAATGCCTTCGCCGCCCATCTGACTGGTCATGTCGGTGTTCCGGTCGGGCATGAAGTTCGCCATATAGTGGCAGCCAATTCCGGCCAGTGCACGCGAGCCTTCAGGTACCACGGTCGATGTATTGTGCGGGCAACCGGAACAATAGTGCGGGGTTCGCACAGTCGGCGTCGCATTGGTCCGCGCCGCTTCGCCAGCGCGGCCAACGCGCGCGAAATAGGCATCGGCCCGCGACGTATCCCAGCCTTTTGGCAAGACGCCAGCCAGCGCGTCGGCGATTTCAGGCACCGGGATCGAGCTGATCTGGCTGAGCAGAGGCTTGCCATCGACCGTGTGCTTGCCTTCCAGCAACGGGCGCTGCTTGTCCGGCATGGCGTAAAGTGCCGCGCGCAATTGCTCTTCGATCAGTGGCCGTTTGTGCTCGATCACGAGCACGCGCTCCAGGCCAGCGCAGAAGTTGCGGATGCCTTCCGGCTCAAGCGGCCAGGGCATCGCCACCTTGTAGATTGTCACGCCCAGTTTTCCGGCGTCTTCCGGGCTCAGGCCAAGCGCTTCCAGGGCCTCGAACACATCGCGCGCGGCCTGTCCGGTGACGATCAGGCCGACCCGCGGCTTGGCGCTTGGCAGGATGACCCGGTCAAGCTGGTTGGCACGTACCCAAGCTTGTGCGGCCGGAATCTTGTACTGGCGCAGACGGCGTTCTTTCTCGAGCGGCGGATCCGAACGACGCATATGCACGCCATCCGCCGGAAACTCGAACTCCGGCGTCACAAAATTCATGCGATCCAGAGAGACATCGACAACGGCGCCGCTATCCATCGTGTCGGCGAGCGCGATCATGGCGCTCCAGCCACCGGTGAACCGGCTCATCGCCCAGCCATGCAGACCATAATCCAGCACGTCCTGGATCGAGGCCGGATTGAGCACCGGAATCTCGGCATCCTGCATCGCATATTCTGATTGCGATGGCAGGGTCGAGGACTTGCACATATGGTCGTCGCCGAGGACAGCGAGCACGCCGCCAAGCGCCGACGTGCCAGCTGCGTTGGCGTGCTTGAACACATCGCCGGTGCGGTCAACGCCAGGGGCCTTGCCGTACCAGACGCCGAACAGGCCATCACGCTGCGCGCCCGGGAACAGGCCTAGTTGCTGGCTGCCCCATACGGCCGTGGCGCCCAGGTCCTCGTTCAGGCCTTCCCAGAATTTTACGTCATGCTCGTCCAGCCATTTCTGCGCCGCACGCAATTGCTGGTCATAGCCGCCCAGCGGAGAGCCGCGATAGCCGGAAATGAAGCCGGCGGTGTTGTGTCCGGCCTGGAGATCGAGCCGTTTTTGATCAAGCGGCAGGCGCACCAGCGCCTGAATCCCGGTCATGTACGCTTTTCCCTCGACAAGATCATATTTGTCGTCCAGCGTAACTTCACGATGTTCCAAAGCGCATCTCTCCAGTGTTGCGTTTAGGTCATATATCCCAACATAATGACGAAAATACTTGTCTTCTTTGCAAGAATGCGGATAATTTGAGCAATAATATACCCAGTAATGCATTCCTTGGGGGAAAATTTGTCAGAACCATTAGATACGATTGATGCCAAGATTCTCGATCTGATTCAAAAAGACGCGTCCTTGTCCGTCGCCGACATCGCCGAACGTGTCGGCTTGTCCTCGTCGCCGTGCTGGCGCCGCATCAAGCGGATGGAGGAAGCCGGGATCATTCAGGGTCGCGTGACATTGCTCGACCGACAATCGCTCGGGCTCGGCTTTGAAGTGGTTGCGAACGTCAAACTGGCCTTGCCCAGCAAAGAGAATCTGGAGGCGTTTGAGAACCTGGTTCGCAAGTGGCCGGAAGTGATGGAATGCATGACCGTCACCGGCGCCGTCGACTATATCATCCGGGTCACCACCACGGACATGTACGCTTACGACAAATTCCTGCGCGAGAAGCTGCTGGGGTCTGCATTGGTGTCGGATGTTCAATCGCGGATCATCATCAATGTCGCCAAACGCACCACCGCGGTGCCGCTCGGACTGGTCAGCGATTACGTCCCGGCGAGTTAAGGTGCGCGGCTTCCTATCCGCCTTGACCATCGCGGTCCTGGCTGCGTGTGAGCCGGCCCCATCGAATTCAGTCCCTGAAACCCCGACCGTCGTAGACGCGCCGGTCGCCGCGTCGGAACTGCAGGACTATGTCAGCCGCGCGCATGCGGACAATGATCTGATCGCGCTCGGGGCCGTGGTGGCGTCGAAGGATGGGATCCTGGACATTGCCGTCGCAGGTCAACGCGCCAAGAATGACAGCGACCCGGCACTGACAACCGATGCCTGGCATCTCGGCTCGAACACAAAGGCGCTGACGGCCTTGCTCTATGCCCAGCTGGTTGAGCGCGGCCTGGCGGAATGGGGCGCGACGCTTCCAGAGCTGTTTCCTGAGCTCGCTGACGAGATCGACCCGGCCTGGCAGGAGATCACGATCGAAGACCTGTTCGCGCATCGATCGGGCCTGAAACAGATGGGCGGATTTTGGCTCAATGCCCGCCGGAATGATGATCGCAGCGTTCCCGATCAGCGCGCAGATACCGCCCGCGCGGTGCTCACCGAGCCGCCAAGCAAGACGCCGGGCGAATTCGACTACAATAATCTCAATTACATTCTCGCTGGCGCGGCGATGGAGTCGATCCTGTCGGCGCAAGCTGATTTACCCAATTCCTGGGAAGCGGCGATGCAGGTACTGATCTTTGACCGGCTCGCACAAGAGCATCATCAGACTGGATTTGGTTTCGGCCCGCCTCCGGAAGGATTGCAGGGTCATCTCGTCGTATTGGGCGCGTTCATGAATCCGGTCGGTCGGGGCAAGGCGGCGGACAATCCCATGGTGCTCGGACCTGCTGGAACCTTGCACGCAACAATGGAAGCCCATGCCGCACTGGCGGTTGAATTCCTGAAGGATGATAGCGCGATTGTACCGTTGGCGATGCGGGAGAAACTGTTCCTGCCGCATCCCGATCCTGCGGGTGATTATGCGATGGGCTGGGGCGTTTATGATGACCCGACTTATGGCAGGCTGTATTTGCACTACGGGTCCAACACGATGTGGACATCGCGGATCATCGTCGCGCCGGACCTCGACCGCGTGGTCATCGTCAACACCAACCAATTCTCGGACGCGGCTCAACAGGCCATACGGACCGTCAGTGCGAACGTGCTCGACGCGGCCATCGCGGAACACGCCCCTCAATAAGCCTCTACGCGCGTTACGTGGCCATCTGACTCCGCATAAGACTCGACCGTGCCGTCCGGCCAGGTCTCCAGCCGTGCGCGCATTCTGGGGCTCGACCGATCGCCGCCGAACAGGGCTTCGGATTCGTAACTGAGCCAGGCCAGCGGCGCCTGCTGCGTGGCGGTAGCGCCGGCGTTTCGGATCGCCTCCATGATCGCCGTAATCACCTCGCGCGGCGGATAGATCAGAAACACGGAATGATAGACCACAGTCACGCCGGATGCCGGGCGATTGGCGAGGCGCTCGGTCAGCCAGCTCAGCGCGTCGGCTTGCTCGACCTTCGTGCCGGCGTCCTGCGCCAGAGCGATGGCCGCGTCGAGACGGTTCAAACGCTCTTCCTGGTCCGGCCAGGTGTAGCATTTCAGGCGCCGTGCCTGGTCCGGGTCTGACAGATCGACGGGCTTCAGATCACAGGCGGCGCGACTGGCAATCTGCAGGTCGGTGTCGAGATGTTCCGGCACCGGGGCACGCCAGTCGGTCCGGATGGTGACGCCGCTCTCCCCGGCCCGCTGCCACGACTCTGTCGCATAATTGAACCGGTCCCAGTTCTGATTGAGTCCGGCACTGGCGCCGAGTTCGAGCAGGTGCAGCGGCTGCTGAAAACGCGCCGCCAGTTTCAAAAACCCCGGCAAAAGGATGATCGACCGCCGGGTCTCATTGGTCTGGGGCGGGCTCTGCATGAAGGCGCGCACGTGATCCACATTGGCGCCGAGCCAGGCCTTCGCCACGGGCCAGACCTGGTCCATATCCCAGTCGCTCATTGATGCGGGGTACAGCGCCGCAAGGTCCGGCGCCTCACCGCTCAGAACAGCATGATGCAGTGCCCCGGCCAGACGCAGCCCAAGCGCATCCTTGCGGGGATTGGTCGTCCAGTCGCCGCAAATCTGAGCGATCGGGCCGCCCGTTTCGAAATCGGCGGCGAACCGGTGCAGAAGCTGCGCCGTGAAGGGTGACCCCAGCCCGGCGCACCACGTTGCCTGTTCAGCGAAATGGTCGGTTATCTTGGTGTTCGTGGGCAAAGCTGCTTAAGCCCGCTCCACGCACATGGCGATGCCTTCGCCGCCGCCAATGCAGAGGGACGCGACGCCTTTCTTCACATCACGATCTTCCATCGCCGCGAGCAGCGTGATCAGGATCCGCGCGCCGGACGCCCCGATCGGGTGGCCCATCGCGCAGGCGCCGCCATTGACGTTGACCTTGTCATGGCTGAGGCCGAGTTCTTTCATCGCAATCATTGGCACGACCGCGAATGCCTCATTGATTTCCCACAGGCCGACATCGTCCTTCGACCATCCGGCTTTGGCGAGGGCTTTTTCCATGGCCGGAACCGGCGCCGTGGTGAAATTCTCAGGCTCGTGAGCGTGGCTCGAGGAGGAGATGATTTTGGCAATTGGCGACAGGCCGCGAGACTTGGCTTCGGACTCCTTCATCAGGACCAGCGCCGCCGCGCCGTCTGAAATCGCTGAGGCGTTCGCAGCCGTCACAGTGCCATCCTTGTTGAAGGCCGGGCGCAGGCTCGGAATCTTGTCCGGGCGCGCCGTACGCGGCAGCTCGTCCGTATCGACCGTGGTTTCGCCTTTGCGGCTCTTGATCGTCACGGGCGCAATTTCGCGCTTGAACTTGCCGGCTTCGGTGGCGTCCTGCGCGCGCTGCAGGGTTTCGAGCGCATAGGCGTCCTGTTGCTCGCGCGTGAACTGGTACTTCTCGGCGATCATGTCGGCGAACGCACCCATCGGGCCGCCGGCATATGCATCGGTCAGGCCGTCCAGCGCCATGTGATCCTTGGCGCCCATATCGCCATATTTGTGGCCCTTGCGGACATCCATGAGATGCGGCGCATTGGTCATGCTTTCCATGCCGCCAACGATGACGATATTGGCATCACCCGAAGCAATGGACTGGCGCCCCATGACGGCCGCCTGCAGACCAGAGCCGCACATCTTGTTGATCGTGGTGGCCTCGAGCCCCTTGTCCATACCGGCCTTGAACCCGGCCTGGCGGGCGGGTGCCTGGCCTTGTCCGGCCGGCAGGCAGTTGCCCATGATAATCTCGTCAGCTTCGTCGGCGCCGAGCTTCGCTTCTTCAACCGCCGCCTTGACCGCAATCGCGCCAAGTTCGTTCGCAGACATTGCAGAGAGATCGCCGAGCAATCCTCCCATTGGCGTACGGGCCATTCCAACGATGACAACCGGATCTGTCTCAGACATGGGAAAACTCCTTCAGCGTAGTTTTTGATTTATTGTGCACCTGCGAACAAATGGGGTGGAATAGGCCCCGACGTCAAGTCACTCCTTGGTCGAATTTTCTGCGTCGCGACTAGCGGACGCGCTGCGGCGCCGTCGCATCCAGCGTCACGGCCCGGTCCATGATGTCGATCAATTCATCATTCACCTGATCGACAGCATAGACTTTGACATGGCGCAGCGATTTGCCCGTGCCTTCGATCCGATCGAGATAATCATTGGCCAGCTCGGCGCCCTGCCAGAGCTGGAGATTGCAGCGATCAGCCTGCCCCATCACGGAAAACACACGTTCATTGCCGCTCCAGCACGGAAACCCCCAGGCGAGTTTCACGGTCAGATGCGGCCAATGCTGTTTAATGGCGTCTTCGAGCGCGACAGCGATGGCGCCCTGATGTGGTTCCAGATCGTCGAGATATGCGCGCACCGTTTTTGGCTTCGGCATGGTTCCATTCACCCATCATTGCGTACCCGAAACAAGTCATAACCCAATGTGCGCCGCACAAACCATAGGCAGGTGAAATTTTTTTCAGGCACAAAAAAGGGCGACCTCTGGGGTCGCCCTCTTGAATGTAAAGGGATCGGTTTACCAGATCCGAATGCGCTCTTCCGGCGGCAGGTAGAGTTCATTGTCGGGACCGACATCAAACGCTTCATACCATTCGTCGAAATTGCGGACGATGCCGTTGACGCGATAATATGGCGGGCTGTGCGGGCCGCGAATGATCTGCTGGCGCAGCGCTTCTTCGCGATACTTGTTCCGCCAGGCTTGCGCCCAGGCCATGAAGAAACGCTGGTCACCAGTATACCCGCCGAGCACAGGGGCTTCTTCATCAGCACTGATCTCGCCGTCACCATTGGTGTCGAGGCTCATCTTGTAAGCCTTGTACGCCATGGAGAGGCCACCGAGATCGCCGGTATTCTCACCGAGGCCAAGGCGTCCATTGACGCAGGTCTCACCCTCATCGAGCGGGCAGAATTGATCATATTGTCCGACCAGCGCGTCAGTGCGGGCAACGAAGGCCTCCTTGTCTTCTGGCGTCCACCAGTCGCGCAGGACACCGTCACCGTCTGATTTCGAGCCCTGATCATCAAAACCGTGTCCGATTTCGTGACCGATCACGCCGCCAATTGCGCCGTAATTGATCGCCGGGTCGGCATCGAGATTGAAGAATGGCGGCTGCAGGATCGCGGCCGGGAAGACAATCTCGTTCCGGTTCGGGCTGTAATAAGCATTGACGGTTTGCGGCAGCATGAACCATTCGGTCTTGTCGATTGGCTGACCGAGCTGGCTGATCATGTCCTCGAACGCCCAGGTATTGGAGGCGATCGAGTTTCCGAACGCGCTGTCGGAAACCTGCAGATCATCAAAGGTTTCGAACTTTTCCGTATAGCCAATCTTTGGCGTGAACTTGGACAGCTTGTCGCGCGCCTGGACCTTGGTTTCGTCGCCCATCCAGTCAATCTCGTCGAGATTGTCGGCCATTGCGAGGCGAAGATTGGCAACCAGCTCGTCCATCGCCGCCTTGTTCTCAGCTGGGAAGTAACGCTCGGCATAGACCTTGCCGACCGCTTCACCAAGCGCGCCTTCAACGGCCTGTACGCCGCGCTTCCAACGCGGGCGTTGTTCTTCCTGGCCGCGCAACTGCTTGGCGTAGAAATCAAATGACGCGTCGTCGATCTCCTTCGGCAGGACCGCGGAGAAATCAGACAGAAGGTGGGCCGACAAATAGGCCTGCCAGTCTTCCATCGATGTCGCGTTCATCACATCGAAAATGCCGGCAATACCGCCGCCTGAAATCTTTGCGACCTGCTCTTCGTTGAGGCCAAGTTCGGCGATTTCGTCTGCATCCGGGGTGACCTGGCGGACGACGAACTGTTCCTGCTCACCAAGACCGAGCTGATCGAGCATGGCGGCAAGCGGGAAGTCGCCAGCGAGGCCAAGCAGTTCGTCTTTCGACATCTTGTTATAGGTCAGATTGCGGTTACGGCCGACGGTGCGGTCCCAATGCGCTTTCGCAATTTCAGTCTCGAGCGCCATGACGCGCGCTGCCGCGTCTGCGGGATCGTCATATCCGGCTTTCTCAAGCAGGAAGGTCAGATAAGCGAGATAGCCTTCGCGTGTTTCGACATTCTTGCCCTCGTCGGTCAGGTACATGTCGCGATCCGGCAGCCCGAGGCCTGCCTGCGTGACGTAGAAAATATAGTTTTCCGTGTCCTTGGAATCGACATCAACGAAACCGGCAATCGGCGACGAGAAACCGACTGTCGACATGACGGCAGCAAGATCTTCCTTGCTCTCAATGGCCTGAATGCGGTCGAGATAAGACTGCACTGGCGTCAGGCCGGCCGCTTCGATCGCGTCCGTGTTCACATAAGCATTGTAATAGGCGGCAACCTTGCCTTCCAGAGTCGATGGATCCGGCTTGGCTTCTGCCAGATCATCGATGATGAACTTAACCCGCTGCTCGGACTTTTCGCGGAGCAATGAGAAGGCCCCATAGCGGGTGCGATCGGCAGGCATTTCAAACTCATCATACCAGGTGCCGTTGACATAGCGGAAGAAGTCATCGCCTGGTGCAACCGACGCATCCATCGAATAGAGATCGAGACCGAACTCGCCCCAATCATCGCGCGAAACCGTTTCGACGACGCGCGCGTCAGCGGCCGCTTCGGCCGAATCTGAAGGTGCAGCCGTTTGCGTCGCTTCTTGCGCGCCGCAGGCTGCGAGCACGGCCGCCGCCGCCCCCGTTAGCAATAATTGTTTCATGGTTTTCTCCCTGAACATGGAAAACAGTCGTGATGTTTTTTTTGTTTATTCCGCCGGCGCAGGCTGCGGCTGACCACCGCTTGTGCCGATCAGTTCTTCGCTGTCGATCGTAACTTCGCCCGTATAGGACTCGCCGATCTTACGATATGGTCGTCCGGCCCAGCTCCACCGGAAAACACGTCCGATCTCGACGCCGACTGCATACAGGGTAGGCACCAGTAGCAGCGACACGAAGATCGCAAACGCCACCGCATAGCCGAGCGATATCACCATCGGCTTGAGGAATTGCGCTTGCATCGACCGCTCGGCAATAAGCGGTAGAATACCAACAAAAGTTGTCACCGAAGTGAGCAGGATCGGCCGGAAGCGCGACACGCCGGCATCGACCAGCGCCTGCACCGCGCCGACGCCTTCTTCCCGTTTTCGGTTCACGAAATCGACCAGGACGAGGTTGTCATTGATCACAACCCCCGCAGCCGCCGCGATCCCGAAAATCGAGAACATGGCCATCGACGTCCCGGTGATCCAATGTCCCATCACGGCGCCGGTCAACGCGAACGGAATCGCCGTCATCAGCAACAGAGGCTGCGCATAGGATCGGAACGCCACGGCCAGCACGATATACATGCAGATGATCGCACCAACCGCCAGCATATTGAGCTCGCGGAAGAAGCGCTGTTCTTCCTCAAACCCGCCAGCAGCGCCACGTTCCACATCCGGGAACTGCTTCTCGAAATCAGGCCAGAAATTGACATTCATGTCGGCCATGACCTGACCGCGACCGCCATCGCCCTTCACTTCCGCATAGACCGAGACCGAGCGGGTGCGGTTGCGACGGAGAATGCGGTTGATACCAGGCGCATACGTAAACTCGGCCACTTGCGTCAGAGGCAGTTCACGGCCATCCGCGGTTCGGATGCGCAAATTGTCGAGACTGTCGAGATCCGTGCGCGCCGACTTTGGCAGGCGAACCATGACGCGAACGTCTTCGCCATCGCGCGGCAGGCGTTGAACTTCTTCGCCAAAATAGGCCTGGCGAACTTGTCTTGAAACGTCTGCGAGTGAGACGCCGAGCGCTTCTGCACCGGGCTTCAGCTCGATCCGAAGCTCGTCAGCGGCCGCCGTGAGGTTGTCGCCGATATCGTAAGCTGCCGCATAGGTCGCGAGCTGCTCCTGGACCACCGCGGAGGCTTCTCTCAGGCGATCAAGGTCTGGATGGTTGAGCGCAAATCGAACACCGGTATCGTTTTCATTGTCGGTGAAATCGAATGTGATCTCTTCTGCATCCTGGATCGGACCAACCAGATCGCGAATTGTCTCGGAGATTTCGCGCGTTGAAAGCAGTTCAGGGCGGTTCTCCGGCGGCACCAGACCGATCCAGGCCTGAACCCGGCTGTTCGATGCAACGATCGACGCATCCTTGATAACGCCGCCATCATAGTCGCCAATTGTGCGATTGATCTGACTGTCCCATTTCGAATTCAGCTGGGCCTTGGCGGATGTCACACCTGATGCCAGCTGGTCACGCACGTCGAGCGTCCGTGAGAACGGGGTTCCGTCCGGCATTTCAATCTCGACCTGCACGAGATCGCTTTCGATCTCAGGCATGAATTTGAATGGCACGATCCGGTTGCCAACCAGCATGATCGCAAAGCCGAAAACGATGAAGAAGAAGACGATGGTCGCGTACCGCATGCGCAGCGCAAACTCGAGCACCGGCTTGTAAATGTTCTGTGCAAACCAGAGCAGACTATCAGCAATGCGCTGCTGGAACCGCGCGAGCGCGTTTTGCTTCGTCTTGTCCTCTTTTTTCATGTGCGACAGGTGGGCCGGCAGAATAAACATGCATTCGATGATCGAGAACACGAGCGAGGCGATGACCACGAATGTGATTTGCTGCGTAAACGCACGCGTCGGTCCCGTGAGCAGCGCCCATGGCGCAAAGGCGATAATCGTGGTGATGACGCCGAACACGACCGGCTTCAACACCAGTTGCGTGCCGACAATGGCCGCATCCAAACCTTCCCTTCGCCCGGATTCCACCTCTCGGTGGATATTCTCGCCGACCACAATGGCATCATCGACAATGACCCCGATGACCAGCAGGACCGCAAAGGTCGACAGCACGTTCCAGGAAACACCGAAAAGCGGCATCAGCAGGATCCCGCCGGCAAAGGCTGTAATAATCCCGATGGTAACCCAGAACGCCACGATCGGACGCAGGAAAAGAATCAGGACCAGCATCACCAGAACCGCGCCAAGCAGAGCCGATTCCGAAATCAGTTTCATCCGCGCCTGGAAGGGCTGGGAATTGTCCCAGAGAATATCGATCTTCATACCGCCCGGCAGAATGCCCGATGACGGGTTGTTGGCGCGATCGATATAGTTGCGGAAATTGTTGGCATAGGAGACAATGTCCATCTTGTCCGGCTGTACCACCATGACGAAGGCGGTCGGGCGGTTGTCGAACGTGGCATCCAGATCGGCATCGATAAAGCCATCAATGACCTGCGCAACGTCGCCGACACGAATTGTGCCCTGCGCGTTAGACTGGCGGACGATAATATTCTCAAACTGCTCTTGCGTGTCGGCCAGGGCGCGCGCGGTCATCGAAACATCGCCAACGCTGGAGCGAATCTGGCCGCCTGAAGAGTTTAGCGACGATTGCCGGATCGCCTGCGCCACTTCGGTGAAACTCAGATTGTATTGGCGCAGCGCCGTTTCTGAAACTTCGATCGAAACTTCTTCAGGCAAAGTCGCCTGCAACACGGCCAGTTCGCCACCGCTGATTTCGGCAATGTCATCGCGAACATCGTCGGCGACGCGTTTGAGCGTCAGGGCATCGACGTCGCCGTGAATGGCCATGCCGAAATACCAATCACGCTGTTCCCAGCGCTGCACCTGCGGCTGGAACGCAGCCTGTGGAAGGTTGTTAATCTGATCGACGCGCAGCTTGATCTCATCAATGAAGACCTGCATGTCGATATCGTCGCGCCCGCGAATATTGACCACCGCGAAACTTTCGCGCGCGATCGAGGTGATGCGGTCAAGGCCATCAATGTCCGCGACGGCCTCCTCGATCCGGGTGATGATCTGTTCTTCGACATCCTGGGGCGACGCCCCGTTCCACGTCATTGTCACAGACGCACCGGCGACTGGAACAACCGGGAACATTTCGCGTTCCATCGAGTTGAACCCAAGCACGCCGCCGATAAACGCGACGACCATGAGCAAATTCGCGGCAACCGCGTTACGCGCGAACCAGGATACCATGCCGAACATTATTGGCCTCCATCACCTGTTGAAGCGATCACTTCGGTGGCCACATCGGCAACACCGTCTCGCTCATTGTCGTCGGCGGTCGAATTTGCCGCCTCATTGTGATTCTTGATCGTTCCGTCCTCGAGCCGTTCGAGAATTGTGATGCTCATGCCGTCATTCGATCCACGAATAGGGCTGACAATGGCCAGCTCTCCGACATCGACGTCATCACTTCGGAACCAGGCCCCGTCCGCCGAACTGTAGACCAGATCAACCGGGAAGATCCGTAGCTCGCCCGCTTCCGGGTCGCCAATAAAGATATTGTTACCACCGCGAATAGAGGAGCGCGGGGCGACCAGCAGGTCCTCGATGCGCGTGCCATCAATTTCCGCAGAGACAAACAGACCCGGCGCCATCGGCGCGCCATCATCAGCGCTCGCGCCATATGGATCATTGAGTTCGGCGATCACATTGATCAATCGGGTTTGCGAATTGACGGCCGCGGAAGAGCGCGTGACACGACCGATCCACTGGCGCTCGACGCCGGCAACGGGCGCTGAAAAGACAACCCGCGGCCCCTGGACCTCTGCTGTTTCAGCAAAAGCCAGCGGCAATCCGAGTTGCCCCAGCTGCTCATCAGTGATCGGCAATGCCACCTCGACCACATCTGTCGCGAAGACGCGGCCCAGCGATTGGCCCGGAGAAGCAAACTGGCCGACATCGACATTCTCTTCACGAACGCGGCCATCAAACGGCGAGACGACCGCCGTACGGGCGAGCGCGAGTTCGGCGTCCGCCAGCTGTGCTTTTGCAGATTCCAGCGCCGCTTCGGCCTCGGCCATCTGCGGCTCGCGTCGGGCCAGCGGGCTTGAATCGGTAATGCCCAGATTGTCCAGATCCTGACGGGCCACTTCAGCTTCAGCGACCTCGCGGGCGAGGCGCTGCTCAGCGCTTGCAACGCCGGATTGCGCGCGCACCACGGCGAGCTGATAGTCCGCTGTTTCCAGACGCACCAGAACCTGTCCGCGGCGAATGAAGCCGCCATCAATGAAGTCAGGCGAGACGTAAGCAATACGGCCTGCGATTTGGGGCGCCACGACGATTTCGCGCTGTGGTCGCACTTCTCCCTGGGCATTGACGGTGAAATTCAGGTCTTCGACCCCGACCCGCTCGGCGAACACCGAGAGACCCGCAAATTTTTCGTCGGCCTGCTCGGGCTCGGGTTTCAGGACCTGAATAGTCATGAAGGCCGCTGCACCCATGCCCGCCAGGGCGAGGACAGTGAAAACGATGGATATGATACGACTCATGGGAGGACTGCCACTTCCGGGCTATTTGCGCTCGCGGAGGTCGGGGCCGCGGGTTCTGCCACAGGCAATCCACCTCCGAGAGCAAGATGAAAACTTACTCGATTAGACGCGCGGGCCGAGCGGGCGGCAATCACATTGCTTTCCGCATTGAGGCGACGCGTCTGGGAGTCGATCAGATTAAAGATCGACACCAGGCCGTTCGTATACTGGCGGGTTGCCAGCTCTTCAGCCAAGCGAGCTTCTTCCAGGGCTCGCGCCTGCGCATTTTCCTGTTGCGCCAACAGTGAATCTGCCGCCAGGGCATCTTCAACTTCCCGCCACGCCGTCAGCGTCGTCGCGGCATAGGTTTCAACCGCCGCACGGGCCCGTGCAACTGCCGCGTCGCGGTCAGCATCCAGCGACCCACCATTGAAGATGGGCGCCGTCAGGCTGGCAATCAGGCGCGCAGCCACGCGGCTTGGATCGAGTGCGTCAGCGAAATCGGTTTCGGAATTTGATACCGAGCCGGTCAGGCGAAGCGCTGGCAACATGGCCAGGCGAGCCTGTTCAGCCCGTAGCCCCGCCGCTGTCACGCGCGCTTCAGCAGCGGCGATATCCGGGCGACGTGACAAGAGCAGCATCGGGCTCGCTGCCGCAGAGATCGGTTCAAGCGGCGGGAGCTCTGCCAAGGCGTCCAATTCTGCAGACGGATACCGTCCGAGCAGAATTTCCAGACGCCGCGAAGCATTGCCGCTGGCCTGCCGCCGCCCGGCAATAGACGCTTCGGCCGAGGCTTGTGTGGTGCGTGCGGTGCGCACGTCCAACGCCGTTGCCAGACCGCGAGAGAACCGGCGCTCGGTGAGTTCGAGGGCGCGGGTCCGTGCCTCAAAGGTCTGAACCGCGACGCGTTCCTGCGCCAGGGCTTCATTGAGATCGAACCAGGCCGATGCAGTTTGCGCTGCGAGTGCCAGGCGCGCGGATGCGAGGTCCGCTTCGCTGGCAATCAGGTCGGCCTCTGCGGCATTGATTCCAGCGCGCAAGCGGCCCCAAAGATCGACTTCCCAACTCAAATCAAGGCCAATCCCGAACGAGGAATTGTCGGTTCGGGAATCGGTTGCGGGAATATAATTGCTGGTGCCGCCACCGGACAAAGAGCCCGAAAGATTCGGCAAGGTCCGGCCATACGTGCTGCGCGCTTGCGCCCGCGTCGCTTCAACCGCGTAAAACTGGGACCGGATGGACGGATTGGCTGCCAGGGCTTCGTTGACCAGATCGATGAGCATCGGATCATTGAACTGGGCCAGCCAATTGGCATCCGGAGCTTCGCCCGCCACGCCCAAAACGGCCCACGTGTCCGGAGCATCGGGCGCAACCGGGAACACAACCAGGGGTTCGCCCCCGATACTTGGAAGACTGGGCACGGTTGAACACGCGCCGAGCGCGAGCACACCGAATGCGAGACCTGCTTGCTTCATTTATACCTCTCAAGCCTGGACCGTGGCTTTACGCCCGCCCTATTCGACTGTCAACAAAAAATTATCGTTTTTCAATAATCATGAAAAAGCTTTCAGACTTGCCCATCGCGCCATGCGCTGTATACGCGCTGCAAACCCATACAGACCACCATGATTGGAATTTCGGGGCGGCAATGTCACAAAATAACGGACAAATCCAGCCCGATCCGCCGCGACGCATTCGCGATTTTCTGGTTTTGACGCTCGGCGCTGTTGCGGTGCTGACCTTACTCTACGTCACCGGAGCCGTCGGATTGGTGGAATGGATCACCGGCGCCATCGTGATGTCGACCGGGGCCCTGGCCTTCTTTGTCGGCTCCGCTCCCGGTGGGCGTAAAGTCTCTGAACCGACGCCTGTTCGACCCGACCCAGCCGCGCCACAGAGCCCGACCGAGAATGCGGTCGAGCCATTCGTTCTGGCCTTGCCACTGCCTGCGCTTCTGATTGCACCTGGCGGCACAGTTGAAACTGCCAACATTCATGCCAGAAACCTGTTTCGCATCGATGCCGCCCCTCGGCCATTTCCGAGCGCGATGCTGCGCCAGCCGGACCTGCTCGCGGCGGCAGAACGAGTCGCGCGTGACGGCGCCGAAGAGCGGATCGAGTTTACCCAGCATGGCGAAGCCGAGGTCTGGATGGCACACATCCGGGCCGGCCTCGAACCCGGCTCGGTGATCATGGTGTTTGAGGACCTTACGGCCGTGCGCCGCGCCGAACGTGCCCGCGCCGACTTTCTTGCCAATGCCAGCCACGAGCTGCGCACGCCTTTGACCGCAATTGGCGGGTTCATCGAAACCATGCGCGGCCCGGCCAAGGACGATAAAGAAGCGTGGGATGGCTTCCTCGAGATTATGGGCCAACAGACCGAGCGCATGCAGCGTCTCGTCGCCGACCTCCTGTCCTTGTCGCGCATCGAGTTCAGCGAACACCGCGCCCCGAAGACGCAAGTCGACATTCTGGACCTGACACGTAAAACCAGCCTCGCGCTCACCCCCTTGGCCGAGGATGCCGGGATCAGATTGCATTTTGACGGACCGCAAAAGCGGATCGGCGTGATCGCGGACAGCGATGAACTCGCTCAGGTGATCCAGAACCTTGCGAGCAACGCGATCAAATACGCGCGGGACTCCGGCGAAGTTCAGATCCTTATCGGGGAAGCAGCCACAATGGGCGACGCCGCGACCGCGTGCAGTCGCCAGTCGGTCGATGCCAAACGCGCGGTCTTGTTACAGCCTTATGCCTCCACCGAAGTGCCCGCTGTCTGGGTTCGCGTCACGGACAATGGCGCCGGCATTTCCGAACAGCACCTGCCGCGCCTCGGCGAACGGTTCTACCGCGTCGACGAGAGCCGCGGCGGCAAGATCGAAGGCACCGGCCTCGGGCTCGCCATCGTCAAACACATCATGGCCCGCCATCGCGGCGGCCTTGCGGTTGAAAGCGTCGAAGGCGCTGGCACCGCGTTTGGAATCTGGATGCCGCGATTGCCGGATGACCCAGCTGCAGACCCCATATAATCCGCCGCCACCCGACGTGTTGAAGACGCTCTATTCAGATGACTGGATCGTGGTCTGCGACAAGCCCAGCGGGCTGCTCAGCGTGCCGGGACGCGGCCCGGAAAAAGCCGTGTGCGCCAGCGCCCTCTTAAGCGCGCGCCACGGCGAGGTGCTGATAGTTCACCGGCTCGACATGGACACGTCCGGTCTGATGATCTTTGCGCGCACCAGGGAGGCCCAGCGCACGCTGTCCATGGCGTTCGAAAAACGAGCCGTCGAGAAAGGCTATGAAGCCCTGATCGCCGGATCGCCAGAAATGGATCGCGGCACGGTCAGTGCGGCGATCGCGAAATACTCCCTCAAGCGCCCTTTGCGGCATCTCGATCCGGACGGGCGGGAAGCGATCACACACTGGCAGGTTATCGCGCGCGGCGACACCCATGCGCGCGTTTCGCTGGCGCCTGAAACCGGGCGCTCCCATCAGCTTAGACTACATATGGCGAGCCTCGGGCATCCAATCCTGGGCGATGTGTTCTACGGCGATCCTGAGTCGCATGCCCGCCTATGCCTGCACGCCAAATCACTGTCCCTGAACCATCCGCACACCGGCGCCAAAATCCAGTTTGACTCCCCGGCCCCGTTCTGACCGCGCAAGGATTTTTCGCTCGCGACAGTTAATGTCACATATGTGTCAACGACGCGGGGTAAGAGCGCCGGGTTGTAACGACCGATCGCTTCATGCTGCAGACTATTGGACATCTCCCGATCGGGTGGCTGTTGATCGCGCCATTGGCCGCGGCCGGTTTTTTTGCGTTTTCATTCGGCCGCACCGAAGTTGGCGCTCTGCCAATCGGCTCGACCATCGGCGCGCGCTTGCACTCTCAGCCGAATTATCATGGCTATTTCCTGGCCTTCAGCACAATCCTGCCCGCGGCACTGATCTTTCTCGCCTATTTGCTGTTCGCGGAGAATTATGTTCGCGGCGCGTTGCACAGCGAGCTCCCAGACTATTTGTTGGCGCGCGGGCCGGAGCAAGTCGATCTGTTTATCGAGCGCGTCGCCAATTATGCCGGGCAGCGCAATATTGAAGACACCGGCAACCTGCTTTTTGATGCCAGCGTCGACCGCTATGCGATCCTGAAAGGCCAGGCGCGACTGGTTGCCCTGGCGATCGCGATTGTTGCCGCCCTGGGCGGGTTCTTTATCGGACGCCGCCCGCTCAATCGCAGTTTCCCGGCACGCACCTATGTCGAACAGACCATCACCGCGCTGCTTTTCGTCTGTGCGGCCATCGCCATTCTGACCACGGTCGGTATCGTTCTTTCGCTGGTTTACGAGACGCTCCGGTTCTTCAGTCTGCCAGACGGTCCCGGCGTGTTCGAATTCCTGTTCGGCACGGACTGGAATGCGCAGACGAGTCAGAATTTCGGCGCAGTACCACTCTTCTTCGGAACCCTGATGATCGCCTTGCTGGCCATGTGCGTGGCCGTCCCGGTTGGCCTGTTCGCGGCGATTTATCTGTCAGAGTATGCCAGCCCGCGCTTTCGCAGCTGGGTCAAGCCGATCCTGGAATTGCTCGCCGGTATCCCGACAGTTGTGTACGGCTTCTTCGCGGCTGCGCTGATCGCGCCGCTGGTCCGCAATCTCGCGCAGTGGGTGAACAGTCTGCCGTTCACGCCGGACAATTTCCTCGCCGCGCAACCAACCAGTGCTCTGGCGGCCGGTCTGATCATGGGCGTGATGATCATTCCGTTCGTCAGTTCGCTTTCCGACGATGTCATAAATGCCGTCCCGCAACCGCTGCGCGACGGCGCGCTGGCGGTTGGGGCGACGCAGTCTGAAACCATCAAGCAAGTCGTCCTGCCGGCTGCATTTCCAGGCATTGTCGCCGCTGTCCTGCTGGCCATGTCGCGGGCGATTGGAGAGACGATGATCGTCGTCATGGCGGCTGGCGGACGCGCCTTGATCACGCTCGACCCGACCTCGGACATCACCACGGTCACCTATCAGATTGTGTCTCTCCTGACCGGCGACACCGCTTTTGACAGCGCCAAGACCATTTCCGCCTTTGCCCTTGGCTTCGCTTTGTTCGGCATCACGCTCTTGTTCAATGTCATCGCGCTGCGCGTGGTGAAACGGTATCGAGAAGCCTATGACTGAGCCCGCGATGCCACCTGAGTCCGTTCAGGACGCGCGCATGCGCCGCCGCAACCAGGCGGAGCGTCGGTTCAAGCTGTACGGCCAGTTGGCGATCGGCATTGCCGTTTCATTCCTGGCGATCTTGCTGATCTCGATCAGCTTGCGCGCCACCGCGGCATTCTCTCGGCACCTGCTCGTCCTGGACCTGCCCGCTGCAGAGTTTACGGACACAAAGAATATCGGAATCACCGACCTCAATCTCGCGGTGCGGGCCGACCTTCTTTCTGCATTCCCGGAGCTCTCTGACAATAGAAGCGAGCGGGCAGAACTGTTTGCGCTATCGCCGCGCCTCGCCGTCCTGCCAGTTTTGCGCAAGCTGCAAACCCGTCCGGTCGATGCCGAATCGCCTGTGCGCGCGCGTCTCGCCCTGTCCGACGATGTCGATCTGTATTTGAAAAATGAGATCAGGACGCATCGCGCGCTTCACGTCGGCGAAGCTGGCCGGCTGGCGCGGCTCTCTACGGGAGCCTATCGGCTGAGCGATGCCGGACAGGACAGTTTCATCACCTTCCAGGACCGGCTCGCCGAACCGGGATCGCCGAACCAGGATATCCTGATTTCTCTGTCCGGCGCGCTGTTCGAGCTGGCTGACACGGCCGGTGCCTCGATGATCCTGAACCATCTTGCCGGCCCGGTCCCGGAGCTCGGTGAACAGGGATCGCGCCCGGTCACGGCGATATTCCTGAGCAGTGACAGCGCCGACCGGCCGCTCAGCAATCGACAGGTCGCCATCCTCATCCTGATGCGCGATGCCGAGATGATCGAGCGCCGGTTCAATGCGTCTCTGTTCACCAATGCCGACAGCACCTATCCGGAACTTGCCGGCGCGGCGGCAGCGATTGTCGGATCGCTGTTCACGATGCTGATCACCGCCATCTTTGCTATTCCGATCGGCATCTTTGCCGCGATCTATCTTGAAGAGTTCGCGCCCAAGTCGCGCCTGACCAGCGCCATCGAGGTCAATATCAACAATCTTGCCGCGGTCCCCTCGATCATTTTCGGACTGCTCGGGGCAGCGGTGTTCCTCAACACGTTCGATCTGCCGCGCTCCGTTCCGCTGGTTGGCGGGCTGGTTCTCGGCCTGCTGGTCTTGCCGACCATTATCATTGCCTCCCGGGCCGCTCTGCGCTCGGTCCCGCCCTCAATGCGCGAAGCGGCGCTCGGCCTCGGCGCGTCCAAGTCGCAAGCCGTGTTCCACCATGTCCTGCCGCTGGCGGCGCCTGGCATCCTGACCGGCGCGATCATCGCCATGGCGCGCGCGCTGGGTGAGACGGCACCCCTGCTCCTGATTGGCATGGTCGCCTTTGTCAGCGACGTCCCGACCTCACCGAATGATGAGGCGACCGTCCTGCCGGTCCTGATTTATAAATGGTTCTCCGGTTCCGAGCGCGCCTGGGAGCCGATGACAGCGGCAATCATCATCATCCTGTTGGCGATCCTGATCGCGATGAACCTTGTTGCCGTGCTGCTGCGGCGACGCTTTGAGCGGAGATGGTAGGCATGACCCAGAGCGGCGTCTTCTATGCAGGGGCAAGCGGTATTGGCGGTGCCAAGATCGTCTGCCGCGATGTCAGTGTGCATTATCATGACACACCGGCGATCCAGAACATCTCGATCAAGGTCCCGGACAAGGCAGTAACGTCTCTGATCGGGCCATCCGGGTGCGGAAAATCAACCTTCCTTCGTTGTCTCAACCGGATGAATGACACGATTGAGGGCGCCCGGGTGGAAGGCGAGATCCTCATGGATGGGCAGGACATTAATGGCCCGGGCGTGGACCCGGTCATGCTGCGCGCGAAAGTCGGCATGGTGTTTCAGAAACCCAATCCGTTCCCGAAATCGGTGTATGACAATGTCGCCTACGGTCCGCGCATTCATGGGCTCGCCAATAGTAAAGCCGACCTCGATCAGCTGGTCGGCGTATCGCTTCAGAAAGCCGGCCTCTGGAACGAGGTGAAAGATCGGTTGAATGATTCGGCCATCAGTCTTTCCGGCGGGCAGCAGCAACGCCTGTGCATCGCCCGCGCCATCGCCATCAGCCCGGAAGTCATCCTGATGGACGAGCCATGCTCGGCGCTCGATCCGATCGCGACCGCGCGGATCGAGGAGCTGATTGACGAGCTGCGCCTGCGCTTCTGCATCATCATCGTCACACATTCGATGCAACAGGCCGCGCGGGTTTCGCAGAAAACCGCCTTCTTCAATCTCGGCGAGCTGGTTGAGTTCGGCGACACCGAGAACATTTTCACCAATCCCGCGGAGCAACGCACGCAGGATTATATCACGGGCCGTTTTGGCTGAGAGGTAACACGTGGTCAGACAGCAACATATTGTCAGCGCCTTCACCGAAGAGCTGGATCAATTGTCCGCCGACATCCTGCGCATGGGCGGCCTGGCAGAGGCGATGATCCGCGACGCCTCCCGCGCCGTGGTCAATCGCGATGCGGCGCTCGCAGAAGCGGTGATCGAGCGCGATCTCGAAATGGATCGCCTCGAGCGCGAACTCGAAGGCAAGGCCGTGCGCATGCTGGCTTTGCGCCAACCCATGGCGTCTGACCTCAGAAATGTCATCGGCGCGATCAAGCTGGCCGGCGGCATTGAGCGGATCGGCGATCTTGCCAAGAATATCGCGCGCCGCAGCCTCGCTGTGATGGATGAAGACAATCGCTCCGCCCTGCGCGGCGTCGAGCGCATGGGACAGGCTGTGTCGAACAATCTGCAAAAGGCACTCGATGCCTATGCCAGACGCGACGCAGCGGCGGCGATCCTCGTCCTGCGCCAGGATGATGACATAGACAGCCATTATAATGGCCTGCTGCGCACCATGCTGGTTTTCATGGCAGAGGCGCCCGATCAGCTCGATGCGCGGTCAAATTTCCTGTTCATCGTCAAAAATCTCGAGCGGATTGGTGATCACGCAACCAATATCGCCAAAGTCGTTCACTTTATCGCCACGGGTGAGCGCATCGTCGCACGAGAAACAACTGACAAAGTCCCTGAGCAAAGCTAAGGAAGCCGGATCATGAAACCGTTCATTGTGATTGCTGAAGATGAGAAATCGGTCGCGGAACTGCTGCGATACAATCTCGAATCTGAAGGCTATGAAACTGCCATTGCCGGGGATGGCGACGAGGCCATGCTGCTGCTCGACGAGCGCGTTCCGGACCTGATGCTGCTCGACTGGATGCTGCCGAAAATCTCAGGCATCGAAATCTGCCGCCGGGTGCGCACGCGCCATGAAACCGCCAACCTGCCAATCATAATGCTGACGGCCCGGACCGAAGAAGCCGATCGCATTCGCGGCCTGGAAACCGGCGCGGATGATTATGTCACCAAGCCGTTTTCGACCAATGAGCTGATGGCCCGTGTCAAAGCCGTTTTGCGCCGGATCCGTCCGGCCCTGATGGATGATCAGATCCGCGTTGGCGACATTCAGATTGACCGCACCACGCACCGGGTCACGCGAGGTGGCAAGGACATCCATCTCGGCCCGACCGAGTTTCGCCTGCTCGAATATTTTGCCCAGCATCCGGGGCGGGTCTTCTCGCGCGAGCAATTGCTGGATGGTGTCTGGGGCGCCGATGTCTATGTCGAGGCGCGCACGGTCGATGTGCATATCGGACGCCTGCGCAAGGCCTTGATGAGCCTCGGCGGCAGCAATCCGATCCGAACGGTGCGCTCTGCCGGTTATTCCTTGCGGACTGACTAGACGGTCGGCAGCATCGTCTTCTGGCACACGGTCCGAATCGCAAATTGCGAAATCACCCGCTCGACATTTGGCAGCCGTGTCAGCACATCGCGGTGCACGCGCTCATAATCGGCCGTGTCGCTGACCGCGATGCGCAGCAGATAGTCGGCCTCGCCGGTCATCAGATAACAGGCGGCAATGTCCGGGGACTTGCGCACCGCCTGTTCGAAAGCCTGTAAGCCATCATCCTGCTGGTTGCTGAGCGTGACCTGGACAAAGACGCTGGTGGCCCGGTCGAGCGCCGCCTCATTCAGGCGCACGCCATAGCCTTCAATCACACCGGAATCTTCCATGGCCCGAACTCTTCGATGGACCGAAGAGGTCGACAGGCCGACCCGATGCCCGATCTCGGAATGCGCCAGCTTGGCGTCCTCACTTAACAGTTCCAGTATTCTTTTGTCCTGGAAAGAAATGCTCATTGTTCAGCCTTTTTATGAGTAATTTTCCCATTTTATGAACACATAGTGAGTAGTTTGACGAGATTCTGCAAGAAAAATTCCGTATTCTCCCGCACAAATGATAAGGGAGTTTAGACATGCGCATTGGTGTCCCAACAGAAATCAAGAAACAGGAATCCCGCGTCGGCCTGACGCCGGAAAGCGTCGGCGAACTGGTCCGCGCTGGCCATGAAGTATTCATTCAGGATGGCGCCGGCATCGGGTCCGGTTTCGCCAATGCCGCCTATACCGACGTTGGCGCTGCGATTGTCGCAGACGCTGACGCCGTGTTCGACGCGGCTGAATTGATCGTCAAAGTCAAAGAACCGCAGCCGGAAGAAACCGCGCGCCTGAAGCCACACCACACCCTGTTCACCTATCTCCACCTGGCGCCGGATCCGGTCCAGGCCAAGGGTCTGATCGATAGTGGCTGTCTGGCCATCGCTTATGAAACCGTCACCGATGATGAAGGGCGCCTGCCGCTCCTGACCCCGATGAGCCAGGTGGCTGGGCGGATGGCGATGCAGGTTGCTGCCTGGGCGCTGATGAAGACCAAACGCGGCCGCGGCGTTCTGCTCGGCGGTGTGCCCGGCGTGATGCCGGCTAAGGTCGTGATCATTGGCGGCGGCGTCTCCGGCACCAATGCGGCTGAGATCGCCGTTGGTATGCGCGCGGACGTCACCGTCTTCGACCGCAACAATGCCCGCCTCGCCGAGCTCGACGCGCAGTTCAATGGCAGCGTCAAGACGATGTATTCGACCAAAGCCTCGCTGGATGCCGCAGTGCGCGAAGCGGATCTGGTCATCGGCGCGGTCCTGATCCCTGGCGCGTCAGCACCAAAACTGGTCACCCGCGATCAGCTCAAGCATATGCGCCCCGGCGCGGTGCTGGTCGACATTGCGATCGACCAGGGCGGGTGTTTCGAGACGTCACATGCGACCACGCATGAAGACCCGATCTATGAGGTCGATGGCATCCTGCACTATTGCGTCGCCAACATGCCCGGCGCCGTGCCGCGCACGTCGACCTATGCCCTGAACAATGCGACCCTGCCTTTCGTCATGCAGATCGCCAATCTCGGCGGCCGCGAAGCGGTGAATGCGAATGCGCACCTGGCTGAAGGCCTGACCGTCGCTGATGGCGCGATCGCGCACGAACAGGTCGCACGCGATCTCGGCATGGAGTTCAAACGCCCGGACTGGTTTCAGGGCTAGTCGGCGTCCGCCTCCGTCGCTGCGTCAGAGTCTGACTGCGCCCCGTCGCCTTTCAGATAGGTGTCGAGGAAGCTCAGATAGGCTTCTGACGCGGTGATGCGGTTTTCCTTGCGCAGGAAACCGTGGCCTTCGTCCGGAAACAGCACATACTCCACCGGCACACCGTTCTCTCGGATTGCCGCAACCAGTTCGTCACTCTCGACTTGCAGAACGCGCGGGTCGTTGGCGCCCTGAACGACGAGCATGGGCTTGGTCACATTCTCGGCATGGAAAAGCGGCGAGATCGCTTCATGGCGTTCCGCATCCGTCGCCGGGTCTCCCATTTCGTCATAAAGCGCTTCCTTGAACGCCGCCCACCAGTCCGGAATGCTCTGGAGCGTGCGGACCCAGTTGGTCACGCCGAAAATATTGACGCCGACATCGAACTCTTCGGGATGGAAAGTCAGCGCCGCTGCGGTCATATAGCCGCCATAGGATCCGCCCATCACCCCGACCTTGTCGGCGTCGACCCAGTCGAGGCCGCGCAAATAGTGACCCGCTTCGACGATATCCCGCAGGTCTTCCTCGCCATGGCGTTTATCATCCATGTGGAAGAAGGTTTTGCCATAGCCTGACGAACCGCGATTGTTGGCGCCATAGACAGCGTAACCGTGATTGACCAGGTGCTGAATCATGGCGCGATATCCGCGCGTGGTCTGTCCACCCGGCCCGCCATGCACGAAGACGATGGCCGGGACCGGGTTCTCTGCAGAGGCCTGTTTCGGCTTGTACAGGATGCCCGGGATGGTCACGCCGTCCGACGCCTCGAAACGCTCAACGGTGGCGGTGACCAGATTGGCTTCATCAATAGCTGGATTCAGCGCATCGGTAAGGCGTACGGCTTCACCGCCAAGCTCGGTCATGTAAATATTTCGCGGCGAGGTGTCAGTGTTCAGTCCGAACGCTATCCGCGTCTCATCCCGCGAAAATCGAATCTGGCTGAGTTCACCTTCCGGCACGCCATTCAGCGTCACAGCTTCGCCCGTGTCCGTCGACGTGATGCTGAGATCTGTCAGACCATCATTGTTCACCGCATGCACCCGGTACTTTCCGCTCGGCGAATAGAACACAAAGCTGACATCCCAGTCGGCCTCGATCAGTGGCGCCTTTTCGCCTGTTGCCAGGTCATGCGTCCAGGCCTGGTTAAACTCGCCAAACTCGTTGGTTGAATAGACGAGCTTGGTCTCGTCGGGCGTAAAGCCGTAGGTGCCGTGGGCGACATTGCCCTCGTGCGCGGTGACCAAGGCGGGTGCCTGGTCTTCGCTATTCAGATCGACGACATAGATGTCGGAGTCCGCACTTGTGCGCGGCTTGTCCAGGGCGAGCCAACGTCCGTTGTCACTCAACGCGCCCGGCTGGAAGCCGGAATTCTCAAACACCATGGACGCAGCATAATCACCGGCATCCATTGCGTAGAGGTCGAAATTCGCGGAGTCGCGGCCATTGTGCCAAACATAGAAGACGGCATTGTCCGCTCGCCAGCCGCCGAAAAACGCCTTTACTTCATCACCCGGGGTGACATCGACAAGCGTTCCGTCCAGCTCGCGCACATAGATATGATCGAGTTCATTGCCCCCCTGATCGGCCGAGACGATCAACCGGTCATCGTCCGGAAAAAACGACTCAGGAAAATGTGCGTCGGTGTCTGAAGCGGTTAGCTTCTCCATCGAGCCGTCAGCTGACAGTGCGACCGCATTGAACACACCGCTCGCGTCGGAATAGCCCAGCACGCGGCTGTCATCGCTGGACCAGGCAAACCCCGAACTGTTGGATAGGCCAACACTTGTGGTCTGAAAGAAGGCCTCAGCCGAATAGGTTTCAAATGCCGGCGCGACTGCTTGCGTGTCCAAGGTCTCGCTGACCGTCGCCTCAATCACTGGCGGCGCGTCCACCACCACCGGCTCGGTGACAATATCAGCCGTGTTTGTGCACGCCGCTGCAACTGCGAGCGCGGATGCGCCCAACATGAGTTTCCACATTTTATCCTCCTGTACCCGTTAAGGTGAACGCTATCAGGGAGGAAATGATTTGGCGAGGTTAAACCGGTTCCGTCACGCGGAGCGCGGCGACACGTCCGATCGCCGCCTCTGCTTCATCCATAATCCGATCGACAATGTCTTTGACCGGCAGGACGTCTTTCACGCCGCCGGCGGACTGTCCCATTGCGAAACAGGATTTGTTGCCATCGAGACGTGTTTCATCGGTGACACCGCCAATGCCGCCCAGGACATCTTGCTGCACCGAAAGCGCCGCCTGCATCGGGAAGCCTTGAATTTCGTCGGGACGTTGTTCCCAGTCGAGAATGTACTCATTGGTCCGGCAACGCATCGGCTTGCCGGAATAGCAGCGCGTGCGGGTCGTGTCGGTATCTCCGGCATTGACCACGGTGTCCTTATAGGTCTGGGCGGCGTGGGCTTCCGCGGACGCGATGAAACGCGTGCCCATCCAGACGCCAACGGCGCCGAGCGACAGAGCCGCCGCGAGCCCGCGTCCATCATAGATGCCGCCCGCCGCAACGACAGGGATTTTCACGGCTTCGACGGCCTGCGCCACTAAAGGCAAAGTGCCGACCAGGCCTGTATGCCCGCCGCCTTCTCCGCCTTGCAGAATGACAGCGTCGCAGCCAGCCTGTTCCGCCTTGATCGCGTGTTTTACCGCACCGCCGACGACCATCACCTTTACGCCCGCATCCTTCAGCTTCTTCATGATCGGCATCGGTACGCCGAGGCCAGCGACGAAACTGTCTGCGCCGCCTTCGATGATGACGTCCACGCTCTTTTCCAGGCTGCGCGGGTCGGCTGCGAGGAGATCGACCCCAAACGGCTTGTCGGTGAGCTCTTTCACGCGCGCCATCTGTGATTCGATGAATTCGGGCGACGTTCCGGCCATGCCGAGCACGCCATATCCGCCCGCATTGCACATCGCCGCGGCCAATTCAGCGTATGAAACGCCGCCCATTCCGGCCAGCATGATTGGGTGTTTTGTGCCGAGAAAGTCGCAAAGCGGGGTATGAATGCCCATAAAAGCCTCCTGATTTTCAATGTTCGATACGCGGGCAACCTTGCGGCAAGACAAGGCATGCCCGCGGGGAAATGCCCTGTTTTCGTGGTTAATGCAGTTTTCCCCTGCACTTCAGGCGCGATTCTTGTATGTTTTGCGGTGCCAATGAAGGCTTATCTTCTAGAGGGGAAGAGAAAATGAGTACGAAACTCTGGATCGCAGCGTTCGCCGCTGCTGGTTTGGCTGCATGTGGCGCCGCAGACGATGCGGGCGATGCTGCAGATGATGCCGCCGCTGAAGTTGTTGATGCTGCAGGTGATGCTGCAGGTGATGCTGCCGATGCGACTGTCGAAGCTGCTGGTGACGCCGTAGACGCGGCCGGCGATGTTGCCGCTGACGCTGTAGACGCCGCCGAGGATGCTGCTGCTGAGGTTGCTTCTGACGTGGCCGACGCGGCTGACTCTGCCGTCGATGCGGCAACCGATGCGGTCGACAATGCCGTCACTGACGCGACTGACGCGGTCGATGAGGCAGTCACCGACGCTGTCGAAACCGTCGAAGACGAAACGACACCTGAGCAGTAAGTCAGGCTGTCACTTTCAATGAAAAAGGCCCCGCAGGAGTGACGGGGCCTTTTTTGTGTCTGGAGTTTCGACCGGGCCTTAAAAGATCGCGTAGCCGCCATCGATGATCATTGTCGTGCCGGACGTGTAGAGAGACGCGTCGCTGGCGAGATAGACGGCCATGCCGCCAAAGTCTTTCGGCTCGCCCCAGCGGCGGATCGGGACGCGCGTGATGACTTTCGTCTCGAACACGTCCTGGCCTTGGGCTGCCGCCGTCATGTCGGTGGCGATCCAGCCCGGCAGGATGGAATTGGCGCGGATACCGTAGCGTCCACACTCAGCCGCAATACCACGTATCATGGACGGCAATCCGCCTTTGGTGGCGGCATAGGCCTGATTGCGCGCGGCTCCTTCGATACCGGCGAGGGAGGCAACGCCGACCACGGACCCACCCGGGTCGCCGGCTTTCGCGCGTTCGGTCATGTGCTTGACGCTTTCTCTGAGCGTCCAGAATGCGCCATCGAGATTGACCGCCATATTCTTGCGCCAGGTCTCGGTGGTCATTTCTGCGAAGCTTGAGGCGCCGAAGCCGACCCCGGCATTGGCAATGCAATTGTCGATGCGGCCCATCTTGGCCACCACGTCTGCCGTCGCATCGACGACCGCCTGTTCGTCAGAGACATCCACCGTCCAGGCCTGAACGTCGCCGGTTCCGAGTTTGGAGAGCGCCTCGACAGCTTCAGCGTTTGCCGCTTCCTTGCGGCCCCAGATGGCGACGCTGGCATTCGAGGCGGCGAGGGCTTCGGCCATGCCAAAGCCGATACCGCGATTGCCGCCGGTGACCAGGGCGACTTTTCCAGTCAAATCAAACGGTGCATATGTCATGCGTCAGTTCTCCTAAATTCATGCTTGTCTTCCCCATCCGGACGGTGACCGTGCGGAAGGCAAACTGAATCTATCGAACTGTGATTCCGTTCGCCACGCTGGTCGCATCACGTTCGGCGGTGTAGCGCCTTGGATTGACCGAGCGATTGAAATGGACGCGCCGCTGTTCGCGGTCCACTTGCAAGCGGAAATGCTGCAGCAGGTCCATGCCAAGGATCATCATCGGTTCATCGCCAAACCCCAGCTCGGCGAATAGCTCTGTGTCGAACACAGGCAGTGTAATCCTGGTAATTTCATTCTCGGCGATCACGATTCGTCGAAAACGATAGATACTGGCGCGATTATTGGTCATATCGCTGCCGCGTAAAAGTGCCGTGCGTTCTTCATCAAGTGTCGCCCTGGACTGACTGGCGAAGGCAGGATTGAGAAAACTGATATCCGCGCCTGTATCGATCAGGGCGCGCCCGGACACTCCATTTATCCTGATCGGGACGATGAGCAGGCTGTTCACATCCTGATATGGCACCGAGGCGTGGCGGGCGCGGCGCACACGTTTCGGCTTGCCGTCATACAGGTGCACGCGGCGATTGCCGAAGTCGAAGTCCACAACCCGCGTTTCGAAGATCGAAATCGGTAACACGCTTTTCTGAATGGGGTAGCGGTTCTCCGTATTCACGGCGACCCGCAGGTCGGTCCAGCTCTCTTCGCCCGCAGACAGTTTTGGCAAACGCGAAACAGGATAGAATTTCTGTCCGCCAATCCCGAGAATGCGTGCTTCAGAGTCTTCGGTTGTAAGAGAGGTTTCCGCAGCCGGTTCGAATTCCAGGAACCTGTCACCTATCAATGGGATGGTCGCCCCGGTATCGAGCAGCGCGGACGTCTCGACGCCATTGATCGTAACGTCAGTAAAGGGCCGATAGGAATCTGTTGCGTTCAGGACAAGTGACCGTCGCTCGGTGGCTTCGGCGGCAGAAAACACAGCCGCGACCATGCCCATCACAAAGACCAGAGTCATTGCGCGAACGAGCGAAAATACCGTCCATCCTTTGAGCGTCATGAAGACAGTATGCCACAAATGTCGCAAATCACGAAAACATGTCTGCGTTCACCTGATTTTTGAGTGGCTCGTCAGCCAGAAAACGCGCCAGATTGGTCAGGAACACCTGATCTGTCCGCAGCTTGGATTGCGGCGTCTGGGCTGAGATATGCGGCGTGAGCGTGATCTTTGGGTGGTCCCAGATCGGGCTCTCAGCCGATAGAGGTTCTTCGCGCACAACATCCAGACTGGCCTGGGCCACGTGCCCGGTATCCAAAGCAGCGATCAAGGCGTCTTCATCGACCAGGCCGCCGCGCCCGACATTCACGAACAGGCTGTCCGATTTCATGGCTTTGAAAAACGCCGCATCAGCGAGATTTTCGGTTTCGTCCGATAAAGGCAGGCAGAGCAAGACGGCGTCGGCCCGGCCGAGCACGTCCTGCATGGCATCGGGTGTCACGATCTGGTTGGCAGCATCCGAATTTCCTCCGCTGCGCCGAACGCCGGTCACTTCCGCGCCCAGCGCGCGCAATCTTCGCCCGCTCGCCTGCCCAATCGCGCCGAACCCGATGACCAGCCAGTGCGTGCTGCTGATCTCGCGAAACCCGAGCCGGTCCCAACGATGTTCGGCCTGCGCCGCCCGGCGCGCGCCGCCGCGCTGAAAATGATCCAGCCCGGCCCAGAGCACCCATTCAGCAATCGCTTCGGATTGTTCATGGCTGCCAGAAAACAGGCTCGCTTTCTGTCCGATTGCCTGGATCATTGGATGTTCAGTGCCCGCGGCAGACGACTGAAACCAGTCAAGCTGCTCAAAATCGAAAATGGTCTTGAAGAAGGTCATAACCGCAGGACTGAAATAGGCATCGGTCGTGCCATAGGCGATGGCGGCCTTTGCCTCACTCTCGCCCCAAGGATGTTTCAGGTCTCCTTCATCACTTAGGACTAAGGGTGAGATCTGATCCGCGAAGGGTTTCAGCGCATCCTCAATCCGTTCAAAGGTTTTTGCATGCACCAAAAATGTTCGCATCTCCGCAGCCTCCGCGTTGCCCTGGTATGTCTGCTCGCGGTTTTGCCAGCTCTGTCCGCGCAGGGCCAGAGTAACGTACGGTCACAGGATTATTTCCGGGACGTCACGGCACTGGCGGAAGTGCTGGGCAAAGCCCACGCTGTTCGTGTCGTCTGCAATGGCCGGAATGATCAATATTGGCGCAGCTACATGCTTCGGCTCCTCGAACTGGAAGCCCCTTATCAGGGCGGTCTGCGGCGCTCGATGGTCAATGGCTTCAATGCCGGGTTCTCATGGGGCAGCAGCTTGCATAGCGCCTGTGATGGCGAGGCCGCCAATGCCGAGAAGGCCTACGCTGCGGAGGGCCGCGATCTGTCAGCCCGGCTGGTCCAGGCAAATATTCCCGGCGCTTCGGCACTGCCGCCGCGCGAGCGTTAATCCTCGCGCTTGACCCGCGCCTTGCCGCGCCCAAGCGCCAGCGCCTTGATCGCCCCGCGAAATGTCCGCACTTCCTGCATGGTCCAGTCGCCGCGGATGAAGGCGTTGCGAATATTGGTTTTCATCAGCGCCGTTTTATCAGCAGGATAGAAATAGCCCGCTCGCTCAAGCTCATCCTCGAGATGTTCGAACATCCGGATCAGGTCTTCCTTCGGCGCGGGCGGCTCGACACCGGCTTTTTCCCCTTCCCAACGCCCGACGGCCCCTTCACTCGCCCCCCAGCTGGCACAGAACACGCCCACCGCTTGCGCGAGATTGAGCGAGGCAAAAGCCGGATTGACCGGATAGGTCATGATCATGTCGGCGAGGCCGACCAGTTCACTCGGCAGGCCATGATTCTCAGCGCCGAAGAGGACGCCTGAAGCCAGACCGCATTGTTGGATCTGCGCCGCCCCGCCCGTCGCATCGGTTACCGGCTTTTCCATTCCGCGCGGGCGCGCCGTGGCGGCCAGCACCAACTGCAAATCGGCCAACGCCTGGTCGGCAGTCTCAAATACGGTGACTTCCACCCCGGCTTCAAAAGCGCCCGCCGATAGCGGATCCGCCGCCGGATTGGGCCAGCCATCGCGCGGGTCGATCAGGCGCAATTTTGTCAGTCCGAAGTTCAACATGACGCGAGCGACGGAGCCGATATTCTCACCAAGCTGAGGCCGGTGGAGGATGATAATAGGCGTAGATTCAGGCATTGCCGCCCTCCTGCCCCAACCACTCCGGACTGGTCAACTGCAGAACAGCCCCATCATGCCTTTTGACGCCGCCCGCAGACCTGCTATAGGCCCACCCAAACCGTTAAAGGCAAAAGGAAAACCTCCCATGGCAAAGATCAAGGTCGAAAATCCGATCGTCGAAATGGATGGCGACGAGATGACCCGCATCATCTGGCAGATGATCAAGGATCAACTTATCAATCCATATCTCGATATTGACCTGAAATATTACGACCTTTCGATCGAGTCGCGTGACGAGACCGATGACCAGATCACCATCGACGCTGCCAATGCGACCAAGCAATATGGCGTGGCTGTAAAGTGCGCGACCATCACGCCGGACGAAGCCCGCGTTGAAGAGTTCGACCTCAAGAAGATGTGGCGCAGCCCGAACGGCACGATCCGCAACATCCTTGGCGGCGTGGTTTTCCGTGAGCCGATCGTGATCAACAATGTCCCGCGCCTCGTCCCCGGCTGGACCCAGCCTGTCGTGGTTGGCCGTCACGCTTTTGGCGACCAGTACAAGGCAACTGACTTCCTGGTTCCCGGCGCTGGTAAGCTGACCATGAAATGGGAAGCTTCTGATGGTTCTGACAGTCAGGAATTTGAAGTCTTCGACTTCCCTGAAGCCGGCATCGCCATGGGCATGTACAATCTCGACGCCTCGATCCGCGACTTCGCGCGCGCCTGTCTGAACTATGGTCTGCAGCGCAAATGGCCGGTCTACATGTCGACCAAGAACACCATCCTGAAAAAATATGATGGCCGTTTCAAAGACATCTTCCAGGAAGTCTTCGACGCAGAATTCAAAGACCAGTTCGACGAATTTGGTGGCACCTATGAGCACCGCCTGATCGACGACATGGTGGCCGCGGCAATGAAATGGTCCGGCGGCTATGTCTGGGCCTGCAAGAACTATGATGGCGACGTGCAGTCTGACACGGTTGCTCAGGGCTACGGCTCACTCGGCCTGATGACTTCGGTTCTGATGACGCCGGACGGCAAGACGGTCGAAGCCGAAGCTGCGCACGGCACCGTGACGCGTCACTATCGCAACCACCAGAAAGGCGAAGCAACCTCGACCAACTCGATTGCGTCAATCTTCGCCTGGACGCGTGGCCTGCAGCACCGTGGCCGCATGGACAATACACCGGAAGTCACCGCGTTCGCCCAGAAGCTTGAGAACACGATCATCAAGACCGTCGAAGGCGGCCAGATGACCAAGGACCTCGCGCTGCTCGTTGGCCCGGAGCAAGAGTGGCTGACCACAGAAGGCTTCCTCAACGCAGTTGGCGACAATTTCGAAAAAGCCATGGCGGCCGGCTAAGATGCCGATCGGGATCAACATCCGACCAGCGGTCTCGGGCGATGAATATGCGCTCGGGGCCGTCGGTGCGGCAACGTTCCTGGAAAGCTATACTGAAACGATCCCCGGCGCGGACCTGATCTCGCATTGCCAGAGCCAGCACGCGCCGGAGGTCTACAAGAACTATATCGCTTCAAACGATCCGAATTATGCCTGCTGGCTGGCCGAATATTTCGGCACCAAGGCGCCAATCGGATATGCGGTCACCACGGCGGTCGAAGCACCGACGGTCGGTCAACCCGGCGACATCGAACTGAAGCGGATCTACATTTTCTCCAAGTATCACGGCACCGGCACCGGCCGGGAGCTGATGACCAGCGCCCTGCAACATGCCCGCGAAATCGGCGCCAAGCGCATGCTGCTCGGCACCTATGACCAGAACCACCGGGCGGTTGCCTTCTATGAGCGCGCCGGGTTCCAGAAGGTCGGCGAGCGACAGTTCCAGGTCGGCGGCCAGACTTTCAACGATATTGTCATGGCGGTCACGCTGTAAATTCAATCCTGATTGACAGGCTGGAAATCTTCCTCAAAGTGAGTTTGGGATCTGAGGGAGTAATTCTTGAAATCTATATTTACTGCAGGACTGTTCGGCTTGTGTTGCCTGCCAGCCATGGCGCAGACAACCTACTCGTACACCGATCTTCCAGTTCTGATCCAGGCATCCGAGATCGCGCCGGATTCGCAGGCGACGTTTGGTCGAAAAGAAGCGATTGATTCGACGATCGCGGTTTCCCCGAGGAGCGTGAAACTGAATGCCGATGTGACTTTTGGCGCTGCCGCCAATTCGGTGAAGTTCAACGCGGGGCAAGTTTTATTCGGACGATACGAACACACGGTTTGGACTTATTGCGGCATCTCGAACATGACCGCAGCCAGCGCAGGATTGAACATGCTGTTCCTGCAAATACCGGACAAGCAGATCGCATGCCTGCACGATGCCGATGACGATGGCGTATTCGATACCGGCTGGTCAGGTGGTGACGCAATTGACGGCACCAACATGGCCGCATTTTCTCTGTATGGACCACGCACGTTATCGGCGCAGCCTTCGTACGAGCACGTTGCCCCTGAGCAAGGTCCTGGGATGCCGGTCGAGCTGACATGGGCGAAATCCCGCAAAAGTGGGGTGATTGCCTTTTCCCTCGAGGTTTCGGGTCGCAGAATTGCCCAAACCGCCGCTGCAATTCCCGCCAAAGGTAGTGCACCCGCCACGTTTTCAATCAGTGGCGCGCAATATGAACTCAGCGCGTACGACGCGAAAGAAAAATCTGTCACCATCAAGGTTTTGCAGCCATTGCCGCGTCGTTTCACAACTTTAAAGGCGACGCGCGTCACCACCATGCGAACCACTTATGTGCCAGTCTATCGTTAGGGGACATCGAAGATGATCAGAACGCTTCCAATCGCTACACTGGCTCTGCTCAGCGCATGTGCGACGCAAGTTCCATACGAAGATCGCGCGCGCGCCCTGACATTGACATGGACACTTGAGCCGACGCAATCCAAGACAGTTTCCGTCAATGCATCCCAGGGCGATGTCTTGCTGACTTGGCAAGCCTCATCGAAAACCAGCCACACACTGGACAATGGTGAAGCGCTGACAGCCGTCACAACACCATTTGGCAATCTGTATTGCAGCTTTGGTGCTGACGGAACGTGCTATGAAGATCGCGACGGTAATGATCGTTTCGACCATCAGTGGACCATAAAAGATGCGGGCATGCGGACCGTCAGTTCCCTGACCGCCCGAACGCCTATCAAGTTGACCGTCGAACGACAATTCAGCGGTTTGTCGGAAGATGAAGTCAGCGTGACCTACCAACGCACAGCAGCGCTGGTGTATGACGGTCCCCGCGAAGGCGTTCTCGCCGAAGACGGCCGGACATTTCAAACGATGCTAGGACAGTTGGCATTTGGCTGGCTGGATCCGGCACAACCCAGGTCCCCTTCAGCAGATTCCTGGCGCTTGATTCAACTCATTCCTTTCGCGATTTTGTCTGACACACCCGTCCGCACGAAAGTGAACGAACTCAACCTCATCTACGCCCTCGAGAACGCCTCGATTGACGGCGCGATCGCGGTCGATCTGGAGGCCGGCCATGTTGAGGATTACAGCATTCAGCAAAGACTGAGTTTCTCGGTCATCCCGACGGAGCCATCGGAATCAAATGCGGAGACCTCCGCTGAGATCGATACTGACATGTCTGCGGGGTAGCTCCCTCAGAGTCTCAATCCTAAAAAAAAAGACCGGGCCAGGGCTGCGACCCTGACCCGATCCCGGCGCACGCAGTGACGCCTCCAGCCTGCAACTCGGCTAGTAGAGGTTGAGACGATCGCGTCGGTCTTCGCGGCGATCATAGTAATTTTCCAGACGGTCCAGCCGGTCTTCCAGGCGATCGCGTGGACCATGATTGACGGCGCGGTCACGGCGGTCCTCGCGGCGGTCAATCTTGTTTTCGCGCCGGTCAATTCGGTCTTCCACCCGGTCGAGATAGGACCCTTGTTTGATCACGCCAATACGTTCGAGATGATCAAGGCGATGGTCCAGGCGCCCCAGACGTTCCGCCGGACCAGCCAGCGCAACAGGCGCCGCCATGGCGGCAATCAGTGTCAGTGTAAGTAGCTTCTTCATGCGTCCCTCCATTTGTGTTCGCATGGGAGATCAAACGCGACAGGAATCGATCTCCGTCGAAAAAAATCAATAAATTCAAGTATGAACAGCTGTTCAGCTTGTGCGCTCTGAATTTCGCCGATAGCCTGACAAACGAGAGACAGGTCACAGGACCGTTCGAAACGATTGCGAAAGTGAGACAGATGGGTGTTTTCAAAACCGGTGGCAGTGCACTGGCAATTGCATGCCTGTCGGCTTGCGCAAGCGCCCCTGCCGAACCGTCCGCGCCGCAATGGGTTTCGATATTTGATGGCGAAACGCTCAATGGGTGGACGCCAAAGATCGCTGGCCAGGATCTCGGCGAAGACAGCGAACAGATCTTTCGCGTGGAGGACGGGCACCTCGTCGGGTCCTATGACGGGTATTCGGCGTTTTCCGGCGAATTCGGGCACCTGTTCTTCGAGGATCATCTCACCGACTATCGCCTGCGCTTCTCTTACGCGTTCGGCGAGACGCAAGTCCCCGGCGGTCCTGGATGGGCATTCATGAATAGCGGCGTGATGGTCCACGCCCAGGCGCCTGAGACCATGCGGATCGATCAACCGTTTCCGGTTTCAATTGAGGCACAATTGCTTGGACGGTCAGAGGCAACACCAGAGCGAACGACCGCCAATATGTGCTCGCCCGGCACGCATGTCGTGATCGACGGTGCACTCATCAAACGCCATTGCGTGAACTCGCAGACGCGTGCGCGCGTCGCCGGCGAATGGACTGAATTTGAGATAGAAGTCCGCGGCAGCCAGCTTGTCTCGATGCGTGTGGATGGTGATGAAGCGTTCCGCCTGACCGCGCCAGAATATGATCCCGCCGATACCGATGTGGCGCGCCTCAATCTGAACGGGCCCGTGTCCGACGGCTTTTTCGCGCTGCAGGCAGAGAGCCATGCGGTCGCGTTCAAGGATATTGAATTGATGCGGCTCCGTCCCGACAGCCCTTAGGCGACGAGTTCGACGCGGTAGCTTTCGATTACCGTATTGGCGAGCAGCTTCTCGCACATATCCTTGACCCGCGCTTCGGCGTCGGCTTCCGACACGCCTTCCAGATCGAGCTCGATGACTTTGCCGATGCGGGCGCCGGCAACCTCGCCAAATCCCATGCGGCCGAGCGAGTCGGCCACGGCCTTGCCTTGAGGATCGAGGACACCGGGCTTCAGACCAACGTGGACAATGGCTTTCATGAGAATCGCGCTCCGCTAGATGAGTCGGGGACCCTCTACCCCATTCCGCTGCTTACCGGAAGACAAGATACGCGATCAATGCAGCGACCGCGGCGAGCCCGTACGGAACCCATCTCAGGCGCTTGAACATGCCGATGCGTTTCTTGAACTCGGCCCGGTCGTTGACGTTCGGAAATTCGGTGGCCGGAACTGGCTTGCCGAGGAAAGTGCAGAGCGGCTCCCAGCCTTCTCTTGGGTGAAAGACCAAGAGGCGGTCTTCGGCAAAGGCCGCTTTCACGTCAGTTTCATGCTGTTCAAACACGCGCTGCGCCGCTGCCTTGTCTTCCAGGCCGCCGCCAAACAGGCGATCCCAGATCGCCCCGAAAGTCATCTGTTTGATCTTGCGCACCTTGGGCACGATGGTCAGCCAGCCCGGAATATCCCGGCTGACCGGCCAGATGGTTTCATAGGCGCTCGCATACCAACTCTCGAAACTGCGCGTCGTCAGGATGATCTTGGCGTCGGGATAATGCGCGGCGAGTTCGCGCCAATAGCCCGAAGACGGGAAATCGACGCTGGCCTGAAACCCGTCGAACACCTTGTCCCAGTCTGGCGCTTCGCCCTGGGAAATGCCGTGCCACAGGTCGAGTTGCTCATCGCTTGGAAACACTTCCAGCATGTGATGGCATTTATTGTAGCCGAGTTGTTCCAGCGCCGCCTTCATCGACAGCGTCCCCGTGCGCCCAAACCCGGCGCCGATCACTTGTAGAGCCATAGCATCCTCCCTGAACGGGAGACTATTTGCTGGCGCCTGAAAAGTCCACGATTTCAGCGCCTTGAGCGTTTTCCTTGATGATGCCGAGGCGCCGCGCCACTTCGGCATAGGCCTCGGTCACCCCGCCCATGTCACGGCGGAACCGGTCCTTGTCGAGCTTTTCATTGGTTTCCAGGTCCCAGAGCCGGCAACTGTCAGGACTGATCTCATCGGCCAGGATCACGCGCTGCATGTCATTCTCGAAAAAGCGGCCAAACTCGAGTTTGAAATCGACCAGCTTGATGCCGACCGCCGCGAACAGGCCGGACATGAAATCATTGATGCGCAGGGACAGCGCGATGATCTCGTCCATCTCATGCGGCTGCGCCCAGCCGAAAGCTGCGATATGCTCTTCCGCGATCAGCGGGTCGCCAAGATCGTCATCCTTCAGGCAGAACTCGACAATCGCGCGCGGCAGCGGCGTGCCTTCCTCGATTCCAAGGCGTTTTGACATCGTGCCAGCAGCGACATTTCGCACAATCACTTCCAGCGGAACAATCTCGACCTTCTTGATCAATTGCTCGCGCATGTTCAGGCGCTTGATGAAATGATTCGGAATGCCGACACCGCCGAGGCGCGTCATGATGAATTCAGAAATGCGATTATTGAGGACGCCCTTGCCATCCAGCACGGCCTTCTTTTCCGCGTTGAACGCGGTCGCATCATCCTTGAAATACTGGATCAGCGTGTTCGGCTCGGGTCCCTCATACAGGATCTTGGCCTTGCCCTCATAAATCATGCGCTTGCGTGACATCGCACTATCCTTCTGGCGGTCTGCGACAGGGGCGCAGCCGATGCAGCGCCCAATCAGGCGCTCCCCTTACGCCAATCGCGGCCAATAGGCAAAAGGCTTCTTGCACCCCTACCCCCATCAGCCCTATATCAGCGGCAGAAACGACAATTCCTTCCAGAAGGCAAAACACACATGTCTACATTTGACGACCGCGAACGCGCCGAAGAAGCCAAGTTCGCTTTGGACGAAGCCACCGAATTCAAGATCATGGCCCGCCGCAACAAATTGCTCGGCCTGTGGGCGGCTGAACTGATGGATCTGCACGGTGCCGAAGCGGAGGCCTATGCCAAGACCGTCGTCCTGTCGGACCTCGAAGAGCCAGGTGATGATGATGTCTTCAGAAAAGTCCGCGCCGACCTGGACAAGGCCGGCGTGGATCGTACCGATTCCCGGATCAAGGATCATATGGCGGAGCTGCTCCCCGTCGCCCGTGAGCAGGTAATGAAAGAGGCTGGATAATCATGTCAGACGACGTCCAGAATTCGATTGGTGAGGCTGTCAAAGCCAATGATGTGCTGCTCTTCATGAAAGGCACACCGACCTTCCCGCAATGCGGCTTCAGCTCCGTGGTTGTGCAAGTGCTCGACTATCTCGGCGTCGAATACCAGGCCGTGAACGTGCTCGAGGACCAGGCTGTGCGCGAAGGCATCAAGACCTTCTCCGACTGGCCAACCATTCCGCAGCTCTATGTCAAAGGCGAGTTTGTTGGCGGCTGCGACATCATCAAGGAGATGTTCGAGGCTGGCGAGCTGAAAGACTTCATGGCTGAAAAAGGCATTGCCATGGAAGCGGCCTGATGCGCCGCCACCTGGAGCCAGGCCCGGATCACCCGATTTCGATTGAACCGAAAGCGACGCCCGTCAGGATCATCCTGGCGGGCGAACCTGTTCTCGCCTCGCAAACCCATCTTGAGCTGCACGAGGCGAATTATCCGCCGGCGCTGTATTTGCCGCGTGACGAGCTTGACCTGAGCGCGCTCGTCCGCTCGGACCATACAAGCTGGTGCCCGTATAAGGGCGAGGCGTCCTACTATCACTTGCGGCGCGCCGACGGGTCGCTCAGCGAGAATGCCGTCTGGACCTATGAGATGCCGTTTCCAGCCGTCGCAGCGATCAAGGATGCGCTCGCAGTCTATCCCGACCGGGTCGACGCGATCGAACGCGACTAGGTTATGACTGCCCAACTCATTCTGGGCCCGCGGCCGGGCAAGAAATCCAAAGACGCCATTCAGGCGCAAGGCGTCACGCACATGCTGACCTTGCTGTCGCCGCGAGAACAGCCCGACAGCGTCAAGAGGATTGCACACGCCATTGGCGCGGTCTGGCATCATTTTCCGATCGATGGCGGTCATATCGAAACCCTGGACGAGGTCGATCTCTCCGCCCTGTTCCTGCTCTATGACGAGATTGCGCGCGCTGATGAAGACGCAGTGATTTACCTTCATTGTTCGGCGGGCATTCATCGCACCGGTTTCGTAGTTTATCTGCTACTGCGCTATCGCGGCTTTTCCGCCGACGCGGCCTCGGCTGAGGTGGCCACGCTGCGGCCGGTGACCTCAGACCAGGTCGGGGAAGACCGGCTGGCGCTCGCCGAGCGCAAGTTCCAGAACTGGCAAGCGATCCAGCCCGCCTAAGCGAACCAGAACAGGTAGATACAGGCGATCAGCGGCAGTAATCCCATCGCGAACATGATGCGGATGAACTTGTAGTGCGCGACCCAGCCATCGACATTCTCATCCCCGCTCTCGCGGGTCTCGGTCTCCAGGTCGATCCAGCCATGTTTCTTCTTGAACGTGTCGGAGACGATATATTGGTCGAGGGAATCCTCGAAGAAGCGATGTCCGAAATAGAAGCTGATCGAATAGGCAATGATCGCCAGCATAATGATGATCAGCCAGCCGACCCAGCCCATGCCGCCCCCGGCTTCGATCTGGTTCCAGAACGCCGCGCCCGTGCCGAGGCCAATCACGCCGGCAATCGCCGCAATCGTCCACAGGCTTGAGGGGTCCGGGGCCTTTGGGGCATCCGCCATGATCAGCGCTCCTTTTCAAATCCACGCGAAACCTATAACAGCGCGGCCATGACGACCACCCTCGACCGCCCGGCCCCGATCAAGCCCAATGCCATCCCGAAAGTCGGCCTCGTTTCGCTTGGCTGCCCGAAAGCGCTGGTGGATTCCGAGCGCATTGTCACGCGCCTGCGCGCCGAAGGCTATAAGATCAGCCCCGATTATGCCGGCGCCGACCTGGTCCTGGTCAATACGTGCGGCTTCCTCGACAGCGCCCGCGATGAAAGCCTCGACGCCATCGGGGAAGCGATTGAGGCGAATGGCAAGGTGATTGTCACCGGCTGCCTTGGCGCCGAGCCGGACGTGATCGAAAAGGCCCACCCGAAAGTGCTCGCGGTCACAGGCCCGCATCAATATGAGCAGGTCATGGACGCGGTGCACACGCACCTGACGCCGCCGCACAATCCGCATCAGGACCTGGTCCCGGAAAGCGGCCTGCGCCTGACCCCGCGCCATTACGCCTATTTGAAGATTTCCGAAGGCTGCAACAATCGCTGCAGCTT
Organism: Hyphomonadaceae bacterium; assembly: GCA_024742355.1. Classification (GTDB taxonomy): domain Bacteria; phylum Pseudomonadota; class Alphaproteobacteria; order Caulobacterales; family Hyphomonadaceae; genus Henriciella. Next base: position 116,772 of record JANSYM010000001.1, on the reverse strand, counting down.
CTGCATCATCCCGAAACTGCGCGGCGATCTGGTCTCGCGCCCGATCCATCATGTGCTGACCGAGGCCGAGCAATTGGTCCGGGCCGGCGTCAAGGAGCTGCTGGTCATCAGCCAGGACACCAGCGCCTATGGCCTCGATGTCAAATACGCGCCGCAGACCTGGAAGGGCGCGGACTATGAAACCCGCTTCCTCGACCTCGCCCGTGGCCTGTCCTCGCTCGGCGTGTGGACGCGGCTGCACTATGTTTATCCCTATCCGCATGTCGACAAAGTCATCCCGCTCATGGCGGACGGCGCGATCACGCCCTATCTCGACATCCCGTTCCAGCATGCCAGTGCCAATGTCCTGAAGGCGATGAAGCGCCCGGCCAAGCAGGACCGCGTGCTTGAGCGCATCCAGCAATGGCGCCGCGACGTGCCGGACCTTGCCATTCGCTCCACGTTCATTGTGGGCTTCCCGGGCGAGACGGAAGAGGATTTCGAAATCCTGCTCGATTTCATCCGCCAAGCGAAGATCGATCGCGCTGGCTGTTTCAAATATGAGAATGTCGTCCACGCCGATAGCCGCGACTTGCCCGGACATGTGCCGGAAGAGGTCAAGGAAGAGCGCTGGCACCGGTTCATGGAAGCCCAGGCGGCTGTCTCGGCGGACCGCGCCGAAGCCCAGATCGGGACCGTGCAGGATGTCATCGTCGATGGCCCGACCGAAGAAGCGGGGCAGTATCTCGCCCGTTCCAAGGCTGACGCGCCAGAGGTGGATGGGCTCGTCTATCTGACCTCTGAAACACCGCTGCAGGCCGGCAATATCGTCTCTGCCGAGATCGTGAACGCCGACGCATATGATTTGTTCGGACGCGTGCTATAGCTCATCCCAGACAAGTTTTGGGAGGCGAGGATGCGGAACAAATTATTCAGTGCTCTGTTTGCAATGACGCTGGCGGCGATGCCCGGAGTGGCGCAGGATGGAGGCGGCATGAAGCAGGTTCCCGTGCAGCAGGACGAAGCCGCAATCGCGCTCTATGATGGCCCGGCGCCAGGCTCTGAAGACGCGGCGCAGACCGAGACCTGGTTCGATATCGGCACCGAGCGCTGGGCGGCCAATGTGACCCACCCGACCCTGTTGCCGGTGCTGCCAGACGATCCCGAACAGACGCGCGCGGCGGTCATCGTCGTTCCGGGCGGCGGCTTCCAATTCGTCTCCATGGACAATGAGGGCTATCCGATTGCTGACTGGCTGGCCGAGCGCGGGGTTGCTGCCTTCGTTTTGAAATACCGCGTCATGCAGACCCCCGAAGACGCTGAGGGCTTTCAGGCGCATATGAGCCGTCTGTTTGCGCCGCAGCCCGGAGAAGAGCAGATCGATATCCGCGGCGGCATTCCGTTCGCGGTTGCGGATGCGCAGGCCGCTCTCGACCTGGTGCGCAGCCGGGCGGATGAATGGGGCTTTGACGCCGACAAGGTCGGCATGGTCGGGTTTTCCGCGGGAGCGATAACGGCGCTCGGCGTGACCACGGCTGACGCGAAAACGGCACCGAAGGCAGATTTCATTGGCTACATTTACGGTCCGATGACGGCCACGTCTTTGCCTGCATCCCTGCCGCCAGTGTTCGCGGCGCTGGCGGCCGATGACGGCCTGTTTGCCGGACAGGGATTCGGCCTGGTCGATGCCTGGCAACAGACCGGCGCACCGGTCGAGCTGCATTATTACCAGAATGGCGGACACGGCTTTGGCAGCTATAAACGCGGCGTCACCGCTGATGGCTGGTTCGATCAGTTCATGGCGTGGATGGACACGCAGGGTTTACTGACCGGCACAGGACCTGACGATGCTGACTGATCTCGAACGCGGCAAGGCCGACGCGCGCACAAATACGATCGATTATGACCGCATTTCGGGCCTGCATTATCTCGGCAATTATGTCCGCCGCCTGCCGACCAATATGGCCCGGATGATGGAGAATGCGTACGACTGGGAGCATCTTCCCTATGTGCACCCGTCCTCGTTCGCCTCGATCGATCTGGTCGATAGCGGCGACTGGGGCTGGCGCGCGCGGATTGGCGTGCCGGGCACAATGGAACCGACTTATCAAATGCTCGACCTGCTGGTCGACGCGCAAAAGAATTACTGGGTCTCGACCGTGTTCAATGGCCCCGGCGAAGGCATCGAAATCCACACCCAGGCGACGACGCTCAGCGATGATGAGATCCAAGTTGATGTCCGTTTCTACGTGCCCGAAGCCCCTGGTGACGACGCCGCTTCGGCCGCCATCCTCGGCTATATGCAAAACCAGTATGCGACGCTCTATGACGAGGACACCGACTTGATGCAGGGCCGGCAATCGGCGCTGGAAGACCGGTCGCGTTGGCGGGCGGGCAAACCGGCGCCCGGCGAGATCCATGTTGGCGCACTGGCCACGCTCGACACAGCGCAGTCTTATACAATCGAAACGACGACGGGCCGCTATTGCGTACGCTACTGGCAGGGTGACTGGATCGCCCACAGCGCGGTCTGCCCGCACCAGCTCGGCCCTCTTCAGGACAGCGATGTGGACTCCGAGGGCCGGATCACCTGCCCCTGGCATGGCTACAAGTTCGACCTGAAGACCGGCGAGAGCAATGACGGCGCCTGCGCCGCGCTTTCGGCAGCGCCGGACCTGGTGGTGCGCGATGGGGAATTGTACCTCGCCGCGACCTGAGGACTGCCCCTGATCACAACATCTCGACCCTTGCTCCGCCCTGCAAACACAGTAGTTTGCGGGCGATCAAGGAGTGTGGAATGGGCGACAGAATCTTTATTGGCGGCGCGGACATGGATGGCGGCGGCACGCCGAATGATGCCCAGGCACTGCTGCTCAATCGCGCCAATCGCCACGGCATCGTCGCTGGCGCCACCGGCACCGGAAAGACCGTCACGCTGCAAATCCTGGCCGAAGGGTTTTCCGCCGAAGGCGTCCCGGTCTTCTGCGCCGATGTCAAAGGCGATCTGTCGGGCATTTGCGTCGCCGGCAGCCCCGACCACAAACTGCATCCGAAACTGATCTCGCGGGCCGAAAAAATCGGCTTTGAAGATTACGGCTATGACGCCACGCCATCGGTTTTCTGGGACGTATTCGGCGACAAGGGCCACCCGGTGCGCACCACGATTTCCGACATGGGTCCTCTGCTGTTGTCGCGCCTGATGGACCTCACTGAAACCCAGGAAGGCGTGCTCACCGTCGCTTTCGAATATGCCGATGATGAAGGCATGTTGCTGCTCGATCTGAAAGACCTGCGCAAACTGCTCAACCATATGGGCGACAAGGAGGTGCGCACTGCAATCAGTCGCGAATATGGCAATGTCGCCTCGGCCAGTATTGGCGCCATACAACGCCGCCTGCTGGTGCTGGAGCGGGAAGGCGCGGAGGCCTTTTTTGGCGAACCGGCGCTCGACCTGAAGGACTTCATGCGCACGACGCGCGATGGCCGCGGCATCGTCAACATTCTCGACTCGACCCGGCTGATCAACAGTCCGCGCCTGTATTCCACCTTCCTGCTTTGGCTGTTGTCGCAATTGTTCGAGGACCTGCCTGAGGTCGGCGATCCCGACAAACCGAAAATGGTCTTCTTCTTTGATGAAGCCCACCTGCTGTTCAATGACGCGCCGCGGGCCTTGCTTGAGAAAATCGAACAAGTGGTCCGACTGATCCGGTCCAAAGGCGTCGGTGTATTCTTCGTGACCCAGAACCCGCGCGACCTGCCGGACAGTGTCCTGGCGCAGCTCGGAAATCGCATCCAGCATGCCTTGCGCGCCTATACGCCGTCGGAGCGAAAGGGCGTGCGCGCCGCCGCCGACTCATTCCGCGAGAACCCGGCCTTCGACGCTGAGGAGGTGATCACCGATCTCGGCGTCGGTGAGGCCCTGGTGTCCACGCTGGACGAGAAGGGCGCGCCCGGCGTGGTCCAGCGCACACTGGTTCGCCCGCCAAGCTCACGACTTGGCCCGGCCACGGACGAGGAACGCAAGGCCGAGATGAAGAACAGCCCTGTGGCTGGCTTGTACGATGAGGCGATTGATCGTGAGTCGGCTTACGAAATCCTGCTCAAACGGGAAGAAGAGGCGGCGAAGGCCGCTGAAAAACTCGCCAAGGAAGAGATGGACGCCCAGCGCGAGCTGGAAAAGAAAAAGGCGCGGACAAAAAAGAAGAAACCGACCCGGCGCCGCTCAACCCGCATGACCACGACCGAACGCGCGGTCAACACCGCTACAAGAACGATCACCCGCCGGATCACAGATTACGTCCTGCGCGGCATTCTTGGCGGCCGTCGCCGCTAGATCACGTTTAAATCAGGATGTTTCCGCCGCGTGTGGTCTTTCCACGGGCGCGTGCTGTGCTTAAATAAAACCTGACGCGCGTGTCAGCTTCTGAAACGCGCCCGGAAACGAGAACAGGTAACGGGAGGCGCAAGCCATGAAAGAGTATCTTCAATTCTACATTAATGGCGAATGGGTCGACCCGGCCCAGCCACGTACGCTCGACGTCGAGAACCCGGCCACCGAAGAGCCGTTTGCGAAAATCTCTCTCGGCTCGTCCGCAGACGTCGACAAGGCGGTCGCCGCCGCCAAGGCGGCCTTTCCGAGCTTCTCTCAGACCAGCGTCGAGTATCGTGCTGACCTGCTCGACAAGATCACCGCAGGCATCCAGGCCCGCATGGGTGACATGGCCGAAGCGATTTCCGACGAAATGGGCGCACCAATGTGGCTCGCCAATGCGGCGCAGGTCCCGGCCGGCATGGGGCACGTCGCAACCATGGCGCAAATCCTGCGCAATTATGAGTTCGAAGAGCAACGCGGCACCACCCTGTTGCGCAAGGAACCGATCGGTGTTTGCGGCTTCATCACGCCGTGGAACTGGCCACTCAACCAGATCACCTGCAAAGTCGCACCGGCGATCGCGGCTGGCTGCACAATGGTGCTGAAGCCGTCCGAGATCTCACCGCTGAACGCGATGATCTTCACCGAAGTCATGCATGAAGCGGGCGTCCCGCCTGGCGTCTTTAACCTGGTCAATGGTGACGGCCCGAGCGTCGGCGCGCATCTGTCCGGCCACCCGGATGTCGACATGATGAGCTTCACCGGCTCCACCCGCGCTGGTATCCTGGTCGCGCAGGCTGCTGCACCGACCGTGAAGCGCGTCGCGCAGGAGCTGGGCGGCAAGTCGCCAAACATTGTTCTGCCAAGTGCCGATCTGCAAAAGGCTGTCGGTGGCGGCGTCATGCAGATGATGACCAATTCTGGCCAGTCCTGTAACGCGCCAAGCCGGATGTTTGTCCCACGCGGCAAGAATGAAGAAGCCAAGGCGATCGCCAAGGCCGCAGCCGAAGCGGTAAAAGTGCAAATGCCGCGTGACGCCGACAAAGGCGCCATTGGCCCCATCTCGAACGGCAACCAATATGCCAAGGTTCAGGACCTGATCCAGAAAGGCATCGACGAGGGCGCCACGCTCGTGGCTGGCGGCACTGGCCGTCCGGAAGGCCTCAATCGCGGCTATTTTGCCCGTCCAACCGTGTTTGCCGATGTCACCAATGACATGACGATTGCCCGCGAAGAAATCTTCGGACCGGTCCTCGTCATGATCCCTTATGACAGCGTCGATGAGGCCGTCGAGATGGCGAATGACACCGAGTATGGCCTTGCCGGCTATGTCCAGGGCGAACCGGCTGAAGCGGCTCAGGTGGCCAATCGTATCCGCGCCGGTCAGATCCAGGTCAATGGCCAGGGTCCAGACTTCACAGCGCCATTTGGCGGCTACAAACAGTCGGGCAATGGCCGCGAGTGGGGCGATCACGGATTTGAGGAATTCCTCGAAGTGAAAGCCGTTATGGGCGCCGCCGCCTAGATCTTACCCACATCCAAATTCGAAGGGCGAGCCGATTGGCTCGCCCTTTTCGATTCTGGAATATCAGTTTCCGGCTTCCATGCGGAACACGTCGCCCCCCAGGGAAACGATGTAGAGATTGCCCGTCTCATCGGTGCCGAAGGCAGCAATCGAGGTCAGGCTGCCCTGATCCGGCACGAAGTCACTGTTCAAAAGCATGAATTCGCTGGCAGCGATGGTCTGTCCGTTGATCAGATCGGTAACCGGGATGCCCCAGATATTGTCGCTGATAAAGTCACCGAAAATATAGGTGTCCTGCAAGGCTTCGACGGGGCCCTGATAGACCAGGCCGCCGGTTACCGAACGCCCCTCGCGCGGACCGGTGCCGCGGGGGTATTCAGCCACAGGCGGGGTAAATTCAGGTTGGTCCGGCCCCTTGAAAAAGGCCGTGCCTTCGCGCACCGCCCAGCCGAAATTGAAGCTGCTATCGCTCATGGGCAGGCGATTGATCTCTTCGATGGCGGCCTCGCCGACATCGCCAATCAACAGATCGCCGCTGATCGGATCAAAACTTGACTGGAACGGATTGCGCAGCCCGACGGCGAAGATCTCCGGCAGGCCATTGGCTGGGTCGGTGAATGTGTTGCCAGCCGGGATTGCATAATCGCGCAACGCATCGCTGGGGAAATCATCGCTGGACACATCGATGCGCGAGACCTTGCCGAGCAGGGTTTGCGTGTTCTGGGCAAAATCGCTGGGATCACCGCCGCCGCCGCCATCGCCCATCGGGATGATCAGGAAGCCGGACCCGTCAAACCCGATCCACCCGGCATTGTGATTGGTATCCGGCTGGCCGATGGTGAGGATCACGTCCGAGGTCGAGGCGTCGACCTGGTCCAGCGATCCCGAGAAGGTTTGAAGCCGGCGGATTTCGGAATCGCCGGAATTGTTGGTGACATTGATGAACAGGGTGCGATCCGTAGCGAAGCTCGGCGATAGCGCGAGCCCGAGCAGGCCGCCTTCTCCGGCGGTGGAGATCGTGGCTGACACGTCCAGAAAATCGACACTGTCTATATTGCCCGTTTCCGGGTCCAGAACGCGAATGCGGCCGCCTTTCTGGAGCACCAGAACGCGGCCGGAGCCATCCGGCAGGGCGACGAGGCCGAGGGGCTGTACTAACCCGGTCCCAACTCGCCGGACGGCAATAGTGTCGGCAACATCTGTCACTGTGATCTGCAGGTTGAGCGTCGCGACACCGCCGCGGCCATCGCGGGCTTCGAGCGTCACTTCGTAGACATTGTCACCATTGGCATCAGAGGGGTTTTCGAAATCGACACTGGCCGTGAAGGAAATCCCGCCGCTGGCGGCATTGAGCGTGACGACGCCGGCATCCGGCCCGCCCGCAATGCTGATCGTGACCGTATCGCCATTCCCGTCACTGGCATTGGCGGTATAGATCACGCCGACACTGTTCTCGGCAATGCTGACACTGGCGCTGGAACTGAACACAGGGGCGATATTCGCGAGGGTGCCAGATCCGGTGCCACCGCCGCCACCACATGCAGAGAGTAATGCCAGCGAGAACAGGCCCGAGAGGGCAGAAAATACGCGCATGATGTCTCCCCTGTGCAGGTCGGCGTTGCCGCAGCTTACGGTTTGAAACCCCGTTCGTGTATTACGAAAACGCAATACTGGCGCGGCTTGTGAGGCAATTCCAGCCGCCCTCTTGCCGATTGAATTCCTCCGCCCTTAAACTCACTTATGCGCGTGGCCTGGGTGCTGGCGCGCATCATTGAACAAAAAAAGGGGGTTTGTTTCATATGGAATTCTTAGAGAATCTGTTGGAGCCGCTGGGCATGGAACGTCATGCCGACACAGTGCTCGCCAACGCCACGAATGTGCTGATCGCGCTGGTGATTTTGATCATCGGTTTCTGGATTGCGGGCCGGATGGGCGCAGTTGTCCGCGGCATTGGCAAAAAATATGAAGCGCTCGACGACACGCTGTTCAACTTCCTCGGAAGTCTGGTCCGCTATGTCGTTCTGGCCTTTGTCATCATCGCGGTGCTCAACCGCTTTGGTGTCGAGACAACGTCAATTGTCGCGCTTCTGGGTGCAGCAGGTCTCGCGGTCGGTCTGGCCTTGCAGGGGGCGATGTCGAACCTTGCTGCGGGCGTGATGCTGATGATCTTCCGGCCTTACAAGGTCGGCGACTTTATCGATGCGGCGGGCAATTTCGGCAATGTCGAAGAGATCACGCTGTTCACGACAGTCCTGCGCACCTTCGACCATCAGCAGATCATCATCCCGAATGGCAAGATCTGGGGCGAGCAGATCGTCAATCACAGCCATCATCCGATCCGCGGTGTCGAACTGACCTTTGGTGTCTCCTATGACACCGACATCGACAAGGCGCGTGACGTGATCAAGAAAGTCTTCAAGGATCATCCGCAAATCCTCGACGATCCGGAACCGGTCGTTGTCGTCTCGACCCTGAATGACAGCTCCGTCGATTTTGCGGTGCGCCCGTTCGTAAAGGGCGAACACTGGTTTGACGTCCGCTTTACGGTCCCGGAAATGGTCAAGAAAGCGCTGGATGAGGCCGGGATCGAAATTCCATTCCCGCACCAGAAAGTCATCCTGTTCAAGGGCGACGAATAGAGATCGGGACGATTTCAACTGATCCAAAAAGAAACCGGGGAGCTAAGCCGAATAGCTCCCCGGTTTTGTCAGTTGCCAGCACGTGCTGTGGCTATAGGCCTCCACACGCGCTCCCCCACAAGCCAAATAAAGCGTATAATCCATGACATGACTGTGACCTTGGTCACATAAAAGCGATTAAACTGGCGTTCAGCTTGCATATGTTAATCAGGTGTGAATGCTGAGTTCAGGAGGTATTCTGATCATGTCCCGACTGCGTATTTCAACCGCACTCGCTGCGCTTGCCTTTCTTGGGGCCTGCGCAACCGCTACGCCGTATCAGGCGGCACTGGATGGCCAGAAAGGCTATGCCAATCAACAAATTGAGACCAATCGCTGGCAAATCAGTTTTGCCGGTAACAGCCTCACCGATCGCAAGACGGTGGAGACCTATCTGCTCTATCGCGCCGCTGAGCTGACGGACCTCGAAGGCTATGACTATTTTCGCGTGATTCAGCGCGAGACCGACGAAAACCGCCGCGTCGTCGCCACCGGTTATGGTGCGTACGATCCGTTTTATTCGAATTTCTATTGCGACTACCGATTCTATGGCCGCCGTGGTCTTTTGCGTGGCTATCCACGCAGCTGGTATGCGCGCCGGGCTGGCATTCGCGGATTCCACGGCCCGTTCGGCTATCATGACCCATTCTGGGGCCCTGCCTTCGATTATCGCGAGATTGTCCGCTATGAAGCGACATCGGAAATCATGATGGGCAAAGGTGAAAAACCCGATGATCCATCATATTTTAACGCTGACGAGGTACTCATGAACCTGTCCGGCCGGATTGTACGCCCTGAGGTGTAGGAAAAAGCCGGACGCGTAGAGTTTGTAGAGTACACGCGTAGAGTGGATAAAGCCCGCCAGTTCTGGCGGGCTTTAACCGTTTAAGGGCTTGGGTTCTGGCCTTAACGCGGCGCCATGCGGATGGCCCCGTCCAGGCGCACGTCTTCGCCGTTGAAATAGCCATTCTTGCACATTTCAACCGCCAGAGAGGCATACTCGTCCGGATTGCCGAGGCGGGCCGGGTTCGGCACCTGGGCACCAAGCGCCTGGCGGACTTTTTCCGGCGCACCCGCCAGCAGCGGCGTGTCGAAAATGCCTGGCAGGATCGTGTTCACACGGATCAGTTCGCGCGACAGGTCGCGGGCAATCGGCAAGGTCATGCCAACCACGCCGCCTTTGGACGCAGAATACGACGCCTGGCCAATCTGGCCGTCTTCTGCCGCGACAGAAGCGGTGTTCACAATCGCGCCGCGCTCACCTTCAATCGGATCGAGCGACATCATGCCGGCGGCAGACTTGGCAATGCAGCGGAACGTGCCGACCAGGTTGATCTGGATGATCAGGTCGAACTTATCGAGCGGAAAGTGCGTAATCTCGCCGGTTTCCTTGTTGCGGCTGGCGGTCTTGATGGCGTTTCCCGTACCGGCGCAATTGATAAGGATCCGCTCCTGGCCAATCGCCGCACGTGACTTGGCAAAGCCGGCATCGACGCTCCCGTCAGAGGTGACATTAACGTTGCAGAAAACACCGCCAATTTCGCTCGCCACGGCTTCGCCTTTTTCCTCGTTTAGGTCGAAAAGCGCGCATTTGACGCCGTGGCTGGACAAGAGCCGCGCTGTTGCCGCGCCGAGGCCAGACGCACCGCCGGTGATGACGGCTGAAATGTTTGAGTTGAGTTCCATGGAAGTTCCTCCAATATCTAGGCTTGGAGGCGATGTAGAAGGAAGTGAGCGCGCGGCCAATGTCTGACCCCACGGAAATCATCATAGAAAATGGCGACAGCATCCCAACCCAGCTGCCGATCCAGACCGAACGTCAGCAGCGACGGACGCGGCGCAAGCTATTGCCGAAGCTGCTGCGGGTCGCCGGCCGCATCCCGTTCGCGGATGATCTGGCCTCGGCCTATTATTGCGCGCTGGACCCGGAAACGCCGACCAAGGTCAAAATGGTGCTGTTTGCAGCGCTTGGATATTTCGTCCTGCCGGTCGATGCCATCCCCGATGTCCTCACCGGATTAGGCTTCACCGATGACGCCACGGTCCTGGCCACCGCGCTCGGCATTGTCGGCGCCCATATTCGCGAACCCCACCGCGCCGCCGCGCGCCGCTTGTTAGGATTGCCCGAGCGCCCTACAGCTTAGGCCATGATCTACATTCTTGTTGCTTCGGGCCTGAGCGCCCTGCTTTATGGCCTGTTCTTCTGCAATTCAGCGCCTTCGATCCTCCGCGTCGTGTTGAAAGTCGCCGCCACCGCCCTGCTCACGCTTTGGGCCTATATGGCCGGCGCGCCCATGCTGGTCGTCGCCGCCCTCGCGTTCAGCACGCTCGGCGATGGCTTTCTGGGCGCCAGCGAAGAGAAATTCCTGCTCCCCGGCATGGCCGCCTTCTTCATCGCCCATGCGGCCTACATTCCATTGTTCTGGGAGCATACGAGCGAGACAAGAGAGCTCTTCGTTCTGACGTTTCAGGTCGTGATTACGATTGGCGGCGCCCTGTTCCTTCGCTCGATGATGCCCTGGATTGAGAAAGCCATGCGGCTGCCGGTGGCCGCCTATACGATCATCATCCTGCTCATGGTGAACGCAGCCTTGCGTCTGGAGCCAACGCTCTGGCTCGCGGCGGTCGGCGCGGTCGCCTTCGCCGCGTCAGATACAATCCTCTCGATCGAACTCTTCCGCCTGAAGCCAGACGCACCGATCAAGCCCGTCGCCGCACGCGCCGTGTGGTTTTTGTATTATGGCGGCCAGGCGGCGATTGCCTGGGCGTTCGTGCACGCGATCGCCTAGCCAATCGTCTCATCGAAGCTCGGCGATACGGGCAGGATCTCACGGACGCCGCTGCCATCACTGGCGGTCGGATCAATTTCCATGATCGCCAGCGACCGCTCGGCGGAGCCATCGGTGCGGAACCGGAACAGGCCATTGACGCCGAGAAAACCGTCGCGATTGATCAGTTCTTCGGTTTCCAGAGCGCCATCCTGGGAAAGGGCAACGACCAGAGCCGCTGCATCATAGGCCACTGCGGCAAGCGAACTCGGTTTGGTGCCATACAAGCGCGCAAAGCTCTGCTCGAAATCCGCAATGTCGGTTGCCGGCGCGGTCGGGAACCAGGCCCCGCGCAGGCTTGGTTCGCGCCACACGGCTTCGTCATTCCAGCCGCCCGTGCCAAGCATCTTCACCTGACGCGTGTCGACGCCGTAATAGGCGAGAAGCGGCGCGATCCGGCGCAAGCGATTGCCGCGCTCCGGCACGAGGACAGCAACACGTGCGCCTGACTCAACCGCGCTCGCGACCGTTTGAGCGAAATACTCCGCTTCGGCATCCGGATTTGCCGTCGATGGCGCATAGAAGCTCGACGCCAGCATGAAACCGCCATTGAGGATGACCGATTCCTGCATCGCGGCCTCGATCCGCGTGCCGAGACTGCTCTGCGGCCCGAAGAATGCGAACTGATCATAGCCGCGCAGCGCTGCATATTCGACAATCGCGGCAACCTCTTCCTCTGGCGCGATCGAGGCCAGCCAGGCGCCATAGCTCGCGACAGACTTGTCATTTGAGAAGGCGATGACGGGCTTGCCTTGTTCAGGCTCAGCCGCGCCAATTCCGAAGAAGCCGGTATCAGGCTCAGGCGTCAGCGCCTCGCGCACCAGCTGGACATTCGCGCCGAACAAAGGCCCGAGCACGACATCCACGCCTTGTTCAGCGAGATCGCCGGCTGCCGTCGCCGCCTGGCTTTGTGAACCACCTGTATCTTTCGGCAGCAGGACGATGTTCTCATTGCCATAATCGAACAGCGCGAGTTCAATTCCGGCGAGCATGCCCTCAGCTTGCTGGCGCACGCGCGGATTGGGATGCGTGAATGGCAGCAACACACCAGCACGGATAATCTCGCGGCCTTCCATATGCGGCGGCGTGAACGGGCCCTGCGGTACGTCGATCTCGCCCATATTCTCTTCATCGACCGGGCTGCCATCAGGATTTGTCGCTTCGCCGCCCGGCACGGGATCAACGCGCGGATTACCCGTCGAGATAGGCCCCACAGGACCCGGCGCCTGGGTTGCACACCCAGCGAGTGCCAGGAACGCGGAAAAAAACAGGATTGGCAGGGGCCTGCGGACGCGCGATGTTGCCGGTGATGTCATCAAAGTATCCCTCTTCCACTGCACCAGATGGCGGCGACGTGAGTCGCTTCGCTGGCGAGCCTAAGTCCGGGACCGACGCGGCGCAACCGCTTGAGTCCGGTCTTTACATCGTCGCAACCCCGATCGGGAATTTGCGCGACATCACCCTGCGGGCGCTCGAGACGCTGCAGGCCGTGGATGAAGTGCTCGCCGAAGACACGCGCGTCGCCAGACGATTGTTAGATGCCCATGGCATTCGTGCGAAACTCAGCCCCTACCATGACCATAATGGGGCAAAGCGCCGACCCGAGATTCTGGACAGGCTGAGCGAAGGCGCGGCCATCGCCTTGATCAGTGATGCAGGAACGCCGCTCGTGTCTGATCCCGGCTGGAAACTCTCTCGCGAAGCCCTGGATGCGGGGCACCGCGTGTTTCCGATCCCGGGCGCTTCGGCCTTGCTGGCCGGACTGGTGGCCAGCGGCCTGCCGAGCGATCGCTTCATGTTTTGCGGATTTCTGCCCGCCAAGACCGGCGCGCGAAAACGCGCTGCCGCGGAGCTCGGCGGCGTGCCGTCGACGCTGGTGTTCTACGAGTCCGGCCCTCGTCTTGCGGATTGCCTTGCCGACCTGTCTGAGACCTTCGGCGCTGACCGCGAAGCTGCCGTCAGCCGGGAACTGACAAAACTGTTCGAGGAAACGCGGCGCGGCACGCTTGGGTCGCTGGCCGCACATTATGCTGAGGCCGGACCGCCCAAGGGAGAAATCGTGCTTCTGGTCGGACCGCCGCTGGAGCAGCCGGTGACCGAAGAAACCCTCGACGCAGCGCTTCGCAGCGCGCTGCAATCGCGGTCGGTCAAACAGGCCGCGGCCGAGATTGCTGCACAATTGGGATTACCAAAACGGGACGTTTATCAGCGCGCACTCGCCCTCAAAGATGGCTAGCCGCGCGCGCAGAGAGGCCGAACGGCGCGGTCGCTGGGCTGAGCGCTATGCCGCCCTCTGGCTGCAGGCGAAGGGTTACACGATCCTCGCCCGCCGGGTGAAACTTCCCATGGGAGAAATCGACCTGATCGCGCGCCGCGCTTCGGTTCTGGCCTTTGTCGAGGTCAAACAGCGAAAGACGCTGGATCAGGCGCTGGAGGCGGTACCGTTCACCGCGTGGCAGCGGATTTCGCGCGCCGCCGACCATTGGGCCAGCCGCGATCCGCGCTACGACGCACTCGATTGGCGCTATGACCTGGTCGCGATCACGCCGTGGCACCTGCCAAAACATCACAAGGACTTTTGGCGCCCTTGATTGATGCCGCAATATCGCCCAATCCGTGGTCTAAATCGCCCGCAGTAAATTCTTTGAGGAACCGCTTTATGTCCCGTCTCGTTGCCAGCCTCAGCCTGATCGCCCTGCTTCCCGCCCTGAGCGGATGTGCCACTGCTATCGTTGGGGCCGCCGGCGCCACAGCGGTGACCGCCACCCAGGAACGATCCTTCGGCGAGGCGCTTGATGACGCGGCTGTCTCGAACGAGATCAAGTCCAAATTGCTCGCCAATGGCGGCCTGTCAGAAGTCGACGTGGAAGTCGCTGCAGGTGTCGTGCTGCTGTCTGGCCGGGTCTGGACGCCTGAATTGCGGCTGAAGGCGGAAAGCCTCGCCTGGTCGGTACGCCGCGCCGATGATGTCGCCAATGAAATCCGTGTCGAAGCCCCTGGCGGGTTCTTCGCTAACGCTTCGGATGAGTTGATCTCCACGCGAGTACGGGCCCGCCTGCTCGGATCGTCTACGGTTCAGGCGAACAATTTCAATGTCGAGACCTACGGCGGGACGGTCTATCTGCTCGGCGTGGCCCGCTCCGCCAAAGAGCTGGAAGCCGCAGCCGAGGAAGCCAGCAAGGTTGGCGGCGTCAACCAGGTTGTCTCTTATGTTCGCTTGCGCAATGAGCGCGGCGAAATCGTGCCTTACACGCCGGCCCAGCCCGTCGAGGCAGAGACTGGCGAACTGCTCGGCGGCCCCGGCAGTTAATCCAATTCCGCAAGTTCGCTTTGCATTCTCGGCGAGCCACCTCATATAGGCGTCTGCGAATATGAGGAGCCGCCATGAGCTTGCGCGTTGCCATCCAAACTGATCCCCTGGAAACCGCCAACGTGGACTCCCACACCACGTTCGCTCTGGCCGAAGCGGCGCAGAAGATTGGCGCCGAGCTGTTCGAGTATCAACCTCAGGACCTGTCCTATCGGGAAGGCCGGATCACGGCCCATGCGCGCCCCATGACCGTGCAGCGGGTGCAAGGGAACCCGGCAAGCTTCAAGGACCGCATCACGCTCGACCTGCGCGATGATGTCGATGTTGTTCTGATGCGTCAGGATCCGCCTTTCGACATGGCCTATATTACTGCCTGTCACATCCTCGAACTGCTCAAACCCGACACACTGGTCCTGAACGATCCCGAACATGTGCGCTCTGGTCCCGAGAAACTCTACCCGCTGCTGGTACCGGACTTCATGCCGCCGACGCTGATCACACGCGATAAGGCCGAGATGGCCGCGTTCCGCGACACGCACAAGGATGTGATCATCAAGCCGCTCTACGGCTTTGGCGGTGGTGACGTGTTTCGGGTCAAGCCTGAGGACAGCAATTTTGGCGCCCTCATTGATCTGTTCCTCGGGCGGACGCGTGAGCCTTTGATTGTTCAGGCGTTTTTGCCGGCGGTGGCCGAAGGCGACAAACGAATCATTTTGATTGATGGCGAGGTCGTTGGCGGCTTCAACCGCGTGCCTTTGAAGGGGCACGCGCGATCAAATCTCGCTGTTGGCGGAACGGCGGAACCCAGCGATCTCAGCGAGGCCGATCTCGCCATTTGCGCCGCGATAGGCCCGCATTTAAAGGCCCGCGGGCAGGTTCTCGTCGGCATTGATGTGATTGGTGGGCGCCTGACCGAGGTCAACAATACCTCGCCGACCGGCGTGCAGCAGGTTCGAGACTTTACAGGACGCGATCCAGCGGCAATGTTTTGGAAAGTGGTGCAAGATAAACTTGCCAACACCTAGCCTGACGGCCAAAATTGGAGCCATGAATATGAAAGCTCTTTCGATCGCATCGATCTTCGCCCTCGCGATAACCGGAACCGCGTGTTCGCAATCTGCTGAGGATACGCCTGAAAAACCGGAAGCCGAAACCACAACGGAAGCACCGGCGGAAGCCGAAGTCGACATGAGCGGCTTCAATCTCGGTCTGCCCACCGAAATGGAAACGGTTGACGCAGTGCCTGCCGGAGAATTCAATCTCGACCTTGGCGACACTTCGACCGCAAGCACGGACGGGTTCAATCTCGGCACCGATCTGGGCGCCTCAAGTGGACTGGCAGATATTCCGGAGATCGGCACAAGTATTTCCGAAGAAGAGTCTGAAGAGACACCAGAACAACCAACCGATGACGAGCCGGTTATTCGTCTCGACTAAAGCTTAGATTGTTCTTTATTTGTTCCAGGCTTTCTGTTACATGAGGCAGAAAGTGAGGAATACTTATGGTTGCCCGCGTAACGACATTTGCGTTTGAAGGCATCGCCGCCAATCCTGTCGACGTGCAGGTTCACATGACCAGCGGAAAACAGCCGGTCTTCATGATTGTCGGTCTCCCGGACAAGGCGGTCGCAGAGAGCCGGGAACGTGTGCGCGCCGCCTTCAGCGCCATGGGGCTCGCATTGCCGCCAAAGCGCATCACGGTCAATCTCGCGCCCGCGGACCTGCCCAAGGAAGGCAGCCATTACGACCTCCCCATCGCCCTCGGCGTTATGGCGGTCATGGGCATCGTATCTCCAGATGCTTTGGATGGGCATGCTGCGATCGGGGAAATGTCCCTTGATGGGCAGCTCGGAGAGACGATTGGTGTCCTGCCCGCCGCGATGCAGGCCCTCGACATGGGGCTGCGCCTGGTCTGCCCCGAGATTTGCGGCCCGGAAGCGGCCTGGGCGGGAGACGGCAATCTCGCGGCGCCCAATCTGATCAGCCTGATCAATCATTTCACCGGGCGAACGCCCCTTTCCTGCCCGCCGCCTGGCGAATTGGCGGCGCGTCCGGACCTGCTCGACCTGAAAGATGTCAAAGGCCAGGACGGCGCCAAACGCGTGTTGGAGATTGCCGCCGCGGGCGGTCACAACCTGCTCTTCTGCGGGCCGCCCGGCTCCGGAAAATCGATGCTGGCAAAGCGCTTGTCCGGCCTGTTGCCGGAGCTGTCAGCCAAGGAATTGTTGCAGGTTTCCCAGATTCAGTCCGTCGCGGGCTTGCTGGAGCGCGGACAATTGTCGCGCGCGCGGCCGTTTCGGGCGCCGCACCATTCGGCCTCGATGGCGGCGCTGGTTGGCGGCGGTATCCGCGCCCGCCCCGGCGAAATCTCCCTGGCGCATCATGGTGTCTTGTTCCTCGACGAGCTTCCGGAATTTTCCGGTATTATGGCGCAAACTCACCATATGTGATGATGTTTATCGTCAATTAGGATTATTTTGTCCTAATTTCTATTTCACCCAACCGTTCGAACCGACTGGATCGTCAGGGTAATTCCGAGGATTGTATATACAACCTGAATGGTCGGTAGTTCGTCCAGCGGAAGTGCGAACAAAAACACATTAGCCTGCTCTATGATCTTTATGGACTTCCCCTCACGATGGCCGGTTTGGACAAGGCGCTCGCGCAGGGCATTCCAATAATTTTCAAGTCGCGGTTCGTGGACGAAAATGGTGTCTAACTGACGCTGGGCTTTCTCACTGACAGCCCACTCAAAGCCGTTTCCTGGCTTCGCAAAAATCATTATCTAACGTCGATCGATTCCGCTTCGCTCATCGCCCAGTCCAAAGCGTCTTGGTCGATTTCTCCGGGCCAGATGCTCGCCGCGCCTACTGACATATCGCCATCAGGCTGAACTTCTTCCCAATAAGTGTCGTGGGTAAGTTCACTCACTTTGGTGGCGCTCATCGGGCGGATAAAATCTATAGCTCGGTGAATGAGGTCAATGTCTTCCGCGGACAGGCCGGAAAGATCAGGGTCCACTAGAGAGATCAGTTCTTTGCGCTGCCCAACAGGCGTGGACGTTCGTTTCTCCACAACCCATCCAGACGAAATCAGGTGCCCTACTACTGGCTTAACTTGTGTAGGAACCGGGCCGTACTCCAGCCGCCTGTACGTCTCTAAGCCCGTAAGGCTCTCGGCTCGTTCGCGCCAAGACATCAAGTCGATCACCCACAGCACCTTGTTTAGCTTCGTCGCCCCAAGTTCGTCACTGGGGGTTCGGGCTATCACATAATGAGTGATTTGCTCTAGGCGGTTGTGGTTGCGTTTGGCTCGCATTGGGCAATGCGTAGCATGATTTTCTTAATGCGCAAAGAATACTTGACATCAAATGTTCGTGAGACGTTCCGTGAACCTATGTCTCAAGTTGAAGCGTATTCGCCCCAATCACGTCCATAACCATTAAGAAAAACGCCGTGGTGAAGCTGCCTCGGCTTATTTTGTTTGTCAGGTTGCGTTCGTTCTCAGACACACCGCGCTCAGTCAGAAGCTCTGCCAGTCGAGCATAGGTTATCCCGCGCCGCTTCAGCTCTGCCTTGAGCGTGTTCTTCGCGCGGTTTTCGTACTCTTCGGTTATGGCTTTCTTGTCAGTCATCGAATCACCTTAGAAAAACATCATATTTGATGATATACCCCATTGACAACGATGTTTCAACACATCATATATGGTGCATAACCTCACCGGATATGATGATGTCTCAGCACTTTCTTCTTTCGCCCGTCGCTAAAACCCTGTCCCTGACCAAGGTTATCCGCATGTCAGATGACGAAGCTCGCATGATCTTTCGCAAGGTCCGCTGGGCTGAGACTGACGGCGAGCCTGTATGCCCTAAATGCGGTTGCTATGAGTCATACGATCTGGCCACCCGCCAGGTATTCAAGTGCAAAGGCTGCGGCAAGCAGTATAGCATCACCTCTGGAACGATCTTTCATGGTCGCAAGTTGCAAGTCCGCGACATTCTCGCAGCCATCGCCATCTTTATAAACGGAGCCAAAGGCTACAGCGCCCTGCAACTGTCTCGCGATCTTTGCATCGATTACAAATCTGCGTTCGTGATGCTTCACAAGCTGCGCGAGGCGATAGGGTTGGCACAGCACCAAGGCACCCTATCGGGTGAGGTCGAAGTCGATGGCGCATACTTTGGCGGCTATGTGAAGCCTGCCAATGAGCGTAAAGACCGCAAGGATCGCAGAAAGCGCGTAAATCAATCAGGGAAGCGCCAAAGTGTCATTGTGATGCGTGAGCGCCAAGGATCTACCAAGACCGCCGTGACACCCACCGAGGCGCATGGGGTTAACCTGATTGGCCAGAACGTCGCTCAGGGCTCGACAGTCCATGCCGATGAGGCATCCCACTGGGACAAGCTGGAAGCCCGTTATCCGATAAAGCGGATCAATCACCAAGAAGCGTATTCGAAAGATGGTGCGTGTACCAATCAGGCGGAGAGCTATTTTAGCCGACTACGCCGCTCAGAGATCGGCGTTCACCACCATATCGCTGGGAAGTACCTGCAGGCATATGCATCTGAGATGGCATTTCGTGAGGATGCACGACGCGAGAGTAACGGCACTCAGTTCTTGATGTTGACAGGCGCATCACTGGGTGCACCAAAATCAGAAACTTTTTGTGGGTATTGGCAAAGGCGAAGTTAATCGCCTTCGGACGAGTGCCCATCGCTTACTCGCCTCTTGGCACGCCTCGCCATCAAATCAAGCCAATCTTTCAAGTCCTCATACTCAGTTTGGGTTAAAGATTCGGGCAGCCGTAGAGCTGCCTGTCCGCCGCCCGATAGATTGAGTACGTCTGCTTGATTCAACATACTATGAGTGTTGTTATCACTGGTCCTCACGGCAGTTTCAGTGTGCACGGGTTTGGTCTCCTGCTGCAGTTCAGGAGTAGATTCTCTCAGATCTGCCGCGGAAGGGACATCAGAATCGTAAGCACCTTCTTGCCTCAGGAAAGAGCAAGTTTCTAAGTAAGATGAGGTAACGGGATTAATCGCGCGCTCCAAAAAGCTTTCGCGCTTCAGGTACGATTTTAGCGCATCTTCAGACGGCGGTGTCTGAAATCTCTCATCAAGCTCCTTGAATAAGTTGGGATTGCTGAGCGATTCGAGCGTCGCCTTATGCATGGAGTTTCAGATGGAACCCATATGACGACCGCTTCCTGGTATGTTCGGGTCTAGCCACCCGTTCATGTCAGCAGTCGCCACTTAGGGCGGCAGGATCGGGGGCTTCGGCCCTCGGTCCACCCTGTCAGGGAATGGTCCCCGGCAGAAACGATGACCGCACAGCGGGCATCACACATTGCGTGTCTGATATGAATCTTCTGGATTCCGCTGTCAACCCGCTGTCGGTCCATAGCATTCGGAAAGGAATGACTATGCAAGACCGTAAGCTAACGCCGGACATGGTTCCGGTCATTAAGCTGGCCCGTGAAAAGAAGTACAATTATGCGCGCATCGCGTCGTACTTCCAGATCAATCAGGGCCGTATTGCTGATGTGATGAAGGGGCGTCGTTTCCCTGACATTCCACCAGCTACTGCGCTTCCTGCCGATTTCCCGGCATAAGCAAAATGGAGAGGGCGGCGTTTACGCGTCGCCCTTTTTCAATTGCCAAAGCTTATATGGCCCATTCACGTCATGCTTCGTGGTCCAGCCGCAGTCTTCAATCAGTCCCTGATTTACGCAGGACTTTATACAAGCCCCGATCCGCTTCCTTATCGTCGTGTAGGTGGCCTCATCAGCTGCTAATCCGCGATCCTCGCACCAAAGCTCTGTGATCCTGCGTGACGTGATCGGCTCCTTGGCCTCGCGCAGCGTGGACAGCACAAAACGCTTCACGCTGCCCTTCTCGGCGCGGTGCTTCACGACATGCTTCTGTATCGCCCGAAATGAAGCGTCAGGATCGAATAGGCGAATTGAAGCCTCTAGGTGGTCTATATCCACTGTCAGCTTCTTGATTTCTTTCTTATAGGCCTCGCGGAGCTGCTTAAGCTCATCGTATTTGGCCATGAGGCCAGAGACCGTATTCGGGCGTTCGTATTTGATTTCCTGTGTCATGCTCGACGCATAACATAATCATATATGATGTTAAACTAATTATTTATGGTGAGTTTGTGCCATAATACCGGAATTTTCCGGGCAGGTCCTGGATAGTCTGAGACAGCCGCTCGAAGATGGAGAGGTGACGATTTCGCGGGCCAACCGGCATGTGAAATACCCCGCCCGGTTTCAATTGATCGCCGCGATGAATCCCTGCCGCTGCGGCGGCGGCGCAGGCGATGGGCGCTGCCGAAAAGGCCCGCGCTGCGCCGAGCAATACCAGGCCCGGCTGTCCGGACCGTTCATTGATCGCATCGACCTGTTTTACGACACGCCGGCCGTCACCGCCGTCGACCTGACCCTGCCGCCACCGACCGAGGGCAGCGCAGATGTCGCCGCCCGGGTCGCTGCGGCGCGCCAAAGGCAGACAGATCGTTATGTGGAGACCGCAAGTCCCACGAAACGCGCTCTGAACGTGGATGCGACCGGCCAGGATCTCGAGGCACACGCCGTTCTGGACACGGCAGGACAGCAGCTCATCGCCGACGCGGCGGCCAAGTACAGGCTCTCGGCCCGGGCCTATCACCGCGTCCTGAAAGTCGCGCGCACAATCGCGGATCTGGAGGCCTCCGACGCCATTCACCGCGTGCACGTTGCTGAAGCACTGTCCTATCGCCGCAGATTGCCTGAGGAGGCTGATACCGCACGGTCTGGCGCCCTGGCGCAATAGTCACGTTTATTAAGCAAATCCTCAATGCCTTGTGGCATATATGGCCGGATGAGCGAGAATGATCCAAAACTGAGCCCGGAACAGTCTTTTCTGGCCACGGCGAGTCACGAGATTCGCACGCCGCTGAATGGTATTCTCGGCACCGTCTCGCTCCTGCTCGAGACCGAGCTGAGCGCGGCCCAGCGCGAATATGCTGATGCGATCCAGAATTCCGGCGAACGCCTGCTCGATCTGCTCAATAATGTCCTCGATTTTGCCCGGCTCGATACGGGCGAGATTGAAGTGTCGGAGGAAGTGTTCCGGCCGACCGCCCTCGCCCGCGAAGTGATCGAGCTCCTGTCGCCCCGGGCCCATACGCGCGGACTCGACATAGCGCTCCGCTGCCATGCTGACCGGGCGCTGACATTGCGCGGCGATGCCGGAAAGACGCGCCAGGTTCTGTTCAACCTGATCGGCAATGCCCTGAAATTCACCGATGAGGGGTCAATCCTCGTCGACCTCGCCTTCGCGGACGGACAGCTCATTCTCGATGTCTATGATTCCGGTCCCGGTATTTCCGCCACCGACCAGGCGCGGCTGTTCGAAGCCTTTCAGCAAGTGAGCCATACAGACAATCAGAAAGATGGCGGCGTCGGGCTCGGCCTCGCCATTGTGCGCCGCATTTGCGAGGCGCTGGGCGGACAGATTTCGATTTCCAGCACGCTCGGCATCGGTACACGTTTTCGCGTCGAACTGCCCTTCGAGGCGCAGAAGTCCGAAGCCTATCTCGCCGCCAATGATGCGATTGAAGGCCGGGTCATCCTGGTCGGCTTGCCCGCCGCGACGACCTTGTCCGCCTCTGCATCCCTGCTCCAGGCCGGAGCGGAAGTCCTGAACATCCTGCCGCCAAGCGCGGCCATGAAAACGCGCGCCGACCTCATCCTCGCCAGTGCCGCGCTGCCGGAAGATACTCTACGGGCACTGTGCAACACGGCCCCCGTGCTGATCGTTCTGCGCCCCGAAGACCGGGCCGAGATGCCGCGCTTCCGCACCCTCGGCGCGGCCGGATGGATGGTCCGTCCGCTGCGCGCCAAGTCGTTGATCGAGCGCGCCGGCCTCGCCATTTCCGGCGCCGATGCGAGCGAAACCGAGACGCCGGAAACCGGACACGGCCACGTCCTGATTGCCGACGATAATCCGATTAATGCCCTGATCGCGCGACGTGCCATGGAATCGTCAGGATTCACCACCACGCTGGCCACGACTGGACGCGAAGCCCTCGACGCCGTCGAGCAAATCAGTCCAGACTTGATTTTGATGGACCTCAGGATGCCAATTATGGACGGATTTGAAGCCACCAAGAAACTGCGCGCCGCAGGCCATACCGTGCCCGTGATCGCGGTCTCCGCCGAGATCAACCCGGAAATCGAGCGCCGCGCCCGCGATGCCGGCGCCAATGGCGTCGCCGCCAAGCCGCTCGATGCCGAGGCCCTGCGCCAACTGGCCCTGAAATGGACTGGCCAGGCCCAGGCAGGCGCCGCGTGAGCGAGGTCGCCGCACCTCCGAGAGAGACTCTGCGAGAATCGATCGCGCGCTTCACTGAGCCGAAAATGGCGATGATGCTCGTCCTCGGATTTACCGCGGGCCTGCCCTTCTTACTCTATTTCAGCACGCTAAGCGTCTGGCTTGAGCGATCCGAAATCGACGTCGCGCTGATCAGTTTCTTCTCATTTTTTGGCCTGTCATACTCGTTCAAATTCCTATGGGCGCCAATTCTGGATCGATTTGATATCCCTGGGTTTTCGAAGATGTTCGGGCGCCGTCGGGCCTGGATTTTCGTAGCCCAACTCAGCGTCGCATGCGCGATGATCGGCATTGGCATTGCCGACCCGACCAAAAATCTCGGGGCCACGGCCCTGTTTTCGTTCCTTCTGGCATTCAGTTCCGCAACGCAGGATATCGGCATCGATGCTTGGCGGATCGAAGCCGCCAAAGACGATGACGAACAGGCGCCGCTCGCTGCGGCTTATCAGTACGGATACAAAGTCGGCATGATCATTTCCGGCGGCGTAGCCCTGGTCATTGCCGGCGTGGCTAGCTTTAACCTCGCCTACGTGTCGATGGCGGCGATCATGGCCACGGCTGCGTTGGTCTTCGCTGTCTGGGATCGCCCATCAGGCCTCAAAGCGGCCGCTGGAGCCGGAGTCGCACTTCTCGCCGTCGGACTGTTTGTTGGATTTGGCGAACTTACCGCATTGTTTGACGATGGCAGTTTCAGTCAGAACATCTTTGCATTCTTGAGCCTCGCATTCAAAGCCGTCACGGCGCTCTCCGGCCTGTACTTTGTCTATGCGCTCTTCCGCGCCATGTCCGAGACGGCAAGCGATCAGAGCTTTTCATTCAGCGCGGTCTTTCAGGGATTGGTGTTTTCCGCGATCGCCATCGCTTCGGTGACCGCTGCCGCTGCCGGGATCGGAATTCTCATTCCGCTGGCGCTTGAACTCATCGGCATCACGCCGAGCAAAGGGGACGTCGCGAAAACGGCAATCTATCTCGCCGCCGCACCGATCCTGCTCTGCGCGCTGTTTATTTCGCCCGTTCGCAAACTCGCGGCCGACAGCCGTCACCTCAAACATCCGGCATATGGCGCGTTCGCCGACTTCTTTTGGCGCCATGGCTATATCGCCCTGCTCATAATCTGCTTTGTCTCATTCTACCGGCTGAGTGACATCGTCATGGGGATCATGGCGAAGCCTGCATACAGTCATATGGGGTATGGTCCCGAACAGATTGGCTTAGCGAGTGGTATTTACGGGGTCTGGGTCGTCTTTATTGGCGTTGCCGCCGCCGGCGTGTCCGCAATCTCGCTCGGGCTCAAACGGTCACTCATCATCGGCGCCATTGTATCGGTGTTCGGCAATGTCATCTTTGCATGGATGGTGCTGCAATCGTCAGACTCGCTCGCGCCAATCCTGATCGCCATCACTGCGGATAACATTGCTGGCGGCTATGCCGGCACAATTTTCATCGCCTACATGTCAAGCTTTGTGAACAAGTCATTCGCGGGGACGCAATATGCGATTTTTAGCTCGATCTATAGTCTTGGCCCCAAGCTACTCGCCGCGTCTTCTGGCTATCTGGTGAATCAGTTCAGTGGCGGCGGAGATGAAGCGACGACACAGGGCTATTCGACCTTTTTCCTGTACGCCGCTCTGCTCGGTATCCCCGCCATCCTGCTCAGCTGTTTCACGAACAGCATGAAGCCGGATCGTTCTCCACCCGACTAGACCCCAACCTGGTCAATATCAAACGCCGCCACCGTGGCGAGGTTGACGATATCGTTCACGGTCGCGCCCAGTGATGCGATCTGCACCGGCTTGGACATGCCGAGCAGGACCGGGCCGATAATCGTCGCACGTGACATGCCTTCGAGCAGCTTGGTCGAGATCGAGGCCGAGTGAATGGCCGGCATGATCAGGACATTGGCTTCGCCGGACAGGCGCGAGAACGGGTAGAGCACCTTGTGCATCGGATTGAGCGCCACATCGGCGGCGATATCGCCCTCATACTCAAAGTCACAATCACCGCAGGCATCGAGGATCGACACAGCGTCGCGGACTTTTTCCGAACGCTCCCCCATCGGATTCCCGAAGGTCGAATAAGACAGGAAAGCCACGCGCGGCACAAAGCCGAGGCGGCTGACGGCTTTCGCCGCTTCCTTGGCGATGCCAGCCAACTGCTCGCCATCCGGCAGTTCGTTGACGCTGGTATCGGCGATGAAAATGGTCTTGCCGCGATTGATCACCATCGACATGCCGATGACGTCTGCATCGGGCTGCGGGTCGAGAGACAGACGAACATCGGTCAGGCAGACATCATAGTTTCGCGTCACACCGGTCACCATGCCGTCAGCATCGCCATTGGCCAGCATGCAGCAACCGAACACGTTGCGGTCCTGATTGACCAGGCGCTGCGCATCGCGCTTGAGATAGCCGCGGCGTTGCAGGCGCGCGTAGAGATAGTCGGTATAATCGGCATTGCGGTCCGACAGGCGCGCATTGACGATGTCGAGCGCACCTTCCGGCACACCCATCTGTTTCATCGTCCGCTCAACCTGGGCCTGGCGCCCGATCAGGATCGGCTGGCCAAGGCCTTGCTGTTTGAACGTCCAGGCAGCCCGCACGACCTGCGGTTCTTCACCTTCGGCGAACACGATGCGCTTCTGGTCGCGGCGAACGGCTGACTGCACACCTTGCAGGAAGGAGGCGGTCGGATCGAGACGGCGGGCCAGCGAGTCGCGATACTCTTCCATGTCCGCGATGGGCTTGCGAGCGACGCCTGTGTCCATCGCTGCCTGTGCCACGAATGGCGGGATAAAGCTGATCAGGCGCGGATCGAATGGCGTCGGAATAATATAGTCCTTGCCGAATTGCGGGCGCGCACCGTGATAGGCCGCCGCCACTTCGTCCGGCACGTCTTCGCGCGCAAGTTCGGCAAGCGCGCGGGCGGCCGCAACTTTCATCTCTTCATTGATCGAGCGCGCGCGAACATCCAGCGCGCCTCGGAAAATGTAAGGGAAGCCGAGCACGTTGTTGACCTGGTTGGGATAGTCAGATCGCCCGGTGGCGATGATCGCATCGCCGCGGACGGCCTTGATCTCTTCCGGCGTAATCTCAGGGTCGGGATTGGCCATGGCGAAGATGATCGGGTTCTTGGCCATGGATTTCACCATGTCCTGCGTCACCGCGCCTTTGACGGACAGACCGAGGAAACAGTCGGCGCCTTCCATGGCCTCGGCCAGGGTCCGCTTCTTGGTCTTTACCGTGAAGGCCGACTTGAACTGGTCCATCTTCTCGGTCCGGCCCTCGAACAGGATGCCGGCACTGTCGGCCATCAGGATGTTTTCCGCTTTCACGCCGAGATGGCGGATGAGACCGGCAACCGACAATCCGGCCGCACCGGCGCCGGAAACGGCAACCGTAAGATCTTCGAGTTTGCGGCCGGTAATCGCGCACGCATTGATGATTCCAGCCGCCGCGATGATCGCCGTGCCGTGCTGGTCATCGTGGAAGACCGGGATATCGAGTTCATCGCGCAGGCGTTGCTCGATGATGAAGGCTTCGGGGGAAGCAATGTCTTCCAGATTGATGCCGCCCCAGGTCGCGCCGATATTGCGCACGACGGTACAGAACTCATCAATGTCCTTGGTCTCGACCTCGACATCGAAACTATCAATGTCGGCAAAGCGTTTGAACAGGACCGACTTGCCTTCCATGACCGGCTTTGAAGCCATGGCGCCAAGATCGCCGAGCCCGAGAATGGCCGTACCGTTCGAGATCACGGCAACCATGTTGCCTTTCGACGTGTAGTCATAGGCAAGGTCAGCGTCCTTGCCGATCGCTTCCACAGGCACTGCGACACCCGGACTATAAGCCAGTGACAGATCGCGCTGCGTCTGCATCGGCTTGGTCGGCATCATCGAGATTTTGCCGGGGGTTGGATCGGAGTGAAAATCAAGCGCTTCTTTATCAGTGAAGCTTGGACGCTTGTTGGTCATGACTGTATCGCCTTTCAAGGCTCGCACAAATTTTGTGCAGCCTCATAAGCGTGTCCGCAAGGGGGGACAACCCGTTCGCATTGCTTTATTCGAATCTCTCGATGAAGGATTCGCAAGACCGTGCCCGACACCGCCGCTCCAGTTAAAAAGCCGAAAGCGCCAACACCGTTCATGGCGCAATACCTTGCCATCAAGGCAAAGCATGACGATGCGCTTCTGTTTTTTCGCATGGGTGACTTCTATGAATTGTTCTTCGAGGATGCGGTTCGCGCCGCTGAAATCCTCGATATCACTTTAACGTCAAGAGGTGAGCATGACGGCAAACCGATCCCGATGGCGGGGGTGCCGTATCATGCGGCTGAGGGCTATCTGGCGCGGTTGATCAAGTCCGGCGAACGGGTCGCTGTATGCGAACAGACTGAAAGTCCTGCCGAAGCCAAGAAGCGTGGGTCCAAGGCAATCGTGAACCGCGAAATCGTGCGCATTGTCACGCCCGGCACGATCACCGAAGACAGCCTGTTGCCGCCCCGGCGTGGTCAGGCTCTGGTGGCGGTGGCCTTTGGCACGGGCGGCGCCGACGCGGCCTTGGCGGCCTGCGATGTCTCGACCGGACATTTTGAAGTCCGCGCCTTTGCGCCAGAAATCTATGCCGAAACCCTTGGCGCCCTGCCGATCACGGAACTTCTGATCACCGAAAGCGATGCAGACAAACCGCTGGTGCGTCACGCGCAGGAGGCGATGCGCCTCGCCCAGACCTATCGTCCGAACAGTGCGGCCAACGCCAAGTCTGGCGAACGCCTGCTCAAGGACGCATTCAAGATCGCGGCGCTGGATTCGTTCGGCGTGTTCACCAAAGCCGAGCTGTCCGCCTGTGCGTTGTTGCTCGACTATCTCAGCATAACCCAGGCCGGCGATGACATTCGCCTGGACCCACCGCGGCGCAGCGCGACCACGTCCGGGCTTTCCATCGATCCCGCGACGCGCGCCAGCCTCGAGATTGATACGGCGCTGGATGGCAGCCGACGCGGCACACTGCTCGCCACCGTCGACCGCACCGTGACAGCGCCTGGCGCCCGGCTGCTCGCGGCGCGGATCGCTCGGCCCGAAACCGACGCCAGCGAAATCAGCGCCCGGCATGACGCGATCGCCTATTTTCTCGCCAATGATCATTTGCGTGAGATTGTCCGCAGCGCCCTGAAGACGGCGCCCGACCTGGAACGCGCGCGCGCCCGGATTCGCCTGG
Organism: Hyphomonadaceae bacterium; assembly: GCA_024742355.1. Lineage (GTDB taxonomy): Bacteria > Pseudomonadota > Alphaproteobacteria > Caulobacterales > Hyphomonadaceae > Henriciella. Next base: position 88,486 of record JANSYM010000001.1, on the reverse strand, counting down.
GACGCGGTGGTCCGCGAGACCTTGCTGCGATCGGCACGGCCCTCCAGGCGGGCGAGCATGCGGTTGCTGAAATCGCCCGCGCCGCGTCCAATCCACCCCCCCTGATCGAAGCCGCGCTTCAAGCCCTGACACTCAGCAATGCGCCCGACCTCGCCAGCCTGGTCGCGGACCTGTCAAAGGCCCTTGCTGACGACCTGCCAACCTTGGCGCGCGATGGCGGTTTTATTGCGATCGGATGGGACCAGGCCCTGGATGAAGCCCGGACGCTGAAATCCGACAGCCGCCAGATCATCGCCGAGCTGCAGACCCGCTATGCCGAAGAGACCGGGATTTCGGGCCTGAAGATCAAGTTCAACAATGTGCTCGGCTATTTCATCGATGTCACCGCCCGGCATGCCGATCCGCTGATGCAGGCGCCGCTGGCCGAGACTTTCATTCACCGCCAGACCCTGGCCTCGAATGTCCGCTTCTCAACCACGGAACTGTCAGAGCTTGCGGGCAAGATTTCGCGGGCCGATGATGTCGCCAAAGGGCGGGAACTTGCAATTTTCAGCGCGTTTTGTGCGCGCGTTGAGACAGTCTCAGACCCGCTCAGTGCAGCCGCAGGCGCCCTTGCGGAGCTCGATACGGCCGCCGCGAACGCCGAATGGGCGAGCGAAACCGACGCCGTGCGCCCAACCCTCGCGCCGGCGCCGGTATTCGAAGCCGAAGGACTCCGCCACCCCGTCGTCGAAGCCGCCCTGCGCAAGCAAGGCGAGGGTTTTACCGCCAATGACCTGACGCTGGACGCAAGTGGCGACACGGCGCCGCGCCTCGGCCTCGTCACGGGCCCGAACATGGCTGGTAAGTCGACCTATCTCCGCCAGGCCTGCCTCGCCGTGATCCTCGCGCAGGCGGGGCTATACGTGCCAGCGCGGGCGCTGAACGTCGGCATTGCGGACCGCGTCTTCTCACGCGTCGGGGCGAGCGACGACCTCTCGCGCGGGCGTTCGACCTTCATGGTCGAGATGGTTGAAACCGCCGCGATCCTGACCCAGGCCACCGCCAATTCCTTTGTCATCCTGGACGAGGTCGGGCGCGGCACAAGCACCTATGACGGCCTCGCCATCGCCTGGGCCGCGGTTGAGCATTTGCACAATACCAATAAGTGCCGGGCCCTGTTCGCGACGCATTATCACGAGCTGACCAGCCTCGCCGAGGACCTGCCCTCTGCCACCAATCTGTCCTTGCGAGCCAAGGAGTGGAAGGATGAGCTGGTCTTCCTGCACGATGTGCAGTCCGGGCCGGCGGACCGGTCCTATGGGGTTCAGGTCGCCCGCCTCGCCGGCCTGCCTGCGCGCGCCGTCAAACGCGCGGAGCAAGTGCTGAAGCAATTGGAAGCCGCGCCAGATGCGATGGAGACCCTGCCACTCTTTGCAGCCATGGCGGAGACCGAACCGGAGCCCGAGACGCTCGCCGCCGACCATCCCGCGCTGAACCTGCTCGACTCGGTCGACCCGGACAGCCTGACCCCGCGCGAGGCGCTGGACCTGATTTACAAGCTCAAGGACCGCGCCTGAGCCCGGCTATCGACGCCCGCCTGAATATATCCTACAGACTCCGCCAGATATGCGCCGCGCAAGACGGCGTGGGCTGAGCAAGATAAGGAAATTGGCAAGCATGGCCTATGAGACGCTTTTGACCGAAGTGGACGGTGCGGTGGCTGTCATCACCCTGAACCGCCCGGACGCATTGAATGCGTTCAACAATCAACTGATGGACGAATTGACCGCAGCGCTCGACCGGTTCGACACCGATGCCGAGATTGGCTGCATTGTCATTACCGGTTCCAAAAAGGCCTTCGCAGCCGGCGCCGACATCAAGGAGATGCGCGACCAGTCTTACATGGACGCCTATTATAGTGACTTCATCACCCGCAATTGGGAGCGCGCGGCGCGCATGCGCAAACCGGTGATCGCGGCGGTCAACGGCTATGCCCTTGGCGGCGGCTGCGAGCTGGCCATGATGTGCGACTTCATCCTGGCGGGCGAGAAAGCCAAGTTCGGCCAGCCTGAGATTACCATCGGGGTTTCACCCGGCGCCGGCGGTACGCAGCGCCTGACCCGCTTTGCTGGCAAGTCGAAGGCGATGGAAATGTGCCTGACCGGGCGCATGATGGATGCCGAGGAAGCCGAACGCTGCGGCCTGGTTTCCCGCATCGTCCCGGTAGATGATCTGGTCGACGAGGCGAAGGCCGTGGCCAAGAAGATTGCCTCAATGCCGCGTGCAGCGGCGATGCTGACCAAGGAAATGGTCAATGCTGCCTATGAAACCCCGCTCAGCCAGGGCGTAATGTTTGAGCGGCGTCTGTTCCATTCCCTGTTCGCGACCGAGGATCAGAAAGAAGGCATGGAAGCCTTCGTCGACAAGCGTCAGGCGCATTTCAAAAACCAGTAGATCAGGACGCCAATCGGGCCTCCTGAAAGAGTCTGAAGATTCTTCACTTCCTCTGGTCCCCAGCGGTTGACGCACTGGGGTGGTTTATGTACTTACCGCCTCTTCGCCAGATAGGGCGACCAAAGGAGTTTTTGATGGCGAACACGAAATCAGCCAAAAAGATGGTGCGCAAGATCGCGACGCGCACCGAAGTGAACAAGAACCGCCGCTCTCGCATGCGCACCTATGTTCGCAAAGTTGAAGAAGCGATCGAGTCTGGCGACCAGAAAGCCGCTGCTGAAGCGCTGAAGGCTGCCCAGCCGGAAATCATGCGCGCCGCCGGCAAAGGCGTCATTCACAAGAACACATCTGCCCGCAAGGTTTCGCGCCTGTCCGCGCGCGTGAAGGCGATGGGTTAAGGCGCAGCAAACCTGTTCCTGCACGAACAAAATTGCATAGCCCGCTGGCATCGCCATGCGGGCTTTTTTCATTCTGTGACCCAGAAACATTCCTCGTTTCTCAAAACGAAATTATCCACAAAATAGGGTCAATTCTGGCATTGACAGAACAAAGGCCGAAACCGTTGCAGCGCCAAGGCATCGAAACCTGTCAAGCGCATCTTTTTTTCTTTTTTTTTGTGTGATTCTTCAAGGGCTTTAACCGAGTCAACAGGGAGTCTTCGCAGGTCTGTAGGGTTTCTTCAGTTGCAACGAAAATGGCTCTCTGTTTTACTGAAGCCATCGACGGAATGTCCTCTGTGTACAGCGTATTTTGTGGCAAACCTCCATGGGTTTGAACAGAGGTCGTGTGTCTCTTCCGATCGGTCGCCAAGATGAACAAAAGAATGAATAAGAAAGGAACATCTTATGGGGCTGACGTATGGGGTTGGGGAGCAGAAGCCCGCAACTGGGGTGAACGTTGGAGACGACCAAATGGGTGCCAAAGCGCTCTGGTCAAAATCGCTCGAAGCGATGCAGGCAAAGACGACACCTGACAATTCACAACAATGGCTGACAGACCTGAGATTTGTCGCTGAAGTGAATAATGCAATTGTTGTCGCTGCCCCGGATCAACTGACTCTGGATCGCGTGATTACGAGCTTTGAGCGCCCGCTTCAGCAGGCGTGGCACAAGCTCGATCCAAAACACCGAAAACTGAAATTTGAATTGTGGAGCCGCATTCCCGGGGATGTACGCGACGTGGTCGGCGATCCGTGGCTGAACGAGCGTACACCGGACGCCGATCCAGCGCTTGATGACGCAGACGACACCGCGGCGATCGGCCATGCGATGACCTTCTCCACTCTGGTGACCGGCCCATCTAATGCCCGCGCCGTCGGGCTAGGCAAACGTCTCGCCAAAGGCGCGCCGATCCCAGCTGGCGTCATCGTCATCTATGGCGAGCCTGGCACTGGCAAGACCCACATTCTGAAAGCGGTCGAAGCCGAAACCGCTCGCAAAGACGATGGACGCCGCCTGGCTTATATCTCTGCGGAAGAGTTCATGACTCGGTTCGTCACAGATGCCCGTGCCGGGGATACGTCGGCCCTGCAGGCCTATGTGAAGCAGAACGACCTGCTGATGATTGATGACCTGCACTGGATTGCCGGCAAGGCCAAAACCGACAAGGCCTTCTTTGGCGCCTTGCGGGCAGTCACATCCATGGGCGGCCATGTGATCATCACGGCTGATGCAGCACCAGGCGACATGGTTGGCCTGTCCAAGGAACTGGCGGGCGAGATCAAGGGTGCAGCGTCTGTTGAAGTCGCGATGCCGGATGACGAGATGCGCAAGGCGATTGTCCGCCGTCATGTCCAGCTGATCGCAAAGGACACGCCGAACTTTGCGCTGACCGACGCCATGGTCGACCGCATCGTCGCCACGGTCCGCGGCGCTGGCCGGGAGCTGTGCGGTGTCCTCTGGAGCCTGCAGCTCGAGACCGGGTATGGTGAACTCGCACCGACACCGGAAATGCTGGAAACCGTCATTCGCCGGATCGCAGGCGAGCCACGCACCCCGACGCTCGACGAGATCAAGCGCACCTGCATGGACGTCTACCGGATTTCCAAGTCGGACATTGAAAGCTCCAGCAAGGTCCGCACGATCTGCCATCCCCGCCAGGTCGCCATGTATCTGTCTCGGGTGATGACGGACAAGTCATTCCCGCAAATCGCGACGGCCTATAAGAAGAAAGACCACACCACGGTCCTGCACGCTTATCGCAAGATCAAGAAGGCGCTCGACAAGGGTGATCGCGACATGAGCGACGAAATCGAGCGGGTTAAAAACGCCGTCTTCGATCGTCTGGCAGGACACGAATAAGCCCGATCCACAGGCGAGCCCCTGCTAGGACTTGCATTTCACTGTGAATTCGTGATTTTAGCGGCCCGCTCCCCAAATGGAGCGGGCTGATTCGTCTTCAAAAAGCGATGGACGGAAGCGGGCAAGACCGGAAAACCGGCAAAGGATGATGAGATGAAACTGACGATCGAACGTGGCGCGCTCCTGAATGCGCTGGGACATGTGCAGAATGTCGTGGAGCGCCGCAATACGATCCCGATCCTGTCAAACATACTGGTCGAGGCAAAGGGCAAGGAAGTCCGCTTCACGGCCACGGATCTTGATATTGAAGCGGTTGATCATGCCGACGCAAAGATCTCGGCAGAAGGCGCGGTGACCGCGCCGGCCGGGACGCTGTTCGACGTGGTCCGCAAGCTGCCGACAGGCGCTGATGTCGCGCTCGAATATGACGGCGAGTCGCGCCAGCTGGTGATCAGTTCCGGACGCTCGGAGTTTAAACTCCCGACGCTGCCCGCCGGCGATTTCCAGACCATGGTGCCGGATGAAGACGCCACCGAGTTTGATCTCGAAGCTGCGGACCTGCGTCGTCTGATCGACAAGACCCGCTTCGCCATCTCGACCGAGGAAACCCGTTACTATCTGAACGGCGTCTATCTCCACACAGCCGACACCGATGGCGGCAAGAAACTGCGCACCGTCGCCACCGACGGCCACCGACTGGCTTTGTCCGAGGTCGATGCCCCGAAAGGCGCGGAAGAGCTGGAAGGCGTGATCGTACCGCGCAAGGCGGTCGGCGAAGCGCGTCGTCTGATTGACAATGAGGATGGCGACGTCTCGGTCTCGGTTTCGGATACCAAAGTGGTGTTCAAGGCGGGCCGCGCTCAACTCACGTCTAAGCTGATCGACGGCTCTTTCCCGGACTATGCCCGGGTCATCCCGAAAGGGAATGAGAAGGCGATGATCATTGACAACAAACTGTTTGAAGCGGCGGTCGACCGCGTTGCCACGGTCTCGGCCGAGCGCTCGCGTTCGGTGAAACTATCCATCTCTGAGGGCAAGCTCACCCTCGCGGTGAACAGCGCCGAAACCGGCCAGGGTCATGAAGAGATCGAGTGCGACTATCAGGCGGACGGCATGGATATCGGGTTCAACGCGAAATACCTGCTCGATGTCGCTGCGCAGATTGAAGCCGAGGATGCGCGCTTCCTGTTCAATGATCCGGCGAGCCCGGCTCTGGTGCTCGATCCCGGTGATGCCAGCGCGCAATACGTCCTGATGCCGCTGCGGGTCTAGACCCAGATCATGACCATTCGAAATTGGACCCCCGAACGCCTTGCCCTACAAACCGGCAAGACATTCGTCATCACGGGGGCCAATAGCGGCATCGGATTCCGCGCCAGCAAAAGGCTGGTGCAGGCCGATGCCAATCTGATCCTGCTCTGTCGCAATATGGACAAAGCGGTGAAAGCCGCAGACGAGTTGCGAGATCTCGCCTCCGGTGAAAACACCGTCGACGTCATCGAGATGGACCTCGCCAATCTTGGCTCGGTTCGCGACGCCGCTGATGCGGTGCTCTCTGCGGCGCCGAAGATTGACGCGCTGATCAACAATGCCGGGATCATGTTCCCGCCCCGGCGCACGCTCACCGATGATGGGTTCGAATTGCAATTCGGCGTCAATCATCTCGGGCACTTTCTGCTGACCGGCCTGCTCAAGGACCGCGTCCTGGAAAGCGACGGCCGGTTTGTCACCGTCTCTAGCCTGGCGCACAAAGTCGGCCTCAGGCGCATTCGCTTCAACGACCCGCATTGGCAGAGCGGCTATCAAGCCACGCTCGCCTACAGTCAGAGCAAGCTCGCCAATGCGATGTTCGGATATGAACTCAATCGCCGCCTGGAAGCGTCTGGTGCGGCATCGCGATCTTACATTTGCCACCCGGGATATTCGGCGACGAATTTGCAATCGACGGGTCCCGGGCGCCTGGCCACCTTGATGATGGCACCGGCAAACCTGCTCATCGCCCAGTCGGCCGATCGCGGTGGATGGCCAATCCTGCTGAGCGCTACAGATCCGGACGCTGTCGGCGGTGGCTATTACGGGCCGCGCCAGTTTCGCGAACTACGCGGTGCGGTTGGGGCTTGCGGGATGATCGGTCCCGCGAAGGATGCGGCCGCGGCCGCCAAACTCTGGGCCTTGTCCGAGCAAGCCGTGGACCTGACCTGGAGCGTGTAACACAGCGCCCATGACCGCCCTCACCCGCCTTCGCCTGACCAATTTTCGCAGCCATGCGGCGCTCGACCTCAAGCTCGATGCACGGCCGGTCTGCCTGTGGGGCGCGAATGGCGCGGGCAAGACCAATATCCTCGAAGCGATCAGTCAGCTTGGGCCTGGCCGTGGCCTGCGCGCAGCGGGGCTCCCGGATATGGTCCGCCACGGCTCGGAGGATGGCTGGACAATTTCGGCGACACTGGATGATGAGCGCAAGATCGGGGTCGGGCTCGAAACTGGCGAAACCGGCAACAAGCGCACAATCCGACTGGACGGCGCCCCAGCGACCGCGACCGATCTCGCTGATCTCATTCGCATCGTCTGGCTGACCCCGAATATGGACAGCGTGTTTCGTGGCGGCGCCAGCGAGCGTCGACGTTTCTTCGATCGCCAGGTGATGGCGCATATTCCCGGCCATGGCAGCGTCTCGGGCCGGTATGAAAAAGCCATGCGCGAACGCAATGCGCTGCTTGAACGTGGCCGCGTCGACCCGGCCTGGGCGGATGCCATTGAACGGCGCATGGCGGAGGCCGGCGCTGTGATTGCGACCAATCGGGCGCTCGTCCTGAAATCGCTACAGGCGGCCATCGATGCCCGCCCTGAGGGATATTTTCCGAAAGGCGATCTTGCTCTGGACGGCGAGGCTGAGCGCGCCGCGATTGATGGCGCGAGCCTGTTCGACATCATGGATCTGATCGCAGAGACCCTCGCCAAAGGCCGGTATCGCGATCAGGGCGCCAAGCGAACCCTGTCAGGGCCGCACCGCACGGATCTCACCGTCATCCACCGGCCGACCAATGCGCCTGCTGGCAACGCCTCCACGGGCCAGCAGAAGGCCTTGTTGATCGGATTGATCCTGGCCAGTGCCCGCGCTCTCTCGGAAGATGGCGAAGGACCGAGCCCACTGATCCTGCTCGATGAAGCCGCGGCCCATCTCGACCGTGACCGCCGCGCGGCCTTGTTCGACGAACTGATCGCGCTTGGCGGTCAGGCCTGGCTGACCGGAACAGAAGCCTTCCTGTTCGAGACCTTCGGGGACCGCGCACAGTTGGTTGAGGTAGTGTCGGAGACCGACTGACGGATGGCCTAGCTGTCGCCGCTGCCAAGAAAGAACTCAACCAGCCAGGGGTTCACAGTCGTGTGGTGCTGGTAATTGAGCCCGTGCTCGCCCTCTTCCAGAACACGCACATCCGCATCCGGGATCAGCGTCTGCAAGCGCGCGGCGCTGGAGATCAGGACAGTTTCATCCTTTGCGCCATAGATGGCCAGGACCGGGATGCCAGTGGCCGCGACGCGCTCGAACGTCTCCTCTCGGCCTGCCATGGGCATGTGGCGCAGCGACGACAACAAGGCTTGCAGATAGCCGCGATACTGGAACTGCTCGGTCACGTCGCCGCGCAACCGGTCTTCCGGCGCGCGCGCGGTTTCATCATATTGCGGATCGCCGAGCAGAACGCCTTTGCCAATCATCCGCCAGACAAAGTCACCGATGATCGGCATCTGCACCAGCCGCGCCGCGCCGCTATCAGCGCCGGCAAGATCGAGCCCGGCGGGAACGAACAGGACCAGTTTGTTGACGCGTTCCGGATGCCGGGCAGTGAACTCCGCCACAATCGGCCCGCCCATGGACAGTCCGACGAGCCCGAACGGTTCGTCTACATCGAGGTGATCAAGCAATTCAATCAGCGACCGGTCGTAGAAATCGACATTGTACTTTCCCGACGGTCGGTCTGACCAACCGCGCCCGAAATGATCGAAGCGGAGCGTGCGCAAGCCCGCGGCATTCATCGCTTCGACATTTTGCTCATAAATGAAATTTGGCGTCGAAAACCCATGTACCAGAACAACCAGAGGACCGTCTTCTGGCCCTTCCATTCGGTAATGGATCTTGCCGTCGCTCAATTCGGCAAACGCGCCGGGCGCCTTCGCGCGGGCATCATCATTCAGAGGTTTGAGCATCAGGTCCGCCCCCAGATAGGTCGAAATAGCAAGAAACAGGATGAGCCCAATCAGGCGTAAAATCCACTTCATTTTGGTCTCCTCAAACCCCGATATCCTGCCCTTTTTAGAGCCTTTTCGCAGGGGCAGGGCCAGAGATGTTTGAAGTCAGCACCGACAACCCCATAACGCACTGTTATCATTCAACTATTTGCCCCCATAAATACCAGCTTCAGATTTCCCTTTTTGGCCGAATTCCCCTATAAAAACAGGGAATTTTACGAATCAGTTGCAAGGGCAGACCCCCATGACGGACGCGGCAGAAAATAATCCCGAATATGGCGCCGACTCGATCAAGGTCCTGAAAGGGCTGGAAGCGGTTCGCAAACGCCCTGGCATGTACATTGGCGACACCGATGATGGCTCGGGTCTGCACCACATGATTTACGAGGTTGTCGACAATGCGATCGACGAAGCCCTGGCCGGACATGCCGACGAAGTCACGGTGACGCTGCACCCTGACGGCTCGGCTGAAATCACCGATAATGGCCGCGGGATTCCGGTTGGTCAGCACGCCACCGAGGGTCGCTCGGCCGCAGAGGTCATCATGACCGAGCTGCACGCTGGCGGGAAATTCGACTCCAATTCCTACAAGGTCTCAGGCGGCCTGCACGGGGTTGGCGTATCGGTGGTCAACGCGCTGTCGGTCTGGCTTGACCTGACCATTCACCGCGACGGGTCGGAGCACCATGTGCGCTTTGTCGATGGCGGCCGCACAGAGGCGCCATTGAAGGAAGTCGGCACCAGTCCGCTAAAGGCTGATGGCACGCCTTATACGGGCACGGCTGTGCGCTTTCTGGCAAGTTCTGAGACGTTCACGATGACGGTCTACAATCGCCGTACGCTGGAACACCGCTTGCGCGAGCTCGCCTTCCTGAATTCAGGCGTACGTATTGTCTTCAAGGACCTGCGTGAAGCTGAGACGTATGAATCCGTGCTCGAATATGAAGGCGGCGTTTCGGCCTTTGTTCAACACCTGAACGAGACCAAGCACGCGATCATTCCCGAGACGATTTTTGTCACCGGCGAGAAGGACGGCATCACCGTCGAGGCGGCGCTGGAATGGACGGACGCCTATCATGAAAACGTCCTTTGCTTCACCAATAATATCCCGCAACGCGATGGCGGCACCCACTTGGCTGGGTTCCGCGGGGCGCTGACCCGGATCATCAACAAATATGCCACCGAGACCGGCATCGCCAAGAAAGAGAAAGTCGACATTTCAGGCGATGATGCGCGCGAAGGCCTGACCTGCGTCCTGTCGGTGAAAGTGCCGGACCCGAAATTCAGCTCGCAGACCAAGGACAAGCTGGTCTCCTCTGAGGTTCGCCCCGTGGTCGAAAGCCTGATGCACGAGAAGCTCGCTGAATGGTTCGAGGAGCACCCGAAAGAAGCGCAGCAGGTGATGACCAAGATCGTCGAAGCTGCCGCCGCGCGAGAAGCGGCGCGCAAGGCCCGCGAACTGACACGCCGCAAGACGGCGCTCGACATTACCTCCCTGCCCGGCAAGCTCGCCGATTGTCAGGAGAAGGATCCGGCCAAATCCGAAATCTTCATCGTGGAGGGTGATTCTGCGGGCGGCTCGGCCAAGCAGGGCCGAGACCGCGCCAACCAGGCCATCCTGCCACTGCGCGGGAAAATCCTGAACGTCGAGCGCGCGCGTTTCGACAAGATGCTCTCATCCGACCAGGTCGGCACGCTGATCATGGCACTCGGTGCCGGCATTGGCCGCGACGAGTTCGATATCGGGAAGCTGCGCTACCACAAAATCGTAATCATGACCGATGCGGACGTGGATGGCGCACACATCCGGACACTGCTCCTCACCTTCTTCTATCGCCAGATGCCGGAAGTGATCGAGAAAGGGTATCTCTACATCGCGCAGCCGCCGCTCTACAAAGTCTCGCGCGGCAAGTCTGAGCGCTATCTGAAAGACGATGACGAGCTGAATACCTATTTGATCGAAGCGGGTACCGACGGCGAGGTTCTGATCCTGGCCGACAATACCCAGATTGCCGGCGAAGACCTGCGCGAACGCGTCCGCGCCGCGAGCCAGTTCAAGCAAGCGCTCTGGCGGCTGTCGCTGCGTGCGCCTGGCGAAATTGTCGAGCAGGCGGCAATGGCTGGTGCCCTGGCACCGGGCGCCTCGGACGAGGAAGCCAGACGTGCCGCCGAGCGCCTGAACATCATTGCCGAAGAAGGCGAGGACACCTGGGCCGGTCGGTTCGAGAATGGCGGTCTGATCCTGTCACGCGAAGTGCGCGGTGTTGAAGAAAAAGCGGTTCTCGATGCGCAACTTCTGGCGAGCGCAGACGCGATCCGCCTGAACGGCATCGCCCAGAACATTCGCCCGATCTATGTCGAGACCTCGATCCTGCGCAATGAGAAGGCGGGCGAGATCAGTGTCACTGGCCCGATCAGTCTGCTGGAAGCGGTCCTGGCGTCGGGCCGGAAGGGACTGAAGATTCAGCGCTATAAGGGGCTCGGCGAAATGAATGCCGACCAGCTTTGGGAAACCACGCTCGACGCCAATGCCCGCACTTTGCTGCAGGTCCAGGTCGATGATGCGCTGGAAGCCGGCGACATGTTCTCGCGCCTGATGGGCGATGTGGTCGAGCCACGCCGCCAGTTCATCCAAGACAATGCTCTGGAAGCTGAAGTCGACGTCTGATCCGATCGGGCGTAAATACTAGGAAAAATTGCAGATTAAGCGTGTTTTCTTGCAACAACCTTGCAAGAGCACAAAAAACTGCAGATTTGCACTTGCGGAAATTACGTATTGTCTGACATATTTCGGGCATGGGGATAGAATGCAAATCTTGCGCACTTAATGGCGTTTGGTCCGGTCAGTTCCGGCATGATGCGAACGATCGCGAGGACGCGGCGTTTTCGGCCTGGTTGACCATAACCGATGGTCGCGTCACGGGCTCAACGCTGGAACCCAACACTTTTGTACAAGGCGAACTGGCGGAGCTGGAAGCTACGCTTCGAGGTCATATAGACGGCGAGGAAGTCGTCTTCCTGAAGACCTATCAGGGCCTGGATCAGGAACCGGTCTATTGCGAAGGCACGATTACCGAGCAAGGCCGCAAGATTGTTGGAAAATGGTATTTCAGCTGGCCGGACGAGCTCTCGGGCACGTTCGAAATGAGCCGCCAGCTTGTCCGAACGCTGACCCACGAAATGCAGGCACCGAACACGCGCCGCTAATCCCGCCAAAAACCGATGCCCACAATAAGTTTGCTGGCAGGACTGGCATTCGCTGACGCTTGCCCGTAAAGCGCTGGGATGATCGCGCGCCTGCTCTCTGCCCCCATTCTGATCGCCGTGATCGCCATCGCAATGGGGTCAGGCATTGACGCCATGGTCAAAGCGATCGCCCCGAATGCTGGCTTGCACCACCTGCTGGCCTGGCGATTCCTGTTTGGCGGCCTGCTGGCACTGAGCGTGTTTCGCGCGCAGAAACGACCGATGCCCAGCCTGTCCTCGATCCGGTTTCACACCATGCGGGGAATGGTCCAGCTTGGCTGTGCCGTGACCTTCTTCTTTGCCTTGATGCATCTGCCGCTGGCGGTCGCCACGATTATCGGTTTCACCGCCGCCCTGATGGTGCCGTTCGTGGCGCGGGCTCTGCTCGGCGAAAAGATTACGGCCACTGCCCTGATCGCGACCCTGATTGGGTTTGCCGGCGCCGCCCTGGCAGTAACGGGCCGACCGCAAAATGGGGCTGCAAGCGAACTGTTTGAGCTCGGGGTCGCCAGTTGTTTCCTGGCCGCTTTTCTCTATGCCCTCGGTCTGGTCCTGTTACGCATGCGGGCGACGCATGAAGACGCGACGACGATTGCCATGTTCACCAATGTCGTTCCCGCGGTTCTGCTGTTGCCGGTGACGATCGGTGTGTTCGGCACCCCCGACTGGAGCGATATTCCCTGGTTCCTGATGTTCGGCGTATTGGGGTTTGTGACCTGGTATCTGATGACGCTTGCTTATGCGCGCGCACCGGCCCAGCGCCTGGCGCCGCTTGAATACACAGCCCTGGTCTGGAGCGGTCTGTTTGGTTCGGTCTTCTTTGCAGAATATCCCGGCTGGCAAACCTGGGTTGGCGCCGTGATTATTATCGGTGCATGTCTGATTGTGGCTTTTGAAGAGCGTTTCTCAATCCGCACCGAAACCCATATGCCGGTCAGCGACTTGCCGGAGTAATCCGCTAGCGACGCGTGAGATCGCGATGACGCTCGAGCATCCCGTCCAGAGCCTCCGCACTGGCCTCGCCCATGTACGGAATCACGAGCAGCATGAATTGCAGGACCGTGTCGTGAATCAGAGCCGGTCCACCGCGATCACCGCCGGCGATGAGTTCATTGCTGAGCCAAAAGGTCAGCGTCGACAACATTTGCTGTGTCAGTGGCTCGCGCAAGCGCCGGTCAATCTCGACAATGTCGCGTTTTTCAAGCTGGCGCAGGACGTTCTCGATCGCCTGGCGTTTCATGGCGAGGATTTTCCGGAACCGCAAAGCCAGAGCCGGATAGCGCTCCATCATGTCGCCGACATTGCGATAGAAGAAGCGGAAATCGTAAATCTCTTCGAGGACGATATAGATAAAGACCCAATTGTCCTCGATCGAGGTCACGGCGCCATGGCTGCCGCCGAGGATGATCTGCATCTCCTCTTCGAAGCGATCAAACAGCGCCTCGATAATCGGTTCCTTGCCCTTGAAATGATAATACAGATTGCCCGGCGACATATCGAGCGCATTGGCGATATCGACCGCAGTCTGCGCGGCTTCACCCTCGGCATTGAACAGGCCGAGGCTCACATCAAGAATACGGTCGCGTGTCTTCATCGCATGCAATTCGCGTCTAGGCTGCAATTTCTAATCGAGAGCCATATTTGACAGTAAAAGGTCAATATGGAACGAATTTGATCGTGCAAGGTTATCCAAATTTAGACTCTTAACCATAAGAGCAAGCCGTGTGCCGGACGGGGTGGGCCTCGTTCTGAGAGGAAATCGGAGGCAGTGATGAGCAAGACCGCGGACTATATCGGTGAGGCAGCAGCAGACACCACAAATGCGCTTAACCCCTTACTGGGCGGCCTGAACCGTCAGGAGCTTTTGGGCTCTGTGGCAATGATGTTGCGGCGCACCAGCGTATCGCCGATGGCCAATGCCAAATTCGCCGGCAAGATGGCCAAGGAATCCTATGACATCGTGATGGGGAAATCCGAGCGCGCACCGGACCGTAAAGACAAACGGTTCCGCGATGCAGCATGGTCGAACAATCCATTCTACAAGCGCGGTCTGCAAACCTATCTGGCGATGCAGGAACATCTCGAAGACTGGGTCGGTGACCTCAAGCTTGGTGAGATGGAACATGCGCGGGCGACCTTCGTGATGAACATGATCACGGATGCGATCTCGCCGACCAACGCTCTGGTGACCAATCCGGCGGCCAAGAAACGCGCCATTGATAGTGGCGGCCTGTCGCTCGTGAAGGGCTTGCAGAACGCCTATGAAGACATGACCAAGAATGGCGGCATGCCAAGCCGGGTCGACAAAAGCCCGTTCGTCATCGGCGAGAATGTAGCAATCACGCCCGGCAAGGTGGTGTGGAAGAATGAGATGATGGAACTCATTCAATACACGCCAATCACGGATGAAGTGCGGGAAATCCCTTTCCTCAACATCCCGCCACAGATCAATAAATTCTATGCCAGCGACCTCGACCCGATCACCAGCGTGATCCAGTTCCTGCTGCGCAACAAGTTCCAGCCCTTCATCATTTCCTGGCGCAATCCAACCAAGGAGCACGCGGACTGGGGCATGTCTGACTATGTCGACAGCCTGATCCAGTGTACCGAAGTGATCAAGGAGATTACCGGCTCGGACAAGATCAACATTTCCGGTGCCTGCTCAGGCGGCATTACGACCGCGACTTTTGCCAGCTTGCTGGCAGCTGCGGGCGATGACCGGATCAACTCGCTGACCTTCCAGGTCTGTGTCCTTGATCCGGAACAGGATGATAGCGAGCTCAGCGCCATGGCGTCTGAGCGCAGCCTTGAAATCGCGCGCCGCTATTCGCGTCGCAAAGGCATTCTGAAAGGCGATGACCTCGCCCGCATGTTTGCCTGGATGCGTCCGAATGATCTGGTCTGGAACTATGTCGTCAACAATTACCTGATGGGTGAAGATCCACCGCCATACAATGTCCTGTTCTGGAATGATGATTCCACGAACCTGCCGGCTGGCCTGCACTCTGACTATCTCGATTTCGGACTGCACAAGCCGTTTACAAATCCAGGCAAGGTCGAGGTTGCCGGGCATATGGCTGACCTCACCAAGGTCGATGTCGACAGTTTCATCGTTGCCGGTGTCACCGACCACATCACGCCATGGAAAGCCTGTTACCGCACGACCAAACTGCTCGGCTCGAAGAATATGGAATTTGTGCTTTCAAATTCCGGCCACATCCAATCGCTTCTGAACCCACCCGGGAATCCGAAGGCCAAGTACTTCGCCAACACGGACCTGTCCGGCACCGCGGATGAATGGGCAGCTGGAGCTGAGGAAGTTGCTGGATCATGGTGGACCCGTTGGGCAGAGTGGATGCACGAACGGGCCGGTGAAATGAAGCCAGCCCCTGAACAAAACGGATCAGAGCAGTTCCCACCGCTCTATGATGCGCCCGGTAAATATGTGTTTGACTAAAGGGCGGTATGTCCGCTGGCGGCACGAAGTCTAAGGAGGCCGCCATGGCGACCCGCAAATCGGCAAGCAAAGCGAAACCACGCCTGCCAGAAATCAGCATGGAAACGGTCGGCGCCTTCACGCTGCGCGTTGGCTATTGGCCGGCTGAAAGGCCGTCTGACAAACGCCCGCTGCTTTTCTTCAATGGCATTGGCGCGAATATGGAGCTTGCCTTCGGCCTCGGCGAGTGGATGCGCGACCGTGAGATTCTGACCTTCGACATGCCCGGTGTCGGCGAAAGCGAGCCAGCCCGGTTCCCCTATCGTCCGTGGATGATGGCGCGTGTGGCGCGCAAGCTGTGCGACCAGTATGGCTTCGGCGATGTCGACGTCATGGGTGTATCCTGGGGCGGGGCGATGGCGCAGCAATACGCGTTTCAATACCGCAACTCGGTCGGCAAACTGGTCCTGGTCGCAACGACAGCCGGCATGACCATGGTGCCTGGCAAGATCAGCGCGATCTCGAAAATGGCCGACGCGCGGCGCTATACTGACCCGGACTATATGCGTGAGAACTTCCAGCGCCTGTACGGTGAAGCGGCTGATGAAGGCGCCGGAGAGCATATCGACAATCTGAAACCGCCTGCCCCGATGGGCTATGTCTATCAGTTGCTGGCCTTCCTCGGCTGGTCATCGCTGCCATTCATCCGCTTCCTGCGCATGCCGACCCTGGTTATGGCGGGCGACAAGGATGCGATCGTGCCGATGGCGAATGCGCACATCCTGAATACGGCGCTGCCCAATTCGAAACTGCACGTGGTGCAGGATGGTGGACACCTGTTCCTGGTCACCAAGCCTGAGCAGAGCATTTCCGTACTCACCGAATTTCTCGATGAGCCAATGGAGGCCATGCAGCCGAAGAGCGTCTGGCAGCAAGGCTTCTCGTTTGCCTGAAAGCGCTACCTGGCGGTCGAGCTGAGTGAGGGGCGACCAGATGCTATCGCCGCTCCACCAAACGGCTCTGCAGGCCACGGCTGATTTTCTGAGTGACACTGACAATCCCTGGTGGGTGCTTGGCAGCACCGCCATGGCCTTGATCGGCGTCGATCCGGGCGAGGTTCGCGATATTGATGTGCTGGTCTCGCCGCGCGATGCGCAGAAGCTGATGCGCGCGCACGGTCTTGCCAATCAGGCCGATGGCGGCACCCACCGGTTCAGGTCTGATTATTTTCTGCAACCGAATTTCGGCGATATCCCGGTTGAGGTTATGAGCGGCTATCAGATCTTCGAGAGCGGCAGCTGGTTGCCCGTTGCCCCGGCCTCCCGCCTCGCCGTCACAGTGGGCGGGGCAACCGTCTTTGTGCCGGATCGTACCGATCAGATTGACCTTCTCAAACGCCTTGGCCGTCCGAAAGACTTGGATCGATTGCAGCTTTTCGACTGACCCGCTTGCCCCGAAGACAAGCGTAACACCCACTAGGCACACGTACGATAATTGCGCAGGATGCCCGTCATCGCCGTAAGAGCGAACGGAGGACCCTGCATGACTGACACCGCCGCAGCAGACGCTGCGACAGATGCCGCCGACACATCCCAGCACTACGGAACCGGCGGCGCGCTCGGCAAAACAGGGTTCGCCTGGGCCGTCTTCGAATGGGCCCGCAACCCGTATTACATCCTCATCGTCATCTATATTTTCGCGCCATATTTTGCGCGCGAAGTCATGGGCGCCGATATCCTCGCCAGCGGTGAATTGGATGGAATGGACCCGGAGACCGCCCGGCGGACCGCAAATGCAGGCGGACAAGCCGCGATCGCATCCGTAACAAAATGGGCTGGCCTGGTTGGCGCTTTCACTGCGCCGTTCCTCGGTGCAGCGCTCGATCGCGGCGGGCGCAGGAAACCGATCCTCGCTGTGTTTCTTGGCACCATCGCTCTGATGTCATGGCTACTCTGGTACGCGATTCCAGGCGAATCCGGATTCTCGACCGGGACGATCATGACCTTCCTCGTGATCGCCTATGTTTGCTACACATACTCAGAGGTCACGCACAATTCGATGCTGGCCGTATCGGGTGCACCGCAATCTTTGCCGATGATATCCGGCCTCGGACTGGGCCTCGGAAACCTCGCTGCGACGCTCTTATTCATCGCTCTGGTTGGATTGTTCGCGCTGCCGGGAATAATCGGCTGGCCATTTGCGGCGCCGCAATTCGGGATCAGTCTCGAAGCCTTCGAACACCAGAGACTGGCGGGCCCCTTATGCGCAGCCTGGTTGGTGCTGTTCTCGATCCCGTTCTTTCTCTACGCCGAAGATGGTGGAACAAAAGGCGCAAGCTGGCCCAAAGCGTTCAAGGATGGCGCGAACGCCGTGTTCACGACGCTCAAGGAAGCGACCAAGTACCTGCAAATGATGAAATTCCTCATCGCGCGGATGCTCTACGCTGACGCCATGGCAGCCTTGCTCGCGCTGGGTGCCGTATACGTCGCCCTTTTCCTGGAATGGGGCTTTCTTGAAATGACCGCCTACGCGATTTTTGGGTCGATCTGGGCCTTCGGCGGCGGTCTGTTCGGCGGCTGGATGGATACCAAGTTTGGCCCGAAGATCGCCCTCATCATCTCCATTGTCGCCATGGTCGCCACACTCGCCTTCCAACTCTCCATCACGCAGGACAGCCTTTTCTTCGGTCTCGTCGACAATTTCCAGGTTTGGGACGGGCTGATTTTCCAGACGTTCTCGGACCTTGTCTATCTCGGTTCGATCAGTGTGGTTGCCGTCACCGCCACGGCGAGCATTTCATCCAGCCGGTCAATGCTGGTGCATCTCGCGCCGCCCGGGCGCAGCGGTGAGTTTTTCGGGCTCTATGCGATTGCCGGCACCGTCACCGTCTGGGCCGGGCCACTGCTCGTTGAGATCTTCACCAGCATGTTTAACAGCCAGCGCATCGGTATGGCGTCGATTTCAGTGCTGTTCCTGATGGGACTGGCCGTCCTGACAACGGTCAAGATGAATGAGCAAGCGGCCTGAGCCCTAGCGTTTCATCGCCACGACTTTGGCGTCCGGTTCTGACCGCGTTGCGTGCATCAGTTCCATGCTGCGCAAATATGGGATCAGCGCCGACTGATCTTGCGGACGGCTGAACAGGAAGCCCTGCAGCTCATCACAGCCCTGCTCGCGCAGGAAGCGCGCCTGAGCGTCAGACTCAACGCCCTCAGCCGTGACCGACATGCCAAGCGCATGCGCCATGGAAATCGTGGCGCGAGCAATCGCACAGCTTTGATCGCTGGTTTCAATACCGCGCACAAAGGCCTGGTCGAGCTTCAGCTTGTCGAACGGGAAGCGCTGCAAGTAAGCCAGCGATGAGAAACCGGTGCCGAAATCATCCATCGCGATCCGCACGCCAAGATCCTTCAGCTTGCGCAAACGACCCAGAATGAAGGCATTGTCCGACAGGAAAACGCTTTCGGTGATCTCAAGCTCAACCCGTTTTGGATCGAGGCCCGTCGCCTCCAATTGCGCTTCAATCAGCGGCAATAGACGCAAGCTATGCAGTTGCAGGGGCGAGATATTGATACCGATCTTGGTGCCTTTCGGCATTTCGGCAGCAGCAGCAATTGCGTGTTCGATCACCCGGTCGCCGAGTGAAATAATGATCCCATTGTCTTCAGCGACAGGAATAAACTCTGTCGGCGAGACGGCGCCGCGCACCGGATGATACCAGCGCGACAGGGCTTCAACGCCGGACACAGCGCCGGTTTTCGCGTCCATGATCGGCTGGAATTGCAGATTGAGATTGTCCGCTTCGATCGCTTTGACGAGGTCATTGGCAAGTTCGCGCTGGCCACGCACACGCGCCTTGAAGCTCTCAGAGTATTCTTTCCAGTGCCCCCGGCCGCTGGACTTGGCCGCATACAAAGCCAGGTCCGCTTCCTTGATGACGGAGTCTGCGTTTTTGGTCTGTGCCTCGATCCGGCGCAGTCCGACACTCGCACCGCACTGAACATCGGTATTGGCATAACGATATGGCTGTTGCAGCGCGAGCGTCAGTTCCTCGACAAACTTGACCAGGCGGCCCTCGACTTGCGGGCGCGCCACCAGGAGCGCGAACTCGTCGCCACCATAGCGCGACAGCAGGTCCATCGGCTCGCACATTGCCTGCAGGCGTTCAGTGACAAGCTTCAGGACCTCGTCGCCGCCGCCATGTCCGAACGTGTCATTGATCCATTTAAAATTGTCCAGATCGATCCAGATCAGCGCACTCTCATAAGTATCGCGAATCTCGCTTTCGAGGTGGGCTGTGATCGCCGCGGTAAACGAGTTACGGTTCAGCAATCCTGTAACGGAGTCATACTCCGTCAGGAATGCAGCGCGCTGTTCACTGACGCGCAGGGCCGTGATGTCAGTTGCGGATCCTCGATAGCCTCGAAACTCACCATCCTCGAAATGGGGCCGAGCGGAGAGTTTCCAGTAACGCGCATCGATGTCGTAACCGTCCTCAACCTCGAGCTCGAGTGCAACGATCTCGGAACCCCGCGCCATCCGGGCCCGGAACAGGTCGCGCTCGGGTGAGTATTTGAACAAGGTCAGGATATCGCGGCCGAGCACGCGTTCGGTCAGATCCGTACCCAGCAGGGCGTCATTGCTAACCTCGGAAATCAAACCTTCTGCATCCGTCGACCAGAAACAAGTATCCGTCGCAAAGCCGACATCGCGTAGCACGGAATTGATCTCACGCGTCCGCTGAACCTCAAGCTCTACTTCCTGCAGCCTTTGATTGTAGCGGGCAAAATAGATGCGCGTGCAAACCGCGAGGCCGCCAAAATAGACGAGCATGACCATTGAAACGATGGTCGATGCGACGGTCGGTTGAAACAGAGTATTGGCAACAAAACCGCCCAGCGTCACCGCCAGAACGATGCGGCCAAGCCGCGGCATGTATTGCAAGAGAAGCGCGGCTGACATTGTGCTGCCGGACAGGATCGCGCCGAACAATAGATGGGCTGGCATCGGCTCCAGCAAGGCGAGAACGCCAGGAACCGCGCCCCAGGCGACACCAAGCGCGACAAAGGAAAAGCGTTTGATCAGCGTCAGGGCCTGGCGCGTGCCGCCGAACAGCTCAGCGCGCTCGCGCAAGCTCATCAAAAAGAAGGTGGCGCACAGGAAAGACTGACCAATGAGCCAGAGAAAGAACAGATCGCTGCCGCCCAGTTCGCCGAACAATAGGACCGCGGCACTGACCAGGCTGGCCATAAATAAGACGGGTGCCATCACCGAGATTAAGGCAACCTCGCGCGCTCGTGCGATATCCTTGCTGGTGGTGATTGCGTCAGTCCGTCCCCACAGACTTGCAGTATTGCTACTCATGACTCGCTCAATTGTATGTCCCGTTACCGACGCACCATAGGCGAGAAAGGACAGGGAAGAATTGAGACGCTCGGACAGTTTGAGGGGTCGCAATTAACGTTTCAGAAATGCAAAACGCCCCGCGGCAGGCGAGGCGTTCGCAGATTTTTTTGTTGGTCCCGACTAGACGTCGAGCAGCAGGCGCTCGGGGTCTTCCAGGGCTTCTTTGACGCGCACCAGGAAGGTCACCGCCTCCTTGCCGTCGACAATCCGGTGGTCATAAGACAGCGCCAGATACATCATCGGACGGATCACAACCTGGCCATCCACGGCAACCGGGCGCTGCTCGATCCGGTGCATGCCCAGCACGCCGGATTGCGGCGGGTTGAGGATCGGCGTCGACATCAGTGAGCCATAGACACCGCCATTGGTAATCGTAAACGTACCGCCCTGCATGTCGGCAATCGACAGCGTGCCATCGCGGGCTTTCTTGGCGACATTGCCAAGCTCGGCTTCAATACCGGCCAGCGAAAGCTCATCACAATCGCGCAGCACGGGCACGACGAGGCCGCGCTCGGTCCCGACCGCCATGCCGATATCATAATGGTTCTTGTAGATGATGTCGGTGCCATCAATCTCGGCATTCACAGCCGGAATCTCTTTCAGCGCAGAAACCACCGCCTTGGTGAAGAAGCCCATGAAGCCGAGCTTCACCCCATGTTTCTCGAGGAAGGCATCCTTGTAGGTTTTGCGCAGCTGCATCACCGCGCTCATGTCCACGTCGTTGAACGTGGTCAGCATCGCCGCTGTGTCCTGGGCTTCCTTCAGGCGACGGGCAATGGTCTGGCGCAGGCGTGTCATGCGCACCCGTTCCTCGCGTGGACCGATGTCCCGCGGCGGTTTCGCTCCGGTCGGCGCCGCCGGCGCTTTCGGTGTGTTCACATAGGCCAGCGCATCGGCCTTGGTAGCGCGGCCATCGCGGCCTGTGCCAGGGATATCAGCCGGATTGACTCCTGCTTCAGCAGAGATGCGTCTAACGGAAGGTGCCACGGGGCGTTCGCCCGTTGCGGCTGGTGCGCTGGTTGCGGCAGGCGCCGCCGCCGGTGCCGGAGCTGCCGCGGCTGCAGTGGCGCCCGCGCTGATGCGCGCGATCACGGCGCCGGGCGTCACGCCATCGCCTTCAGCGACGAGCCACTCAGCAATCACACCGTCAGCCGTCGCCGGCACTTCCAGCGCGACCTTGTCGGTTTCAATCTCGGCAATGGTTTCGTCCTTGGCGACAGCATCGCCGACCTGTTTCAGGAAGGACGAGATGGTGCCTTCGGCAACGCTTTCGCCCATGCTCGGAACGGTGACGTCAACGCTGGCGCCGCCGGAACTGGCAGCAGGTGCAGATGCAGCAGCGGCAGGCGCCGGAGCGGCTTTCGCAGGCGCCGCTTTTGCTGCGCCATTGGCCCCGCCGAGGCGGCCGAGCAGCGCGCCGATCTCGACCGTATCGCCTTCAGCGGCGACAATCTCGCTCAAGGTTCCGGCGGCTTCCGCCGAGACCTCGACGGCAACCTTGTCGGTTTCCAGCTCAACGAGGACGTCATCCTTGGCCACGGCGTCCCCGGCCGTTTTCAACCATTTTCCAACCGTTGCTTCGGTGACGCTTTCACCCAGGGTTGGGACAATAATGTCAGTCATTTTTGGTCTCTGTCTTCGTCTCTGATTGGTCTTTAGGTGTTTACCAGACTGTCTTCTACAGGCGTGTCGCCAAGAGCGGCACCGATGAACGCGTCTTTCTCGCGATTATGGGTCGAGAGCAAGCCGGTCGCTGTTGCGGCAGCGGGTGGCCGCCCTGTATATTTAGGACGCGGATGCTCGCTGCCAATATGGTTTGCTGCCCATTCGATTTCATCGCGAATGAAGGTCCAGCCGCCCATATTGCGCGGCTCTTCCTGGCACCAGACCAGTTCAGCTTGCGGGAACCGTTTCAATTCAACCATAAGAGCTTTACGCGGCACGGGGTAGAATTGTTCCACGCGGAGCAAATAAATATCGTCAGCGCCGCTTTCTTCGCGCGCTTCGAACAGGTCATAATAGACCTTGCCGGAACACAGAACTACGCGGCGGATCTTGTCATCCTTGACCAATTTGACCTTGCCTTCGCGGCCCGGCGTATCGGCATCATCCCAGAGCACACGGTGGAAGGACGATTTGGTGTTCATATCGTCAAAATCGCTGGTCGCCAGCTTGTGACGCAGCAGGGATTTCGGCGTCATGATGACGAGGGGCTTGCGGAAATCGCGGTGGATCTGCCGACGCAGGGCGTGGAAATAGTTGGCTGGCGTGGTCAGGTTACAGACCTGCCAATTATCTTCCGCGCACATTTGCAGGAAGCGTTCGAGGCGGGCCGAGGAATGCTCTGGCCCCTGCCCTTCATAGCCATGCGGCAACAGCATGGTCAGCCCTGACATGCGCAGCCATTTGCGTTCTGCCGAGGAGATGAACTGGTCAAAGAAGACCTGCGCGCCGTTGGAGAAATCGCCGAACTGCGCTTCCCACATGACCAGGGCATTGGGATTGGCAAGCGAGTAGCCATACTCGTATCCCAGCACCGCCTCTTCCGAGAGCAGCGAGTCGATAACTTCATATTCGGCCTGACCATCGCGCAGATGGTTCAGGGCCGTGTAGCGATCGCCGGTCTTCTGATCGACCATATGACTGTGGCGCTGCGAGAAGGTCCCGCGGCCGCAATCCTGACCGGACAGACGCACATGGAAGCCTTCGTCCAGCAGAGTGGCGAAAGCGAGGTGCTCAGCCGTCGCCCAGTCGAGGCCTTTGCCGGAAGCGACGGCGTCGGCCCGCCCCTTGACCACACGGCCCAGCGTCCGGTGGATGTTCACATCTTCGGGGATAGTGGTGATCTTGGTGCCGAGCTCTTTCAGCTTGGCCCTGGACACACCGGTTTTTCCGCGGCGCTCATCATCCAGCGGCAGACCAAGGCCCTTCCACTCACCTTCCAGCCAGTCTGCCTTGGTGGTTTCGACTTGCTTGCCGTCTTCAAAGGCCTTGTCGAGGAAGACCTCAAACGCTTTGACTTCAGCCGCGACCTCTTCCGCCGTCATCAGGCCTTCTGCGACCAGACGCTCGCCATACAGTTCGCGGGTCGATTTGTGGCCCTTGATGCGGGTGTACATGACCGGCTGGGTGAACATGGGCTCGTCGCCCTCATTATGTCCGAACCGGCGATAGCAGAACATGTCGATGACGACATCCTTGCCGAATTTCTGACGATACTCGGTCGCCACTTTCGCGGCATAGGTCACCGCTTCCGGATCATCGCCATTGACATGGAAGATCGGCGCCTGAACCATCAGAGCGACGTCAGACGGATAAGGCGAAGAGCGCGAATACATCGGGCTGGTCGTGAAGCCGATCTGGTTATTGATGATGAAGTGGATCGTGCCGCCGGTGCGATAGCCCTGCAGGCCGGACAGCGCAAAACACTCGGCCACAACGCCCTGGCCGGCGAACGCCGCATCGCCGTGCAGCAGCAGCGGCAGCTTTTTCGTGCGATCGAGATTGCCGCTCTCTTCATATTGCATGAATTGCTTGGCGCGGACGCGGCCGAGCACCACCGGGTCCACTGCTTCCAGGTGGGATGGATTGGCATTCATGGTCAGGTGGACCGTATTGCCGTCAAACTCGCGGTCCGACGACGCGCCGAGATGGTATTTCACATCGCCAGAGCCAAACTCGCCAGCGCCTTGTGTCGAGCCGCCCATGAACTCGTGGAAGATCTTCTCATACTCTTTGCCCATCACGGCGGCGAGCATGTTGAGACGGCCGCGGTGTGGCATGCCGACAACGATCTCGTCGACACCGAGGGCACCGCCGCGCTTGATGATTTGTTCCAGCGCGGGCACTGCCGCTTCGCCACCATCCAGGCCAAAGCGCTTGGTACCGGGATAGCGTTTGTGCAGGAAGCGTTCGAACGTCTCGGCTTCAATCAGCTTGGACAGAATCGCCTTCTTGCCTTCCGGCGTAAACGCCACGCCCTTGTCCGGGCCCTCGATACGCTCTTGCAGCCAGCTTTTTTCTTCCGGGTCGGAGATGTGCTGGAACTCTATGCCGAGCGTGTCGCAATAGGTGCGGCGGACAATGTCCAGGATCTGGCGCACCGTCGCATGCTCGAGGCCGAGCACACCATCGATGAAGATCTCTCGATCGAGGTCGGCTTCTTCGAACCCGTAATTCTTCGGGTCGAGTTCGGGTTGGTATTCAGGATTGTCGAGGCCGAGCGGATCGAGCTGGGCCTGCAAGTGTCCCCGCATCCGGAAGGCGCGGATCATCATCAGCGCTTTGACTGAGTCTTTTACAGCCCGCTCAACATCGGCATCGGTCGCGGTCGGAGCCGAAGACTTGATCTTCTTCTCGAGCTTTGGCTCGAGCAGCGTCCAGTTACCGTCAAAGGCGGCGGTTTCCTCAGGCGAGGTCGGTGTTGGCCATTGCGTGCGTTTCCAGCTCGCGCCGTCGGCATTGCGGGTCGCGTCGGCGCCGCCATCTCCCAGCTCCTGGAAAAAGGCGCGCCAGCTTTCCGGAACCGAGTTTGGGTTTTCGGCATATTTCGCCTGCATCTGTTCGATCCAGACAGCGCTGCCGCCATACAGAAACAGGGTGTCCAGCATCGCGGCGTTTTGAGCGCTGCGACCACCGTCTACGGGAGAACCGTCGTCTGCCATGTGATACCGTCCTTTGTATCGGACGGCCGGGCGGGGTCAGTTTGGCCTCGTCTGGCCGTCCAGGAAACGCATATAGTGCGTCCCTAGCCTTTCAAAACCTCTACCATGGTTGTGCCCAAACGGGCAGGGCTTGGCGATACTTTGATTCCGGCTGCTTCCATAGCCGCAATCTTGGATTCAGCATCCCCTTTACCGCCAGAAACAATCGCACCTGCATGGCCCATAGTCCGGCCTTTTGGAGCGGTGCGTCCGGCGATGAAACCAACCATTGGTTTCTTGCGGCCTTTCTTGGCCTCATCGATCAGGAACTGGGCGGCATCTTCTTCTGCCGTACCGCCAATTTCACCAATCATGACGATGCTTTCTGTTTCGTCATCCGCGAGGAACATTTCCAACACGTCGATAAATTCTGTGCCTTTGACCGGATCGCCGCCAATACCGACAGCCGATGTCTGGCCGAGGCCTTCAACGGAGGTCTGGTAGACGGCTTCATAAGTCAGCGTGCCCGAACGCGAGACTACGCCGACAGAACCTTTCTTGAAGATCTTGCCGGGCATGATGCCGATCTTGCACTGTTCAGGGGTCAGCAGACCCGGGCAGTTCGGTCCGATCAGGCGCGAGTTCGAGCGATCCAGCTTGGCTTTGACGCGGACCATGTCGAGGACAGGTACGCCTTCGGTGATGCAGACGATCAGCGGGATCTCAGCATCAATGGCTTCTTCGATCGCGGCTGCGGCGCCAGCTGGCGGCACGTAAATCACCGACGCATTGGCGCCGGTGGCGTCCTTGGCGTCAGCAGCATTCGCATAGATTGGCAGCGACGCGCCATTGTCAGCGGTCCAGCTTTCACCGGCTTTGCGCGGGTGGGTGCCGGCAACCATCTGCGTGCCGAAATATTCCAGCGCCTGATTGGTGTGGAAGGACCCCGTTTTGCCGGTCAGGCCCTGAACCATTACTTTTGTGTTCGAGTCGATAAGAATGGACATGTGTCTTACGCGCCTTTCACGGCTGCAACAATTTTCTGGGCGGCGTCGTCGAGGTCATCAGCTGGAATGATGTTCATTCCGCTCTGAGCGAGGATTTCCTTGCCCTTCTCGACATTGGTGCCTTCGAGGCGGACCACGAGAGGCACGGCCAGCGATGTTTCCTTCACCGCCTGGATCACGCCTTCGGCGATGACGTCACATTTCATGATGCCGCCAAAGATGTTCACGAGGATACCTTTGACGTTCGGATCCTTCATGATGATCTTGAACGCGGCTGCCACTTTCTCGGCATTGGCGCCGCCGCCAACGTCACAGAAATTAGCCGGCTCTTCGCCATACAGCTTGATGATATCCATGGTTGCCATGGCCAGGCCCGCGCCGTTGACCATGCAGCCAATCGTGCCGTCGAGCGCGATATAGGCGAGGTCCCATTCGGACGCTTCGATTTCTTTTTCGTCTTCTTCGGTCGTGTCCCGCAGCTCCATAATGTCCGGGTGACGGAACAAGGCATTGCCATCAAAGCTGACCTTGGCATCGAGGACGCGCAGGTGACCGTTTTCCATGACGATGAGTGGGTTGATTTCCAGCATCGACATGTCTTTTTCCGTGAACGCTTTGTAGAGGACCGGGAACAGCTTCATGCCGTCTTCCCGCGCCGCGCCTTCCAGCGCCAGCGCATCGCACAGCTTGCCAGCTGCATCTTCGGTGACGCCCGCCATCGGATCGATTGGCAGGGTCAGGATCTTGTCCGGCGTGTCGTGCGCGACGGCCTCAATGTCCATGCCGCCTTCGGTCGAGGCTACAAAAGCGGGCTGGCCGGTTTCGCGGTCAACCAGGAGCGACAAGTAAAGCTCGCTGGCAATGTCGGCGCCGTCTTCAACATAGAGGCGATTGACCTGCTTGCCATCCGCGCTGGTTTGCGCGGTGACCAGGTGATTGCCGAGCATCGCCTTGGCGTGGTCCATGACTTCTTCCTTTGAAAAAGCCAGGCGAACACCGCCCTTTTCACCTGCTGCCGCTTCGACGAATTTACCCTTGCCGCGTCCACCTGCGTGGATCTGGCTTTTCACGACCCAAAGGGGCCCCGGTAAAGTGTCGACGGCTGTCTGCACGTCGTCGAGGGTCAGGATCGGGACGCCATCTGCCACCGGCGCGCCAAACTCTTTGAGGACGGCCTTGGCCTGGTATTCGTGAATGTTCATGTGAAATCAGCCTTTTGCAGCTTGCGGGGCGACTCATATTGCACCCGCGAAAGTCGGGGCGCTTATAGCATCGCCGTGGCCCCTGACAACCGTGACACAGCGGGAGATAGCGCTGTCAAACAGCCAAAGCCGAACGGACATTTCAATCCCTCGTGATTTCGCTGGTTTGCGGGGCTTATTTTACCCCGATTTCCGCAAATGTGAGATCATTCTGCCGCACGGTCTGGCCCGTATTATCCTTGATTTTCAAGGCAATCGATTTACCAGCCCAGTCAATTTCGACAGCGCCATAATTCTCCGGCGCATATCCGGTCCCGACCTGTCGGTCATCCATCTCAGCGGATTCGGTTGCGAACGCGACGTTCAGGGATGACGCCGTCAGCTCATGCGCAGCATATGGCAGGACACCGTCTTCTTCATAAATGAAGCTGGTATGGCGATCCCCGGAGAGGAAGACCACGCCGGTCGCCTCGGACTTCTTGATCAGATCAAACAGGCGCTGGCGCTCATCCGGCATGGCCGACCAGGCTTCCCAACCATGCACGGTCGGCATGACCTGAATGGATGAGGCGATCAGCCGGATGTCGGCGGGTTGCTGCAACTGATTTTCCAGCCACGTCCATTGCGCGGCGCCCAACATGTCCTGCATCGAACCGGATGGCGCTGGCAGATAGCGCTCCTTGCCTTTCGCGCCCCACTCATCCGTCGGCGTCAGGGCAGAGCGGAAGAATCGCGTGTCGAGCATGATGACCTGCACGCGTTGTCCCTCCGGGCCGAAGCTGCGCGCATAATAAGTGCCGGGCCATTGCCCCACATCCTGATTGTCGAGGCCCCAGAAGACTTCATGCACGCGCTCGGCGAGGCCGCGGAACGGAAACTCCTTGCCGGCATCATTGGCGCCGAAATCATGATCGTCCCATGACACCATCATTGGATGGGCGGCGCGGACGGCCTGGAAGTCCGCACGCGCCGCGAGATCGGAAAACGACTCGCGAACCTCATCCAGATCCGGTTGGTTGTTCACATAGTTTCGGCCATCGCGGTCGCCATAAACATTGTCGCCGACCATCAGAAACAGGTCCGCATCTTCGCCCGCAATGCTCTGCATCGCGGCGGATGGCCCTTTCTCCTCGTCCAGGCAGGAGCCGATCAGGATCGTCGTCAACACCGCGTCCGAAGCAGGCAGGGTCGCGCCTGCCCCTGCAGAGGGAAGGGCGTCATCCGAAATCGTGTCGTAGTAAAGCTCAAGCGCGTCTTCGGCCGTGTCCGGCTTCGGCGTGAATATGTTGATACCGCCGCCTTCTGTCACGCAGGCGCCCAAGCTCAAAAGAGCTGCCAGTGAAATCACTCCACGCATCATGCATGTCTCCCGTAAATGTCTGCCCAGCTTCCTTAGCGGGAAGCCTGACAGACTTGATACGGGTTTAGCGCACGAATCAAGCGGTGAAGAAGATTTCCCACATCAATCGACCGGGCAGGAAGGAAAACAGCCCAGCGATCACCATGCCGCCGACAAACATGCCAGTCATCGTATGCCGGTGTTTCTGGATGTCCCGGCGCCGGATCGCGGCAATGCCAAATGGCAATCCGATCATGGTCCAGGCCGAAAGCGCGTGGATCGGGCTGTAATTGTTGCCCATGATGCCGGTAATGAAGAAGGATGAGATTGCCGTCAGGGACATGGCGAACACCCAGGCCCAGCCCATCGTCTTGTGCAAACCAAACCCTTTCGGCGCGCAGAGCAGGACCAGACCGATGGCGAAGGTTGCAATCGCGCCGGTGACGTGGACCTGGATAGCCATGGACGCACTCATGATCGGCTCGAGGCTGAAGCGAAGCCTCGGCTCAGCTTCCGGGAAGGCGGCGAGAATAAAGTAGCTGACGACCAGGTAGATCGCGAACGCAATCAGGATCTGCCAGGCCCAGAATGGAAGCCTGGACACCAGGGCGCGAGGAGAGAGATTGGGAGGAAACGCTGCTTTTGCAGTCATTATGGCTCTCCTCACGCCCAGGTGCCGTGAAAGCCGAGCGGCCAGGAATAATCGGCCTGCCAGATACAGACCGGTCCGTCGCTGACATGAGCTGCGTCGAACACGCAGACTTCGCTGGTGCCGGCTTTCAGATTGAGCACGGTGCCGATCAGCCAGGCGTCTGCCTCGCTCGATCCACCGGATTTCGGTACGAACAGGAACTCTTCAACCATGCGGGTTGCGCCAAAATCAAAGGTCGCACGATCACCGGAGGCCCAATCATGCATCGTAATGGCCGTCGTGCCTGGACGGTTCGCTGCAACGCCGGTGGTCAGCACCGTCAGGTGTCTTTGTTGACCTCGATATTGCGGGTGAACCTGCGGGAACTCGCCCCCGACAATCGCCGACTCAACCAGTGAGGCGTCTCCTTTCGGTGGAATGACGACCTGGGTCAGCACGCCATGTTCGTCGCCTGCCGCTGCGTTCCATTCGCCGCGTATCTCTGCGGCGCCGCCGCCGACACCGAGAATGGGTCGCTTGTACAGGACGACGTCGAACTTGATCGTGCCATCGCTCTCTTCCCAGGCCGAGCCGGTATGAAAGAACATGCGGGCGGGCGCCTGCGCCCAGCGTTGATTGGAAAAGTCGTCCTTGTCCACGATCAGCATCTGCAAGCCATGTTCAGGCTGCCATTCGAAACCGGCGACAACGGGGGGACGAAGGTTTTCGTTGACCCAGGGCTGCACCAGAATGATCAGGTGGCGATCGGTCATCGTCCAGTCATGGATGTAGGCGGCGCGGCCAATATTCACCATGCCGAAATCTTCCAGCTGGCCCGACTTGGCGATGCGATAGATGCCGACCCGCTCGCCGCCGACGGCCAGGTTCCAGACGCGGCCATCCGGCTCGACTTTCGGGTGCGCCAGGAAAGGCATGCCTTTGAGATCGTCGCGCCAGGTCTTGGGGCCTCTTGTCTCCAGCGTCGCGGCATCCATGGCAAACGCCGAGCCTGCTTCCCAGAGCGCCAGGAGTTCACCATTCACGACCAGAACGGACGTATTGGCCGCGTTCACATCGTCCGGGCCCTCCACGGAAAAGCTCTCATCGCCCAGCGTGCCGAAACCCGGCGCCAGGAATTTCCCAGCGGCCTGTTCTTCGCGACGTTTCTTGGTGTCGGCGAACCGGGCCTGGTGAACAGCGCGGCCGTCTTCGATGGCGATGCGGTGAATGAGGCCATCGCCATCAAACCAGTGACTGGCATATTCATCGCCATACTGCATCTGCGCCGGACCGTTGCGATAGAGCGACCCTTTGAGGTCTGCCGGGACCTTGCCGAAAGCGAGGGTCATGGGCGCAGGATCAAAGCCGCCCGCAGGCGCGCTGCGATAGCCGAGATGCCAATCCGGCATTCCGGGCGCGGCAGGGATGGGACTGGCGCTCACACAGGCGCCGAGTGACCCAGCAAGTCCTACGCCGCAGCCGGCTTCAAGAAAGTGTCGTCTGGAAAGATCCATGATCGCCTCCGTTAGTGTCCAGCCGGACTAGTTCATCGTGATCGTGTGGGCGGTGCCTTCGGCCTCGACCGAGAATTTGGCATCGTCCCATTTGGCCGGGCCAAACCGGCCTTTGGCATCATTGGAAAAGGCATATGGCTCAGTCGGCATGCCGAACGGATTGGTGTTCATTTCGCCGTCATCGTTGACGTCATGATAGAGCCGCACGGCATATTCGCCGGGTTCCAGGCCCTCAAACGTCACCGTGACGCTATCACCCTCAACCGTCAGATTGGCGCCATCCACTGCGCCGTCGCCCTCATACGAGGCTTCGTCGAACAGACCGAGCATGATCGAGCCCTGCTGCTTGGCAATGCCTTCGACCGTCACAGTGAGGTCAGAGGCCGAAGCCAGTGGCGCAGCGATCAGGCAAGTCGAAAGGGCCGCGATGAGAGAAGAGAGGCGGGTCATGAATGTCTCCAGGTCAAGTTGAACTGAGCAGGCGGGCCTGCCGTGGAACAAGACATCGCAGCCAAGCCGAACCGGCGCAGCTCATTCTTCGTTTAGGGACTGGAATCCTTCGCGAAATGCAGCCATTGTCATTCGCGAAACGTGAATGAAGGGGCCATGCAGTTTGCGTATCGTGACTGAAATCGCAAAGTTCAGCGGGATCGTTATCGGCCTCGGCCTGCTCTTCTCCTGGCTCGGTGTTTACGACACGGGCCAGGTGCCGTTCTACAAGCGTTTTGTGTTCTGGACGGCGACGATGGCTGTCGGCGCGGGCAGTTCGGTTTTTATTGCGCCTTACATGTGGAGTGACCGGTTCGAAGCGTGGCCGGCGCCGTTCAAGATCGCCATTGTCGCCTTCGCGGTCTCATTTCCCGTGACCATTGTGCTGTTCGTGTTCAATGGCGGGCCCTACAGCTTCAATCACACACTGATCCAGTTCGTTTACGTGCTGATCATTTCTCTCATCGTCTCGACAGGAATGTATGTCGCGCACGTGTTTGAAGAGGCCAAGGCCGTGACCGACGAAGCGTCAACCGATCCGCTGGCCGCTTTCATGGAGCGGCTGCCGGTCAAGTTCCGAACGGCGGAGCTGCACGCCATCTCGTCGGAAGACCACTATTTGCGCGTGCACACGAGCCTTGGCGAAGAAATGATCCTGATGCGCCTCGCCGACGCTGTCCGCGAACTGGCCGGCGCAGACGGCCTGCAAGTGCATCGTTCCTGGTGGGTCGCCAGGCAAGGTATCCGGGACGAAAAGCGCGTTGATGGCCGCAGCTTGCTGGTTCTGCCTTCGGGCACGGAGGTCCCCGTGTCGCGCTCCTATCGCGCCAAGGCGAAAGAGGCCGGGCTGATCCGTTAACGGGTGTTAACCATCAAATTGCCTTATTCGAAACACGCATAGCCCCTATTCTGTATCAACAGTGTTCATCAAGGACGTTCGTCCCCATCTGGCCGTTAACGAAACACAACGGCAAGATCGCCAGAACGGAAAGATAATAAGATGAGCAACAATCACATCCTCTCCCGCAGCCTGACAGTTCTGTTTACCGGCATCACCGCAACCACGCTTTTCCTGGTCGCATTTGCGCCGAGCGCGCCTTTGTTTGCAGGCTAGTCCATACGGGCCGGACCGCGCGGTTCGCACGATCCCGCGCGTTAAAGTCCGGCCAGAAAGCGCTCCAACGCTTCATTGGTCTCAGCCGGCGCTTCCTGTTGCACCCAATGGCCAACGTCCGGAATGATCGTGGTTCCCCGAAAATCAGTGCATGCCATGCCCGCAGCCGCGAAGGCGTCGACACCAGGCACGAAGCTGCGCACGGGATCACGCGCACCGCCGATGAAACAAGTCGGCATGTCCAGCGTCTTGCCGCGATAATCGGCCAGTTCCTGATGGTCGAGATCGAGCGCGCGGTAGCGATTGAACGGACCATGATATCCGCCTTTGTCCAGCGCATCGACGGACACTTGAAGATCATCGTTCGACAACCAGGACGGCAACGGATCAGGATCGATCAGGCCGTCCAGCAAGCCTGAATCGGGTGATTTGTCTTTGCCAAAGGCGCCTTCGGGTGCATCGCCAGAGATCGAATAGTAGATTTTTCGCAACGCCGCTTTGGGATCGGCTGAAACTTCGGCCTCTACGACGCCTTCTTCCTGGAAATACAACATATAAAAGAAGCGATCCGCATAGACCGCGCGCATGATGTCGAGCAAGCCAACCTCACCACCCGGCGTGTATGGCACGCTCATACCGGCAACAGCGCGGATTTTTTCCGGGTAAATCAGCGCCGTCGTGTAGGTGATCGGGGCGCCCCAATCATGGCCGAACAGGATGACCGGATCCTCGCTCAGCGCATCCGCCACAGCAGCAACATCCGAAGCCAGTTGTTTGAGCGTGTAGGCGGCTATCTCTTTCGGCTTGGCGCTATCCCCATATCCACGCACATCCATCGCCGCAACGGTATAGCCCTTGTCGGCAAAATATTCCGACTGATGTCGCCACGACCAGGAATGTTCCGGCCAGCCATGAACGCACAGAATGACCGGGCCGGACCCGGAAACGTTCACGGCGATTTCGCCCACGTTGGTTTTCACCATTTTCTGCATGTCGAGCTCATCCTCTGTCACAATGTCCTGTGGTCGCGAAGACCGGCAGGTTTTGTGCACGCCACTCCTTAAGAAGAGTCAAGAACGGTCGCGTTTTTTTGCCTTCAAACGCTACGCTTTCGGTCCGCCCGGCATGATCGGGCGGTCGCGCCAGACGCCCTGGCTGCGCACGCGGTCATACATGACCAGCGCCCCCGCGAGGCTGACATTGATGCAGAACTTGGTCGGGATCTTCACAATATGGTCGCAGCGCTCGACCATGGCGGCGGACAAGCTGCCGCGTTCAGGGCCCAGCACATAAGCCGCCATGCGCGGATGCTTGAATTCCGGCAGCTCGACCGCGTCATCGGTGAGCTCGATGCCGACCAGCTGACAACCTTTGGGGAAGACCATCTCGTCCATCGAGTCCCAGGCATAGTACGGCACGTTCTTGAACGTGCGAGAAGTGTCCGAAAGATTGGCAATTCGGGTCCGGTCGGCCGCCTGGACGGAGAATACGAAGCTCGCCCCGAATGCGTTGGCTGTGCGCATCAGCGCCCCAAGATTCATCGGTTTGGAAATGCCTTCTGCGCCGATCGCGAAATAACCTTTCATCAAATCACCCCCAGGACAACGCGTCCGATCGCCAGCAGCACCAGCAACAAAACCGGCAGGATAAGGCTATACCGCCGCGCGGTGCGCAAGTGCGCCAGCGGATTCGGATAGGTGGATCGCAAATGCGCTGCTGCAGCCTTCGCGTCCGCATCCAGTTCATCGGCAAAATCGCCGGGCGCTGCTGCCAGGATCACGGCGGCATTCGCCTTCGAGCGGTCTTCAAATGCAGCATTCCAGGCTTTCAGCGCGCGCCGCAGGACAAGCGCGATCATCATCCGCATCTGGACAGCGAGCGCGAAGCCGAAAGCCAGTCCGCCCAGCAAAATCCAGAACATCACCACCTTCGTCAAACTCACATCTCCGCTACGTCAGACCTTCACAGCGCCGGTTGCCATGTCTACCAAAGCTCCGTCAACGCATGCGATGAGGAAACTCCCGATGAAAGCCCTGCTCTCAAAAGCCCCTGGCGGCCCCGATACCCTGGTTCTGGAAGAGATTGAAAGCCCGACCGCGGACAAGGGTCAGGTGATTATTGATGTCAAAGCCATCGGGGTGAATTTCCCGGACACGCTGATCATCCAGGACATGTACCAGTTCAAGCCTGAACGCCCGTTCAGCCCCGGCGGCGAAGTGTCCGGCGTGGTCAAGGCCGTGGGCGAAGGCGTTACCCATCTGCAGGTCGGCCAGCGCGTCATTGGCTCGTGCGGCTGGGGCGGTATGCGCGAGGAACTGGCACTGGAGGCCGGACGTTGCATTCCGATTCCGGACAGCGTGCCCTTCGATGAGGCCGCCGCCTTCGTCATGACTTATGGAACCTCCTATTATGCGCTCAAGGATCGCGCCGATCCGAAACCGGGCGAAAAATTACTGGTCCTCGGCGCTGCTGGCGGCGTTGGCATTGCCGCGGTTGAACTCGGCAAGGCGATGGGCCTGGAAGTGATTGCCGCCTGCTCGACCCAGGAGAAAGTCGATTTCTGCCTGTCCAAGGGCGCCGATAAGGGCCTTGTCTATGATCGTGGCCCGCTCGATCGCGGTCAGCAAAAGGCGTTCTCGAACGCGATCAAGGAGACCAGCGGCGGCGGTGTCGACATCATTTATGATGGCGTTGGCGGCGATTATGCCGAGCCGGCAGTACGCGCCATGAACTGGGAAGGTCGTTTC
Organism: Hyphomonadaceae bacterium; assembly: GCA_024742355.1. GTDB lineage: Bacteria > Pseudomonadota > Alphaproteobacteria > Caulobacterales > Hyphomonadaceae > Henriciella. The sequence goes on along the minus strand of JANSYM010000001.1, from coordinate 52,728 downwards.
CTGGTCATCGGTTTCCCGGCGGGGATTCCAAAACTGCCGCTTAATCTGACCCTGCTGAAATCATGCGACGTTCGCGGCGTCTTCTGGGGCGCTGCTGTTGCGCGCGATCCGGAGGCCAATCAGCGCAATCTCGCCGAGATGTTCGCGATGTACCAGGACGGCAAGATCAAGCCGCACGTGTCGGAAACCTTCCCGCTCGCTCGCGGCGGCGAGGCGATCCAATACCTGATCGACCGCAAGGCGCTCGGCAAAGTGGTGGTGACGGTTTAGATAAGGTTGGCCCGCGTACCGTGGTGGGGAACGGACGGCTGAGATTAGGAACTCAGGTCAATCTGCGTCATCATTGGCAGTGTCCGAGTCCGTGTCAGGTTCGGCAATCGGCAAGAATTTGAGGACGTCAATTACACGGCGATTACCGCCGCGTTCGCCCTTGCCGAACACAGTGTCGCGCAACACGTAGAACACTGGACTGATACTGCTCGGAATCCCTGATTGAGAAAGGTCCGCATGATATTGATCCTCTGACACGGTCACCAGGGTCCATCCCTCCCATTCTGCGAGCAGTGTTTCATGGTCCCGTTGCGCGACGCCCGGGCGGCGAACAACGTAAGTTATTTCTTGGTTGCCGGATTTTGGTCGCAGAGCATGTATGAACCAAGCCGAGCTCTTGCCGATGTAACCTTTCTGCCAGGCCGACTCAACGTTGCGACGCGGCGCGGCCTGTTTGAACAACTGGTCAAAGGCCACAAAGCTCTCGGTGTCCATTGGAGACAATTCGACTTCTTGAACCTGGATCGACGCTCCAAACTGACTTCCAACACGATGAACTTGCATGGTCTGCGGCGTCACAATTACCGCCGCGACTGCACATCCGAATACGGCAAGCGCGGGCAAACCATTACGCAGCACTTGAGGGTTGGGTATGGCGAGCCGCCACAGCACAATCAGTGGCAATACCATGACTGGGGCGAAATGATGCGGAAGAATCCGGAACCCCTGCACATAGAAAAACCCGAAATAAAACAGACTAGTGAGTGTCATCGCCCTCGAGACACGATCCTGCCAGGCCCAGAAGGCCAGGGCGATGACGGGTAGGATGCCGCTGGGGAGTATCAAAAATGCAAAGCGCTGCCATGTATCGATCGTTACATATCGCAGGCGCTGAAGGATCGCTGAACCGCCAAACTCCGTTCCGATATTCGCCAGTCCAAACACAGCCAACAGGGATTCCAGAATCGCAAAAGCAATGAACACACCACCGATCACGCCAAGGCCGATCGCAGTGTCCTTGATCGGCCACGTTCTCAGTGCGTCCGTGTTCAGCGGCCAGAGCCGACTCGACACAAGGAACAGCGATCCCGTCCACAAACCCATCAAAATCAAGCCATTGGGCCCTGCTGTATAGGATAGAGCCGCAAATATGATCATCCACGCATATCGTTTCATCATGCCAAACAGGACGAAGCCGAGAAATGTGAAGACAATCGCAGGCTCCCGGCTGGTCGGCAGTCCAATGTCGGCAAAGTACGGGTCGTACGAGGCATTGAAGCACAGCACATAAGCATAAAGCAGCAATGCTGCTCCAAGCGCACCGGCAACGCGCCAGGGCACAGAAATCTGGTGCCGAAAGCGAATAATCTCCATCAACGTGATGGCGAGGATCATCGTGCCGAACAGGAACACCGCGCGTATTGCGAAGGCGGTTTCGCCGAACAAGCGAACGAACCATGAAGATGCAAACAGCTGCAAGACCGCATTCAGCGTCGGGAAATTGGACAGGACATCCGGTGAGCCGGCAGGCCATAAAGGGCTGCCTGACTGAACATATTGCAGTGTCGCCAAGAACAAATGGGCACCGTCTCCGGTGAAGTCTTCCCAGTAAAATTTCGGCGAGAAGAGCAGCAATATCAAAATGGGAGCAGCCAGTCCCAGAATCAGGTCAGGGATGCGTCCAGCAAGAAACTGCCAGGAGATCGGCGCTGATTGGTTTCGGAGATAGGCAAAAGCGAGGCACAGACCGTTCAACACAGCCAGACTGATCGCAAACCCCGACCCGACCAGCGGCGCGCCAAGGACAATCTGGGCGCCTGAAGCCATCAGCGAGACAATCAGGGTTGAAAAAGCGAACCCTTTCAACACCCAGACCCCAAAAGTGTCCTTTCCCTTGTTCAAACTGAGGCTGATCAAGAGACCCGGCAAAAGCAAGGCCAGACACCCCGCCACTGTCACCAATGGAATCCACACGTAAAGGAACGCGGTATGTTGAGGAATGAAATAGGGATTGGGCCCATCGGCCAGCTGGTGCAGGCTGGCGAGACCGGGAACGGATTGAACACCCAAGAGTGTGAGCGCCGATGCCAGAACGACAATCGCCGCAAGCGTTCCGAAAGGCGCGCCGCGCACGGTCTGGGTCAATCCAGAAGAAAATGAGTACCAGACTTTAGTCACGCAGCCCCCCAAAGTCGGACCTTGGCCGGTCTATCTGTCCATCATTCGGTGTTGAGTAATGCTGTGTCACCTCATCTCCCACTCATTTAACCGGACGGTGCAAAATCCTCGCCAAAGCCTGCTGGAATGCCACGTCGCATCGGCGCCGCGCTCGAACGGCGATCACGATCCGGCCACTGATGACCGGCGCTGAACCACACGGTAGAGCATGAGCAAAATGAACAGACCGCCGTACAACACTGTATCATTAACCGGGAAACTCATCGCCCAGAACCAATGCAACAAGCCTAGAAAAGTTCCGAAATAGGTCCAGCTTTGCAGCTTTTTCCAGTTCGGTCCCATTTTTCGGACGCTCCAGTCATTCGAGGTCAGTGCGAGGGCGAGATAGATCACCAGATTGACCCAGGCGATGGTCAGGACCGGGTCCCAGAAACTGGACATTATACGCTGCATTGGCGCTTTGTAGGCCCACCAGGCCGTATGCGCGATCACATAACCAAATGCGGACAGGCCGAGATAACGGCGCTGCCGGATCAACCAATTGCGACCCGGCATGGATTTGAAGGTCCGCGTGATCGGCGTGATCGCCAGGCTGGCAATGGCGAACAGGCCACTGAGGACACCTGTCCAATAGAAGAACGCGCCCGGCGACGGCTGGTTGAATTTCTGATTGTAGGCGAGCCAAACCACTGGAACAGTCAGCAACGTCCAGATCACGTATTTATGTGACACCAGTTTCAGCACTCTGCTCACCCCATTCAAATTCGCGTGTCTCAAGCAACTGCAGCAGCCCTTCGGCCTCTGTCAAGCGTATTGAATTTTAATAGAAAAACCGCCCACGGTCTGTTCCGGTAAGGTTCATATTAATTTTGCATTAGGATGATCGTAACCTCTCGACCTGCCTTCTCAGGACGTTATGGGAAATACGAACGCGAGCCAGAATGATCGCGAAGGGACCAATTCCATGTTGTTCGACACGCTAGTCAAAACCACGGCGCTGGCGCTGATCCTGTCAGTCGCAGCATGCGGTGGCGGCGGAGGCGGCGCATCCGCCCCACCCGTTTCGGGCGGACCCGTCTCACCACCACCACCACCTCCTCCTCCGCCCCCACCTCCACCACCGCCCCCAAGCGGAATCACGAGTTTTGACGTTTCCACGCTTGGCATGTTGGATGGCGCCTCCGGAGCAGGACGCCAGGAAATGTCGCGAAGTGTGGCGTTTGACAGCACGGGCGCGATGTATGTGGCCGGCGGATTTGGCTCCAGCGATTTTCCGTTTCCCGACGCGAACGCATATGACACGAGTTTCCAGGCCACAGGCGGAACCGCGCTCGGTAATGAAGGGCCACTCGACGCCTTCATCGCCAAATTCAACGCAGCCGGTCAATTGCAATGGACGACGGCTTTTGGTGGCCCGAACTATGAACGCGCATATGCCATCGAGATTGACGAAAACGGGCCCAATCCAGGCATCATTATCGCCGGACGCGCCGGCCCAGGCATGCCGACCACCGCAGGCGCGTTGCAGACCAGTTTTGGCGGCGATAGCGCTGCCAATAGCCTATACGGCCAACAGGATGGGTTTGTCGCCAAATTCTCCATGGATGGGCGAAGCTTGCGCTGGGCAACTTATTTCGGGGGGTCAGGCCCCGGTTTTGTCCGCGGTCTGGACGTTGATTCCCAGGGCCGCGCGCATATCGGCTTCGTCGCCCAGGAAACCATTCCCCATATCACCGGAAATGCAATTCGTGGGAGCCGACAGGGCTCCGCTGATGCCGTCTATGCGATCCTCTCCGAAAATGGATCCAGCGTCGATTACGCCACCTATCTGGGAGGCTCGAGCACAGGCTTTATCGAGCCCATCTCGGCGCTCAAAGTTATCGAGAACAATGGCGTGTATGCAGGCACCTATATTGTCTTCAACGAGAATGCGGCGAACGTGCCTACGACCGCCAACGCGGTTCAGCCAAATATTGGCGGCGGCGTTGATATGGTGGTTGCCAAAATTGCCAGCAATCTCAGTCTCGACTGGATGACTTATCTCGGTGGCTCCAATAACGAGTTCATGGAAACGCACGGTTTGACGATTGATGGACAGGGCAGACCTGTCATCGCCGGTGCAACCGTGTCGAGAGATTTTCCGACCAGCACTGGCGCCTTCAGGACGGCATATAATGGCGGCGGCGCTGACGGCTTTATTTCGATCTTGTCAGCCGATGGCAGCAGCCTTGTCGCGTCCTCCTATTTTGGCGGTACGGGCGCCGATGGGTTAGAAGGAATAGACACGCTGAGCGATGGCTCGCTGGTCACCACCGGCGCAAGCAGATCGGCAAACCTGCCCGCCAACAGCAATTCGTATCAGTCCTTTCTCGGCGGCGGTGAGGATGGCATTCTGGTCCGATGGGCCGCGGATCTGGGCAGCATACTTGATTTCACCTATGTCGGCGGAACCGGCGACGATCGACTTTCAGATGTTGATGTCAGCTCGGCGGACATTCTCGGAATCGCTGGCGCAGCTGGCTCAAGTCCATTTCCGACCGTAAACACCAATGATTCCTCGACCAATGGTGAGTATGGCGCAGTGTATGGCCGCCTGGTGCCGAATTAGGCACCCCGCACGCAGCTCCTGACCTGATTTGTCAGCAGGCCGGCTTGCTCGAAGCGGCCAGCGCCTCTACCTGCATTCGATGCCTGAACTGCCTGAAGTCGAAACCGTCCGCCGCGGCTTGTCGCCCGCCATGCAAGGCAAGCGTATTGAACGCCTTGAGGTCAATCGCGCCGATCTTCGGTTTCCGTTTCCCGAGCGGTTCCGGGAACGGGTTGAAGGGGCGCAAATCACCCAGATGGGCCGCCGCGCCAAGTTTCTGGTGACGGAGCTGTCCACGGATGAGGTCCTGATCATGCATCTCGGCATGTCGGGCCGGTTTACCGTGAACAGCGCCGCGACCGCAGATTTCGAGCACGACCCGGGCACCAATCCCGCGCATGATCATGTCGTGTTCCACATGGAAGACGGCGCTACCGTCACTTATAATGATCCGCGACGATTCGGGTTCATGGAGCTCTGGCCGACAGATCAATTGGACGTCTATCCCCGGATTGAGCATCTTGGCCCGGAACCGCTATCCAACCGTTTCAACGCGGCCTATTTGAGCGACGCCTTGCGCGGGAAAGCCGCCCCGATCAAAGCGGCCCTGCTCGATCAGGCCGTGATTGCCGGGCTGGGCAATATCTATGTCTGTGAGGCCCTGTTCCGATCCGGCATCAGCCCGCGCCGCAAAGCGCATTCCGTGGCCGGTAAGCGCGCCGAGCGCCTTGCTCCTGCGATAAATGACGTGATCGCCGAAGCCATTGCCGCCGGAGGGTCATCAATCTCGGATTTTGCCAGCGCCAGCGGCGAGCTTGGCTATTTCCAGAAACACTTCCACGTCTATGACCGGGAGGGTGCGGCTTGCGACACGTGCGGTGCAGAAATCAAGCGCACCGTCCAATCAGGCCGATCCAGCTTCTTTTGCAGCACCTGCCAACGCTAAGGCTCAGGCCCCGCGCTTCTTGCAGAATCGGTTCGCGTCCTTGCCGCGCATGGCGCGCTTGACGCAATTGTAATTGCGACGCTGGCGCTTGCCGAGCCGGGTCAGGGAGGCGGTCAGGACAATGGCGATCAAAGAGGCGATCAGGCCAAACTCGATCGCCGCAGCGCCGCTTTCGGATGACAATAGATCGCCATCCTCCTCGGTCTGAGGAGCCGGTCCAATCAGAAGGTCTCGGCGTGTATACATGTTTACGTCCCTGACCAGGGTCGTAACGCAAATGTATTACAAAAACCTCTAAATCGGACCGGAACTATGCCCTGTTTTTACGAGGGTTTTAGTTGCATTCACAACCATCGGTTGCTGCATCAATTGCCCCAGAGACGTTGCCACCAGTTCTTTTTCGGCTTTGGTTCGGATACGCCCACTGCGCTGGCAGAAAAACCGCCATCGGCCATTTTCTGCTTGATCTCGGCCAGTTCCCAACCGGTCAGTCTGGCCAGGCTTTCGGCTTCCTCGTCCCAGCGTGATACCAGGGTTTCCGCATACTGACCGGCTTCCTCGCATTGGCCATAATCGCCGCGCCATGGATGACGCAGGACATAGCGGCCCTGATAGTTTTCGCGGTCGCCAGTGACCTGGAAATTCAGGTCTTCCGGGAAGGATTGGCCATCATAGCGCACGTGCAGGCGGGTGACGAATGCGTCCACCGGCTGCGGTCCGGGACGAATGCCGGGGCGCGGCATTGGCTGGATGTCGCCTTGCTGGCCTTCATCCAGCCACATCACGCCGAGTTCGCGCAGTTCGGAGCGTGACAGCGGATTGGCGGCGCACGGGTCGCACCAGGACATGTCCCAGGCATATTCCATGAACACAGCCTTGCCGTTTTCTTTCTCGGTCTGATGCTCGAACATGGCTTTGTAGAACTCGCCAAACTCGTCCTTCACGAAGATCGGCACATCCATGTTGGAAGGTAGTTTCACCGTCTTGTAATTGGTCGTCTCGACCCGGCCCTTGCGGGTGATCGCGAACACGAACAGCTCCTGCTTGCCTTCGGCGTTCACAGTCCCGAGGCGGATCGGCAGCATGAAATCATCATCCTCATACGCGACCTGGATCGGGCGCAGCATGGACGAGCCGTCATGGCGCTCCAGGTTCACCTTTGCGACGAAGAATTTCATTCCACGTTTGAGATAGGCGCCAACAACCTCTTCTGCGCCATCCGGGATGCGATACTCATTCTGGTTCAGCCAGGTGATCAGGCCGTCGCTCTCTTCAGCCGAAAGGATGAGGATGTCATATTCGCCAACCTCATATTCGGCTTCGATGGTGACGCCGAGATCATCGGCATCCATTTCTGCCTCTTCCATCATCGGTTGCGGCGGCGCCGACATAGCGACAGACTCCATGCGGCGATAGCGCATCTCGCACGGGTTCTCGTCATAATACTCGACCAGGCGCGGGGCGGTGTATTCGTCGAGATGATCGACCAGAGCGGGGTTGGCGACATTGATCTGCTCGCGCTCCGGTATATCGACGACCGGCACGACCATGGCGAACTCGCTGGCCTCGCCGCGATAGTCTGAGGCCATGGTGATCACCGTGCGCTCATCATCGCGCACCAGCACCACTTTCGAAGCGTCATTGAACAGGTCCGTGTCGGCCTTGGCGACATAGAAGCCGCAAAAGGCTGAGGCCGCTGGCGCGCTAAGCGCGAACGATGTGAGGCCGAGGGCGCAGGCCCCCGCGAGGTGTTTCAGGGTCATCTGAGGTTTCCTTTTTGGAGATCCATTCAAACCGGCGCGCCGGTAGCACGCGATCCAGAACAGGGGTGAGGAGGGCCAGCCCCGCCAGGGCGTAAAGCATGGGACCGCGAATATGATGCTCCCAGCTGAGCCAGGCCGCGAGGGCCGAGACCGCGAATGCAAACAGGAGCCGCGCCAGCCGCGAATCCGGCGTCGAGCGCGGATCGGTAATCATGAAGAAGGCAAAAACCAGCAAGGCGCCCGATTGCATCTGATGGATCGGAATGGCCATCGGGTCGCCGAGATAGAAGGCGCGGCCGAAAAGCATCGCAGCAAAGCCGATCAGGAAGCCCAGCGCGATATCGAGCCGCTTGGCGCTGGACAGGACCAGCGCGGCAAATCCGATGGCGAAGGCGGCAAATATCGGCGCCTGCCCCCACTGGCCGGGCGAGACCCAGGCCGCAGACCCACCGATCAGGCTGACCGTGACGATCCCAATGCAGGCCGGATTGAAAATATGCTTGCCGCGATAGCGGATCAGGAATTTGGCCGAAATGGCGATGAAGCCGGCCGCGAGCCAGAACCAGAGCGAACTGGCGCGCAACAGGATCGACAAGGAGAGTGATGTGATCAGCGCCGACTTCCACTGGAAGTCTGCGAGCCAGCCCACTGCGCCAGCTTCGAGGCTCGATCCGCGCCAATAGCTGCCCGACTTGGCCCGGCGCTCTTCCTTGCGGGCGTTGACCCAGACGGTGCCGGCAAGCTGCGCCGACGTGGCGCCAATGATGGCCGCGATCAGCGCAAGCGGACGAGCGGAAAAGTCACTGGTGGTGAAGGAGATACAGAACAGGCCGAACAGCGCCAGGATCTGCCAATGTCTGGCGTCCCGATTAATGGCCTTGAACAGGCCGACCGCGTGCGTCCTCACTCCCATACCGGGCAGAAAACACATTAAATGCGGGCGAATTAGGGCATAGAATTTACAGTTCCGCGACACCTCTGCGCATGGCTCTTTAAGACATCTCTGCTTAGATGTGCTGCATGAGCGAGCAAGACACGGTTTCATTTGGCTTTGAAGAGGTCACCCCGGACGAGAAAGTCGACCGGGTCAAAGGCGTGTTCCGCTCGGTCGCGTCCAAGTATGACGTGATGAATGATTTCATGTCCGCGGGCGTCCACCGCTTGTGGAAGCATGACACGATGAACCGGGTTAATCCGCAGCCGGGCGAGCGTCATCTCGACGTCGCCGGCGGCACCGGCGAACTGGCCCGGGCCTTTCTCAGTCTCGCAGATGAAGCCGGCAAGCGGCGCCGCGACACGCGCGTCGCCACGGCGATTGTCTGTGACATCAATGATGCCATGCTTGAGGCCGGAAAAGCCCGCAGCGACAATGCTGAATGGGGCGACCGTCTGGACTGGGTCTGCGCCGATGGCACTGCCCTGCCTTATCCCGATCGCAGTTTCGATGCCCTGACCATCAGTTTCGGCATTCGCAATTTCGCTGACCGGCTGGCCGGTCTGAGAGAATTCAAGCGTGTCCTGAAACCGGGCGGGCGCCTCGCCGTTCTGGAATTCAGCCAGATGACCGCACCGATGCTACAAAAGGCCTATGACGCCTACAGCTTCAATGTCATTCCGGCGGTTGGCAAGGTCGTGACAGGCGACCGGGACAGCTATCAATATCTGGTCGAAAGCATCCGGCAATTCCCGGATCAGGAGACCTTCAAAGCCGAAATCGAGCAGGCGGGTTTCTCGAACGTCTCGATCACAAATTTCTCTGGCGGCATTGCAGCGCTGCACTTTGGCTGGGCGGTCTGATCCATGTTCAAGGCGTTGGCAGATTATGGACGGCTTTTGCGTGCGGGCACGGCGCTCGCGCGTCATGACGTCATCCTGCCAGGCGAATACCATTCTCGCCTGCCCTTCCCAGCCAAGCTCGCCGGCAAGACGCTGCGCATCTTTGGCGGCGGCGCCAAAGGTCGCCCGGGCAAACGCCTTGCCACGGCGCTCGAAAAGCTCGGGCCTGCCTATATCAAGCTGGGTCAGTTTCTCGCCACCCGGCCGGATGTGTTCGGCGTCGAGACCACCAGCGACTTGTCGCGACTGAAAGACAAGCTGCCGCCCTTTTCAATGAAAGCCGCGCAAGCGGCCCTGGAAGAGGAATTTGGCGACGACGCAGCGAGGCTGTTTCCGGAATTGTCTGAACCGGTCGCTGCGGCATCGCTCGCGCAAGTCCATCACATGCAGACTGCGGACGGTGCCAAGGCCGTCAAAATCTTGCGTCCGAGGGTCGAAACCCTGATCAGCCGCGAGCTGCGCGCGATGAAGCGCGCCGCGCGGACGGTCGAGCGGGTGAATGTCGAAAGCCGCCGCCTGGCCCCCATTGCTTTCACCGAAACCGTGGCCGAGGCGATGGAGAAAGAGCTCGACCTGCGCCTCGAAGCCGGTGGCGCTGACGAAATGCGCGAGCTGTCCTTTAAGGCTGGCTATTATTACATCCCAGAAGTCGACTGGGAGCGTTCGGGCAAACGCGTCCTGACCACCGAATGGATTGACGGCAAGCCGCTCACCGATCCGGAAGCTGCGAACACGCCTGGCATAGATCGCGCGACGCTTGCCAATACGGTCACGCGCGGCTTCCTCGATCATGCCATCCATCACGGCGTGTTTCACGCGGACATGCATGAAGGCAACATGATCGTGACGCCGGACGGCCGCCTGGCGCTGGTCGATTTCGGCATCATTGGCCGGATCGGTCTCGGAGAGCGCCGCTTCCTGGCTGAGATCCTGTGGGGCTTCCTCAAACGCGACTATCACCGCGTCGCCGAAGTCCATTTCGAGGCGGGTTATGTGCCAGCGGACAAATCAGTCGGCGATTTCGCCCAGGCCCTGCGCAGCGTTGGTGAACCAATCCATGGCAAGTCGGCCAGCGATGTCTCGATGGGCCGGTTGTTGCTGCAGCTCCTGGACTTCACCCACACGTTCGGGATGCAATTGCGCCCGGAACTGGTGCTGCTTCAGAAAACCATGGTCCAGGTCGAAGGCGTCGCCCGCGCGATTGATCCCGGGCATGATATCTGGGCCGCCGCGGAGCCGGTCGTCAAAGACTGGATTACGCAAAATCTGGGGCCTGCCGGCGCCGCAAAACTGGTGGCGCAGAACGTCAAGGACGTCGCCGATCGCCTGAAACGCCTGCCAGCTGTGATGGATCAGTTTGAAGCAAAACTGAACGCGCCGGAACCAGCACCTTTACCGCGTGAGCGGTTCGCGCCGTGGTGGGGCTGGATGGGCTTTTTCCTGGCACTGGTGGCCGCGATTGTGGCGGTCGTCTACGCGCCCTGAGCCTCAGTCGGCAAGAAGATCACAAATCGCGTCCCACTCTCGCCGGTCTCACCCAGTTCCAGATCCCCGCCCATCGCCCGCGCCAGATCGCGAGAAAGCGCCAGGCCCAGCCCGGTGCCATCGCGGCGTGTTGACCCGGCAAAGGCTTTGAACAGATTGGTCCGCGCCTGTTCTGGTAAGCCCGGTCCATTATCAGCAACACTCAGCGCGGCGCCGTCATATCCGATAGAGATCGCGCCCTTGCCATCCATGGCTTCGGCGGCATTTCGGATCAGATTGGCGCAGATCCGGTGCAAATGATCCGGGTCGGCCTTTGCATTGGCCTGCAGGTCGACTTCATTGTTGAACGTGACATCGCCATAGGCGGCCAGCGCCTCGGCGGCGGCTTCTTCGGCAATATCAAACAGGCGGACGTTCTGAATGTTTGAGTCCGGCACTGAAGAGCGGCCATATTTCAGCGTGTCGCTGGCGAGATTAATGGCTCGCTCCAGCGCCCGTTCCAGACGCGGCAGGCTCTTTGCGACACGTGGGTCTTCAGAGCGGGAAAGACTGTCAGACACCAGCTGCGCCGTCGCCAGCGAGTTCCTGAGATCGTGATTGATCTTGGCCACAGCTTCGCCAAGCTGTGCCAGCCGTTCCTGCTGGCGAAACGCATTCGAGACGGCCTCTTCCATATCTGACAGCGCATTCTGTGCGCGCCCAATTTCGTCGCCGCGCGGCGTTGGCGATAGGCGGCGCTTCCAGCTGCCCGGCTCATCGCCAATCTGCTCGACCGATTGCGTCACGCGCCGGATCGGACGCACGACAGTCATGACCAGCATGAGATAAATCAACCCGCCCGTGAAAGCCGAGATGATGAGCGACAGGACCAGGATGTTGCGGCCATAATCCTCGAGCTCTCCGCGCAGGCCGGATTCATCGACGACAATCTCAATCGCCCGGCCGGGGCGAGACCCGGCGGCGCGCAAGACAAGGAACCGATCCTTCGGCGCGAAGAATGTGCCCAGCGTATCGCTGATTTCGGAAAAGTCCGGGGTTTCATCAAACAGGATGATCTTGCGGGTGCAGCAAATCTCCTGGCCCGGATTGAGGATCATGTCGCGGCGCTCGTCATACAGCTCCGCCACGGCCAGCACCATGGCGCTTTCAAGCAGGTCTTGCTCCAGCTCCTCTGACACCATACGACTGGGCGCGGCCTCAAGGGCGAGGGCCGCCAATCGTCCGGCTTCGATCTGGTCTTCCAGCCAGTTGTTGCGGAAATTCGTGGCGCTCGGGATGAAAATCAGTGCCTCGACCACCAGCACGCTGGCAATCGCGATCAGGAACAGCCTGAACGACAGGCTGTCCCGCCAGCGCAATTTGCGCTTGGGAGCGTTCTGATCCGACACATCTGTCACCCCTCGGCAACTAGCCTAAGGGATGCGTTGCAGCAACCCGACCAGCGTCCTTGAGGCTTTGCCGAACACAGTCGGCGTAAAATGCGCGCTGGCGGCCCGCTTCACGACTTCAGCGCGGGTCGGATATGGCGAGATGAAATTGGTCAGCGATTGCACGCCAAGCTTGTTCGACATGCCATAGCCAACGATCTGGATGATATCGCCAGCCCCGTCGCCCACTACAGACGCACCGAGGATCTTGCCTTTCCGGATCACCAGCTTGGCTTCGCCGAGGGTTTTTCCTTCCGCAATGGCACGATCATTCTCGTGAAACGGGAAGGACGATGTCGTGACGCTGTCGCCATATTGCGCGCGCGCTTCGGCTTCGGTCAGGCCAACCTGCGCCACTTCCGGCGCGACATAGGTGACGGCTGGAAGCGGCAAATCGCTCGCCTTGCTGCCTTGCTTGAAGAGCGCCCGGCGCGTGAACACGCTGGCATGCCAGCCGGCCAGGTGGGTGAACTGGCCCTGGCCCGCAATATCGCCGAGGGCCCAGACGCGCGGATTGGAGACCGAGCGCAGCTTGTCGCTGACCTGAATGCCGCGACGATCGAAATCGACATTGCCGGCTTCGAGCTCAAGCCCATCCAGCATGGCGCGGCGACCGACGGCGACCAGCAGATGCGTACCGGTGACAGTCTTGGTGCCGTCTTCACTTTCGGTATCAACAGAAACGGAGCCTGCGGCTCCCGTGACCTTAACCGCCTTGTGGCCTTCCAGAATGGTGACGCCTTCTTCGCGGATCGCGTCTACGGCAATCTTGGCGTGATCTGCTTCTGCGCGCGCCATGGCGCGGCCCATTTCGATGACGGTGACCTCTGAGCCAAGGCGATGGAAGGCCTGCGCCATTTCCATTCCGATTGGCCCGCCGCCCAGAATGACTAGATGCTTTGGTTGCTCCGGCAGGGAGAAGACCGTCTCGTTGGTGATGTATGGGGTTTCGCTAAGGCCCGGAATTGGCGGGATGAACGCCGTCGAGCCGGTCGACACGATGATCCGACGCGCCGTTGCTTCCGTCGTCGCCGACGAGATGGTCTTGCGATCCTTGAACTGAGCGTGCTCGCGGATGACCGTCACGCCGAGACCTTCGAAACGTTCCTGACTGTCGACCGGCGCAATCGTATCGATAGCCTTCTGAACATGGGCTTTGACCTGTTCCCAGTTGACGCTCGGCTCAGAGACGCTGACGCCATATTTGGCGCTTTCGCGCGCCGTCTGGGCGTATTTCGCGGTGGTCAGCAGCGCCTTGGAGGGCACGCAGCCATAATTCAGGCAGTCGCCGCCCATTTCGTGTTTCTCATAAAGGATCACATTCAGACCCAGCATTGCCGCACCAGCCGCCGCAGAGAGGCCGCCTGATCCGCCACCGATTATGATGAGATCAGCCTTGAGCTTGCGTTTAACGCCCGTTTCCCGCGGAGCTTCTGTCATTGTTTTTGTCTCCATAAGCTCAGTTTCCGCCACTCGGGCGGCTGGTGTTGCAATCGTATCTGACATTTAGGCCTCCGCCGGCTCGGTCTTGCGGCCCGTGATCTTCTTGTACGCGACCGGGATCAGCGAGACCACGCCGAGGGCCGCCAAAGCTGGCAGCATGTTCTTGGCGATGATGCCGAGATTTGGATCTTCACCAGCCGCAAATGTCGCGCCGAGGCCAGACCCGACCCAGGTATAGGCAATCACGCCGGGAATGATGCCGACGGCCGTGGTGATCGCATATTCGCGATATTTGGCGCCAAGCAATGCCGGCGCAATATTGGCAACCGGGAAGGGCACGACGGGCAGCAGTCTCAATGCGAACATGTAGGAGAAGGGATTCTCGTTGAACCCGGATTCCATCTTCGCCATGAATGGGCCCGCGCGGTCGCGCAAGGCGCTGCCAATCGAGGTCTTGGCGGCAAAGAAGAGCAGGCTCGCGCCCAGCGTCGCGCCGGCAATCGTTGCCAGTGACCCGCCGACCAGGCCGAACAGGAATCCGCCCGCAATCGTGATCCACAGCGCGCCGGGCACCATAAACAAGGTGGCTGCCGCATAGACCGCGATGAAAATGGCGATGGCGAGCACCAGATTGTTCGCGACGAAGCCCTGCAGCACTTCCTGCTGCTCACGCAGCGTATCCAGCGACAGGTACTGGAACAGACCAAGCTGCCAGGCGCCAATCATCACCGCTGCGATCAGGTAAATCGGCCAGAGCTTCACCCAGATCGGGCTTTGTTTTTGCTCGCTTGCATCCGTCATCAGTCTATCCCTCTTATGAGCCTTGAACAGATTCAGGATCGTTCAAGGACCAGTCATATTCATGTTTCGTAATTCTGCGCTTGGCTTCAATCTGCGCGGCCAGTTCCGGCTCCGCATATTCAAGCAGGTGATCGATCACGCCATCATTCGAGCCACCAAAATCCTCCCGGAACCATTTATAAATGGTCGAAACCTGCAATGTGCCATTGCGGCGGATGGTGACGCCGCGCGGATCGTTGACATAGTCGCGGGCGGCGCGGTCCAGATCCTCATCAAGCGTTTCAGCAAACCAGGCATCGGTCTGCAGGTTCGGACAGCTATAGGCCGCGCAATTGATCGCATAATGCACGCGTGGATCATCCCATTCGACGCGCAGGATTTCGTGCTCGATCGCGTCCAGCGATACTTCTTCACCATCAACCGTCGTCGTCACCCGCTTCCAGGGACCGACAATATAGCCCGACCGGATCGACTTGGTCGGATAACGCCCGACAATGTGTTTCACGGTCAGCGCATTATAGACATTTGAGTAGGCCGCGAACTGTTCCGGCTCGGTCAGCGTTTCGAAATCGAGAGCGGAAAAGCCATCCAAATAGGCGTCCAGTTTCGCCATATCGGCGGCATTGTCCTTGAGCGCGCCATAGTCGAAACGGTTCACGCCATCATCATGCTCGCTGACATAAGTGCGCAGCAGCTCGTCCCACGGCGTATGCAATTCGGTGTCGTCTGCAGCAGCAGATCCGGCAGCCAGTGTCATGATCAGCGCTCCAGAAGTCAGCAATGTGCGTAGCATAATTTCGTCATCCCGATAAAACTTTGTTCGGGGTCGATATATTTTGGCAGCGCCGCACATGCACGACACAGTCCGGTCGCGATCCATCACTCATGCGTGAACAGGCAGGGCGGGTGTTTTTGACCTGTAAATCCTGCCGGATTTCCCTTGACCTGACGTGTCGGCCCACGTATTAGCCGCGCTTTCGAGTTCAACACATTTCAATTGAGGCGAGACGCCCATGAAACGCACATTCCAGCCAAGCCGCCTGAAGCGCGCCCGTACACACGGTTTCCGCTCGCGCATGGCAACCAAAAATGGCCGCAAGGTCCTGGCCCGCCGCCGCGCGAAAGGCCGCAAGGTTCTGTCTGCTTAAGACCGTCGCGCCAAGGGTTTCCCATGGCAAAAAAAAACACATCCGAAACTGGGGTCGTCCGTCTCAAGACACGGCCCCAGTTTCTTTTTGTCCGGGGCGGTAAATCAGAGCGGCGCAAGTCGGTCGTTGTACAGGCGCGGGCACGAAACGGGTCCGACACAATGGGCGCCGGGTTCACGGCGACCAAGAAGGTCGGCAACTCGGTCACGCGCAACCGCGCCAAGCGCCGGATGCGCGAGGCGGCTAATCAGCTTCTGCCCCTTCACGGACGCCGCGGCACTGACTATGTGTTCATTGCCCGAATGGACACTGCGACGATTGGCTGGCAGCGCCTGCTTGACGATATGGAAAGCGCGCTGATAAGCCTCGCCGAACAATTCTCAGCGGGGACAGGTTCGACCTGACCCCTCTTTTTATATGCAGGACACGATCTGCCCATGTTGCCCAATCAACAAAACGGTATGGACCCTCAGGACCAGCGCAACTTTATCATCGCCATGGCGTTGATGATTGTCTTTGTGTTTGGCTATCAGGCCTTCGTGCTCGACCCCGCCGCCAAACGCGCTGCTGCCGAACGCGAAGCCGCCGCCGCAGAAGCCGGAATTACGGATACGGTCGACTCGACCACACCGAGCCCAGATGTGGTTGTGGACGCCGCCCCTGCGGTTCCGGAATCGATTGAAGCGGCCCTCGACGGCACCGAACGGATTACGTTCGACATGGATCGCGTCGACGGCTCGATCCTGCTCAAGACATCCGAGATTGATGATCTCAACCTGAAAGATCACTATAAAACAGTCGCGCGCGAGGAAGAATTGCGTCTGCTGCGCCCACGCACGACGCTGGAAGGCAAAACAAGCGGCTATTCGGCAACCTGGAACTGGAGTGTCCTGAACGATGCTGACCCCCAGAACCCGACCTATTTCCAGGTTTTGCGGCCGGAGGATAGCTGGACCGCATCAACCGACGCCATCGATAATGGTGAAACGGTCACGCTTAATTTCGAGCGCGGCGGCATCGCGCTGCAGCGCGTCATTTCGATCGATGAAAACTACATGTTCACCTTCCAGGACACGATCACCAACAATTCTGCCCGCGATTTCACGCTCAGTCCGAACGGCTATGTCCGTCGCTATGGTGCCTGGAAAGACTTTCTCGAAGAAACCGATCCCGGCTCTTCGCGGAAGATGGGGCTCGCGCACCAGGGCCTGATCGGCATATTCGATAACAGCCTGACCATGCGCAACTATAAGAACCTGTTCAAGAACAAGGGCATCAAGGACGCAGACCAGACCGGATTCAGAGCGGCCGAAGAAGGCGGTTGGATCGGTCTCACCGACATGTACTGGATGGCCGCGCTGATCCCGGAACAGGGCCGTACCTGGCGGGCCCGCGTCCAGCAAAAGGAAAACCTGCTCGAACTGGTTGTTGACGCGCAAGATGTGCAAGTGGCTACCGGGCAATCGGTGACCATCACCAATCAGGTTTTCGCCGGCGCCAAGGAATATAATGTCGTCCGCGGCTATAAAGCCGACGGCGTCCCGCGCTTTGATGACTCGATCGATTGGGGCAACATTCTCTATTATATCACGCGGCCATTCTTCGCGCTGCTGAACTGGCTCAAGACCCAGATCGGGTCGTTTGGCTGGGCCATTCTGGCGCTCACCGTGATTGTCCGCGCGCCGCTTATCCCGCTCTACAATCAGAGCTACAAGTCGATGGCCAAGATGAAAAAGCTGTCGGAGCCAATGAAAGAGATCCAGGAACGGTTCAAGGCCGATCCACAGCGCCGCCAGCAAGAAGTGATGAAGCTGTACCAGCGTGAAAAGGCCAACCCGTTGGCTGGGTGTGTGCCCATCCTGTTCACCATCCCGGTCTTCTTCGCGCTCTATAAGACGCTCTACGTGACGATCGAAATGCGCCACACCGCGTTCTGGTTCATCAACGACCTGTCGGCGCCAGACCCGACTGCAATCGGCAATCTGTTTGGCCTGCTGCCCTGGGCGGCTGCAGACGTGAAAGCGATCCCACTGCTCGGTTTTGTCATCGGCATCGGCATCCTGCCCATCCTGTACGGCGTCACCATGGCCGCGATCCAGGCCCTGTCACCGCCGCCGCCAGATCCAACCCAACGCACAATCATGATGGCCTTGCCGTTCGTCTTCATGTTCGTGTTTGGCGGATTCGCCGCTGGTCTCGTCCTGTACTGGGTCTGGTCGAACTTCCTGTCTCTGTTCCAGCAATATTTCATTATGCGAAGGAACGGGGTCGAGACGCAGTTCGACAAATTGATAAATCGATTAATCGGGCGGGGCTCGTCAACCCCGGCAGAATAGATGGCAAGCGCGCCGACCTTCTCTGAAGAGACTCTGGAAGCAGGTCGCAAGCTCTGCGTCGGGCCGGTGGAATTCGTCCTTGGCGCGGCGAGCCTCAGCCAGTTGCCGGATGGCAACCGGCCGGAGATCGCGTTTGCCGGCCGCTCGAATGTCGGCAAGTCTTCGCTGATCAACGCCCTGCTCAATCGCAAGAGCCTGGCTCGCTCTTCGGCGGAGCCCGGCAAGACGCGTGAGCTCAACTATTTCGATGTCGGTCCCGGCAAGCTCTGGCTCGTTGATCTGCCCGGGTTCGGCTATGCAAAGGTCTCCCGCGAGCAACAGGCCAAATGGGTGCAGCTGACCAAGCGCTATTTGCGCGGCCGCGCCAATTTGCGCCGGGTATTCCTGCTCGTCGACAGTCGCCGCGGGCTTATGGACACTGATCTCGAAACCATGGCCATGCTCGACACAGCGGCGGTGAACTATCAGATCGTGCTGACCAAGGCCGACAAGGTGAAGAAGACCGAACTTGAGGCAGTGACCGCCAAGATCGAGGCAAAGCTCAAGAAAAACCCGGCCGCGCACCCGATCCCACGTGTCACATCAGCCGAAAAAGGCTATGGCATTCCCGAACTCAGAGCTGAAGTCGGGCAATTGGTGGAGAGCTGAGCATGTCGATCCAAATTCAGAGCGCCGACCTGGACACGCCTGAATTTGCCGCGCTCATCGAGACTCATGCTGAACTGATGCTCAGCCTGTCGCCGCCTGGCAGCTGTCATTTCCTGCCCATGGATGGCCTGAAACGTCCGGATGTCACTGTGTGGGAAATGCGCGATGGCGACACATTGGTTGGATGCGGCGCGCTTCAGCACCTTTCCGACACGCATGGCGAGGTCAAATCCATGCACACGCTGGCGCGTTATCGCGGCGCAGGCCTCGGTCGCAAAATGCTCGAACACGTGATCGCTGTCGCGGAGCAGCGCGGCTACCAACGTCTCAGCCTGGAAACAGGCAGCATGGACGGGTTCAAACCTTCACGCACGCTGTATCGCCGGTTCGGGTTCGAGGTCTGTCCGCCTTTCGGCGACTATGTCGAAGACCCAAACAGCGTGTTCATGACCAGAACGCTCTGAATCCGGCGCTAAAACGTTTCCATTCCCCCCCAAATCCCGCTAAGAGCCAGCGCCATGACTGACGCCCCGTTGCCCCCTGCCCAGCTTACAGCCGAAACGCTCTCGGAAGCCCTGCCTTATATTCAGCGCTATGCCGGGCGTACCGTTGTCATCAAGTATGGCGGCCATGCTATGGTCGACGAGGCCCTGTCGGAAGCTTTTGCGCGCGATGTTGTCCTGCTCAAACATCTCGGCGCCAATCCTGTCGTCGTGCATGGCGGCGGACCGCAGATTGCCAACCTGCTCGATCGGCTCGGCATCCAGTCTGAGTTTCGCGACGGCCTGCGTGTCACCGATGACGCCACCATGGAAGCGGTCGAAATGGTCCTGTCCGGTCCGATCAACAAATCGATTGTCCGCGCGATCAATGCCGCCGGCGGCAAAGCCGTTGGCCTGTCCGGCGCCGATGGCGACCTGATGCGAGTCAGCAAGGCGACACGAACCACGCGTGATGCCTCCAGCGAGATCGAGAAAGTCGTCGATCTTGGCTATGTCGGCGAACCTGAAAAAATTGACATCTCGGTGCTCGACGCCCTGATGGGCAGTGAGAAAGCGATCATCCCGGTCATCGCCCCGGTCGGTGTTGGCGAGGATGGTCGCCGCTACAATGTCAATGCGGATACCGCTGCCGGGGCCGTGGCTGCGGCGCTTCAGGCGAAACGATTGCTGCTGCTGACGGATGTCGCCGGCGTGCTCGACAAGCAAGGCAAGCTGATGCGCGAGATCCGGCGCGACCAAGTTGACAGCCTGATGCAAGATGGCACGATTTCAGGCGGGATGATTCCCAAGCTTGAAACGGCGGCGAAAGCCGTCAACATGGGCGTTGGCGGGGCAGTAATTCTAGACGGGCGTGCGAAGCACGCGCTTCTCATGGAGCTGTTCACAGAACATGGCGCAGGTACCTTTGTTTATTAAGATTATTCTCGGGTTTTTCGCGATCGCGTTAACCACTGCTTTACCCGTCACCGCGGCGGCTCAGGCGAATTCCGACGGGTGGGAAGTCTGCAACGAAACCAGCTATATTATCGAAGCGTCTACCGGCCGCTATGAAGGCCAGGGCGTCGTCGTTGAAGGCTGGACAAGACTGCGCCCAGGGGCTTGCGAGAAAGTTGTCGAAGGCAACCTTCAGCCCGGCATCCATTATCTGTTCGGGCGGTCCTCGACCGCACATAGAGGCGGCCGGAAAGTGTGGGCAGGGAAAAGCAAGCTGTGCATCGATCCCACCGGCAGTTTCGCCGTCGAGAACATCCCGGACTGTTCGATCATGGGTCTTGAAGCGCGCGAGTTCAGACCTGTCCTGATCGAGAATTCCAAGCGCTGGCGCACCAGTTTCACCGAAACCGACAAGCGCAATCTGGAACAGGCCAGCGCCGCGGGCGTACAGCGCCTGCTCGACAATGCCGGGGTCTATTCCGGCCGGATTGATGGCTATCTGGGACGCAAGACGCGCGCCGCGATCGGCGATTTCCTGTCGTCCAAGGGGCTTGATGCGAACACGTCTGATGCGGACCTGATGGATATTCTGGAGCAGACCGCGATCGAGCGGGCGCGCAATGTCGGCCTGACTTTCTGCAACCGCACCAATAAGCGTATCTGGAGTGCCATGGCCCGGCGCCGCGGCGAGGGCTGGGAAAGTCGTGGCTGGTGGCTTCTGGAAGCCGGCGGCTGCGCCCGGGTCATCGACGAACCACTGCTACAAGCCGGCCTGTTTGCGTATGCCGAAATGGAGTCTGGCGACGGTGAGATCCGCATCCTGACCAAGGGCAGCGACACGTTCTGCGTCTCAAAGGCGAAATTCGCGATCACCGGCCGCGAAGCCTGCGAAGAAGCTGCCTATCGGACGGGTCGGTTCGTGGCGACGCCCGCGCCGGTCAATCGCAAACTGGTTTTCGAATTCTTCGAGCGTGATTTCGGGGACCCGATTGATGCCAGCTGACGGCGAGCAATCGGCTTCTGCGCTTATCGATCGGCAAGTCTGGGTCTTCGACCTGGACAACACGCTGTATCCGGCTGAGTGCGACCTGTTCGCGGAAATCGACCAGCGCATGACCGATTTCGTGGCGCGGTTCCTGCGATTGCCGCGCGACGAGGCGCGGGCGACACAGAAGCAATACTATGCCGAGCATGGCACAACCCTGAACGGCTTGATGAGCATGCATGGCATGGCGCCGGATGAATTCCTCGACCATGTGCACGAAATCGATCTTTCCCCCCTGCCCCGCACCCCTGATCTGGCCGCAGCGATCAAGGCGCTGCCGGGGCGCAAGTTCGTTTATACCAATGGCTCGCGCGGACATGCTCGCCGTGTCACAGAATATATGGGGCTCGACCATGTCTTTGATGGTCAGTTCGCGATTGAGGATAGCGGGTTCAAACCAAAGCCCAACCGATCCTCTTATGATGCGTTCAATCAACTGTTCGGCATCGATCCGAAGCAAGCCGTGTTCTTCGAAGATCTGGCCCGAAACCTGGCGCCAGCGCACACGATGGGCTTCACCACAGTCCTGGTGCAATCGGCCAAGGATTGGAGCCATGAGCCTGCGGCAGCGCGTCCCGCTGGAATAGGGGATGACCTCCCCCCACATATCGACTATGTGACGCGCGACCTCACCGGATTCCTGCGTTCCATCAACGCCTGAACGACGACAAGAAAGACAACACGACGATGCCTGACCGCTTAGCCGCTCTGATCAATGCTGCCTGGGAAGACCGTTCTGACCTGAACACGGATACCCAGGGTGAAATCCGCGAAGCCGTAGAAGCCTCCCTGTCTCTGCTCGATAGCGGGGAAGTGCGGGTCGCTGAACCAGATGGAAAAGGCGGCTGGCAGGTCAATGAATGGCTCAAGAAGGCGGTGTTGCTATCCTTCCGCCTCAATCCGAACGCCATCATGGACGGTGGACCGGGTCATCGCGGCACCTGGTGGGACAAAGTTCCGAGCAAGTTTGAAGGCTGGGGCGCGGCTGAGTTTGAAGCTGCCGGATTCCGCGCCGTACCGCCCGCCACCGTACGCCGCGGGTCCTATATCGCGCCGGGCGCAGTATTGATGCCATCCTTTGTGAATATCGGCGCCTATGTCGATAGTGGCACCATGGTCGATACCTGGGCGACGGTTGGATCCTGCGCGCAGATCGGCAAGAACGTCCACATTTCCGGCGGCGCCGGCATTGGCGGCGTTCTGGAGCCGCTGCAAGCGAGCCCCGTCATCATCGAGGACAATTGCTTCATCGGCGCCCGGGCGGAAGTTGCCGAAGGCGTGATCGTGCGCGAAGGCTCGGTCCTCGCCATGGGCGTGTTCCTGTCGCAATCGACGAAAATCGTCGACCGCCAGTCGGGCGAGATCCGTTATGGCGAGGTTCCGCCATATTCAGTGATCGTACCCGGCGCGCTGCCAGGCGAGAATGGCGGTCCGGCGCTGGCAGCCGCCATCATCATCAAGACTGTGGACGAGCGTACGCGCTCAAAAACCGGAATCAACGAGCTCTTGCGCGATTAACCACGTTTCGATGACACAGACGTCATCGGAACGAGGCTTGCATTCACAGATTTATCCATCGATTTATTACTGATGGGGCTCGATTTGCAGAAAATGCTCGTTATAGTGGGCACTTAATAGACGGAGTTCTCCGTGACGATAAAAATCGCAGGACGGCATATGGATGTAGGAGACGCGCTCAGCGAGCGTATTTCTGATGGTCTGGAAGCCGCTGTCACAAAATATTTCGATCGCAGCTTTGATGCCAATGTCACCGTGGAAAAACGCGGTCACGAAGTGATTACCGACTGTAATGTCCATCTTCCTTCGGGGATTGTGCTGCAATCCACGGGCGCGGCTCATGACCCATACGCCTCTTTGGAGGATTCGCTCGAAAAGATGGAAAAACGCGTGCGGCGTTACCATCGCCGGCTGAAGGACCATCACAAGCGGTCACCTCTGCCGAGTGAGCCCGCAAACGCTTTCATTATTAAGGGAAGCGATGACGAAACACCCGAGGATAAGGGTGAAGCGCCTCTGATTGTTGCTGAGTCCGCTTCAGACGTGAAAACCATGTCTGTATCGGAAGCTGTTATGCAGCTGGAACTGTCAGATACCCCTGCCGTTCTGTTTCGAAATGTGAAACACAGCGGCCTGAATATGGTGTACCGCCGTGCAGACGGCAATATCGGGTGGGTTGATCCGGCGGGACATTCCGCCACCGGTTGAACCGATAGGTCAGAGTAAAAATGGCAAACGATCTTTCAAGCCTCCTCTCGGAGGGTGTAATTCTTGGTTCGCAGGCAAGCGAAAGCCGCAAACAGATCCTGCGCACGCTGGCGTCTGCAATTGGCGACAAGACCGGTATTGACGGTCGCGACATCTTTGATGCTGTTATTGAGCGCGAAAACCTTGGTTCGACCAGTGTCGGTGAAGGCGTCGCCATCCCCCACGCGCGCATCCCGGCGCTCGAAAAACCTGTCGGTGCTTTCGTAAAACTCGAGGAAGGCGTCGACTTTGACGCCATTGACGGGCGCCCGTGCGACCTGATTTTCATGCTGCTCGCACCGAATGCGTCCGGGGCCGACCATTTGCGCGCCCTTGCCCAGGTCAGCCGCACCTTCCGCAATGCCGATTTGCGCGCGGCGCTGCGCAAAGCCGATGATCTGGACGTGATCGAGCGTCTGCTCTGCCCGCAAACGGCAGACGCCACCGCATAACTTGATCGTGACTGGTCAGCCCGGCTGACGGGCGTATATCTCTTCCCAGTTTGAGGAGAGAGATATGAGAATCGCATCCACCTTGCTCGCATTTGGCCTGGCCACCAGCCCCGCTGCCTTAGCGCACAACACCCATATTCAATTCGGCCAGCAGTCACAGCCTGTCCCGGTGGCCACGACCGATCTTGGCGATGGTCTGTACATGTTACAGGGTCGCGGCGGCAATGTCGGCGTTCTTGCCGGCGATGACGGGGTCTTCGTGATCGACAGCCAGTATGCCGATATGGCGCCGGGCATTCTGAGCGCGATCAATGAGATTGCCGGTGATACGCCGCGCTATCTGGTCAACACGCACTGGCACGGTGATCATACGGGCGGGAATGCCATTATCGGCGATACCGGCGCAACCATCATTGCCCATAATGGCGTCCGCGACCGCGTCACCGTCGACGTCACGCGTGATTTTTTCGGCCAGGACGTGACGACACCAGCCGCGGCGCCAGAAGCGTGGCCGGTGATCACGTTCAATGACGAGATGACGCTCTACCTGAACGGCCAGACCGTGCGCCTTGTGCACGCTCCGGATGCGCATACTGATGGCGACACTTTCGTCTATTTCGAGGAAGCCAATGTTCTGCATACCGGCGATCTGATGTTCAATGGCATGTTCCCATTCGTCGACATCACCTCGGGAGGGTCGTTCTCCGGCTTCGTTGCGGCGTCGCAGGCAATGGCCGATACAATCAATGACGATACCCGCATCATTCCTGGTCACGGCGCACTCGCCAGCAAGAGTGATATCGGCCTGACGCTGGACATGCTGGACGGTGTGATGACGGCGGTTCAGGCCGAAATTGATGCAGGCAAGGATATTGACGCCGTGCTCGAAGCCGCGCCGCTAACGCCTTGGGTCGATGATTGGGCAACCGGCTTCATGACCGAGCCGCGTTTCACGCGCCTCGTCTATGCCGACCTCGCAAAACCGGCGGAATAGGCCCTAATTCTCGCCGTCCGGGCGGTTCTCTCCCATGCGAGGATCGCCCGCCGGGATAATTTCTTCTTCATCCAGCGCGCTCCACTCAACCTCGAGCAGGAACGCACGGACATCGGCAATCGATTGCTCGGCTATCTCTTCCTGCGGCAAATGTCCGATGCCGTCATAGACGACCTGGGTCGACCCCGGGATGGCGTCGGCGAATTTCTGCACACTCGAGACCGGCACCAGATTGTCTTCCTTGCCCCACATGATGAGGGTCGGAACCTTGATGGCACTCAGCGCTTCCGCCGTTGCCTCAACACGCTCGCCGGCCATGATCCCGAGCAGGGTCGCACGGTGGCCCGGTGCCCGCGACAGCGCGACATAGCGCTCGACCAGTTCGTCGGTGACGAAGCTCTGATCGAAATAGGAATCCTCCAACCCTGACCGCGTCAGAGACGTCATATCGAGGTCCTTCAGCACCGTCCGCGCGAGCGGATTGGCCAGAAGTTTGAAAATGAACGGGCTGCTCTCATTCTCTTCATCCGTCGCGGGCCAACCGGAGGCGTCGACCAGGATCAGTCCATCGACGGTTTCAGGATAGGCCAGCGCGTAGGACCAGGCCGTATTGCCGCCCATGGAATTGCCC
Source organism: Hyphomonadaceae bacterium (assembly GCA_024742355.1). Classification (GTDB taxonomy): domain Bacteria; phylum Pseudomonadota; class Alphaproteobacteria; order Caulobacterales; family Hyphomonadaceae; genus Henriciella. The sequence goes on along the minus strand of JANSYM010000001.1, from coordinate 27,037 downwards.
GCAATTGTGAACCGATCAACGCCGAGATCCTGCGTCACTTCGTGAACAACATCAGCGAAGCGTTCAATCGTCGGCTGTACGGGATCATCAGCGCGCGTCAGACCGTGTCCGGGCAGATCGAGCGTGATCACGCGATAATCGACCTCAAGACTGGTCTTCCAGGCCTCCCAGGTGTGCAGTGATGCGGAGAAGCCGTGCACCAGCACAATTGCCGAGCGGTCCTGCGGGCCGGTATCGGTGTAATGAACCTTCAGCCCGTCATCGAGCGTCATGAATTGGGTGTCGGGCGTCGAGTAGATCGTCTCGAGCGTATCGTAAGGAATATCGGCACGGCGCAAGGCCAGCCAGCCCGCCGCAAGCACGGCCACAATGGTGAGAATAACGGCGAGCGTTCTGCGTAACATCCGAGTACTCCACAAAAACCTAGTGTCGTAAAACCGTCAAAAATTAACCCTGTCAAAGGAAAGATTCACCGTCCGCAGACCGAACAGTCCGGGTTCGGACGAAGCTTGAGAACCCGGTTCTCGCCGGTTAGCCCGTCAATTATGAGCAATCGGCCAATCAGGGCATTCCCGGTGTCGACAATAAGTTTTACCGCCTCCAGGGCCATGGCTGCGCCAACCATGCCGGTCAGTGCGCCAACGACGCCAACATCATCGCAGGCTTCGGCCTCTGGCGGCATTTCCGGAACAAAGCACTGATAACAGGGCGCATCTTGCGACTTGCCGGAGGCATAGACAGCAACTTGCCCGCTCCAGCGGCTGGCGGCGCCTGAGACGAGGTAGCGACCACTCTCATGCGCAACGCGATTGAGCAGAAACCGCGTCTCGAAATTGTCGGTCGCGTCGATCAGCACGTCCCCATGTGCCGTTTCCGCCTCGGAAAAGCGCGCCTGGCGCACGATCGTGCGGACATCCGGGTTGAGCGCGACAAGACGCTCGCTGAGCAGTTCGGCCTTGCTCCGGCCGAGATCGGCATCGCGAAATTGAATCTGCCGCTGGAGGTTTGACCGATCAACCGTGTCGTCGTCCCAGATCTCGATTTCGCCGACACCGGCTGCCGCAAGATAGAGCGCGCATGGCCCGCCCAAGGCGCCGGCGCCGATGATAGAGACCTTTGCGCCCCGCAATCTGGAGACGCCCGGTCCGCCAATCTCCTTGAGCAGGATATGGCGTTTGTGGCGGTCGATCTGGTCTGGTGTCAGGCTCATACGCGCTCTCTACAACCCCTGGCGAAATGTGGCGAGCCCTATTCATCTCGCCAAAATTCGTCACGGCTTTGTCTTAATTGATCAAACGCCTGCCAAAAGTTCTTACTAAAAGGTTAACAGAATAATAGGGTCCGAGACTGGGAGGTAGGCTGATGAACGAACACGCACCAAGTGCGGCTGGCGCGCTGACAGATCAGGACATTGTCGATCTCACCGAGCGCCCGAGCGATGCGTTCAATGAAGTGACCCTGCAAGCCGATTACACGACACGGGCCGCCCTCAGCTTCTATCGGTTCCGACAGCTTGGCGGCGATTACCACCTGCCCACGCGTAAGAAAAAACGCAGGCAGGAAGCCCCAGAAGGTGCGGACAATGAAACTGAACAGGGGCTGCGTCATCCAAAGCTGAGACTCGGGCAAACCACGGGCCGCGGCGTGCATTACATTTCCAGTCACCCGAAAGTACCATTGTTTCAATTGTCGATCATCGCCCTGATGATCATCTTCGAGAGCGCCGCGAACGCCTATTTCTTTGCCAAGCAGAGTGAATTCGGCCTCGCCGGCGGTATCTTCCAGGCTGCGGCCGTGTCGCTCGCCAATGTTGCCACCAGCTTCTTCCTGATCGGGTATTGGGGGCTGCGCCACATTTCCATGCCCTGGGACTCAGACAATCTGAGGAGTCGCCGCAATCTGTATATCGTCATGGGCGTCGTCGCGATCCTGGTCGGCCTGGCCCTGGTATTTCTGGTCAATCTGTCGGCCGCGCACTACCGCAACATTCTTGATCTCGAAGCGCTGGGAAAAAGCTTCCCGGAAGGATTGCCAACCAAGAGCTGGTCGCCCTTCTTCCTGATCGACAAGGATGTCTGTTCGACCATCCTGAACTCGGATCTCGGGTCCACGATCGGCGCCGCGGCAACAAATGCGATGTGCCGACCGGCTGCCTTGCACTCCCTGGATGCCATGGTCCTGCTCGCGCTTGGGCTGTCGATCGCCGCCTTTGCCGCGTTTGAAGGCCGCCGGCTCGATTCGCCTTTCCCCGGCTTCAGCGACGCTGCTCGCAGTCTGGAAAGCGCCCGCAGCGACCTGCGCGATGCCCTCTACATGTTCGAAGACAGTTATGAGGACATCAAAGAGGAAATCGTCGAAGTCAAAGGCAGCGAGCTGACTCCGAAAGAGAAAATGCTCATTCACCGCACGATGAGCCGGATGGTGGCGCCGTATATCAAGTTGCTTCGCACCACAGATGATGGTTTGTCAGACGAGTTTGGTCTCGATCACGAGATTATTGAGCAATTCAGGGTGAAACCAAAATCCGAAGGATAAGAAGGGGCTTTGGGGTATGGCACGGCGTCGGCGATCACGGCAGAAAAAGCAGCGCAATCAGGCAATCCTGAATTTCGTCCTGGCCGGTCTCGCCGTGGCGATTATCGGCTTTGCCTTCTTTGCCCTGCAGCCGGAGCCTTATGACGAGCTGACCCTGTGCGAGCTCTCTGACGAGCTGCCGCCGCACACAGCCGTCATCATCGACAAGACGGATGAATACAGTGCCCAGCAGGCGGATCTGATCGCGGCGCTTATCCGCCGGACGCGTAACCGGCTGGAGATTGGCGAGCGCTTCACCCTTTTCGAGCTCGATCAGGATGGGCAGTTCGATCCGCGCGGTCGCTTCTCGCTGTGCAATCCCGGCCGCGGCGATCAGGTCAATGCCCTGTTCCGCAATCCGGTTCAGATCGAAGAACGCTTCAATGAGAAGTTCAACCAACCAATGGAATCCATTCTGGAAGACCTGGTTGAGCCGAAGGAAGCGCCAAACAGCCCTGTTCTGGAAGCCCTCGCCCGGCTTGGCCAGACGGACGCTTTTTCCGACCGCGCGCCGGCCCGGCGGATCGTGATGATTTCGGACATGCTGCAAAACTCGGATGTGTTCACGATTTATGGCGGCGGTGGATCGATGCCAGACAATATGCCCGATGCGGTGAGCGTCGCCGACACCACAATGCGCCGGTTTGGCGACAGTCTGAACGGCGTCGATCTCGAAATCCGCCTGATCCCGCGCCAGCGTTATGTCGATATGCAGCGCGGTCCATTGAAGGATTATTGGGACGAAGTGTTTGCCGAACTCGGTGTCACCGTCACCTGGCGCGACCTCTAGGCCGCGACCCGAAACAGGGCCATGCCGTCATAGCCTTTGGCGCCAACCGTTTGCAGCGCCGTCATCTCGACGCCGTCCAAAGTCTCGGCATAGGCCAGCATCTCGCGCACACCGCGAATGCTGTTATCCTGACTGTCCGCGTCCAGCACGGTCCCGGCGCGCACGATATTGTCCGCAACAATGACGGTTCCCGGTCGCGCCATGGTCAGCGCGCGCTCGAGATAATTCTTGTGATTGACCTTGTCGGCATCGATGAAGACAAAATCGAACGCCGTCCCGCGCGCCTGTTCGCGCTCCAACACTTGCATGGCCGGTCCGACCTGCAAGTCGATGCGGTCGCCAAAACCGGATTGCTCAATGTTTGCCTGGGCGACCTTGGCCGTGCGCGTGTCGATTTCGGTGGTGAGAAGATATCCGTCCGCCGGCAATGCCCGCGCCATCGCAACGGCGGAGTATCCACCGAGACAACCTATCTCGAGCACCCGGCGCGCGCCCGTGATGCGGATCAGAAAAGCCAGGAACTCGGCCTGAAGCGGCGTCACCGCATGCGGCACAAGGCCCTCTTTCTCGCTGTTTTCTGCAATCGCCTCGAGGACCGGATCAGGGCGCAGCAAAGAGCGCTCCAGATAGGCATCCATTTGTTCAAACGTTTCAGACAGCTGCATTGTTAATGCCCCTTAACTAATCTTCGCCCTTGAGCAGCGCCGGAAACCTGCGTACGACTTGTACGCGAGTGTAGAGTTTCACAACAAAGGGTCATCATGCTTGTAGCCCGTTTGCGTCCCCTGGCGCTAGCATGCATCGTCTCGTTTTCTATTGCGCATGCGCAGAATCTGGTCGCGGTTGACCCGCCACCATTGACTGAGCAAGGCGCGATATATGAGCAGAACCGTCAAGATGTTACGCTGCCCATTGCTACGGCAGAGCGGTATGAAAACGGCTCTGACGAAGCCGTAACTGTGTCGCTGGAAAATCTCGCCACGCCCATGCGCTGCATGGCGGCATGGTCCTATCTTGCCGCCAGTACGATCCGTACACCCGAAGATGCGAAGGCCCGGCACCCGGATTTCACAGAAGCGACCGCGAGCGCCCATTGGCAGCATTGGCTGAAGCTCGACATGGACGCGCACCAGGGCTTGCGCAGCGCTGACTTCCACCAAAGACGGCTCGCCGCCGAACGGGCCTTTGCCGCCGACATGTCAGCGGAGGGCGAGCGCTATGCCTATCGCACGCTCGGCACCTGTTATGTCGATCCGAGTGAGCGTGAGATCGCTGATCCAACCATCCTGCTCAGAAACTTCATGGTCGAGCATCAGGGCTTGCCCGAGGACTTCACCATTCCCGTTCTGCAGCGCCAGTTGCGCGCTTTCCCAATCAGCGAGACGATCGAGGTCAATCCGAGCAAGAATTGCGACCAGGACGGCACCATTTATGTTGAACATGCTCGCGTGAAGGCCATCAATCTTTGCTTTGAGCGTGGCGGCATCCTGGCATCACGGCCAAAGTCCCTGGTCGAGGATCTCGATGGCGCCTGCCGCGCCACCAGCACGGTTCAGTGCGAGAACATTCCCTAGCCCGGCAAAGCCCGCTATGGCTGGCCGTTCATGACTGATTTACCTGTTCTGAGCGGCGCCGAGACGCCCGATACAATCTATGCCAAGCCGGCCGAGTGGGTCAGCCGCGGCGCCGGTGCGCAGGGCAACCTGTTTCTGACCGGGCGGGCGGGGACAGGGAAAACCACGTTGCTGCGCAAATTTGTCGAACAGGCCGGCGAAAGCGCCATCGTGCTCGCCCCGACCGGGGTGGCGGCGATGAATGCGGGCGGCCAGACCTTGCACAGTTTCTTCAAGTTTCCGCCGCGCCTGATCGAACCTCAGGACGTCAAACGCCTGCGCACGGCGCGGATCATGAAAGCTGCCGAGACCATCATCATCGACGAGATCTCGATGGTAAGGGCCGATATGCTGGACGCGATTGATCGCAGCCTGAAGCTCAATCGCGGCTCCAAACGCCCGTTTGGCGGCGTGCGGATGATCCTGTCCGGTGACCTTCACCAGCTGCCCCCAGTGGTGCGCGGCGACGAGGACCCGATCCTGAAAGAACGTTATGGCGGCCACTATTTCTTCAATGCGCCCGCTTTCAAGGAAGCCGAGTTTGCCCTGCTTGCGCTGAAACATGTGTTCCGCCAGGAGGACCCGCGTTTTCTCGCGCTGCTCGGCGCCATGCGCCAGGGGCGCCTGACCCCGGCGGATGAGTCCGTCCTGCGCAGCGTCGTCTCAGACCGCGACGCCGTCGAGGCGAGTGAAACCCACATTGTGTTGACGCCCAACAATGCCAATGCCTTTCGCATCAATCAGGCGCGGCTGGACGAATTGCCCGGCCCTGAGAAGGTCTTCGAGGCGCGGGTTCAGGGCGATTTTGACGAAAAGACCTATCCCACAGAAGCCGACCTCGAACTGAAAGAGGGCGCCCGCGTGATGCTGATCAAGAACGACCCGGATGGGCGCTGGGTCAATGGATCACTCGCGACCGTCGCTGGCTGGTCCGGGCGCAATGTTCTGGTCGAGCTGGATGGGCACGAATATGAAATCGAACCGGCGGCCTGGGAAAAGTACAAATACTCACTCGACCCCGAGACGAAGAAAGTCTCACGCGAAGTGGTCGGCACGTTTAAACAGGTGCCGGTACGCCTGGCCTATGCCGTGACCATTCACAAGGCCCAGGGCCTGACCCTGGACAAGGTTTATATCGATCTGGATCGCGGCATGTTTGCGCATGGCCAGTCCTATGTCGCTTTCTCTCGCGCCCGCAGTCTGGACGGGCTCGAAATCTCGCGCGCCCTGCGCCCGCGGGATCTGGTCATGGACCGAAACGCGTTCGCCTTTGGCAAGCTCGAGCCGATTGAAGACAATGACGCATATCTTCTGGCGAAGTTCGCCAAGGATGATGACGTCCTGGTCTAGGCGCGGCTGCCTTATTCGGGCTTCTGTCCGACCATGAAGACGCTCATGCCATTGTCCGGCTGCCAGTAATGCACGGTCTTGAAGCCGACTTCCTCCATGTCGCGCTGCAGCCGCTTGGCCGAAATGCGATAGACTTTGGGCCAACGCCCGAGCGCGTGCATGAGCGGAAACAGCGGATCCATCAGCGTGAACAGGAGTTTTTCCCGCAGACACACCGTGCTGGAGATAAAGTGTCCGCCGGGCTTGAGCGCCTTATATACTTCACGCATCGCCGCCATCCGATCATCAAGCAGATGCAGGATGTTCAGACCGAGCGCGGCATCATAGCTTTCCGGTGCGACCGCGAACCCATCCATGTCGGCGACGCTGAAGGTCACGTTCTCGATACCGGCTGGCGCGAGCTTGTCCTTGGCGATGCGGATCATTTCCGATGAAACATCGATCGCATCGATATGTTTCACGAACGGCGCATGCAGAATGGCGGTCGACCCGGTGCCGCAGCCAAACTCAAGCACGTTCGAGTCCGGGGTAAAATATTCGCGGCTCAGATCGAGTTTGACCTCATAGGCCTTCTGATTGGCGATCGGCTGTTTGGAATATTTCTCCGCCGTCCCATCCCAAAATTTCGCTTTATCGGCCATTATCGCCTCCTTGGTCGTCCCCGCGAATTCGGGGTGCACATGCATGCGCGTCTCGTCTGCCCTTCACATACCTATTCGCAGATCGAACAGGAATTGCGGTTTTCCTGAAGGGACCTATACACAAAACCATGAACTGGCAGGCCATCTCCTTCGACTGGAACCAGGTGCGCGCCTTCCTCGCAACCGCCGAGGAAGGCTCGCTCTCTGCCGCCGCGCGCGCGCTTGGGCAGACCCAGCCGACGCTCAGCCGCCAGGTTGCCGCCCTGGAGGAAGACCTCGGCGTGACCTTGTTCGAACGTGCGGGCCGCGCCATGGCGCTGACCGATGCCGGACGCGATTTGATGGAGCATGTGCGAATCATGGCCGATGCGGCGACGCAGGTGTCGCTGGTCGCGTCAGGACAGTCACAGGTTATCGAAGGCAAAGTCGTCATCACCGCCACCGGCGCCATGGCGACCTATCACCTGCCCCCCATCATCCGGAAAATCAGAGACCAGGCGCCCGGCATCACGCTGGATATCGTCACCTCCAACGAGGTTCAGGACCTGACACGGCGCGAAGCGGATATTTCGATCCGGCACGCCCGTCCGACGCAGCCGGACCTGATTGCGAAACTGATCGGCGAGAGCGCGGCACATCTCTATGCTTCTGAAGATTACGTGCGAACGCTCGGCCCGGTTGAAAATCTGAAAGACCTCGAGGATGCCGACTTTATCGGGTTCGACCGCAATGACGAACTGATCGCAGAAATGGCGCGGCATGGTCTGTCCCTCACCCACCGCAATTTCACGCTCAATTCGCGCGCCGGGACGGTGATGCGGGAATTGGTGGCGCAAGGCCTGGGGATCGGATTTCTGACCCGGGACATCGAACAGCTGGACCCTCGCATCCGGCCCATCCTGCCGGACAAGATCACCCTGCCTGTGCCGGTCTGGCTGGTCACGCACCGCGAGCTGCACACCAGCAAACGCATCCGCGTGGTGTATGACATTCTCGCCGAAGAGCTGCCAAAGTCGCCAATGGTTTGACCAGGCCCCACGCAAGTGTCAGCCTGTTGCAATTGAGGGAGTGTCAGAGATGAAATGGTTGATTGGCCTGGCCGTTCTCGTGCTCGCCCTGATCATTGGAGCGATTGCGATGACCTCTCCTCAGCCCTTCCTGAAAGCGCGCGATGCTGTCGGCACGCATTATGTCTCGGAGCTCTATCCCGAGAATGGCAATCGCAATGCCGCGGTGGCCTATTATGAGCTCACCGCACCGCCGTCTGATCTGCCAGTGATCGTCATGTTTGCCAGCGCCGGGCGTGAGGCGAGCGATTTCAACGAACTCGCGACGACGTTGAACGCCGCCGGGTATCCGATCCTGATGATCGAAGCCCCCGGTATCGGTCAGTCCGTCGCCTCGCAAGAAAACCCGGACCTGTTCGATCTCGCACGCGATGCCCACGGCATCTACGCCCATCGCGGCTCGGTCGTGTTCCTTGGTCACGCCTTCGGTAACCGGCTCGCGCGCACCAGCGCGACTCTCTTCGACGCGCAAACGGCCGGCGTCATCCTCATCGCCTCCGGTGGGCAAAAACCAATTCCTGACAAAGCTGCCCAGGCACTCACAGACTCATTCGATCCGCGCCTGACGATTGGCAAACGCAAGGACGCGGTCCGCTATGCCTTCTTCGCCGATGGAAATGACATTCCGGACTATTGGCTCCGCGGCTGGCATGCGGAGACGGGCCGGCTGCAAGGCGGCGCGACGCGCACGACCCCGGCTGAGGACTGGACCCATGGCGGGACGGGCCCAATGCTGGTCATTGCCGGCCTGCAGGACACGATCGCCCCGCCGGAAGACACAATCGACCTGCTGGAACGCGATTATCCAGACCGCGTCACCGGCTTTCGCCTGGACGGCGCTGGTCACGCCCTGCTCCCCGAAAAACCAAACGAAATCGCAGATGCCATACTCGACTGGTTGTCCACCTCTATCCGGAAGGAAGCTCCTGAATGATCGCCCTTGCTCTGAAATGGTTGTCGCGCGCGATGTTCGCGCTGGCCGTGTTCGCGGCCCTCACGGCCATTTACATGTTCTACACGCTGAATTTTGGCAGCTGCGCTGAAGGCGGTCCGAGCTGCAACACGAACCTCGCCACACTCTATGCGGCCGGAATTGGCATTGTTGGATTTTCAGTGTCGGCCTATGCCGCGAACGTCATCAGCAAAGGCTTTGACGATTCAGGCGACGCCTAGGCCAGGCGCGAAATCTCGTCACGCAGGCGATTGTCGCCATCGGTGGTGATCTTTTCCAGAACTTTCACGCGGTCTCGCAAGCGAATGACCTCGCGCTCCAGATCCTCCATACGCAGCCGGGTTTCTTCGTCAGCGGTGGAATTGGCGCGCGTCTCGATCCAGGTCTTGATCACACCCGCACCGACGGCGATCAGCACAATCAGCACCACCATGGTGAAGGGGCTATTGATATCCATTTTTTTGTCCTGACTCTTATCGTTTTTCGATATATAGCGTGTCTGGACAAAAACGCAAGGTCTATCGTCCGGTCGAGCCGAACCCGCCCGCGCCACGCGCGGTCTCATCGAGCGAGTCGACTTCCTGCCAGACAATGCGAGTGACCGGTGCCAGAACCATCTGCCCAATCCGCTCGCCGCGCGTGATGGTGAACGCATCGGTGCCGTGATTGATCAGGATGACTTTCAGTTCGCCGCGATAATCGCTGTCAATCGTGCCGGGCGTGTTGAGGCAGGTGATGCCATGCTTGGCAGCGAGGCCCGAGCGCGGGCGCATCTGGATCTCAAAGCCTTGCGGGATGGCAACACTGAGCCCGGTCGGCACCATGGCGCGGTCACCGGGCGTCAGCACCATTGGATCACTCTCAGGCACGGCAGCGCGCACATCCATGCCGGCGGCCCCAAGGGTTTCATAAGCGGGCAGGTTGAGCCCCTCGAAATGCGGCAAAGGCCGCACAGCAACAGTCACATCAGTCATAGAAATGCAGAGCGACGGAGTCGGCCAGATGAGTCAAGTCTCGGCGCTATCTCAGGACGGCGATTGCAATGGAAATTGCAGACACGACCAGGGAAAGCGCCGCCACACGGGTCGAGATGATGAACCGCTTGCGATTGTCCTGCAGGTCGGCGAGCACCGAGGTGAGCAGCGGGAAATTCACGACATGGCGGTCATTGGCAAGCCGCATGTTGAAAAAATTAACGTCCTGGCCGTCGCCCGTTTTGGAGCCGTATTTTTCGTTCATGTGATAATATAGACGGCCGAAAATCAGATCGGGGTCGCATCCGAATTTCTTGCCAAGCGCCTCGACATCGATCGGCACCCAGATCTTGGTGACGCGAGTCTTGTTTTCTTCCGACCAGTCCGAAAACGCCTTGAGATTGCGTTTATAGATCGTCGCCAGCAGGATTTCGTCTGTCGGAATTGCGCGTGCCATATCGTGTCCTCCCACATCGCGGTGAGATTCTTAGCACATCATTTGAGGCAGTCTTGTGAATTCTATTGCGCGGCGATCTGGTCGGCTTCGTCGCCAAACTCATCCGCGATACGAGCGACCAGGCGAACGGCGACGTCTTCCTTGGTCATGCGTGGCCAGCGGTCTTCAATGCCCTGACGGGTCACCAGCGAGACCTGATTCATCGCCCCGCCCATGACATCGCCGCTGACATCATTTGCAACGATCCAGTCACAGCGCTTGCGCTTCAGTTTCGCCACTGCGAGATCTTCAACGTCATGGGTTTCAGCCGCAAAGCCGATAACCAGGCGCGGCCGGCGCTTTTTCTTGCGAGACAAGGTGGCGAGGATGTCCGGGTTTTCCGACAGTTCGAGCGTCGGGTGCGGATCGCCGTCACCTTCTTTCAGTTTCATCTTCTTCGCCGCGGCTCGGCTCGGACGCCAATCTGCAACAGCTGCCACGGAAATGAACACGTCGGACGGAAGCGCGGCTTCGCAGGCTTCGAGCATTTCGCGAGCGGTTTCGACAGGCACCAGGTCAACACCTGACGGAACCGGTACCGAGACCGGGCCAGAGACCAGCGTCACGCGTGCCCCGGCTGCGGCCAGGGCTCCGGCGATGGCATAGCCTTGCTTGCCGCTGGAATGATTGGACAGGAAACGGACCGGGTCGAGCGGTTCGCGGGTAGGTCCGGCCGTGACCAGGGCGTGGCGTCCGGCCAGTGGCTTCGGCTCAAGTCCGTACAGAACGGCGCTTCCGCTCAGTTTCGCTTCAATTCGGTCTGCTATGGCCAGCGGCTCCGGCAAGCGGCCAGGACCGAACTCGCCGCACGCCATCGCGCCTTCATCCGGGTCCATCACCTCGACGCCATCGGCGCGCAGGGTTTCCAGATTGCGCTGGGTCGCGGCATGCTCCCACATCCGCACATTCATAGCGGGCACCATCAGCACTGGCTTGTCAGTCGCCAGCAAGGTGGTTGAGGCCAGATCATTGGCCAGCCCGCCGGCGGCCTTGGCCATCAGGTCGGCTGTGGCCGGACAAACGACAACCAGGTCAGCCGAACGCGACAATTGGATATGGCCCATATCGGCTTCGTCATCGAGATCGAACAGTTCGGTGAACACTTTTTCGCCGGACAGAGCGGAAACAGACAGTGGTGTGACGAATTCCTGGCCACCCTTGGTGACGATGCAGCGGCTCGCAATCCCGCGCCGCGACAGCTCTCGGATCAGTTCCAGAGATTTATAGGCCGCGATACCGCCGCCAATGATCAGAAGAATACGCTTGTCTGACATGCCACATACTTATGCCACTTCTGGGCCATTTGGCACAAAACAAATGAAAAAACGACCACACAGATGCGTGAGATTGGCCTTTTTGATTAATTCTTGAGTGAATTCCGCAGGTTCAGAGCGTTTTGACGCGCTCAGGTCGGGGCATTCGCTGCGGATTGCGGCGCAGCAAGTTCAGCCCGCGCCTTGAACAGAACCAGACCATAGAGCCCGAGCATCGACGCCAGGCCAATTGGCATGGCGAGATACTCGATCGCCGGCCGCGTCAGGATGGGCGACATCCAGATAACCGCCAGCAAAATCCGTTCATAAGGCAGGAAGCCGGTCTTCAGTCCGTAACGCGTCACGAACAAGAGCGCCGGCGCCAGCGCGACCATGTCATAATCGAGCATATAAGGCGTCAGCAGCAGCGAGCCGGTGATCAGGCTGGCGGCCTTGAGGTCCATGTCCGCCTTGCTGCGCCAGATCCAGGCGGTCGACACGACCAGGAACAGGGCGAGCGTGGCTTGGACCGTATAGGCCTGGCTGATCGAACCGCCCCACATCCGCACCGCAGAGAACACACTCTGAATCTTGTGCCAGCCGGTCGAGCCTGCTTCGAGGATCACGTTCTGCGAGAAATGGCGGCTCTCATAGAAGCCAAGCCAGATATCGGTGCCGAAGATCAGCGTCGCGAGCCCGCACATCGCGATCAGCGTCACGACCGCAGCGGCAAAGGTTCGGTAATATCCGCCGGCGAGGAGCGCGATCGGAATGAGGACACCGAATTGCGGCTTGTACGCAAGCAGCGCGATCAGGACACCGGCAGCGATCGGCTTCGACCGCAGGCACAACATGGCGCCGCCAATCAGGGCCGCTGTCAGGAACCCGTTCTGCCCGTGCAGGAAGTTCACAGCGACGGCCGGGAAGCCGAGAGCCGCAATGAGCGCGGTCTTGTCATCAATGATGCGGCGCATGGCGAGGACGTAGAGCGGCAGCGTTGCCGCCATCCAGGTGAGCCAGCTCAACGTGTAGGGCAGCAAGGCCAGCCCAGCGGCCAGGATCAGGAAGAAAGGCGGATAGTGCCAGGCATAGAACGGCACGTCAGGATCGTTGAACAAGGCCTGCTGGACCTTTTCCTGCTCGACCGGCACATAGGCCACCGCATCACGTCCGTCCCAGACCATCTGGCCCGCGGTGTAGACATTCGAGAAATCCGTCCCCAGGGGGCGCCCGAAAATATCGAGTCCGCCGCTCGAAGTCGCAATCAATGTGATTGTTGCGAGCACGCCGAGCAAAAGGAAAATAATGGAAACGCGCCGAATGCGCGCGGGATTGATCCAGTTCGCGGATTCCAGATCCAGTTTCATGTTCGCCCTCAACCCCATTCGCAATGGTCGCCGTCGGGGTCTTCCATAGGTGAAAGAAATGAAGGTCAGATAAATCCGATTGGATTGTGGTGCGTTCTCTACGCCGGAAAGCCCCACAGCGTGCTGCGAGACTTTCCCCCCATTACAGTGGGGTATTTATCCTGTTCCGGTGCTCTCAGATGTGCGTTCAGGGAGAGAGGGAAGACCGAAACAGGAGTTCGGAAAGCGCTCTATTCCGGAGCGATGAAGCTGATCATCAAGCCTTTGTCGAGCGACGCGTTGAGCGTCATCTCAACTCCGCCTGCTGCGAGCTTCACACCGTCATCTTTCACACTCACGAAAGCAGCGACGGTCAGGGCAGCAGCGACGAGTAGTCCGGTCTGGATCCCGCTTCTGATGGCCTTGCGTGTCATGGGAAATTCCCCCTTTTGTCCTTGTATTGCCTGATCCGTGGTTACATGTGTAACCGATTAATTAGTTTTGTTCCAGATCCCGGAAGGCTTTTTTCAGCCGCCACTCTTCGCTGGTTACGTTGCGCTCAATATTCCGCAGACGCTCCTCGAGATCCATAAAAGTATATTTCAGCCCCGATGCCGTAACCCGCGGCTGGTCCGATACATTGCGCCAAAACTGCTCCTCTTCTGGGGCCAAATTAGGGCGTCCGATCGGTTCCTTGGGTGTAATCATCGCGCCGACCACATAGCCGATCAGCAGGACAGGACCTGGCATGAAGAAGAATCCGATAACAAACAGGATTCTAACCAGAGCAGGTTCCCAGCCGAAGCGTTCGGCGAGCCCGCCACAAATCCCGAGCCAGACTTTGTCGGTCCGAGACCGGTAAAAGCGTTTAGGGTTGGGCGAACGGAACATGTCCTCTTCTCTTTCTCTATGTGCGTGGTCACGCAGTGGGCGGTGATGTCGTTTATGATAGGTCATCGATTAGTCCTCAAACCGGCTCGGAGAGAGCGGGCGACGGCGTCGAGCGGGTTCTTCGTCCTGCTCCGCGTCGATCAGCTCCTCGATCGTGTCAATCCGGCGCTCAATCGAGCGTGCTGATCGCCACAGATCTTCGAGCATGCGTTCATCATCCGGCATCAGGGTCTTCTGCTTTCGCCACAGCGTGACGTAGTGAAAGATCATGGCGGGGAGGACGATGAAGATCGCTCCGATCGCAACAATCGCAATGACGAATTCTTCTTCCATCAGCTTGCAGCCTCAGCTTTTGCCTTGCGGCGGTCTTCCAGGTGCAGGGCAATCAGGCCCGGCGCGGTGATGGCAGTCATAAAGCCTGCCAGGATCATGAAGGGAACCAACATGGATTAGGCCTCCTTCTTGGCTGCAGGCTTAACAGCTTTTGGCGCAGATTTCGCGCGTTTCTTTTTCAACGCGGTCAGTTCTTCCTCAATCGCGTCATTACGCTCAAGGGCAGCGAACTCCTGCTCCAGGGTTGGCTCGACGCCGCGAATGGTCTCGGCATAGGCTTCCAGCTCATCGACCTTGCGCTCGACATTGGCGTAGCGTGCCAGGGCGTCATCAACGCGGGTATCATAGGTCTGGGTGCGGACGCGGATGCGTTGCTCGGCGGCTTCCCGGCGCATCATCAGCGCGCGGTGCTTGGCTTTCGCTTCATCCAGCTTGGCCTGCAAGCGGGTCAGATCGTCCTGACGCTTGTGAAAAGCCTCGTCAGCAAGATCCATCGCTTCTTCGCGGCGAGTGATTTCCTGCTCGGCCTTCTTCTTGGCGATCAGGGCGCCACGGGCCAGATCTTCGCGGCCCTTATCAATGGCCAGACCGGCTTTGGTTTCCCAGTCGTTGCGAATATTGGTGTAGTGCGCGATCTCGCGCTCCATTTCTTTCTTGTCGGCCATGGCACGCGCAGCGGCGGTGCGGACTTCGACAAGCGTGTCTTCCATTTCCTGGATCATCAGACGCGCGATCTTTTCTGGGTTTTCAGCACCATCCAGCATCGCGTTGATGTTGGAGTTGATAATATCGCCGAGGCGAGAGAACATTCCCATGATATTTTTTCCTTGTATCTTTTGGGGCTCAATTGGGGAGTGGGAGGAAACGCGGTTTCTCTTCGCTGTTTTCAGCTCTTAGAAAAAGAATCCGCCGAGGAAGACGCCAGCGACAAAGAACATCCATGTCTCCGGCGAGCGAGTTGAGAGGTAGCGGCCAAAGCGGCCACTCTCACGGCGGGCCTGATCATAACGGGTGTCGTCATAGCCTTTGTCGTAAGAGCGCTCGGTCATTGTTTTTGTATCCTTCTAGCTAGCGACCCCTCTGGCCGCCATGCCACTCTCATTTCAAGGACCGTGCCAGTTTTGAATTAATTTCTTAGCACCTTGTTTTATCGAAATATTTTTCAATTTTTGCCATGCGCGCCTCATCCATACCAGTGATTTTCGCTAATTTAGTTAGTTGTTTTGACGATTATTTTTCGCTATATTGACCTTATGATTGGCAATCAGACCCCACAACTGATCGGCGAAGACCCGAACTGGCTGGAAGCGCAGGAGCATGTTTCCCGGCTCGCACCGCTTGATCGCCCCTGCCTGATCATTGGCGAGCGCGGTACTGGCAAGGAGCTGATCGGAGAGCGCATGCACTTCCTGTCCCGGCGCTGGGACGGCCCGTTTGTGAAAGTGAATTGCGCGGCTCTGTCAGAGCAATTGCTCGACAGTGAATTGTTCGGCCATGAGCGCGGCGCCTTTACCGGGGCGACGGAACGCCGGCTCGGCCGGTTCGAGCTCGCTGATGGCGGCACCCTGTTCCTGGACGAGATCGCCACCGCCTCCATGCAGGTGCAGGAAAAGCTCTTGCGGGTTGTCGAGTATGGCGAGTTCCAGCGCCTTGGCGGCGAGAAAGTCCTGAGCACAAATGTCCGCGTCGTCGCCGCCACCAATGTCGATTTGCCGAGCAAGGCAGCATCGGGTGAGTTCCGTGCCGACCTGCTTGACCGCCTCGCTTTTGATGTCGTCACCCTGCCGCCTTTGCGTGCCCGGGCGGCTGACATTTCTCTGCTCGCGGATTTCTTCGCCCGGCGCATGGCGCGGGAAATGGCTGAGGATTTTCCCGGCTTCGCGCCGTCAGCCATCGCCGCCATGGAAGCCCATGCCTGGCCCGGCAATGTTCGGGAGCTGCGCAATTTCGCCCAGCGCATCACCTACCGCGCCTTGACGGAGCATCAGACCGACCCCGTCCAGTTCGACCCGGACGCCCTCGACCCGTTCGCCTCGCCCTGGCGGCCAGCGGCAAGTCTGTCGGACGCACCCACCAAGGTGTCAGAGACGCCAGCCGCGACGGCGACGCCGCCGCCTGTGCTCGACATTTCATTCGAAGACCAGACCCGCCTGTTCGAAACCAGCCTGATCGATATAGCCCTCTCGACCTTTGAAGGCCATCAGGGCAAAGCCGCCGACGCCCTCGGCCTGTCCTATCACCAGTTTCGCGGCCTGCTGAAAAAGCACGGCTATGGCAAAGGCGCCGGAAAGCCGCGGCCGGAGGAAAAACGGGCGCCGATACGGAGCATGTAAGGCGGAGGTGATGCGATGTCCGCTTTCGGCGTCGGAGGGGACATGCACGCCACCCCGATTGTCCCGGACTTGATCCGGGATCTCTTGCGAAGGAGACCGGAGGCTTTGCCGGAGGTCCCGGGCCAAGCCCGGGATGGGCGGTAAACTCTTTGAGCCTCATCCCGAGCGAAGTCGAAGGACGAGGCGGGCTTACTCAGAGCTCCCGGAAAGGACGGCCCTTTATCCTTCGACTACGCTCAGGGTGAGGCCTGAAGAACTGAAGTCCCCTTTAAGCGCTCCCCACGGAATTTTCCGTGGGGTCCAGCACGGGAAATTGCCGCAAGGATCGGGAGAGGTGTCATCGCTCCCGATCTTTGCAGCACGCTCGGGTGATGGACTGCCCAGACCGGGCTGGGCAGAGCGTCGACGAGAATGCGGTCGACACGCAACCTCCGCTCATGACCCACAGAAGACATTACCAGCTTCCTAAATAGCGCCCTCTTTGCCGCCTGCGCCCCTTACGTCTCCACCGCAAACAAGTCATCCTGCTGGCCCGCTGGCACATCGACCACGTGCCAGGGCAGGCCGCGTTTCGCGACGTCTTCGAGGAAGGGCCTGGCCGGGAATTGTTCGACATTGAACACGCCGGCGCCGGACCACTCGCCTTTGAAGAACATCGCGGCCCCCGACACAGGCGGAACGCCGGTCGTGTAGCTGACGGCCTGGGCCGAGACTTCCTTATTGGTCGCGGCATGGTCGCTGACATTGTAGATCATCTTGGTCACCGGCTGGCCGTCCTTGGTGCCGCGCAGGATGACGCCGATCGAGGTCTTGCCGGTATAGCCCTCTGCCAGCGTGCTCGGCACCGGTAGCAGGTCTTTCAGGAATTCCATCGGGATGATGTCCATACCCTTGTGTTTAATCGGCTCAAGCCCGATCAGGCCGATCGATTTGAACACGTCCAGGTGCTTGATGTACTCGTCGCCAAAGGTCATCCAGAAACGGATCTGTTTCAGGCCCTTGATGTGTTTGACCAGGCTTTCCTCTTCCTCGTGATAGATCAGATAGGACATGGTCGGGCCGACTTCGGGATAGTCGATCATGGTACGGATCGACAGGGCCGGGATTTCGATCCACTTGCCGTCTTTCCAGTAGCGCCCGTCCTGAGTGACTTCGCGCAGATTGATTTCGGGATTGAAATTGGTCGCAAATGTCTTGCCATGATCGCCGGCATTGCAGTCGACAATGTCGATATATTCGATCTCATCGAGCAGGCCTTCCTGCTGGGCATAGGCACAATAGATGTTCGTGCAGCCCGGGTCGAAGCCGCAGCCGAGAATGGCGGTCAGTCCCGCCTGCTCGAAACGCTCCTGATAGGCCCATTGCCAGTGATATTCGAACTTGGCGACATCGCGCGGCTCGTAATTGGCGGTGTCCATATAATGGGTTCCGGTCGCCAGACAGGCATCCATGATCGGCAAGTCCTGATAAGGCAGGGCCATGTTGATCACGAGGTCAGGCTTGACCTTCTCGATCAGCGCCACGGTCTCCTCGACATTGTCTGCGTCGACCTGCGCAATCTCGATCGGAGTCTCGCAGAGCGCTGCGACTTTCTCGCACGAGACCAGGCGCCGCGAGGCGAGCGTGATATGTTTGAACGTCTCACGATCCATGGCGCATTTTTGCGCGACAACCGAACCGGCGGCGCCGGCCCCAATAATCAAAACACGATCCATTTGAATGGCCCTCAATCAAAGTCGATAGAATGACTCTGCCTCTACTGAACTTGTGCGGGGTGCGCCAGTTCATTTTCAGCAGACCTTCGGCATGGACCTGCTGCGATCATTGGGCATCGCGCACATTTCTTGTTTGAGTAGCTTTCCCTGCGGAAATGCGTTAAGAGCGCCGCTTCCTTTTCACCCGGAGGGGTTCATGACCTATCGGCATTTCATCGACTTGTGGCAGCTCGAAGCGAGCGAACTGCGCGCCATTATGGATCAGGCACATGCGATGAAACGCGCCCGACAAGGGTGGCCGAAAGGGCGAGTCGACAGCGATGCGCCGCTCGAGGGTCATACAATGGCGATGATCTTCGAGAAGAACTCGACCCGGACCCGGTTCAGCTTTGAAGCCGCGATGCGCCAGCTTGGCGGCGACTCGATCATCGCGACGGCCACTGACATGCAGCTTGGCCGCGGCGAAACGGTTGAGGACACAGCCCGCGTGCTCAGCCGCTATGTCGACATGGTGATGCTCCGCGCCAACAGCCACAGCGACCTGGAAGTGTTTTCTGAAGCCGCCTCTGTGCCGGTCATTAATGGTCTGACCGACCGCTCTCACCCATGCCAGATCATGGCTGATCTGATGACCCTGGAAGAGAGCGGCGTTAACCTTCAGGGTGCCCGTCTTGCCTGGGTCGGCGACGGCAATAATGTCTGTTCAAGCTTCATCCACGCGGCGCCGAAATTTGGATTCTCGTTCGCCATCGGGACGCCGGATCGCTATGCGCCGGATGAAGAAGATGTCGCCATCGCGCGCGACTTGCAGGGGCGCATAGACCTCTACGATACGGCCGAAGAAGCGGTTGCGGGCGCGGACGTTGTGATCACCGATACATTCGTCTCCATGGGTGACAAGGACGGCGAAGCGCGTCTGGCCGAACTCGATCCCTATGCCGTGACGGACGACCTGATGGAGCTCGCCCAGAGCGGCGCCAAATTCCTGCATTGCCTGCCGGCGCATCGCGGTGAAGAAGTGGATGCGGAGATTATTGACGGCCCCGCCTCGCTGGTCTGGGACGAAGCGGAAAATCGCCTGCACGCGCAAAAGGCCATCATGCGCTGGTGCCTGTACAAATAGTGACGGCGCAAATCGACATCCTGATCGATGCAGATGCCTGTCCGGTCAAAGACGAGACCTATAAGGTCGCGCTGCGCCATCAGGTGCCGGTTACGCTGGTCAGCAACAGTTTTCTCCGCGTGCCGCCGCATCCGCTGATCAAGCATGTCACCGTGAGCGACGGGTTTGATGCGGCTGATGATCATGTGGTCGAGCTCGCACATGACGCCAGCGTGGTGGTGACGGCCGATATACTGCTCGCCGAACGAGCTCTGCAGAAAGGCGCAATTGTGCTCGGACCGAACGGCAAACCGTTCACCGAGAACTCAATTGGCGGCGCCATCGCGACCCGCGCAATCATGGCCGATCTGCGCGCGGGCGGCGACCAGGTTGGCGGCGCGGCGCCGTTCTCAAAGGCCGATCGGTCGCGCTACCTCTCGGCTCTGGACGAGGCGCTCAACCGTTTGAAACGTCAGCAGACCTAAGCCGGTTCGCGGGTCCGGTCCGTGGCCCAGGCCAGCACGGCGAGCAAGGTGAACGCAATGAGCGCCACGATCGCAAATTGTGGAATGGCCGGCGGATGATCGACTGGCAGGTGATTGTAGACCTGAAGCGCCAGCATGAAGCCAAGCAACCCGAAGGGCGCAAACCGCCCGACCGGGCCTTTCGGTTTCGTATGCGCGAGATAGAGCGCGCCGCCGATCAGCAACAGGCCGATCTCGACCACCTGCGTCCATAACAGGCTGTTCCACAGACCGAGACCAACTTTTGGTCCGCCGAACCAGAGGGCCAGGTCAGGCCCATGGGCGATCAGGTCCGTGATCCAGTGTGAGAACACAGCAAGGCCAATAATCACCCCGGCGGTCACCGCCTTACCGCCGCGCCTGAGCGCTGCGTACAGGGCGCCGGCCGCAATCGACCAGATCACGACGGCCACAAGCGAATGCGTATAGGGCATGTGGTGCAGATCGAGAATCGACGCCTCCATGAAGCCCGGCGCGACGCGAAACTTCTCGACCCCGGCCAGGACCAGTCCGGCCCAGGCAAAATCCACCAGCTGCACCGCCACGAAGAGCTGCCAGAGCGGAATGGCCGGCTTCACCGCCCGCGCCGCCAGTGCGGCACCATAGTGTCCAATGAACATGAGTGATTTCCTCCCGCGCAGAGGATGCGAGCGGCGCGGGTTGGTGTCAAATGGGTGTGGTTGAAATATCGGGGCGCGTGGACGTGTGGATTCTGCGTTTGATGTCGGAGTAGAAATATGAAGTTTCGGTCTGGCGACCTACTCGGCCACGCTATCGATGACCTCGCCGATCTCCACGTGATAGGCGTCGACTTGTAGTGTGTTAATCAGTTCTTTCCCGATCAGAATCCCCGTGATCACCCACAACGCTGAGACTGGTGAGATGCTGAATTGCGAAAGCGCGGCGAATGCGATCAAACCGATCAGGAGCATGAAAGTACCGCCGAACAACACCGCTTTGATCGGCGTATCCAGCGTGATTGGCAATTTGAGTTCGCCATCATAAGTTTCGCCAGCCATGCGCGCTTTCAAAGCGGCGACGCGTTTGCGAATATTGACCGGCTCGAACAGGCTGTGAATGGAAATGGCGATGCAGGCCGAAAGCGCAACGTTCGCGGCAAGTTGGAGTTGTGACATAAGCTGGTTCTTCTTTGGGTATCGGTTTGAGCGGGAGGCGCGGATTAGTTAGGCGGCGTCGGTTCGCTGGCCTGTTCGGTCAGCACGTCGTCAGGGGTCTGCAGCATCATTTCATAGACACCGTCCGGGTATTCCTGGTGCGGCTTCGAAGGATCATATTCGGGCTGCGGAAGTGCCCCATCGTCACCTTCATAGGGAGCTGGATTGGTGAAACGCTGCAACTCTTCATCAGAAATGCCAGCGAGTGCCTGCACTTCTTTGTCGATCCAGGTTTCGGCTGAAAGTGGGTGCTCCACACCGCCGGAAGTGGCAATTTCCAAAGCCAGGTTCTCAGGCCCCGCAAAATAGATTGACGAACAAAACCCGTGATGGATAGGCCCAAATACTGGTATGCCGCGCGAACGAATACGGTCGCGCATGTTGAGGAGATCCGCCATAGAGTCGACGTTCAGAGCGAGGTGCTGCATCGTCCCAGGTGCCGATGGTTCAGCAGGGTTGCCGGCATAGGAGACATTCTTCACTGGTTCGGTCTCTTTGATCTGATCGCTGAAGACGAACGCAATGGCGGCCGTTTCATTTAGCCTCAAAAACCCATGCCAGGCGCCGTCTACACCGTGCATCCAATACAAAGCGACAAGCTCCATGCCGAGCACATCCGTGAAGAACTCGATCTGTGATTTCATGTCTCCGGTTGAGACGGCGAGGTGGTGTAGGCCATTGGCTCTCGGCATAGCGCGCTCCCTGGGGGTTAAATGTTGGCAAGGCAGAAATTGTGGACGGCGTCGGAAAATTCGGCCGTATGAAACAGCATAAGCTGGTGGCCTGCATTCTCGAAAATCTTGACTTCTACCGGACCGCCGATTGCGCTTGCCGCCATCTTGATGACGTCTGGGGCAAATGACGGGTCTTTCTCTCCGGCCGCGTACAAAACCGGTTTTGTATTGTCCGCGAGAACAGGTGGGTCATACTGAAAAAGCGATGCCCAGGATGCCAGGTCATAGGACCAGGTATTCCAGGGGTCTTTCATCTTCTGCTCTTTGGCGCCTTTGTACCCGTAATCTTCGTCGAAATCGAAAAAGGTTGGAATATCGAGCCGGGCCGCACGGCCGAGCGTGTTTAGCATTTGCTCGACCTCGTCACTGCGCCAATAAGGACCCAGCATTTTCACGCCCGGGCTTCCCGGCACAGCAGGCGAACCCATACAGATTGTTCCGGTTACTGATGGCGCGTCAATGGCGGAGATGGCCGCGGCCACGCCCAGGCTGGAGCCAAGTGTAAAGACGGGAAGCCCAGTCAGGTTTTTAACGTGCGCAGACCAATCTCGGCTCGCTTGAGCCCATTCCGCCATGGTCCAGGTGCCGCGTGGTCGATTTGTGGTCGAGCGTCCATGTCCGGGCGCGTCATAGCTCCAGATGTCGACGCCCTTGGCTGCATGATACTCACAAAACACATCATAGATACCGCCATGACTGGCCAGGCCATGGGAAATGACGATTGCGTATTTGGCTTCAGTTTCAGGCACGAAACGGAACGCATGCAGCTCATTCAAGCGGTGGGTTTCCATCAACATGTTTTGGGTCCTCAATAGGCGGCTTCAAGAATTTCGAGAATCTGGTCGGCGGTTTCGATGGGGCGCGGATTCGTTTTCACCCAGCGATTAGAAAGCGACTTTTGAGCGATCTCAGGAAGGTGTGTGCGTGCGACGCCGGCATCGGAAAGTCGCCCGGGTAATCCGAGCTCGGCGACGAGTGCGCGGACGCCATTGGCGGCGTTCTCGGCGTTCAGCCTTTTCGCAATTTTGTCCTGCGCAGCGCCGTTATGTGTTCGATTCCAGTCCAAAACGGCAGGAAGCATCACGCATGAACAGACGCCGTGGGGCAAACCGGCAACCGCACCGAGCTGGTGTCCGATGCCATGGCTGGCGCCATAAGGCGTGCGATCGAGACCGGCGGACGCCATCCAAACCGCGAGTTGTGCTTCTAAGCGCGCGCTCTTGTCCTGCGGGTCCAGATTTGTTTTTCGGAGCGCTCGTGAAAGCGATGAAAGAGCGTCCAGCGCCAAACAATCTGTGAATGGCGTTGCCGCAATCGAGCAAACCGTCTCTATGGCGTGGTCGACGGCACGTATGCCTGTGGATGTCCACAGGTGGGCGGGTGTCCCGCTTGCGAGGTCTGGGTCGAGCACGACCGTCGCTGGTCCGATCCCGATGCCGGATACACCGTGTTTGATATTGGTTTGCGGATCGGTAAGTCCTGCGAGATCGGAAAATTCAGCGCCGGATAGCGTCGTTGGACACGCGATTTGCCGGATGGGCAGGGTCTGCCAATTGTTCTCGCGATCAGCCACGTCCATTGGGTCGGTGACGCCTGCCGCCATCATTGCGATGACGGCTTTTGCCGTATCGATAGGGGTGCCGCCACCGAGCGTGACAATCAAATCCGCGTTGGCGCCTATCACCGTTTGATACAGATCCAACACACACGAAATGGGTGTGTGAGGCTTTAATCGATCAAACACGCCGACGCATCGGCTCGCTAAGTCCCGCACGATTGTATCGGGCACGTCAGATTGCCGGCGAAGAGACGGCGATGTGACGACGAGTACGCGGCCTGCCTGTCGTTTTTCTACCTCTTCCAAAACAGCCGCCAGCGCGGGCACGCCCCAACGCACGCGTTCCAGTCGGGTAAAATTGAATTCTCCGCTCGAGAGAGTCATGGAAGCGATTCCTGATCGATCGATCAGGATGTTGCATATCCTGATCAATTGATCAAGAGTGGGGGAAAGGAGCCTTCGAGACCATGAGTGCAAAACCACGATCTAAACCGGAATCGCAATCAGCTCGATCGCGCATCATCGATGCAGCGAAAGAGCGGTTTGCAATCGCTGGGTTTGAAGGCACGAGCACCCGGCAAATCGCTGATCATGCGGGAGTGGCGCAGAGTCTTCTGCTCTACCATTTTGAGTCTAAGGATGCGTTGTGGCGTGCCGTCATGGATCACATGTTCGCGTCCGTCGGCGACTTGAGTATCGCAAGCCTCCAGAATGAAGAGACCTCAGTCAAAGACAGACTTTCGGCGAGTATTGATGCGTTCATTCAGATCTGTGCGCGGGATCCCGATCTGCACCGGTTAATGACGCTTGAGGGGCGATGCGAGTCCGATCGCCTGTCCTGGATGGTCGACACCCACCTGCGTCGATTCTTCGAACCCACACGCGACCTTATTCGGGAAGGTCAAAAGCAGGGCACTGTACGACCAGGCGATCCAACGATGCTCTATTATACAATCATCGCAATTGCGGGCTCGATGTTTAGCTTCGAGCCCGAGATGACTTTGCTGGACGCCGGGAATCAAGCGCAGAGCAAAACCGCTGTGAGTGAGCTCATTAAATCAGTGATGTTCACGACAGATTGACCGCTTTGTCCGCCTGAGGCGCACGTCTCGATGAATTCTGACCAAATGTCCCCGTCTGTCCCAGCCCTGACGCCCATGCCTGCCGCATCGCTCTTTCGCTCGTTTTCAAAACCCTCTATGCCGCTGCGATGAACGGATTTCTCTTAGTGGCTCTTGGCGGCGCGATTGGGGCGTCGATGCGGTATGGCGTGGGACTCGCCTTTACCGCGCATGGCGGTGTATCCGGTGCCTGGGCGACGCTGTTTGTGAATGTCGTCGGCAGTTTCATTCTGGGCGCGCTGATGGGCTGGTTGGCCAGCCGCGAGCTGGCGATCGAAAATACGCTCTGGCTGCTGGTCGGTGTGGGCATGATGGGCGCGTTTACGACCTTCTCGGCTTTCTCGCGCGACACGGCCGATATGTTCATGACCGGTGAGGTGATGAAAGCTGTCCTGTTTGCCAGTCTCAACATGGCCGGCGCAATTGCCAGTTTCGCCGTCGGCCTCCTCGCATTGAAGAGGTTGCTATCATGAGCCGGCAAGTGATCACCGAGACGGTCAGCGACAAGGAAGGCGGGGTCCGCCTCGATCGCTGGGTCAAGCGGCGCATGCCGATGACTCAGGGCGAGCTTGAGAAGTTGCTGCGCACCGGCCAGATCCGCGTCGATGGTGCGCGCGCGAAAGCCAATACGCGGCTTGAGGCCGGCATGGCCGTACGCCTGCCGCCTTTCACATCCAAGGTCTCGAAAGACTCCGACACGCCATGGAGCGCGCCGAAAAAGCCGAATGCCAAGGCGCTGGCCTTCCTGAAGCCGCTCATCCTGCACGAGGATGACGAGATGTTCGTGCTCAACAAACCGGCGGACATCGCCGTACAGGGCGGCACCAAGCAAGGCGGGCGGCATATTGATGGCATGCTCGACGCCCTCTCGGATGGTGAGCATCGTCCGCGCCTCGTGCACCGGCTCGACAAGGCGACGTCCGGCCTGCTGGTCATTGCCAAGCATCCGGCAGCTGCGTCGCGGCTGGGCGACCTGTTTCACTCGCGCGACATGGACAAGGTCTATTGGGCCGTCACGGTTGGCGTGCCGCACCCGCCGGCCGGACAGCTGCGCTCATGGATGCGCAAGGGCCGCGATGAAGAGGGCCGCGAACGGATGATCCTCGGCGCCCATGGCGACAAGATCTCCAAACACGCCATCACCGATTACGTCACCGTCTCGACCGCCGCCCGGCGCGCGGCCTGGGTCGCGCTGAAGCCGTCGACCGGACGTATGCACCAGCTGCGCTTCCACATGCATGAGCTTGGCACCAGTATTCTTGGTGATGACAAATACGAAACCCGGCGCGAGGTGCCACAAGGCGTCGCTAAGGGGCTGCATCTGCACGCCCGCGCACTGGTCATTCCGCGCAAGTCGGGCAAGCCGCTCACCGTCCAGGCGCCGCTTTCGGATACGATGAAACAGACCTTCGAGACGCTCGGTTTCCTGGAAAGCGAAGCCGGCCGCGATCCGCTGGACTTGTTCGTCTAGGACGGATCGGCGCTGAGCCAGTCTATCACCGCCGCGCGGGCGGCCGACATGTCTGCTTCCGTGCGTTCATCGACCAGCATGGACGAGCCGTGAATGCCGTCTTCGACGATCATGAAGGCGACACCCGCAGCTTCGAACCGCGCCTTGTTTTCGAAATCCTCGTCCGCTTTCATTTCCATGCGCGGGCTGAGGACGAAGGCGGGGGTCTGCAACTCATCGAGGCGCGCCTGCGGCAGGCAATCGACCATAGGCGGGCCATTGGCCGGCGAGGCAGAAATCACGCGGCTGATCTTGTCCGGGGCCTCTGCGGCCAGGTGAAAGACCAGCGCGCCGGAATAGGAACTGCCCCAGATGATCGCCTCATTTGAGGCCGTGTGTTCCAGCGACGTGTCGAGGGCGGCGTGCATGTCGGGAAAGCCTTCACAGTACGAGCTTGGCTTGACCGGCAACCTTGCATCGGCGGTGCGATTGTTGAGACCATAAATGTCGCCGCCGACGCGCAGGTCCCAGGCAATGGTGCGAAAGCCGTTCTCGTTGAGCCAGGGAACGAGTGGCTCATATTCGGCGCGCGCATTCGAGCCGCCCTGGTGGAACAGCACGATCAGCGGCGCGCTGTCCGGGAGCGCGGCAAAGCTCGCCGTGCCGTAGACCGTGACACCGTCCGCGGCCGTCGCCGTGAGGGTGATCGGCGCGGCAGGGGCAGGCGCGGGCGCGATGGCGCACCCACACAGCGTGAGCAGAGTCAGGCTGGCCAGACTTGATCGCAACATCTTGGTTCCTCCCCGGACTGGTTACATGTGTAGCGAAAGTTGGAAGGAGAGCAAGGGTGGCATAGGGGCGTGCTGACGCAAAAGAGTTGGGATAGAATGTCTGTTTTGGGTCAGGAGGAGACATTACGCGTCGACCACGCTCTCGTCGACGCTCTGCCCAGCCCGGTCTGGGCAGTCCATCACCCGGGCGTGCTGTGAAGATCGGGAGCGAAAACATCTCTCCCCGTCCTTGCGGCAAGATCCCATGCTGGACC
>JANSYM010000006.1 GCA_024742355.1 Hyphomonadaceae bacterium | reverse complement strand
GGTTTCCCATTGAGCCTCATCCTGAGCGAAGTCGAAGGACGAGGCAGGCGCTTCGCAGGCTGCCCGGAAGCACGGCCCTTTATCCTTCGACTTCGCTCAGGATGAGGGCCTTAGGTCGCAATGCTCCTCCTGACCCAAAGCAGACCCCAGCCGCGCGTGATACCCAGCCCCCTAATCATCTTCCCGAATAATCAAACCCGATAGCAGTCCGCGCCCACCGTCCAGGGTGATCGCTTCGCCGGTGATGATGGCGCTGTTGGGATTGCTCAGGAAGGCGGCGGTTTCGGCGATTTCTTCGGCGAGCGACGGGCGACCCATCGGCGTGCGGTCGCGCAGCCAGGGCTCGCGACCTTCGGCGCGCGGGCGCAGGGCGATGATGGCGTTGACGCGCACCGCTTCATCCGCCAGCTCAATCGCCGCGGCTTTGACAATGCCGAGAATGGCGTGCTGCGAGACGCTTTCGCTGAACCAGCCGGGCTGGGACATTTGCGCGCCGAGCGAGAGCACGAAGGTGAACGTGCCGGTCTGGCGTGAACGGTCGGCGGCATTCTCGGTCTCGGGGCGTTCGGCGATGAGTTCCGGTGTAAACACGCGTAGCGTCTGCACAGCGCCGCGCGCGGTTTTCATCAGCACCGCTTCGAAGTCTTCCATGTCCAGATCAAGCAGGCGGTCCGGCTCCGGCAGCGGCGGGATGCAGACGACATTATCGACGAAATGATAGGTCTCCAGCGCCGCCGCCATGGCATTGCGCAGGCCGAGTTTTGTGTGCGTGGCGCCGTGGTGCAGCGCGACCTTGTCGCCCACCGTCTTACGCAACTCGTCCAGTGCGCGGGCGTCCGGGTCGACGGCGAGAACCGCATGGCCTTCATCAAGAAAACGGCGCGCGACCGATTCGCCCACCGTTTTCCCAAGCCCGATAATCAGGGTGACTGGTTTATCCATTTGCGCGCTCCCGCCAGCATTTTTCAGGCGCTGACCGGGCGCATGCGCGACATGTCAGAGCCTAGCTCGCTCGTAACATACCTATCTCTTCTTTAAGTCGAAGTTTCTGTCGCTTTAAATCTTTCAGGACAATGTCATTGCCCGCCGGTCGTTTCTGCTCTTGGTGGATCTTCTCGTCGATTTGCTCGTGCCGTTTTTTAAGCTCTTCGATTCGACCTTGCAGTGACATAGGCAGGCTCCTTCTCTCTCTGAAACGAAATCTGTGACTTATCGGCAACAGCTAACCATAGGATCGGGCCGGAGTCACGATCACCGCGCGATGAAATTTGAATAAGGAATAATCTTGCTTGGCGGCTGGTCAGCGCGCCCGCTTTTTTTCTTTTTTCCGGCGAAACATGGTTTCATCTGCCTCTGCGATAAGGCTCGCCGCATTGCGCCCGCGTCGCCATTCTGCGACCCCGCACGAGGCGCCGAGATGAACCGATTCGATACCGTCATTATCGGCGTCTCTGACGACGATGCTGCCAATCAGCAATTCCAGACGCGCTGCCTTGGCTTTGGCGTCAGACAGTTCTGCGTGACTGAAGGCGATCCCGAACTCGTCCCCGCCCAGGCGCCCAACAATATCGCTCTGGCGCAGGTTCTCGATCAGCGTCTCGGCGACATGTTTGATCACCGTGTCGCCGGTGGCATGGCCGAATCGATCATTGATCTGCTTGAACCGGTCGAGATCGATGAAGATCATGCAAAGCGGGGTGCCATAGCGCTCCGCCAGGGAAATCTCACGCGTCAGTTCGCGTTCAAAGGCGCGGCGATTGAAAATCGGGCACAGCGCGTCGCGATCGGCCAGCTGGGCAGCGGTTTCCAGCTCCTGTTTCAGCCGCGCACGGTCTTCTCGAAGGCTCAGGATTTCGCCCGCCAGGGCTTCGATCGCTGCGCGTTCGCGGACCGGCAGGTTCTGTGCGTCGAGCCCAATTGCGGAGAGCAGCTCACGCCGGGCCCGGCACCGCTCTTCATAGCGGCGATCCATGGCGGCTTTGTCGAGCGACTCAGGCATTTCTCAAGCCTATCGGAACTCGCCCATGAAGCCCAGACTCTCGGTGGTTGACGCGGCAGGGAAGATTTCTATGTTGCGCGCTTTGAGACGGGGGGTCCGGATGGCCCAAACCTCGAATAGCGACACACCGGTGGTGGGTGTCATCATGGGCAGCCAGTCGGACTGGCCGGTCATGGAAAAAGCCTGCGCAATCCTGGACGAACTTGGCGTTGCCTATGAAGCGCAAATCGTCTCCGCGCACCGCACGCCGCAACGCCTTTACGACTATGCCACGGGCGCGAAAGCCAAAGGCTTGAAAGTGATCATTGCGGGCGCGGGCGGCGCGGCGCACCTGCCTGGCATGGCCGCATCCATGACGCCGTTGCCCGTGCTCGGCGTTCCGGTTCAATCGCGCGCGCTGAGCGGGATCGACAGCTTGCTTTCGATTGCCCAGATGCCGAAAGGTGTGCCCGTCGGCACCCTCGCGATTGGCGAAGCGGGCGCGGCCAATGCCGGTATTCTCGCCGCTTCGATCATCGCGCTGGAAGATGCCAGCGTCGCCGAAAAGCTCGACGCGTTCAGGGCGGCCCAGACCGAAGCGGTTCAGGAGACGCCGCAGACATGAACGCACTGAGCGCTGGCGCCACGATCGGAATTCTTGGCGGCGGCCAGCTCGGGCGCATGATGGCGAGCGCGGCCGCGCAGCTCGGGTTTGATGTCTCCATCTATTGCCCGGAACATGATTGCCCGGCGGCGCGGGTTGCGGCCAGCCATGCGCTCGGTGCCTATGACGATGTCGAGGCCCTGCTCGATTGGGCCGAAGGCTGCGATGTCGTCACCTATGAATTCGAGAATGTCCCGGTCACAGCGGCGCAGGCCCTGATTGATGAAGGCGTCAATGTGCGCCCGGGCGCGCAGCCGCTGGAAGTGTCGCAGGACCGCCTGGTCGAGAAAGCCTTCCTACGCGCGTGCGGGATCGAGACGGCGGCTTTTGCCGAGGTCAACACGGCTGAAGACATTGCCGGTCCGCTCGCCGAGTTTGGCGGGCAGGGCATCCTCAAGACCCGCCGCGATGGCTATGATGGCAAAGGCCAGGTGCGGCTGGAAACCGGCAATGATTTCGAGGCCGCGCACAAAGCCCTCGCGGGTGCGCCCTGCATTCTGGAAGCCATGGTGCCATTCGAGCGCGAGGTCTCAGTCATTATCGCCCGCGACGCGGTCGGTGATACGCTGTGCTATGACCTGCCGCGCAATGAGCATGCGAATGGCATTCTGAAACGCTCCGTAGTGCCGAGTGGTCTCGACGAGGCCGTGACCAAACGCGCTGAACAGGCGGCTGAAGCCCTGGTCCACGCGATGGAGTATGTTGGCGTGCTGGCGCTGGAATTCTTTGTCCTCGAGGATGGCACGTTGCTGGCCAATGAGTTTGCGCCGCGGGTGCACAATTCAGGACACTGGACGCCGGAAGCCTGCGCGACAGGCCAGTTCGAACAGCATATCCGCGCCGTCGCCGGCTGGCCGCTGGGCCCGGTGACGCGTTATCACGATGTCGAGATGCTGAACCTGCTCGGCGAAGAGGCGCTGGTGCCGCCGGATGCCTTGTCAGCGGATGGTGTGCTCACCCTGTATGGCAAGCGCGAAGCCAAGCCCGGGCGTAAAATGGGGCACCTGGTCAGGCGGCGGTCCTGAACGCGAACCGGCTATAGCCAAAGAATGAGACCAAGGTTGTCGTACCCACGGCAATGACGATGGCCAATGCTGGCGGGAAGCCTGCAACCATGATCAGCAGGCTGGCATAGATGGCATAGGACAGCATGGCTGCGAGAATGGCGACGATGAAATAACGCGCGCCTTCGCTGGTCTGGCTGGTGCGGCTGGCGCCAAAGGTCAGCGCCCGATTGAGCCGCCAGGTCGTGATCATCGCGAACATGATGCCGAACACACGCGATGTATAAGGGTCAATGCCGCGATGGATGAGCAGCAGGGTCAGGCCTGTATCGACAACAAAGCCGGTGCCGCCGACGCCGGCAAAGCGTGCAAACTTGCTGACCGCAGCCGTGTTCATCGGGTCCAGTCCTGGGCCGGATAGCTCAGGAAGACGGCGCGTTTGGCTTCAGTCCGGGCGCGGGCAAGGCTGTCCAGGATGAGACCACAAACCGCTGAGATCGATGCCGTCATGACCAGGCCTGTGGCGAGGATGGCGGTCGGCAGGCGCGGCACCAGGCCGGTCTCGAAATAGGTCAGGAAAAGCGGCGCCGCGAGAATGCCGGCCAGGGCGACGAGGGCCATGCCGATGGCGCCGAAAAAGGCGGCCGGGCGGGTTTCCTTGGCCAACATGGCGAACATGCCGAGAATGCGGAAACCATCATGGAAGGTGCGCAGCTTCGAATGGCTGTCTTCTGGGCGCTCACCATAATGGGTCGGCCGCTCCAGCGTCGGGATGCCAAGCTGGCTGCAATGTACCGACATTTCGGTCTCGATCTCGAACCCGCTCGACACGGCGGGGAAGGATTTCGCGAAGCGACGCGAAAACACGCGATAGCCCGAGAAGATGTCGGAGAATTGCTTGCCGAACAGGCGGCCATAAATCTTGTTGAAGATCTTGTTGCCGAAGGCATGCCCTTCGCGGCCGGCATCCTTGGTGACATTGGCGCGGGTGCCGACGACCATGTCGACATGGTTGCGCTTCAGCAATTCAACCAGCGTGTTGGCGACGGTCGCATCATATGTGTCATCGCCGTCGACCATCAGATAGATGTCGGCCTCAATGTCAGAGAAGATGCGGCGCACAACATGGCCTTTGCCCTGTCGTCGCTCGCTGCGCACAATCGCGCCAGCATCGCGGGCAATCTGGGCGGTGTTATCGGATGAGTTATTGTCGAAGACATAGATATCCGCCTCTGGCAGGGCGGCTTTGAAATCGGCGATCACTTTGGCAATCGTGACGGCTTCATTATAGCACGGGATGGTCACGGCAATGCGCGGTTCCGCGGTTTCGCTGCGGGCGTGCGGATTGGGACCTTCAAAGGCGCGGCGCATCGGTGAAGCCTTTCAGTAACCTCACTATGCGATAGCGCGACTATACTTAAGGACGGGTAAGGCCCCGGGAGCAAATTACTAATGGCGTCTTCACACATTCGCCCTGCTGGCGGGCTTATCGATGGTAAATGGATGGTCTGGGCTGTGGCCGGATTCTTCCTGCTCATGCTGCTGCCGCGCCTGTCGGATATCTTTGCAGGCTGGATTCCTGGCGCAGACGACATGATGCGCCTGCAGCAAATCCGCGATTTGCTCGATGGACAGGGCTGGTTCACGGTCGATCAGGCGCGCATGCTGACGCCGGAGGGCGGCGACATGCATTGGTCGCGCCTGCCGGATCTGTTCGTCGCCGGCTTCATTTTCGTCACCGAACCGCTGCTCGGTCGCGACATGGCCGAGAAGCTTGTCATCGGATTGTGGCCGCTCATCCTGCTGGCGGCGGCGTTTACCTTTCTGACCCTCATCATGCAGAGATTGCAGATCAATCGCGCCGGACAGGCGTTTGGCCTGGTCTTCTTCGCGACCTCTGCTGCGGTCTACAATTTCTGGCCGGGTCGGATCGATCATCACGGCCTGGTCGTGGTGTTGACCCTGGGCGGTCTGGCGGCGGTTCTGTCGCCCGGATTCACCAATCGGTCGGGCATCGCCCTGGCGCTGTCGGTGACCGCAATGCTGTCCATCGCGCTGGAATCCTTGCCCTATGTTGGCGGATTGATCGCCGTTTTGGGTCTGTTCTGGATTGTCCGGGGCCATCGCGAAGGCAGCCGGCTGGCTGCGTTCGGGCTCGGCCTGATCGTGTTTGCCAGCCTGTTCTTCGTGTTCGACGCGCCCGGCTTGAGTGCCAATCGAATGACCTGCGATGCTTATGGTACGTCGCATTTGACGGGGTTCCTCGTCGGCGGCCTGTTGCTCAGCCTGCTCGGTATCTTCGGCGGTGGGTTGGAGACCTGGTGGGCACGCCTCATCGCTGGCGGGGTCGCGGGCGCTGTAACGCTGGCGCTGATCGTCGCCGTCAATCCAGCCTGCCTGGGCGATCCGTATGCGTCGGTCTCGGACTCTGTGCGCCTGTCCTGGCTCAGCATGGTGGGCGAAGCCAAGCCGCTCTCGACCCTGCTGGCTGAAGAGCCCGGCCGTGTCGTCTGGGTGTTTGGCTTCCTCGGCACCGCCAGCCTTGCGACAGCGGCCATGATTGTCACTGCATCTGACCAGCAGCGCACCGCGCGCATCAGCATCGCGCTCCTCTTCGCGCTCTCTGTCGCGACCACGATTTGGCAGATTCGCGGGCAATCCTTCTCGCATGTTTTTGCCGCGATCGGCGCCGGCTGGCTCGCGGGCATGCTGTTCGCGCGCTGGCGCAGCGAGGGCGGCGCTGGGCCGCTCCTGGCCTTCATCGCCGCACTGCTTGTCCTGTCGCCGATCACCTGGGAGCAGGTCTCGACGCAATTCCCGAGCCGCCTCGCACCGTCGCAGAATGTGAACTGCATTCAGCCGGACGCCTATGAAGGGCTGGGCGGTGATGCGATCAAGCGCATCCACGCCCCGATCATTCTTGGCCCGTCAATCATTGCGCGCACGCCGCACGCGGTGTTTGCGGGGCCTTATCATCGCAACATTGCCGGCATTGAACGCTCGAACGAGGTGCTGATCGGCCCAGTCGACGGCGCACATGCAAAGCTGCTCGAAATGGGCGCCACGCACCTGCTCTTCTGCAAAGGCTTGCGCGAGACCACGCGCTATGGCGAGACCTGGCCGGACGGCCTGGCCGCGCAGCTCAATCGCGACGAGCTGCCGGACTGGCTGGCGCCGGCTGATACGCTCACCGAGACGGACGGCGTCGTGCGCCTCTACCGCGTCAAACCGGAATAGGTGCCATGTCGCCCCGCCCGCGCCGTTGACCCAGAAACCGGTTTGCGGCAAAGGAGGCCATGACAAAACTAGAAAATCCAAAAAATATAATAAGTGAGCTGGAAAAGCTCTATTCCGAAGCCGTTGATGCACTTTGCTCAGCGCTTCAAGACTTCCTCCGAGACGGCAAGACCCCGGATCCTGATGCGCGCGCCAATGGCGCTTTCTGCTATCCGGAACTGGTGATTGAATACAATCCAGACGGACCGCCGCCGCCGATTTCGCGCGCCTTTGGCAAAATGTCGGAAGCCGGCACCTATTCGACCACCATTGCCCAGCCTGAATTCTTCAGTCGCTATCTCAGCGAGCAGCTGGAACTGTTGCTGCGCGATTATGATGTCTCGGTCCATGTGCGCCGGTCGACCACTGAAATTCCGTATGCCTATGTCTGGGAACAAGGCCAGGCGAGCGGTCTGGATGAGATCAATCCGGCCGAGCTCGCCAAGTGGTTTCCGTCGCCGAAGCTCAGCGATATTGGCGACGAGATCGCCGATGGCGAATTGTTTGAGCCCTATGACCATCGCCCGCTGGCGCTGTTCGATGCGCCGCGGACGGACTTTTCTCTAAAGCGCCTGCAGCACTATACCGGGACACCGGTGAAAGACTTCCAGCGCTATTTGCTGTTTACCAATTACCATCGCTATGTCGATGCCTTTGTTGATTGGGGGCTGGAGCAGCTTGGCAATGGCAGCCGCTACAAAGAGCTGTCGGTTGCGGGCGGTCTGGTCGTGGATGGCCAGACCAAGGATGCCCGCGAGCAGATCAATAATGCACCCTGGCGCCGGTTCCAGATGCCGGCCTATCACCTGACGGCCGAAGACGGGTCCGGCATCACGCTGGTCAATATCGGCGTCGGCCCGTCGAACGCGAAAACCATTACGGACCACCTCGCCGTGCTGCGACCCGAATGCTGGATCATGGTCGGCCATTGCGGCGGCTTGCGCCACAGTCAGACGATTGGCGACTATGTTCTCGCCCACGCTTATCTGCGCGATGATCATGTGCTCGATGATGTCCTGTCACCTGACATTCCGATCCCGGCCATTGCCGAGGTCCAGGTGGCGCTGCAGGAAGCCTCCGCCGACGTCACCGGCGAGACCGGCGATACGCTAAAGAAGCGCCTGCGCACCGGCACGGTGGTGACCACTGATGACCGCAACTGGGAGCTGCGCTTCACCGACAGTGCGCGCCGGTTCAACCAGTCACGAGCCATCGCCATCGACATGGAAAGCGCCACGATTGCCGCCAATGGATTCCGGTTGCGGGTGCCTTATGGCGTCCTGCTCTGTGTCTCGGACAAGCCTTTGCATGGCGAGATCAAGCTGCCCGGCGCGGCCAATAAATTCTACGAAAAATCGATCGGCCAACACTTGCAGATCGGGGTCGCGACGCTGGAAAAGCTGGCCAGTGAAGGCGCCGCCTTGCACAGCCGGAAACTGCGCGCATTCGACGAACCACCATTCAGATAGGGGGCCTTATGCAGGACCGGGTCAAGACGTTCGAAAACGTCCGCAATTTCCGCGACTTTGGCGGCTATCAGGGCGCCGATGGAGCGTCCGTGCGCAAAGGCGTGCTGTTTCGCTCAGCGCAGTTTGGCGAAGCCAGCGAGGCCGACATGGCGGCGCTGGAAACCTATCGCATCAAGGTCCAGGCGGATTTGCGCCGCCCGGATGAGCGCGAACGGCACGGTCATCGCTGGCCAGTACAGGGCGTGACCGTCCTGTCGAGCGCGCTTGGCACAGCCGCTCAGGCGCCGCATGTGCGGTTCTTGTCCGAGGTTGCCGTCGACGCCCCGAAAGCCCGCGGCTGGATGGTCGATTATTATCGCGAAGCGCCGTTCAAACCACAGCATGTCGAGACGTTTTCTGACTGGTTCTCAGCCCTCGCTGATCTAGATGAGGGCGATGCGGCGGTCGTCAATTGCGCCGCCGGCAAGGATCGAACCGGCATCCTCTGCGCGCTCACACACCATATTCTCGGCGTCGATCGCGATACGATTT
Organism: Hyphomonadaceae bacterium; assembly: GCA_024742355.1. Classification (GTDB taxonomy): domain Bacteria; phylum Pseudomonadota; class Alphaproteobacteria; order Caulobacterales; family Hyphomonadaceae; genus Henriciella. Next base: position 285,628 of record JANSYM010000006.1, on the reverse strand, counting down.
TTGCTGATTATGAGCTGACCAATGAAGCCGCCAATGTCGCTGACCGGCTGCCGGAAATGGCGCGCATGTTCAACCAGCATATCGGCAAGGACTATCCGGACGAGGTCTATCACCCGTTTGTCGGCGTCAGCGCCGAATTCCTGCACGGCGCCCTGGAAAGCATGTCCGAGCGCGCGGGCAGCGTCGACGCTTACCTGACAGACACGCTCGGCGTCGGCGCCGAAGCACAGGCAAAGCTGCGCGCGCGCTACCTGGTTTAGGACAGGCTGACGCGCGACGCGCTGGCACAGAGCCTGTTTACCAGTCGCTGTTAGTCTGACCTCATGACCGAGGCGCTCTACGTTTATGATGGCGACTGCCTGTTATGCTCGCGATTTGTGCGGTTTCTGATCAAGCGCGATCCTGCAGGCCGGTTGAAGCTCGCCACGGCACAGTCCGAGGCTGGGCGCACAATCTATCTGGCCGAAGGCTTCGATCCTGACCTGATGGAGACCGCAATCCTCAGAATCGGGCAGCGCACCTGGACGCATCTCGATCTGTTCACGGAAGGACTGGCGATGTGCGGCGGCGTGTGGAAACTTGCGCGCGTGCTGCACATTCTCCCGCGCGGCCTCGCGGATTGGCTGTATCGGCGCATCGCCAATAACCGCAAACGTTTCAATCGGTCTGCCTGTCCGATGCCAACGCCGGAAATGCGGGCGCGGTTGATTGACTGACACGGTTCTCATTATCGGCGGATACGGCGTATTCGGCAGTCGCCTCGCGCGCCGTCTTGCGCGGCGACTGGGCGAGGGCCTTGTCATCGCCGGTCGCAACCTGACCGAGGCGCGCGTGTTGGCGACCGAGCTGGGTTGCAAAGCGGCAAGGCTCGACACTGGCGCGGACGATCTGGAGCATCGAATTGCCGAGATCGGGCCGGGGGTCATTATTGATGCCGCTGGCCCGTTTCAGGCCTATGGCGACCACGGCTACCGCCTCGCGCGTATCGCCGTTGACCTGGGCGCCCATTATCTCGACCTGTCCGATGACGGCACATTTACCGCTGGTATCTCCGTGCTGGATGAGGATGCCCGGAAAGCGGGCGTCACAGTTTTGTCGGGCGTCTCCAGTGTGCCTGCTTTGTCGTCTGTCATTACCCGACATTTGGCGCGGGGGATTGAAGACATCCACGAAATTGAAGCGACAATCTTGCCGGGTAATCGGGCGCCTCGTGGCGAGTCCGTCATGCGCTCCATCCTGAGCCAGGTCGGGCGTCCGCTTCGGCTGTGGCAAGGCAATGAATGGAGCACACGTCCGGCCTGGTGCGATTTGCAACCGGTCGACCTGCATGTTGCCGGTCAGAAGCCAATAGAGGGACGCCGCGCGAGTTTGATCGGAGCGCCAGACCTGACGCTGTTTCCGGAGGCATTCAAAGCCCGCTCGGTTTCGTTTCGAGCCGGCCTGGAGCTGCCCATCATGCAGTACGGCCTGTGGCTGTTGCATTGGTTGCCACGCCTCGGCCTGTTGCGGTCATTGCTCAGTCTGACGCGGCCATTGAAATGGCTGGCGGATCGTCTGGAGCGGTTCGGAACGGATCGCGGCGGCATGCGCGTGCAGCTGCGTGGCCGAACCGAGACCGGCGCTCTGATCGCCCGCACCTGGACGCTGATTGTCGAGCAGGGCGATGGGCCGTTCATTCCGGGGCTGGCCGCGGAAATCCTCACTGACAAGCTGTTGGCAGGCATTCCGGCGCCCGGCGCACGGGCCTGCCTCGCAGAATTCTCCGCAGACGAGTTCGAGGCCGTGGCCGCCGATCTGAATATTGTGACGGGCGAAACGCAACGTCCTGTCGATCCCGTGTTCAAACAGGTGCTTGAGGATGGTTTTGACGACCTGCCCGCCGAACTGAAAGATCTTCACACCGTCCTGTCGCAGCGCCGCTGGCGCGGTGAGGCATCGGTCGAGCGCGGTTCGGGCTGGATGTCCCGGATTGCCGGCTGGTTGGCTGGGTTCCCGCCTGCTGCCGATGCTGTCGCCGTGGATGTGACAATGTCCCGTACCGCGCGTGGCGAGACATGGACACGACAATTCGGGCGTCGTCGTTTCAAGTCCTATCTATCCGTGCGCAAGCATCGCCGTGACCCCGTCCTGATCGAGCGTTTTGGCGTGATGGCGTTTGAAATCGGACTGAAGAGAGATGGCGAAAAACTGCATTACCCGGTCCGCGCTGGACGCCTGCTCGGCGTGCCGCTGCTGGCTTTCCTGCGGCCGACCAGCGATACTCATGAATATGTCGACGCGCGGGGCCGGGCCTGTTTCAGCGTGCGGGTTAGCCTGCCCATCGCCGGACTGGTCGCCAAGTATGAAGGCTGGCTCGCCCCCATCTGACCCGGTTTGCGCACCAAACTTTTCGTGATCGACTTGAAAGCCGGGCATGATCGTGCGTATCGGAGGGCATGACTGATACTGTTCGACTGTGCGCCGTGCAGGCCGCGCCTGCCCTTTTTGACAAGCAAGCCAGCCTCGAGATCGCGCTCGACTGGATCGCCAAGGCGGCGAAGGAAAAGCCCGATGTGATTGCCTTCGGCGAAGCCTGGTTGCCGGGCTATCCGTTCTTTATCGACAGCCCCTTGTCGGATGTCTGGTGGCAGGCGGCAGGAGAATTGCTCAAGAATGGCGTGCGCCTCGACGGACCAGAGGTTGCGGCGCTCGGCAAGGCGGCGAAAAAGGCCGGGGCCGACCTGGTCATCGGCGTCAATGAACTCGATCCGCAAACCGAGGCGACGCTGTATTGCACGATGCTGACCTTCGGCAAGGATGGCACGCTGCTCAACCGACATCGCAAGATCAAGCCGACGCATCATGAGCGCTCAGTCTGGGGTGACGGTGACGCAAAAGGGCTGGCGCCGGTGCAGCGCGACTGGGGCCGCCTTTCAAGCCTCAATTGCTGGGAGCACAATGCCGTCCTGCCGGCCTATGCCCTGATGGCGCAGGGCGTCGACGTGCATGTCGCGGCCTGGCCGGGGCGCGAGCCGGAAGAAGCGCCAAGCCAACCGGTCTGGGCGCGGCAATTACTGCTCAGCCGGGCCTTTGCCAGCCAGGCCGGGGCCTGGGTGATCTGCTCGGCCGGGATACGGATGCAGGCGCATGTGCCCGATCGCTATCAGCCGCTCTATGAATTCGATCATAATGGCGGGTCGGCGATCATCGATCCGCGCGGCGAAGTCGTCGCGGGCCTGTTGTCGAATGAGGAAGGGATTCTGGTCGCTGACGCAGACCTGGCGCTCGCCCGCGCCTGTAAAGTGGCGAGCGATCCGGCCGGGCATTATTCGCGGCCGGACCTCTTCAGGCTAGAGGTCGACGGCCGCGAGATTTATCCGGGAGACCGGGGCTAGCTGTCGTTCAGCTGTTTCGCGAGCTTTTTCGCAAACCGGCTCGACGCGCGATTGGCGTCCATCCAGGTCGATGAACCGACAACGTCGCGAATATCATTCTCGAACCACTCATATTCCTGAGTCGCGAGAACGTTGCCATCGGCATCATAAGCGGTGCCGGTCAGTTCCATCCCGCCAAGCGAAATCGAGCGAATGGCGTCCAGACCAGGCCGGTCGGAGAGCTGTTGGAATGTTGGACGGTTCGGCTTCGCATCCACGATCATCACGTCTACGCGGGCCGGAGCCACGCCAGCTCTATCGAATGCGCGATCGAGATCTTCGATAATCTCTTCGGTCAGCGTTTCGCCTTCGCGCTCGCCATAATTGTCGCTGAGTTCCTCAGCGAAATCGTCGCTATACGTGACAGCGACTTCGGTCGCGGCGGCGGTTGGCAGAATGGCCAGCGCGCCGATGGCTGCAAAGATGGTCTTCATGGGCAGAGTCCTTTCCTGATCAGAACAGGATAGAATATAGGGTGAAAACCCCTCCTGTTCCAATCACTTGGCCGAGAGGGGAAGATTAAATCGTGTCCACAAACACGATTTCAGCGTCTTCAATGGCGGTCAGCTCGAGGATTTCGGCGCCTGTAATGGCGGCAGCGTCACGGGCCGTCAGGGTCTCGCCATTCAGCTCGACCGACCCCGCAGCCAGCACGAGATAGCCATAACGATCCTCGCTGATCTGATAGCTGAGCGTCTCACCGGCCTTGAGTGTGGCACCGAGCACAGCGGCATTCTGGCGGATTGGCAGGGCGCCGTCTTCACCGCGGCCACTGGCCAGTACGGCCCAGTCTCCGGACCGATCGGCTTTCGGGAACTGCCGCGCGCCCCAGCCTGGATCGCCGCCTGTCTCCGCCGGTTCAATCCAGAGCTGGAACAGGGTCGTGTCTTCGGCTTCCGCATTCCATTCCGAATGCTGCACGCCGCGCCCGGCACTCATCACCTGGACATCGCCTGCGGCCGTGCGGCCCTTGTTGCCCATCGAGTCCTGGTGGGTGATCGCGCCGGTGCGGACATAGGTGATGATCTCCATGTCGCGATGACCGTGCGGCGGGAAACCGGTCTGCGGCTTGATCGTGTCATCATTCCAGACCCGCAGTTTGCCGTGCCCCATGCGGGCCGGGTCGTGATAATGCGAGAACGAGAAATGATAGTGGGCATTCAGCCAGTCATTCTCGAATGTGCCGAGGTCGGAAAAGCGTCTGATCTCAATCATGATTGCCTCCATTGAGTTGCGTTGCAAGCAAGATGGAGGGGCAAGCTGGCGTCCGGTAGGCGGCGACGATTGAATTCAGTTATGCAGCTTTGGAATGGCGGCGTTCAAGGTCAAATGCAGATATCGCGTACAAGGTTGGGCGATGGCGCATTCTGGCTAACTGGCGCGCGTTGCGGTTACGGCTTCACTGCGTCCGATATGTGGACCAGTTTCCACGTGCCGCTTCGCTTCGACCAAAATTGCGCACCCGCGCCCGCTGCTGAAACGGTCTCGCCCGATGTCAGAACAACATCCGCAACATACTCGTTGACCAGGATTGCGTTATGGGCGTCGATGACGCGAATATGCAGCGGCTCGAAACTCAGGGAATTATAGGCTTCTACCGCGCGCAATTGCGGTTCGTAGGTCAACTTGAACGCATCGAAGGAAGGCAGCGTCGAGCCGCTGGAGGTGAGTGCTGTGAAGGTGCCCGTGTCAAAATAAGAGAAATAAAGGTCATGATCCCCTGATTTCGTGGCGTTCACCAGGCCTTCGAACGCCATTTCAACCTCAGACTTGATCACGTCTTCTTGCTGCGGGGACATTTGCATTTGTCCCGACACGCACCCGGCCGCGGCGAATGCCAGAACGATAGCAATGCGCCTGATTTGCACATGGGAAGCGAAGGTCATCATCGAACGCATGGGTTGTGAGATACAATGATGCCGACCTTTCTGTAAACGGCATACAGTTGTGCTTGGTTTTGGGGCCGGTGCGGACATGGGGCTGCAAACCAACTCCCGCCAGGCTCGGCGTTCATCAGCGCGGCGCGATTGCTTGCAATGTTGCACTTCAATCTGCTTGTTGATGGAGTCTTCGTTTCAGGCAGAGCCAAAGAAGCGCTCCGACGATGCCGAACAACCATGCGATTACGATCACCGATGCCTCGGGTCCTGACGCGCCCCCGGTCCATAAGTCCGCGCCAATGGGTTCACTTTGCAAGGGGGCCGACGCGCGCCAGTCAGACTGACCTGTCAGTGGCAAGCCGCTGGCGAAGATTGTGAAATTCCACAAAGCGTGATTGGCAGCCGCCGCCCAGATATTGCGGGTCAGAGCGAAGATCAGGCTCCACATTATGCCCAGCAGTACCACTGAGATGATGCTGTGCCAGCCCGCCCATTGATCATTGAAGAGATGCAAGCAAGAGAACAGGATGCTGGGTAAAATCAGCGCAATCCAGAATCCGAATTTCTCAAGAACAATCCGAAACAGGATTGCGCGAAACAGAATCTCTTCGAGCAACGCGGCCGCAAAAATTACAAGCGCAATCATCGCCCATCCATTGCCAGAGCCAATCCCCGAAACAGAGTAGGCGCCGGCCCCGAAGAGCACTAATGTGGGCACGGCAATCGCAGCCGCGCCACCCAGTCCGGACAGGGCGATTGTGGTCGGCCGGAGCGCAAGCTCAGCGGCGCGGCGTTTTTCGGCGATCCTGACGAAGAGCCAATAACCACCGATAAAGGCAAAAATCATCAACATACGTCGTGTCACGCTCAAGGCGTCGGCATCCAGGCTGAGCAGGTGGCCGATTCCAGGCGTTATCCAAAAGCGCACGGCAAGGATCGGAATCGCGAGCAACGCCAATGCGAAACCAATCAGCAGGATTGTTTCGCCAGTTTTTACCAGAATCGCGTTCATGATCTGGTCGGCGCGTTTTGCGGCTGGCTTTCGCTCAGATCCATCCGGTTTGTAATCGGAGTGGTCTCCAAGGCGTCGCGCGCTCGCGTGATTTGCGCTTTAAGATTGATGTCCAATTCGGTGAAGAGATGTCGGTAGGCCGCCGCCAGTCTTGGCAGGAATTCCTGGAGCTTCTCCGCTTGCACAATGCCGGAAGGGGAAAGCGTCGCGAGGCGCCGCCTTTTGTCATTTGCGTCCAGGCTCATCTCGACCATGTCATGATCAATCAACCAGGCCAGCCGCTGTGCAGTGAGCTGATGTGAGTATCTCAGAGCTTTGGCGATATCAGCTTTGGAGCACGGCCCATTCGAGAACAGCAATTGAACAATTCCTGTCGTTTTGCTCGGAATTTCAAGGCCGTAATCGCTGAGCGCCATCTCCATCTGGTTGTACAAGCAGTCCTGCAATTGCTTCACATGCAAAGCAAAGGCGGCATCGGTTTCAAGAAATTGAATCTGTGGCATAGCTAACCCTACAATATATTGCGCAATATGTTGTATAAAATGCTGCTGTCAAGGATTTCTTTGAGTCTGCATGTGAGAATCGCAATTCTGAGAATTCTCGAGGGCATCGTTCGGCCAAGCGGACAATCACGTTCGGCACGATGATGACGCTCCACAGAGATGCCCCGATCATCGCTCCCGATCTTAGCAGCACGCTCGGGTGATGGTCTGCCCAGACCGGGCTGGGCAGAACGTCGACGAGAACATGGTCGATGCGCAACGTCCCCTCCTGACCCAAAGCAGTCTTCGAACAACGCGCTGCAAGGCATAGATTAGCAGTCAGATCGCGCGAGACAGGAGACAAAAACGACCATAAAAACAGTCGATTACCAACATCTCTCTGCTAAAAGTTAACGAATATTCACCTACTGTTCATTTTCCAGACTCGATATCCGCACGTGGAGTGGGTGTGTTCAAACGCGAAACGTCTCTCAGGCCTGCGGGCCAGGTGGAGATCAAAACGCGATGATTTCTGAACGTGTTCATTCCGCACGATAAAGGGGAATAAAATGAAAAAGTACTTTTGTGCGACGGTTGCCACTGCGGCGATCGCAATGACAGCTCATGGCCAGGCGGCAGACATGCCACCAAATGCAGAGGCCGGCGAATGTTTCGCCCGCGTGCTGGTTCCGGACACGATCAGTGTGACGACCGAGCAGGTGGTTGACCGCGAAGCCTCCTATGAGCTCAAGGTCATCCCGGCCGTTTATGAAACCGTGACCGAACAGCGTCTGCTGAAAGAGGCGACGACAATCTACAAGACCGTCGCGCCGGTCTATGAAACCGTCACCGAGACGATCATCGTCGAGCCTGAGCGCGAAGAGAGCATTGTGGTGCCGGCCCAGTATGAAACCTATACGGAACAGGTCCTGGTGCGCGAAGCCTATACGACCTGGAAGAAAGGTGACGGCCTGTACGGACGCGACCGCGAGAATGCGACCGAGACCATTGCTCTGGCAACGGGTGAATTGCTGTGTCGTGTCGAAGTTCCGGCCGAATATGCGACCGTGACCAAGACCCGGCTCGTCTCGCCGGAAACCACCGAGGTTCGCGTCATTCCTGCGGTGACCAAGACAGTGACCAAGGACGTTGTTGTGGAGCCGGCCCGCGTGGTCGAGGAATCTATCCCGGCGGAATATGAGACGGTCACGCGCCAGCAATTGGTGTCTGCAGCGTCTGAACAGCGCATCGACATTCCAGCGACCTATAAGACGGTGGAAAAGCGCGTGGTGACCAATCAGGGCGGCCTCGAATGGCGCCAGGTCCTGTGCGAGACCAATGCCACGACGCAAATGATCCGCGACATTCAGGCGGCGCTCACCGATGCCGGTTACAGCGTGCCCGTGGATGGCGAGTTTGGCCCATCAACCCTGCAAGCAATGGAATCCTTCCAGCGCGCAAACGGGTTGCCGATTGGCTATCTCACCATGTCGACCGTCGACGCGCTTGGACTGTCCATGTCATAGCGCACGCATGCAGCCGCGAGGGCGTGCGTCCTCGGCTGGATTGCAAAATCAAAGCGGGCATTCTGCGGAATGCTCGCTTTTTTGTGCCCTAAAGCAAAACCCCCGCCGGAGCGGGGGTTTTCTCTCAAGGGGGGAACCTGTGCGAAGGGTTCCAGGGAGGCGAGAGCCTATTTGATCCGCACGGATGCACCGCTGGATGTGTCCTTGGTGACGTCAGACGGGCTGCCGCTGACTGTGATCGACGAGCCACTGGAGGCGTCGACATCAACGCTGGTAGAGGCGAACACCCGGATCGAGGATCCGCTCGAGGCATCAACATTGGCCGTCGCGCATTCCAGCTTCTGAAGCGAAACACTGGAGCCGGACGAGGCGTCGAGGTCGAGGACCTGGCAGGCGCCTTCAATGCTGATCGAAGAGCCGCTGGAGGCATCGACTTCCAGGTCGCCGGCCACGACATTTCCTTTGAACGAGGCGCCTGATCCGGTGTCGACGGAGGTCAGGTTTGGCGAGGCGGCATAGACCGTCAGGCGTGGGCCGCGGCGGCCCCAGCTGACGCCCTGCTTCTTCTTCGCAACCAGCGTCTCATTGTCGACCTTGATCTCGACTTGTTCCCAGCTGCCACGTTCAAGCTTGGCAGTGACCGAAGGGTTGGGGTCCTGGGTGTAGACCACTGCGATGCCGCTACCGACTTCAACCTGATTGAAATTCTGGGTGCCGAAATCGCGGGTCTCTGCCGACGTTACGCCTTCATATTCCTGGTCCTCACCGCGATCGCGCATGATCCAGACATTGCGGCGCTCGGCGCGGGCGGCTTCGCGGTCGACCTGGGCTTCGGCGCGCTCGGCGAGGCGCTCGGCCCGTTCGGCTTGCAGCTCGGCGCGCTCGACCATCAGTTCGATCTGGTCTTCCAGCTGGTCGGAATGCAGCTCGGCCCAGCGCTCGATGTGCGGTTCCATCTGCTCAGCCCAGGCATCGGCGCGTTCTTCGACCAGCTCGCCCCAGGCGTCCATTTCTTCGCCCCAGGCTTCCATCTTGGCTTCCCATTCGGCGAATTCCGGCGAATCTTCCATGGCTTCAAGCTCTGCAAGCTTCTCAGTGTCAAATTCGAAGTGGAAGCTATTGCCGTCCTGTTCGAACACCATGCCGTCAAATCCGGGGATCGCCGGCATTGCAGGCATCGGGGGCATAGGCGGCATGTCGGCGATGTCAAAGCTGAACGTCTCGCCGTCGACCGTGAATGCGAATTTCATGTCGGTCATATCGTCGAGAATGATCACTTTGCGATGATCACCATCGGCGAGGGTCTCTTCTTGCGGAGCGCCTTCAAGTTCCTGCGCGACAGACGACGTGCACGACGCCGTGGCAAAGATCGCACCGGCACCGAGAGCCACAGCAAGTGTGCCTCCCATCAGCCGGCTGCGCAGAGTAGGAGTGGGATGCGTCATCATTATTAGTCTTTCTTTTATCGGATGAGCGAGGGTCAGGCTCGCCGCAGCGATGCGACGATCTGAAGGACGGGCAAGGCGCGCGGCCTTGACCAGGGTCCGGCCATAGGCGGCAGGAGACAGTTTCGCACGGGCGATCACATCGGCATCACAGGCCGCTTCCTGATCGGTGCGGAAGGCTTTCAGGGCGACATGCGCCATGGGGTTGAACCACTGCGTCGCGGCAACGATGCGCGCGGCCTGGAAGGCCCACAGATCGCGGCGCTTCAGGTGCATCAGCTCGTGTACCAGCGCGTCACGGCGCTCGGCGGCGTCATAATCCTCTTCGAACCACATGGGCAGCAGGATGACGGGATTGGTCAGGCCCGTGACCAGCGGTCCGCTGCACAGCAGGCTGGCCCGTACTTCAGGCACGCGCTTCATGCCGAGCTGTTTGGCGATGCGGGCGGTTTCGGCCACTGTGGCGCTCTCAGCTGGCTCGGAGTCGGCCTTGATCAGGCCGAGGAACTGGCGCTGCTGATACAGCGAGCGACCAAGCCAGAGGACCATCCCGGTAAGCCAGACACTCGTCAGGATCAGGGGAGCCTGGACCAGGATGGCCTCCAGCAAGCTTGTGCCTGAGGCAGCGGCAGGCGCCGCCGGTTCAGGAAGGGCGAGGACGGGGTGTTCTGCCATAGTGGCCGCGACCTCGGCGTCGACATTGGCACGCGCCGCGAATTCCAGGGCCGGCGTCCAGACCCGTTCAGGCATGACGACCGTCTCCTCGACCGGGGCCGGGCGATTGAAGCCGAGCAGGCCGGCCAGCGACCAATTGCCGGGCAAGGGCGGCGTTATGAAACGCGCCAGCGGCAGGGCCCAGAGCAGATAAGCGGCCTTGGCGCCAAACCGCATCGCGAATGGCTTGCGGATCACCAGGACCAGCACGACCAGGACGCCAACGGCGAAAGTTGTCAGGATCGCTTCCTGAACCAGTGGGTGAAATTCTGTCCAGCTCATTGCTTCAGTCTCCCCAACAGAGCTTCGAGTTCTTCGATATCGTCTTCGCTGAGCCCGCGGGCGTCAGCCAGTTGTGCCACCAATGGGGCGGCGCGGCCACCAAACAGCTTGTCGATTAGCTGTCCGGCTTCTTTCTTCTGATAGTCTCGCTTGGCAACCGTCGGGCGGTAAAGATAGCGGCGGCCATCGGCCTCCGTCTCCAGCGCACCTTTCTCGACGAGGCGCGAGAGCAGTGTCTTGACGGTGCGCGGACTCCAGTCCTGTTCACCGTCGAGCGCGCCGACAATCTCAGACGCTCCGATGCCAGGTCGCTTCCACAGCACCTTCATGATTTCCAATTCAGCAGGAGTGATTTGCAGACTCATCATCTCACCTTTTGACTACAGTTGTGGTCAATAGCCTTGACTACAAATGTGGTCAATAGGGAAATTGTGACTCTTTGTTAAATTTTTCGATTGGCATGAGAATCCGTGCCGATTGGCCATTTTGTCCAGTGTTCGCGGGCGGCGGGATGTGTCAGCTACGAGCAGGAACGAACGGAAGGGCCGGGTTCAATGGCATTACTGGCAAGGCGCGTCGCACGCGTGCACAAGACGGTTGGTCTGGTCGCTGGGCTGTTGCTTCTGTCCTGGACGGCGAGCGGGCTGTTCTTCACGCTCTACCCGATCGAGACCATACGCGGTGACCCGTGGCGGCCCGCGATCGAGCATGGAGCGCTGTCAGAGATGGCAGTGACGGTGTCGGCGCAGGATGTCATCGCCGCGACGGACGCGCCTGTTTCCGGGATCGAGCTGAAAGCGTTTCTCGGATCGCCGGTCTGGCTGGTCGAGACAGCTGAAGCGCGCAAAATGGTCGATGCAACGACCGGCGCGGTGCGCTCGCCATTGTCCCAGGCCGACATTGACGCGCTGGTTTCGCGGTTCGATGACAAGCCCGATGGTCTCGGCACGCTGATCGTCAGCTATATGATCCATGAAAATCCGCAGCGCGAATATGGCGGGCCGCTGCCGGTGTGGATCCTGGAATACGAGCCCGGCAAGCAGCGCATCTATATCGACGCCGTGTCAGGCGAGGTCCGCTCGGTGCGCACCACACGCTGGCGCATCTTTGATGTGCTGTGGCGCTTCCACATTCTCGATGTCACCGGCGATGACCGGTTCGATTCCTGGTGGTTGAAGCTGGCAGCCTTTCTCGGCCTGACCATGGTCTTGAGCGGCCTGGTGCTCGGTATTGATCGGCTCAGAAAAGGGCGATTGTTCAGCTAGATCGCGTTGCGGTGCTGCAATTTCGGCGCATCGCGCGTTTCGGCGGCGGCTTCAATGCCAATTGTCTCCGAGACGATGTAGAGCGGGCGTGCTTTCACCTCAGTGAAGATACGGGCGAGATACTCGCCGATGACGCCAATGCCGACCAACAGCACGCCATTGAAGAACAGGATGACGCTCATCAATGAAGCGTAGCCTGGCACGTCGAGCCCAAAGATGACGGTCTTTGCGACGGTAAACGCGAGATAGGCCATCGCGAACAGGCTGACGCCGAAACCGAGATAGGACCAGACGCGCAGCGGCAGGGACGAGAAGGACGTGATTCCGTCCAGGGCGAAGTTCCACAGTTTCCAGTAATTCCACTTGGTCTCACCGGCTGAGCGCGCTTCGCGGTCATATTCAACGGTCTCGGCTTCATAACCAATCCAGGCAAACAGGCCCTTCATGAAGCGCGACCGCTCCGGCAGGCGCTTGATCGCATTCACGACATCGCGGTCCATCAGCCTGAAATCGCCGACATTTTGCGGGATGCGTGGATGCGTGAGTTTTGAAAATAGCCAATAGGCGCCATTGGCGGTGACCCGTTTCAGCCAGCCGTCCGAGGAACGATCACGGCGCTTGGCAAGGACCAGCTTGGCCCCGGCGCGCCATTTGGCGATCATCAGCGGGATCACTTCCGGCGGATCCTGCAAGTCGGCATCAATCGGGATAACCGCATCGCCAGTGGCATGATCGAGCCCGGCGGAGAGAGCGATTTCCTTGCCGAAATTGCGCGACAGGTTGACCACTTTGATACGTTCATCGCGCTCGGCGGCTTGGCGCAGGCGGGCCAGGGTCAGGTCGCGGCTGCCATCATTCACGCAGATGATTTCGTAAGACGGCGTGACGGTCTGGAGGACGCGCTGCACGCGTTTGAAGAAGCCATCCATGGCCTCTTCTTCATTATACATCGGAACGATGATGGACAGTGTCGGCATGGCGCGCGCTCCTGCAAGCTTGCCTTCGTCTTAGCGCGGAGAAGTTGCCAAAGGCTTTTCGGCCCCGAGATTTAGCAGGTAACGGCCAAAGGCGGCGCCGAGCAGGAGCAGGATCAGGGAAATCCGGCTGATTGTGGAGCCGATGTGCTGTGGTTGTGTTTCTACGATCGATAGTTCGACGATTGAATTGCCTTGAGGCAAGGACACGGTCACCAATCCCAGGGCGGCATCGGTTCCAATCGACAGTGCGCGTCCGTCACCCGTTTCCGCACGCCAGTGAGGCCACGCTGCGAGGGGTAAGCGGACAGTCGCGTCATGTTCCAGGTTGACCTCGAGCTGGACACGATCATGACGGTGCCGTGTCAAAATGGCTCCGGGTGCATCGGTCTGCAGCGCGCGTTCAGCTGCCGCGACGCTGGTTCGCATTTCGGCAAAAAACAGATCGAAGCGTTCTTCACTGTCATGTTCATCTGTCACGACCGAACGGAAGCGCGTCAGCGCCGGCTGCAGAAAGGCGGGCGGAACATATTCCGGTGTACCAACGACTTTATACGTGCCGTGCTTTCCCAGCCCGTTTTCGATGGTTTCGACAACCCGCGGAATCTGGATGGCGTAAGCAACGAGCAGCACGCCGGTTGCTGCAATTGCGATCAGGCGCACAGGAATGGCCAGGGGTCCGGTACGCGCCTCGACCAGAGACTTGGCAATCACCGTCGCGCCTAACGCAACTGACAAGTCTGAAACAATCAAAGTGCGCCACGGAAACTGAATTCGGTTTAGAATCCACAGATCCCAAATCGGGTAAGACAACACGCTCAACAGGTAGAAAGTGAACACGCTCGGACCGATGATCCACAGCTGGAGGCCGGGTTGCGCTGGCGTCGCCCGAAGAAGCCATGTCGAACCGGCCGCAATAACCACCACAAGTGCCAGGCACGCTTTTACAAAAGCCGACGTTTCCGGCGAGATTTCGGGCATGCCGTCGAACAATAACCATCGTGTCGCGTCATAATAATCTGTGGTCAGCATGTCGGGCGAAACCGTGCTGAGCAGGCCTAGCGCAGGGACCCAGTAGATCGCGCTCAATCCAATACCAAGGGCGCCCCAGATGCCAAATCTGGCACCGGTTTCCAGTCGCTCTGACCAACTCGTTTGTCGATAAAGTGCCCAGATAAGCAGGGCCGCCAGAAGATGCCCGACGATGAGCGTTGATGGCAAGTGGCTGAGAGACAGTGCCGCGATGCTGAGCGCGAACAGGAATCCGCCTTTGCGATCTGCAATCAGCCTGGTCACGGCCAGGGCGACGAGGGGTAGAATCGCCACAGCGGCAATCTCTCCAATCGCCTGACGATCGAACCAGTCAGCGACGTAATGGTAAGGCAGCACAGCATACAGTATCGCGCCAAACCCAGCCCATGGAACGTCGAAAAAGCGCCGGGCAAAAGCAAAGAACGTTATGCCCGAAAGGATGATCAGCCAGGCGCCGCCGATCGAAAAAACAGTGCCCGTCCCGCATCCGGCGCAAGACGCTTCACCGACCATGGCAGTGAACCAGAATGGTAGCGGCCCATAAAAGTAGAAATCGACCCCACCCAGGCCATACCATAATTCCGGCGTGTACCGCGGATACAGATCGCCGGCCCAGAAGCCGTTTCTGAACGCTTCATACCAAGGCAAGTTGTACTTGTAGGAGTTGCCTTCAGGAGTTCCGGTGAGGCCGTGAAAGACGAGCAAGCCAACAGACAGGACGAACGCGATCGCGCATAGGCGCCAATGCGATTGAATGCGATCCAGCAAGACGACTCCTCCGTCACGAACGAACCGCGTGATGACAGATCAAGCTTAATTTTTGTTTTCGCGCGGAGCTCAATCGGTCAGGCGTCTTCGTCATCCGACTGTTTGACCATTTCGACTTTTAGCGTCGATCCCGGTGTGATCAGCACATCTTCGTGGCGCAGCGGGATATCGATCCCGGCTTCCTTGAACTTGTCCCAGATATTCAGCATCACCGCCGAGGATACGTTGGAGACACCATTCTCCGGATCATTGATCCAGAAGCGCACTTCGATCTCGATGGCTTCATCGCCGAATTCCATGACCAGGCATTTCGGCGCCGGGCGGGCGAGCACGCGGTCGGTTTCCATCGCCCCTTTCTGAACCAGATCGACGGCCTGGCGCAGGTCTGACTCATATTCGACGCGGAGGCGCCGCTTCACCCGCACCTCCTTGTTGGAGAAGGACCAGTTTACCACTTTGTCTGTGATCAGCATCTCGTTCGGGATGAGATGTTCCTTGCCATCGCGGGTGATCACCGAGGCGTAGCGCAGGCCGAGCGATTTCACCACGCCATAGGTCTCGTCGACTTCGATGACATCATCCGGCTTGATCGACCGGTCGGTCAGCAGGATCACCCCGGAAATGAAATTGGCGACGATCTGCTGCATGCCGAAACCAAGGCCGACACCAATGGCGCCGCCGAGCACCGCGAGCCCTGAGAGCGGGATACCAAGCCCGGCCATGGCAAGGAGCGCGGCGCCGAAGAACAAGCCGACCTGCACCGCATTGCCCATCAGGATGCGCAGGGATGGCTCGACTTGCGGCAAATCATCGACCCGGGTCTTCAGCTTCTTGGCCAGCCAGTTGGCGGCAAACATGAACAGCGCAACGGTCAGAATGGCCTGGACGACGAAGACCGGGCTGATCGTACGGTTGCCGAATGGTGGGCCGATCGTGCTGAGCCAGGCGATTACCTCCTCAAGAATGCCAAAGGCGTAAAAGGCGGCGAATATCCAGATCACCCAGCCGGCAGGTTTGCGGAAACCAGTTGGCAGGAATGTCGTGACCAGGCGGATCAACAGCCAGGCAACCGAAAGTGACAAGGCAATGCGCACCAGCGCTGTGTCCATGCCGCTGCCCGACATGGCGGCTTGCGCGGCATAGAGAAACACGGCCCACAAGGCCGGGCGCACCAGACGCGGCAGGGTCTCGTCGACCACGGTTCGGGGACCATCGGAAGTGCGGGCGAGGCCGGACATGAGGATATGGCGCAGCTGCGGTGCAACCAGGAGCGCGAGCGCGAGTGCCGCCAGAATGGCGCCGGCTTGCCAGAGCATTGGTCCAAGGACCGTCATGTCGAGCAAATGCGTTTCGGCCCAGGCCATTGGATCATCGAGGATCGGCCGCGCCCACTCAAACAGGCCGGGTTGGGCTGTGGTTTCAGCGACCGCTTCACCGGCGGTCTCGGGCGCAGCGCTCACTTCGCTGACGGAGAGATTGTCTCCGCAGACGCGCTGGTCGTCGATTGTGACACAGCCTTCGATCTGAATCTGTTCTTCGTCGTCCATCTGCGGCGCACTCTATTCCTGAGCGTGGCTTTCTGCCCGCCCCCTGCCGTCCGGGATAGCTCAGACGGGCGGGTAAGGGAACACAGAGGTTGTTGCGCCGAGATCAGTGAAGCTGCCTTCCATGGCGCTAAAGCCCTGTTCAATCAGGCTTTCCGGTGTCCAGCCTTCCATACGTGACACCGATTTCACCGGGCGCGGCTGGCTGAACAGGACGACTTCATTGCCGCGTACGCTGAAGATCTGGCCATTCACATGTTTGGCGCCATCAGCGCACAGCGTGACCGCCAGTTGCGCCACCTGGTCAGCCCGCATGCCGGTGCGCATGCGCTCAACCCGTTCGGCACCGGCTTCGTCCTTGACCGGGATCGAGGCAATCATCCGCGTCCAGGCAAAGGGTGCGATGATATTGGACCGAACATTCTTGCGCGCCCCTTCCATGGCGATGATCCGCGACAGGCCGGCAATGCCCATTTTGGCGGCGGCATAATTGGCCTGGCCGATATTGCCGATCAGGCCGGAGGTCGAGGTGAACAGAACAAAGCTGCCATCTTCCTGTTCGCGGAAATGTTCGACCGCCGCGCGGGTGACATTGAACGAACCATGCAGATGGACGTCGATGACGGATTTCCAGTCATCTTCGCTCATCTTGTGAAACATGCCATCGCGCAGGATGCCGGCCGGATTGATGATGCCGTGCAGGCCGCCAAACGTGTCCTTGGCCTGCTCGACCATGCCTTGCACGGCGTTCATGTCGGTGACGCTTTCAGAGTTCGAGGCCGCTTCACCGCCAGCGTCGCGGATTTCCTGAGCAACCTGTTCAGCGAGGCCGGCATCACCAGCCGATGTGCCAGCGTCGGTCAGGGCGCCGCCAAGGTCGTTGACCAGGACTTTCGCGCCTTCACGGGCGGCCAGAAGCGCGCATTCCTTGCCGATGCCATTGCCGCCACCGCAGACCAAAATGACCTTACCATCCAATACGCCCATGGCGTCCTCCATATCCTGTCTCAGTTTGCGCTGAAACAGCATGGATCATGGGCGCAGGCAAGGTTGCCGCCGGGGCGGATTGTCTAGGCTGGGCTGAGCGCCGTCAGACTGTCGCCGTCCCGGTTTGTGACATAGCTGGCGACATCGCTGGCCGAATAGTCCGGCTGTGTGACATCAGTGACTTTCTTGAAGTCTGCCCGCACCTGATCGCGGGTCAGCGTGACCAGGGTCCAGCCGCTGTCAAACGGGTCATGATAGTCGACTTCCGGATTGGCGGCGACGAATTGCGGTCCGAGGTCCGGTACGTCCTTGATATAGGTGCCGAGACCTGGCGAGGTCACTGACGTGCAGCCAAACTCGACGCCGCGGCGCGCATCATCGCCATCGACCAGCGTATTGGCCCAGGCCGTGTGTGTGTCCCCTGTCAGCGTGATCAGGCGGGCGCCAGCATCGCGGGCGCTGGCATAGAGCCGGTCGCGCGCGGCCGGAAAGCCGTCCCAGGCGTCGAGATTGAAGGGCAGGCCGAGCTGGCTGAACGTGATCAGCAGTTTGATATAATCAACATCCTGCGCCGCTTTCTGGGCGTCCGTCAGCGTCTGGGTGAAGTTGGGCGGGCGGACACGGGCCATGACGATCTGATTGGCCAGCACCTGCCAGGCCTTGCCCTTGGCGGTGGAGTCTTTCAGTTCTGCATCGAGCCAGGCTTCTTGCGTCGCGCCGAGCATGGTGCGTTCAGGGTCCTGGACGCGGACCATGGTGCCGGCTGCCGCGAGCGGCACGTCGGCAGCAGGCAGGCCGCCAATCTCGGTGAACCAGCTGATTTCATCGGAGCGGCCGGTCAGGCGCGTCTCGAGGCACATGACCGAGGCGACATCGCCGAAATCGAAGCGGCGATAGAGCGCCTCACGCGCCTTGCCGACTTCCGGGTCGCGCACCGGCATCCATTCCAGATAGGCCTGGACGGCGGCCTGTTTGCGGTCGGTCCAGTTGCCCTCATTCTCTTCCGGATTGTGGTTCTGGGCGCCGGAGCGGTAGGAATTATTGGTGCTCTCATGATCGTCCCAGGTCGTGATCCACGGCGCGGCAGCATGCGCTGCCTGCAGGTCCGGGTCAGTCTTGTACTGGGCGTGGCGCGTCCGGTAATCGTCGAGCGTGACGATTTCGAGCGGCGGTTCATGATTGCGATCGAGCTGCTGGCCAACCGTACCGCCATAGCCGTCAATGCCATATTCATAGATGTAATCGCCGAGGTGGATCACCGCATCCAGATCGGGCGTGTTGGCAATCTCGCGATAGGAATGGAAAAAGCCGAACGGGTAGTTTGAGCAGGAGATGACCGCGAACTTGACCTGCTTGTCGCCGCTGGCCGCTGTCGTCTTGGCCCGGCCTGCGGGAGAGACCACATCGCCGGAGGTGACCTTGGCGCGGAAGCGGAAGAAATATTCCTTGTCCGGTTCGAGCTCGGTCAGGTTGACCTTGACCGTATAGTCGCGGTCGGCGACGGCGAAGCCCTGGCCATATTTCACCGCGCGCTGCATTTCAGCGTCTTCGAACACGTCATAGCTGACCGGAACCGGGTCGCCTGGATAAGCGGCATCCGGGGTCACGCGGGTCCAGATGATCACACTGTCCGGTAGCGGATCGCCCGACGCGACGCCGTGAATGAAACTGACTGTGCCGGGATAGGCCGGACGCTCATCGGCGCTGACCAGGATGCGGGTTTCCGGCTCGAGCAAGGGGTCGCGATTGCACGCCGCCAGTCCAAGAATACTCGTGCTCGCCCCCAGCAGGCCGCGCCTTGTCAATTTACTCATAATCAGCTCTCTCCGATCGCTGCCGCTATTGCGATTACAGCATGTCCTTCTCTGTCGCGTAGGTTTATACCCGTCTGATGACAGAATTATCAGCTTTAGCAGGCGAATCCGATAAGGGAACCCGGCTTGATCGATTCCTCAGCGAACAGATCGATGCCTTGTCTCGATCCCGTGCCAAAGCCCTGATCAAGGACGGACATGTTTCCGAGCAGCGCGGGCCCGACCTCGTGGTTCAGATTGACCCGCGGCGCGGGGTCGAGCCTGGCATAACCTATCGCGTCGACATGCCGGCGCCCGTGCCCGCCATTCCCGAACCGGAAGATATCCCGCTCGATGTTCTGTTTGAGGACGCCGACCTCATCCTGATCAACAAGCCGGCCGGCATGGCGGTCCATCCGGCGCCAGGCAGCTGGCAGGGAACGCTGGTCAATGCCTTGCTGCATCATTGCCAGGGCGCGCTGCCGGGGATTGGCGGCGTGGAGCGACCCGGCATTGTGCACCGCATCGATAAGGACACAACCGGCGTTCTGGTCGCCGCCAAGACCGAAGCGGCGCATAAGGGCCTGTCGGAGCTATTCGCGACACACACGATCGATCGCACCTATCTCGCCCTGACCCGCGGCGCACCGCGCCCTGGTGCAGGCACCGTGACGAGCGACATCGCCCGCAGCCCGAAGGATCGAAAAAAGATGGCCGTGGTTCCGGATGGCGAGGGGCGGCATGCGGTGACCCATTACAAAGTGCTGGAGACCTATGGCGAGATCAGCAAGGTCGAGGCGCGTCCCGCCGCGGCCTTGATTGAATGCCGCCTTGAGACCGGGCGCACACATCAGATCCGGGTGCATATGGCGCACAAGAATTGCTCGCTGATCGGTGACCCGGTCTATGGCCGGCATCGCGGCATCAAGGCGCATGGCCGCGGCGATGCGTTTGATACGGCGACCAGTTTGGCGCGAAAACTGACGCGCCAGGCCCTGCATGCTGCGAGCCTCGGCTTTGACCATCCGGTGACGGGGGAGCGGATTTTTGTCGAAACGCCGCTGCCGCCTGACTTGCAGGCACTCCGCGCGGCTTTGCAAAAACTCTGATTAGTCGCGGACGCGCTTCGGCGGCGGGACATTGCTGCGCTTGGCGAGGAATTCGGCAAAGCTCTCGGAGAGACGTTTCACTTCTCCCCGCAGGCGGCCATATTTGCCGCGGATGGAATCATAGCTGTCGAGATCCGGACGATCCATGGCACTCAGCGCCTGAACAGATTCCGGAATGGTCGGGCCGAAGGTCCGGTCCTTGAGATAGATCTCTTTCAGTTCGGACTCAGCATTGCGGGCATAGCGCGTATTCTTGAACCGGGTGATCACGACAAAATTGCGCGAGGCCAGATGCGGCGTGACGTTGGCTGTGATCCAGTCAGAGAACTGCTTGGTGCCCCAGATTGAGACGGAGTCTGCGAGGGTCGGCGTGATGAACTGATCAGCGATTGAAAGCGCTGCTCGCGATACGGGCGAGAGGTAAGGCGGCGTGTCGATCAGGATGACATCATAGAGATTGGTCAGCGGCTCGAGCGCTTTGGCAATGTGGTCGGCGAGATAGCTGGCCAGCCGGCTTGGTGCCATGCCTTTGGTGTAGATCTTCTCTTCGAGTTCCATCTCCGTCAGGCGCAACTGCGTGTGCGAAGGCAGGATGGAAATCCAGCCCTGTCTTTCGTCGCGTTCCTCGGCGCGCCGCAACTCTTCCAGAGTGACCGCATTGGGCAGGATCAGATTGGCAATATTGGGCGGCTGGTTGGCGGCGAACTGTTCGAGCAGATGGTGCACGCCCTTGCCTTGCTCGAACGCGAGCTGCAGGCCGCGATCTGTCAGCAGCATCTGACTGGAATTGGCCTGGGGATCGAGGTCTACCACCAGCACGTCGGCGCCATAATAATAAGCCAGCCCGTCTGCGAGCATGAGCGTGGTGGTAGATTTGCCGACGCCGCCTTTCAGGTTCGCGACCGCCGCAATTGTAGCTGGCATTGAGTCTGTCTCCCTCTAGAGGCGTTTTGGCATATCTGAGGAAATCCCGAAAGACCCGATCAACATCGCTCAAAAACAATTGAATAGGCGGAGCGGGACAATGATCCGAAACTCTCCGGGGACGGGAATTATGAACGAGACGGAACGGGCCAGATATACTGCTAGCTGCTAAAAAAACTCGCGCCACACGCGAACTAATTTGCATTGCCGAAGAACCTGCAACATAAAGAATCCGTAAGAGTATATGTTGTGATCGAAATCAGAGATTTTCGCGGGGACAACAGCTCGGAACGAGAAGTTGGCAGGAAAATTGCTCAACGTTCTTCGAGCTAAGTTGAATATCTTTGAATTGAGATCGGTGTGGGACAAGAAATGGGCTATCAACCGTACACGGGTGATCTGCAGAATGCAGAATTCACGGCAAAGGAAAATCTGCCGTCGACACGTCACGTGTCCAATTTTTTCAAACGGGCATCAGACCTGCTGATTGCTTTTTCAGCCGGTCTGTTCCTGCTGCCAATCCTGCTGCCGATCGCAATTGTCATCCGTTTGTCGGATGGCGGCCCGGTTCTGTTCCGTCACAAGCGTGTCGGTCGCGATGGCAAAGAGTTTATGCTCTACAAGTTCCGCTCCATGGTTCCGGACGCCGGGGAACGGCTGGAACGCCTGCTGGCCACCGATGCCGCCGCGCGGGCTGAATGGAAAGCCACACAAAAGCTCGAAAATGATCCGCGGATCACGCCATTCGGAAATTTCCTGCGCCGGTCTTCGCTCGATGAGCTGCCGCAAATCCTGAACATTCTGAATGGTCAGATGTCGGTCGTTGGTCCTCGTCCCGTGACCAAGGGTGAAATCGAGAAATATGGCGAGTTCTTCAAGGATTATTGCTCTGTCCGCCCCGGCCTGACTGGATTGTGGCAGGTCAGTGGTCGCAGCGAAACCACATATGAGACGCGGGTTCAGCTCGATGTCGAATATGTTGCTGCGCAATCCTTTTTCCTGGACTTCAAGATCCTGTTGATGACCTTCCCGGCTGTCCTGCGCCGCGCCGGCGCCCGGTAAGTCAGATCGCGGAAAAACTTCCCGTTCGCCTTAAGACCTGATCAACAAAGCCTGTCTATGTTCACATCCGAACGCAGCTGCCCTGCAGCGACTTCGGGTGAGAGTAGATGAGCTATGTGACCGGACATTCCAATGTGAGCGCACCGTCAATTGAGATGGCGGCGCCACAGATGCGGTCATTTCGTGAAACCTCGGTTGCAACCACGAACGAGAAATGGCCTCTCTGGTGGACCGTTCTCGGCGCCACGGCCTTTTGTGCCACATTTTGGACGGCATTCTTCAGCATCATCTTCTAATGCCGCGTTGCATTGGTATGATCGGTGCATACACTCCGTATGACAAGGTTAACCCCGTGGCCCATAGGCGGCTTCGACGCAGTCATGGCATCCAGCCGTACGCGTCGGGCCGAGTGATGATCACGATGACGATGCGCGAGAGCCAGGATGCAATCTGAAAATTACATTGCGCGCGTCTATGAGCGGTTTTCCGGCGGGAATTTCTACGATCAGGCCCTGCTGGTGACATGGTTCCTGGTGATCGGCCTTCCCATGCAAGGCCTGACGCCGTTTCGGTACCTGTTCATCATGTATTTCCTGTCGTTCTTCCTGTTCGATACGCGCAACGTGGTGATCGGCGCCGTCAAGGCCTGGTGGCTGTGGCCATTTCGAATTGTCGCCCTGCTGTCGGTGTTCTGGTCACCTTATGCCTCAGACGCGCTGCGATCCTCGGCGCTTCTGATCTTGTCCGCAGTGGTCATCACTGTGGTTGCGGCGAGATTTACCCCGCAACAGCTCATTCGATGCGTGATGATCGCGTGCTCCATCATCGTCGTCTACATTCTCATGCAGAACATTCCGATCGAACGCGGCGCGGGCTTTGGCAGTAAGAACTATGCTGCCTTGTTCATGCTCACCGGATTCGTCCTGGCCGCGGGGGTTGCTCTCAATCCGAACGAACTCAAACAGCTGAGATGGATGGGCGCGCTGATGATGCCGGTCTTTGTGCATCAGGTCGTGAGCGCAAATTCGACCACTGCACTGTTCATGCTTGTCGCGAGTGCGTCGCTGGTCTTCGGCATGCGAGTCTTCTTCCTGGACACCCGGCAAGTCCGGCATTTGTCGAGCCTGCTGGTCGTCATGGGACTGATGGTTGTGATGATCAGCCTCTACGCCATCATCATATTCGTCGATCGCGAAGTGGTTGATGCTTTCCTCGGCCGGTTCGGCAAGGATACGACCTTTACCGGGCGGACCGCGCTCTGGCAGGAAGCGGGAAACCAGATCGCCATGCGTCCTTATCTCGGTGTCGGCCTGGACGGGTTCTGGCAATACGATGTCGGATCGGCGCAAACCCTGAACGAGAACGATCACAAACCCTATGGGACGGAGCTGACATTCCATAATGTCCATCTGGAAGTCATGGTCCACCTCGGCCTGGTCGGTTATGCCACTTTTCTCCTGGGTCTCGTGTCGTCGGTCTGGCTGACGCTGAAACGATTGCTGACGCATTATGATATGCCTGCGGTGACATTTTGCACGACGATCGTGGTCAGCTTGATCATGTCGATGATGGAATCGTCGCTCTGGTCCGCTTTCAACCTCCAGGGCTTCCTGTTCTTCGCCAGTGGTGCAGTCTTCGCCCGTGGTGAGCGGCGACGACATGTCGGCAATCTGGTGGCGCGCGATGCGGTTCCGGCCTGAGGGCGTGCAGCCCGATTGACCAGAACGCCCGGAGCGTCCGCACCTCATTCGCACATACGCCCATGAAAAATGGCACGCGAGGAGACTTCCATCGCGTGCCATTTTCGTTTTGGTTCAGCGCCTCAGGGCGCCTGGAATTAGTGTGCCCGCTTGGAGGTTACGGGAAGAAGCGGATGGCAATCGTGACCGAGTGATCATCAAACGGATTGACGTTGGAATCCTGCGTTGCGAACCGATATCCGCCTTGAATCTGGACGTTCGGGTTCAGTTTCCAGTTCGCCCCGACATTAAAGACCGTCTGGTCGTCTTCGCGATTGGACGGATTGAATTCCCGGTTCTCGAATGAGAGCTGGCTGGTCAGAACCAATGTTCTGAGCAACTCGTGGTCGAGCCCAACGCCGTAGCGCGTGACAGCCACGTTCGTGTCAGCTGTATTGCCAGCGTCCGAGACACTCTGTGAGGCGAAGAAATTGGCCGTCGTTAGCTGTGATGGGAACCATTGCACCGCGGCACTCAGGCCCGTCTGTTGAATGTTGCCTCCAACGACCGGGTCAAAATCCTGATACTGTGCCGTCACTTGACCGCGCAGGTTGACGGGAAGCTCGAAGTTCGCGCCGGCCCGGTAAGTTATACCTGAAATGTCGCGATTGGAGCCCGTGGCGCTGTACTCTCGATCCACTGTTTCGATTTCGCCGATAACCGCCCAATCCCGGGTGATAGCATATTGCGCCGATCCGGTGACGGTCACTGATTCATGGTCGCGAAAATTCTGGCTGCTAGCATAGTCGTATTCGGTGAGACTGACACGGCCCTGCAGGCGCAGCCGATCGGTTGCGTAAAGCGCGTTCGCTTCGCCGCCGCTACGGTCAAATTCTATGCGTTCGGCGGCAGTCGTCCCCGTCTGACCACCAATGCTCAGGCGGTCTTCGCGCAGGTTTTGATGGATGACAGAGCCGGCGACGGCGAAATTCGATGATACGTCAACTTCGCCAAACCCTCTGACACCATATTGCGTGGCGCTTTGATTGGAGAGATCGAGAAATTCTTCGTGCTCGACCGCGGCATCAAAGCCAATACGGTGGCGCGACCAGGTCGATGCCATGGAGATTGAAGGTTCAATCACGATCATTGTGTCGGACTGCTCAGCCGTATTGGTCAGGAATACGTTGCTGCGGGTGCGTGAGCCGAGCAAAAGCACGGGCCGGGCTTCGAACGCGCCGATGCGGACGGGCACCGGATCGAGGCCAGGATAGGAATGGGCATTCGCGGCTGTGTAACGGTTGCGGACAAAATACTGTCCGGCGCTCGGCGACGAAACGGTGGCGCCGCCATAATAGCTTCGATCAGCGACCTGAGCGAACGCATATGTCGAACTGCTGAGCATAAAGGCCGCAATCGCGGCGGATGTGAATTTCGACATTGGTTTTCTACCCCTTTGACCAAACTGAAGGGTGATTTGTCGAAACGCGCTCACCCCCGGATGCGTGTGTATCGTGTTTAGAAGAACCGTTCCAGCACGCGGATTGTATCACCTGGCTGCACAAACGTGTTCGGCGTCAGCTCGACGCGGCGTTCTTCGGTATCATCGAAGCCCTTGATGGCCACGATCTTGCGATTGGCGCGATGGGAAAACCCACCCGCAGTGGCAATGGCGTTCAGGACCGTCAGGCGGTTGGTATATGGATACTCCCCCGCGCGGCTGACTTCGCCGAGAATGTAGAACGGGCGGAAAGTCATGATCTCTGCGGTGACGCGTGGAGATTTCAAATAGCCTTCGCTGAGGCGCTCCTCGGTCAACCGCTGGAACTCTGCTACGGTCAGGCCGGCGGCATTGATGTCGCCAATCAGCGGGAACGAAATCGTGCCATTGCTGGCCACGGTGTATTGGTTGGAGAGATCATCGTGACCGAACACGGTGACGCGCATCTGGTCCGCAGGGCCGAGGCGATATTCGCCATCATAGGCCGGACTGGCCGGGTTGGATGCATTTTGAGACGGGGCCGTGACGGGCGTCGTCGATTGACACGCCGTCGCAAAGCCAAGGCAAAGCACACAAAAGAAAAGTTGGAAAATGCCCTTTAACTCGCGTCTCATCATGAGGCCTCCTGTGCCTGGAATTGGTTGGTTAAAAAGGACATTTTGTCGCCTTCAATTTTAACGGCCGTCAGTCGGCCTGTAAAGTAAGCACCGGTGTCCACATTGACACGGCGATGGTCTGAATAAGGCGCATTTACGGGCGTATGGCCATGCACAATGAACAGATCTTCCTTATCTTTCGCATTCAGAAACTCGTCGCGGATCCACATCCGGTCTTCATCTGTCTGCTGTTCGTACGGCACTCCAGGTTTCACACCGGCATGAACAAACCCATAAGGTCCGATCTTGTGACTGACGGCCAGCTTCTCCAGAAACTCGACATGTTGTGGCGGAATGGTTTTCACCAGTTCCTGCTGGATTTCCTGCCATTCGTCGACGGCATTGACGGATTTTGGCGGTGAAATGCCATAGGAGATCAGGGTTTCGCGGCCGCCGAAATTGGCCCAGTCCGGCCCGATCTTGTGATCGTGCAGGAAGCGTAGCATTGCCTGTTCGTGATTGCCTTTCAGAAACACGGTCTCGAATGTGTCGTCACGACCGAGCTCGATCAGCGTGCTGATCACGTCGCGGGACTGAAAGCCGCGATCGATATAATCGCCCAGGAAGACCAGGTGGGGACGCTCGCCGCTGGCTTTGCAATCATCAACGATCACATCGATCAATGCGTTGAGCAGATCGGCGCGGCCATGAACATCACCAATGGCATAGACCGGCGCGTCAATCGGCAATTCCGGCGCGTGAATGATGCTGCCCTCGAAATGATGGTGGGCGCGACTGGCTGTGTCTTCGCGGTTCACATCGCTCAGGCGCTGAAACTTCGCGATCGTCCGCGCTGGCCCGGTTGAGTCAGACGATGTGTCGGAATTCCGGCTGGACACGAATGGAAGGAACGCGAACAGCGCAGCGAAGAACCCTGCTATTTTGTCAAACAGATACGCCATCAATAACTCTAAACTTTCGCGACAGTGCGAAATACCAATCGATTGGGTCTGAAAATCGTCCCCGTGTCCCTTCTGCAATTAATATACCAGAAAATTCACATTGAACTAAGGCAAGACGAGGACAAAGTTTGCTTTGAAACCAGAAAAAAATCAGGTGCTTAGGATAGAGCCGCGATTGCGCGGTTTTTTTGCACCAGTATTTTGTCCACAGGGCGTCGATTTCGCTGACCATTCGCCCGAACAGCGCGGTGTGCACAAGGGCTCACGGTTCTGGAGATCAAATCTGTCGGCGCACTTCGCCTAATAGGCGAGTTCGCGCCTCGAATTTCGATCGAAGAGCGAAATTACGATGACCGCTCGGCGATTTTTTGGGCGCCGCGGCTGATCAGCAGATCGATCAGATCATCCTTGGACAGGCGGGCCATATCGGTGCTGCTGGCGAGATTGACCCGGCGCGCCATCTTTTTCAGATCCGCAGGTTTGAAAGCGTGGAACAGGTCGCGGGCTTTCTCGCTGCCATTCTGGGAGATCAGTTCGAGCGGATTGACGATTTCCACCATGTCCGCCGCTTCGAAATTCACACTCACCGGCAGCGCCTTGATGATCCGATAGGTCATTTCGGGATTTGCGGCGAGCTCCGAGCGCAAGGCGCCGAGGAATTTGTCGATCACTTCCATCGGGTCATGTTGATCTGTCATGGTGGGCTGTCCTCGCAATTGCCTGGCAGGTTCGATCGCTATTGTATCAAGTACGCACTTGTCAGAACTTTAATCCGTTCTGCGGCTGCATTTCAATCTGCATTTGGGCACCAAGTCACACCTGTTGAACATGGACTTTTTGCGAGGCTCATGATCAAACGCCGCGAGATGATTTGAATTTGATCGCTTGGGAGACGAGCATGCCGAAAGGACTGGTGACTCTGTTTGGAGGGTCCGGGTTTATTGGACAATACGCAGCCCGCTGCCTGGTCAAGGCCGGCTACCGGGTTCGGGTCGCCGTTCGTCGCCCGCATCTGGCCGGCGATGTCCGCCTCGCCGGGGCGCCAGGTTGGGTCGATATTGTTCAGGCCAATGTGCGCCATCGCCAATCGGTGGATGCCGCCCTCGAAGGCGCCGATGCGGCGGTCAATCTTGTCGGCATCCTCTATGAAAAAGGGCGCCAGAGCTTTGAAAGCGCGCAGCGCGACGGGGCGATCAATGTCGCCGAAGCGTGCGCTGCAGCCGGTATCGACCGGCTGGTCCATGTTTCAGCGATTGGCGCTGATCCAGAGGCCAATGCCGATTATGCCGAAACCAAGGGCGAAGCTGAAGCCGCTATTCGCGACATCCTGCCGAGCGCGACCATCCTGCGCCCGTCGATCGTGTTTGGGCCGGAAGATGATTTCTTCAATCGCTTTGCTGCCATGTCATCGCATCCGATCGCCAGTGTATTGCCGGTGCTGCCAGCCATTGGCGGTGGCGACACTAAGATCCAGCCGGTCTATGCCGGCGATGTGGCAGACGCCATTGCCAATGCGATCACCCGCGACGATGCCCGCGGCAACACATATGAACTGGGCGGCCCCAGCGTGTATTCGATGAAAGAGCTGTATGCGTTTATCGGCGAAACGATTGATCGCCCGAAATTCGCGTTGCCTCTGCCTTTCTTTGTGGCCAAGCCGATCGGCCTGGCCTTTGGAACCGCCTATCGCTTCATCTGGCCGCTTTCGTCCGGAATCCTCGGCGCGCCGCCAATTACCGGTGACCAGGTCGAATTGCTGAAATCGGACAATGTCGTTTCCGAAGGGGCGCTGACCCTGGCCGACCTTGGCGTCACCGCGCTCGAGTCGATCGAGGCGATGGTGCCAAGCTATCTCTATCGGTTCCGGCCATATGGGCAGTACCATCAGCGCAGCGAGCGCGCTTAGTCCGCCCCGGATTTTCGAGACATTCAGGTATCAGAGGCGTTGATCGCGTGCCCGTTCCGGCGTGGCGGGGCTATTCTTCTGCAACATAGGAATCGTAAGCGTCCGCACATGTGCGCGTGGTGGTGTCACCCAGGGGGCGATACGACATGCAGCGATAGGACGCGGTCGCGCCATCCTGGAAGTCGGGTTCTCCGACCCAGTTCTTGTTGCGCGCCTGATAGACATTGGCGAAGAGAATGCTCGGGGTCTGCGGAATGGCGAAATTCTCGTCAGTGATCTCATGCGCGAATTCACCGTTCACGTACCAGGTGATGCGGTCCGGGGCCCAAATGAACGAGTAAAGCGCAAAATTCTTGGTCGTATCGAAGTCGAGCGGATATTTCATCACACCCGCTTCCAGGTCTCCGGCAAAGGCGTTGAGTTGCACCTCATACGGCGATTTGCCGACAAAACTGACGTCGATCTCATTATGCTCGGTATTGTAATAGGGGCCGGTATAGGTGAAGAAACCGCTGTGCAGGCCTGACCCTTCGGCAGCGCGTACAATCATCTGATACTCACCAAATCCCAGGCGCTGGCGATACTGGATTTCCCCTGCCGCCCATGGCCATTCGCCGGCTGTCGGTGATTTCGCGGTCATTCTGAGGTTGAGGCCGTTCGGCAAGGCAACAACATTCTTGTTGCGCCAGTCACTCTCCCATTGTCCACGGTTCGTATTATGGTTCGACACATACCAGCGTGAATCGATGGGTTCCTGAGTCCAATCCACAAAGAAGGCAGGCTCAACGGGGGTTGATGCGACGTTCGGGGTCTGCGTTGTGTCTGGTGTACTGGATACGGTTGGCGCGTCCTGATCCAGATTGGCGCAAGCCGCCATTGTGGCTGAAGCCAGTGACACGATGGCAATCGTTTTTAGTCCCTGCATCGATACGTCCCCACTCTACTGCAATTGAACGTTCATAGCACAATCTTGGCTATATCTCAGACGAATAGGAAGCGACTGCAACTTCAGTGCCATCGGTGCGCGCATGTCCGATCTGGCGTTTCCGGCCCACACGCTCAGCGTGGGTGACCAGAACTGACAAGCTGGCACGCAGGATGAATGGGGCGAATGCGAACCGCCAGCTAAACTTGTTTGAAAGGCATTTGTGCTAGGGCCAGAACAGCCGTTCACAAGATCACAAGGTATGAAATTGACGCCCCCCGAATCCCCAACTCTGTCCGTGATCATTGCGAACTACAATTACGAGAAATTCGTCGGCGCAGCGATTGAAAGCGTTCTGTCGCAAAATCAGGACGTGCAGATCATTGTTGTGGATGATGCGTCGACGGATGGATCGGTTGATGTGATCAACCAGTATGCGGACCGCGTCGAAACGATCCTGCTGAAACAGAACCGCGGCCAGGGCGGCGGCCTCAATGCCGGTTTCACGGCTGCAACCGGGACGCTGGTTATGTTTCTGGACGCCGATGATTTCCTCGTTCCCGGCGCCGTTGATACCCTGTTTGCGCATTATGATCCGGCCGTGGCGATCTACCATTTCCGGATGCATTATGGTGACGAGGACGGCGAGACGTTCGGAATATTCCCGCCCATGGAGCGCCCGCTGGCGGAGGGCAACGTGTCGGAGCGGCTGCGCAACGAGGGGCATTATGATGGCACCGTCGCCTCGGGCCTGGTCTATTCGCGCGAAGCGGTCGCGAACGTTATGCCGATGGATGAGGAAACCTATCGCTACGGCGCCGACGGATATCTCAGTTCGACCGTGCCGCTCTATGGCGAAAGCGCGACGATCACGACCCCGATCTCGGCCTATCGCCTGCACACGCGGCAGCATTCGCAGTTCAAGAAAGTCTATGCGGAGCGCGCGCGCTGGCGCCTGAAACATACGATGGATCGGCATAATTCAACCCGCGAACATGCTGAGAAACTCAATCTCGCGGTCAGTCCGGACCTGTTCGAGAATGATGCGTTTGCGCTTCAGGAACGCGTGGTATCGATGATTATCGAGCCCGAAGCACACCCGATTGAAGGGGATACGCTCAAGGATTTGCTGGCGCGGTCGAAGGCGCGCAAAATGCGTCAGGCGAGCGGGCCCCGGAAGATCTGGGAGTTCGTCTGGTGGACAATGCTGCAACTCGCGCCCGGTCGCCTGCGGATCGCAATGATCAAGCCCGCTATTGATGCCGATGCCCGCCCGGACTGGTTCCAGGCGATTGGTCGGTTCGCCAAACGCCTGACCCGTCGCTAGCCCGCACGCGCCTGAATAGGAAAGTCTCCCGATCCATGCTTCGCCCCTTCGCTGACAACAAAGTCGCCATTGTCATCGCGGTCTATAATGATCGCGACCACATTGCGCGCGCCATTCAGTCGGCAGCGGCGCAGGCGCTGCCGGACGGGTATGAGCTGGATGTGATTGTCGTCGATGATTGTTCGACCGACGACACGTACGATATTGCGCTCGAAGCCAGCCGAGACCTGGCAACCGTGCGCGTGTTTCAGCTCGACAAGAATGGCGGACCATCACGCGCCCGAAATGAAGCGCTTCGGCACAGCGACGCGGCCTGGTACCTGCCGTTCGACAGCGACGATGCGATGGCGCCGGACCGGCTCCGCAAACTCCTCGCGGTCGCGAAAGCCGAGCAGGCCGACCTGGTCGCGGACAACCTGTTCATCACGCATGCGGATGCCCCTTTCGAAATGGTGCGTCCGCTATGGCCAGGCAAGCCGGACGGCGTGTTGCCGCTGACCACGGAATTCTTCGTGCGCCATTGCTATGACATGCCAGAATCGCGGTCCGAGCTCGGTTATGTGAAGCCCCTGATCTCGCGTAGGGTTCTGACAGATCCAGTCTCGCCTTATCGCGACGAGCTGCGGTTCGCAGAGGACTATGAGCTGTATACGCGGCTGCTCCTGGACGGCGCAAAAGCGGTGCTGACCGATGGTCTTGGATACTATTTCATCCAGCGCGCATTCAGCAGTTCGCGGTCGCAAGCCGGTGACGAACACCGCCGTGTTGCGATGATTGATCGCGCCTTCCTGAAACGCGCCGACCTGACGCGGGCCGAACGTCGCGCCATCAAGGGGCATCTCGCCTATTCAAAAAAAGAGTGGGCAAACTGGACCCTGATCGAGGCTGGCCGCGAACGCGATATTGGCAAGCTGATATCGGGCTTGTTCATTTCGCCGTCTGCGCCCTGGTTCCTGTTGCGCTCGGTGGTTCGCAAACTGGTGCCGTCAAAGTCGGATGCGAGGGCGTCATGAGGACTGTGTCAAAACGAGCCATTGTCCATACCGGACAGGCGAATCCGCCTTTTGCAGGCGTTTCATGCTGCGTTCAGGCAGCAGACATGTGGACGGTGTAGAGATGGATCAGATGGCTGACCGGTTCCCCGTTCCAGAAAGTGTGCTCGTGATCATTCCGACCTTGAACGAGGAAGATCATATAGAGGCCTGTATTCGGTCGCTTTTGGGGCAGGGCGGTCTGAATTGCGCCACGGTTGTCTGCGATGGCCTGAGCACGGATCGAACGCGCGAGATTGTCATGGCCCTGCAGGACACCTATCCGAACCTGCATTTTCTCGAGAACGAGAAGAGATTGCAATCGGCTGCGATAAATCATGCGGTGGCGACCCTGGCGACGTCGGACACCAGATATGCGGTGCGGTGTGACGCCCATTCGATCTATCCGGAAAACTTCATTCAGCGCGTGGTCGACAGCCTCGACGAGACCGGGGCAGCGTCTGTCGTCACGGTTATGGATTCAGTTGGGTCGACCTGTTTCGAGCGCGCCAATGCCTGGGCCGTGGATACGCCGCTTGGGTCAGGCGGGGCCGCGCATCGCGGCGGCGCCAAGTCTGGTTATGTTGATCACGGCCATCATGCGGGGTTCGATATTGACTGGTTTCGAAAGATTGGCGGCTATGACGAAACGTTCACCCACAATGAAGACGCAGAGTATG
Organism: Hyphomonadaceae bacterium; assembly: GCA_024742355.1. Lineage (GTDB taxonomy): Bacteria > Pseudomonadota > Alphaproteobacteria > Caulobacterales > Hyphomonadaceae > Henriciella. Next base: position 252,809 of record JANSYM010000006.1, on the reverse strand, counting down.
ATCATCGCCTTGGCCTGGCCGGCGGCAAGGTCTACCTGGATGCGAACATCCGCCTGAACTATACGCCGCGCGGAACGCTCATCTCCCTGGCGCGGCAATACTTCAATTACGGGAAGGGACGGGCGCGAACGACGCTGAAACACCGCGTTCGACCGAAAATCCGACAAATGATCCCGGTTCTGGCCCTTTTGGGCGTGATTTTCGGGATTGCCTTGTTGCCGGTCACGCCCTGGCTTGCTTTAATCCCGCTCAGCTATGTGATCTTGCTCTCATGCGTTTCTGCCGCCTTTGTGGTTGGCAAGAAAAGCCTATGTGGTTTTTGGACCGGGCCTGCACTGGCCGCCATGCATATGTCGTGGGGGTTGGGGTTTCTTTCCGGACTAATGAAATTCGGCACAAGACGTGCAAGGCGCGACGTTCTCCGGGCGTCAAATGCCCAAGAATAATAAATTGAAGTTACAAAACGTGGTGGTCGATTATGTCACAGAAGATTAGTTTCGAGCTTGCTCCCGACTTCAAAGAGCATTCGGACTCGATGGGTGACAACATCTTTCGGGATGTGAAGTCGATCGTCGAACTGGCCCTGCGCCGGTTCATGTTGATCACCATTACGGCGGTCCTCGTCTTCGGTGCGATCGCGCACTACACCTTCTCTCAAACCCCGCTTTACACCGCGACATCGACCGTGATTGTCGACAGTCAGCGGACCAATGTTATCGATCTTGGCGACGTCTTGAGTGGCACATCGCTCAGCACGTCGGTGCTCGACACGGAAGTGCGTGTGATTGGATCAAAGGCATTGTTGTCAAAAGTGGTCGAGAAAGAAAACCTGATCAATGAGCCTGAATTCAATCCGCTGCTTCTGCCGCCGGAAGAGCCTGGCTTTCTTCAACGTCTGTTCGGCGGCGGCAATGCCGACACAGAACCCGAGCCTGTCCCCAGTGAAGAGGTGCTCAAGAAGCGCGCCGTCAATCGACTGGCCGGCAAGGTCCGTGTCGCCCGGGTCGGCACCACCTATCTGATTCAGATCCGTGTCACCAGCGTCTCGCCACCCATGGCGGCGCGTCTCGCCAATGCGGTCGCAGAACAATACGGTATCGAACAGCTGGAAGTGAAGCTCGAAGCGACGGCACGCGCGACCCGGTTCCTGGCCGAACGCGTCGAAGTCCTCGAATCCGAGGTGACGGCGAAAGAACTTATCGTCGAGAATTTCCGGACAGAATCGGGCTTGCTTGCCGCTCAGGGGACGACGCTGACCGAAACCAGCATCGCGCAATTGCAACGCCAGAAAGTCACACAGGAAGGCGAAGTCGCTCGCATCCGCGCCCGCTATGACGGGATGCGCCGCCAATTGAACTCCGGCGCCGGTGCCGACGCGATTGGCGAGGTTCTGAGTTCGCCTGTGGTCAACAGTCTGAAAAATCAGCTGTCAGATGCGCAACGGCGCAAGGCTGAACTGTCAACATCACTTGGGCCGTCACACCCTCGCATGCTCGCTGTGGACAGCGAAATCGCCGACTATGAAACGCAGATCAATGCCGAAATGAGCCGGATCATCGACAATCTGCGCGTCGAGCTTGCTGTCGCCAATGACCAGATTGCGGCGCTCGATCGGCGGATCAATCAGTCACGGTCTACACTGGCCCGCAACAACCGCTCGCAAGTCCGCCTGAATGAATTGCAGCGCGAAGCCGATGCCAGCCGCATGATTCTGCAGGAATTCAAGCAGCGCTTCACCCAGACGCGCGAACAGGACGAGCTGGTTCAACCCGACTCGCGCATTCTGTCGCCCGCCGCGATCCCGTGGGCTCCGTCTTCGCCGCGGACAACGCTGAACCTGATTGTCGGCCTGATACTGGGCGCCATGACCGGTGCCGGCCTCGCCATCATTCTCGAGATCTTCAACAATCAGATTCGGTCGGTGGAAGAGATCGAGCGCAAGTTCGGTTTCCCGAGTCTCGGCGCTGTGCCGCTGATCAAGTCTCTGAAATTCCTCGGATTTGGCAGCAAAGTTCCTGCAGACTTCCTGGTTCAGGATCCGCTGTCAGCCTATGCTGAGAGCATGCGCTATATCCGCGCCTCGATTGCCATCTCGGCAATGGAAGAGCAAACCAAGACGGTGACCATTGCCTCGTCCCTGCCGGATGAAGGCAAGACCAGCCTGACCCTGAGCCTCGGCCGCATGTCAGCTCTGTCCGGTGACAAGACCCTTGTCATTGATGGCGACTTCCGCCGTCGTCAGTTGACGGCGTCTGCCGGTCTCGACCCGAAAACTGGCCTGGTCGAATATCTGTCCGGTGAATGTGAGCTTGAAGATGCGATATATCGCGAAGAGCATACCGGCCTCGACCTGCTGGCGCTGACCCTCAACGGGCGCACCCTGTATGACGTGTTCGGCACCAAGGCCTTCGACACGCTGCTCGAGCGACTGAAAGAAGAATATGATCTGATCCTGATCGATACCGCGCCGCTCCTGTTGATTGCCGAAGCCGGTGTGATCGCCTCCAAGACCGACAAGACCATCCTGATCGTGCGTTGGATGAAGTCGCGCAGATCGTCTGTGCGCCGGGCGCTGGAAATGCTCAAGAGCATGAAAGCCGAAGTCCTCGGCATTGGTCTCAACATGGTCGACCTGACCAAGAAGCGTCACCATACCGAGCAGGCGTCAACCTCGTCGGCATATAGAAAATACTATACGTCCGAGTCGCGCTGGCGCTGGATCAATCCGCGTCGCAACCGCGCCGTGACCAAGCTTCCGGCCGCCAATCTCAACGAGCCAAATGTGCCAGGCGAAGACGAAGAAACGTCGACCCAGTTGCGCTCGATGTTGAACAATGGCTAAGACGATGCGCATCTCCTATTTTGGGCATGACTCATCGGACGCAGCCATTCGCAAACGGGTTCACATCTTCAAGGCGTGTGGGTGTGATGTCCGTGGCTTCATGAACAAGCGCTCCGGGACCGGGGACCTTGAATGGCGCAATGTGGAGCTGGGCGAAACCCATGACGGAGCCTATTTCGACCGTATCTGGAGTGTGTTTCGAGGCGCTTTTCGCGCCGCCAAGCACAAACAGACTCTGGCGGAGTCAGACCTCATTGTTGCGCGCAATCTGGACATGTTGGCGACGGCGTTCCTGACCAAACGGCTGACCGGCCTGGCAACGCCGGTTGTCTATGAATGCCTGGATGTGCACCGCCTTTTGTGCCGCGAAGATGTGGTCGGGTGGGCGCTGCGAAAGTTTGAGGGCGCTTTTCTGAAGCGCAGCCGCGGCGTCATGGTCAGCTCCCCGGCTTTTGTCGAGCACCATTTCGAGCGTCATCACAAAGGTAATTATCAGGCGTTTCTGGTTGAAAACCGGCTCTCGGCCGATTTTGCCAGGTCAGTGACCCGACCGACCAAACAGGCTGGTCCAGACACTGAGGGCCCACTGCGTCTCGGCTGGGTCGGAATTTTGCGCTGTCAGCGAACGCTCGACATGCTCGTTCGTGCGGCGCAGGAATTCGGTGATGCGATCGAGATCCGAGCGCATGGCAAGCCGGATCTGCTCAGCGTGCCAGCGTTCCATGAGCGCATAGAGCCGGTCGACAATATCACCTTCTTCGGCGCCTATAAGGCGCCCGAGGATCTGCCGGACATTTATGGTCAACTCGATCTCATCTGGTCAGGCGACTATATGGAGGCTGGCCTCAACTCGAAATGGCTGTTGCCGAACAGGCTCTATGAGGGCGGCTATTTTGGCGTGCCATCGATCGCACCGGCGGACAGCCAGACCGGGACCTGGGTGCGCGAGAACCTATCCGGGTTCACTGTTTCAGAGCCGGTGGAATCGACGCTGATTGAGCAGTTGCGAACCCTGATTGAGCGGCGAGACGAGATCCGCGCCCGCCAGGATGCGCTGCGCCAGCTGCCAGATGATGTGTTCGTCGAACCCGAAGATTTCATGGCGGGTTTGCTCGACCAGTTTCTCAATGCCAAAACCTCATCCCCGGCCGCGCCTATTGCGCTGCGCCATCCGGATCGAGCCTGAATCGAAGGACGCGAACATGACGACACCGCTGATCAGCGTCTGTATCTGCACCTTCCGGCGCAAATCCGTTTGCGAGACGATCGAGTCCATCGCGCGTCAGAAAGTCGGTCCGGAAATCCGTTTCGAAGTGATCGTGGTCGACAATGATGTCGAGCCAACCGCGCGGCCTTATGTCGAAGCCACTGCGGCGCGGTTTGATGATCTCGATCTGACCTATGTTCACGCCCCGGCGCGCAATATTTCAATTGCTCGCAATGCCTGTGTCGATCAGGCGCGTGGCGAGTGGATTGCGTTCATTGATGATGACGAAATTGCCACCGAACTCTGGCTGCAGCACCATTATGACACGGCGACGCAGAATAATCTCGACCTTGCCTTCGGTCCGGTCGTTTCGATCTATCCTGATCATGCGCCGAACTGGATCCGTACGATAGACCTGCATTCCATTCGCCTTGGCGATCGCCGGCCAATCATGACCGGGCATACAAGCAACGCCTTTTTCAAGCGCCTGCACCCGGCCATAGAATCCCTCCGGTTCAGTGAGGATCGCGGGCGTTCAGGTGGTGAAGACACGCAATTTTTCTATCAGTGCTTTCTCGGCGGTGCGAAGATAGACGAGACCAAACAGGCTGTGGTGTACGAGCCCGTGGCCGAAAACCGGTTGTCACTCGACTGGCTGGTGAAGAACAAATTCCGGTCTGGAATTACGTATGGAAAAGTCGTGATCTATCGCAACGGCCTCGCGCGCAACCTGTTCAAGCTGGGGGCTGCGATGGTGAAGGTCGCCTATTTGATGGTCCTGACCCTGCTCACGCTGGGGTCGAAAGCAACCAGCCGTCGGCATTATGTCCGGGCCATGTTTCACAGCGGCATTATCGCCGCGTTTTTCTCGGTCAAAGAGGCTGAATATTACGGGGACCTGAGCCCGGTTGCGGCGGATTAGGGCGCACGACGGGTCACGGGTCTGATTTGCTGGCGCCGGTCGCATATCCGAGCGCCTGCATCATGTCGGCAAAGGCGGGTGACAGGGCCTCAAACTGCTGCGCTGACAAGCTGTCTTTCCATTTGCCGATTGAACTCGCCGTGATTGGACGTGTGACGGCGGCGTGATGATCATGACGCCCGACATCGCCCAGACGTTCCGGAATCCGCGTCAGGTAATCTGCTTCAAAGTCGAGATCAGCCCAGTCGAAGATGGCGGCGAACACCGCTTCGGGGTCGGTAACGAGGTCCTCATAAGCGATTTCCAGCGGCGCGCGCCGCGCCCGTTTCAAGTGTCGCTGGCAGGCAGTATTGGCGTCAATCCAGCGCGTTGCGGACGCTTCGAAATCGCGCATATCGGACTTCAACTGCGAGGCAACGACATCGCGCCCATCGCGTTTGAGGTACAGGTAATAGGCGTCGGGATAAGCTTTCACGATGTCTTTCAGATACATCGTATTCCATGGCGTCTTGTCGCCCCAGCGCTGCTCGGTAAAGCCATGTTCGCGGGCCATGAACGCATAGAACCGATCGATCAGGGTCGGCAGCGTTTGCTCATTCTCAGGCAGCGCGACAGCCGCTGCTGCGAGCGGGGACAGGCTTTCGATTTCGAAGTCTGCGAACTTCTTGTGGCGATCGAAATAGGCGCAGAACAGCCAGACCTTTTCGCGCCAGGTGAGCCCGCGCCACTTGCGCCAGCGCACCAGGAGTTCACCGAGCACATAGGTCTCGGGCGGGATGTAGATCTGACCGGATGCCATCAGCACCCGCCGGGTCAGCGTGTTGCCGGATCGTGGCGCGCCAACGATGAATAAAGGAGGAGATTGAGGCATGATTTACGCGTCTTTCCTGGACTTTCTTCGGCGGCGTCGAAAGCCGACAAGCTTCCTGGCTGCGATCAGCGGTGAAATCTCGGGCCGCGGCGACCGGGAGGCAGTGCCGGTATCGGATTTGAGGTCTTCAAACCGTTTTACGATGGATTTGGTTGAATAGGTGTTGAGACAATACTGGCGCGCCGCCAGGGCCGCTGTGCGTTCGGCCTCGAGATTGTTGCGGATGTGATCGAGAATGCCGGCGACCTCTGACGGATCACCATACAGCGCATGTGGCCCGAATGTCGGTTGCAGGGCCGGTGATAGGACACAGCGCACGCCCATCAGCATGGCTTCAGCAATCGTGCGTCCAAACGATTCGACCCAAAGCGGCGCGTGGTGATAGGAAAACACATCCAGCGTATCGAGATAGTCGGCAACCGGCATCGCGTTGAAGTCAAGCACGGTCCAATCGGAAATATCCACGCCTCTGGCGTGCAGAAAGGCGCGATCCGCGCCCATGACGGAGACATTGGAGAGCGGGCCTGATGGCAGGCTGAGCGCAATGTCGGCGCCGGTGGCCGGCCATTTATCGGGATGCGCGCGGCCGTGGCGTCCTATGGTCAGGGATTGTGTTTGCAGCTTCTCGCGTTGCGGCACCCAGTCGCTGACATCGAACGCATTTGGCCAGTCGTGACAGGTCAGCCGCAGGAGCGGGGCATAGGCTCGAAATTGCTGTCGGCAAATCCCCGATACGGGCGCCCATAGCAGGGACTGACCAAATTGCGCGCGCACATTGCGCTGGACCCTGAACGGGTCAAAAGCGAGGGCGCCATCACCCAGGAAAAGCGGCTGATGCGCGACCAGAACGCTGCGAACAGCCTCGACCTGAAACGCGCGCAGAACCGGATTTTCGAACACGGATGGATGATGAAAGAAGGCAATGCCGCATCGCACTGATTGCGCCTGTTCAAGATCGATCAGGGTGACACCGGGAAGGTCGGCTAGATTCACGATTGCCGGGTTTTCAGTATCCGTTTCCTGGAAGAATCCGACGGATTCCATCAAGGCCAGGCCGACGGAGAGGCCAGCATCGGACATCGCCTTTACATCCGCCAGAACTGCGGCTGACGTTCCGCCTGCAAATCGCGGATCGGTGAGGACCAGAGCATCAATTGTCATCGTCATTTTTGTGGTTGTCCCGACCGTCGAAAGCAAGACCAAGCAGAGCAAGTCATATGCCAGTCACACCTTGCCGGGAAGGTGAATTGGCGGCGCGATCTTCGCCATGAATGTGCCCAAAAACCCATTCATAAGCTTTGTGTGTATAGTGGCATGCAACTTGCGATCGAGAATCCGGGCGCCTGAGGGATCAAAGTTGGCGACCCGTTTTTGATCAAAAGCAGACCGTAAACCGGTCTTGAGGCTAGGTTTGTGGGATGAATATTGGTGTGATGGGGAACCCAATGGTCAATCGTGTGAGCGTCATTCTGCCGACATATAATCGCGCGGACCTGATCGCCGAGACACTTGAAACCCTGCTCGCACAAACGCGCCCGGTGGATGAGATCCTGGTCATCGATGATGGCTCAACTGACGACACCGCCCAGCGCGTCGCGGCATTTGGTGACCGGGTGCGTTATCACCACAAGGAAAATGGCGGAAAGTCTGCCGCGCTGAATCAAGGCCTGGCCATGATTGAGGGGGATTGCGTCTGGATTTGTGACGATGATGACCTGATCCTGCCGGACGCATGCGCGCGCCTGATGCAGGAACTGGAAACCCATCCTGAGCTCGATTACTGCGCCGGACTGCACGAAGATTTCACCGTCGATCAGACTTCTGGTGAGATCGTTCGCAAGGCGCCCGGCTATTCCAAGGCATCACAGCCGGATGAGGTGTTTTCCGATGCCCTGGATGGCTGCCATATATTTCAGCCAGGATTGATCGTGCGCCGCGCTTTTTATGAGCAGGTCGGACCGTTCGATGAAACACTAAATCGGTCGCAGGATTATCAGATGCTGCTCCGACTGACCCGTCACGGCGCCGGACGCGTGCTGCCAGATGTGGTCTTTCTCCACCGCGAGCATCAGGGCACGCGCGGGACCGCGGGCGAGCGTTTCTCGATGAAGGACGCGAACCGCAAATGGATCAAGTATCACCGCCAGATCATCAAACCGCTGCTCGACGAGCTTGGCGATGAAGAATTATTACCTGCTGAAATCTGGAAAGACCCGGCTCACGCAGACATCCGCAGCCGCGCCGCGCTGATCCGCCGAGGCGCAGTGTTCGGGCGCCATGTGCTTTGGGACGAAGCCCTCGACACCTGGGCCGGCATTGCCTCGACACCGTGTGACACGCTGAGCGACTATGAAATTCGGTTGATCCGCATGTCCACCAGCTATGGACTTGGCTGTGCACCGCTATTGGAATCGGCCGACATCAAACGGAAAGTACAAGCCTTGAAAACCGGCTCGCCTCTCGGACGGCAGATTGTCGGGCAGTTGGGGCGTTCGTTATACTGGCGTGCCAAGGATGCCTTGCGAGGCGGCGATATAGGCGAATTGCTGCGGCTCACACGGTTCATTATCGCCTCGCGCTAAACGATCTTTCCGGCCGGGAAGCAGTGAATTAGTGAGGTGTCATGAACGAGATCTCCATACTTGTCTGCCAGTATCAGGATCTGTCTTTCACCGCGCATCTTCTGGCTCAACCGCAATGACCCTTCCGCAACCATCTAAAGATTTGTCGGTTGATATCTGGCTCTGGAACAATGCCGACCAGGTGGCGCAGGCGGACGACTTGTTCACGACTTTGAATCGCGAGGAATGTGCGCGGCGCGACCGGCAGTTTTCCTCCGAGAAAGGCATGCTGTGGGCCATCGCGCGGGCCAATGTCCGGGCGCGGCTCGGCGCGATCACGGGCCAGCCAGCAAATGAGTTGGCGTTTGAAGAAAACGCCTATGGCAAACCCAATCTGGCCGGGCAGGCGCTGTCCTTCAGCATCAGCCATGACGGCGCATGGACGGCGCTGGCCGTTTGCGCGGCGGCGCCGGTGGGAGTTGACATTGAGGCGGTGCAAACGCTTCAGCGTGAAGAAATGGATTGGCCGCTATCGGCTGTCGAGAAGCAGCATCTTGCGCAAGTCGCGCCGGTCGACCTGCCGCAGGCTTTCTTTCGATACTGGACGCTCAAGGAAGCCTTTATCAAGGCGCTGGGCCTTGGTGTCTCGTTTCCATTGCACGATTTCGATATGTCACCGTTCGGCGAAGCGCCTTCTCTTTTGCGGGTCAAGGGAGATTCCGCCGCCGTCCGTGACTGGACGTTCGAGGCGCACGAAATCCGACCGAATCAGCGATTCGCTCTGGCCGTGAAAACGGGCGGCGAACCGGTAAAATTCACCTATCACGCGAAAAACGGGGGCTAGAGGTATCGATTGGAACGAATTTTGCTTTGGATCGCCAGAAATCATTGACTTCTTGACCGATCCGAAAGTGAATAGCGATGCTTCGTAGAGTAAATGACAAAATGAGTGGGGAAATAGGCAAAGCTGTATTTGTCGGGAGCACGCAAGTGCTTATCGATTGCATCCAGCAATGGACTGCGGCCGGACATGCTGTTGCGGCAGTGGTCAGCGACTGCGTGGACGTCGAGGCGTGGCTATCGGGTACCGATATCCCGCAGATTTCGGCTAAGCAGGATCTTGCAGAGAAATTGGCGGGTATGTCGTTCGACTACCTGTTCTCGATCGTCAATCACGCCATTTTGCCGGATGCGTTGGTTGCAATGCCGTCACGGCGGGCGATCAATTATCACGACTCGCTTTTGCCGGCCTATGCCGGGTTCAATGCGACGTCCTGGTCCATCATAGACGGTGCCGACACGCATGGTGTGACCTGGCATGCGATGACTGCTGATGTCGATGGCGGCGATATTCTGCTGCAGAGACAGATCGAGATTTCGGCGGAAGATACTGCGTTTTCGCTCGGTGTGAAATGCGCCAATGCCTGCCGGGAAACGTTCGCGGAGCTGCTCACCAATCTTGAAGCAGAAATCTTGTCCGGCACGCCGATGGCGACGAAAGCGCCGGGTGCGCAGCAACATTTCCACGTCCGGTCGGATCGACCAGGCCTTGGTCTGCTCGACTTCGCTCAGCCCGCCGAAACGATCAGCCGCCTCGTGCGCGGCCTGCATCTCGGCCGGGAAGACAATTGGATGTGCCTGCCCAAGGTGCAGGTCGGCGATACGGTCTATCTGATCGATCATGCCGATATCACAGATGGCGACGCACAGGCGGCACCCGGGCAAGTGCTGGCCGCGAACGCCAGCTCGATTACCGTATCGACGCAACCCGGCGCCGTTCGTTTGAGCGGTTTGACGCCGCTTGATGGACGCGCGCTCGCATCTGCGGCCCTGACCGCTTCAATCGGCAGCACGCTGGCATCAGTCAGTGGCATTGAGGCCGCGCTTGCCGAGTTTGATTCTCGGATGACCAAGCATGAGCGCTTCTGGGTGCGGCGTGTGGCGGAACAGACAGCCCCGGCGCTCGCGCAAATCCGTGAGACCTCTGAACCGGCGTCTGCGAGCCTGATCAAACAGGATCGTCAGTATACGGCAAATGACTATTTGGCGGCTTTGTCCGTCTACGTTGCACGGTCGGGCACCCAAGCCGAATTCGATCTGGCGCTCGGCAAAACCCTGCCGCAACACGGCGATCGTTTCTATGCGACTGAGGTTCCAATGCGAGCGACGGTGGATATGGATGCCCCGCTCGCGGCGATGCGGGCGCAAGTGGGTGATGCACTGGCGCAGCAGGAAAAACGCGGCACCTTTGCGCGCGATATGCGAGCACGCTATGCGCGCTTGCGCGAGACGGAGGCGTCGCAATCGCTGCCGATCGGTGTTCAGCTCGACGGCGCACCAGGTCTGCTGCCTGGCACAGCCCTGACCCTGCATGTCGACGATGCTGCCGATCAGGTCACTTATTCCTTTGATCAGAACGCCATGTCCGAGGACGCCGTTCAGGCCCTGGCAGGGCGCGTCGAAACGTTATTGGCGGAGGCTGCATCCCAGCCGGAGACACCGGTCTCCAATCTCAACCTGCTGCCGGAAACGGAAAAGCGCCAGCTTCTGGATCTCTCGAACGGGCCGGTCAAGGCCTATGCCAGCGATCAGTGCGTTCACCAGCTGTTTGAAGCGCAGGTCGCGCGCACGCCAGACGCCGAAGCCGTCGTTTTCCAAAGCACGTCACTGACGTATCGCGCCCTCGACGCCCGCGCCAATCAGATCGCCAACACACTGATCAGCAAGGGCGTGAAACCCGGCGACTTCGTTGCCGTTTGCGTCAAGCGTTCGACCGAACTGGTCGCGGCTTTGCTCGGCGTGATGAAAGCCGGTGCGGCCTATGTGCCAATGGACCCGTCCTATCCACGCGACCGTCTCGCCATCATGCTAGAGGATTCCGGCGCGGCCCTGGTTGTGACCGGCGCAACGCTCGCCGCGACGCTGGCATTTGAGAGTGCCGAACTGGTGACGCTCGAGTCGATTTCCAGTGACGCAGATGCAAGCGCGCCGAACGTCGCGGTGACGGCAGACCAGCTCGCTTATGTGATCTTTACATCCGGATCGACAGGCCGTCCGAAGGGCGTGAAAGTCGCGCACCGCAATGTCGCGAATTTCTTTGCCGGCATGGATGACGTGATCGGCACGGAGCCTGGGGTCTGGCTCGCCGTGACCAGTGTCAGCTTTGACATCTCAGTGCTGGAAATCTTCTGGACACTGGCCCGCGGATTCGAAGTCATCATCCAGGGCGAAACCGATCAAAGCAGCCTGTCTGATGCAGCGCGCGTCGAAGTCTCGGACACGCCAATGGATTTCGGCCTGTTCTATTTCTCGTCATCGCAAGGCGACGCGCAACCGGGTGAGACCTACAAACTGCTCCTCGAAGGCGCCAAGTTTGCCGATGCCAATGGCTTCCAGTCGGTCTGGACGCCGGAACGGCATTTCCACGAGTTTGGCGGGATTTTCCCGAACCCGGCCGTGACCACAGCCGCCCTGGCGACGATTACTGAGAATGTCGCCCTGCGTGCCGGCAGTGTCGTGCTGCCAATGCATAACCCGATCCGCGTGGCTGAAGACTGGTCGGTGATCGATCAATTGTCGAATGGCCGCGTCGGCCTGTCCTTTGCCTCTGGCTGGCACGCCAATGACTTCGCCCTGATGCCGGAGAATTATGAGCGCCGGCGTGAGATCATGGTCGAGAGTATCGACACCGTGTTCAAGCTCTGGGCGGGTGAAGAAGTCGAAGTCGCCAATGGTGAAGGCGACATGATCAAGGTCTCGACCTTCCCGCGCCCGATCCAGGAGCGCCCGCCGATCTGGATTGCATCCGCCGGCAATGTGGAAACCTTCAAAGCAGCCGGACGTCTCGGCGCTAATATCCTGACCAATATGCTCGGCCAGGATCTTGAAGACTTGCAGACCAAGCTGGCCGCCTATCGCGAAGCGCGTGCGGATGCCGGATTTGAAGGCCCAGGCCAGGTCTCTCTGATGCTGCACACTTATGTCTGCGACGATACCGAAAAGGCCCGCGAGATCGCACGCGAACCGTTCTGCAACTATCTGCAAAGCTCGTTCGACCTGGTCAAAGTCGCGCCGTGGATGTTCCCGGCATTCAAACGCCCATCGCTGGACGGCGCTGAAGCGCAGCTCGACACATCGCAGTTCACCGACGAAGACATTGCCGCGCTGATGGACCATGCCTTCGATCGCTATTTCGAAACCGCCGGCCTGTTCGGCTCGCCTGAGCATGCGCTCGGCATGGTCGAGAAACTGAAAGAGATTGGCGTCAACGAGATTGCCTGTCTGGTCGATTTCGGCATTGAGGCTGGAACGGTTTTGGAGAACCTGCCACATCTCAATCGCCTGCGGGAACTCGCCAATTCTGGCGGCGCAGCCGCGGATGAGGGCACGTTCGTCACCGTGGGTGAGACCTTCAAGGCGCATGAGATCACGCACCTGCAATGTACGCCATCCATGGCGCGTATGCTGATCGACGATCCTGACGTGCTCGATCAGTTCGGCTCGCTCAAACACCTGATGCTGGGCGGCGAAGCCTTGCCGAGCGATCTTGCTGACCAGTTGCATGAGACACTGACCGGACAGTTCACCAATATGTATGGCCCGACCGAGACCACGATCTGGTCGACGACATCGCCTGTTCTGAATGGGCAACCGATCACGATTGGGCGCCCGATTGCGAATACGACCATTCGCCTGCTCGACGCCCAAGGCAACTTGGTTGGACTTGGCGATGCTGGCGAGCTTTGTATTGGCGGTGATGGTGTCGTTCCCGGCTATCTTGGCCGCGACGACCTGACCGCCGAGCGGTTTATTGATGACCCGTATGCGCCCGGCGAGCGCCTGTATCGCACGGGCGATCTTGCTCGCTACAAAGCCTCCGGCGAGATTGAATATCTCGGCCGCATTGACCAGCAGGTCAAAATCAATGGCTACCGGATCGAGCTTGGCGAGATTGAAACCCAGCTCAGTCGCCATCCGGATATCTGGCAAAGCGTCGTCACCGCGCACAATGAGGACGGCGTCGCGCAACTGGTCGCCTATTATACGTCGGCGCAGGGCCAGAGCGACAATACTGACCTGGTCGATCATTGGCAGGGCCTGTGGGACACGGCCTATCAGCAAAGCGATGAAGACAGCGATGCGCGCTTCAACTTTACCGGCTGGAATGACAGCTATACCGGCGCGCCCATTCCGGCGGCCGAGATGCGTGAATGGCGTGATGAGACGCAGCGCAGTATTCTCGACCTCGCGCCGCAGCGCCTGCTCGAAATCGGTTGCGGCACCGGCATGGTCCTGTTCTCGGTGCTCGATGAAGTCGACCATTATAGCGGCATTGATGTGTCCGCGAACGCGCTGAGCCGCATCGGCGATGAGCTGACGCCAACGGAAGCGAGCAAAGTCGACCTGCGCAAATTGCCGGCGGACGCCATCGGACAGTTCGAGACCGGCAGCTTCGACACGGTGGTGATCAATTCGGTGGCGCAGTACTTCCCGAGCGCCGATTATCTTGCCGACGTCCTCGAACGCGCCAGCGCCTTGATTGCAGATGGTGGACAGATTTTTGTCGGCGATGTGCGCAGTCTCGAACAGCAGGCAGCCTTCCACACCGCGGTCGAGCTGAACCAGGCGCCCGCGCAGCTTGAGCCAAATGTGGTTTCAGACCGAATCGAAAAGCGCATTCAGCGCGACAGCGAACTGGTGCTTGGCGATGACTTCTTCCACGCCCTGGTGCGCGATGTTCCGCGTCTGCAGGGCGTCACGCTGACCCTGAAGCGCGGGGCAAGTGCGAACGAGATGACGGATTATCGCTATGACGTCGTCCTGCATGTCGGATCGGCACCTGCTGATACGCTCAATCTGCCCGCACCGCGCAAGGCGGCCTCGCTCGCGGATATTCGCGACTTGCTTGCCAGCGGTGAACCAGTGGTGGCTGTGAATGGCGTGCCGAATGCGCGGCTCGCCCCGGTCTATGCGGCCCGTCAGACTCTGACTGGAGACAGCGCAGCGACCGTCGGTGCCATGCGTGACCTGTTGAGCCAGACGCGCGGCGTCGGCATCGACCCTGGAGAGCTGTTCGAGCTTCACCCGGACTATCTTGTTGCCAGTGCCCGGTTCAATCGCGACGATGCTTCCACGTTTGATGTCGTGTTCCGACACAAGACGGTGAGCGACAAACAGGTCGCACCGCGGACCGATGCGGACCCCCTGCTTCGCCCGGCGGATTATGCCAATCAACCGGCCGCGCAAGTGAGCGATCAGAAACAGCTCACCGATCAGTTGCGGGCGCACCTGCGAGAGCATCTGCCTGACTATATGGTGCCGTCTGCTTTTGTCGCGATGGACACATTCCCGCTGACTCCGAACGGCAAGATTGACCGCAAGGCCTTGCCCGCACCGACGACGAGTGTCGCACTCGTGCAGGCTGAATATGTCCCGCCCTCGAATGATCTGGAAAACACGATCGCCGAGGTCTGGAAAGAATTGCTTGGTCTGTCCCAGGTCGGACGCACGGACAATATTTTTGATATCGGGGCCAATTCGATCATGACGGCGCAAGCCAATCAGCGCCTGTCAAAGACGCTCGGGCGTCGTGTTTCGCTTGTCTCCATGTTCCGATATCCTACGGTGGAAACACTGGCAGCGCATCTTGGCTCCGACACCAGGGGCCCGGCAGCGAAGCCGGAACGTGCGCAAAAGAAAACGAACAGACGCGAAGAAGCCGCGGCCAAGCGGCGGGCGAAGCGTCAGGAGCGAGTCGATTAAGATGGCGGATACGGGATCCCAGCCAGCCGGTTCAACCGACATTGCCATTGTCGGCATGGCGGCACGCTTTCCCGGCGCGCCGGATGTTGAGACGTTCTGGCAGAATGTCCGCGATGGCGTCGAATCGATCATGCCGCTTGACGATGAAGCCTTGCGTGCGGCTGGCGTCAGCGAAGCGGACCTGAACGATCCGGACTATGTCAAAGTCTGCCCTCTGCTCAGCGATGTCGACAAGTTTGACGCGAGCTTTTTCGGGTTCAATCCGCGCGAAGCCTCGGTCATGGACCCGGCCCATCGCGTGTTCCTGGAGATTGCCTGGGCGGCGTTCGAGAACGCTGGCTATACGGCTCTTCCAGAAGACGGCAAGGTCGGCGTTTTCGCCACAGCGGGCGCGCCGGATTACTATGTCGAGAATGTCCGCACGCATCCGGAAATCATGAATTCGATGGGCGATTTCCTCGTCCGTCACACTGGCAATGACATGAACTTCCTGGCGACGCGCGTGTCCTATGAAATGGATTTGCGCGGCCCGAGCATGAATGTTCAAACAGCGTGCTCTTCGGCTCTGGTCGCCTTGCACATGGCGGCTCAGAGTCTGTGCCAGGGCGAATGCGACATGGCGCTGATCGGCGGCGCCACCATCCTGTTCCCACAAGGCCAGGGCTATATGTATCGCGATGGCGAAATCCTCTCGCCAGATGGTCATTGCCGTCCGTTTGATGCGAAAAGCGCCGGCACTGTATTTGGCAGCGGCGCCGGTGCGCTGATCGTCAAGCGGCTCGACGATGCGCTCGATGATGGCGATACCATTCATGCTGTCGTCAAAGGGTCAGCCATCAACAATGATGGCGCCTTGAAGGTTGGCTATCTCGCCCCGGGTGTTGACGGTCAGGCAAATGTCATTGCCGACGCCCTCGACGCGGCTGGGGTGCCTGGCGAAAGCATCACCTATGTCGAAACCCACGGCACCGGCACGCTGGTCGGTGATCCGATCGAAGTTGAAGCGCTGAATGAAGCCTACGGTCAGCATACGGACAAGGTCGGCTATTGCGGTATCGGGTCGGTCAAATCCAACATTGGCCACCTCGGCGAAGCCGCAGCGGCAGCGTCATTGATCAAGGCGATCATGGCGCTCAAGCATCGCCAAATGCCGCCAAGCCTTGGTTTCGAAACGCCGAACCCGGCGATGAATCTGGAAGACAGCCCATTCTTCGTCAATCAGAACCTGCAAGACTGGTCGAGTGAAGGTCCGCTCCGCTGCGGCGTCACGGCGCTCGGGGCTGGCGGCACCAATTGCCATGTCATCCTGGAAGAAGCGCCTGCGGCTCTGCCCGGCGAAGATGCCAGGCCGAAACAATTGCTGGTCCTCTCGGCTAAGACCAAGGATGCGCTGGACCGCGCCTCGAGCCAGCTCGCCGACAGACTTGAAGCGGAGCCGGATATCGATCTGGCCGATGCCGCCTATACGCTGGCGACAGGTCGCCGGTCGATGCCGCATCGCCGCGTGGTGGTCGCGGAGGCCGCGGGAGATGCTGTCGCTCGTCTGCGCAATCCGTCAGACAAGATGGTCGCGACCCTTGAAGCCAATCTGGATCGTCCGAAAACCGTCTTCATGTTTCCAGGGGGCGGCGCGCAATATGCTGGTATGGGGCGCGAACTCTATGAGCAGGATGAGGTCTATCGAGATGCCGTCGAGGCCTGCCTTGCCATCATCACACCAAAGCTTGGCCGCGATCTGAAACCGCTGATGTATCCGCCTGCCGATCAGGTCGAGACAGCGACGCGGACCCTGGAACAGCCATCGCTGACGCTGCCGGCCTTGTTCACCACCACCTACGCGCTTGCCAGCCTGTACGAGTCATGGGGTCTCGAGCCCGATGCCTTTATCGGGCACAGTATGGGTGAGTATGTTGCCGCCTGCAAAGCTGGCGTGTTTTCGCTCGAAGATGCGATCACGCTGGTCATGCTGCGCGGCGAATTGTTCGAATGTATCGATCAGGGCGGCATGCTCAGCGTGCCAATGTCCGAGAGCGATGTGCGCGAGATGGCGCCGGCAACGCTCGACATCGCCGCTGTGAATGCGCCGGACCTCTGCGTCGCGTCCGGTCCACGCGACCTGATCGATGCCTTCCAGGCCAAACTGACCCAGAACGAAATTGATTCGACGCCAATCCGCATCGATGTGGCAGCGCATTCTCGCATGCTCGACCCGATCCTCGAGCGCTTCCGCACGGCCTGTCGCAAGATCGACTTCAAAGCGCCGTCCATGCCGTTCGTGTCAAACCTGACCGGCAACTGGATATCCCCGCAAGAAGCCTGTGATCCGGACTATTGGGTCAATCACCTGCGCTCAACGGTGCGCTTTGCCGATGGTTTGCAGACGCTGCGGTCGCTCGGCGAGCCCGTGCTTGTTGAGATCGGTCCTGGGCGGACCTTGTCGATGCTCGCCAAGGCCCAGGAGAAACCCTACCGCTCGGCTTACAGCACTGTGCGCCACCCGAAAGAACCCGTCAGCGATCTGGAATTCGCGCTGGCCAGTTTCGGCAAGATCTGGGCTGCCGGCGGCGCCGTGGACTGGGATGAGTTTTATGGCGCTCAGCTGCGCAACCGCATCCCACTGCCAACTTATCCTTTCGCGCGCGAGTCCTATTGGGTCGAGCCGCGCAAGGGTGCGACAGAGCCGGCCAGCCATGATCTGGTCAAGCGCAGCGATATCAAGGACTGGTTCGCCCAGCTGACCTATCGCGAAGCCCCGCTGGTGCGCGCCCCAGATGCAGGCCGGCCCCGCAATTGGGTCGTGTTCGGCCACGCCATGGCGGCGATGACGGATATTGCAGATGCGCTGGGCGCTGACCGGGTTCAGCGCGTGATATCGGGCTCGGCTTACCAGCGCTCAGGTCCGAATGCCTGGACCATCGATTTCAGCCAGCCCGACCAGTTCGCGCAAGTCCTGGAAGAGATCGAAGATGAATTTGGCGCGCCTGAGCATATTGTCTTTCTGACTCAGACCGGGCACCGCGCAGCGCGTGGCCCCAAGGCGAAACAAGAGCGTCTGTTCCTGCAACCGACTTATCTGGCGCAGGCGCTCGGCGGGCGATCTGAACCGGTGCAATTCTCGGTTCTGACCTCTGGCCTGACCGATCTCGGCGGCGCGACGCTCGACCCTTATCAATCGCTCAGCCTGGGCCCGGTGCTGACCGTGCCGCGCGAGCTGACCCACATTCAAACACGCTGTATCGACGTACCGCGGCGATCCTTGCTTAAGCGCTGGTCACCGGAATTGCTGGCCCGTATCGGCGATGAATTGCGTTCTGAATCCGACTCTTCCGTGATTGCTTTACGGCCATCAGGGCGCTGGGTCAGAGCGATATCGCCCAGCCCGATCGATGCGACCGAAGGCGACATGCCTGACTGGCTCCGCGCGGGCGGGGTCTATCTGATCACAGGCGGTCTGAGCGGCATCGGCATGCAAGTGGCGCAGCATATGAGCGCCCTCAAACCGGTGAAACTCGCGCTGCTGGCCCGCAAGGGATTGCCACCGGAACCGGAATGGGATGAGATTCTCTCAGCAGACATAGAGAGCCAGGTCTCGCGACGCATTGAACAGGTTCGCGCGCTGCGCGAAAGCGGCGCCGAGGTCCTGGTCGTTTCCGGCGATGTCACAGACACAGAAAACCTGTCCGAAGCTGTCGCCCGGATCCGCGCCGCGTTTGGCCCCCTGACGGGCGTCATTCACGCCGCCGGCAGCATGGATGATGCGCCGCTAATGGTAAAAGACGCCGCTGCGATGCAGCGCCTGTTGGCACCAAAAGTCTCGGGAACGGTCAATCTTGACCGCGCGATTACCGAAGATCTCGACCTGTTCGTGGTGTTTTCATCTGTTGCCTCGTTCCTGGGTCTGCCCGGACAAGTGGATTATACGGCCGCCAACGCCTTCCTCGATGCGTTCGCGCGGGAGCGAAACGGACGCGCAGCCGGGCGCACGATTGCCGTCAACTGGAACGCCTGGCGCGATGTCGGCATGGCCGAAGCTGCGAAGCGCAGCCAGAGCGGTGCGGCGCTGCCTTATATGCCGAGCAAGAGCCCGGCCTGGGATGGCTACACGGACGCGGCGGATGGCCGGCTTTATGTCCGTGACCTGTCGGCCGCGAATGACTGGATTGTCGCTGATCACAAGGTCAAAGACGGGAACACGCTGCTGTCGGGAACGACCATGCTGGAGCTGGCGCGCGCAGCGGCTGCGGATCTCTATCCGGATGCACAGATCAAATTGTCCAATCTCACATTCCTGGCGCCATTCATTATCACCCCCGACGCCACGCGGCGCTTGAGCCTGCATGCGGTGAATGTCGGGCCTGGGCGGATCGAGATGACGATTCGTGATGGCTCTGATCTGGATACGCCGCCTTTGGTCGTGTGCGATGCAGCCACGTTTGAGAGCGCGCCGCCGGCACCGCTCGCTCTGCCCGATATTGCTGCGCGGTGCGCGGTTGAAACCTGGGTATCGCCAGACGGATTCCTCGATCAGGACTTCATGGCCTTCGGACCGCGTTGGGCAAACATGAAACAGGTCGCCTACGGCACCGACGAAGCGCTGGTAGAACTGCGCCTGCCCGACGCCTTTGCAGACGATCTGGCCGCAGGTGGGCTGCATCCGGCCCTTCTGGATATGGCGACGGGCGGCGTGCAGCGTCTGATCCCAGGTGTTGACCTGAGCACTGAATTCTATGTGCCCCTGAGTTATGACAGCGTCTGCATGTATGGCGACATGCCGACGCATGTGTTCAGCCATGTCCGCTGCCTGCCGGGTAGCGGCGATGGGATGGCTTATTTCGACGTCCAGCTTGCAGACGCATCCGGACGTGTGTTTGCGGAAGTGCGGCGATTCACGATGACGCGTCTCGCATCCGACCAACCATTCGCGGGGGGTGCCGCCTTGCCACAGGGCGGAAATGCCAGCGCACAATCGCAAGCCCTCGAAGCGATCCTGTCGCAGGGTATTCGTCCGCAGGAAGGCGTTGACGCCCTGAGCCGTATTCTGTCGCAGAACGAGCTGGTGCAAACCATCGCGTCTTCCGTCGATCCAGCCCTCTGGATGCGTCAGCTGGATGCGGCGTCTGCGATTGAAAACAGCCCTGATGACCCTGACGCCAACTTTGAGCGGCCACAGCTTGCAGCTGATTATGAGGCACCCGAGTCCCCGGTTGAAATCGACCTGGCATCGACCTGGTCGGATTTGCTGGGCGTGAAGAAGGTCGGCACGAATGATGATTTCTTCGATCTTGGCGGCAATTCTCTGATCGGGGTTCGATTGTTTGCCTCGATCCGCAAGAAGCATGGTGTCTCGCTGCCGCTCGCGACTCTGTTTGAGGCGCCGACAATTGGCGAACTCGCGGCACTTCTGGCAGCGCGCGGGGTGGGCGGCGCGGTGGAGGCGCACGGCGACGATTCGATTGAAGTCCAGCCCTCGACCTGGTCGCCATTGGTCCCGCTGAAGAATGGTTTGCCGGGCCTGCGCGCCATATTCGCCGTGCATGGTGCGCAAGGCAATGTGATGAAGTTCAAGTCCTTGTCAGACCGCTTGCCGTACACACGCCCCGTCTATGGCATCCAGGCTTATGGCGCAGATGGAATTCAGGCCCCGCTTCAGTCAATTCCAGAAATGGCGCGACGCTATATTGAGCTGATCCGCACGGTTCAACCGCAAGGCCCTTACACCCTGGCCGGATATTCGGGCGGCGGAATAGTGGTCTATGAAATGGCGCAACAGCTTGAAGCCATTGGAGAGACCGTCGATCTCATGATCATGTTCGACACGGTGCACCCGCAAGCGGACGACGTACCAAACCGGGTGATCGATCGAGTCAGAAACCTGCCGCGCCTGCATCCGAGCATCGCCTTGAACACGCTCCGCCGGATATTGCGTCGTGTGCCCGTGCTGAAGAAAATCATCCCGAGCCGCAAGGGTGCAAATTATGAAGAAACCGAGCTGGAAGCTGCCAGCTGGCGTGTCTACGACGCGTTTCGGATCGCCGCGGATGCTTACCACCCTCAGCCATATGATGGGCGGGTTGCCATCATTCGCGCTGCCCGGACCAATCTTCGCTTTCTCAATCTCGGCCCGTCATTGGGTTGGGAGAAGCATTTGCAGCAGCCCTTCATTTCGATGAGCGTTGACGCAACTCACGCGACGATATTCGACGAGCCCGCTGTGCAGGATATGGCTGAGCAAGTGCGCGCTCTGCTCGCAGACAATTCGGGCGAAACGCGCGGCTAAACCGGGATTTCGTAGGCGTTGTGTGGCAATCTATTAATGTAGAAACAGGTTGACGAGCGCGCCACCGGAACGGTTTACCATGGCGAGTGTTATTCAATGGATTCAGAATGAAACCAAGTTACTGCGTATTAGCGGCTGTGCTTTCCGTCAGCCTGGTTGCGGCCTGTTCGGGCGGAGGAGCCTCCAATTCGGCGCCGCCGCCGGTTGGAATATCGCCGCCGCCTCCACCGCCGCCGCCTCCACCGCCTCCGCCGCCACCGCCGCCGCCGCCATCGGGTGTGACGCCGACAAATGAAACCGATGTGGTCTATGGCTCAGGATTGACCAATGGCGGCTCGAAGACCCTGGTCATGGATATCTATCAAACAGGTCAGCAGTGCGATGCATTGCGACCGCTGGTTCTGATCATCCATGGCGGTGGTTTTCGGCGCGGATCAAAGACCAGCACGGGCTGGGATGACCGGGCACGCGACGCTGTCGCACGCGGCTATGTTGCCGCCGCGATCAATTATCGCCTGATCCCGGACGATCCGGTGATTTCAGCGGAGTTCAATCCGGTGCTGTCAGATCTCATTACTGCCAATGTTGATCAGGACTGGGACAATAACTCGGTCGCAGTCTTCGCTGGAGGCATTACCGCTGCGATTGAGGATACGGTGACGGCGCTACGCTATCTCGATAACAACTCGCCGGAAGATCGATGTATCGACATGTCGAAAATCGCCCTCTGGGGCGGGTCAGCAGGCGCGATCACGGCAATGCACGTGGCTTATGGCCTGGATGCCCATTCGATCAATTTCCCCCAACCAGACGTTGTGATTGATTATTGGGGAATGGTGTTCCTGGATGGCATGATCGATTCTTCCGAGGCGCCGCTCTTCATCCTGCATGGTGGCGCAGATGATTTGATCGACCCCCAGGAAGCCCGTGATTTGAAGGCGGAAGCTGATGCGATGAGCGTTGGCGCTTCGCTATACATGGTTGCCGGTGCGGGGCACGGATATTCGGGCATTTCGTTGCAGAGTCAGTCCCAGACTGTGAGCGGCCGGACGCTATTGGCGCTGACTATGGATTTTCTCGATGCGCACCTCAAAAGCGGCGCGCCAGCACCGGTCTATGAGAGTGTGACGATAAATTAGAGCAGGGCAGGTCGACCAATTCACGGCGTCGACGTTTGACGGGGCGGTTGACGTCGCGCAGAACGCCATCCCTAATTCGGTCTCAGATGGAATGGCGGAATCGGCATGAAGGCATTTCGAGGCATCGCCGCAGCGGTGATATCATTGAATCTGCTCCTGGCCTGTTCGGATCAGGGCACTCGTTCAATGCCGGCTCGGCAGGCGCTCACGATTGAGAGCGATATCGTCTATGCCGAGGGCCAGACGACGGTCGGTTCGAAGCCGCTTCTGATGGATGTTTATCAAGTGGATGAACCGTGCGAGCGGCTGAAGCCCCTTGTTGTCATCATTCATGGCGGCGCCTTTGTGCGCGGGTCCAAGACCCGGAGCGGATGGGACGAACGCGCACGGGACGCTGCGCGGCGTGGCTATGTCGCGGCTGCGATCAACTATCGATTGATCCCCGACCAACCCGTCATTTCGGATGAATTTGTCGCGGTTCGGGATGATCTGTTCGAAGCGAAAGCTGATTTGCCTTCCAATACGCATTCGCTGGAAATCTATGCGGGCGGCATTGCCGCCGCGATCGAAGACACGGTGACGGCCTTACGGTTTCTTGGGGACAGTTCCCCACAGGACCGGTGCATCGATATGAGCCGGATAGGATTGTGGGGAGGATCGGCCGGCGCCATCGCTGCCATGCATGTTGCTTATGGTCTGGATGATTATGACATCGGCTTTCCCAAACCGGATGTGGTCATCGACTATTGGGGCATGATGTTTATTGACGGCATGATGCGCCCCAGCGATGCCCCACTGTTCATACTGCATGGCAGCGCTGATGACCGCGTCGCCGTGAAAGGGGCTTTCGATTTGAAACGACAGGCTGATGCGGTCGACGTGGACGCTTCGCTCTATATTGTCGATGGTGCCGCGCATGGCTATGCGGACATCTCATTGAACAGCGAACACCAGGCCGTGAATGGGGTCACCCTGTTGGCGCTGACCTTGAATTTCCTGGACGCACACTTGAAAGACAATGCGGCAGGACCGGTTTACGAGACGGTCACCATCAAATAGGCCCGCAGGTGTCGCAGCGACCTCAAGCGGATGCGGCGGATGCCGAATCTTCGCCGCCTCTCAAGTTACGGACATCATTCACCAGTGTCCTGACAAACTGTTTGAAGAAGATGAAAAGGGTGAGGAAGTAAACCGCGCCACCGATCGGAACAAGCACCAGCAATTGCAGTGTGCTGTTCAGCGATTGAACCGACGGGATCAAGGTTTCGGTTGCCAGCACAGCCGCCGCCATCACCAGGGTCGAGAAGAACTGAGGTCTGATCGCGTCGAGCAGCGTTGCTGCTGACAGATTCAGCTCTTTCAGAACTTCATACTGGAACGGGAAAAGCAGGATCACATTGGCGATCAGGAACGCCCAGGCCATGGCTTCCAGGCTGCCAATATAGATGCCAATCGAAAAGGCGATGATAAACCCGACAGCGCGGATCAGAGACCAGCGCAGCAAGACACCGGAGCGCCCTCGCGCCTTGAACATTTCGTTGGCGCTGGAGGCCACAGATTGCAACAATCCGACGAAAGCGAGGATTCGCAGCACCGGCGCGACAGGGCCCCATTGAGAGCCAAACAAAAGATCGACAAATGGCACCACGACGAGGGCGAGTCCGGTCATCATCGGCAGCACCAGTACGCTGAGGATCGACACCGTCTTGACGTAAGCCCGCCCGAGCTTTTCCTTGTCGTCCTGGACAGCGGAAAAGGCGGGGTAGAGCGCAAAATTGAGCCCGCTGGACAAGGTCTTGATGGGCATGCGCATGATCAGATAGGCGCGTGAATAAAAGCCCAGCGCATCAGCGCCAAGGAAGCGCCCGATCAGGACATTGTCCGTATTTTGGTTGAGGAATCGGACAAAGGCTGTGCCGGTAAGGCCCAATGAAAATGGCAAGACGGCTCGAATGGTTGCCCAGTCAAAGGTCAAACGGATCGGCGCTCTGTGAAGTAGCAGACCGATCACGGCCTTGACCGCGTACAGAACGATTTGTTGCCAGGCGAGCGCCCACACGCCGTATCCGTTCAGCGCCATGTAGATTGCGACCGCCGAAGACAGAATAATCGCCGTCAGATCGATCACGGCAATGGTCTGGAACTTGTAGTTTCGCTGCAGCCACGCCATCGGCACCAGGACCGCGCAATGTAGCATCAGTACGCACGACATCATGCGCACGAGCTCTTCAACTTGCGGTTCGCCAAAGAACACGGCGACCCACGGCGCGGCGAAATAGGCGGCGGCGGTCATCGCGGTGCCAAATCCGATATTGATCCAGAAGGCACTGGACCAGAATGCGACGCCTGGCTTCTCCGCCCGCACAAGGGCGGCCGAGATGCCGAGATCATTGAACATGGTCAGAAATCCGACCAGCGTCATCGCCATCGCGATCAGGCCGAATTGCTCCGGCGTCAGGATTCGGGCCAGGATCGGTATGACCAGCAGGAACTGACCGAGATTCTTGGTCACGGTGACAGAGATGTTGATGATCGCGCCGGTCGCGGTTTTCTTAGCCAGCTGATTCATGAGCGATCCTTGCCATCCCCGTACTTGATCGACGCTCTAGCGAATCTTTGTGAACATCACACCAATGGTATGCGTGTTATGCAGCGTCTGTGCCAGCGCAATTCCATTATCCCGAACGAAACTGCATTGTGGAAAGAACTCACGCATCGTCGAGACATAATCGGGCTGTTTTGATGCGTGTTACCGCCTTGGCGAGGCGCGGCGGCGAGCAGGAAACACGGCGTGCCTGGCATTCGTTTCGCCTGAATCGAGAACGCGCTTGTCGATGGGTTGAATGGCTGACAAGATTGAATCTATTGAGGAAATTTGTTTGAGCGATTCCCAAGGAGATTCCGGCGTCGACCGCGTGCACCGTTTTGTCGTGCTGGATGGATTGCGCGGCATTGCGGCCTTTGCCGTGATTGCGGATCATGTGCCATCGGATTTTGTCCGGTCTCTGGTTCCCGGGCGATATCTCGCGGTTGATTTCTTTTTCATCCTCAGCGGGTTTGTCCTGTGCCATGCCTATGGCGCGCGCCTGAGATCCGAAATCCGGGCCCTCGGATTCCTGAAATTGCGGATGATCCGGCTCTATCCGCTATACCTGCTGGGACTGTTTCTGGGTTTGTCGCATGCAATCTACACCAGCGTATCCGGTTTTTCGGAGACGTCGCTGAGCGATCTCGCCGCGATGGCAACGCTATCGATCATGTTTCTGCCCGTCCCTTCGGCAATATCAGGGGGCGATACACTCTACCCGCTGAATCCGCCTTCCTGGTCATTGTTTTCCGAACTGATTGCCAATCTGGCTTATGCCGTCCTCGCGCCATGGCTATCGGTACGCGTGTTGTTGGTGGTGCTCGCCGTGTCAGGATTAGCGGTGCTGCATCTGGTGCCCAACGAACCGGACCTTGGCGCCGGATGGAAAATCTCCGACGTCCATATCGGGATCGCCCGAGCCATGTTCGGATTCTTCGCCGGTATCGCAATTTATCGCGCCCGCCGGGTGTTCCTCATGCCGGCTGTGCCGGTTTGGCTGGCCGTTGGCCTGGTCGCGGGAATTTTGTGCTGCCCGGTCCCCGAGGCCTATCGTCGTTGGTTCGATGCGGTGGCTTGTCTGGCCCTGATGCCGATGATCATCCTCATCGTCCAGAACGCGCACGCGTCTGGTCGCCTCGCCAAAATTGCGACCTGGCTGGGGCTGGTATCATATGGCGTCTACGTTTTGCACGAGCCTCTGTTCTTCTGGCTTCGAAGCGTGGCTCAGTACCTGGGTATGGGCGAGGCGTTTGCGATCATCGACTTCCCGTTGGTTGTTGTCCTGTCGGCGCTTGCGGCCTGGCTGGCGGGCCTGTTCGTGGATCGTCCGCTGCGCCGGATCCTGGCAGGCCTTCGCCGTTGATTGGCGACGCGCAATCGACGTCAATGCAATTGAGAATAAATCGCACCAGGCTCTAGGCAGTCATCGCGAACTGGCATACATTCTGCGCAATCACCTATACTTGCGGCAGCATGGCGTCGATCGTGATCTTTCACGAGATGCTCGATTCTCACCATTAAGGACCAAGAGGAAACCTGGACGTGTCAGACCGAATTTGGGTTGCTTTTGGCTGCGATGCTGGTTTCGCGCCCCATTTAGCGGCCACGCTGGCATCGATCGTCCGGCACATGCCTGCGGAAAATCTACAGTTTCTGATGATGCAAGTCGGCTTTGACGGGGCGCAACGCGCTGCGATCCAGGCGCTTGCGCCTGAGGCTGAATTCTCCTGGATCGACATGACCGATTTTGAGTTGCCTGAATACCAGGTCTCAAACCATATTTCGCATGCGACGCTGTTTCGACTGGGGCTTGAACAATTGGCGCCAGCGGCCTGCAAACGGCTGATCTATCTCGACGCTGATCTGATCGTCATGGATGATTTGCGAAAACTTTGGGATGTCGATCTGAACGGCGCTGCCATAGGCGGCGTGCCCGACCCTGGATTGAGCAAGGATATTCCCGCTGAAGACCCACATTGGCTCGAATGGGTTGATGATGAGAATGCGCCTTACATGAATGCAGGCGTGATGCTCATCGACCTGGAGAAGGTGCGCCAGGAAGCCGGGTTCTCCAGACCGCTCGACATTATTGCCGAGCAGGGCGCCAACCTTCCATATCAGGATCAGGATGCGATTAACTGGATTTATTGGAACAAATGGACACAGCTGCCGCTGGAATGGAATGTCCAAAGATTTCAACTGATTGGGCAATTTCGACAGTATTTTTCAGAGGCAACCCTGGCGGCGGTTCAAACCCCGAAAATTGTGCATTTTACCGGTCCGGAAAAGCCTTGGAACATGGAAGGGTATCATCCCTGGTGGTGGGTCTATTGGGACGCTCTTGCGCACACGCCTTATTTTTCCCAGGTCCGCGAAACCCATGGAATCTCGCGCCGACAACTGTTTCGTGTCTGGCTCAGATGGCTGAAGCGTCGCCCCCGCTCCGCACGGGCCAAAGGGAATATACCCAGCGCGATTTTCAAGTCCTGAAATGAGATAGAATCAGGTCCCATTATTGCATGGGCTGCTGCACGAAATTCGTGTTGGCAGGTGCCGCTTTGCGGCTTCGATCTCCAGCACACTTGAACGCACCGTGCCGGGGAACAGACCATGTGGAAAAAGAGCGTAAAGACAGTCTTGCGATCCGCAGGCGTGCGCCGCGAGCAGATCGCCGCCGCGCGCATGGTGATGGAACGCGCGACGCTGGCGTCGATCCCACGGACAACTGCGCCAAAACAAACCGGGCGGATTTTGGCCTATCACTCGGTGGCGCAGCCGCGCACTGGCGTAAATGACGTTTCGTTGCAGCGGTTCGAGCGGCAATTGGACATGGCCATTGACCTCGGCTTCGAGTTCGTCTCCGCCCTGCAAATTGCTCATACAGGCGGGGCCGCCAATCAGCTCGCCATCACCGTGGATGATGCCTGGACGAGCGCCGCCGAGCATATCGCCCCGATCATGCGCAAGCGCGGGATTCCGTGGACGCTTTTTGTCGTCAGCGGCTGGAGCGATCATACCGAGTCCTGGACCCGCAAGGACATTCTTGGTTGGGACGCGCTGCGGGCATTGATGGGCGGTGACCTTGAACTGGGCAGTCACTCTGTGACCCATCCTGACTTTGCCAAGCTCACACCGCAGCAAGCGAAGATGGAACTCGAAACGTCTCGCGATCGGATCGCAGAGAAACTCGGCATAGTGCCGAAATCGTTTGCCATCCCCTATGGTCAGTCGGCGAACTGGAACGCTGAGCTTCACAAGCTTGCGCAGGATGCTGGCTATGACACGATTTATTCTCAGGCCGAGACGACAGCGTTCCCGGGAACGGTGCGCCGAACGTTTGTGACGAAGTTTGACAATCGCTACATATTCAAAGCCCTGCTGAATGGATCGTATGACCGCTGGGAGGAATGGGTTTGACGATTCCCCGTGTGAACGCTTCGTGGCCTGGGATATGCTTCGATGCGAGCGAGAAAGGATGCCGTTGAATGGCGATGCGCAAGCAATTGGCAGTCGGTTCGATCTGGACCGCCGGCGTGCGCGCCGGGGTCAGCCTCATGGGCCTGGCCAACACTGTCATTCTTGCGCGACTTCTGGTTCCCGAGGATTTTGGACTGGTCGCCGTCGCCGCCGTAATCTTCGCAATTATCGGGGCCTTCACGGGCCTGTCTCTGGCCACGGCCCTGATCCAGCACCGAGACCCGCAACGCGAACATTATGATACTGCCTGGACGATCGAGGTTTTGCGCGGTGCATGTGTCGCCGCCATCCTCGCAAGTATCGGGTTCTCGTTCAGGTTTTTTGGGGATCCACGCCTTGAATTCATCATGTATGCGTTCAGCCTGACGGCGATCATCAGCGCGTTGCGCAACCCCAGGATCATCGACTTCCAAAGACGGTTGTCTTTCCATCAGGAATTGCTGATCCAGCTCGCTGAGAAGCTTGCCAGCCTCACGGCAGCGGTCACGATTGCCGTGATCTATCAGAGCTTCTGGGCGATTGTGGCTGGATGGCTCGCTTCGCAGGCCATCTCGGTGCTGTTGTCTTACATCCTGATCCCGTATTTGCCGCGCCTCTCGCTGCGGCATTGGCGCGGCCTGTTCTCCTTTTCCAGCTGGGTGGCGCTCGGCTCAGGTATTCGCGAAGTGAACTGGCGTGCCGATCAGCTCATGGTCAGCGCGGTTCTCGGACCCGCAGCGCTGGGACAATATGAAGTTGGTGGCCGACTTTCCGCCTTGCCGGTGCGCGAATCCGTGGCGCCGCTGGTGCACGTCCTGTTCCCGGCATTTGCCAAATTGCAGGATGACAAAGAACGGCTGCGCAATGCCTATTTGCGGGCGCAGCGCATCCTGGCTTTGGTCGCGTTTCCCGTTGGTATCGGGTTTTCGCTCGTCGCGGCGCCGTTGGTCGAGTTCGCGCTCGGGCCGAAATGGGCGATGGCGGGATTGGTGATTCAGGTGCTCAGCACCCTGTTTGCGATCCAGGCGATTGCCACACCGTTTGCACCAATGGCCATGGGGCTGGGGCGCACCCGCCTGATCTTCATTCGGGACGTCGTGAATCTGATTGTCCGATACCCCATTCTGGTGATTGGCTTCTTCGCCAACGGACTGGTCGGGCTGCTCGCGGCGCGGTGCGTTTCAACCGTGTTTATCATCTGGCAGGATCTGTTTCTGGCGCGGCGACTGACCGGGGCGACGTTTCGGCAGCAAATCTTCTCCAGCTGGCGGGTCTTCGCGGCGTCTGTCTTCATGACCGGCATCGTCCTCGGCCTGCAGCTGATGGGCATCAACGCGCCGACCGTTGCAGATATCGCCATCCTGGTTTTGAGCGGGGGCTTGAGCTATCTCGCAGCGACTGTCGCATTGTGGGTCTATGCCGGCAAACCCGACGGTCCCGAGCGCGAGATCATCGAGATGGCGCGTTCGTTCCGCCCGCAATCGAACCAGGCTTGAAACAGCAGGAGCAGGTATGACAATGACGCACCTCCCGGCTGATGATCAGGCGCTGTTTGCCCGGCAGAGCGCCGGGATTTGCGCCGCGCTGGACGCATACATCCCGGCCGACAAGCCAGTCGCCTTCATCCCATTCCCGTTTGACGGCAATGTCGGCAATCACATGATGTGGATTGCCGTGAACGATTATCTGAAAGCGCGCGGGATCAAGGTGGCCTATACCGCGCAGCCCTGGACATTGAACCTGCAGCATCTGAAGCGCGCCGTCGGGGATGGCACAATCGTGTTTCTCGGCGGTGTTTCAGTGTCCCGCCTATGGCCGTGGCACGCCGAACTCAAACGCAAGGTCGCTGCGGCCTGTCCCGACAATCGCCTGATCTCGTTGCCGTCGACAATGATTTTGATCGATGACGAAGATCGCGCCGAAGCTGCGACGCTGTTCAGCGGACACGCGGATGTCCACATGCTCGCCCGCGATGAGTTGAGCGCCGCGCATGCCCGCGCTGCGTTTCCCGACAATGTGAACGTCGAAACCGTCCACGATACCGCGTTCATGCTACCGCCGCAGCCGCGGGACAAGGCCGCGGTCGAGATGGATATTATCTGGCTTGCGCGTGATGACCATGAGGGCGCTGGTTTTGCGCGGCCCGACAATATCATGGTCTTCGACTGGCCCAGCGCACTCGCGCTCAACCATCCGAGTGTGCTGGCGAGCCGTGCCTGCTCAAAGGCGCGCGATCTTGCGCCGGCTTTGAATCCGGGGCTGAACCGTGCCTTGAATGGTGCCTATCGATCCGTCTCACGGACGATGCTTCGGCGCGGCAATCAGGCGCTCGACCGCGGGCGGGTATTGGTGACGGATCGGTTGCATCCACATGTCCTCGCGGCGCTGCGCGGGCAATTCTGCGTCATGCTCCCCGATCTGTACGGGAAGAATCGCGCGGTCTGGGATTATTCGAGCGAAGCCTATAGCACGATCTATTGGGCCGATGATCCTGAACAGGCGCTGGCGCTGGCGCGCGACCTCGCAGCGCAGGATGCCGCGACAGGCTGAACCGGCATGCATCAGTCGTCGCCGGGCCACCATCCATAAATGTCGGATGTCCGCGGAAAGTATTCGAGGTCTTCAGGCGATTCCGATTGTGGCTTGAGCTGGAGCAGGCGTTTCTTGAGTTCGAATTTGAGGCGCCTGAGCGACAGGGGACCATCGGGATCGACACGTTTGGCGAAGGCCGCGCACACGCGCCGCTCCTCTGGCGAATATTTCGATAGCGCCGCGCGCCAATAGACCTCCGTCGCCATTCTGCGTTGCATCTGGATCAACCAATCCTGCGCTTCGGGCAACGCCTTGCACCAGGTTTCGGTGACGAATTTGCACGTCTCAAAACACTCTTCGCGATCCGAAATCGCACGATTGATCTTCGGCGCGCTCATTGAAGCGCCATGCAGGCGGTACCCGGCTTGCAGGCTCTTGATCACGCCTATCGGTCCGCGTGCGGCGAACCGCATCCACATTTCCATGTCCGATGTGTGATAGAATTGCGGAAGGTAGCCACCCAAGGCTTGCTGAACACGTGTGCGCACGACCGCCGTTGGCGACGCGACCGGGTTGCCGTGGGTGAAATTGCGTTTGATGAAGTCACGCCCCTGCAGCACCTTGTAATCTGGCGTGCCGGCGTCTTCCGGTAATTGGGTGCGATCAAACGCGTCATCGATGAGCAAAGCGCGACCAAAGACGAGATGCACATCCTTATGCGTTTCCATGAGCGCCGTCGCGCGCGCCAGGCTGCCTTGTGTCAGCAGATCATCGGCGGACAGGAGCAAGGCATAGTCGGCCTGCGCCCAGTCGAGCAGGCCGCGATTGGCGGTGCCGATCAGGCCGAGATTCTGCTTATTTTTCTGATAAGTGACGCGCGGGTCCGAGGCGGCGAGCGCCTCACCAATCTGCTGCGTGTTGTCAGGTGATGCGTCATCCAGGATCAGGACCCGAACCTCGACGTCTCTTTGTGAGAGAATGCTGGCCACGCAATCCTTCAGGAAATGCGCGTAATTGTAGCACGGGACGACAACATCAATGCTGGCCATCAGCGCGCCTGATCTGCAGTGGCGGCCTTCAGGGCTTCGGCGACGGTGCGGACGTCCCCATCGCTCATCTGACCGTAAAGCGGCAGGATGATGCGCTTGTCCTGTTCGGTTTCCGAATGCGGCAGAGGCGCGGGGAGTGGCGCATCGCGATAGGCGTCCTCGCGGTGGGCGCACATGATTCCGCGCCGGGTCGCGACGCCTTGATCGAGCATGGCCTGCATGACACTGCGCTGATCGCAGGCGTCAGGCAGGCGGACGCTGAAGCTTTGCCAGTTTGTCCGCGCCCAGCTCGGCTCGGACGGGACATGCAGCCATTGCGCATCGGCGAGCTCGGCGCGGTAGAGCTCGACCAGCTCACGGCGGCGTTTGACGACGCCGGGCAAGCGCTTGAGCTGCTCGCGCCCGACCGCGGCCTGAATGTCGGTCATGCGGTAATTATAGCCAAGTTCCGGATGCGTTTCGAACACGACTTGTCTGGATTTGTGGCGCACCGTGTCCGGCACGCTCATGCCGTGCTGGCGCAGGCGTTTGAACTTGTCTGCCCAGTCGGCGTGCGGCGTGGTGATCATGCCGCCATCGCCGGTCGAGAGCACCTTGCGCGGATGGAATGAGAAGACAGCGGCGTCGCCGCGCACGCGCCCGATTTTCTCCCAGGCGCCATCCCACAGGATTTCCGCTCCGGCAGCACAGGCGGCGTCTTCGATCACGCGCAGATTATGAGCGCGCGCAATCTTGACGATGGCGGCGAGGTCGGCCGGCATGCCCATCTGGTGCACCAGCAGCACTGCCTTGGTGCGCGGCGTGATCGCGGCTTCGATCAGGTTCGAATCCATGTTGCAGGTGAGCGGGTCGATATCGATGAAGACAGGTTCGGCCTGGCAATAGCGGATCGCATTGGCGGTCGCGATATAGGAATGGCTGACGGTAACCACTTCATCCCCGGCACCGACGCCAGCTGCCAGCAGGGCCAGATGCAGGCCGGTCGTGCAATTGGAAACAGCAACCGCATGGTCGGCGCCGACATAATCAGCAAACTCGGTTTCGAACGCTGCCACTTCCGGGCCTTGCGTGACCCATCCCGACAGGATCACGCGGGAGGCTGCCGCCGCTTCCTCCTCGCCCATCAGGGGTTTGATGATCGGGATCATTCCATCAGGTCCTTGTTGAGCCGCCACCAATCGACCAGGCGGCGCAGGCCCTCCTCGAGATCGACCTCCGCTTCAAAACCGAGGAGTTCCCGGGCTTTGCTTGTGTCGGCCAGCCGGCGCGGCACGGCGTTGATCTTGCGCTCGGGTCCGTATTCCGGGGTCATGCCCGGGTCGGCGTCCATGACCTTCATCAAAGTCGCCGCAAGCTCGTTGAGATTGGTCTCGACGCCTGACGCAACATTGAACACTTCGTCGGTGGCATCCGATTTCAGCGCCAGCACATTGGCGCGGGCCAGTTCCTCAATATAGATGAAATCCATCGAGGTCAGACCATCGCCGAGGATGAGCGGCGGCACCCCTTCGTCAATGCGCTGCATCCAGCGCACCAGGACTTCAGTATATTTGCCGTGAATATCCATGCGCGGGCCGTAGACGTTGAAATACCGCATCGCGACATAATCGAGCCCGTACATGGCGTGGAAGGATCGGAACAGGCCTTCCAGCATGACTTTCGAGGCGCCGTACCAGGTATCATTATTGTACGGGTGGTGGCGTTCCGTGGTCGGGAATGTGTCGGCCATGCCGTAGATCGATGCTGAAGACGCCGCGAGCACGCGTTGCACCTTTGCCTTATGCGCCGCTTCGATGACATTGTAGGTGCCATCATTCATGACTTCCATGGCCTCACGCGGTTCCGCGGCGCAGGCCGTGATCCGAATGGCGGCCATGTGAATGACCGCGTCCATGCCTTCAGTGACCGTTTCGATGGCGGTGCGGTCGCGAATGTCGCCTTTGACCAGGCGCACGCGCGGGTCTTTCAGGATCTGTTCGACATTGCGCATCGAGCCGCGCACGAGATTGTCGAATATGACGATCTCTTCCGGCGATTCATGCGCCAGGATCTGATCGATCGTGGTCGAGCCGATGAGCCCGCATCCGCCTGTGACGAGGATTTTCGCACCATCAAGATTCATGTTTGACGACTTTCTGACTGTTTGTGCTGGACTGGCGCCCTACACACTGATCTCGGTTTTCGCCTGCAGCCGCATGACGGCATTGGCGACAATTTCCTGTTGGTCCGGCGTGATTTCCGGGAACATCGGAAGGGACAGAACCTCTGCCGCGGCTTTTTCGGCATGTGGGAATTCACCGGCGCGATAGCCGAGGAATTCAAAGGCTTTCAAACGGTGCAGCGCAAACGGATAGTGAATGCCCGTGGCGACGCCGGCGGCGTTGAGCTCATCAATCCAGCGCTGACGATCCGGCGTGCGAATGGCGTAGACATGATAGACATGGCGCCGGTCTTCAGCCTCGACCGGAATATGTACACCACTGCCAGCAAACAGGTCGCGATAGCGGGCAGCGGCGGCGCGGCGCGCCTCGGTCCATTGCTCGATATAGTTCATTTTCACGTTCAGCACCGCGCCCTGCATGCCTTCCATCCGCATATTGTAGCCGATGATCTCGTGATGATATTTTTGCTCGGCGCCCCAGTCGCGCAGCATGCGCAATTTGCGGGTCCAGTCCTCGCGGGCAGTGACGGTCATGCCGGCCTCACCGGCCGCGCCGAGATTCTTGCCCGGATAGAAGGAGAAGCCGGCAAGATCGCCAATCGACCCCGCGCGGCGGCCGCGATATTCGGCGCCATGCGACTGGGCGGCATCTTCCATGACGACCAGGTCGTGCTTTTTCGCAATCGCCATGATCGGGTCCATGTCCGCCATCTGACCGTACAGATGAACCGGGACGATCGCCTTGGTTCGCGGGGTGATCGCGGCATCAAGCGCGCCCGGGTCCATGGTGTAAGTCACCGGATCAATGTCGCAGAACACAATCTTGGCGCCAGTATAGTGGATCGCTGAAGCCGAGGCGATGAAGGTATGCGGAACGGTGATGACCTCGTCGCCTTCGCCAATGCCAGCCGCCAGCAGACCGAGGAATAGTGCATTGGTGCCGCTGTTCACGCCGATCGCGAAGCCGCTTTCGCAATAGTCGGCAAACCGCTGTTCGATGCTCGCCACTTCCGGACCGAGCACGAAGGCACAGTTTTCCAGGGTCTTCATGACCGCGGCGTCGATTTCAGGCTTGATCGAGCGGTATTGGGCTTTCAGATCAACAAACGGAACCATGTCAGGCATCCTCATAGGACGGCAGTTGCACCGTCGCACCGCGCGATTGCATCGAGTGCGTGGCGGCTTCAATCGCCTCGACCATGCGCAATCCGAAGCGGCCGTCGGAAATGGATTTTTTGCCGGTCAGGATGCAGTCGCGGAAATGCTCGGTGCCGTTGCGCAAGGCCTCGATATTGGCGACTTTCGGCGCCCACATGTCGCCGACGCGGTATCCGACCCGCATCTCGTGGATCTGTTCCGGGTCATCGGTGAAGGACACGCCCTTGTCATAGATCTTGAGTTTTTCGGACGGTTCAAGCTCGTCAAAAGTGATCATCTTTTCGGTCCCGCCGATCAGGATCTTGCGGACCTTGACCGGGGCAAGCCAGGAAACGTTCACATGGGCAATGAAACCGGTTTCGTAGAACAGCGTGATGAAAGCGAGGTTTTCCGGCGTGCCCGGATAGTGATTGATACCGGAGGCCGACACGGCCGTTGGCTGCATGTCGAAAACATAGTCGAGGATCGAGAAGTCGTGGACCGCGAGATCGGAGATCACATTCACATCGCGCTGAAACAGGCCGAGATTGACCCGGGTGCTGTCATAGTAAAGCGGGTCGCCGAGCGCGCTGGTTTGAACCAGCTCGCGCATCTTCTGGACCGGGCCTGTGTAGAGGAAGGTGTGGTCGACGTGCAGAATGAGGCCGCGCGCATCGGCTTCGGCGACCAACGCGCGGGCCTGTTCGGCGGTTTCCGCCATCGGCTTTTCCAGCCAGACATGTTTTCCCGCTTTGAGCGCCGCCATGGCCAGATCGAAATGGGTTGAGACTGGGGTCGCGATCGCCACGGCATGAATGTCAGGATGGTGGATCAATGCCAGGGCATCGGTCGTCGTCTGCACGGTCGGGTAGCGCCGGGAGACTTTTTCCAGCGCCGTCTCGTCGAGATCGGCCACGGAGTGCATGCGCGCGCCGTCGAGTTCGGCAAAATTGCGAACCAGGTTCGGGCCCCAATAGCCATAGCCGATAACGGCAATGTTCAGGTTTTCATCGCTCAAAGTCACTAGTCAGTATCCCGCATGTCGCCGCGCACCGTCGCGGGCACGCCCGCGACAATGGCAAAATCAGGTACATTTTTCGTTACGACGGCGCCGGCGGCGATCATCGCGCCTTCGCCAATTGTCACGCCGCAGACAATGGTCACGTTCGAGCCGATCGAGGCCCGGCGCTTCACCCGCGTTGTTTCCAGCGTCCAGTCATCGTCGGTCTGGGCGCTGCCATCTGGATTGGTGGCGCGCGGAAACCGGTCATTGGTGAACATCACGCCATGACCGACAAACACTTCATCCTCGATCTCGACGCCTTCACAGATGAAGCTGTGCGAGGAAATCTTGCAGCGCGCACCGACAGTGGCGTTCTTCTGAATCTCGACAAAAGTGCCGATCATGGTGCCGTCCCCGACTGTGCACCCATACAGGTTCACAAGGTCAGGATGCGGGATTTTCACGGCGCCTTTCAGCACCACATTTTCCGAAATCGGCATCATCGTCCCCAATCAAGACTGAACGTGTCTGACAGAATGCAACTCTTCTGCCAGATTCAGCGAAATTGGTCACTTTTTTGCGGACGGCCGAAATGATGCAAATTCGCGTTATTTCTTTTGGCTTGCTTGTCGCAGGGGAGGGGGCATGAGGCTGGAGTCAGATCAAGGCAGGAGACGCATAATGACCGCAACGAGAATTCACAAAATGGCGTTGGTGGGTGCCGCAATCCTTGGCCTCGCAGCGTGTCAGGCCGTCGTGCCCACAGCAGATCGAAACGTCGCCGACATTCATGCCAATGCAATCGTGCTCGATGCCCACGCAGATATTGCGATTGAGGCGACCTCGCCGCTCTATCTGGGCGCTGATGGTCGGTCCAAGGTGGCGGCGGACAAGCTCACGGCTGGCGGATTTGATGCGGTTGTCATGGCGGTTGCGGCCGGGCCGCAGCTGCGGACAGCCGAAGGCAGCGCCAAGGCGCGGGCCGAGGCCGCTGCCAAACTCGCTGCGGTACAAGCGCGCGTTGCCGCAAATCCGGACACGTTTGCGTTCGCGACAAGCTCAGACGCCGTGCGGGCGAACAGCGCCCAGGGGCAGATCTCGATCATTCTCGGATTCCAGAATGCGCAATCACTCGAGGGCGACATTGACCGCCTGGATGCGCTCTATGCCGATGGCGTGCGTCTGTTTGCGCTCACCCATCTCGGCCACAATGATTTTGCTGATTCCTCGCGCCCGCGCTTCGATGGTG
Source organism: Hyphomonadaceae bacterium (assembly GCA_024742355.1). Classification (GTDB taxonomy): domain Bacteria; phylum Pseudomonadota; class Alphaproteobacteria; order Caulobacterales; family Hyphomonadaceae; genus Henriciella. The sequence continues at coordinate 215,054 of JANSYM010000006.1, read as the reverse complement.
AGACGGGCAAATATGAGGTCACCGAAGAACATGGCGGCCTGTCGGCGCTCGGCGTTGCCGCGGTGCAGCGCATTGATGCCCTTGGCGGCCTGGTCGACGTCTCGCAATTGTCAAAGGCGGCGACGCTGCAAGTGGCCGATCTTGTCACGCTGCCGGTGATTGCCAGTCACTCAAACGTCAAAGCCCTGTCGGATGTGACGCGGAACTTGTCGGACGAGGAGATTGACCGGATTGGAGAGACAGGCGGTGTCGTTCATATCGCCGCGTTCAGCGCCTACCTCGTCGACCTGTCTGACCCGGACCTGAAAGCCCAGATCCGCGACGTTCGCCTCGCGGCCGGGCTGCCCGAGACATACTCCTATCCGTACGAGCTCTATTGGGAGCTGAAATCGGACGAGGAGAAGATCACATTCCTGACCAATATGCGCGCTCTGGTTGGCCGCGAGACGGTCAGCCGCATGGTCGATCATATTGACTATGTCGCCGACCGGATCGGCGTCGATCATGTCGGCATTGGCACCGATTTCAATCATGGCGGCGGTATTGTCGGCTTCGAGGAGGCTGATGGTGCCGCCAGCGTGACGGCAGAACTGGTGCGCCGCGGCTATAGCGACGAAGAGATCAACAAAATCTGGGGCGGGAACTTCCTGCGTGTATTGGACGCCGCGGCCACACGTTAGATGGACAGTCCAGCCTGAAACGGCCACGATGCTCCGAGAATTGACCAGGAGCTCGTCATGAAACTCACCTCGCTCAGACTCGTCCTGGTCGCGCTGCTCGTGATCGTCGCGATCAGTTTTCTTGGCGGCACGGCGATGTGGCGGGTGCTTGGTTTCGGCGATGACCTGTCGATTGACGGCCGCGCGGAGACGGTGCGCGAAGCTCCTGTTCAACTCGGGAATGGCTGGTCGGCCTATGGCGGTGATGAAGGCGGCAATCGCTATTCGGCGGCGGCCCAGATCGATCGCGACAATATCGATGATCTGGAAACCGCGTGGATACACCAGACCGGCGCGTTTGACGGCCGCGAAGCCGCGCGCCACCGCGCCTCATTCCAGACCACGCCAATCCTGGTCCACGATGCCCTCATCCTGTGTACGCAGTTCAATGAAGTGATTGCGCTCGATCCCGGCACCGGCGAGCGCAAATGGGAATATGACCCGCAAGTGCCGATCGATGGCCGTCCGGGCAATGAGTTTACCTGCCGCGGCGTGGCGCATTTCGCGCCACCCGAGCCAACTGATGGCGCCTGCCAGGCGCGCGTCTTTGTCGGGACGGTCGAAGCTGAACTGATCGCTGTGGATAGTGAAACCGGCGTGCCGTGCCGTGAGTTTGGAGATGCGGGGCGGGTACAGATTGAGCCGAGTCTGGCGCTGCGTTGGCCGGGCGAGTTCCAGATCACCTCGGCGCCGGTTGTGTTTGAAGACGTTGTGATTACCGGCACCTCGATCAGCGACAATCTCCGCACCGACGCGCCGCTCGGCACCGTACACGCGTTTGATGCCGTCACCGGGGCGCCGCTGTGGAAGTATAATCCCATCCCCTGGAACGCAGATGGCGACACGCGCGTGGGTCACGCCAATGTCTGGTCGACCATGTCAGTGGATTCCGAGCGCGGCCTGGTCTTCCTGCCGACCTCGACGGCCAGCCCCGACTATTTTGGCGGTGAACGCCCCGGCAATAATGAAAACGCCAATTCTGTTGTCGCCTTGAATGCGCGCACGGGCGAAGTGGTCTGGGCCTATCAGATCGTGCACCACGATGTCTGGGATTATGACCTGCCGGCACAGCCCGGCCTGTACCAGATCTGGCATGACGGCGCGGCCCGCGATGTGGTCGTGCAAGTGACCAAGATGGGCCTGATCTTCGTCCTCGACCGCGATACGGGAGAGCCGGTGATCCCGGTGGAAGAACGCCCTGTTCCGCAGGATGGCGTAGACGGTGAGCTCCTGTCGCCGACCCAGCCTTTCCCGGTGCGCCCTGAGGCCGTGGTCCCGGATCGCCTTGATCCTGGTAAAGCCTTCGGCGTGACCCTGTGGGACAAGATGGCCTGTGGCAGCAAGCTTCGACAGCTGCGCCAGGACGGCCTCTACACGCCGCCCACAGTAGACGGCACGCTCGCTTATCCATTCACTGGCGGCGGCGCCAATTGGGGCAGCGCGGCCTTTGACCCGTCACGTAATCTGCTTGTGATCAATATGAACAATGTCGCCCAGTCGGTGCACCTGCACCCGAACACAGAGGCGCGTGAGGCCACCGAGATCGATCATGATGCCGAGTTCGCACCGATGGAAGGCGCACCTTATGCGATGAGTCGCAAGCCGATCTTCTCGCCGCTTGGCCTGCCGTGTTCGGCGCCGCCCTGGGGCGTGATTGCCGGGGTGGATGTGGCGCGCGGCGAGATTGTCTGGCGCCGTCCGTTCGGCACCACGAAAGACCTCGCCCCGGGCGGCCTGGCGCTCAATCTCGGCATGCCAAGTTTTGGCGGACCGGCGGTCACGGGCGGTGGCTTGATCTTCATCGGCGCGTCAATGGATGACTATTTGCGGGCCCTCGATGTCGAGACCGGCAAGGAGCTGTGGAAAGGCCGCCTTCCTGCGGGCGGGCAGGCGACGCCAATGACTTATGTCTGGAACGGCAAGCAATATGTCGTCATCGCCGCTGGCGGACACGGCAAATCCGGCACCCGGATTGGCGATCATGTTGTGGCGTTCGCGCTGCCGGACTAGGGCCTAGCGCCCAAGCTCTTTCATCGCGCCGTCGAGGCCTTCCAGGGTCATCTCGAACATCCGGTCAGGACCGATGATCTCTCGGATTAGCTGGATCGATCCGGTATATTCCCAGGCCCCGGACTTCACCGGATTGAGCCAGGCAAGATTGGGATACTGCTCGACCAGGCGTTGAATCCACAGGCCGCCCGGCTCTTCGTTCCAATGCTCGACCGATCCGCCGGCATAAGTGATCTCATACGGGCTCATGGTCGCGTCGCCGACGATCACGACCTTGTATTCGCCTGGATATTTGTGCAGCACGTCCCAGGTCGGGATGACATCGGCGCGGCGGCGGCGATTGTCTTTCCACAGGCCTTCATACGGGCAGTTGTGGAAGTAGTAATATTCTAGATTCTTGATCTCCGACCGCGCCGCCGAGAACAGCTCTTCCATCACTTTCACGTGCGGGTCCATCGAGCCGCCGACATCCATGAGCAGCAGCACGGACACCGAATTGCGGCGTTCCGGGCGCATCTCAATGTCGAGATAGCCCTGGCGGGCGGTGTTCTTGATCGTCTGGTCAAGATCGAGCTCGTCCGGGCTGCCGGTGCGGGCCCATTTGCGCAGGCGTTTCAGCGCGACCTTGATATTGCGGGTGCCAAGCTCGACGCTGTCATCATAATTCTTGAACTCGCGTTTGTCCCAGACCTTGGTGGCGCGGCGGTGGCGCGACTTGTCCTGGCCGATGCGGATGCCCTCGGGATTATAACCATTGGCCCCGAAGGGCGAGGTGCCGCCAGTGCCGATCCACTTATTGCCGCCTTCATGGCGTTTCTTCTGTTCTTCGAGCCGCTGTTTCAGCGTCTCCATCAGCTTCTCGAAGCCGCCCATGGCTTCAATCTCGGCCATTTCCTCCGGCGTCAGGAATTTCTCCGTCATCTTGCGCAGCCATTCTTCCGGCAGGTCCTGCGCTTCGATCGCCTCACCAAGGCTGTCCAGGCCTTTGAAGACGTGGCCGAAAACCTTGTCGAACTTGTCGATATTGCGCTCATCCTTCACCAGCGCGGCGCGGGCGAGATAGTAGAAATCCTCGACATCGCGATCGATGACGCCCTTATCCATGGCTTCCATCAGCGACAGATATTCCTTCAGCGTCACCGGAACCTTGGCGGCGCGAAGTTCGTTGAAGAAATTGAGGAACATGGGGCACTCCTGACGTTCACGTTAAAGGTAACGTGCGTGAGGCCATTTTCCAAGGGTGCCGTGGCGGGAGGAGGTGCGGAAGTGATCCCGATGTGTCGCTTCATTCGCGCCGGTTTTGACAGGTATCGAACCGCGCGGGTTTCGTGCTAGCACAGCCGTCACGCCCGCAGATCAGATGTTTCAAACCCGGACCCGGCTTCATGTTCAGATTGTTCAAACGCGACGAAACCGGCCGGATTGCCGCCTATCACGAAGTCTGGGTCGAGTTGAAACCGCGCCGGATTGTCGAACATTGGGGCATGGTCGGGACACGCGGCGACACGGATGCGCACCGGATCAAGCTGTTTCGATCGCTGGAAAAGCAGGTTGATGACCTGCTCAACCCCGCCCGCGACCTTGGTTTCACCGAGATTGAGCCCGGCGATTATCACACGCTGATCGTCGAATACCTGTTTTCGGACGCCTGGCAGCGCGATGATGTGTTAAAAATCCGAGAGGCTGAAGAGGCGCTGACCGAGGTGCTGGGCTGGACCGGGCTCGGATTCTGCGACGGCGAAACCGTAACCGACACAGCGATCGAGCTCTCCTGCCGCGTCCTTGACCCGGATCTCGCCCAGGCGCGCATTGCCGAACAAATGGCAGGCACGGAGTTTGCTGACTATTCCCGCATGTATCAGGAATAGCTATAGGTTGTGCATGCCCGACACCAACACGCTCATCGAGACCAAGTCCAAGAAACAGGCTGGCATCACGCCGGAAGGTTGGCTGACCGATAGCTGGTATTTGGCCTGTGTCTCTTCGGAGGTGAAGCCGGGCCAACAAGTGCGCCGGATTGTTCTGGGACAGCCCCTGGTCGTGGCGCGCACGGACAAGGGTGAAGTGTTTGCCCTGCGCGATATCTGTCCGCACCGCCTGGTGCCACTGAGCGCCGGACGCCAGGTCGAGACGGATGGCGAAGCGACACTGGAATGTCCCTATCATGGCTGGCGTTTTGGCAGCGATGGCGTGTGCCGGCATATGCCGAGCCTGACCGGGTCTGAGCCCTATGAGCCGAACAAGGTGAAAGTGCGCCGCTATCCGGTGCATGAGGCGCATGGCGCGATCTATGTGTTCATTGCCGATGACCCGCGCTTTACCGGCGCGCCGGACGTGCCCGCGCCGCAATTCGGGCCGCTGCCTGAAAAGCCGAAATTCGTCATCGAGGACGTGTTCAACGCGCATATGGATGACGCAGTCGTCGGTCTGATGGACCCGGCACATGTGCCCTTCGTACACAATCAATGGTGGTGGCGCCCACCTTCGGTTGGCCTGAAGCTCAAGGAAAAGCCGTTTATTCCCGCCGATCGCGGCTGGGCGATTGACCGGCACAAGCCGAGTTCGAACTCGAAACTGTACAAATGGGTGTTCGGTGATGAGGTGGAGACCGAGATCCGCTTCCAGCTGCCTGGCTTTCGCTGGGAGATTATCTCGAACGACAAGGCCCGCCTGCTGACGCTGACCTGCCTGACGCCGGAAGGCCCGAAACGCACGCGGATCACCCAGCTGACCTGGTGGACCGGCGCCCCGCTCCTGCATCTCGCCATCCCGATCGCCAAGCCGATGGCGCGCAAATTCCTGCGCCAGGACGGCGACATGGTCGATCTGCAAAATCTCGGCATGGAACACCAGAAGGCGATGATGTGGATCGACGATATCGACGTCCAGGCCAAGTGGTATCAGATGCTCAAGAAGGAATGGGCCGCCTCCCGCAAAGCCGGGCGGGCTTTCCAGAACAAGATCAAGCCGACTGTGCTGAAGTGGCGGAGCTAGGCCGGCTGGGTGGCCGCGTAACCCCAAGAACGCTGACGTGTTTCGACCGCTTAGCGTCTTGATAAGATGCCCACGCTTTGGCGGGCATAACCGAACAGAGTGTACATTGTCAGCGTTGCCGCGGCCACCAGGATCCAGGTAATCAAATCCGACGCCTGCAGGCCCGAGAACGCGTGATTGTAGAGGGGCGACATCGCCAGTCCGAGCCCTGCGAATGACAGCAAGATCTTTGCAGGTTCCATCTTTGAATTGATCAGCGCGGTGCGCCCTTTCAGGGCCTCCCCAAACGCCGCGAAGAACAAGCAGCGTGCCACCAGGATCAAGCCGGCGGACGCTGCCAGCAGTGACAAAGTTCCCGCTGCCAGCAGGCCGGCGACCGCCGCAAGTGTCAAAAGGCGATCCGCGATCAGGTCCAGCATGGCGCCGAGTTCCGAGGATTCGTTCAGATGGCGTGCCAGCTTGCCGTCCACGACATCGAGCGCGCCAGCCCCTAGAAACAAGGCGAGTGCTATCCAGGAGGGGCCGATCGTTGCCAGCACCAGAAACAGCGGGATAACGAAACTCATCCGAAACAGGGTGACGAAGTTAGAGATCATCCATTCTCTCCAGGCGCGTTTCGATGAAAACCTACAACCATCGCAAGGGCGGGGCGGCCGAACTGAGCGCTTCGATGGTCGATTTCAGGCTTTGCATGAATGAGCGGCGGTCCCCGCTCCAGCGAAAGGGCTTTCCGATAATGGCGCTGCAGGTGAACGGAACCGGAATGCGGGCGCCGCGCGGCAACACCCGGCCGGCGCCCTGCAGGTAAACCGGGACAATCGGTGTGTCCGGGAACTGTTCCGCCAGTCTTGCGATGCCTGATTTGAAATTGCCCATTTCCTCGGCCTCGCCTCTTGTGCCTTCAGGGAAGAGCAGCAGAATTTCATCCCGTTCCAAAGCCTCGCGGCAGCCGGCCAGGACATCGCGTTTCGCGCCCCCGGTGCGATCGATTGGCAGTATCCCGACGATCTTTTGAGAAAACCAGCTCGACAAAGGCGATTGGAGGAAATGATCCGCCGCTGCGACCGGGCGGACATGCCGCAAGGATGCAGACGGGAACAAGCAAATCAGGAGCAATGTATCGATGTGGCTATTGTGATTGGCCGCGATGATTGCCGGTCCCGCGATCGGCAAGTTGCGGCGGCCGCGAACGTCGACACCGATGATCAGTTTAGCGATGGGCTTGACCAGTCCCACCAGAAGAAGGCGACGAAACAACTGCAACATCTAGAAACGCTCCAGGGCGAAAATCGCCAACATGTGAAAATACCAGGGCGCCGTGAACATCAGACTGTCGAGCCGGTCGAGTGCGCCGCCATGGCCTGGCAGGAGCTGGCTCGTATCTTTCACACCGAGATCTCGTTTGATCGCCGACATGGTTATGTCGCCAAAGAAGCCCAGCACGGGCAGTGTCAGGCCAATGAACAAGCTTGGATAGAAGGAGAGCGGGGTAAAGAACGGCGCCAAGGCGACGAATACGGCGGCGGTGGTCAGGAACCCGCCAATCGCACCTTCCCATGTCTTGTTCGGACTGACGGTTGGGCTGATCTTGTGCCGTCCGAGCAGCTTTCCCCAGACATATTGAGCGACATCGTTGAACTGGGTCACAAAAATCAGAAAAAAGACGAGACCGGCGGGCCCGGCCTGAGGCACTTCCGCAAGCGGTGTTCGCATCAAGAACGCGATATGTCCCAGATTATAGACGCAAACAATGACGCCCCAATGCATGATTCCGACAGTCGCCAGAAACCCGTCTGTCCGGCCCATGAAGGCCATTGTGATCGCCGTTCCGACGAACACATAGATGGGTACGATCACCAGGAAATAGTCGTAATTGTTGATCCAGATCGCCCAATAGCTGATCAGCACAGAGAGATAGACGAGCAGCACCACGAGGCGATCTTCCCGCCGCGTCGGCGCCAGTGTGAGAAACTCACGCAGCGCAACAAAACTGATATAGGCAAAGAGCAGGGTGAAGGCCTGCCAACCGGCTAAAAGCGCGGCACCAACAATCCCGCAGATCAACCACCAGCTGGTCATACGGGGTGCAAGATCCTGCCATTTGCCGGGTTGAACGCGGGGGAGAATGATCGCTGCCAGGCTGCCCAGCACGAGGAGCAGCAACAAACCACCAAAACCTGCCCGCAAAGCCAATGGCTGGAGCAGAAACCAATCTATTGCCACAATTCGTCCTCAAACACTTTGGTGGTCGAATATTTCATCGGAGACTGTTGTGTCATTGGAATCCAAAATCAAGGCATTTGTGGCAAGTAGTGTTACTCATGTTGCTTTTGCTTTTATTGTCATGGGGGCCTGGGCGGTCTTTGCAAATCGATACCATCCGATGCCGGAGCCGCTTGTCGCGGGGCTGGTTCAAGGGGCGCTGTCAGCCACGATCACCCTGTTGATGAAAAAGGCTCTGGATTATCTTTCGGCGCTGTTTTTTCGGCGCAACGCCGTGAGGGCCGCATTGATTGCACCGCCGGTTCTGGTGTGTTCAGTCTCACTTACTGGACTTATTCTCAGTCACGTCGCCGCCGGTACACCCGAAATATTTGCAACGATCGCCGTGCCGTTTAGCGTCGCGTTCACCTATGCGTGGGTTTACACATTCGGTATCTGGACAACGCAGCGAGCTTCCACATGACCGAACCTATGTCCCGTCGCCCGATCAAGCAGCGTGAGTCCGGGTGGGCAAAATGGATGGCCGCAACCCTCGGCCGGATGGGTGTTTCTCCCAATCAGGTCTCTGTCGCCAGCATGGTGTTTGGGGCATCCGCCGGCACGCTGTTCTTTCTGTCGCCAGATCTTGAACCGGTATCTCGAACGCTCGCCTTGCTTGGCGCGGTCCTGTCCTGTCAGATGCGGCTGCTATGTAATCTGTTCGATGGCATGATTGCTGTCGAAGGCGGAAAGTCCACACCTGACGGTCCGTTCTGGAATGAGTTTCCGGATCGTGTATCTGACGTTCTGATACTCGCTGGCGCGGGCTATGGTGCAGGGGTTCCGGAACTCGGCTGGGCGGCGGCGGCGCTGGCGGTCATGACGGCCTATGTTCGTGAGCTCGGTCATGCCAACGGACTCGCGCCGGACTTTGCCGGACCGCTTGCCAAGCAGGGGCGTATGCACCTTGTGTCCCTGGGCGCAATCGCGGCGATATTCGACGCGACCTGGGGTTTTGATCAAAGCGCTCTTGCGATTGCGCTTGCGGCAATCGCGCTGGGCAGCGCTCTCACGGTTCTCAACCGTAGTCAGCGTATGGTTCGACAAATGAAGAAATAGGCAGATTTGGTCTTCGCGTTCGTGGCGTGTGGGTACCGCGCCGCGCCTCAAAGCACGCTGGACAGCAATGCCTTCTTGTCGAGGAAGTTCTCGATATTCGACTGGGCAAGCGCCGCCTGTGCGAACAAGGTTTCATAGGTCGCCCCGCCCTGGTGCGGGGTGAGGATGACGTTCGGCACATTCGCCCAGCGCGCACTATTGGTTGGCTCAGGCTCGAACACGTCGAGACCGGCGCCGCCCAATCGTCCGGATTTCAATGCGGCGATAAGGGCGGTCTCGTCGACCACGCTGCCGCGCGAGACATTGACCAGGGCGCCATCCGGCCCGAGCTGGTCGAATATCGCGTCATTGATGAGGTGGCGCGTGGTGTGATCCGGCCGGCAGCAGATGATCAAGCCGCGACATTGCGCGGCCAGGTCATGCAGCTGTTCGACATATTCAATCTCAATTTCAGGCTTGGGACGTGGGCCCCACCATTTCAGATCCACGCCGAACGGGGTCAGTCGTTTGACGATCTCTTGTCCAATCGCGCCGAGCCCGACAATGCCGACCGGCATGTTGCGCAGAGAGTGACGGATTGGACCGGCCTCGGTCACCCATTGATCGGTCATGATATAGCTCTGCGATTGCGGCATGCGCAGCAGCAGAGCGGTCATCATCGTTACCGCCAGATCAGCGACATCGCCGGAATTCATGCCCGGTGCGTTGGTGACGGCGATATTTCGCGCCCGGCATTCTTCAAGATCGATATTGCTGAATCCGGCTGAGATTGATGCGATCATTTTGAGGTTTGGAAACCGGTCCAGCATCGCCTTGTCGAGTTTCTCAATGCTGGCCGACAGCAGGATGTCGACATCGCTGCCGCGCGTGGCGATGGTTTTTTCAATGTCACCCTCGGTATCCATCCAGCCCCATCGGTCAGGACGATTTGGAAACAGCGTATGCATTTCCGAATGCATGGCGAGAACCGTTGCGGCGTGAGTCATGGGCATTCTTTCAAAGTTTGGCGAGGTAACAGATCCCCGCGCCTGCCAGCAGACGCGGGGTAATGGCCTGGCGTGGGCCAGTCGGTTTCTAGATGCTCAGATCCAGCGCATTGTAATCGTGCAATGCGGCCTTCGCATCTGCGTTCCACTGATAGGTCCGTCCTTGCGCGACAAAAGGCTGGTATTGATAAGGCTCTTCATTGGGGAAACGCTGGCGACGGGCATCGATGCCATAGCCGATCACTTCCGACCGTTTGGCGATCAGGTCGGCATCGAACATCTGTGCGTCATTGTGCGTGCCGGCGCCCATCACGCCGAGCACGGAACTGCGCCGGTGGAAGCCGAAATTGACTGTCACGCGAGGTTCAAATCCCGTATTGGCAAAAGAGCCGTGAACCAGCTGGCGATTGCAAATGACGACATCTCCCGGGGCGCAGATCAGCGGCACGGTGCCCGCAATCCGCTCGCTGCCTGAGTCTGCAACCAGTTGCTTGATGTCGACCTTGCCGAGCTTGTGACTGCCGGGCAGGACCCAGACGCCATTTACCGCTGTGCTGCCATAGACTTGTGCCATGAAATTGAAGCCGTGAATGCCGTCATCGAAGTCCTCGCTGTCCCAGTGTGTCGTGCCATCCTGATGCCAGGAAACCGCGGCGCCGATGCCAGGTTCCTTGATGAACAGGCTTTCGTTAAACGGCGCGAAGTCTTCGCCGTTAATGGTCTCAGCCACTTTCAGCAATTGAGGATGCCCGTACACGCGCAGACAGGCCTCGGAGAATTGCAGCGACCCTAGCAGGATGAACGGTGCCATTTCCGGGGCGTCGTCAGCAGCTTTCGGCTCGTGCAGTTTGACCTGATGACGACCATTGGCGAGTGTCGATCCGCCGAGCGGGTCACCCAGCGGTTTTGACCAGACCAGATTTGGCGCGGTGCAATCCGCGCCGAGGGCCGGCGCGCCACTGGCCGTGACTTTTTCGCCCGGGCCAGCTGGGAAACGCTCTTTGATCTGTGCCAGGTCCTGCTTGATGTCGTCTAGTTCGTCCGGTTGCAGCACACCGGTAAACACATAGAATCCGTATTTCTTGTAGGCGGCGACAATATGGGACGCGAGCTTGCCGTGCGCATCGAATTCGATGGGGCCGCGATTATCAAGTTCCACCGCCGCCTTGTGTCCGGCGATGAGATAGTCACGCATCGCATCGGCCTCGTCACCATAATGCGCCGCACAGGCTTCAATCGAGTCCATATAGTCAGGTTGCGACATGAGTGTGCTCTCCATCTTTTAACGATGTTTAAAATTTAACAGTGTTTAAATCTTGTGTCAATCCACAAACCAACCTATGGAGAGGGCATGGTTGTCGAAACAGTTGCTCCGCCCGAATCCAAACGCGAAAAGAATATGGCCAAGCGTCGCGACACGATCCTGCGCGAGGCGCGCACGCTGATCGCGACGCAGGGGTTTGAGGCTTTGAAGATACGCGAACTGGCGGATCGCGCCGGGCTGACGGTGCCGACCATCTACAATCTGATCGGTGGCAAGAGCGACATCCTTGCCGCCATCATTGCGGAGCTCGTCGATCAGTTGCAGATCATACAGGCGGCGACGGCCTCAGGACCGGTCGAAGCCTCATTTGCTCAGCAGATCCATGATCTGGCGGATCATTTTGCGACGGACGAGGCCTTCTATCGCGCCGCCTTCATTGCCGGAGACCGCAGCGGCTTGTTCGAGCAGAGTTCGCCGCAAGGCATTTATGCCCGCTTCGTGCATCAGCCGATTGAGGCGTGCCGGAGGGCCGCGCAGGAAGGCTTGTTGCGAGGTGCGATCGCGCCGGAGGTGCTCGGCCCCCAGATTTACGGTTGTTACCGGTTGGCGCGGCAAGACTGGGCGAATGGGTATTTCGACCTGAACCAGTTTCGAGCGCAGGCCCTGACCGGCATATTTCTCTGTCTGGCCGCGGATGCGACGCCGGCGTTTCGGCAACGCCTGCTGGCCCAGATTTCAGATCTCAGTCGCTAGCGCGTCGGCACCGGGGCGTCGCCGCTATAGTCATAGAACCCGCGTCCAGCCTTGCGGCCGACCCAGCCGGCTTCGACATATTTCACCAACAATGGGCAGGGCCGATACTTGGTGTCGGCGAGGCCGTCATGCAGGACCTGCATGATGGACAGGCAGGTGTCGAGGCCAATGAAATCGGCCAGGGTGAGCGGGCCCATCGGATGATTGGCGCCGAGCCGCATGGCGGTGTCGATGCTTTCGACCGTGCCGACGCCTTCATACAGCGCATAGACCGCCTCATTGATCATCGGCACCAGGATCCGGTTGACGATGAAGGCCGGATAATCCTCGGCATTGGTCGTGGTCTTGCCGAGGCGATCGGCCAGGCCGGTGGCCATGTCATAGGTGTCCTGATCCGTCGCGAGACCGCGGATAATCTCCATCAGCTGCATCAAAGGCACCGGGTTCATGAAGTGCAGGCCGATGAATTTTTCCGGGCGATCGGTGGTCGAGGCGAGACGCGTGACCGAGATCGAGGATGTATTGGTGGCGAGGTACGCGTCCTTCGAGACGACATTGCACAGCGCGGCGAAGATCTTCTCCTTGACCTCACGGTTCTCGGTCGCCGCTTCGATGGCGAGATCGACGCCGGCGAAGGGTACCAGTTCAACACTGGTCTTGATCCGGGCTTGTGCGGCTTTCATATCGTCGAGCTTGATGATCTCACGCGAGACCTGGCGGGTCATGTTCTTCTCGATGGTCGCCAGGCCATTCTCGAGTGCATCCTGGGAGACATCGTTGAGGATCACGTCATATCCGGCAAGGGCGCACACATGCGCGATGCCATTGCCCATCTGACCTGCGCCTACGACGCCAATCGTCTTGATATCCGCCAAAACCTGCTCTCCCGTCAGCAATTCTTTGTTTTAGGCGAGATAGGTTGCTTGTGCAGTGCGGCAAAGCAACCACTGATTATTTGTTGCAGCTGCGAAAGCTCGACTGTGTCGCTTCCCGGCCACAGCTTTCGGGTTAGGCGTCAGGGGCGTCTGACGTGGCTGCAGCAGCGCGAATGGTTTCGAGCAGCGAGCGACGCAGCGACTTATCACCAATCTTCTGGAACGCGGTGACCAGTTCCATCGCTTCGGTATCGATCACGGGCAGGCTTGGTGGGTGATCTTCTTCATGCACGCTGACAGTGGCGGGATTGTCCATCAGCTCATCCACGCCTTCATAGAAATAGGTGATGGTGATGCCGAGCGCCTGGGCGATTTCAAACAGGCGGCCGGCTGAAATCCGGTTCACGCCCTTCTCGTATTTCTGGACTTGCTGGAAGGTCAGGCCGAGCTTCTCGCCGAGTTGTTCCTGGGTCAGTTTCAATTCACGGCGGCGCCAGCGCAGACGCTGTCCAACAATTCGGTCAATTCCGCTGGGTGTTTTGTTTTCTGACATCGCCACTCTTCTTGCGTATACTTTTATTATGATTCTAACGCCGCCAGCTCACAAAGGCTAGTCCACCAAATAGGACAAGAGTCAACCAGTAAAACGTCTCTCCAAAGCGTTGATATGGCGTGTTTTCTAGCCGTGCTGGTAATCCCGTCCGTACAACCGCGGAATGCCAGCCGGCCGGGTCATTGGTGGCCGGATTGCCGCGCGCGACTTCGCGGCCATAGCCGTCGACCATGGCAGTCATGCCACGGGTCGCAACGCGGGCCATGGGCAGGCCGCTCTCAATCGCGCGATAGCGGTTCTGCGCATAATGCTGCGCCGGGCCGAGATTGTCGCCAAACCAGGCATCATTGGAGATCACCACAATCCACTCTGCCGCGTCGCGTTGTGGCGACGCCTTGCGGACGATTTCGGGGAACAGGCCTTCATAACAGATCAGCGGAATGAAGGGCGGCGCCACGACTTGTGGCAACAGGACGGTGGCTTCGGCGCCTGGCGTGAACCCGTTCTCGGCCATGCGTTGCATGGAGGAGGGCAGGATGCCGGCAATGCGCTCGCCAAACGGCACGATCTGAGTCGCTGGCAACTCGCCGAACGGCACCAGTCGATGCTTGTCATAAAGCGCTGAGAGCGTCGCCGAATTCGCCCCGGCCGTGAACATGACCAGGCTATTATAGGCGGCTGGCTGGCCGTCATTCGTGGTGAAGCGGGCGGAGCCGGCGATGAGTGCGCGCCGACCGAGGAAAGCCGAAACCAGATCGAGCGCATTGGTGTCGCCCATCAATCCATAAGGCAGCGCGCCTTCCGGCCAGATGACGATGTCGCCGGCCTCGCTCGGCACGTCTCGCAACAATTCGATATAGCGCGCGACCACCGGTTCGCCGCGATCCTCGAATTTTTCAGCTTGCGGCACGCCGGCATCCATCAGGACGACAGAGCGCTCGGTCATGATTGTATCCGTGGCCAGGCGCTGCGAGCCCCAGGCCCAGGAAAACCCGGTCAGCGCCACCGCCATGAGGACGGGGAGGGCCCGCCCGACAACGCTTTGATCGTCCCTTGTGTCCACCAGAGCGGCCGGCGCTGCGGCGACAAACAGGGTCATCAGGGTCAGCCAGTAAATGCCGCCAAGCGACGCCACTTGCGAGAGCGCGCCGCCTGGCGCCCAGGTCGTGCCTGGCAGGTTCCAGGGAAAGCCGCCAAACAATGTCCCGCGGATCAGTTCTGCGCCGCCGAGGAACAGCGCAAAAATGAACACCCGCGAGGGTGACGCCGACCAGAAGGCGCCGCCCAGCGCGCAGGCCGCGCCCCAGATCAGCGCCATGCCGCCGGGCAGGGCAATCAAGGGCATCCACAGGAAGATGGCGTGCTTTTCCGGCTCGACCAGGAAGGGCAGGGCGGTCCAGTACATGCCGACCAGAAAATAACCAAAGGCGAACGCCCAGCCGCGCCAGAACATCGCCCGGCCCCAGCGTTTCTGGGAGCGCGCGCCGTCGAGCATCCAGATCAGACCGACAAAGGCAACGATCAGGGCAGGGGTCATATGAAACGGCGCGAATCCGAGCGCACAGAACGCGCCTAGCAGGATGGCGAACAAAGTCGCGGTCGTGCCGCGCACGCGGGCGATGGCCTCGTGCAGCGCCGTAAACACGCGCAATCCGTGACTGCGCGCGTGGCCTTGTTCGATCATGCTTTCAGCTCCGAAGCGGGTTGGCGGACGACGAGGCGGTGAATGCGCCGTGCGTCCGAATCGAGGATTTCAATGTCGACGCCTTTCGGGTGGGGCAGAACTTCGCCGCGCAGCGGCACCCGTCCCGCCAGGGCAAAGGCAACGCCGCCCAGCGTATCGACATCATGGTCTTCCAGCTCGAGTTCGAGGCCCGTTTCTTCGGCGAAATCCTCGGTTTCCATGCGCGCATCAACCTCCCAGGCGAGACGTCCGCGGCGCACCAACATGGCGACTTCTTCGTCATGCTCATCTTCGATCTCGCCGACAATTTCCTCGACCAGATCTTCCAGGCTGACCAGCCCGTCCGTACCGCCATACTCGTCGACCACCAAAGCCAGGTGGGTGCGCGAGGCCTGCATTTTGACCAGCAGGTCCGGCAATGGCATCGAGGGCGGCACAAATAATATATCGCGGCGCAGCCGTTCCAGCGGCAGGTCTTCAGGATCCTTGTCCTCGCCATTGGCGCGGGCGATTTCGGTGATCAGGTCGCGGATGTGGACCACGCCGACCGGATCATCCAGCGTCTCGCGATAGACCGGCAGGCGCGAATGGGCCTCATTGGCATAGAGCTGGATCAGGTCCTCGAGCGAGGTCGACAGCTCGACGCCGATAATCTCTGCCCGCGGGATCATGACATCGACAACGCGCGCGCGTTCGAATTCCACGATGCGCAGGCGCATCTCAGTTTGCGACGGCCCTATCGGGTCTTCCGGGACAGGGGCCTCGGCCGCTTCTTCGATTTTCTTAAACAGGCCAAACAAGCCTTTTCGTCCTTCCGACATGTCTTTCAACGATTCCGGTGCGCGACTCGCACCTTACTTATATGGATCAGGCCAGCCCAGGGATGCAAGCGCTGCGATCTCCAGAGACTCCATCTCAGCCGCCTCTGTGTCATCTTTGTGGTCATGTCCCAAAAGATGCAAATACCCGTGGATGAGCAGATGCGAGAGATGCTGATCGAGCGCGATCTCGCGCGCGGCAGCGTCCTTTTGGGTCACGCCGAGACTGATGGCGATATCGCCCAGAAACGGCGCATCGACCGGGTCCGCCGGGAATGACAACACATCCGTGGGTTTGTCCTTGCCGCGCCAATCCCGGTTCAGGGCCTGGATTTCATCATCATTTGTCAGCAGCAGGCTGACCTCGCCGGTTGCTGTCTGCTGCGCAGCACCGGCATTCAGCGCGGTCTGGCAGATATCGGTGAGAGCGGGCAGGGCCTCTGCCCAGGCGGGCTCAGCGACGCGCAGGTCGAGCTCAATCATCGCGTTTCTGCTCGGCATCCTGATCGTAAGCCTTGATAATGCGGCTGACCAAGGCGTGGCGGCGCACATCATTGGCCGAGAAGGTGACGCGGCCACAGCCGTCCACGCCGCGCAGGATGCGCAGCGCATGCGCCAGGCCGGAAGGCTGGTTGCGCGGCAGGTCGACCTGGCCTGGATCGCCAGTGACGACCATGCGGCTGTCGCGGCCAAGACGGGTCAGGACCATTTTCATCTGGGCGACCGTGGCATTCTGCGCCTCGTCCATGATGACAAAGGCATTTTTCAGCGTGCGCCCGCGCATGAAGGCCAGCGGGGCGACTTCAATCACGCGCTTTTCGCGGAGGCGACCGGCCTGGTCAGCGCCAAGCGTTTCGTCCAGCGCGTCCCAGATCGGGCGCAGATACGGCTCGACTTTTTCTTCCAGGTCGCCGGGCAGAAAGCCGAGATTCTCACCGGCTTCGACGGCCGGGCGGGTGATGATCAGTCTTGCCGCCGACTTGTTTTTCAACGCCGCCGCGCCAGCTGCCACCGCAAGAAAGGTCTTGCCGGTTCCCGCCGGGCCAACGCCGAAGATGAGGTCATTCTTGGTGCCCGTGAGCAGGTCGAGATATTTGGCCTGGGTATTGGTTTGCGGCTTGATCGGGACTTTCAGGCCGGTCAGCGTCTTGTAGCTCTGGTCCGGCGTGCGGGCCTGTTCCAGCGCGCCTTCAAGCGCCGGCAGTCCGGCCTCGGCATTCTTGGCGAGCGTTGCTTCAAATGCGGTCAGCGCCAATTCTGCCGTGGCAACAGCATCTGCCGAACCGGCCAGCCGAATGCCACCGCCCTGGCTTTCGGCTTTCAGGTCGCCATCCGCGAGTTCTGTCTCGAGGAATAAAAGGTTCTTGTGATTGGGCCCGCAAATCACTGGGAGAAGTGCCGCGTCCCTCGGTTCCCAAATCTGGCTCAAGCGGCCACCTCTTTCGATCGGCCAGGCAATTGCCCGGACAGGGAATTCAGGCTGGCGCCAACTATCTCGACATCAATGATCTGGCCAATCAGGTCCTCAGCGCCGTCAAAGTGGACCGCCTGCAGCCATGGCGAACGACCGTGCATCTGGCCTTCATTGCGGCCAGTTCCGGTGACCAGAACCGACACGGTCTGCCCGATTTTGGAAGCATTGAACGCCGTCTGCTGTTCGCGCAGCAAGGCTTGCAGCGCCTGCAAGCGCTCATTCTTTACGTCTTCGGGTACCTGGCCGAACATTTCGGCGGCCGGCGTGCCGGGGCGTTCTGAATATTTGAACGAATAGGCGATCGCGTAACCGACCTCGCGCACGAGATCCATCGTGTCTTCGAAATCCTTGTCGCTCTCGCCCGGAAAGCCGACAATGAAGTCAGAGGCGAGCGCCATGTCCGGCCGCGCCTCTTTCATCCGGCGCATGATGTCGAGATAATGCTCACGCGTATGGCCGCGATTCATCGCTTTCAGGATATTGTTCGATCCCGATTGCACCGGCAGATGCAGGAAGGGCATCAATTCCGGCGTATCTGCATGCGCCGCGATCAGGTCATCATCCATGTCGCGCGGATGGCTGGTTGTGTAGCGAATGCGGTCAAACCCGCCAATTTTGGAAAGGTGGCGCACCAGTTGCGCCAGGGTCCATTCATCGCCGCCTTCCATCGCTGGCGCGGCGCCATGATAGGCATTGACGTTCTGGCCCAGCAGTTGGACCTCGCGCACGCCCTGGCTGGCCAGGTTGCGGGCTTCCAGGGTGATCGCATCGACCGGACGCGAAAGCTCGGCCCCGCGCGTGTAGGGAACCACGCAGAAGGTGCAGAACTTGTCGCAGCCTTCCTGTACCGACAGGAATGCGGTCGGGCCGTCCGCGGTGCGGGTCTTGGGCAGCGCGTCAAACTTTTCCAGCGTTTCGAACTCGGTCTCCAGGCGTTCGCCGGTGGAGCGATGCACGCGGGCAATCATCTCTGGCAATTTGTGATAGGCCTGCGGGCCGAGGACCAGGTCGACGGCGGGCTGTCGGCGCATGATTTCTGCGCCTTCGGCCTGGGCCACGCAGCCGGCGACGGCAATCGTCATCTTGCCGCCCTGGGCCTGTTTCAGTTTTTTCATCTGGCCAAGTTCGGAATAGACCTTTTCGGTCGCCTTTTCGCGAATATGGCAGGTGTTCAGGACCACCAGATCAGCGCCATCCGCGCTGTCCACAGGGGCATAGCCTATGGGCGCGAGCACATCTTTCATGCGCTCGCTATCATAGACGTTCATCTGGCACCCGTAGGTCTTGATGAACACCGATTTGGTGTTGGAATCTGGGCCGGTTTTTCTCATCCGGCGGCTTATGGCTGAAAAACAGCCAAAAAGCCATATCCGGCTTCAGTTATTTGATGCCTAGAAAATGAGGTATACGGCTTTTACGGCAAACACGAGAAATACCGATGCGACAGCCGTCAGCACCGCAATATGGGTGCCCTGGCGCAGTTTTTCATGGTCCAGGATGGGACCGTTGAATGAATCCAGCCGGGAGTCGGCGTCTTTGTGCACGATAAGTGTGTTCATATCTATCTCCTTTCGCGCTTATGCTACTGTTGAACCGATATAGTATCAGCGATTTTGGTTTAAACAACGTTTTCGGACAATTTTTATGCATCTACACGGATTAAAAAAGCGCTAAGGTCGGATTAATTACCTGCCGGAACTGTAATAAATACGGCAAAATCCGCGAAATTGCTGGACCTGAAATTTGACTCCGCTATTCACGAAAAAATGACTCGAATTGTCCTCTTCAACAAGCCATTTAACGTGCTTTCGCAGTTTACAGACCGCGGATTGGGCGAGACCGAGCGCGAGACACTGTCGGACTATCTGGACGTGCCAAAGGTCTATCCGGCCGGGCGGCTCGATCGCGACAGTGAAGGCCTGATGGTGCTCACCGATAATGGGCGGTTGCAGGCGCAAATCTCCAATCCGAAACACAAGACCCCCAAGACCTATTGGGCCCAGGTTGAAGGCCTCCCGGACGAGGCAGCCCTGCGCGCCTTGCGGGAGGGGATTTCGATGAAGGATGGCGTGACCGCCCCGGCCAAAGCGCGCCTCATCGACGAGCCGCCAGGCCTGTGGCCCCGCACGCCGCCTATCCGTGTCCGCAAATCGATCCCTGATTGCTGGCTGGAGCTAACCATCACCGAGGGACGCAATCGCCAGGTCCGCCGGATGACCGCCGAGGTCGGCCATCCGACCCTCCGGCTCATTCGGTACGCGGTTGGCAACTGGACACTGGACGGGCTCGAAACCGGCGCCTGGCGCGACGCCTAGCCTTTCGCCAGGCGCGCCTTGGTCATGCCGGCATGCGGTTTTGCGGCAGCCGGATCGTCCGGCCAGTCATGTTTGGGATAGCGTCCACGCATGTCTTTCGCCATGTCGCGATAGCCGCCAGCCCAGAAGCCGGGCAGGTCCTGCGTCGTTGCCACCGGCTTGCCGCCTGGTGACAGGATTTGCAGCGTCACCGGAATGCGCCCGTCGGCCACGAACAGATGCCGGGTCGAGCCGTACAATTCCTGCGCCTTACACTCGATCAGGGGCGCACGATCGCTGAGCCAGTCGATGGGCGCCTCGCGCCCAGCAGGCAGTTTGATCCGGCGCGGCGCTTTGCTGTCGAGGTCGCGCGGCAGGGGCCATTCGAGCCGCGCTTTCAGCGCATCCGCAAGCGTGGCGGGCTTCGGCATGGTAAACGAATGATTGCCGAGCGCCGGGCCGAGCCAGTCCAACACTTCCGCCTGCAAGGCCTCGACCGACCAAATCGGCCAGGGATCGCCGTACGCATCGTTCAGGGCGGCCAGCCGGGCGCACATTTCCTGCACCGGGCGATCAAGGCCGGTCGGACCAAAGCCATCAGACTCGAGGTGTTTCAGAAACGCTGTCCGGGCCGCTTCGTGAGACGGCTTGGGCAAAGGCTGCTCTGACAGGATGATCGCGCCAAGCGCGGACACCCGCCGCGCCTTGAACGTGCCTTTTGACGGGTCAAATTCCGCCTCGTCGCGGGTCTCGAGCCGCCCGTGACGCGTGGCTGTGGCTTCGTCGATCGCGGCGGCCAGCGTGATCCGAGCCGATTTTGCGCTGCCCGCCATATCCGCCACGACCAGCCAATCCGATTTGGCCAGCGGGGAGGTCTCATCGACCTGGCCGCCACGGCCATTGGCGAGCAGGTATTGGGTGCTGCCCGGACTGCGGCGCCGGGCAATCATGTCCGGCCAGCCTTTTGCGAGCAGGCTTGCGGCATCGCCCGAGGCCGATCCAGACCCGCCCCAGCGCGCGGCCTGCGCTTTCAGCTTCTTCGCCCGCGGGCTGGAGTCCGTTTGGAACCGCGCCAGTCGTTCGGCGAGGTCAGCGCTCTGGCCGCCCATGCCGCGCTCGCTGATCAATGCGGCGATCTGAGCGGCGCGGGCTTTCTCGCCCGCCGTGTCAGCGCCAACGATCAGCGCAGCCAGGCGCGGCGCCAGCGGCAGGCGCGACATGTGCCGGCCTTTTGGCGTCAGTGCGCCGGCTTCGGTGATCGCGCCGAGCCCGTGCAGGTCCCTCCGGGCTGCGGCAAGACGGCCTTTTGGCGGCGGCGTCAGCCAGTTCAGCCGCTCCGGCTCTGTCTCGCCCCAATCGGCGAGGGTCAGCATCAGGCCGGACAGATCGGCATTCTGGATTTCAGGCTCCGGGGCCGGGGTCAGGCCGCGCGTCTCGGCCTCGTCCCACAGGCGATAGCAAATGCCTGGGCCAAGCCGTCCGGCGCGGCCGCGGCGCTGGTCGACATTGGCTTTCGCGGCCCGCACGGTCTGCAGCTCGGTCGACAGCCCGCCCGGGACATAGCGCGGCACGCGGGCATAGCCGCTATCGACCACGACCGAGACGCCATCAATGGTCAGCGCGCTTTCGGCAATGTCGGTGGCGAGCACGACTTTGCGCTGACCGTCAGCGCTGGGGCGGATTGCGGCGTCCTGTTCTTTCGGGCTGAGCGCGCCAAATAGCGGCGCGATCAGAACGCCGAGGGGCAGGGACAAGCGCTCGGCGGTGCGGCGGATTTCGCCAGCTCCAGGCAGGAAGGCGAGGACGGACCCGTCCGTCTCGCGCACGGCCCGCTCAATCGCCCGCGCCATCTGGTCTTCCAGCCGATCTCGGTTGCGGCCGAGATAGCGGGTGTCCACCGGATATTGGCGACCCTCGCTGGCAATAACTGGCGCATCAAGCTGGCGGGCCATGGTCTCAGTGTCCAGGGTCGCTGACATGGCGAACAGATGCAGGTCATCGCGCAAGGCGCCCTGGGCTTCCTGCGCCAGCGTCAGGCCGAGATCGGCGCTCAGGCTGCGCTCATGGATTTCGTCGAAGATGACAACGCTGATGCCGGTCAGTTCCGGATCGCTGAGCAGGCGGCGGGTGAACAGGCCATCGGTGATGACTTCGACCACAGTGTCCGTGGAGACCTGCCGATCGACACGCGTCGACAGGCCGATGCGTTGGCCGAGGCGCTCACCGAGGGTCTGCGCCATCCGCGTGGCGGCCATGCGCGCCGCGATCCGGCGCGGCTCGAGCATGACAATCTTGCCGGGAAAGGCCTCGAAGCCGTCGATCAGACCGGCCAAAGCAAGCGGCACACGCGTGGTTTTGCCGGCGCCCGGGGGCGCTCCGAGGATGAGCCGTGCATGCGTCTGCAGCGTTTCTGCAATCTTCGGCAGTAGGGATTCGATCGGCAAAGCGTCCATGCTTACACTCTTGTCGTCAGTCTTGAGGTTTCGCAATTGCGCGTTTTCAACTAAAGGCAGGCGGTCCCGCTTTTTGTGGAGTAGAGCCTTTGACCCAGACGCCTGAATTCTCGATCTGCGTGCCGATGCACAATGAAGCGGGCAACGCTGAGCAATTGATCTCGGAGATCGCTGCAGCGCTCGAGGGGCGGGCGTTTGAAATGGTCATTACCGATGATGCCTCCACTGACGATACGCGCGCCGTGCTGGCGGGCCTCAAGGCCACATATCCGCAGCTGCGCGTGCTCTCGCATCGCAACAATGCCGGGCAATCACGCGCCCTGCGCACGGCGATCCAGCATGCCCGCGCGCCAATTATCGGGACGCTGGACGGCGATGGACAGAACGATCCTGCCGATCTGCCAGCGCTGTATCGCAGCCTGACCCGGGCCGACGCACCGGAAGACCTCGCCATGGTCATGGGGCGCCGCGCCAGCCGCAAGGATTCAGCCTGGAAGAAATTTGGCTCAAGTTTCGCCAATGCCTTCCGCAAACGCCTGCTGCGCGACGATTGTGATGATAGCGGCTGCGGCATCAAGGTGATGAAGCGCGACGTGTTCCTGGCGCTTCCCTATTTCGATCATATGCACCGCTACATGCCGGCTCTGATGAATGCGGAAGGGTTGAAAGTTGAGTTCCTGAACGTCAATCACCGCGAGCGCAGCGCCGGTAAATCCAAGTACACGAATTTCGGCCGTCTGGCGCATGCCGTATCAGACCTGCGCGGCGTGGTGTGGCTGATCCGCCGCCGCCGCAATCCGGGTGGTGCCGACGAGATCTAAAGCGCAATCCGGTCGCTTACGAAGGCGGCGCGCGCTTGCGGCGATGCGGTTGGCACCTGGATGAGATTGTAGCCTGATTGCTGATAGGCAGTGCGGATCAGTGCGCCAAAAGCGCGGGCGCCAGCAAAGTCGAGAATGCGCTCGTCATCGGTCGTGTAAATGTCTTCCCAAGCTGGAAGAAAGAAGACGTCCGTCTGGTATCGCCGCGTTGCAACCGCGTCGCGGACGGCGTCGTCCGGAATGCGGTAATGCGCACAAAAGGCGAGCAAGTCTGGCAAGCCGCGATCGAAGAGGGTGAGACCGTCGGCAGCCTCAAAGTCGGAGATCGCCATGTCCAGCATGCGCTCGACAAACAGAGCCGGGTCCTGGTCGCCCGTCGCGCGTCCACCGGTCTTTCGCTCATGCGCCAGGACGCGCCGCGCATACTCCGGCACGGTGTTGAGACGTCCCGACAAGCTGTGCAGCAAAGTCGTCTTTCCGGCACCCGGCGGTCCGGCGAGAATGTAAAATCGGCTCTGTGGCAAGGTCATGCCTCACTTCCTCACTTTGCATTAAGGTTCAATAGGGTTAACTGGATCGGCGAGGAGACGGGTATGTCAGTGATCTTTCCGGCCGCTGCAGCCGCCCGTCTCGACGATAGACAGCAAAGGGCCAGACGCTCGAATGGCGACGGTCCGCCTAGAAGGGGTAATCCTATGCGGCTCATCTTAAGCGCGTTTCCGCTCTTTATCATTCCGGTGGGCATTTATTGTCTGATCGCGTTCACCACCACCGGCGACCCTGTGCCGCTGACGCATGGCGGCGTCGAACTCACCGCAAATGCCTCGCCACTGATGGGCATTCTGGGCCAGAAATTCTTCTCGATCGGGATGATCGGGGGCGAGGTTGAGTGGGTGCTGACCAAGGGCGACGCGCTGCTGGTTCTGTCAATTGCGGTCCTGTTCATGGAAATCCTCAAATCCACCAGTACCGGCACGGCGACGATCATGAATCACGCGCTGTCCATGATCGTGTTCATTGTCTGCCTGATGCTGTTCCTGCTCAATCCGAACTTTGCGACATCAGTCTTCTTCATCCTTACCGTGATGGCGCTGTTGGACGTGTTGGCCGGGGTTGTCGTGACCATTGTATCGGCCCGCCGCGACTTCGGTGTCGGCGAAGGCTTCGTGGGTTAATTCGCGCCGGTTTGGCGCCATATCTGCAAAAATCTGATAACGGGCGCTTCACAGCGCCCGTTTCTGTTCTAGGGTGTGCCGCAAATTGAACAATAGCTTTGCCGGGGAGGCATTATGGAAGCGCTTGAACACTGGGTCGTGATGATCAGCGACCTCATCTGGGGCGGAAACTGGGGAGACAAGCGTCTGTTCCCAATGGGCCCGATCGCCATCATTCTCTTGGGATCTGGCTTGTTTTTCATGATCCGGCTGGGCGCGCGCCCGCTGCGCCGCCTTGGCCCTGCCATCAGCGAAGTCTGGGCCGGTCGAAAAGGCAATGGCGATCCCAACCAGATCACGCCATGGCAGGCGCTGTCCACCGCGCTGTCAGGACAAGTCGGCACGGGTAATCTCGCCGGTGTTGCCACTGCAATTACGCTGGGTGGCCCCGGTGCGATTTTCTGGATGTGGATCACCGCCTTTTTCGGCATGGCACTGGCCTTTGCGGAGAGCTCTCTGGCCATCAAGTACCGTGAAAAGGACGAGTATGGCCGGATCAATGGTGGCCCGATGTATTACATCAAGAACGGCCTTGGAAAGAAATGGATCTGGCTCGGTGTCCTGTTTGCCATCGGGACGATATTCTCGGCGCTGGCAACCGGCGGCATGGTCCAGGCCAACTCGATCACACAGACGGTCGTGCGCAGCGCGGATGCCAGCGGCGTGCCGTTGCCAGCCTGGGGGGTTGGTCTCATCCTTTGTGTCCTGACCTTCGCCGTCATCATTGGCGGCATCAAGTCGATCGGTTCGGTTGCTGGTAAGGTCGTGCCGTTCATGGCTGCACTTTATGTCGGCGTCGCCTTCATTGTACTGCTAATGAACGCGCCGCAGATTCCAGGCGCCTTGTGGCTGATCATTTCATCCGCTTTCGGACTTCAGGAAGCCGCTGGCGGCGCTACTGGATATCTCGTCCTGGCAGCCATGCGCGCGGGTATTGCCCGCGGCTTGTTCTCCAACGAAGCCGGTCAGGGGTCGGCGCCGATCGCTCACGCGGCCGCGCAAACCAAGAACCCAACCGTGCAAGGCGAAATCGCCATGATCGGTGTGTTCATCGATACGCTGATCATTTGTACGATGACGGCGCTGGTGATTCTGACGACTACCGGCACCTGGATGACCGCAGACGGCGCCACCACGACGCATATTTGGGAAGCGGCAGACCTGCAGGCTTCGGCGATTACGAACGAGGCCTACTCGCTGGCCTTCCCGGGCGGCGGTATCTTCGTCTCGGTCTGTCTGGCGC
The DNA here is from genome assembly GCA_024742355.1 of Hyphomonadaceae bacterium. GTDB lineage: Bacteria > Pseudomonadota > Alphaproteobacteria > Caulobacterales > Hyphomonadaceae > Henriciella. The sequence goes on along the minus strand of JANSYM010000006.1, from coordinate 189,578 downwards.
TGTTCGCGTTCACCACGATTATCGGCTGGTCCTATTATGCTGAGCAGGCCATCACCTATCTTATTGGCGAGTGGGCGACGCACCCGATTCGCTTCATCTGGGTCGGTGTGATCTTTGTCGGCGCGATCGCGCAGGTCAAACTGGTCTGGATGTTTGGTGACCTCGCCAACGCATCCATGGCGTTCCCGAACCTGATTGCGATCCTGGCCTTGTCGGGCGTGGTTCTGGCCATGCACCGCAAGAATGGCGACCCGGATACGGAGGATGGCGATTCCGTCATGCTCGGGACCGATGGCGAGCCTTATAAGGAACCTGCGGCAGCGCCTGCCGAATAGGCACAGCGCACTTCCAATTCAAACGGGCGCCTCTCACCAGGCGCCCGTTTTTTGTTTGGCGTTAAGGACTGGTCGCTAGGCTGGCGCGCATGTCCGATCTTGCCCGTATCGAAGCCTTTCTCGAGATGATGTCCGCCGAGCGTGGGGCGTCGCCGAATACGCTCGATGCCTATGGGCGAGACCTGCTTGACGCGTCAGGCTATCTCGGTGGCAGCCTCTGTGGCGCCGATGCGAGCGATTTGTCCGGCTGGTTGCAAAGCCTCGCCAAGGATGGTCTCGCGGCCTCGACGCAGGCGCGCAAACTGTCCTCGCTGAAACGCTTTTTCCGGTTCCTGTTCGAAGAGCGCGATCGCAAGGATGATCCCACCTCCAAGCTGGATGCGCCCAAGGTCCGGCGCGAGGTTCCAGACGTGCTGTCGCGCGAACAGGTCGATGCCTTGTTGCAGGCGTGCGGCGAAGATGCGCGGATGACCTGCTTGTTGGAGCTGCTCTATGGCGCCGGGCTGCGGGTCAGTGAACTGGTCAGCCTGCGCTTGGGGAACTTGCCGCGCCGACGCCTCGGCCTTTGGGAAACGCGCGAGATGATCATTCGCGGCAAAGGCGGCAAGGAACGCCTGTGCCCGCTCGGCGCACCCGCTTTATTGGCGCTGCGCAACTGGCTGGAAGCACGGGACGGTGACAAATATGGCACCGGCAGTGGCGATTTCCTGTTCCCGTCGCGCGGCAAGTCGGGGCACCTGACCCGCCGCCGTCTGGCGCAGATGCTGGAGGCCCTGGCGCACAAGGCCGGGATCGACCCGGCGCGCGTGCACCCCCATGCCCTGCGCCATGCCTATGCCACGCATCTGCTGCAGGGCGGGGCAGACCTGCGCAGTGTGCAGACCCTGCTCGGGCATGCCGACATTGCGACGACGCAAATCTATACGCATGTGCTGACTGATGAGCTGGCCGAACTGCTCGAGACCAGCCATCCGATGGCGCAGTAATCAGACCTGCTTCAGTGCTGTGATTTGGTCGCGCTCATAGGGCCTGCGACGATCCCCCCATTGCCACGCTAAGGCGGGTGGTTATTTTGCGCCTCGCAACGGAGATCCGATCATGAGTCAAAAAGCGCCGCGCCAGTTTTTCAAATCCCTAGCCGCCGGCGCCCCGGAGCCGATGCGTGACCTGCCTGTGCGGGTCGAGCGGATGATCCAGTTCGTACCGCCGCACCTCGACAAGGTCCGCGCCAAGGTGCCGGGCATGGCGGATACGTGCGACGTGGTGCTCGGCAATCTTGAAGATGCGATCCCCGCCGATGCCAAGGAAGCGGCACGCGCGGGCGTGATTGAGATGGCGGGCATGCTGGACTGGCAGGCCAAAGGCACGGGGCTGTGGAGCCGGGTCAATTGCCTCAACTCGCCCTGGTTCCTGGACGATGTGACCGAGTTGGTGACCAAGGCCGGCCACCAGATTGACGTGTTGATGATCCCGAAAGTCGAAGGCCCCTGGGACATTCACTATGTCGACCAGCTCGTGGCACAATTGGAAGCGAAAGCAGGCCTGACACGGCCAATCCTGCTACACGCGATCCTGGAGACCGCCGAGGGCGTCGCCCGGGTTGAGGATATTGCGCTCGCCTCGCCGCGTATGCAGGGCATTTCGCTTGGCCCGGCTGATCTCGCCGCATCGCGCAAAATGAAAACCACGCGGGTTGGCGGCGGCCATCCCTTCTATCGCGTGATTGAAGACCCTCACGCAGATGGCAGCCAGCGTGCGGCGGCGCAGCAGGACCCATGGCATTACACCGTCGGCAAGATGGTTGATGCCTGCGGCATGGCCGGGATCAAGCCATTCTATGGCCCGTTTGGCGATATCGCCGATCTTGAAGCCTGCGAGCAGCAATTCCGCAATGCCTTCCTGATGGGCTGTGTCGGCACCTGGACGCTGCACCCGAGCCAGATCGAAGTGGCCAAGAAAGTGTTCAGCCCCGATCCGGATGAGGTGGCCTTCGCGCGCCGTGTCCTGGAAGCGATCCCGGATGGCGCTGGCGTCGCCATGCTCGACGGCAAGATGCAGGACGACGCGACCTGGAAACAGGCCAAGGTGATTGTCGACTTGGCCGACCAGATTGCTGTCAAAGACGGTTAACATTGCCATATTGATGACGATTTGAGCTGATCAGGTCCCGTTAATGTCCTGATCACTCTGGCCGTGGCATAATTTGACCATGCGAATCGCGAAGCCTTCTTCCCTTGGCCGTCTGGCCGCCTGTGTGGCCATTATTGGCTTTGCTGGCGTACCTGCGCTGGGTGAGGGCGATGTCTCACGCGCCGAATTGCAGGCGCTGGAGGCGGAGCGCGAGGACGCGTTGAAGCAGCTTTCCGCGCTGGAGCAGGCGGGCAGCGTCGTATCAGGCGATCTGGAAGCGCTCGAACGCGACCTGATTTCCGCCGCCATGGAAAGCCAGCGCCGCGAGGAACAGGCCACGTCAGCCGAACTCAAACTGGTTTCGCTGCGCACCCGGCTCGGGTCTGCGCGGACACAGCTTGTAGATGGTGAATCTGCTCTCGAAGAATTGATGGCTTCGCTGGCGCTGTCCGGACGCCACCGCCCACCCGCATTGTTGACCCAGCCACAGGATGCCAACCAGGCCATTCGCGCCGCCATCCTGATGGGTGAGGTTGCCCCGCAGGTGCGCGCCCGCACGACGGCGCTCGGTGACGAGATTACCAGCCTGCGCCGCATAGAGCGCCAGGTCCTGCGCGAGCAAAAATCCCTCGCCGCAGCCGAAGCCGCCTTGTCACTGAAGCGCGAGCAGATCACGCAGCTGACCGCGGCCAAGCGATCGGCCTTTGAGGATGTGACGGCCGATGCCGAAAAGCTACGCCAACGCGCTGAATCGCTTGGAGAAAAAGCCAATACAGTGCGTGAGCTGATTGCCGCTCTGGAAGCCATGGCGCCGTCTGCCCCGCGTCTCAAACCGCGCCTGACATTTGCCGAGACACCGCGCGCACGCCCGCCAGCACGGGCCAGCCTGCCGCGTCCGACCGTGTCGCAGCCGCTTGGAATTCTGGCGACACCAGCCGCAGGACGCATGGTCCGGGCCTGGGGCGACAAGATGCCTGGCGGAAGCGCATCTGAGGGCATTGCCTATCTCACACGCAGCGGCGCACAGGTCGCTGCGCCGGTCGATGGCGTGGTCGAATTTTCGGGCCCGTTTCGCAGTTACGGACAGTTACTGATCCTCTCGACAAGCGATGGATACCATGTACTGTTATCGGGAATGTCGTCGAGCTATGTCGCTGTGGGCCAATCAGTGAAACAGGGCGAGCCGGTGGCGAAAATGGCCGACCGGGTCAATAGTGAGCCGGAGCTTTATCTGGAGGTCCGCAAGTCGGGCAAGCCGATGAACCCGGCCAAATGGATGAAACGCGGCTAAGCCGCACGCAGGAGACACGCCGATGAGAGCTATGCTAACCGGAGCCGCGTTGGGGGTCATACTTGGGGCCACTGCTGTTGGGGTGTCCGCTGTTGCCTGGCCGGATTCGGAGTATAACCCTCCGCGTTATGAAGCTGCCTTTGAGCAGCTCTCTTTGTTCACCGAAGTCATGGCCCGCGCCAAGGCTGACTATGTCGAAGAGATTGACGAGGTCGCGGCCCTCGAAGCGGCCATTGATGGCATGCTCGGCTCACTCGACCCGCATTCAGGCTATATGTCGCCGGACGAGTTTGAAGCGCTGCAAGTCACCACTTCCGGCGAATATGGCGGTCTCGGCATTGAAGTGACCATGGAAGACGGCTTTGTGAAAGTCGTCACACCGATGGATGATACACCGGCCAGCCGCGCCGGCCTCGAGCCCGGCGATCTCCTGACCCATATCAATGCGCGGGCGATTGTCGGCCTCAGCCTCGATGATGCGGTCAGCGACATGCGCGGCGAACCGGGTACGGACCTCACCGTCACCGTTTACCGCGAAGGCCAGGACCCGTTCGATGTCACGCTGACACGTGAAGTGATCGAACCGAAATATGTCGAGTACACGAATAAAGGCGACGACATCGCCTATATCCGCATCGCCACCTTCAACAACAAGAAGACCACGACCAAGCTGGTCGAGGCGTTCGAGCAGATCCGCGACGATATTGGCCGCAATCCAAAAGGCATCATCATCGACCTGCGCAATAATGGCGGCGGTCTGCTGGATGAGGCTGTGTCGGTCAGCGACCAATTCCTGTCTGGCGGCGAAGTGGTCTCGACCATTGGGCGCCGTCCTGGCGATGTCATGCGCTCGAATGCGCAGCGCGGCGAAGTGTTCAAGAACATTCCGATTGTCGTCCTGATCAATAATGGATCGGCCTCGGCGTCGGAAATCGTTGCTGGCGCCTTGCAGGACCGTGACCGCGCAACCGTGCTCGGCATGACCAGTTTCGGTAAGGGATCGGTCCAGACCGTGATGCCGCTGGGCGCAGATCGCGGTGCCATTCGCCTGACCACGGCGCGTTATTACACGCCGGCCGGACGCTCGATCCAGGCAACAGGCATTGTTCCAGACATTGAAGTGTCCAATCGCCGGGTCAGCGAGGAAGATCTCGCCAAGATCCGCCGCTATTCGGAAGCCGATCTGCCGAACGCGCTGGACAATGAGGATGGCGCAGCCCGCAACCTGCCGCATATTCCAGACGACATGCCGCCGGAAGACTATGAAGGCGACGACTACCAGCTTGAGAAAGCGATTGAATTTCTTAAGGCAGGCGGCGTTCTGGCGAGCACGGACACCCGGGCGGGATAAACCGCCGGGTTCCCCTGATTCAATTACAGGTAGCGACTAACCGAATTGTCATGCAATTTGGCTCGTGAAACACTGCAAATCACCCGAAAAGGTTAATTCGGGTTTGCCTCTTCTTAACCATTCGGACGGCAAACTGGACGCTCGGGTTTAAAGTGTTCTCAGGAGCCACAATGTCATCTCGCATCGCGCGCGATCCATCGCCATTCCGTAGCGGCCTGGTGCATTCGGCACTTGGAGCATTCACGCTGACTTTCGTTCTCGGCTCAGGTGCGACCGCTATGCATGTGATGGGCGACGCTGATGCAGCCGGACCGACCGTGCGTATGGCCCTGTTCGACGAAACGCCATCGGATGCGCCCCAGCTCAACCCACGTCTGCCAGGCTATCAGGAAGCCATCGGATTCGCGCAGGCTGGAACTGTGCCCGCTGCTCCCCAGCCTTCGACCGATGAGCCAGATCTCGGGGTCGAGTATGATGGCGCCGTTCGGATGACGGCATCGGCGAGCACCAGCCAACAACCTACGGGCATCCGCATCAATGGCAAAACGGTCCTGCCTGGCCAGACCTATAGCCAGATCAATCAGATTGGCGATGCCGATGCAGCGCCCACGCCGGGTGAGATCGCGTCGAAAATGGTCCAGATCGGCGCCGGAATTGCCGACGATTCCCCGCTCGCGAAAAACGCACGTGCCTTCTCCAATCCGGACGGCAAGCCGACGGTTTCCCTGATTGTCAGCGGTCTTGGCACCAATGCGACTCGTACACGGGCGGCAATCAATGAGCTGCCCCCTGAGGTGACGCTGTCCTTCGCGCCGACCTCCGATAATTTGCGCACCTGGGTGCGCCAGGCTCGCCGCGCGGGCCATGAAGTGCTGATCGAACTGCCGATGGAGCCTTATGATTATGGCCGCCAGCGCCCGCATGCGCAGGTCATGCAGGTTGGTGTGTCGGCTGATACGAACAGACAACGTCTGTCGAAATTGCTGGCCCGAGCGCCTGGCTATGTCGGCGTGATGAATTATCAGGGCGCGAAATTCGCGACTGAACAGGCCGCCGTGGACCCAGTCGTCGCTGAGCTGCGCGCCAAGGGCCTCGCCTTTTTCGAAGATGGCAGCCTGATCCGGTCGGAGTTTGAAGGCAGCTCGCGCAATGCGGGCCTCGCGTTCGGCAAGGCGACTGCCTGGGTTGATGCGCGCCCGGTTGCGGACGAAATTTCGCAGCAATTACTGGTGCTTGAGACCACGGCTCGCGAACGGGGTGCGGCGCTCGGTACGAGCATGCCCTTCCCGGTTTCGATCGACTTGCTGAAAGAGTGGATTCCGACCCTGGAAGAAAAAGGCATCGCACTGGCGCCGGCCTCATACTATGCCAAGCGGTCACTGAGCGCTGGCCAGACCCAGCAAGCTCGTCTAGACCCGCAAGGGTGAGTTCGAAGAAACGCGATCCCGCGCATTACCGCGCCAATGTAGGCCTCGCTTTGTTTTCCAAGGCGGGGCACGTCTTTGTTGGTCGCCGGGTGAATGGCCGCGGTGCCTTCCAGTGGCAGATGCCGCAAGGCGGCGTCGATGAAGGCGAAGAACCGGTCGAAGCGGCCTTGCGCGAAATGGATGAGGAGATCGGCGTTGCCGCCAAACTGGTCGACATTCTCGAAGAAACCGAAGACTGGCTGTATTATGATTTTCCGCCGGATCTGTTGCGGCGTATGGGCGGGCCTTACCTCGGACAACGGCAAAAATGGTACGCCCTGCGCTTCAAAGGCTCCGACAGCGATGTTCGCCTCGACAAGCACAAGCCTGAATTTGACGCCTGGCGCTGGGCCAAACTGGATGAGATTCCAGGCCTGATCGTGCCGTTCAAACGTCCCGTCTATGAGGATGTCGCGACGCGGTTCCGGCGCTGGAGCGAGCCGGTCGACGCCTCTTAAAAGTCCTTTCCATTCTCGCGGATCTTTGCCTATTGTGACCCATGGCACAAATGGGAGGGCCGCTCATATGAGCAAGACGCTGCTTATGATTCATGGCGTTGGCTGCGGCGGCGAGGTCTGGGATCGCATGAAGCGCGATTTTGCGATGGCCGGCTGGACCTGCGAGACACCGACGCTGTATCCCGATCTCAGAACGCGCGAAAACCCGCCGGAGGCGCTCGCGGGTCTGACCCTGTTGGACTATTTTGACGCCGCCACACAGACCGCAAACGAGCTTGCAGAGCGCGACGGCGAGAAGCCTGTCATCATTGGCCATTCCATGGGCGGTATGATCGCGCAGAAACTGGCCGAGCGCGGCGTCGTGCGCGGCGCCATCTTCCTGACCCCGGCGCAGCCAAAAGGCTGTACGGTCACGGATATACGCGCGCTGCGTACCTTCTGGAGCATCGTCAAAGCCGGGCGCAAGAACATCCCTGGCGGCGTCTTCAAGGTCGGCCCCAAGGGATTTCGCTACGGCGTCCTGAACGCGGTCGACAAGGCCCGGCATGACGAGATTTACGAATGGGCGCTGTTTGATAGCGGGCGCGTGTACGAGGATTTGCTGAACGCGCCAGAGATTGACGAGAGCAAAATCGCCATTCCCACTTTGACCATTGGCGCCAAGAAAGACCGGGCAACGGTGATCAAGGCGGTGCGCAAGACGGCGGCGAAATATGCCAAGGCCAGCACGCCCGGCGACTATTTCGAATACAGCAATCACGCTCACTGGATTGTCGATGAGCCAGGCACCGAACAGGTGAGCGCCGATATTCTCGGATGGCTGGACGAGAAGCTGTCCTAGTCGAGCGCGCCAATATAGGGCAGGCCGCGATACAGGCCCGCATCGTCCATGCCATAGCCAACCAGGTAGCGCGGCGGCGCATCGAAGGCATGAAAGTCGACATCTTCATCGCCTTCGGGAGCCCAGGGCTTGCGGGCGAGCGCACAGGTGATGACTTCACGGGCGCCCTTGGCCAGCAAATGTTTGCGGGCAAATGCCAGGGTCCGGCCGGTATCGAACACGTCGTCTATGATCAGCACGCCGCGATCACGGACCTGGCGGGCAATGTCGGCGCGCACAACGACCCGGCCTGAACTTTCACGCGCATCGCGATAGCTTTCCAGCCACAACGCATCGAGAACGGGGTGAATGTCGAGACGAGCGAGCGCTTTCATCAGGTCGCTGGTGAACGGGGTCGCGCCGATCAGGATATTGATGGCCGACCAGTCGCCGGTCAGGCGCGGCGCCAGGCGCGCAGCCAGGTCGTCAATCCGCGCCATCAGGTCTGGTTCGGACAGGACAGTTTCAATTTTGGGTAGGCTCATTGGGGCTCAGATCCGGTCGCTGCGAGAGCGGTATCGGCTGGAACGAACCCAAGTTCAAGCTCAAAGGATTCAAATGGTGGGTTTTCAATGCGCGCCGTGAAAATCGCCGTCGCATCCTCGGGAATGGAGGAGGGCGAAATCGGTGCGAACGCCTCGGCAACGTGGGCGCCCTGATCGTCGAGCAGGATGACCCGCACATTCGGGGCGGCGACCGTCCGGCTGGTCGTGTTTCGAACCGCGCCGCGCACTTCCAGGATCGGCGTGGTGCCATCGAAGAACCGCTCGGCTTCGGTTTCCAGAAATTCCAGGCCAAAGCGGTTCACCGGCATGCCGATCGAGGCATAGGTGCTGGCAGATTCCGGCCAGCGTTTGACCACTTCACCCCGGAGCAGGACGAGTCCTGCCAGGATGACCAGCGCCGCGGCGGCTGTCGCGGTCCAGGCGCTGAAGGCGGCATTGCGGCTTTTGCGGCGGCGGCGTTCGCGGACCTTCAAACGATAGGTTTCATGCGCGCCAAGCGACGCCTCTCCCTGCTTTGCCCCTTCCGGGCCGACAAACCAGGAATGACCGCAGGTTGCGCACTTCACCGTGCGCCCGCTTTCTCCGATTGTGGAGTCGTCGGCGAAATATTGAGTCTCGCATTCGGGGCACGTGAGGATCATGGCTTGGACATTCGCTCAATTTTTAGGAATAGTCGATATGCCCGGCTTCCTATTGATGAAGGATTTACATGTCGCGTATTCGGCCCGACCTGAGCGATGAACCCGCCGTGCGCCTCGATGGGGTGAGCCTGACCTATGAACGGACGGGCGAAGTGCTGAGCGAAATCGATCTGGTTCTGAAGCAAGGCAGCTTTACCTTCCTGACCGGGCCGTCCGGTGCGGGCAAATCCTCGTTGCTGAAACTGATGTACCTGGCCCACGCGCCGACGCGCGGCGGTATCCGCCTGTTCGGGCGCCAGACTTATGATCTCAAGCGAAAACAGCTGGCCGCCTTGCGCCGTCGGATCGGCGTGGTGTTTCAGGAATTTCGCCTGCTCGACCATTTGACCGCGTTCGAGAATGTCGCGCTGCCGCTGCGCGTGGCGGGTCAGAAGCCGGACTCCTACGAGAATGAAGTCATCGATCTCCTGCGCTGGGTTGGGCTTGGCGAGCGCATCGACACGCCGACCCCGTCTCTCTCTGGCGGTGAACAGCAGCGGGTGTCGATTGCGCGGGCCCTGATCAACAAGCCCGAATTGCTGATCGCCGATGAGCCGACCGGCAATGTCGACCCGGAAATGGGGCAGAAAATCCTGCGCCTGTTTGCCGAACTCAATAAACGCGTCGGGACGACCATTCTGATCGCGACGCATGATCTGGACCTGATCCGCGAGTTTGATGCGCCCGTGCTGCGGCTGAGTGACGGCCTGCTGGCGCGGGATACAGCATTGGGGGCGGCGACATGAGCAAACGCGAAACCCCGCTCCTGCCAGTCAGTGACGCGCGCGAGGCGGCCTTGTTCTTCGTCGTGGGAGCGCTGTGTTTCCTCGCCGCACTGGCAGCACTGACGACGCGCGGCACCTATAAGGCGGCAGAAGCCTGGGGCGCGCAGATTGAAGGCGATATCACCGTTGTCATGCGCGATACCGATCGCCGCACAGCAGAGCAGGCGGCTGAGCGTGTCACCGCGCTGGCCAGCGTGTTCGAAGCCCGGGTGCTCAGCCGCGAAGAAGTCGAAGCCCTGCTGGAACCGAGCCTTGGGCCTGGCGGGATGCCGGATGGACTGCCAGTGCCAATGCTGATGGTGGTGCAGGCCGATACGAGTGTCGGTGATCCGTCCCCATCGATTGAAGGCGTGCTCGATGATCTCAGCATAGATGGCGATGTTGCGGGTAATGCTGGCTATGCCGAAAATGTTCGCGGCGCGCTCGGCGTGCTGCGCCTGGTCGCGCTATCCATTGTCGCTCTGTTATCGGCGACCGCGGTGGCGGTCATCGCCTTTGCGACCCATGCCGCCTTGCTGGCGCGGCGCGATATTGTCGATGTGTTGCACCTGTCGGGGGCTGAGGATCGCTACATTGCCGGTCTGTTCGAACGGCGATTCTGGATTCTCGCCTTGCAGGCCGGGCTCGGCGGGTCGGTCGCAGCGCTGATGGTGACCGCGCTGATCGTGTTCACGGGTAGTGGGTCCGCCGGTGTCGAGGCGCAGCTCTTGCCTCGCCTCAGCCTCGATTTCTGGGATATTGTTATCCTGCTGGTAACGCCGCTTATGGCAGGGCTCGCGGCGCGCTTTGCAGCGCGTTTGACGGTTCTGGCTTCCCTGAAGGATACATTGTGAACACGATCCGATCGGTCATTTTTGTGATCTGGATGTATGCCTGGATGGCGATCCTGGGCATCCTGGCTTTACCGACTCTGTTCTTGCCACGGGCCGCGGCGCTCTGGTTTGTGCGCCTGTTCGCGCGCCTGGTCGTGTTCGGACTGCGCTGGATTTGCGGCGTACATGTCGAAATTCGCGGTCGGGAGCATGTTTCGGGTGGACCGGTGCTGATTGCCGGGAAACACCAGGCCATGCTCGATGTGTTCATTCCCTTTCTGATTTTCAGTGACCCGGTCCTGGTCATGAAGCGCGAGTTGCTCTGGTACCCGGTGATTGGCTGGTATTCGCTGAAGCTCCGATTGATGGCGATTGACCGCGATGGTGGCGCCAAGACGATGAAACGGATGCTCGCCGCGGCGGACGCGCGGGTGAATGGCGAAGGGCGGCAGATGCTGATCTATCCGGAGGGCACCCGGTCGCCGCCGGGATCCGCGCCGAGCTACAAGCCCGCCGGTATTCGCGCCTTCTACAAGACATTGAAACTGCCACTGGTACCGCTGGCGACCAATGCTGGCCTGTGCTGGCCGGCCAAAGGCGTAACCCGTCGCCCGGGCCGGGTGGTCTATGAAGTGCTGCCGGCTTTAGCGCATGATCTCAATCCCAAGGCGATGGTCGGCGCTGTGGAGACAGCGCTTGAAGCGGCCTGTGATCGATTGATTGATGAAGGCCTTGCCGTTCAGGGCCGCACCCGCGCAGATCTGGAATGACGGCGCCGGGCGCCCACGAGCTGACCGAGGCCTGTGAGACGCTGGCGGTGCGGGACGCTGCTCTTGGGAAGGCTTATGCCGCTGTCGGCTTGCCGAATTGGCGCAGCACGGAAGCGAGCTATCAGACTCTGGCGCGGATTGTCGTTTATCAGCTGATTTCCACCAAGGCGGCCGATGCCATCTGGGCGCGCATCGCGGCACGCTATGATCGGATGACGGCGGCTGCGGTGCTGCAGGATGATCAGGAGGCCCTGCGCGCCTGCGGCCTGTCGCGGCCGAAGCTTGCGCATCTCAATTCGATTGCCACAGCGATCGAAACCGAGACGCTGGATCTGGAAGCCCTCCCGGCACTGCCCATTGATACAGCGCGCAAGCAACTTATGGCCGTCAAAGGGATCGGGCCGTGGAGCGCGGATACGTTCCTGATGAATGCCATCGGGCATCTGGATGCGTTCCCGGCAGGCGATGTTGGCCTGATCGAGGCGCACAAACGGCTGAGCGGTCTGGACGAAAGGCTGACGGCCAAGGCCTTCACCACCTGCGCCGAAAACTGGCGGCCTTATCGTGCAGTGGCAGCCCATTTGCTGTATGATTGGTATAATTCGACCAGAAATGCATAGTTGATTCAATGTGTTAAACGAGTTCATGCGTAATCTCTGGACAGCTCCGGGGATTGTCATACTCTCGACATAGCGAATCAGTACTGATGCGCATGACGAAAAGGAGAGCTCGCTTTCAAGACCAAAGGACGACATAGCAGGACCTTCATGACCGCGGAGACGCATCATGGCTGAGGTCCTTTCCACCCCTCCAAACGGTCGGCCAGCTCTGGTCTTAAACGCGGACTATCGCCCGCTTTCCTATTACCCGCTGTCGCTCTGGCCCTGGCAAGACGTTGTAAAAGCCGTGTTTCTCGACCGCGTCGATATCATTGCCGAATATGACCAGGTGGTGCGCTCGCCGAGCTTCGAGATGCGTCTGCCATCGGTCATCGCGCTGCGCGAATTCGTGCGCCAGGACCGTGTGCCCGCCTTCACCCGGTTCAACGTCTTCTTGCGCGACGGGTTCCAGTGCGTGTATTGCGGATCGCCGAATGACCTGACCTTTGATCACGTGATTCCGCGCTCGAAAGGGGGGCGGACGACCTGGAAGAACATCGTTGCAGCCTGCTCGCCGTGCAATCTGCGCAAGGGCGGGCGGATGCCGAATGAGTGTAACATGCACCCGCAGCGCAAGCCGGATCGGCCGAGCAATTACTTCCTCCAGGAAATGGGCCGCAAGTTCCCGCCGCACCATCTGCACGAGACCTGGATGGACTATCTTTACTGGGATGTTGAGCTGAACAGCTAGGCGCCAGCCCCTCTTACCGCTTGTTAATCCGGTTCATCTTTGCCAAATTCGTCCTGGGAAAGAGGGACGATCGGAGATGTGGCAGTTTCTGCGGTCCATATCAGACACGCTTGGCGTGGGATTCTTGATCATGCAATTGATCAAGCTGATCGGAATGCTGTTCACGCTGGTCGGCCCGCTCAAATTTGTCTCGAGCCTGTTTGCAGGCCTGTTCCCGATCATCGCCAATTTCTTCAAGTTCACATTTGGCTGGACGATTAACGGGCTGGATGTGATGGCGATGGCAATCGCATTGTCGGGCACACTGATCGTCTGGTCCTCGGTGGCCAGGGAAGAAGCGATGGGCACGCGCTATATCTTCCGCTTCTTCATGATCCCCTATGCGTTCATCGTGATCATCCTGGCCATTGTCATTCAGGTGACGACGCCGATCGTGGAGATCAATGCGTTCAATTCAAGTTGCAAACAACAGACCGCTGAGGCGTCCTTCTATGGCAGTTCCTGTGAGGAGATGACGCGGCAACTGGCCTTCTGGGACGAGACGTTCGGCGACACACCGGTACCTGATCCAGCCGTGCCCGTTGAAACCGAGACTGTCAGCGATGCAGATGACCTGACCGGCGCCAGTTTCATCATCGCACTGCTTTATCTGGTGCTCATCCTGCCGTTGATCTCGATCTTCGTGTTCTTCTTCAAGCGTCTCTCAGTGAACAAGCTCTTGAAGCGCGTCGTCATTGCAGCGGGGTCAGCGGTTGGCCTGGCCCTGGCTTCAGCCGCTTATGCTTCGGCCTTTGGCGGCTAGGCTTCGCCGCGGCTGCGCAACCAGAGCAGCAAGAGCGGAATCCAGATCAGAGACAGCGTGATCGTGCCCTTGATCGCCTGATAGGCAATCCACCACCAGAAAAAGCGCTTCTTGTTGGCGTTCAGCCACTCAATGCCCGCGCGGGCGCGGCCGATCAGGCCTGGTTTCTTATCGAGGTTCGGAGACGGCTCAGTCGACATTCGGGGTGCGGGCCCCCGCTTGGCGCAGGCATTTCTCGAGTTGCGGGTGCAGGTCGGGATTGGCTGATATGATCGACCCGGATTCGAGTGGATCGCCGCCATTCATTTCCGTGGTCACACCGCCTGCTTCGCGCACCAGCACCATGCCGGCGGCAACGTCCCAGGATTTCAGATGGCTTTCCCAGAACCCGTCAAACCGGCCTGCGGCGACCCAGGCAAGGTCCAGCGCAGCTGAGCCATAGCGGCGGATGCCAGCGGTCGATCGGGTCATCATGTGGATCTCGGACGCGAAGCGGTTGTGATATTCCTCAGCCTTGCCGACCCAGGGTGTGCCGGTGGCGATGACCGATTGATCCAGATGCCTGCGTGCACTGACTTTCAGCTTGCGCTGGCCAATCCAGGCGCCGCGGCCCGTCTCGCCCCAGAAAATCTCGTTCTTGGCGACGTCGTAGACGACACCGGCAAACAGTTTGCCTTCGCGTTCCAGCGCAATCGACACGGCATAGTGCGGCTGCCCGTGCAGGAAGTTCAGGGTGCCATCCAGCGGATCGACGATGAAACGGTTTGACTTGTCGGTGCCTTCGACAATCCCGCGCTCTTCCATGACGAAGCCATAGCCGGGGCGCGCCTTGGAGAGATATTCGTATATCGTCTCTTCCGCGCGGTGGTCGGCATTCGAGACAAAGTCCGCCGGCCCCTTCTTCTCGACCTGCAAATATTCGACCTCGCCAAAATCGCGGGCGAGCGAACGACCAGCCTTGCGGGCCGCTTCGATGATGACATTTCCAAGCGCAGAAGGTTTTGACATGGTTCAGCAGGTCCTAGTCGGCGCGGCGCAGATAGGTGCGGTCTTCGGTCTGGACAACAATCCGCTCGCCGACGCCGATAAAGGGCGGGACGGTGACGCGCACGCCATTGTCGCAGGTTGCCGGTTTGAAACTGTTGGCCGCCGTCTGGCCTTTAACCACCGGTTCGGTCTCTTCCACCGTCAGCGTCACTTGCTGGGGCAGGGCGACGCCGATCGGAGTCTCGCCATAGAATTCGATTTCGACGGTCATGCCATCCTGAAGGAAGTCGCCATCTTCGCCGACAAAATCCTTTTGCAGCTCGATCTGCTCGAACGATTCCTGGTCCATGAAGGCATAGGCTTCGCCGGCATCATAGAGAAACTGGAAGTCTTTCTGCTCCAGACGTACGCGCTCGACGGTTTCGTTGGCGCGGAAGCGTTCATTGGCTTTTGAACCGTTGAAGAGGTTGCGCATTTCGACCTGGTTGAAGGCACCGCCCTTGCCGGGTTTGACATGGTTGCACTTCATGGCGCGCCAGACGCTGCCATTATACTCGATCACCATGTTGGGCTTGATTTCGTTGCCGTTGATTTTGGCCATGTGCGACGTCCTCATCAGTAGAGCGCGCGGCGTAGCGGTGACGGGCGCTTTGGTCAAGTTTTGTGGACAGGACGGCATGCTTGCGGCTTAATGTGTCCAGGATTCAACATGGAGGGGTATTCATGGGCATTCTGTCTGGTTTCCTGAGCTTCGAAAAATCGATGGGCGCGACGCTGACGCGTCTGCTCTATTATCTCGGCATCCTTGGCGTTCTCTGGCACGCTGTGCGCCGGTTCTGGTTCTGGCTCACCTATATCGACAATGACTGGGACACCGCGCTCTGGGGCATGATCAAGACACCGATTGGTGCGATCATCGCGATCATGGTCCTGCGGGTGATTGCGGAATATCTTGTCGCCCATTTCCGGATGGACAAATCCCTGCATGATCAGGTCACCGGCCGCGCCGCGCCGCCAAAGGCCGACTAGGTCAGGACGCCATCGACTCGTCGATCACGCGGTTGAACATGGCCACTGCCGCGGCGGGGCCATCCGGGTGATCCCATACGCCGCTTGAGACGGCCAGAAAATCAGCGCCAGCCGCCAGAATTGGCGCGGCATTGGCCTGCGTAATGCCGCCAATCGCCACGCAAGGCAGGGTCAGGAACATCTGGCACCAGGTCAGGATTTCCGGATCGGCCGGGGTGGCATCGGCCTTGGTTTTCGTTTCGTGGAAGGCGCCAAAGGCAACATAGTCGGCGCCCGCTTCGCCGGCGATCATTGCCTGGTGCTTGGAGTCTTTACACGTCGCGCCGATAATCATGTCGGGCCCGAGCAGCTCGCGCGCTTCGCCGATATCCATATCATTCATGCCGAGATGCACGCCGTCGACCTGGAGGGCGCGGGCGAGCTGCGGGCTGTCATTGATGAACAAGGCAATGTGTTCGGCCGTACAGATCCGTTTCACCGCCTGGGCCACTTCCCGGGTCGCGTGAAGGTCGATCTCGTCGCCTTGCTTGAGCCGGATTTGCAGGCTGGCCACATCGCCGCCCTGCACCGCCGCGCGGAACTGGTCGACAAAGGCCGGCACGTCCTCGATCTGAGGCGGCGTAATCAGGTAAAGCCGAGGGCGTTCGCGGGCCGGATCGTTCATGATGTGCAGGGTTTGCGCCGATCAGGGGTGAGTCGTCAAGATTTGAGCGCGCTGCGGCTCAGTCGACCGGCTTATAGACCCGGACTGTGCTGGCCGGGAATTTCGCCAGCGCGGCGCCGACACGTGTCGGGCGGGGCACGAGGATACCGCCGCAATTCGGACAGGTGCCTTTTAAGATCGTGTCATTGCAATCGGTACAGAAGGTGCACTCGAACGAACAGATCATTGCGCCCGCCTCATCGGCTGGCAGGTCGCGATCACAGCGTTCGCAGCCGGGTCTCATGTCTAAAGCCATACGCTTTGTGTGCCATCATTTGCGATATCGGGCCAGATACGAAAAAGGCGACCCGGAGGCCGCCTTCCTCACTCCAAATGAATGCGTGGTTCTAACCGGCGCACGAGGCATCATAGATGCTCTCAATCGTGCTTGCCAGCAGTGTATCGAAATCAGCATCGCTTTGCTGCGCCGACAGGCCTTCGGTCAGGGCGCGGGAGAAGCTCGCAATCATGCCGGTGTTCTGGCACAGGCGGCGATTGGCTTCTTCGCGGCTGTAGCCGCCCGACAGGGCAACGACGCGCATCACGCGCGGATGATCGACCAGGGATTTATACTGGTTGGCCTTTTCCGGCAGCGACAGTTTCAGCATGACCTGTTTGTCGGCTGGCACAGTTTCCAGCTGTTTGGTGATTTCGGCCAGCAGGATGTCTTCGGCCTCGGCCTTGTCATCAATGGTAATGTTGACTTCAGGCTCGATGATCGGAACCAGGCCGTGCGACAGGATCTGATTTCCAACTTCAAATTGCTGCGCAACGTTCGCTGCGATCCCTTCGGCGTTGGCGGCGTGAATAACCGAGCGCATCTTGGTGCCGAACACGCCTTTGGCCGACGCGCGCTCAAGCAGGGCATCAAGCTCAGGCATGGGGTTCATCAGCTGCACGCCATTGGCCTGGTCGGCCAGGCCCTTGTCGACTTTCAGGAACGGCACAACGCCGCGCTTTTCCCAAAGATATTGCGCGGTCGGCACGCCATCAATCTCGCCATCCATGGTGCGTTCAAACAGGATAGCGCCCATCACCTTGTCGCCGGTAAAGGCCGGTGATTTGACGATCCGCGCGCGCATGTCGTGGATCAGGCCGAACATTTCCTCGTCGCTCGACCAGGCATCACCTTCGATCCCGTACAGTTTCAGCGCCTTCGGGGTTGAGCCACCGGACTGGTCCAGTGCTGCGACAAAGCCTGCTTTCTGCGCGGCCTGCTGCGTCATTTGTTGATTACCCATCGATAGGTCCCTCTCAGAATAGAAAAAGGGCAGACTGCGCCACGCAATCTGCCCCGGAATTGATAGTTGAATTTGTAACTGACATCGCTGTCTTTTTGCGGGCTTCTGCTTCCGCGGTCTCACTTGGCCAGCGGAAGAAGAAACTCTGTGTCATTTAACTGCCTTTAAGTGCCTCGACACCGGGAAGGGGTTTGCCTTCCATCCATTCAAGAAACGCGCCACCAGCAGTGGAGATATGCGTAAAGTCCTGCGCCGCATTGGCGTGGTTCAAGGCTGCAACCGTGTCGCCGCCTCCTGCGACCGCGACAAGGTCACCGGCTTTACAACGCGCGCCAGCGGCCTGTGCGGCTTGAACGGTGGCGGTGTCGAAAGGCGTCAGCTCGAAGGCACCGAGAGGACCGTTCCAGACCAGCGTGTTGGCCTTGTCCAGGGCAGCTGTCAGATTGGTCACGGTTTGCGGTCCGGCGTCGAGGATCATCTCGTCATCCGCGACATCATCGAGTCCGCAGGTGCGGTGCGCGGCATTGGCAGCGAAATCCTTGGCGACGACCACGTCGGTCGGCAGCAGAATCTCGCAGCCCGCAGCTTTCGCATTGGCTTCGATTTCTTTCGCGGTGTCGGTCAGATCGTGCTCGCACAGCGATTTGCCGATCTTGTATCCACGTGCGGCCAGGAATGTGTTGGCCATGCCGCCGCCAATGGCCAGGGCGTCGACTTTCGAAACCAGGTTCTTGAGGAGGTCGATCTTGGAACTGACCTTGGCGCCGCCAACGACGGCGAGGACCGGGCGATTGGGCGTGCCGAGGGCCGCGTCAAGCGCAACCAGTTCCGCTTGCATCAGCAGGCCGGCACAATTCGGCAGCAGGCGCGCCACGCCTTCGGTCGATGCATGGGCGCGGTGCGCGGCCGAGAAGGCATCATTGCAATAGATGTCGCCGAGCGTCGCCAGGAATCCGGCCATTTTCGGGTCATTGTCAGTTTCCATGGACGAGAAGCGCGTGTTCTCGATCAGGATTACTGCGTCCGCCGGTGCCGCATCGATGGCGCCGCGATCGGGGCGCTCGATAAAGGTGACGGACTTGCCGAGGGCCGCTTCCAGGGCCGGCACAGTCACGCGCAGTGACATGTCCGGATTGGGCTGGCCCTTGGGACGACCAAAATGCGCGAGCAGGACGGGCTTGCCGCCCTGTTCGAGGATTTTCAGGATGGTCGGCGCGACTTTGTCGATCCGCGTTGTGTCAGTGACCCGGCCATTCTCGACCGGGACATTGATATCGACACGGGTCAGGACCGCCTTACCGGCAAGGTCCAAATCGTCGAGGGTTTTGAAACTTCCCATCAGGCGTCGCTTACAGGAATTTCGCCATGTGCAGCGCGGTATCGCTCATGCGGGTCGCGAAGCCCCACTCATTGTCATACCAGCTGAGCACACGAACCAGGGTGCCTTCGGTGACATTCGTGCCGTCGGCCGCAAAGGTCGAGCTGTGCGCATCATGGTTGAAGTCGGCCGAGACGAGCGGCTGGTCAGAATAACCGAGCACGCCTTTCATCGGGCCATCCGCAGCAGCTTTGATCGCGGCATTGATTTCTTCAACGGTGGTTTCACGGCCAGCGTCGAAGACCAGGTCGATCATCGAAACGTTTGGTGTCGGGACGCGAACCGCCGAGCCGTTCAGCTTGCCATCGAGTTCCGGCAGCACCAGGCCAACTGCCTTGGCAGCGCCGGTCGAGGTCGGGATCATTGAGCTCGCAGCAGCGCGGGCCCGGTAAAGGTCCTTGTGCATGCGGTCGAGGGTTGGTTGGTCGCCAGTATAGGCGTGAACCGTGGTCATGTAACCGCGCTCGATGCCAACCGTGTCGTTCAGGACTTTTGCCACCGGTGACAGGCAGTTGGTGGTGCACGAAGCGTTCGAGACGACGAGATCGTCAGCGCTCAGGGTCTCATGGTTCACACCATAGACGATGGTCTTGTCGGCGCCGCCGGCCGGGGCAGAGACGAGAACGCGCTTGGCGCCCGCTTCGAGGTGGGCCGCAGCTTTTTCCTTGGAGGCGAAGATGCCGGTACATTCAAACGCGATATCGATGCCCATCTCGGCGTGCGGCAGTTCAGCCGGGTTGCGGATGGCGGTGCATTTGAAAGCGCGGTTGCCGACGCGGATCATGTCGCCATCGACGCTGACCTCTTCGTTCAGCTTCCCGTGCACAGTATCATACTGGAGAAGGTGGGCATTGGTCTCGACCGGGCCGAGATCATTGATCGCGACGACTTCAATATCCGTGCGGTCATGTTCGATGATGGAGCGAAGGACCAAACGGCCAATACGGCCAAAGCCATTGATTGCGACGCGAAGAGCCATGGAAAACCTCTTTTGCCTAAGTGCTGATTTCGTCGCGTCTTTAGACGCAAGTTTAAGGCCAGTCCAGCGTGGCGCAGGCGCGCATGACAGCTGATTACGCTGTCAGTTGAGGGACACTAACCCTTTGAGGAGAATTCTTGCGCAATCAGGTCTCGTCCAGGGAGAATCCGTGGCCCGAGAAGACCCGTATCACCGCATAAAGCAGCAATCCGACCGGTCCGAACAAAAATGCGCCGAGCAGGCAAGGGACTGTAACAATATGTGAGATGTCCCGGCGCTGCGCATCGCGGGCAATCCAGGCCCCGACAAACAGGTCGAAAACCAGGTAATGCGTCCATCCGATCAGCAATCCGTTCGGATGGTCGAATAAAGCCTGAACCCCAGTGAATGAGAAGCCGGCATCCGGGTGCGCTTGACCGAAGAACATGGAGAGGACGAGAAGCGTTGCATAGATCGATCCCATCAGGACCGGCCACAGCATGGAATGAACCAGAGCCTTGGTGATCGGCGACTTGGGCAGGACCAGAAGCAGCGCCCAGGCCGGCACGACCAGCGCGTTGATCACATTGTATCCGAGGTCCCAGCTCATCACGTACCGTCCTTGTCCTTGTCGGACTTGTCGTCCGGTTTCATCCAGTCGGTGAACTGATCCCAGTCCACCCAGGTCTTCTTCTTGCGCCGCAGCTTCTGCCAGAACCGGCGGCGTTCCGGGGTCGGCAGGGGTTGCAGGTTTTCCAGAAAGGCGAGGGCGACGGATTTCCAGCTATAGCCCTCAGCATAGGTCCGGCAGGTGGCGCGATCGAGCTCGAGACAGGCGATCGCCCCGGCGGCGAGGTCACCGCCAATCGGGGTAATGGTTCCGGCATCCGAGCCCGGTATGACGTCTTTTGGTCCGGTGGCTTCAAAGGCGGCGACAGGCGTTCCTGACGACATCGCCTCCAACACGACCAGCCCGAACGTGTCGGTCAGGCTCGGGAACACAAACACATCGGCGCTGGCATAATAGGCAGCGAGGTCTTCACCGAACCGGGCACCGAGGAAATGCACTTCGGGGTATTTCTTTTTCAAGCTCTCGAGCGCCGGGCCATCGCCGACCACGACTTTTGAGCCGGGCAGATCAAGCTCGACAAAGGCTTCGATATTTTTCTCGACTGCGACGCGGCCGACATTCAGGAAGATTGGGCGCGGCAGGCCTTCAAACGGATCATTGTCAGCGCCCGCTTCGATGCGCCGGTCCGGGTGGAACATTTCCGTGTCGACGCCCCGGGTCCAGGCGACCAGATTGATGAAGCGTTTGGCTTTCAGCTCTTCGACCATGCTCGGGGTCGGAACCATGACCTTGCCGGAATATTTGTGGAACCAGCGCACGAAGCTGTAACCGGCACTGGTCGGGATTGGCATCCGGGCCGAGACATATTCCGGAAACCTTGTGTGATAAGCGGTCGAGAACGGGTGCTTGATCTTCAAGCACATCTTGCGCCCGGCCATGCCCAGCGTGCCTTCGGTGACGATATGGACGGCGTCCGGCTCGAACGCTTCAAAGCGCTCCTTGATGCGGCGCTCGGCAAACAGCGCCAGCTTGATTTCCGGATAGGTCGGCAAGGGCATGGTGTTGAATCCATCGCCCGGATGGATGATTTCGAACTCATGGCCTTCGGCGGTGAGCTCAGAGACCACGCGCTGCATCGTGCGTACAACGCCATTGACCTGGGGTTCCCAGGCGTCTGTCACGATCATGATGCGCATGCGCTGCTCCTCATCGCCCCTCAAAACCGCGCCCTTTCAAAACTGCCCCCCAAAGGCAACTTGGCAGACTTGTAAGGATCACCGCCAAAGGCGTAAAGCGCGCGCATGATGGAAACTGTGTAACCGGCGCCCTAGTCCGCCGCGCACGGGATGAAGCGAAACTCGCCCGGGCTGCTGCCATCCATCCGCGAAATGGTTGCGCGCAACACGTCTTCCTCTCGCCAGTATTTGATCTTTTGGGGGAAGTCATGATCGGGATTGGCGAAGGTGATGCTGGTCTCGGACAGCGTCGTGGCGGCGAACGGGAAGGGGCCGTTGCCCGCCGGATAGGCATTAAACACCGGCAGCGGCGCCGGGTTGATGCGCATCTGTTCGAAGAAGACCGCATGGCCATCTTTCAGCACGACATTGTAGCCGAAATAGTACCCGTCCTCGGAGCCGGACCAGATCTCGCGCGTGACGCCGTCCTCGCTCTGCCAGCACCCTGTGAGCCAGTCGAGGCGATTCGGGTCGGCTTCTTCGGCTGTGATGGCCGGTGTCGCGGTGCCGATGGCGAGCAGGCAGAGTATGGGTCGAATCATGGGCGCTCCAATGTGCAGCCGAGGCCAGGTTCAAACCGGGCGCGGTCCTGGATCATGCCGCCCAGCACGCTGGCAGTGACTGTGCGGTCCGAGCTCGATACGCCATTCTCCGTCACCTGGCTCGACGAAACGGAAAAACTGACCTGACTGATATCTTCGGTGAAGTCGCCGAGACAACTGTCAAATTCTCTCTCAGCGACGAAGTGGCAGGAGCAGACCTGCTTGGCGCCATAGGCCGTGGCGACTTTGGCGAACTCAACCTGTCCCTTGAGCCAGAATTGCCAGACCGCGCCGCCAATCACTGCCAGGACGAGCAGAAGAATGAGAATCGTTTTGACGAACTTCATACGGCCACCTTAGATTTGGTTGCGCGATAGAGAGGTGCACAGAATGGCTGATCCGGACCTTAGACTGTCATCCCGGAAAGCGCAAAGCGCTTATCCGGGACCCAGAGCTTCGGGGCGGTCTGGTGCTGGGTCCCGGCTCAGGGCCGGGATGACAGCATTGTTGCTGAGTTTTGCGACCACCGCGGTTGCAATGGCGCAGGATTTGTTTCCCCTGCAATCGCACCCTGAAGCCACCGCCTGGCCGACAAAAGCGTGGGACACGGGCGCGATGCCTGCCGGGACCGACGCCGAGGTCGAAGCCCTGGTTGCTGAGGTGATGGGGCGAGACAAGACTGATCTGATGGGCGAGACGCGCGCAGTCGTCATCATCCATGATGGCAAGCTGGTTTTCGAGGCCTATCGCGACGGGTTCGGGCCAGAAACCAAGCAGGTGTCCTGGTCGATGGCCAAATCGATCACTCAGGCGCTGGTCGGGCGGGCGGTTCAGCTCGGCCTGATTGCGGACATTGATGCGGCCATGCCAACGCCATTCGAAGACAGCGACCCGCGCAGCGCGATCACCTGGCGACAATGGCTGAACATGACGGACGGACTTGATTATAAGGAAATCAACGCGCCGAGCTTTGCCGAGAATGATGTCGTCCACATGATGTATGGGCGCGGCAAGTATGATGTGCTCACCTATGTCCGCGAGGAATTGCCGCTCATCCATGAGCCGGGGACGCAATGGAATTATTCAACGGCGGGGTTTCATCTGGTGAGTTGGGCTTTGGCGGATCGGGTTAGACGTTCTAGCCCGAGGCCGCGACCTCACCCAATTTGTACTGAACATATGCAGCTTCCAAGTCAGGAATATCTACAAGAACAACGAGAACTTTGTGACTCGTACACGGGGCGCGTCGCTTGGGCGAACTTTGGTCTCCAGCGTGTCAAGAAACGCTTCCACGCTCCGATCGGATATGATCGACGCATTTCTAATTACTTTGTTGAGGTACAACTCGGGCTGATCGGAATGGATGTCCAGCCCGAATTCGATCCTGCAGGCACCTTCCTCGGCGGATCGCTGGTCTGGGCTTCGGCGCGGGATTTTGCCAAGTTTGGTTATCTCTACCTGCGCGATGGCGTGTGGGAGGATGAGCGGCTGCTGCCTGAAGGCTGGGTTGATTTTGCCCGCACCAAGACACCCGCCGACAATGCCAATATCTATGGCGCCGGGTGGTGGATCACAGCTTATGGCGAAGACCGCAGCCACGCCCAGAATGCCAAGACCCCGCCCTGGGACGCCTTCCATGCTGGCGGGCATGAAGGCCAGACCATTTGGGTCGTGCCGAGCCGCGACCTCGTCATTGTTCGCCTCGGCCTGATGAGCAATGCCGGGGAGAACTGGGAAGCACTGTATGAATGGAATCAGCAAATCGCCCGCGCGTTTCCGGAGGTCGGGGCAGAGTAGGGAGTGGAGGCTCCTGAAATCCGCCGATACCTGCGCAGCCAGGTATCCAAAGGCGGAAGGTCGCCGCCCAGGCGCAATCCGCATTTCTGGTCCATGGGCTCCTGCCTGCGCAGGAGCCGGCGGTGTTGAGAGGCGTTTGTTCTTTGTCATCCCGGATGAGCTCTGCGACCGTTCCAGGATGACAGGCTTGATTCCAGGGAGTGTTGCGACCCCCTACATCTAGTGCCCGACCATCAAATTCTAGGGCTCGTTGATTCGTTTCGAAACCGTACTTCGAGACGCCCTATTCGGGAAAATTTTCAAGCCGTCTCAGCGCAAAAATATTTTCGAAAAAAGCAGCGTGCTCAAACCCCTAATCGTGACGGGGGTGGCGCCTGCGAATTAACCAGCTATTAACCACTTATCCACCGCCAAAATGACGTTTTTGAGACGGACCCTGTTGACCTCACATTAACCTTGTAGGCACTATATGTTGTGTGAGGGCTGATATGAAACACCGTATATGGCGGTTTTCAGAATAATCCCTATATCTAATGGGCCTTATCAAGGGGTAGGATGAATATGGCAGGCACTGGCAACGCAACGCTCGCAAAAGAGGTTAAAAACAAGAACGCGCAAACCGGCGCGCCTGACTTGCGAGTCGTCCCCAGTATTGAAGTTGATCGATCGCGCGACGCGCTGCTGACAGAGTTCGGCAAAGTAACGCTGGAAGATCGCTATCTCCTGCCTGGTGAATCCTATCAGGATATGTTCGCGCGTGTGTCAGAGGCCTTCGCGGATGATGCCGATCACGCCCAGCGCCTTTATGACTATATGTCGAAACTCTGGTTCATGCCGGCGACCCCGGTCCTGTCCAATGGCGGCGCCGATCGCGGTCTGCCAATCTCCTGCTTCCTGAACCAGGTCGGCGACAGCCTCGACGATATCGTCAACACCTGGACCGAGAATGTCTGGCTCGCCTCGAATGGCGGCGGCATCGGCACCTATTGGGGCAATGTCCGCTCGATTGGTGAGAAAGTCGGCAAGAGCGGCCAGACCAGCGGCATCATTCCGTTCATTCGCGTGATGGACAGCCTGACACTGGCGATCAGCCAGGGTTCGCTGCGTCGCGGCTCAGCGGCCTGCTACCTGGATGTCCACCACCCGGAAATCGAAGAATTCCTGGAAGTGCGCAAGCCGTCCGGCGACTTCAACCGCAAGTCTCTGAACCTGCACCATGGCATCAACATCACAGACGCTTTCATGGAAGCGGTGAAGAATGATGACGAGTTCGAGCTGCTCTCGCCAAAATCCGGTGAGCCGCTGCGCAAGGTCAATGCCCGCAAGATCTGGCAGAAGATCCTTGAGCTGCGCATCCAGACCGGCGAGCCGTATCTGCTGTTCACTGACACGGTGAACAATGCCATGCCGGCCCACCAGCGCCAGCTTGGTCTGAAAGTGACCCAGTCAAACCTGTGCTCGGAAATCACCCTGCCAACCGGCATCGACCATAATGGCGAAGACCGTACCGCGGTGTGCTGCCTGTCATCGCTCAATGCTGAGAAATTCATGGAGTGGAGCAAGCACGAGACGTTCCTGGAAGACGTCTATCGCTTCCTCGACAATGTGCTGCAGGACTTCATCGATCGCGCACCGCCGGAAATGGCCCGCGCCGTCTATTCCGCCAAGCGTGAGCGTTCAGTCGGGCTCGGCCTGATGGGCTACCACTCCTTCCTGCAATCGCTCAATCTCCCGATGGAGAGCGCGATGGCGAAGGTCTGGAACGAGAAAATGTTCAAGCACATTCGCCAGGGCGCCGATGCAGCCTCCGTGAAGCTCGCGAAAGAGCGCGGCGCCTGCGAAGATGCAGCCGAAGCCGGCATGATGGCGCGCTTCAGCCACAAGATGGCGGTGGCGCCAACGGCCTCGATCTCGATCATTTGCGGCGGCACCAGCGCCGGCATCGAGCCGATCCCGGCCAATGTCTACACGCACAAGACGCTGTCCGGCTCGTTCACCGTCAAGAACAAGTATCTTGAGCGCGTGCTCGAAGAGAAGGGCGAGAACACCGATGAGGTCTGGACTTCTATTCTCGAGCATGAGGGCTCGGTGCAGCACCTCGACTGCCTCGACGAGCATGAGAAATCGACCTTCAAGACAGCATTTGAAATCGACCAGCGCTGGATCATCGAACATGCCGCTGATCGCACACCTTATATCTGCCAGGCGCAATCGCTGAATGTCTTCCTGCCGGCCGACATCAACAAGTGGGACCTGCACATGCTGCATTGGACCGCCTGGGAGAAAGGCGTGAAGTCGCTCTATTACTGCCGCTCGAAATCAGTTCAACGTGCAGGCTTTGCCGGCGCCGAGGACAAAGAGGCGAGCATGGCCGGAATGGAAGTTCCAAACACTGACTATGACGAGTGCCTCGCCTGTCAGTAAGACCGGTCCAAAAGTCGAATTTGCAAACCCCGCCAGAGATGGCGGGGTTTTGGTTTGCAGTGAGATCGCACGCTCTGTCGCGTCTTGAAAAGTAATGAGACAAAAAAGTCGCGCGACTTCACCAAATCAGCGGGCGTCTTGATTTTTGCCAATATTGATGCGTGACTGATTGTCGCTGACCAAAAAAGCACATGGGCGCATCAGACGCTCGACAAGCTGGCAGCATGACCTTTGGGAGGAATATAAATGAGATTCAATTCACGCTTGAGCTTTAAGCTCCTGGCGGGTGCATCACTCGCCGCCATCAGCCTGGCCACCCCTGCAATGGCGTAGGATCAGGACGATGCCGCCGATGACGGTGCGCGCCGCCTCAATACGGTTGAAATCACCGCGACACGCCGCGAAGGTGCCACCATTCAGGATGTGCCGATCGCCGTGACCGCCGTTTCGTCAGAAATGCTGGATCGTGCGGGCATTCGCGACATCAAATCACTCGACAGTGTTGCACCGAGTTTCAACATGAACTCGTCCAACTCTGAATCCGGCGGCACCACGCTGCGTATTCGCGGGGTTGGCACGACAGGGAACAATATCGGCCTCGAAAGTGCGGTCGGCGTATTCCTCGACGGTATCTATCTGTCGCGTCCGGGCATCGCGCTCGCTGACTTGCTGGATGTCGAGCAGGTTGAAGTCCTGCGCGGTCCGCAAGGCACCCTGTTTGGTCGCAACACGTCGGCTGGTGCACTCAGCATCCAGACCAAGAAGCCGGATCTCGAAGCCTTTAGCGGTTTCGGCAATGTCACCGTGGGCAATTACAACCTCGTCAATGTGCAGGGTGGCCTGAACATCCCGCTCGTCGAAGACAAATTCGGTCTGCGCATTTCAGGTGCGGTTCGCGAACGCGACGGCTTCCTGACCAATTTCAACGGCGAGGACGTGAACAATCGCGACCGCCTCACCCTTCGCGGTCAGGCATTGTATGATGCTGGTGAGAATGGCGAGGTTCGCGTGATTGTGGATTACGCGGACGGCGATGATCGTTGCTGTGACGCTGTCTGGCTCCAGGATGCGCCGACAACGGCGTTCCCATTGTTTGGATTGCCGGCCGATGGCGGCGCGCCAGATACAGGTGGGTCGGCTCTGGACAATTATGATTCCAATGGGTCGGGCCACAGCAATCCGTTCGAACAGTGGGGCGCATCGCTCACCTATGAGAATGATCTCGGATTTGCCGACTTCACCTATATCGGTTCCTATCGCGATTATGAGTCCGCAGGCTCGTTCCGCGATGACGATTATACCGGGCTGCGCATTTTCACCACTGGTCCATCCGCCGAAGCAGCGGCGACTGGGGCCAATACGGCTGGCAGCACACAGGTGAAGACAACCACGCATGAAGCGCGGTTGCAGGGCCTGGGATTCAATGATCGTCTCGATTGGCTGGTCGGCGTCTATTATTCGGAAGAGGAGATCCATTCGAGTGGCGCTCTGACGCTGCTGGATCAGTTCCAGACAGCTGTCAGTGGCGGGACCGCCCTGGCCGGGCTGAACCCGTTCTTTGCGTCGCTTTATGGCCCGGGTGTGAATGATCCGCTGACGGCTCTGGCCGGCGGCGTGTCGACCAATGGGGATTTCGCCAATAATGTGTTCACGCAGGATGCGGAATCATTCTCGATCTTCACGCACAATGTTCTGCACCTGACGGACAAGTTCAATGTCACGGTCGGTTTGCGCTATGTCGATGAATCCAAGGACGGAACATTCGATCAGATCGATGGTCAGCACAATGCGTGTCTCGGCACGTTCGCCAACTTTGCCACAGTTCAGGCCATACAGAGCGCCGTTGATGGCGTTCTCGGTGCAGGTGCCGTGAATGTGGGCGGCAATGCCGTGGCTCTGAACTGCTTCGTGTTTGCAGCGCCAACACTCGATCGCCTGCAGACGCTCAGCCCAGCGGCCGCAGCAAACCCGTTTGCATTCGCATTGCTGGGGCAGGAGTTCGATCTGACATTTGAAGATGACGAACTCGTCTACACATTGAAGACCGGATACGAAATCAATGATGACGTGAACGTCTATGCGGGCTTCACGCATGGCTTCAAGTCTGGCGGTTTCAACCTGGATGCTTCGGCTGGAGCAGGCGGCGCGGACCCGCGCTTTGCCTCTGAGAAAGTCGATGCCTGGGAAGCCGGTCTCAAGGCCTCCATTTTTGACGGTCGCGGTGTGTTCAACGCAGCCGTGTTCCATCAGGAAATGGAAGACTTCCAGGTGCTCGAATTCACGGGCGTGCGGTTCCAGACATTCAATGTTGGAAAAGCCTTGTCGAGCGGCGCCGAAGTGGAAACGCAGCTTCAGTTCAATGAGAACTTCTCGGGCTCGCTGGGCGTGACCTATACCGACGCCCGGTATCCAAGCGACTGCGCACCGCAATCTGCAACCGATCCTAACTTCCTGGTGAATGCGGCGAGCCTGTGCGGTCAGTCTCTGACCAACTCGCCTGAATGGGTGACCATCCTCGGCGGCACATGGGAGCAACCGATCGCAGATGGCCGCGCCGATCTGTTCATCACAGGTTCTGTGCGGAACGAAACGGATAGACGGACATCCACACAGGCTGTTGAGACGTCAAACTTCAGCTTGTTGCTGCCGGGTGATATCCAGGAGTCGAATACCAAAGTGAACCTGCGCATCGGTGTTTCATCGCCAGACGAACGCTGGGCGATCGAACTCTGGGGCAACAATGTCACGGATGAGCGGACCAAGAATGTGACATTCAACATTCCGCTTCGCGGCAGCGCCGGTAATCGTGCCCGCGGCCAGTTTGTTCAGGATCCGGCCACTTATGGTGTGACGCTCAGAACCAAGTTCTAGCGCGTATCCCATCTATCTTCTCAATGAAGGCGGCCAGTTGGGCCGCCTTCTTTTTTGTTTGGGGTGCCTGCATTGGCGCGGGCGTCACCGGCAAACCTCTATATTCCCGCTGCCCTTCAATTTTTTTGTCCTGTGGCAAAAAAACAAAGGCTTCAAACCGTTTCAAAATAGGACAAAATTTTGCGGAAATTTCGTGGAATCAAGCGCTAATCGCCCCAAAAAGACCTGAAAGATCGGCAAAGATGAAAAAAAATCGGAGCCTGGTTAACTTTGTTTCACAGGATTTTTTACCTCTGATCGTTAGTAATAGTGGGCAAGTTCACAATTCTGTGAGAACCAAATGATTAATAGATTTTGAGAGGAACAGCGAACCGGCATGGAATCGTTCATGCTAAGGTAAGGATCAAAGGTCAGGCTCGGGGGCGTAGAGTGGAGCTTACCTATGAGAGGCTTGGGAAAGATGATTGTTGCAGGCGCATCATTGATTGCTGCTATGTCGTGTCATACCTGCGTTCACGCGCAGGAGAATGACGGCATTGTCATCGACAACGCGACGATAATCGCCGCGAGCCGTTCGCTCGGCGAAAAGTCCCGTTCGCGTGTCAATCTGGTCTATTCCGGCTCTTTCTCGCAAACAGAAACCTCGCGTCATTTCGGCTTTCAGGTGCCACAAGACACCGATCTCGGCTTTGGCGTGGATGCTGCCAATTTGCGCAATTCGCGACGTCTTTATTCCAGCACGATCATGACTGATCTTGCAGCCAATCGCGTCGAGGCGAGCTTCTCGCCGGTCCCGCGCGAGCAAAAGCAGATTACCGCTGAACTGGCGCTCTCGGCGCCCGGCTCTCAGACGGGTCTCGGCTTTGATGTCGGCATTGCGCCACGTGTGGCCATCACCCGTGACGGACAATTTGCATCCCGCCGGTTCGGGGGTGAAGTCCGGATTGGTCAGAATTTCGACAAGCGCGGCAAGGAAGGGCCTGAATCAGGCTGGTACCTGTTCGCAGGTGCTGATGGCGAAGCCCTCGTATGGGAACCGGATCAGGCTGGCGGCGTCTCCGCCGGTGACATGGCCCTGCGCGACAAGGTTACGGTTGGCGATATTCAGGCCGGCATCTCGATCCAGCGCGGACTGGGCCAGATATCCTTCAGCTATATTCGCCGCGAGGTGGAATATCATGAGCGCAATATGGGCGCGAGTGAGAACGAGGACTTTGCGGGCGTGAGCTTTACGATTAAACGCTGACCGCATGGTTGGACGCATTCTATCAAGAGCCGCCGTTCTGGCGGCTTTTTTTATACCCTTTTTCCATGTCGCTGACGCGCAGACCGACCCGGTCGCGCCGCCGGTTACTGTCGAACCCGCGCCACCCAGCGCCGGGGTCTGGTCGCTGACGTCTGAAAACGATCTGTTCGGCGGCACGGATCGCAATTACTCCAATGGTCTGCGACTGGAGCGCGTGCGCCCGGCAAACGAGATCACGCCAGGTCTCAAATGGGTTGCCGATCGCATCCCCGTGCTTGACCTGAAGCGGACCGAGCTGCGTCAGGGCTTTGCGCTGTCACACACCATTTTTACGCCGGAAGACATCGAGGCCGTGGTGCCCGACCCGACCGACCGGCCTTATGCTGGCTGGCTCTACGCATCGGGCACGGTGGTCGGCACAACACGACTGGGTCCGAGCCAGATGGTGCAGGATGTGTTGCAGGTAAATCTGGGCGTCGTTGGCCCGTCAGCTGGCGGAAAATTCGTACAGGAAAACTGGCACGATCTGATTCAGGCCGTCGAACCGCGTGGCTGGGAGTCACAACTCAAAGACGAGCTCGGGATCGAGATCACCGCGCAGCGCTTGCGCCAATATGAAGGGCCGGATCTGCCCTTCGGCCTGGAGACCGATTACGCCCTGCATGGCGGCGTCACACTGGGCAATGTCCGCACCTATGCGACTGCTGGCGGCATGGCCCGCATTGGCTGGGACTTGTCCTCCGATTTCGGCCCGCCGCGCATCCGCCCGGCCCTCGCCGGCGCCGGCGTGTTCAGACCAGGCCAGCCCTTTGGCGGCTATCTCTTTGCCGGGATTGAAGGCCGCGCCGTCGCCCGCGACATGTTCCTGGACGGCAATCTCTGGCGCGACAGCGCCCGGGTCGAAGACCGCCGCGACTTTGGCGGCGACCTTCAATTCGGGGTGGCCCTGCACCAGGGCGATGTGCAGGTCGCGTTTACCTATGTGCACCGCACCGAGGAATTCGTCGCGCAGAGCGGCCCGCAGCGGTTCGGGGCGGTGTCGATCTCGATCGCGCGGTGATGGGGTTGGTGACGAGGTGAGACGTCCTCTTTGAGCCTCATCCTGAGCGAATCCTGCCCTCGACGCGATCGGGGGTCAAAGGACGAGGCGGGCTAACGAGGCGCACGGCCCTTGATCCTTCGACTTCGCTCAGGACGAGGGCCTAGAGAACCAGCGTCCACGTCTACTCACAGTTCCATCTCCGATTCGAAGTTAACAATCGATTTCCTGTGGGCAGCCTGTGGAGAAATGACGCTGGGGCGCAGGATACATCTTGCGTGCAAGGCCGACTACAGACACTATATATGGTGTTGATGAGATTTGCAGGGGTAACGCAATGGCCGACAGTATTCAGAAACTTCCCGGACTGATGACACCATCGAAATCCTATAAGCCTTTCCGCTATGCGTGGGCTTATGATTTCTGGAAACTGCAGCAGCAGGTGCACTGGCTGCCGGAAGAAGTGCCGCTCGGCGAGGACTGCAAAGACTGGGTCAACAAGCTGAATGACAAGGAGCGTAATCTGCTGACCCAGATTTTCCGCTTCTTCACCCAGTCGGATGTCGAAGTCGGCGCCAATTATATGGAACACTATATGCCGCTGTTTAAGCCGGTTGAGGTGCGCATGATGCTGGCAGCCTTCTCGAACATGGAGACGGTGCACATTGCCGCCTACGCGCTTCTGCTCGAGACGATCGGCATGCCGGATTCTGAATTCTCCGCCTTCATGGAGTATGAGGAAATGGCGGCGAAACATGATTATCTCGGCCAGTTCGGCACCGACACGGAAGCCGATATCCTGACCTCGATGGCGGTGTTTGGCGGCTTTACCGAAGGCCTGCAACTGTTCGCGTCGTTTGCGATGCTGATGAATTTCCCGCGCTTCAACAAGATGAAGGGCATGGGCCAGATCGTGTCCTGGTCGGTGCGCGATGAGTCGCTGCACTGTGAAGGCATGATGAAAATGTTCCACACGTTCGCGGCCGAGACCGGGGCGCTCACAACACCGGTTAAGAACCGCATTCGCGAATGCTGCGAGACCGTGGTGCAGCTTGAAGACAAGTTCATCGAACTGGCCTTTGAGGCTGGCGAAGTCGAAGGCATGACGCCGGAAGATATCAAGCAGTATATTCGCTATATTGCCGACTGGCGCATGGGACAGCTCAAGCTCGATCCGATCTATGGCATCACTCAGCACCCGATCCCGTGGCTGACCGAAATCCTCAACGGGGTTGAGCATGCGAACTTCTTCGAAGCCCGGGCGACCGAATATTCGAAAGGCGCGACGCAGGGCGACTGGCACGGGGACGCCGGCGTCTGGTCCATGTTCGACAAGCGCAAGCCGCAAACTGTGCTCACGGGCTAGCGAACGCCGAACAGAGAACAAAAAAAGGCGCTCAAACTGAGCGCCTTTTTCTTTGACTTGTTGCTGAGGTTCTAAACCTTCACACCGCCTTTTTCCGCATCGGCCAGGAAGGCCGCGAGGCCTTTGTCGGTCAGCGGGTGATTGGCGAGGCCTTTGAGGACGTTTGGCGGCACCGTGGCGACATCGGCGCCAGCCAGCGCTGACAGTCGCACATGATTGGCACTGCGGATGGACGCGGCCAGGATCTCGGTCTCGAACATGTAATTGTCATAGATCAGACGGATATCCTCGATCAGCTCCATGCCATCAATATTGATATCGTCGAGACGTCCGATGAAGGGTGAGATATAGGCGGCACCGGCTTTCGCTGCGAGCAGGGCCTGATTGGCCGAGAAGCACAGCGTGACGTTGACCGCCGTGCCCATGTCGGACAATTCGCGGCAAGCGCGCAAGCCATCCATGGTCAGCGGCAGTTTGACCGCAACGTTCGAGGCAATGGCTTGCAGCTTTTTGCCTTCGGCGACCATGGCTTCCCATTCGGTGGCCACAACCTCGGCGCTGACATGACCATCGGTGAGATCGCAAATCTCGGCGATGACTTCCTTGAAGTCGCGCCCCGACTTGGTGATCAGGGATGGATTGGTGGTAACGCCATCAATCAAGCCGGTGGCCGCAAGCTCCTTGATTTCCGACGTGTCGGCAGTGTCGACAAAGAATTTCATGGCTTAGGCTCCAATGATTGAGGGGGGAGGTTATGGCCGTCCGATCGAGCTGTATTCAAATCCGCGTTTGGCCATATCTTCCGGGCTGTAAATGTTGCGCAGGTCGACGACAATGTCGCTGCTCAGAGATGCCTTGATTCGCTCGAGATCCAGCGCCCGGAATTGATCCCATTCTGTCAGAATGACCATCGCATCGGCGCCGTCGACCGCTTCATAGGCGTTTTCGACATAGTTGAGACCGTCCATCAGCTTGGCAGCTTCTTCCATGGCTTCCGGGTCGAACGCCTTGATCGTTGCACCGGCTTCGATCAGGGCAGGGATGATATCGAGGCTCGGGGCATCGCGCATATCGTCAGTGTTCTGTTTGAAGGCGAGGCCGAGCACGCCGATTGTCTTGCCGGAAACGTCGCCGCCCATAGCCTGGATGACTTTACCGGCCATGGCTTTCTTGCGCGCTGCATTGACCTCGACGACGGTGTCGACAATGCGCACGGGCGTATTGTTGTCATTGGCCGTCTTGGTCAGCGCCAGCGTATCTTTTGGGAAGCAGGAGCCGCCATAACCAGGCCCGGCATTCAGGAACTTGTTGCCGATCCGTCCATCGAGGCCGATGCCGCGAGAGACTTCCTGCACATTCGCGCCAACCGCTTCGCACAGGTCGGCCATCTCGTTGATGAAGGTGATTTTCACGGCCAGGAAGGCGTTGGCCGCATATTTGATCAGCTCGGACGTACGCCGGGCCGTGAACAGGATTGGCGTCTCGTTCAGGAATAGCGGGCGATACAGTTCACGCATAAGTTCGCGGGCGCGCTCGCTATCGGTCCCGACAACGACACGGTCGGGAATCTTGAAGTCCTTGATCGCTGCGCCTTCGCGCAGGAATTCAGGGTTGGAGACGACAGCAAAATCAGCGTCCGGGCGTTTCTTGCGGATAATGTCCTCAACCTCATCGCCAGTGCCGACCGGGACAGTCGACTTGGTGACAATCATGGTGAAGCCGTCGATCAGCTCGGCAATTTCTTCAGCAGCTGCATAGACATAGGACAGGTCAGCATGACCGTCGCCGCGGCGCGACGGCGTACCCACAGCGATGAACACCGCGTCCGCATCAGCGATCGCTTCCTTGGCGTCGGTGGTGAAGAACAGGCGCTCTTCCTTGACGTTCTTTTCGACCAGCGTATCGAGCCCCGGCTCATAGATCGGCATGATGTTCTGATGCAGCCGTTCAATCTTGCTGGCATCCTTGTCGACGCAGGTCACGACGTGGCCGAAATCCGCAAAACAGGCTCCGCTGACAAGGCCCACATAGCCTGTACCAATCATTGCAACACGCATGAAACTACCTCTTGATTACTCGCGCCCCTGAGATGAGCGGGACAGGTGCAAGTTTTGTTCCGCCGGGTCAAGTCTGGCCGGGCAGAACGGCTTAAAGTTGAAACACTTTCTTGGGCTGGAATCGGCCGGCGCGGACCTCGCCGAGAGCGACGGCATTCCCGTCATTTCTGCAGAGTGCGAGGCGCTCCGATCCGAACTGCTCGGCTTCGCTGCGCCATTGCTCAACAAGGTGCGGTAAAAGGACGATCTCGCGGCCCTGCTTGAGCGCCGCGGCGTCGCCCGCATCGATGGCGATATGCGGGACATCATCGAGGACCGTTTCTAGTGGCAACAAACGGGACTTAAGAGCCTCGCGATCCTCTGCCAGCGCCTCCAGCGCGGCGAGCGTGATGGCGTTATCCTGGTCCAGGGCGCCAACGCGCGTGCGGCGCAATTGGCTGACATGGCCTTCAGCCGCGAGCGCCGTGGCAAGGTCGCGGGCGAGAGCTCGAATGTAGAAGCCTTTGCCGGAGACCACACGAAAGGTCGCATGATCGGCGTCGGCCGTGTCCATCAGTTCAGCCTCGTAAACGGTCACTTCGCGAGACGGGATCTCGAATTCCTCACCATCACGGGCAAGGTCATAGGCCCGTTCGCCAGCGACCTTGATGGCGGAGTATTTGGGCGGAACCTGCTGAATGTCCCCGACAAAATCCGGCAGCACGGTCTCGATCTGTTCGCGCGTCGGGCGCACGTCAGAGCTTGCGATAACTTCGCCTTCCTTGTCCTGGCTGGCGGTGGAACGGCCCCACTCGATGGTGAAGACATATTCCTTGTCGCAATCCATTGCCCATTGCGCCGTCTTGGTGGCCTCGCCGAAGGCGATTGGCAGGATGCCGTCGGCGAGTGGATCGAGCGTGCCGCCATGGCCGGCCTTTTGCGCATTGAACAGGCGTTTCAGGATGCCGACCACCCGGGTCGAAGAGACGTCGACAGGCTTGTCGACGGCAAGCCAGCCATGCACCGGATCGCCTTTGCGTTTTCTTTGTCTGCCCATAAGGCTTCCCCATACGTGGCCGCTGCGGGTCGGACGCAGACGGAACGAGAATTGAGATCAGATGCGCGGTGCGCGCCCGTTTAGTTCTTGAACGCGCTGAACACGTCGTCAGCGGATGGTTCGCTCGTGTCGGCTTCTGGCTCTGGCGCCGCGAAGGGCTCAGCTGCCGCGTCTGGTTGTTCGACATCTGCAGCCGGTGCGAGGCCTGGACCTTCCTCCTGGGCGGCTTTTTCCGCATCCATCTTGCGACGGCGGCTGGAGGCTTTGGAGATCACCTCGTCAAGCTCAATCTGCGAACACAAGCCGAGCGTGACCGGGTCGACCGGTTTAATGTTCTGGCTGTTCCAGTGCGTCTTGTCGCGGACATTGGTGATGGTCGCCTTGGTCGTGCCGATCAGTTTCGAGATTTGCGGATCGGTCACTTCCGGGTGGTTGCGGATGAACCAGGCAATGGCGTCCGGCTTGTCACCGCGGCGAGCAACGGGTGTATAGCGCGCGCCTTTGCGTTT
Source organism: Hyphomonadaceae bacterium (assembly GCA_024742355.1). GTDB lineage: Bacteria > Pseudomonadota > Alphaproteobacteria > Caulobacterales > Hyphomonadaceae > Henriciella. The sequence continues at coordinate 152,973 of JANSYM010000006.1, read as the reverse complement.
TGGCTGCGGGATGTGGGCGATCTTGGAAGGCGCCGTCTTCAGGCGATAATCCGGATCGTCTTCGCCTTTCTGGATTTCCTCACGCGTCAACTCGCCGCCCGAGATCGGGTCAACGCCGCGCATGTTCTCGGCGACGTCGCCATCAGCAATGCCTTTGACTTCCAGATGGTGCAGGCCGCACAGGTCAGCAATCTGATCAAAGGTCAGCGTGGTGTTGTCGATCAACCAGACCGCGGTTGCCTTGGGCATCAAAATATCGGCCATGGGGTGCTCCTTTGGACCAAAGGCCAGAAATGCAGCCGCCCGAGACGTGGGTCTCGGGCGGTCAGGTTTCTGGCATGAAACTACCTAACCCGCTCTATATAACCGGAGCCGGCCAATATTGGAAGCCTAAGTCTGCTGTCTTGAGAGCAGGATTTTGCCGATATGGCCGCCTTTGGCCATGTGCGCCTGTGCCTGCTCGGCCTGGTCGAATGGATAGACGGTGTCGATCACCGGCTTGATCCCGCCTGACAGTACGGCCGGCCAGAAATCGGCCAGAATGGCGTCGCGAATGCGTCGCTTGTCATCATTCGGGCGTGCCCGCAGCGTCGTGCCGGTCAGGACCAGGCGTTTGAGCATCAGTGGCATCAGGTTCACCTGCACCTGCGGGCCCTGCATATAGGCGATATTGACGATGCGCCCGCCAACCTTCGCGGCAGAGATATTTTTCTGCACATAATCGCCGCCGACCATGTCGAGAATGACATCTGCGCCGCCAGCATCGCGGACGATCGCTTCAAAGTCCTGGTCGCGATAATTGATCGCAATATCAGCGCCAAGCTGTTCCGCATAGGCGCATTTCTCTGCGGTTCCCGCCGTGATCATGATTTTGGCAGCGCCAGCATGTTTCGCCATCTGGATCGCCATCGTCCCAATGCCGCTGGTGCCACCATGAATGAGCAGGCTTTCGCCCGCCTTGAACTGGCAGCGATCGAAAATGTTGGCCCAGACGGTCATCATCACTTCGGGCAGGGCGCCGGCCTCTTCGAAGCTCATCGTATCCGGCATTTTGAACAGCGAGCCCTGGTCGATCACCGCGAACTCGGCATAGCCGCCGCCGGCCATCAGGCCGCAGACCCGGTCGCCAACGGCCCAATCTGTGACATTGGCTCCGCGCGCGACAATCGTGCCGGAGCATTCCAGGCCCATGATCTCAGACGCGCCGGGCGGCGGCGGGTACATGCCGCGGCGCTGCACGAGATCGGCGCGATTGAGGCCAGCGGTCATGATTTCGACCAGCACATCCTCCGGCCCGCATTCCGGTTTCTCGACATCCGCCAGTTTGAGCGGGGCATCATCATCAACCACCACAGCCCACATCGTTTCCGCCATTTGACTCTCCTGAAATTTCTGTCTTCCTCCCCACATAGGGCCAGCGTGTCGAATTGGGAAAGGGCAGATCATGTTTGAAGACGAACCAATCCCGGAAAAGAAGCTCGATCTTGAGCGTCTGTCAGTGGAAGAGTTGCAGGAGAGAATTCAGGAATTGCAGACCGAAATCACGGCCTGCGAGGCGGAACTGAACAAAAAGCAATCGCATAAATCTGCAGCAGATGCGCTTTTTGGCGACTCCGATTAATGTCTTCTAAGGAAGCTCAGAGGTAAAATCGCCTGAATTCTGTCTATTCTGGAAGCAGCAATCTTTATGGTCGAACAGTCCAAAACCCCGCCGACGCCGCTGACCGACTTGTCGTTCACCGACGGCAAAGTGTTCGAAAAAGTGTTTGTCGATGGCATGGCGCTGGTTGAAGAAACCGCGTCTTACCTGGACGGACCGGGCCGCCAGCTGTCGGCCAGCCTGCCGCGTGAGGCGAGCCTGACCTATGCCGCCTGGAGCATGGAACTGACCACACGCCTGATGCAGGCGGCGAGCTGGTTGGTCATGCAGAAGGCCGTGCGCGACGGCGATATGCGGTCTGAAGATGCGATGCAGTCCAAATATCGTATCAGCCGCGAAGACCCGGCGCTGGATGCCAGTGCCCAGCGTGGACGTGGCCTGCCCGATGTTTTCCTCGACCTGGTTGAGCGTTCGGAAAACCTGTTTGAACGGATATGCCGTCTCGATGCGGCCATCTATGGCGGCGGCGTCATTGACAGCCCGAGCCCGGTTGGCGAGCAATTGGCGCAGCTCCAGAAAGCCGCCGAGACCGGCGCCTTCGATCCGCTGCGGGTTTGGGGCAAAGTGCGCTAGCGCCGCAGCGACACGCGCATCTCGCTCAGTTTCGTTTCATTGCCATCTTCATCCACGAAGGCAGGGCGGACGCTCTGACGGCTTTTCGCATGCGTGAAGCTGATTGGCGGCGTCGCACCATCGGCGAGCCAGTCATCGCCCCATTGGGTGAGACCCATGAGGACCGGACGCAGCGCCTCGCCGGCGTCGGTCAGCACATATTCCGGGCGCGCGCGCTTGCCTTCTTCCTTATAGGGCTGTTTCGCCATCACGCCCGCCGCTACCAGCTTGGACAGGCGGCCAGAGAGAACCGTGCGCGGAATGCCCAGTTCCTTCTGATAATCATCAAATCGGCGGACACCGAAAAGTGAAGATCGCAGGATCAGCAAGGTCCAGCGGTCACCGACCGCTTCGATCGCCTTGGCCAGATGGCAGATGTCCAATGGGACGGGGGAGTTTGGAGCGCGAGGTACCATGCCACTGGTCTGGCTGAGTTCGCTCCTCAAATCCAGCCCCAATTTTCTGCCTGCGACCATGGTTACATTGCGCGCGGCGTCTGGCTCGGCTAGGGGAGGCGCCAGACACATCTATTTCAGATAGGAGGCCTTGATGGCTCGCAAAAAGATCGCCCTCATCGGATCGGGCATGATTGGTGGAACACTGGCGCACGTCGCAGCGCGTGAGGAATTGGGTGACGTGGTCCTGTTCGACATTGCCGAGGGCCTGCCACAGGGCAAGGCGCTGGACCTGGCCGAATCGACCCCGGTCTATAACAGCTCCGTGTCGCTGAAAGGCGCCAATGACTATACCGACATCGCAGGCGCAGATGTCTGCATCGTCACTGCCGGTGTCGCGCGCAAGCCTGGCATGAGCCGCGATGATCTGCTCGGCATCAACCTGAAAGTCATGAAAGCGGTTGGCGAAGGCATCAAGGCGCATGCGCCGAACGCGTTTGTGATCTGTATCACCAACCCACTCGACGCCATGGTCTGGGCGCTGCAGCAATTCTCCGGCCTGCCGACCAACAAGGTTGTCGGCATGGCGGGTGTGCTCGATTCCAGTCGCTTTGCGTACTTCCTGTCGGAAGCCACCGGCGTGTCTGTGGCCGACATTCATGCCTGGACGCTGGCCGGGCACGGCGATTCCATGGTCCCGATGGTGCGCCACTCTACGGTTGGCGGCCTGCCGCTGACGGAACTGGTCAAGCAAGGCTGGATGAGCCAGGACAAACTGGACGCGATTGTCGACCGCACCCGCAAAGGCGGCGGCGAGATTGTTGCGCTGCTGAAAACCGGTTCGGCCTATTATGCCCCGGCTGAGTCTGCGATTGCGATGGCCAAGTCCTACCTGAAAGACCAGAAGCGCGTGCTGCCATCGGCGGCCTGGTGTGACGGTCAGTATGGCCTCGATGGCCTGTATGTCGGCGTGCCGACTCTGATTGGTGCGAATGGCGCCGAAAAAGTCATCGAGTTCGATTTCAATGACGGTGAGCGCGACATGTTCATGACCTCTGTCGACGCCGTGAAGGGCCTGGTCGAGGATTGCAAGAAGCTCGAGCCAGCTTTGGCCTAAGCCTTAACTTGCTGCTTTTGAAAGCGCCGTCGCATCCTTGCGGCGGCGTTTTTCGTTTTTGGCCAGGCGTCGCAACCAGGCGCGCAGCATGGGGCGCCGACGCTCGGTCAATTCTGCGAACACGTAAGAGACAAGCACGGCACCGCTTAGCATGGCGACCTGCCGCCAGAGGTCCAATGTCTCGCCTGGCAGGAGGGCGCCGAGCAGGTTGAGTACCGGATAGTGCACCAGGTAAAGCGCGAATGAGCCGCCTGCGAGCCAGCGAATGATCGCGGCGGTTCTGCTGTCAGAGGCTTTCGCAGCCGTGCGGTGTTGAAACACGGCGAAAACGCCAGCGAGATGGGCCGTTACCAACAGACCCAGAACCGTTGCCCAGATGAAGGAATCGGAGGCGCCGAGTTGCCGGAACCAGGTTTCGCCGATCAGGTCATAAGTCACGACACTGAGATGGAGGTGCAAGAGATTGGCATGTGCCATCAGATAGACCAGCAGCGGCGCAATGGTGAGGACCCAGGCCGTGCGCGGCGCCATGGTCACCAGGCGGCCTGACTTTATCGCATTCCACAGCCATACGCCCATGAGCCAACTCGGCGCGAGCAGCAGGATTTTCGGGCCAGCGATGAGTGCCAAAAGGCCTGCAATCGCCCACCGTGCGGGGCGCGGCGCAAAGAAGAAACCGGCGAAAATGGCGTAGTACCAGGCCTCATAGCCGAGCGACCAGTACGGTGAGTTCGCTCCCGGAGAAATGTCCGTGAACCAGAGCTGATTGGTAAAGGTCGCGCCGGCGACAATGTCCAGCCAGGACAGTTCGCCATGATAGCCGGAATGCGCGTACAGCGCCGGATCATGCGCCTGGCCGATCCAGTCGAGGCAGATGCCGAAGACCAGGATAGGCAGCGCGACACTCCACAGACGTGACAGGCGATCGGCGGCGAACAGCTTCGGCCCTTCATCCTTGCGGCGATCCGCCGTGAAAGCGATGAGCAGGCCGGAAAGCACGAAGAAGATCACCACGCCATCGCCGCCGAGATCATGCTGGCGCATCCAGGAATGATCGCTCCCGGTAAAGCGTGGGAACGCCCAATGTGCCAGAAGCACCATGACGGCACCCAGCAGACGCAACACGTCCAGATACAATGAAAACCCACGGCCCATGGTCCGACCATGGCACAAACTCCTGAGAGTTCAGTTAAATCAGTCGGTCCAGTTTGGCCCTGATCAAACCTCTTTCACAGAGCCGTGAGGGCTCTGTTCAGCAGGGCGCCGCCAGCCTAAATGCCCGCCGTGACGTTCTGACCTGGGAGAGAGACGATGATCCGTACATTGCTCACCATTGCCGTTTTAGCGCTGTCCGGCACCGCCGCCATGGCGGACATAGCCGATGATGGCACCACCTCGCTGATTTGCGTCGAAGCCGGGACGATGGCGCCCGAATTTTCGGCTGTGACCGCTGCAGGTGAGCCAGTCGATTTCGCCGCAATCGCCGGCGCGCGCGGCGCAGTTGTCGTGTTCAGCCGCTCGCTGGATTGGTGTCCTTACTGCAAGGCCCAGGCGCTTGAGCTTGAAACGATTACCGCAGATCTTGCCGAGGCTGGCTGGTCGCTGAACGTCATCACGTATGACAGCCCGGAGACACTGACTGATTTTGCGACCGAGCACGCGCTGTCTTACACGCTCCTGTCGGATACGGACTCGGCGATGATTGATGCCTTCGGCCTGCGCAACACCAGGGTTACGGCGGGCAGCCGGTTTGACGGCATTCCCAACCCGGCCATCATCTATATCAAGGCCAATGGCGAAGTTGCCGGCGTCCAGAAAGAAGAGCGCTATCAGGATCGTCCGGAGACGGTGGGTATTGTGCAACTGGTCAACCTGATCAATCAGGGCGCGCCCGCGGCGCCGTAATCGACCCGTACGATGGGCGGCGCCCAGGGCTCACGATTTCGTTTGGAACACGCCGTCATTAACGCTGGACCCGCTTGCAAATACAACTAATCTCTCCCCTCTGTGATGGGAGAGATTTACCATGTTTAAGCCCATAGGTGCTGCGCTTCTGGCCACCGCAATGCTCGCCAGCGGTGCGCAGGCGCAAACCGCCGCGCCGCTTGATGAAGACATCGAAACAACGACACTGTCTTTGATCGAACAGGCGAAGTCGGACGCGGTCGGCCTGAAATTCATCGAGGACCTGACAACGGAAGTCGGGCAGCGCCTGGCTGGCTCGGATGAAGAAGCCCGCGCGCGCGACTGGTCCGTGGCAGAACTCACCGAACTCGGCTTTGACGAGGTGCGTGTCGAGGCATTCGAAATCCCGTTCTGGTCACGCAAGTCGGAGGCGGTTTCGGTTGTTTCGCCGGCCCCTCAGAACCTTGTTGCGACCGCGCTCGGCGGCTCTGCGGCAACACCAGCAGGCGGAGTGACCGGCGAAGTCATCCGGTTCGAAAGCCTGGCCGAATTGCAAGCCGCGCCAATTTCCCAGGTGGATGGCAAGATCGTCTTCATCGACGAGGAAACAATCGCGACCATGGACGGCTCCGGCTATGGCATGGGCGTGCGCAAGCGCAGTGGCTGTGCCCGCGCCGCTTCGGACAAGGGCGCGCTGGCCTGTCTCATCCGTTCGGTCGGCACCCAGCCGCACCGCATGCCGCATACAGGTATCATGGCGCGTGATGGCGCCGAGGGGGCTGGCCCGGCTGCGGCAGTATCCGGGCCGGATGCCGATCAGCTGACCCGGTTGTTGACGCGAGGCCCGGTCATCGTGTCGGTGGACATCCAGACTGAAATCAAGACCAATGCGCCATCCGGCAATGTTATCGCGGAGGTGACTGGTACGGACCTAAAAGACGAGATCATTCTGCTCGGCTGTCATCTGGACAGCTGGGATCTCGGTACGGGCGCGCTTGATGATGGCGCCGGGTGCGGGATTGTGGTCGGCGCGGCGAAGCTGATTGCCGAGCTGCCGGAACGCCCGCGCCGGACCATTCGCGTCGTGCTGTACGGTGCTGAGGAAGTCGGCCTGTTCGGTGCCACCGCCTATGCCCGCGCACATGGCGACCATCTCGACAAGCACGTTCTGGCGGCGGAAAGCGATTTTGGTGCAGGACCAATCTGGCGCTTCCAGACCCGCTTCGGCGAGGCGGCCCTGCCTTATGCGCGAACGATCCAGAACCTGCTCATGCCGCTCGGCGTCACACGCGGCGACAATCGCGCCTTTGGTGGGCCCGATATCGGCATCCTGGCGCGCAGCGGCGTGCCGGTTGTCACGCCGGGACAGAACGGCATCGACTATTTCGATTATCACCACACGCCGGACGATACGTTCGACAAGATTGATCCGGACGAGTTCCGGCAGAATGTCGCTGTCTATGCCGCCTTTGCCTATATCGCGGCTGAGACCGGATGGGATTTTCGTGCACAGCCTGAACCGGCGTCTGCTGCCACCGAATGACGCCTGAGCGCCAGCTCTGCGAAACGGTCAAAGTGACCGAGGCGCGCTTCGGCGCGTGTGTCACTGAGGGGCCGTTCGATCCGTGGCTGGTCGTTGGCGGCGTCCTGATGGCGCAGCAAGCCGCGGTCATCGCGCTCCGCGCGGCAGGGGACAAGATCCCGGCACAGGCGGGCGGCACCGAACTGCTCCTGCGCGCCGCCTCGAAAGACCGCTTGCCAGCGCCGTTCACCTTGCCGTTCGGGGCAAAGGCGCGGCAGGATTTCGATCGCCTGGTCGACGCGCGCAATGCGTTCATGCATCCGCGCGGGCTGACCTGGTTTGTCAGCGCCGACACGCTGTCCCGAGGCATGCCGGTGGCGTGCAGCGTCGTGCGCCACCTCATTCTGACCCAGCCCGTGCTTGATGATTTGGTCTCGCCCGCACAGCAGATTGACCTGCAAGAAAGTTTGAAGGCGATTGAGGCCTTTGCCGAATTCCTCAGCGATCCCGCCTAGAAGCAGCTGTTACGGGGCCAGACAGGTCAGGCCCTGCCCGGGATCGGTGCTGCATTCGTAAACCCGGACCCAGTCTACCAGCAGCTCTGCCGGGAACGAGGCCGGGTCGAATGTGTTCTCATTCGTGTTCTCTGGAAAATTGCCGCCGACAGCGAGGTTGAACATCAGATAGAAATTGCGATCAAACGGCGCATTAGCGTTGCCCGAAGCATTCGGGGCGGTGGTGAACCAGTCGCCTGTCCCGGCGCGGTGATAGAGGACATCATCGACATACCAGTCGATCTTGCCCTCGCCCCATTCCACCGAATAGACGTGATAACCATCCTGCGGCAGGGCGCCGTTGGGCAGTGCCGTTCGATCGCCGAACTGCTGATTGTTCGGAACCGTATCGCCGAAATGGAGGGTGCCGAAGACGCGGTCTTCGAAAGCGCCGGTACAATCACTGCAATTGGCGCCGAGATTAACCGATTCCATAATGTCGATCTCGCCCGAAAGCGGCCAGGAGCCATAGTGATCTTCGGCGGGCATCATCCAGAATGCGGGCCATGTGCCCTGTCCAGCCGGCAGTTTCATGCGGGCCGAGATGCGGCCATATTTCCAGTCTGAAAGCCCCCGCGTTCGAACCTTGCCGGAGGTGTAGGCCTGCGTCGCTGTCGATGTCTGATTGAATTCGGGTGGGAATTCCGGGCCTGTGAAGGATTCTTCCTGGGCGATGAGACGCAAGAGGCCGTTGACGATCTCAACATTCTCGGTCCGATCCGTATAGCACTGGCGCTCATTATTGCCGCCGCCCCAGCAGCTCTCTTCCGGCGCCCATTTGCTGCGGTCGAGATCAGTGCCGTCAAATTCGTCGTTCCAGACCTGTTGCCAACCCTTCCCAGCCGGCAGATGGTCAGGGCCCGCCGGGGCCGGGTCAGGCGTCGCTAGTGTAGGGGGTGGCGGTGGAGGCGGTGGAGGAGGCGATGGTGGAGGTGGCGGCGATCCGCCGATGCCCGGATTGGCGGGGGTCATCCCGCCGCCTCCGCCGCCGCAAGCGGCCGTGCCGAACGCCAGGATCAGCGCGAGCGCTGTGACTGATTTTCCAATTCTATTTGCGTTGCGCATGCGCATCTCCGAACACCAATCATCGAGAAATGATAGCGCTAACATTTTGATCTTGAACCGACAAGGTGCGGACGAAAACAGGCGGGCTTTTTGACAAACAAAAACCCCGAGCCATTCGGCTCGGGGCATTGCAATTTCTACCTGTCTCAGAAAAAGCTTATTCGGCTTTCTCTTCCTCAGCAGCAGCCTCTTCAGCAGGGGCCTCTTCGGCCGCAGCTTCTTCAGCTGGTGCTTCTTCGGCAGCAGCCTTAGCCGCTTCCTTTTCAGCCTTGGCGGCTTCCTTGGCAGCTTCTTTCTCAGCTTTGGCAGCGGCCTTGGCTTCTTTTTCAGCTTCCTTGCGGGCGGCTTCTTTTTCAGCCTTTTCCTCGATGCGTTCCTTGGCTTTTTCGCCTGGCTCACCTTTTTGCGGGTTGTTGCCAGCTGTCCAGCCATAGACCGGGGCTTTTTCGCCTTCCAGCGTGATATTGCTCAGGAAGCGGGCGACGCGATCGGTTGGCTTGGCGCCTTTCTTGATCCAGTCAGCGGCCTTGACGCCGTCAATCTGGACGCGGTTTTCACTGTCCTTTGGCTGACGCGGGTCATAGGTGCCGATCTTTTCGATGAAACGGCCATCGCGTGGCATGCGGCTGTCGGCAACAACAACGCTATAGAATGGACGTTTTTTTGACCCGCCTCGTGCGAGTCTGATTTTGAGGGCCATGGTGTACTCCTAAGTGTTCGGCGTCTCGGGGTTCGGGGCAGAACCCCTTAGTTTTTCGTGGTGGCGGATGACTTCCGCGACGATGAAATTCAGAAATTTTTCGGCAAAGACAGGGTCGAGATTGCTGTCTTCGGCAAGCTTGCGCAGGCGCTCGATCTGACGCGCCTCGCGGGCCTTGTCGGCCGGCGGCATGTCATGCGCAGCTTTCAGCTCGCCGACGGCCTGGGTGACTTTGAAACGCTCTGCCAGCGTGTGCAGCAGAATGGCATCGAGATTATCGATACTGGCGCGGTACTTGTCGAGTTGGTCGGTGGGGGAGGTCATAAACAACCCTTTCCGGAAAGTGCGGCTCGGGCAGTTCGAGTTCGGGCGCCAATAATTGAGTTCGCGGCTTTGCGAAGCGCCAGATTCTTCGGTCCCATTTCCGATTGATTTTTACCGGGCAAAACCGAGTCACGAAACTCAAAAAGTGCGTTTATGAAGCGGGCAACATTTTCGTCGACATCCTCGGCGAACATTAAGTCGAGATATCCGATGTCGTGAAGCAGTTCCTCTTGAAGTTCCTCGGATTTCCCTTCGTTAGGTTTGTGACTACGTTGTTTTAGAATGTTGGCCTTTACTGATACGCTGGCAACGCGGTTTCTGAAGTCAGAAATCCACTCAAACTCCCTGTCAGCGATTCTCGTGAGAGCTTCCCTGCGTAGTTGTTCATGTGACCAACGGATAGTGCGAACAAAAGCACCAATCGCCAGGAAAACCGCAGCCAAAGAGACCCAAGTTTCTGGGGCAATAGAAGCAAGAGACGCAATCATTTCTTGCCCCCAGTCAGCCCCGGGATATTCGGCATGCCGCCCGGCATCGCCGCGCCGCCGCCCATTTTGGCGAGGTCAGCGGGAGAGACCCCGGCCTGGCCCATCATGTTCATCATGCCCTTCATGCCGCCCTTGGACATTTTCTTCATCATGCCGGCCATCTGTTTGTGCATTTTCAGCACACGGTTGACGTCCTGCACCGTGACCCCAGCGCCAGCAGCGATGCGCTTGCGGCGGGAGGCATTGAGCAAAGCCGGCTTGGCCCGTTCTTTCTTGGTCATGGACGAGATAATCGCCGCCTGGCGCAGAATGACCTTGTCATCCATGCCTGAGGCGTCGAGCGCCTGTTTGGCTTTCTTGGCGCCGGGCAGAAGGCCCATAATGCCGCCAAGGCCGCCCATTTTCTGCATCTGCTGGAGCTGCTGCGCGAGATCGTCCAGGTCGAACTGACCCTTGGCCATTTTCTTGGCCATCTTCTCGGCTTTTTCAGCGTCCATCTGGTCGCCGGCTTTTTCCACCAGCGAGACAATGTCGCCCTGGCCGAGAATACGTCCGGCGAGGCGTTTGGCGTCAAAGGCGTCGAGGCCGTCCAGCTTTTCGCCGGTGCCCAGGAATTTGATTGGCAGGCCGGTGACCGCGCGCATGGACAGCGCTGCACCGCCGCGACCATCACCATCCATCCGGGTCAGGATCAGGCCGGTCAGAGGAAGACGCTCATGGAAACGGCTGGCCGTCTCGACCGCGTCCTGACCAGTCAGGGAGTCAGCAACCAGCAGGGTCTCGTTGGGATTGGCAATCTTGGCGATCTCGCTCGCCTCGGCCATCATCTGCTCATCGATCGAGGTCCGGCCGGCGGTGTCGAGGAAGACGACATCATGGCCGCCCAGCTTCGCGGCTTGTAGGGCGCGCCGGGCAATCTCGGCCGGGCTCTGGCCTTCGATAATGGGAAGAGAGGAAACATTGTCGCCGCACTGATCGGCGAGGATGGCGAGCTGTTCCATCGCTGCAGGACGGCGCGTGTCGAGCGAGGCGAGGAGGACTTTCTTCTTGTCGCGTTCGGCCAGGCGCTTGGCGAGCTTACCGGTCGTGGTGGTCTTACCGGAGCCTTGCAGGCCGGCCATCATCACGACGGCAGGCGGATTGTCGACGCGCAGGCCGGTCTCGGCGTCTTCGCCGCCCAGCAGCTCGACCAGGCCATCATGGACAATCTTGACGACTTGCTGGCCCGGCTTGACCGAGCGGATGACATCTTCGCCGACCGCCTTGCCTTTGATCGAGGCGATGAAGTCCTTGACCACTGGAAGCGCGACGTCGGCTTCCAGTAAGGCGACGCGGATTTCGCGCAGCGCAGCGGTCACGTCTTTCTCGGTCAGCGCACCGCGCCCGAGCAATCCGTCAAATACCCCGCCGAGGCGGTCTGTTAGCGCGTCAAACATCGCGTCACTCCTATTGCCGATCTGTCCATGGTGAACAGATAAGCGCTCATCGCATCAACACAAAGCAGTAGCGCCCCACTGAGCGAGCCTTCGCCGAGTAGGGGACATCGCCGGGCTCCCGCTTGAAAGAGCATGTCCCGGTCAACGCGCACGTACTGTCAGTGCGGTGAATGTTGCGCGCGTAAAGCACGGCTGTGGATAAGAATCAAGTCTCGGAGTCGGCCATGATCGCGTCGAGGCGATGGATGGCACCCTTGGCCTCGTCGCGCAGCATGGACAGGACCGCGACATCGACCCATTCGCCGTCGGCGAATTTCTCATACTCGCGCAGCACGCCTTCCTTGATCGCCCCGATCGATTCGATCGCACGCACGGCGCGGGCGTTGCGCTCCTCGACATACCACTCAATCCGCTTGGCGCCCCAATCGAGGGCGCGCTGGATGAGCAGTTTCTGGATTGCCGCATAGACGCCATGGCCACGCAAATGCGGCTCCAGCCAGGTATAGCCGAGGCGCACACGGCGGTGCATCTTGTTGGGATACATCAGCGCCGTCACACCGACAAAACGAGAATTGTCATTCGGGTCGAGCAGCGCGAAACCCAGCACTTCGCCGGCATCGCCTTGTCTGATGACATGATCGAAATATGAGTCGAAGCCCGCACCGCGCTGGATCGCGGGCAGGGATAGCCACATATATTCGATGGCGCCGCTTTGGCGGAGGTCTTCGCGAAACTGCTCGGCGAGCGGTTCCAGCCGGATCAGGTCATTCTCGAGGCCAGGGGCAGACAGGTCCATAATTTCCTAGGGTGACAGAGAATGGCGGTCACGCAAGTCAAAACTCGGTCACGGTCGAATGTTTCTTTGTTTACACTTGGTGCGAACGGTCCTGCCGGAGAACCTTATGAGGGGGAGGAAAGGGGCCGGCAGGACCACGCAGGATCGATGGCAAGAGGGATTTGGGATCGGATGCCACCGTGCGTATCGTGCGAGCCGACAGTCTCGGCTCACACAATCCAGATGGGTCGAAATCTTCGCCGTTCAAGCGCGATTTCAATTCTTCCGATCAACTCGTTGTGATCGACATGACGGTGCACTCAGACACAAAGATAATTGATATTTTCTCGTGAATGCATAGGTTTTGGCTATGCATCTACCGACTCTTCGACAGCTCGAATTTCTCTGTGCGATCGCCGATCAGGGATCGTTCTCGCGGGCCGCTGAAACCTGCCATGTGACGCAGCCAACTTTGTCCGCGGCGATCAAGGAAGTGGAAGGCCTGCTCGGGGTGCAATTGATCGAACGCGAATCGCGCGGGGCATCGCTGACCCAGGCGGGTGAAGCTGCGGTCGAGCGGGCGCGGACTATCCTGTCGGATACGGCTGACCTGGTCTCGGCGGCGCGGCAGGCGGGGGCGCCGCTGTCCGGCACGTTCCGCCTTGGCGCGATCCCGACCATTGCGCCTTTCCTGCTGCCGCGGACCCTGAAAGCCCTGCGCAAGGCGCATCCGGGGCTGAAGCTTTATCTGCGCGAGGACCAGACCGAACGCCTGATTGACGCGCTGCGCGCCCGCAAGCTGGACGCCGCGCTGATTGCCCTGCCCTGGGACGCGGCGGGGATTGTCACCATGGATCTTGGCGATGATGAATTCATGTTGGTCGCACCAACAGACCATGACCTGATGCACAGCGATGAGTTAAAATCCTCCGACCTGACGGACGAGGACGTGCTGCTGCTCGAGGATGGCCACTGCCTGCGCGATCACGCTCTGTCTGTGTGCCGATTGCCGAGCAAGCGCGGCGGCGCCGACGTGACGGCGACCAGCCTGCCGACCCTGGTGCATATGGTGGCCGGCGGCCTTGGCGTGTCGCTCCTGCCGAAACTGGCGATTGATGCTGGCGTCACCTCAGGCGCAGATGTCGAGCTGCGTCCGTTCAAGACACCGCTGATCGGCCGCCGCATCGGCATTGCCTGGCGCCAGGGGTCTCCACGGGAGGCCGAAGCCCAGATGATTGGCGAAATCGTCCGCGGCGCGCTTTAGGTCGGTAGCGGCTTTTCCCGGTCATCGACATGCGCCGAGAGATTGTCGGCGGCGCGGAACACCTCTTCGTCGAGTTCGCCTTCCCATTTCGCCACCGCTGTCGCCACAGCCGCGTCGCCAGTGACATTGGTCAGCGTCCGCATCATGTCGAGCAAGCGGTCAAAGGGCAGGATGAAGCCGATGATCAGGAAGGCCTGTTCTTCCGGAATGCCGACCTGCGCCAGCGCCAGCCCGGACAGGAACAGGCCCGCACTTGGAATGCCAGCTGCGCCGATCGAAACAAGCGTCGCCATCAGGGCGATCAGGAAGTATTGTGACAGGCTGACCTCAATGCCCATGGCCTGGGCCCCGAACAGGGCGACCATGCCGATATAGATGGCGGTGCCGTCCATATTGATGGTCGCGCCGAGGGGCAGGACTGAACCGGCCACGGCCTTGTCGACGCCGAGATTCTCTTCTGCGCAGGTGATCGTCACCGGCAATGTGGCGGACGAACTGGCCGTCGAATAGGCCACGGCCTGGGCGTCGGTAATGCCGCGCAGGAACGGGATAAAGGGCAGACGCAGGATGCCTTTCACAATGATCCCGCCATAGGTCAGCACGATATGGATCGCGCAGGCAAGATAGAGCGCAATGGCGAGCGTACCGAGGCTCTGCAGGACGCCGAGGCCCTGTTTGGCCATGACTGTGGCCATCAGCGCGAATACGCCGATCGGGGCCGTCTCCATGACGATGATCGTGACTTTCATCATCGCGTCCGAAGCGCCATCGAACCATTTCGCAACCGGCTCGGCGACCTTGCCAGCCATCAGGATGCCGACGCCGAACATGATGGCGAAGAAGATGATCTGCAGGATATTGCCGGTGGCGAGCGCCTCGACCGGGTTGGTCGGTACGATATTGAGCAGGCGATCGACAATACCGCCAGCTTCCGATGCCCGCTCGGCGACAGACTGCATGCGGCTGGTATCAGCGCCGGCAAACGTCTCAGGCGACAGGCTGGCGCCTGGCCGGAAAATGGTCGCCATGATCAGGCCCAGCGTCACGGCGATGGCCGTGGTACCGAAATAGGTGGCCAGCGTTCGCACACCGAGACTTCCCAACCGTTTCGGGTCGCCCATGGCGATGATGCCGGACACCAAAGTGAAGAAGATCAGCGGCACAATCAGCATCCGGATCAGGCGCAGGAACAGATCGCCCGCCCATTCAATCCGGCTTTCAGCCAACGCCCCCGCCGCTTCGGCGCCCATGCCGGCGCGCAGACCCAGCCCAAGCGCGAGGCCGAGAACCAATGCGCCAATCACGCGCTTCCACAAATCAATCTTGAACCACCAGGACATGCCCGCTCCCATCAATTTTGCTTTTGGCGACGCTAGAGCGCATTGCGGCGCTGTTCAACGGCCAATGCAAAAGCTATGAGGCAAGCATGGATATGCTCGATCGACTCTCCTCCGGCTGGAAAGCCTGGCTCATCTTGTTTGCAATCACCTTTACCGCCGCGGCGCCAGGTGTGTTCAACCTGCCGGCGCTGGACCGCGATGAGAGCCGGTTCGCGCAAGCTTCCAAGCAATATATCGAGACCGGCGATTATCTGATCATCCGCTATCAGGACGAGTATCGAAACAAGAAACCGGCCGGCATTCATTGGCTGCAATCAGGTGCCACACATGCCTTTGGCGATGAGGATCGGCTGGATATCTGGACCTATCGCGTGCCGAGTTGGATCGGTGCGGCTCTGGCCACGCTGGCCACCTTCTGGTGCGGCATGGTGCTGATCGGGCGAAGGGCGGCCTTTCTTGGCGCAGCTCTGTTCGGGGCGACCCTGTTGCTGACCAGTGAGGCGCATATATCGAAGACAGACGGCGTGCTGGTCTTCCTGACCACTTGGGGCATTGGTGCGCTGGCGCGGCTCTATATGGGCAAAGCCAGCAAGCCGAAACAGATGGCGCTGCTCTTCTGGTTCATCATGGGCTGCGGCTTGCTGATCAAAGGGCCGGTAACGCCCATGGTCGCGGCTTATGCCGGATTCGGCGCCTGGGTGTGGGCGAAGTCTGGCGAAGGCAAGGGCGGCGACTGGTGGCGACCACTGATCTGGTGGCCGGGTCCGGCGCTCGCCGCGGCCATGTTCCTGCCCTGGCTGATCGCCATTCAGTTTGCCACTGACGGCACGTTCCTGCAGGGCGCGGTCGGCAAGGATCTGAAAGACAAGTTTGCGGGTGCGTCGGAAGGCCATGCCGGCTGGCCGCTTTATCATCTCAGCCATATCCCGGTCTGGTTCTTCCCGGCCGTTCTGCTGCTCATCCCAGGTGCCACGTTGGCCTGGAAACAATTGCGCGGCAGCAGCGACGCAGCGCGCAAACGCGGCACCGATGCGCTGCTGGTCCTGATGACGCTAGGCGCGCTGACGGCGCTCGCGACCTGGATTCTGCCCGGCGAGATCGGCAACGGCGCCCCGTCCGCCTATCCGGCTCTGATCATCTTCGCGTTCTGGTATCTGGCGACGCAGCCCGCCTGGCGCGAACGCTGGGCGTTGGCCGAGGCAGCGCCGGTGTCGGACGAGACCAAGGCGATCCGGTTCCTTGCGGCCTGGGCGGTGCTGACCACGATCTTTTTCGAGCTGATGCCAACCCGGCTCAGCCATTACATCCTGCCCGCCTATCCGGCGTTTGGTCTATTGTGCGGATGGGCCGGCATGAAGCTCATCGAAGGTGCGAGAGTGCCGCTGTCAAAATGGACGAGCTTTGCCGTCTATGCCTTTGGTGGCGGGTTGTTGGTCTTCGCCAGTTCACCGCTCGCCGCCAAACTGATCAAGACCGAAGCGGCGGGCGACTTCAAAACCGTCGAAGCTGAAACGGCGCTCGCACAATGGGCGAGCGCGCTCAGTTTCCCGATGTGGCTGTGGTGGCTTGGCGGACTGGTCTTTGTCCTCTCGATCGCAACATTCGCCGCGCGTCGCATCGGCCTGACCGCATTCTTCGCTGTCCTGGCCAGCCTGTTCCTGGGTTGGCATGTGCGCACCTATTTCATCCCGGCGCAGCTCTGGGTGCAGCCGACCGAGAGCGCCCGCGTGGCCTTGCAGGATGTCTGCGGCGTGCCGAGTGAAACCTGCGAGGACGGGCGGACCAGCCCTGCGCGCATCCTTGCGGTTGGATATTCCGAGCCATCCTATGTTCTGACTCTGGGCACGCAAAACCTGCACCCTCCGGAAACGCCGCACCTTCTACCGACGGATGAAGCGGCATATCCGGTGGTCTATTTGTTCAACCTGGAGGGCACTGGCAGCTCGCGCACGCAATGCGAGCGGCTCGGCGAGGACTGCATCCCGCCAGCGACCGAAATTCGCGACTATGTCCTTGAACAAGCCAATGGCACAGGCCTGTGCGTGACCGAGTCCAAGCCCGTTTACGCGCTGAATTATTCGAATGGTGACCCCGTTCATTTTGTCGCTTATCGGTTTGATGCAGGCGAGGGTTGCGAGTTTTAGTCTGGCACATTCTGTCGCGCGGCAATCCGGCTAATCGAGCGCCGTGAGCTGCGTCTTACCTCCATTCATATCCTACTGGAGGCCGCGAAAATGGACTATGTTGAACCCCACAGAAAACCCGAAGGGCTGCGTGATCGTATCGCCTTCGCCTTCGTGAAGTTCCTGCGTTTCTTTGCCGACCTGTTCTTCCGCAAACGCTATGGGCACCGGGCTGTGGTTCTGGAAACGGTGGCAGCTGTGCCCGGCATGGTTGCCGGTCTGCTTCAGCATTTGCGGGCGATCCGCCGGATGCGGGACGATCAGGGCTGGATCAAGGAACTTCTCGACGAAGCCGAAAATGAACGCATGCATCTGATGACCTTCATTCAGGTCGCGCAACCAAGCCTGTTCGAACGCGGCTTGATCATGATTGCGCAGGCCATCTTCTACAATTTCTACTTCTTCCTGTACCTGTTCGCACCCAAGACCGCGCACCGCGTCATCGGCTATTTCGAGGAAGAGGCGGTGACCAGCTATACGCACTATCTGCGAGAGATTGACGAAGGTCGGCTGGAGAATGGTCCGGCGCCCCAGATCGCCATCGACTATTGGAACCTGCCAGCGAATGCACGGCTACGCGATGTGATCCTGGTCGTACGCGAAGACGAAGCCGGCCACCGCGACCGCAACCATTATTTCGCTGATGCGCTTATCCGCGGCGACGAACCGGAGCCGGAAGTGCCTTTACGCGCGGCGTAGGACGTAGCCGACACGTGGGAAGTGAATGTGCAGATTGTCGGCGCGCTCGTCCTGGCGGGCGATGATCACCCGCTCGGCATTGGCAATCACCAGGTCGCCCTCGACCCAGTCCTTGCCATAATCATCCGGCGCGATGGCGACGCGGTCACCGGGCTGGAAGTCGCGTAGGTCGCCGGCGGTTGAGGCCGGTTTCAGACGCGGCGCAGCCTTGTGCGCGATCTCGACAGCATCCGCGCCGGAGATCTCTTCCGGCGCCTGGCCTTTGAACTCTTTCAACCGCGCATACCAGTCGCGAGTGAGAGGCGCCGCCTCGAAACACTCTTCCAGGAAGTCGGGAATGTTCTTTTCAACGAACCAGGGATTCATGTGGACATGTACGTCGACAAGACCCGGTTTGGTGCCGACGAGCCAATCGCCGGTTCCGGCGAGACGACCACCGGCCAGACGTTCCTCGATCCATAGCAGCTGGCTGCGCCATTGATCGCGCATGATCGGCGCCGCCGCTTTCATTGCATCGACGTCAAAGGCGCGCCCAGACATCTTGGTGCGATCTTCGATGAATTCCTTCGGCATCTGGTCGCCAATACCGCCAAAGATGACGCCGACACTGGTCTGGAACCACTTGCCGTCGGTCCAGGCGCCCACCATTCGCGCCAGGCCTTCATGGCCCGGCAGGTTGAGCGCCGGCAGCTGGAACCGCTTTTCCAGTTCCAGCAACATGATCGAGGTGTCGCAGAAAACATCTGCGCCGATCTGCATCACCGGCGTGCGGCGATAGCCACCAGTCAGCGGCATCACGTCTGGTTTCGGCATGATCGGCGGAATATCCACGGCCGCCCAGGCCAGATTCTTCATCCGCAGCGCCAGCCTGATCTTTTCCGAAAAGGGTGAGCGCTCGTATTGATGAAGAATGATGCTTTGGGCGTTCGCCATCCTGAATGCCTCCCCAGACAGATAATCATCTATCTTTGCGGGATTTTGCCGGGAAGGGAAGGGAGGATCAGAGCTTTGCCAGTGCCTGTTCCAAATCAGCAATAATATCAGCCGCATCCTCGATCCCGACCGACAGGCGCACCGTGTCTGGCGCGGCGCCGGCTGCCGTCTTTTGCGTGTCAGACAGCTGGCTATGCGTGGTCGAGCTCGGGTGGATGATCAGCGAGCGGGTGTCTCCAATATTGGCGAGATGGCTGAGCAGCTGCACGCCTTCGACCAGTTTGACGCCCGCCGCATGCCCGCCTTTCAGGCCGAACGTGAACACCGCACCGGCACCATTCGGGCAATATTTCTGCGCCAGGGCATGATGGTCGTCGCCAGCGAGCCCGGCATAGCGCACCCAGCTGACTTTCTCATGGCCTTGCAGATAGGTGGCGACGGCCACCGCATTCTCGCAATGCCGTGCCATGCGCAAAGGCAGTGTTTCACACCCGGTCATGATCATGAAAGCATTGAACGGCGACAGAGCCGGGCCGAGATCGCGCAGGCTGAAGGCGCGCGCGGCAATGGCGAAGGCGATGTCGACTTCCTGGCCGTCCGGGCCGAGCGGCAGGGCGCCGAAGCCTTCCGCGAAATTCAGGTCATTATAGAAGCTCTGCGGCGTCGCCATGGTCGGATACTTGTCCGCATGCGCCTTCCAGTCGAACCGGCCGCCATCGACGATCATGCCGCCGATCGAATTGCCATGTCCGCCAATGAACTTGGTCAGGGAATGGACGACGACATGCGCGCCATGCTCCAGCGGGCGGCAGAGATAAGGCGAGGCCATTGTATTATCGACCATGTAGACAATGCCATGCTTCTCGGCGATGGCAGCAATCGCGGCGATGTCGGTGACGATGCCGCCTGGATTGGCGAGGCTTTCGGTGAAGATGACGCGGGTCTTGTCATCAATCGCGGCCTCGACTGCGGCGTGATCATTGATGTCGACAAACTCGACGGCCCAGCCGAACTTCTTGAAGGCGTGGCCGAGCTGGTTGATCGAACCGCCATAGAGCTGCTTGGCGGCGACGATCTTGGCGCCGGGCTCCATCAGGACATGGAAGGCGATCATCTGCGCAGCGTGGCCGGAGGCGACGGCGAGCCCCATCGTCCCGCCTTCGAGATCGGCAATCCGAGCCTCAAGCGCACCCGTCGTCGGGTTGCCAATGCGGGTATAGATGTCGCCAAACTCCTGCAGCGCGAACAATTTCGAGGCGTGCTCTGCGTCCTTGAAGACGAAGCTCGAGGTCTGGTGGATCGGCTGGGCCCGTGAGCCGGTGACGGGGTCGGGCGCCGCGCCAGCATGCAATGCGCGCGTCGAAAAGCCTTGAGTCATGGGAAATCTCCAAAAAGTCGTCTGATCTGCTGGACTTATGACTAGACCTTGCGCCGGATTTGCCTAGCGTGAATCTTAAGAAGAGCGCTTAGCGCCGCTAAATAGTTGTATTTGAGATCATTGGGAGGTGGATCGACATGCTCGACACAAAACTAATGCCCCATGTGGCCGACATTCCGCGCGTACAAGCTGAGCAGCGTGGAGGTGAAGTCGCATTCTGGTACAAAGGGGAAGAGACCACATTCGCGGATCTGGAGACGCGTGCCAATCAGGTGGCCAATGGTCTGGCCGCTTTGGACGTTGGTCCAGACCAGCGGATCGGTTACCTCGCGAAGAACACGGCCGTCTATTATGAAATGATGTTCGGGGCCGCCAAAATTCGCGCGGTGATGAATGCTGTGAATACGCGTCTTGCCGCACCGGAAGTTCAGTTCATTCTCTCTGATGCACAGGTTTCGGTGCTTTTCGTTGGCCCGGAATGGTTCGACATGGTCGATCAGATCAAGGATGAGTGCCCGCACCTCGAGCATATCATCACCGTCGAGGGCGACCGCGATGGCTGGCCGGAATATGTCAGCTGGCGCGATGGTCAGGATAGCGCAGCCCCGACGGTCACGACCAATGACGATGATGATGTCATTCAACTCTACACATCCGGAACGACAGGGCTGCCCAAAGGCGTCATGCTGACCAACGCCAATTATCGGTCCTATATGGAACAGGCGGGCATGCTTGAATGGGCTAGTTATGCCGAAGGCGAAACCGTGATGAACGCGATGCCACTTTTCCACGTTGCAGGCGTGAATGTCGGCGTTCTCTCTTCGGCGCAGGGCGCGCGAACGGTGGTCTTGCCCGAGATTAATCCGGTCGAAATCCTGGATCTGATTGAGACCCAAAACATCAATCATGCGTTCTGGGTCCCGGCGGTCATTCTGATGTTGACCCAGATGCCCGATTTCCGCGAGCGAGATTATTCCAATCTGAAACAGGTCTTCTATGGCGCTTCGCCGATCACCGAAGATCTGCTTACGACGGCTGTTGAGGTGATGGGCGCGCGGTTTACGCAGGTTTATGGCCTGACCGAAACCGTTGGCGGTGGGACGTACCTCCCGCCTGAGGCACATGAACCAAGTTGGGGTAAACTCCGCTCGTGCGGCGTACCGTATCCGACCACGATTATCCGCTGCGTCGACGCCAATGGCGACCCTGTCCCGACCGGGGAGGTCGGCGAGATCGTGATCAAGTCCGGCTTCATCATGAAAGGCTATTGGAACCGGCCCGAAGCGACCGCCGAGGCGATCCGTGATGGCTTTTTCTATACCGGTGATGCCGGTTATTTCGATGAAGACGGCTTCCTGTTCATCCATGACCGGGTGAAGGACATGATCGTCTCAGGCGGCGAGAATGTGTATCCGGCAGAGGTTGAGAATGCGATCTTTGGGCATCCGGACATCGCTGATGTGGCCGTCATCGGTATCCCTGATGAGAAATGGGGTGAGGCGGTCAAGGCGATCGTCGTGGCCAAAGACGGCACCGATCCGACACCCGAGAGCATCATCGCATGGGCGAAAGAGCGCATCGCCGGGTATAAATGTCCAAAATCGGTTGATTACATCAAGGAGATGCCGCGCAACCCGTCCGGCAAGATCCTGCGCAAGGATTTGCGTGAACCCTATTGGGAAGGCCAGGAAAGACGGGTGGGCGGCTAATCCAGATGATCGACGAAGCACATGGCGTCCACGACTATGTCTATGACGCCCGCAATGCGGATATCCTCGTCTCAATCAATGGCGAGCTGAAGCATCGCGACGAAGCCACGGTCTCGGTGTTCGAGAGCGGATATCTCCTCGGCGATGGCGTCTGGGAAGGCATGCGCGTGCATGCCGGCGGGGTCGCGTTCCTGAACGAGCACATGAAGCGGCTCTATGCCGGGGCCAAGACCATCGACATGGACATCGGCCTGACGCCGGATGAAATGGCGCAGCGCCTGTTCGATTGCCTGAAAGCTCAGGACATGATGGACGGTGTGCATATCCGCCTGATGGTCACACGCGGGGTCAAGAAGACGCCGTATCAGGGGCCGCGCTTCACCATCACGCCGCCAACCGTGGTCATCATTCCTGAATACAAGGCACCGGTGCCGGAAATCCGCGCCAAAGGCGTGTCGCTGTTCACCGCGCATGTGCGCCGGACCGGGCCAGCAGAACAGGACCAGAAGCTCAATTCGCACTCCAAGCTGAATTGCATCCTCGCCTGTATCCAGGCCGACAAGGCCGGTGCCGACGAGGCGCTGATGCTTGATCCGGACGGGTTCGTCGCGACGTGCAATTCAACCCATTTCTTCATCGTCCGCGATGGCGAGGTGTGGACCAGCCCGCCGGAATATTGTCTTGGCGGGATCACCCGCGGCAACATTATCCGGGTCTGCCGCGAGAACGGGATACCGGTGCATGAGAAGCGCTTCTCCCTGTTTGATGTCTATTCCGCTGATGAGGCCTTCATCACCGGCACCTTTGCTGGCACGACGCCGGTGCGCGAGGTTGATGGCCGGGTCCTGCCACATCTCGACGGCCCGCTGACTCAGCGCCTGTCGGAGCTCTACAAACAGCTGGTCGAGGCCAGCCTGACGCCGATCTCATGACGTCCGAACCGCTCCGCATCGCCATGTGGTCGGGCCCGCGCAACATGTCGACGACGATGATGCGCAGCTTTGGCGCGCGCGCCGATACGGTCTGCGTCGACGAACCGTTCTATGCCGCCTATCTGCATCTCACGGGCCTCCGCCATCCCATGTCGGATGAGATTTTCGCGGCCCAGAGCAGCGATCCCGAAGACGTCGCCGCCGACATGACGTCCTGCCCGGACCCACAGGCGCGCGTGTTTTATCAGAAACACATGACCCACCATATGGTGCCAGCGGTGCCGCGCGACTGGATGCAGGCGTGCCGGAATGTCTTCCTCATCCGCCACCCGGCACGGGTCATCCCGTCCTATGCGCGCAAGATGGAAACGGTCAGCCTCGACGCGATAGGTTTCCCGCAACAGCTCAGCCTGTTCGAGGAAGCGAAACGACTGGAAGGCCGCACGCCGGTGGTCGTCGACAGCACCGACATCCTGCGCGACCCGCCCGGCATTATGGCGGCGCTGTGCACGGAACTGGGGCTGGACTGGAGCGAAGACATGCTGTCCTGGCCCGAAGGCGCGCGCCCGGAAGACGGCGTCTGGGCCCCGCATTGGTATGACGCGGTCTGGAACTCGACCGGCTTCGGCCCGGCGCCTGGGGAGCGGGTTGAGGTGCAGCCAGAGCTGGCCGGCATTTATGCTGAGGCGCTGGACATCTATGAGCGTCTGGCCGAGCATCGATTGGTGAAAGGCTGAGCGACGTGATCAAGAAAATGCATGGATCACGACGTCAACTGGAGGGGCGTTCGCGATGCAAGAGACGAAGACGCAGCTACTCGAAGGTCATGAACTGCGCGGAGGCGGAACGTCGGAACTGCTGATCGATGGCAAGAAATTTCTGAACTTTTCGGGCTGCAATTATCTTGCATTGACCAATCATGCAGAGCTTCGCGACGCGGCTCAAAGGGCACTGGATGAAGGGGTCGGATTTTCCAGATATTTGGTTCACGCCTACGGGGGAAACGATCCGTATTTTGATGCTGTCGAACAAGAGGCGGCTGCGTTTTTCGGGACGGAGGCCGCCGTATATCTGCCATCTGGATACATGATCGGAGCCGCAGGATTTGCCGCCGCGGCTCCCGAGTTTGACGTAATTTTGCTCGATGAAACAGCGCACTGGTGTTTGGTGGATGCGGCAAAGCTGACAGAAAAACCGATCCGCTTTTTTGCCCATCGATCCTCAACAGCGTTGGCGGAAAAGATTGAACAACTCGCACCAGGTCAGCGGCCCCTTGTTGTGACGGATGGCGCTTTCGCGACCCTCGGGGCTTTGCCTCCATTGGATGAATACGCCGCTCTGATAGAGCCCTGTAATGGGAAATTGCTCATCGATGAATCTCACTCTGGGGGCGTGGTTGGAGAAACCGGGCGCGGAACCGTTCAGCATTTTGGTGTTGAAGATATTGCTCATGTCGGCGTGACACTCAGCAAGGCCTTTTGCGGCCAAGGTGCGGTTTATGTCGGCTCTTTGGAATGCGTTGAGCGCGCACGGGCGTGCAAACCTGTCAGAGGATCCAATTCAGGAACGCCAATTTCCGCGAACGTTTGCGCGGCAGCCTTGAAATTTGTGCGGTCCAATCCGAGTCTGTGTTCGGAACTCAGGGGTTTAGCCGAATATTTGCGAGCACGCCTGAGAGAGATTGGTCTCGATGTCCCGGGAACGCCAACGTCGATCGTCGCGTTCAGTCATGGAGATTTTTCAGATATGCGCGCGATTCAGGAAAGCCTGTTCAAAGACGGCATTTATGTCCTGCACTCGAACTATATTGCGTCCGGACCAGGAGGCGTGATCCGGTTGAGCGTGTTTGCCGACCATACGACAAGCCATCTGGATCGGGTCGTGCAAGCCATCCAAGCCGCCTTATAGCGTTTGATGATCCGACGAGGCCGTATTGGGTCGGCGTCATTGCGTTGAAGGCGACGATCTTTGGTCGCGCTCGACGCCGCTACAGCGTTTCCATGGACGCCCGAAAGCGCACAGGACCGGAGGCGCCGTCTTTGGTGCTCGTATCCCGTCGACCTAGAGACTAGGTGGGTGCCGGATAGATAGGACCACGGTCCAGTCCAGAGCCAGCTCCCTGACGGAACTTAAGGTCGGCGGATAGCTGACCGTCCTCGAACGCTCCAGCCTCTGTGCTGGGCCCATATAGGCACGAAATACGGGCGCGGTAAGGGGGGTGCGTGCGCAGCGCTCAGGCGGCGGCGAGTTTCTCGCCGAGTTCGCGCAGATAGGCCCAGGTGAACAGGCCGCTGGAATGCCCGTCACTGAAGAAGATGCGCACGGCATAGCGGCCCACCGGATCGGCTTTCTCCACCGTCAGGTCATCGCTGATCACCGGCGGCGGCGGTTTTGGACCGCTGCCATGGCCCTGGACTTCGGCGGATGGGCTCTCCAGGCGCAACGTCTTGTAGGGCAGGGTAAATGTCTCGCCATCATCGAAGGTGACGGTCAACGCTTTGCCGCTTTTGGAGAATTTCAGTTCGGTCGGCCAGGCATGGTGGCTCATGGCGAGACCTCCAGATCGCGCGCTTCGCTTTCCAGCATGATTGGCAAGCCATCCTTGATCGGAAAGGCGAGCTTGGCTTTCTTGGAAATCAGCTCACAAGCGTCACGATCGAAGACCAGCGGACCGCCGGTGACCGGGCAGATCAGCAGTTCCAGCAGGCGCGGGCTGACGCCGCAGGGTGCGGACGAAGGATCAGGTGTTTTTTCAGTCATTGCAGGGTCGAGCTGTCATCGCCAGGCACGTCCATGTCAAGCAGTGCGATCAGGGTTTGCGCACGTTCCGAGACACCATGCGCTTCGAGCAGCGCCTGTTTTTCCAGCGTCCCGAACGGGCAGCCCGCGCACAGGGCGTTGATCAATGTCTCCATCGGCGCGTTTTCAACCGCCTCCCAATCGACCTCAAGCGAATTGACCTGCGTATAGCGCTTCAGCGCCCGCACCAGTTCCGGCCGTTCCGGCAGGCTGATCTCGGGGGGCGCGATCAGGTCATCGGCAAAGGTCTGCCAGTCGGGGTGAACCTGGCGATACGGCGTTTCGACTGGCAGCTCCTCACCGGTGCCGAAGCGGCAAATTCCGGTCAGCGAGATCAGATAGCGACCATCATCGGTTTCCGAATAAGAGGTGATGCGTCCGGCGCAGCCCGCGGCGGCAAGGTCCGGCGCGGTGCGGTCACCGCCCTGCGACTGGATCATGCCGATAATGCGATGCCCGCGCATGGCATCATCAATCATGTTCAAATAGCGCGGTTCGAAAATGTTGAGCGGCAGGGACCAGCGCGGAAACAACAACACCCCGGACAGTGGAAAGACCGGGATCGTGTCCGGCAGGTCAGAGAGTTTCCGATAGGTTTCAATCGTCACGGCTGTGTCTCGCTTTCAGTCCTCTTATCACATATTGGACTGAAGCGGGCTTACGGCCAGTGGGGAATCCGTAAGATCACGCAAACATGAGCGAGCCGAGGCGGCGGCGGCCATCGACCGTGACCGGGTCTTTCGGACCGGCGGCTTCGAAGATTTCCAGCAATTTCGCTTTCGCTTTGCCTTCGCCCCATTCGAGATTGTCGCTGAGAATGGTCAGCAAATGATCCGCCGCCGCGGCATTCTTGCCCTGGGCGACCAGTTTCTCTGCCAGTTCGAAGCGCGCTTCGTGGTTTTCAGGTTCGGCGGCGACGGTTTCCTTGGCGCTGGCCATGTCCTCGTCCAGCGGCGTGTCGGCCATCAGATCGAGCGCGGTACGCACGGATTTGATCGCCGCATCATTGACCTTGTCTTCCGGGGCCATGTCGAGGATCTGGCGCGCGCGGTCATGATCGCCATTGGCGAGATAACAGCGGGCAAGCCCGGCAATCGCCGCAGCATTGGTCGGGTCAGCTTCCATCACCGCGCCATAGAGCTGCGCAGCGGTGCCGATGTCGCCGGACTGGGCCGCGGCTTCGGCTTGTTCGATGGCTTGCTGGAGCTGTTTGGCGCCATCAGTGCCGCCGAGAATGTCCTGAACGAACTGGCGCACCTGGCTCTCGGGCAAAGCGCCCTGGAAGCCGTTCACCGGGCGGCCTTTGTCGAAGGCGAAGACGGAAGGAATGGAGCGCACACCCATCTGGCCGGCGACGCCTGGATGCTCTTCGGTGTTGATCTTGACCAGCTTGATCTTGCCGCCCTGGTCATTGACGACTTTTTCCAGGGTCGGTGTCAGCGTCTTGCACGGGCCGCACCAGGGCGCCCAGAAATCAACCAGGACCGGCTGCGTGTTCGAGGCCTCGACCACGTCCGCCATGAAGTCCTGGTCTGAAGAGTCTTTGATGTGCGGGGTTGCAGCCGTATCAGTCATGTCATGCGTCCAGTATTTTTACAGACGCCTATTTGGGCGTTCTGATCGCGCTGTGCAAGCGCCGTCGCTGTATCGCGGATGATTGGTTAGCTGTCGCCTTCGCCAGACCAGACTTGCGCCACGCGCTTGTCGCGGCCACAGCCAACCCGGTAGAGCTTATAACGCGCCGGGTTCTTCTGGTAGTAATTCTGGTGATAGGTCTCAGCGTCGTAGAAGGTGGTTTCGTCAAGCACGCGCGTCACGATCGGCGCTGGCAGGATACCCGCCTGTTCGATCGTCGCGAATTGCGCTTCCACTTCCGCGCGTTCGTCAGCACCATCGACAAACACAGCGGTGCGATAGGAATTGCCGCGATCGCAGAACTGCCCGCCATCATCGGTCGGATCGATGTGACGGACGAAATAATCGACCAGCTCGCCATATTCGACCTTGGAGGAATCATAGACGACTTTCACCGCTTCGAGATGGCCCTGCTTGGTGTGGGTCTTGTAGGTCGGATTGGTGGTCGTGCCGCCCGTATAGCCAGAGACGGTTTCGAGCACGCCCTCGACTTTGTCGAAATCGCTTTCCACACACCAGAAACATCCGCCGGCAAAAATTGCGGTCTCGAGATTCGCATTGTCAGCGAGGCTGGCCGTGCTGTTTTCGGCGAAGGCCGACATTACAAACGTTGCCGCTGCGGCGAGGCCGCCAGCCATGAGTCCGATGGACAGGGGATGCGTGAGTTTCAACATCGTCATCTCGAAATTTAGCGTTTCTTGTCTGAACCGGATATGACGATTTGCATCGCCAATTGCGAGGCCAAATATCAGATCTCACAGATTTTTGTTCGGCCGTGACCGGACCGCATCACTTACCCGGCCAAGCGTTCCAGCTCTGCGGCAGAGATGTCCGAATTGTCATAGATGTTGGCGACATCATCGAGATCATCCAGCACGTCCAGCATGCGCATCAGCTTGTCGGCATCATCGCCTTCGATCGGCACCGTGTTTTGCGGCTTCCAGATCAGCTTGGTTGATTTCGCTTCGACCTCGCCAAACTTGCCTTCCAGCGCCGAGGCAACTTCGGAGAGGTCCTCGCGCTCGGTATAGATGAAGTGGCCGTCTTCGTCGGTGACGATATCGCTGGCGCCGGCCTCGAGTGCGGCTTCCATGATCGTGTCTTCGTCGCCAGCCTCGAGCGGGAAATGAATCTCACCGACATTCTCGAACCCGAACGAGACCGAACCGGTTTCGCCGAGATTGCCGCCATTCTTGGAGAAAGCGGTGCGGATCTCGCTGGCCGCGCGGTTCTTATTGTCGGTCGAGGCTTCGACGATGACGCCAACGCCGCCGGGGCCGAAGCCTTCATAGCGGATGTCGACATAGTCTTCGCCGCCGCCGCCCTGGCCTTTGTCGACGGCGCGCTTGATATTGTCCTTGGGCATGGACTGCCCGCGGGCATTGGCGATGGCCAGGCGCAGGCGCGGATTGCCGTCCGGGTCAGGACCGCCCATTTTCGAGGCAATGGTGATTTCCTTGGACAGGCGCGAAAACAACGCCGCGCGCTTTTTGTCCTGGGCACCTTTGCGGTGCTGAATATTTGCCCATTTACTATGGCCAGCCATGGGGGCTCCTGCACTAAACAATTCGTTGCGGCTGCTTAACTCAGCTCGCCGCAGAGATCAAAGGGCCCGGTGCGATCAGTCGAAGACGTGGGCAACGCCGCCATGTTTGAGCAGTTCTTGCTTTTCGGCGATCGGTTTGATCAGGCGGATCAGCGCCCACGCGCTGGCCATGCCGAACAGCGACGATATTGCGTCGAACGAGAATGTGACGACGCCGGTGCCAGCACTGTCGAATCCGCCGATGCGAAGTGCGATGTTCGCCGCAAAATTTGTGATGAGCCAGCAGGTCCACCAAACAGCGATACGAGATTCGGACGGGGTCGCCTCTCCGACGGCGTGGTAGGTTCCATGGTAGATTTGACTCATACCTTTTGCGGGTTGCCACAAATTCGCGATGGGGATGAAGTACCAACCGACAGCCCAGCCGGGAGACATTTCGGGAAATTTGCTGCCAACCGTGTAAAGATTTTTCATGGCTCGAAATGTGACGCGGCCCACCAAGACGACGCAGAACCAGAATAGCACCGTCTGAATCACCGCAACTGCGATGATGAAATAGTCAATCATCTCCAACTGTGCTTGCGAAAACGGGACGATCGTCGTGGGCAGATACAGCCAGATCAAGAGTGCTGATATCAATACAAGAGCCAGTTCTGCGATCATGAAAGCGGACAGGCCGAAAACGGCCCACCGACTTAGTCTTGAGATGGTTCTCGGGCCATTTGTGTAAGCATGTTTGTTCGTCGAGTGCAGGGTCTCAGCAGCGCTTCCAATGCTATCGGATGCGGTGAGTTCATTTGTGCTGGATTCCATCTTTCTCCCCTGAGTTCTTGTCTTCAGGGAATAAAGACCGCGACTTTATTGACAAGCATTACTTCAAACGCCCGGCAGCAATTCAGACAACCGCCCGCCGATCCGTATCGGCTCACATCGCGTCGCCAGTCCCGTCGCATCATCGGTCTCTACGAACAGGCCGCACAATGTACCCTCGCCGAGCGCCGGTTCGTAGCGCTGGCCAGGCAGCTGGGTGGCGAAGCGGCGCAGGGAATTGTCCTTCTGCATGCCGATGACGCTGTCATAGTCGCCGCACATGCCGGCATCGCTTTGATAGGCGGTACCATCGGCAAGGATCATGTGGTCGGCGGTCGGGACATGCGTATGGCTGCCGACCACCACACTGGCGCGGCCATCGCAATGATGCCCCATCGCCATCTTTTCCGAGGTCGCCTCACAATGCATGTCGACAATCACGGCATCGGCGACGGTGCCAAGCGGCATCGCGTCCAGCGCGGCGTCGACCGCGCCAAACGGATTGTCGAGCAATTGCTTCATGAACACGATGCCCTGGGCCTGGATCACGCCGACGCGGCGACCATCAGGCAGCACGAACAGGTGCGAGCCCTGACCCGGCGCGTTTGCCGCTTCCGGATAATTGATCGGGCGCAGCAGACGCGGCTCGCGTTCAATATAGGTGAGGGCTTCGCGCTGATCCCAGGCATGATCGCCGAGGGTCAGGCAATCGGCACCCGCATCGAAGAACTCATTCGCGATCTTCTCAGTCAGGCCGAAACCGCCGGCGGCGTTCTCGGCATTGACGACGACAAAGTCGAGCGCGAGGTCTGTGCGCACGGCAGGCAGGTGATCGATCACCGCCTGGCGGCCGGGTTTGCCGACCACATCTCCGAAAAAGGCAAGTTTCATGGGCTCTCTTATGCGACCTCGAGGGGTAAAAGAAAAGCGCGCGATGCTGAGCACCGCGCGCCTTGAGATGGGATTGTTACGCTTGAGCGACTATTTCTGTGTCGCCGTAAAGCCGAGCGCGTCCTTGGTGTAGGCCGCAGGATCCGGGTTTTCCATGATCGACGCAACCGACAATGGCGTTTCTGGATCAAGCTTGATGGTGAGCGTGCCGCCATCATTGACAAAACTGGACAGAGCGCTTGTCGCTTCCGACACCAGTGCCATGTCGATGCCTGAGCCTTGCGCCATCATCGGCGCCATAGCGAGGCCCATGCCGATCTGTTGCTTGAGCTCGGCCGGGTCAGCGCCTTGCGACGTGGCCGCAGCGTTAAAGGCGCGGTCGAGCAGCGAATTGTCAGCGATTGACAGCTCGAAATTGTGGAAGGTCAGCTTGCCCATGGCGTTGGTCATCGCCATTGGGTCCGGCTCTGCGCCAGCGGCCAGGTCTTCGAAATCGAAGGCTGTCGCCGCTTCTTTCGCGTAGGAGCTGTAGCCCTCAATCTTGCCGCCAAAGCTGAACTTGGCGCCATCGACCAGCTCGAAATAGTTCGATCCTGCATCGAAGGAGACAATGTCCTTGTCCGGGTCGTAAGAGGCAACGCTTGCGCCTTTCAGCTCAAGCTCTTCATAGCCGACAACGCTCAGGCCTTGCAGCAGAGCTTCGCCCACTTCGCCGCCTTCGGCATCTGCCTTCAGCGTCATTGAGTAAGGCTGGGTGACGAACTTGACCGGCTGGCCGGCAGCGTTGCGCTCAACGCCAGCAACAATGCTCGGGATCGCGAATGAGGCACCGCCAACGTCAACGGTAAAATCGTCCATCGTGAAGCTGTCATATCCAGGCTCCATCGGATCGTCATAGGCAACTTCCATGACGGCTGCCATCAGGGCTTCCTCATCGCCAACATTTTCCTGGATCGCCTTGACGAATTTCGCATCAATATTGGTGGCCGTCATGCCGCCCAGCTTGATGTCGAAATCCATGCCTTCGGACGAATCTGTGCCGTTCAGTGACAGACCACTGATCACCGCCTTGGCAGCTTTCAGGTCGACCATGTCGCGGATTTCAATTTTCTCGATGCCGAAAGTGCCGTCGGCTTCTGCATCTGCAAAATCACCGGTCAGGCCGTTAATCGACCAGCTGTCAAAGACAATGTTCTCAGCCGCCGGGAATGGGGCTTCCTGTCCGTTCAGGCCCGCGGCCAGCCAGGCGGCCAGTTCAGGCGACGGATTGACCAGCTCGATCGAGCCGAGCTTGACCTCAACATCTTCGCCTTCTTCCGAAATCGTGATGTCGTTCAGGCTCATCTTGCCGAAATTGGCCTGGCCGCTGTCCATGTCGAGGCCTTCAAAGACCAGAGACCCGACTTTCACGGCGTCTTCGCCGGTGATGGTAAGGTCGGTAAACGTGGCAGAGGCGCCATCGGTTGTGCTGCCCGCAAAGGACAGCAGACCGCCGCTTTCGCTCAGGGACATGGCCGCAAGCGCTTGCGCAGCTTCGGCTGGATCACCGGCGCGGACGCTGAGTTCTTTCAGCTTCGGCTCTTCGATGTTCACTTCTGTTGGCTTGTCACCCTGGCCACAAGCCGTCACCAGAGCCAGTGCTGCTGCACCAAACATTAATTTCTTCATAGTCGATTCCCCAATTAGGCGGTTTCCATTAGACATATCGCACAAATCTGTCGAGGCGTATTTAATGATTATCGATAAAGGCGACAAGATGGCGTTGGTTACGAAAAGTGGCCAAACGGTTCATGTTCGCCTTGAAGTGAACCCGAAAGCGCGTCGCCTGATCCTGCGTCTCGATGAGCGTAAGCGCGAAGCCGTGGCCGTCGCCCCGAGCAAGCGCAAGATTGGCGAGGCGGCAGAGTTCGCGCGCGACCGTCTCGACTGGATTGCCGAGCATTTACAGGCGCTTCCGGACCATATTGTGTTGCAGGAAGGCACGGTTTTCAAACTGCGCGGCGAGGATTGCCGTATCTCTCTGGAGGGGTCTGGGCGGATGGCGCGACTGATCGAAGGAGAGCCGCACATCCTCTGTGTTCCTGGCCTGGCAGAAACGACAGGTCGACGCGCTGAACGGTATTTGAAAAAAGCAGCTAAGGACGATCTCAGTGGCGCAGTGATTCGCTATTGCGACATTCTGGGGGTCGAAGCGCGGCGCGTGACCGTCAAGGACACACGTTCGCGCTGGGGATCGTGCACATCAGATGGACGCCTGGCATTTTCCTGGCGCTTGATCATGGCGCCGCCCGAAGTGCTGGAATATGTCGCTGCGCATGAATGTGCGCATTTGCTGGAAATGAATCACAGTCCGGCGTTCTGGGCGCATGTGACGACCTGCCGACCGAGTTGGAAGCGCGAACGGTCCTGGCTGCGCAAGCATGGCCGCGATCTGCATGCAGTGCAGGCGGCCTAGGCTGGCTGCGGCGCCAGGTCCATGGCGGGTTTGTCGTCTTTCATCGCCGGCGCAAAACTGATCAGAATCGTGCCATCGCCGCCGCGGGCCTCGCGATTCGGCCCAAGCAGGACCAGCGTCCCGTCCGGGCGCAGCTCGGCCACGATATCTGCATTCGGGCGATCCTTGCGGAACTGCTCCAGCGAATATTTGTCAGTCAATGGCGTGCGGGCAAACTCCCAGCCGCGATACTGATCGCGAATCAAGCTGTCATAAGTGCGACCGCGGCGGATCAATGTCCGCCCGCGAGCATTGGAGCTGACCACGCGTTCGTCGTTTTCGTCATCATCACTGATCGAAAGTTGGTAGACCATGTGGCGGCCAACTTCGGGCGCGAAGTGGCTGCAGACGAGCGCATTATAGGAATCATTTGTCGACAGTGCGATCACGGTGGAGAAGCGGGCATGGTCGAGCTTGATCTCGGCATCTTCGGACAACACTTCGCCCATGAAGATCTCAAGCCCCGCATCGCGCGATGATTTGAGGCGGCGATAATTGCTGTCGGCGACGATGACATCGATGCCGCTCTTTTCCAGCGCCGTGGCGAATTGCACGCTCCAGGCATTGGCACCAACCATCAGGATACCCGGCTTCTCCTTGCGCGCCAGACCAAGACCGCGCGAGAGCGGCCCGATTGTGAAGCCGTGCAGGACGACCGTGGTGAACACCATGGCAAAAGCGAGTGGAGTGATCTGGTCGGCGCCTTCGAAGAAGAATCGGCCTTCCCGGGAGAGATCAACCAGCAAAGACCCGAACAGGCCGGAAACAGCGACGGCCACAATCCCGCGCGGAGCGATCCAGCCAAGCAGGATCGCTTCCTTGCGGTTCAGCGTTCCATAAGTCGAAATCCACACCGAGAGTGGGCGCACGACGAACAGCATGCACATCAGAAAGGCGAGCGTGTTCCAGTTGATCGCCTGGCTGATAATCGCTGGCGTCAGGTCTGCGGTCAGCATCACGAACACGCCTGAGACCAGAAGGACGGCAATGTCTTCCTTGAACTTCTGAAGCTCTGTGAGACCCGCCAGCTTGGAGTTGGCGAGAGTCATGCCATAGGCCGTCACGGCAACCAGGCCGATCTCTTTCTCGATCAGTTCCGCCAAAGCGTAACACAGGACAATCGAGGCCAGGATTAGCGGCGCTTTGAGATATTCCGGTGTCCAGCCCTCACGGAAGGCTTTCGACATGCCCCATCCAAAGGCCACGCCGAGCATCGTGCCCAGCGCTGCTGCCGCGATGATCCAGATGCCGGCGCCGATAATGCTCTCGCCTTGCGAGGCGACGCGGATAATCTCGTATGAGGCAACAGCAAACAGCGCCCCGATCGGATCATTGACGATGCCTTCCCATTTCAGGAACTGGGCCGGACGACCGCCGAGCTTGGACTGGCGCATCAGCGGCATGATCACAGTCGGTCCGGTCACCACCATCACACCCGCGAACACCACAGCGCTCGCCCAATCGAGCCCGGCTGCGTAATAGGCGGCAATCGTGCCCATGATCCAGGCCAGCGGACCCCCAATGAAGATCATGCGGCGGACCGCAGCGCCGGCTTCGCGCAGGTTCTCGAATTTCAGGACCAGGCCGCCCTCGAACAGGATCACGGCCACGGCGAGCGAGACAATGGGCCTGAACACGTCGCCAAATGTCGCTTGCGGACTGAGCAGTGGATTGCCGAAGATGACCGACCAGAGCGGTCCGACCGTGAGGCCGGCGAGAGACATCAGGACGATAGCAGGCGCCTGCAGACGCCAGGCCAGCCATTGCGCACCGAGCCCGAGCGACCCAATCAGCGCGCAGGCAAAAATCACGTCACTGCCAGCGCCTCCGGCCAGAAGAAGACCAAAATCCATTTTCCCGCCTCACCCCGGCCTGATCAGGCCAGTACCTCTTCTTCGCTGCGCGAAATGTCGAAGCCGATCTCGCGGCTGCCATAATCGCCAGCTTCATAGCGTTCGATCTGGTTTTTGAACCATTCAAGCACATGCTCGTATATATGGTCGTAGAACGGCTCTGGATCATTCTCTTTCAAGGGAATCGACAAACGATACTCGTCACCGCCGACAATGCGGGCGATGAAATCGTCGCCAATCTTCTGGCATTCCATCGTGACACGCATCCAGTCGGTACCGATCGATACGCGAATCGCGAGGCCAAACAGGATCGCGCCGAGCGGGCGAAACCCTGTGGGCGGGACGGAAAAGGCCTGATCGCCATAATCCTTAGGCTCGAACGGTCCTGCTGGCGGCACCAGTCGAACGCAAACCCCATCCATGGCGCCAATATGCGCGCACAAGCCCTCGCGAAGCTCTTCGGCAAGCGTGCGAACGCGGGAGTAATTCTCCGCGGCCAGGTTCTGATAATGTGCGACCGTCGAGATCAATTCTTCGAAACGAGACAAGCCCAATCTCCCCGTTGAACTCCGATAAGAGTAGGGTGCCAGCAGGGTGAATGCTAGTGTTTAGATTGTTTTGTCTGCACTTATTTCTGCAGGCGCTGTTTGACCAGATCCAGCCAGTAAAGCTGCAGACCGCAATAGGCGAGCACGATTCCAAAATTGGTCGATGCCAGCGTCATTGACTGCTCCTGGCGCATCGGTGCGAGGATGAGTTCGACGAAAATCGCAAAGCCCAGCGTGATCATCGCTGCCGGGCCGCGGCGGCGGATGCCAATCGCAAATGTCGTCCAGACGGTGAGCGCCGCGAATGAAAGCACGCGGAAAAAATGGTCCTGATAGGCAAAGGCTGCGTTCAGGCCGGGCTCGTAGATCAGCGTCTTGAGCGCGACCAGTACTGCAATAATGCCTGACAATCCCATCGCCAGTTGGCCGGGAAGGCCCTTTGCCCAGTACTTTCGCGTGAAAGTCAGCTCGTGCGGTTTCACCAGTTCGCTCATTTGCGGCTCCTGACGGAATTACCAATATTGTCAGGCATTATCCCGGAGGCTGTTTTCGATCCGTTTAATCTGACCGGGCAAATTTTGCGGGGGTGCGCTAGGAATTGCTTAGCGTTTAGGCGGCCTGTCGCGGCGCGTTCAGGCGCGTGACTTTCAGCTGCTCGTCGACCAGAGACATGTCCGGACGGATGTGAGCAGGCAGCGCGGCGCGGGCCATTTCGATTGCCGTTCGCGGGGCGGTCTCTTGTGTATAGGCGGTGATGATGCGCGCGATTGTGTCGAGATATACCGCTTCTTCCTCGACAATCTGTCCGAACCGATTGGCGATTGGGCCGACCAGGCCATAAGCGAGAAAGACGCCCAGGAAAGTGCCGAGCAGCGCCGCGGCAATCATCTCACCCAGCACAGCGGTCGATTGGTCGATCATCGCCATGGTTTTGATGATGCCCAGAACCGCGGCCACAATGCCGAGGGCGGGCAGGGCATCTGCGAGTGTCTGCAGCGCCGTCACGCCGCGTTGGCGCTCATCGACGAGCTCGCCGACCCGGTCCTGCAAATAGGTGGCGGTCTGCGTCCGCATCGCGGGATCAAGGGCAATCAGGCGGAAGCTGTCACAAATCAGTCCAGTGGCGTGCGGATCGGCGGCGAGCCGGGGTTGCGACTGGAACAGGTCTGATGTGTCAGGCGACTCAATGTCCTGCTCGATGGCGACGATCCCGCCGCGGCGCGCCCGACGCAACATTTCGTGCATCAGGGTCAGCAGGCCGGCATAATCCTGTTTCGACCATTTGGCGCCGCGCAGGGCTTGCCCAAACCCGCGCATCGCGGCGACAGCGACAGCGCTCGAATTGCCGATGAGCAGCGTCCCGAAGGCGGCGCCGCCAATCAAGGCCAGCTCAAATGGCAGGGCCGACATCACCGCCGGTCCGCCGCTGACCAGCAGCGCCCCCGAAATGATGACCAGAACAATGACGAAACCGAGCAGCTGGACCATGTCGACAAACCGACCTTTCATAGATTTCGTCACCATGGCGCGATTTCCTTACAATCCCGTTTCGCTGAACCTCGGTCAGATATCCGCGAGGAGAGGCCTCGCACGGTCTTGATTTTGTCGCCGATGGGATCAAACAGGGCGCATGAGTGAGTCAGAGAGCCAATCCGAACAAACGCCTCAGCCAAATCGGCGCGGGGCGTTTTTCATTCTGTTCTTCTCGCTAATGGCCATCGGCGCGGGCAACACGATGCTGATCGCTGCCGTGATTCCACCGCTGACACGGACTTTGGCACTGCCCGACTGGATGGCCGGCGCGATCTTCTCGCTGTCGGCTTTGTGCTGGTCTTTATCCTCGCCATTCTGGGGCAAGCGGTCGAATCGCTATGGACGCCGGCGCATCGCGTCGTTCGGCCTGGCTGGCTATTCGCTGTCCATGTTCCTGCTGCTCCTGTCGTCCTGGGCGGCAGTGTCCGAGTTCATCACGGCGCCGTTTGCCATCTTCGCCTGCCTCGCTTTGTCGCGCTCTGTGTTCGGCTTGATCGGGTCAGGCTCCAGCCCGTCCGCGCAGGCTTATGTCGCTGACCGGACCGAACCTGCCGAGCGC
The DNA here is from genome assembly GCA_024742355.1 of Hyphomonadaceae bacterium. Lineage (GTDB taxonomy): Bacteria > Pseudomonadota > Alphaproteobacteria > Caulobacterales > Hyphomonadaceae > Henriciella. The sequence goes on along the minus strand of JANSYM010000006.1, from coordinate 115,314 downwards.
CAGGGCGAGATTGCGTTTGTGACGTCCGGGTTCAGCTTCGGGACGATTGTCGGACCGGCCTTTGCCGCCGTTCTGGTCGCCAATTTCGGCATTCTCAGCCCGATGCTGATCACCTGCATCCTGGCCGGCGCCATGTCGATTACATTGTGGAATTTCCTGCCTGAGAATCGTGAGCCGGTACAGGACGCGTCCAGGGTTGAAGCCATTCCCGGTGCGATCGGATTATGGCGCTCGCGAAATGTGCTGCCTTTCCTCACCTACGCCGTGACCCTGTCTCTGGTCACCGGCATCCTGACCCAGGTCTTTGTGTTTGCAGTGATCGACAAATTAGGCATTCCGCCAGATGAGCCCGAGCGCGCTGCGGCTTATACCGGGCCGGCCTTCATGGTCGGCGCGATGGCGGTGATGACGGCGCAGTTGGTGCTGATCCCGACGCTGAAGCTGAAAAACAAGACGCTGATGATAACCGGCTGTTTCCCGCTCCTGATCGGCGCGCTGATCCTGATCCCGGCGCAGGATTTTGCCACCCTGATCATGGCGCAATTCTTCCTCGGCATCGGCCAGGGCCTGACGCGCCCGGGCTTTTCCAGCGGGGCATCGCTCGCCGTATCGCCGCAGCTGCAGGGCAATGTCGCCGGCCTTGTCATCTCGGCCAATGGCATGGGCTATATCATCACGCCGCTTTTCGGCCTGTTCCTGTACGAGTTTGTCGACCCGTCGCTGCCCTTCTGGATTTGCGTCGGACTGCTCATCGCCATGGCCTTGTTTGCCTGGAAGGCGATCGAACCGGGCGTCGGCGAGGCGGACGAGCCCGCTTAATTGGCGTCGAGCACCTGTTCCAGAGCTACAGTCGTCGGATAGCCATCTGCCGGAATGATCGCATTCGCCTTCTGGAACCGGCGCAGCGCGCCCTTGGTCCCGCGCCCGGCAATCCCATCGACCGACCCGGCATCGAAGCCGAGGCGGTTGAGATTGTCCTGCAGGACCATAATGTCCCGGCGCGTCAGCAATTCGAGCTCGGTCGGCCAGATCGCCACGGGGCCATGCTTTCCGACAACGCCATCAGTCAGAAGCCCAACCGAAAACGCATAGCTGTCGGACCGGTTATAAGTCTTGAAGACGTTGAAATTCTTGAACAGCAAATATTTCGGCCCGGTCGCACCGGTCGGCAGCCAGAGCTCGGCATAGGCGGTGTCCGGGGCGCCAAAAGGTCCGCCCGCCATCGGCGACAGGCCATAGCTTGCCCAGGTCGACAGGCGTCGGTCTTCGCCATCTGCCAGGGACCAGTCAAATCCGCTCGGCGCCAGAACCTCAACGCCCCATGGCACGTCCTTCTGATAGCCAGACGCGCGCAGGTAGTTGGCCGCCGAGGCGAGGGCATCCGGCGCGCTGTTCCACAGGTCCTTGCGCCCATCACCATCGAAATCGACGGCATAGGTCAGGAAGGTCGAGGGCATGAACTGGGTCTGGCCCATCGCTCCTGCCCAGCCCGAGGTCAGCTGGTCACGGGCAACATCGCCGCTTTCCTGCATTTTCATCAGGGCCAGCAGCTCGCTCTCGGCAAAACTCTGGCGCCGGCCTTCAACGGCCATATTGGCCAGCGTGTTGGCCGCGTCGAAATTGCCGATATAGGAGCCGAGATTGGTCTCCATCGCCCAGATCGCCGTAATCGCTTCGCGGTCGACGCCATAGGCGGCTTCGATTCGATCAAAGGTCGAGGTCAATTCACTCAGGCGGTCCGCGCCGCGGGTCTTGCGGTCGCTGGTCACCGCCGAGGAGACATATTCCCAAATGGGCTTGGCAAACTCAGCCTGGCTGGCGACGTCGGTCTTTGCGATGTCGACATCCTCGCCGAGATACAGGTCGAGTGGTCGGATACTGGCCAGCGTCGCGTGCACGACATCTGCATCGCGCCCGCCAGCCACAGCGCGCGCAGCGAAATCGGCGCGCCAGGCATCCATGCCGGTATGTCCTGAGGCGGCAAACGGGGCGAGCACACTGGCGCTGCCGCCGCCGACCGGGCCGACCGGGCTGACATCCGGTTGCTGGGTTTGCGGCGAGGCCGCGCAGGCCGTCATCAGGGCGGCGCCCGCGACAATGCCGTAGATTGGTCTTTTCCAGACAAATTCGCTCATCTTACGCACCCCTTCGCGCAATCCCCTGTAAGCCATGATTGACTCCCGCAGGCCGCCTGTGTATGTCCCGCGCTTTCGTAAAAACTGTTCTAACGTTTGGGCCAAAGCCATGAAAGTGAAATCCTCGATCAAAGCACTCAAGTCGCGCCACCGTGACTGCAAGGTCGTTCGCCGTCGTGGCCGCACCTATGTCATCAACAAGACTGACCCACGCTTTAAAGCAAAGCAGGGCTGAGCCTTAAATGAACAGCTGAGCCTCCTATGAGTGCTCGTATCGTCCTTTTCGATTTGGGTCATGTGGTTGTCGATTGGCAACCGATACGGCTGTATCGCGACTTTTTTGAGACCGAAGCAGAGGCCGCAGCCTTTGTCCGCGATGTCTGCAATATGGATTGGCATTTGCAGCACGATCTCGGCGTGCCGATGGCCGAGAATGCCGACCGCCTGATTGCCGATTACCCTCATTTCGAACCCCACATCCGCGCCTGGCGCACCCGCTGGCTCGACATGTTTGAAGGCTATGTGCCCGGCATGCCGCCTTTGATGGCGCGCCTGGAAGAAAACCGTGTCCCGCTCTATGGCCTGTCCAACCTACCTGCAGAGATCGCGGAGGAGACATTTGATGCGTTTCCGATGATTCGCTTGCTGCGCGATGTGGTTGTCTCGGGGGCTGAGAAAGTCGTGAAGCCGAACCCGAAAATCTACGAGATTGCGCTGGCCCGCATGGGGAATCCGGACCCTGCCGATGTGCTGTTCACCGATGATCGCGAAAACAATTGCGCCGCGGCTGAGGCGCTCGGCTTCAAGGCGCATCATTTTCAGGGCGCGGAGGGGCTGGAAGCGCGGTTGACGGCGGAAGGGCTGCTTTAGGCGGCAATCGCATGAAACGTTTCGCGGCCCGCCCTCGACGAAAACGGCGCCTCCAGCGCGACAAGGACTTTACTGGCGCGCGCCTGTCTTCTTTTCGTGAGGTGTTCTTGCGCCATGGTTTGCCAGGACTCGGTCTGGCGCTGTGTTTCCTGCTGATTCCCAGCCTTCAACTTGTTTTCGTCCAGAGCCTGTCGCGCGCCTCTGCGCATGTCGCGACCTACGCGCTCGCACTCACGGCCATTCTGGTGTCATTGAACGCCTATAACTGGTTTACCGATCGACGCTGGAATCTGGCGCAATTGGGCTGGATTCTCTATCTCGGGGCGCTCTCATTCTGGGAAGAATGGGTGTTTCGACTCGCCCTGCCACAAATTCTGGAAGGTCAGGGCGCTTCGGTATGGGGTGCAGCGGCTTTGAGCGCGTTTCTGTTCGGTGCAGCGCATTTTTTCACCTTGCGCTGGAAATGGTACTGGTGCGTGGGCGCTGCTTTTGGCGGGCTCTATTTCAGCCACCAGATGGAGCTGCACGGCGACCTGCTGCTGGTTGCAGCGATCCACTGGATCGCGACATCCATCAATACACCACGGCCACCCAGGCCGTCATCTGAGCAAGATTCTGACCCGCATGGATCTTAGGCTCCAACTGCGCTAAGCTCCGCGCATCGACACAACTGGCGAGAACAGGGTGGAGCACCACCGGGGAGTGTCGGTGAATTTCAACAGAGCCGTTCGCCTGGGCCATTCACTCTGAAGGAGATGGCCATGCCTGAATTATCCCCGATATCCGTTGCGTTTCTCGTTTTTCCGAATGTCACCCAGCTCGACCTGACCGGCCCGGCGCAGGTCCTGTCACGGCTCGGAAACGTTACTCTGAACCTGGTCTGGAAGGACACGGAGCCGGTGCCCACCGATGCCGGGTTTCCGCTGCTACCCACCGCCACGTTCGAGGAGGTCACCCGCGCTGACATTCTCTGCGTTCCCGGCGGGCTCGGCACGATGGAGGTGATGCAGGACGCCCAGGTTCTGGACTGGCTGCGCAAGATTGCGGCGGATGCCGACTGGGTGACCAGCGTCTGTACCGGCTCGCTGGTGCTCGGCGCGGCGGGCCTGCTCAAGGGCTACAAATCCGCTTGCCACTGGGCCTCTGTCGATCAGCTGGAATATTTCGGCGCGACGCCGGTGCGCGAGCGCATTGTCGAGGATCGCAATCGCTTCTCGGGCGGCGGTGTCACCTCCGGGATCGATTTTGCGCTGGCGCTGGCGGCGCGTATCCGGGGTGAGGATTTTGCCCGGTTCATCCAGCTCAGCATTGAATATGACCCGAACCCGCCCTTCGATGCGGGCAGTCCGGAAAAAGTGCCGCCGGAAATCCTGGATCGCTATTACAAGATGATTGCGGCGGCGGTGCCGGACCGCGAGGCCAAGGTCAAGGCGATTGCAGAATCGCTCGGATTCTAGCCCCATTTTCAACCCAATAGGGGTGTTACAGGAATCATCTTGGCACCCTTTATTCTACAGCCCATACTCTGACCCATGTTCAAAGCGCTCGCCTTTTCAGGTCTCCTTCTCGTCAGCAGCCCGGATTTCGGGCCGTCGGATGAGATGTTTGATGAGCTCATGACCGCGCCGACTGAAGAAGAAGCCAATGATATCGCGCTCGATATCTGGGCTTCGTGGATGGAGAGCGGCTCGGATGCTGCCGACCTGGTCATGGAACGGGCCGTTCAGGCGCAGGCCTTTGGCGACCTTGATCATGCCCGCGCGCTCTATGACCGCGTCATCGCCATTCAGCCGGACTATGCCGAAGCCTGGAACCGGCGCGCCACGGTCTTCCTGGCGCAGGAGAATTATTCCGAAGCTTTGCGCGATGTGAATGAAGCCCTGCGGCTGGAACCGCGCCATTTCGGCGCCTGGGGCGGCCTCGGCGCTGTTCTGGAACGACTTGGCTCGCAGGACGAGGCGGTCAGCGCCTATGAGAAGGCGCTGGAAATCTATCCGCTCTTTCCTTCGGCCAAGCGCGGCATAAATCGTATCCGGCGTGACCAGGAAGGCCGGCCCGTTTGAGAATGCTGACAATTGTGATTTCGATCCTGGTGCTCGGCGGGCTCGGCGCCTGCGTGAACAGCGCGCTCTATGCCAGCCGCATCAACAAGCAGCACCCGGCTTCCGGCGCGCTGGTCGAGGTGAATGGCGCAGACGTCCACGTCCTGCAGCAAGGCGATACTGGCCCGGTCGTGGTGATGATCCATGGCGCCTCGGCAAATGCGCGCGAGTTTGACTGGTCTCTGGCCCCGCGCCTCGCCGACACGCACCGCATCCTGATGGTCGACCGGCCCGGGCATGGCCATTCCGAGCGCCCGGACGAGGCTGACACGCTCGCGGTGCAGGCGGCCCAGGTTGCGGGCGCGCTGCGCAAACTGGCCCCGGGCGAGAAGGCGGTGATTGTTGGGCATAGTTTTGGCGGCGCCGTATCGCTGCGCCTGGCGCTCGATCATCCGGACCTGGTTGACGGTCTGGTGCTGCTCGCACCGGTCTCACATGACTGGGGCGGCGGCGGTGAGGCCTGGTATAATAAATACGCGTCAAACCCTGTGTTCGGGCCTGCCTTCACCCAATTGGTGCCGATTGTCGGTCCGAGCCAGGTCAGGAACGGGATCACCAATGTGTTCTCGCCCAAGCCGGCGCCTGATGGCTATTTCGAGAATTCCGGTATCGGGCTGCTCTTCCGTCCATCCAATTTTGTCGCCAATGCCAGGGATGTGAGCGGCTTGCGCGAAGAACTCGCCGCGCAGCAGACGCGGTATGAAGAGATCGCTGTGCCCACAGTCGTGTTCTCCGGCGCCCTCGATACCGTGATCAGCCCGCCTTTGCATGTCGGCAAACTCAAACACCAGGTCGACGGGTTGGAACTGGTCAAACTCGCCGATGGCGGACACATGCCGCATCATGCCTTTGGCGCTGATGTGGCCGAGACGATTCGAAGACTGGCCTCGGTCCCCACGAAAACTGACGTTGAGCGCGGTTAGGCCCGCGTCAGGCCGAGGCGGTCATCTTCGTCGGTCAGGTCCGCCGGCAGCGTTTCCAGATACCAGCGCACCGTCTCTTTCAGGCCTTGCTCGAAACCGAGCTGCGGTGCCCAGCCAATCGTGCGCTCGGCGCTCTCTGGATCGATGGCATAGCGGCGATCATGGCCTTTGCGATCGGTGACGAATTCGATCTGATCCGCATAGGCCCCAGATTTCGGACGCAGCTCATCGAGCAGCGCACACAAGGTCTTCACCAGCTCAAGATTGCTGCGCTCTGCACGGGCGCCGAACAGGAGCGTCGACCCGGCAGGTGCCGCGCAGGCCTCGATCAAGCCGCGCGCATGGTCTTCGACATAGAGCCAGTCGCGGACATTCTGGCCATCGCCATAGATCGGGATCGGGGCGCCGAGCACGGCCTTGCGGATGACGGTCGGGATCAGCTTCTCGCCATTCTGCCAGGGCCCGTAATTATTGGTGCAATTGGTGATCACCGTCGGCAGGCCATAGGTGCGCTGCCAGGCGCGGGCGAGATGGTCGCTGGCGGCCTTGCTCGCCGAATAGGGCGAGGACGGCGTGTACGGGGTCTGCTCGTCGAAGGGCGGATCGCCGGGCTTAAGATCGCCGAACACTTCATCGGTCGAGACATGCACAAAGCGAAACGCGTCCGGTTTGCCGGTCTCCTGCCAGTGCGCGAGCGCCGCCTCCAGCAGGCTGAACGTGCCGTCGACATTGGTCTTCATGAAGGCGCTTGGCCCATCGATCGAGCGGTCGACATGGGTCTCAGCCGCGAGATGGATCACAGCATCGGGCCGGGCCGCCTTGAACAGCGCGCCGACGGCCTGACGATCGGTGATGCAGGCGTGCACGTTCTGCACCTTGCACCCGGCAATCGCGTCCGGATTGGCGGCATAGGTCTTATTGTCGAGATTGAACACTTCGTGTCCGGCTGCGCACAGCTGGCGGATAACAGCCGAGCCGATAAAGCCATAGCCTCCGGTTACGATATAGCGCATCGAAAATTCCGTCCGTCTGGTCCCCGGCCTAATCTGGCCTGAATACATGCGATAGGGCGATCGCGCCAGCGGTTGCGACATTAACACTATCAAAGCCTGCCCGCATTGGGATTCGCACGGGCTGGCAGGCCGTGATCAGGTCATCCGGAAGGCCTGGCCCTTCAGCACCGAGCAGGATGGCGAGCTTGTCAGGCGGCGATAGCGTGCGGAGCGGTTTTGCATCGGCGCGCGGCGTCATTGCCCAGATCGTGTACCCGGCCGCTTTCAGCGCTGCGATCTGCTCAGAGCCGGTGCCGCCATGATGATAAGGCAACCACAAGCTGGCGCCCGACGAGACCCGGATGGACTTGCGATAAAGCGGATCACAGGACCCGGCATCGAGCAGTATGCCATCCGCCCCAAACGCCGCCGCATTGCGAAACGCCGATCCGACATTGTCATGATTGGAGATCTGGTTGAGCACCAGCAAGGTTTGCGAGCCCTGCTGGGAGAGGAGAGACTTCAGGCCGAGCGGCTGACCCTTACGCGCACAGGCCAGCACGCCGCGATGAATCGGGAAGCCGACCACCTCGTCCATCAGGCTTTGCGGCGCCGCATAGATCGGCACGTCCTCGGGCACGTGCTGCAGAATGTCTGCAAGTGGCTCCAGCCGCGTCTCGCACAGAAACAGGCGCTCGACTTCAAACCGGGAGCGCCTCAGCAAGATGTGCAGCGCCACCTTGCCCTCAACAATGAACCGCCCGTCCGTGCCGCCCGTCAGATCCCGCTCGCGGACGCCAATAAAAGGGGCGATCCGTGGATCGCCCCTGTCGGTAATCTGGATGAGGTTTGCGTGGCTCAAGCCGGTTAAACCCCCGATGGCAGGCCCTGTTCCTTGGCCATTTTCTGCATTGCCTTTTGCAGCTTCTCGAACGCGCGCACTTCGATCTGGCGGATGCGTTCGCGGCTGACATTGTAGACCTCGGACAGCTCTTCCAGCGTCTTCGGTTCGTCGGTCAGGCGGCGTTCCTGCAGGATGTGCTGTTCGCGCTCGGACAGGTCTGCCATGGCCGTCTGGAGCAGTTCCATCCGGGCATCGAATTCCTGTGTACGAGCAAATTCTTCGGCCTGGTTCGGCTCATCATCCTCGAGCCAGTCCTGCCACTCCATGTCGCCTTCCGCGCCCATCGGGGCGTTCAGTGACGCATCAGAGCCGCTCATCCGGCCATTCATCGAGATGACATCCTTTTCCGGGACGTTCAGCTTGTCGGCAATATGTTTGACCTGATCGGGCTTGAGCTGCGCATTGTCGAGCGCATCAATCTCGCCTTTCATCCGGCGCAGGTTGAAGAACAGCTTCTTCTGTGCCGCCGTGGTGCCGAGTTTGACCAGGCTCCAGGAGCGCAGGATATATTCCTGAATGCTCGCCCGAATCCACCACATCGCATAGGTCGCGAGGCGGAAGCCCTTGTCCGGGTCGAATTTCTTCACTGATTGCATCAGGCCGACATTGCCTTCCGAGATGACCTCGGCCATGGGCAAGCCATAGCCGCGATAGCCCATCGCAATCTTCGCCACCAGGCGCAGGTGCGAGGTCACCATCTTCTCGGCGGCTTCGGAGTCTTCGTGTTCCTGCCAGCGCTTGGCGAGCATGAATTCCTCGTCCTTGGCCAGCATCGGGAATTTTCTGATTTCTGAGAGGTAGCGGCTAAGTCCCTGTTCCGGGCTCAGCGTGAGCGCACGGCTCGCTGTCGTATTGGCCATTCCTGGTCCTCCTTTTTCCCCTTCACAGACCCTCATGCGAGGCACCCGCTCCAGTTCTATCGTTGGTGAGGGTAATAGCCCCGATCATCGGCGGCGTCTTTCCCTCTTTCGCGAATAGTCCCTATCGCGAATTTGCATAGATGGGGATGACAATGCCGTTATGGAAGGCATCAGCGGCAGGAATCGTGTCGGGACAATTGGCGTTCGCGCGCGCGAATTTCGCCTAATCTTCGCTTGGAACGTAGTCGAGCGGCGGCGTGACCACTTCGGTACGCGGTGTTTTCGGCTCCGCCGGGCTCGATCCCGGCGCCGGCAAGGCGATCGGGCGGCTGGCATCAAGCTCGCGCTCTGACGACTCGTAGCGCGGATGCACGAGGTTGCCGGCATCGCCAAAGGCATAGACCAGACGGGCCCAGTCGCGCTGAGCGTATTGGAAGGCACTGCCGCGTGGGTCGATGTCCGACCATTCCGGTTCGCGGGCAGCGGTGACCGCCATTCGGCCCCATCGCTCGGCCTCAGTGAGGTCGCCATAGCCGCGCAGTGCTTTTTCAAGCAACAGGCAGAGCCGTGCGGTTGGCTTTTCCTCGACGAGCAAAGCCAGCGTTTTCACCGCGCCGAGCCAGTCGCGATCCTGCATGGCGAGCTCTGCTGTCAGAACCCGGCTTTCGCGATGATCAGGATTGGCTTCGGCCAGGGCTTTCAGGCGACCGGCAATAGTGGCGGGTGTGGCGCTGGTATCGAGACGGCGGACAAGTTGGGCCAGGGCCGGATGCGGCCGCGCCTTCCAGCCAAGCTCCAGCACGCCTTGCGCGGCCTTTATCTTATTGTCGATCATCAACTGACGCGCACCATGCCAGGCCGCAGGCGGGAAAGAAGGGGCCGAGCGGATAGCATCGGCGAGCAGGCGCTGCGATTCCTTGCGCTCATTGTGCTGTAGGGCAGCGGCCTGGGCAGTGTAGAGCACCGCGCGGCGGCGGCGCAGGCTCTCGCCACTAATCTGTCCGCGCTTTTCGCCAATCGCCAGCGTCTTCAGCGCCTCGTTCCAGTTGCCAGCGGCGACCTGGCTGTCAAACATGGCATTGAACGGCCAATCTGCGCCGGATTTCATTTCCAGGGCTTCGCGGGTGCGGGTCTCGGCGGACAGCGTGTCACCGCGCGCGCTGGCGGCAGACGCCGCGCCGCGCAGGCCGGCCAATTGTCCGCCCGGCAGACGCGCCAGCTGGCCCCAGGCGCGCTCGGCGCCGGACCAGTCGTCCGAGATTTCCGCCGCCCGGGCTTCGAGCAGGAGTTTCAACCTGTCATCGTCGGCAAATTGCGCCGCTTTCTTCGACAGTTTCTTGGCGAGGTCCGCATCGCCTGCCTCGGCGGCCAGCAGACCATCGGCCAGTGCCTTGTTCGCGGCTTTGACCTTGGAGGCTTTGCGCGAGCGACTGAAACGGCTGGGCAATGTGACGAGGCCGGTCAGCAGCGACCAGACCAGCGCCATGGCTGCGCCCGCCAGCAATATCGCGAGCAGCGCCCAGACGATTTCGAATTCGTAGACGGTGCCACTGCCGAGATCGAGCGTCAGCCCGCCTGGAAGGCGCGAGGCCCACATCACGAAGATGCCCGCAAGGACAATCAGCAAGATGATCAAGAACAGGATGATCATGGGCGCTCTTCCGCAATCATGGTGAGGCGCAAGGCCTCGAGGGTCTCTTCCAACAAGTGGCGATCCTCGGCATTTTGCACCCAATCTGTGAAGACAGGCTGAAGATCAGCATCGATCGCACGAATATGTTCAATCGTTTCAGCCAGTTCTCCGCCATCGAGCGCGGTGCGGGCAAGATCGAGATGATCGCGCGTGGTCACCGCGTCCTTGCGACGAACCTGGATGCCATCACCAAACACGCTGCGCATCCAGCCGGATCCACCCGATGCAGACTGCGCCTCGCGGTCCAGTGCCTCGTCAATCAGAGGCGGCAGGGCGGCGGTCAGGTCGCTGCGCGTTGGCACGGCCTTGCTTGCCACAGATGCCAGGCTGGCCACCGCATCATTGCCCGGCATCGCCGCGGCGAGGCGCTGGTGCGCGGACAGGAAAGGCCGTCCCCGCCGCGCGGCAGCTTCGATCGCTGACAGAGCGAGTGCGGATTCGGTCCGATTGTTGTTGGCAGCCGTGGCTGTGAGGGTCTCTGACCCGGCCTTTTCCTCAAGTGCATCGAGACGTGATTTCAGAAGATCCAGCGCGAGGTTGTAGCCGTCGAGCTGTGAGACCAGCGCATCCTCGAGCGCGGCAATTCGGGTTTCAAGAGCTGCCAGGCTTGCCGACGTGCCGGGACTGTCGCCGTCGCTGGCCTCTTCTGCCAATGTCGCGACGCGGGCGCGTTGCAGCGCCGCCAGATCGGCCTGGATGGCATCAATCTCATCGCGCAGGGCCCGCATGTCGGTCACAGTGCGGGTGCGATCGGCGCGCAGACTGTCGGCGCGGCCTTTGAGGGCAGCAATCTCAGCGGCTTGGTTCGTGGCTTGATCGGCTGTCCCGGACTGTGCTGCCTCGAACGCATCGATACGGGTCTCGAGGTCGCTGACCTTACCAGCGCCGGGTTGGAAGCCGGGAATCAGGCCTGCGCTGGCTGCGGCAAGGACAAACCCGGCAAGCGCGATCAATCCGAGGCCGCCAAAGGCCGCCCACCCTGGCCCTTTGCCGGGCGAAGCGTCGGCGCCGGATTTCGGTGCCGCCGGTTCAAACTCCGCATCGATCGGCAGATCATCCCCTGAGTCAGGTGGCAGGGATGAAGAGGTCATCAGCGGGTCTCCGATCTGGTCAATAATTGCATCCTATATGGTGTCGCTTCAGGCCGAAAGTGTGGCAATTGCGGATTGCAGAGCGTCGAACTGTGCATCTTCGTTCGGTGCTTCGGCTATGTGTATGGCTTTGAGATTCAACGCCTTTAATGGCGCGGCTGCCGGCGCCGAAATCGCCACCGCATGGAGATGACGGGCGGGGCGGCCGGCAACAAGCTGCGCAAACCGCGCGGCACCCATGGCCGAGTGAATGAGGGCGATTGCTGGCATTCGCTGCGCCAGCATCTCGTCTGCCTCAGGCGACAAGGACTCAGCCGCGCACATCTCATAAATCGGCGCGAAATCGACGGCGAATCCCAGGGTCTCAAGGTGGCGCTTCAAATCACCCCTGGCCGCTGCATTGGCGACGTGCAGCAAAGGCGCGGGTGTGGGCGCGGTATTGTCGGCGATGAATTGCGCCAGGTCAGCCGCATTCCCTGCGGATTCCTGAACGTCGACAAATCCAGCCGCCCGGGCGGCGGATGCCGTCGCCGGACCCACGCACCAGGCTGGAAGGCTGCGCGCATCACTGCGCTGCGAAAAAGCGCGCACGCCATTGGCACTGGTAAAGATCAAACCGGACAGGGCGCTCGGCGCCGGCAAGGATGTATCGCCTCGAGCCTGCATGCTGAGCACCGGTGATACTATGGCCGATAGCCCGAGCGCTTTGACACGCTGCGCTGTTTCACTGGCGCCAGGCTCTGCGCGGGTGATCAGGACAGGTATGGACATAGCGGACATGCGCTTGGCCTAGTCGGTAAACACGGGAAGGTCACCACCGGCCTGGTGGCGGATGTCGACCGCAGCACTGCGTCCAAGCGCGGCCAGCTCGTCGAGGCTCGCTGATAGCAGTGCCTCGCCATGCGCGCTCCATTTGGTCTGGCCATCGGGCGTCAGCACTTCGCCGCGCAGGCGCCAGGCGCCGTCAATGTTCTGGAGTTGCGCCGCCATGGCGGTTCGACACGAGCCATCGAGTTCGGCCAGGAAGGCACGCTCCGCTGTCGCCATCGCGCGGGTTGCGGCGTGATCGATTTGCGCCAGGGCTGCGGACAGGTCGTCCGACAAGGCGTCCGGGCGCGCGGCGACGGCGATGATGCCTTGTCCTGCCGCTGGCAACATGTCGCTCATCGCCACCGGGTGGGCGTGGTGATCCAGCTCGAGACGTTTCAGTCCCGCCATGGCCAGGAAAGTCGCATCGGCCTCGCCTTTTTTGAGTTTTTCCATACGGGTCTCAACGCGGCCCCGAAACGGAACCACTTTCAGATCAGGCCGCAAGGACAGGGCTTGCGATTCGCGGCGCAGGCTGGCGGTCCCAACGTTCGCGCCATCGGGCAGGTCCTGCAGACGGGTGATACCGTTCGTGGTCAGGAACCCGTCGCGCGGATCGCTGCGTTCGGGGTAAGCGACCAGGCTCTGGCCGTCGGGTAGAACGCTCGGGACATCCTTCAGGCTGTGCACGCCAAGGTCGACCTCACCTGTGTCGACGGCGCGATCAATCTCGCGCGTGAACAGGCCTTTGCCGCCAGAATTGATCAGGCGTTCAGAGGTCAGCTGGTCGCCCTTGGTCGTGAATGTCACGATCTCGCCGCGCAGGGTCCCAGCGCTGGCCTGGGTGAGGGAGGTGGCAATCAGATTCGCCTGAAACAACGCCAGCGGGGATCCCCGCGTGCCGATTCTGACGGTGTTGGCGCTTGACATGGCGGCTCCAATTCTGCGTTGATTTCAGCTAAGGATGAACCAATCGGGGCGCAAGCCAAGGCGGGCAGGAGGGACAATATGCGCATTCTTCTTTTGGCAATCAGCGTGTTGCTGGCTGGGTGCGCACAGTGGAGCGGCCTGCCGCCCGCGTCGTCGACCATGGCGCCGATACAGGCGACTCCCATTTCCAAATGCATGAATCTTGGCAGTGCCCTGGAGGCTGATTTCGAGGGCCAGTGGGGGTATGTCGTTCGCCGTTCGGATCTGGTGCGGATAAAACGAGCAGGGTTCGACACGATCCGTTTGCCGGTCAGATGGTCGAGCCATGCCGACCAGGAAAAGCCGTACACGATTGATCCCGAATTGCTCGCACGGGTCGATCAGATTGTTGGCTGGGCGGAGCAGATTGGTCTCAATATCATCGTCAATGTGCATCATTTTTCTGGTTTGAGCCGGAATCCGAACCAGCATGAGCCAAGACTTGAAGGCATATGGGACCAGTTGGCGACGCATTATGCTGGCGCGGGTGAGTTCCTGATCTTCGAAACCATAAACGAGCCGCATAGTGAAATGACGGTGGCGCGCACGGATGCGATTAATGTGCGCCTGCTCCAGCGTATTCGTCAGGATCACCCGCATCGCTGGGTCATTATCGGGACAGCAGATTGGGGGCAATTGGAGGGGTTGCAGGCGTCCGAACCTGATTTCGCGGAGCGTGTGATTCTGACCTTTCATGAATATCAGCCGTTCGATTTTACCCACCAGGGCGCGCCCTGGACCGATCGCGAGGAGACGGGCCTGAAATGGGGCGCGCGAACAGATGTCGCCGAAATGATGCAGCGCCTGGATGCGGCGCAAGCGATCCAGTCCAGCACGGGCATGCCGGTATTTGTTGGCGAGTTTGGCGTGTTCCGCAACGTTCCGGTCAAGCAGCGCGCGCGCTGGACCGAGACCCTGCGAGAGGGCATCGAAGCGCGCGGCATGTCCTGGTGTTATTGGGATTTTGCGGGCGACCTGAAGGTCTATGATATCGAAGCCGAAGCCTGGATTCCCGAACTTAAAGCGGCCTTGCTGGACTGAAGCGGTTTTACCGCGCGGCTGAACTGTCTATATCGGCCTGATGTCAGACACGGTGACCCTGCTCGGAATTGAAACCAGCTGCGATGAGACGGCCGCGGCGGTGCTTCGGCGCCGCGCAGATGGTCGCGTGGATATCCTCGCAGAGACCGTGCACAGCCAGATCGAGGAGCACGCCCCTTATGGCGGTGTCGTGCCCGAAATCGCGGCCCGGGCGCATGCTGACATTGCTGATGCGGTGATCGAACGGACGCTGGGCGAGAGCGGTCTTCGACTGGCCGACCTCGACGCCGTTGCAGCGACGTCCGGTCCAGGCCTGATTGGCGGCGTCATGGTCGGCATGATGACCGGAAAGGCGCTGGCGCTGGCGGCCGGCAAGCCGTTCCTTCCGATCAATCATCTTGAGGGTCATGCCCTCTCGCCTCGGCTGGCCGAAGATTGCCCATTCCCGTATCTGCTGCTGCTGGTCAGCGGCGGCCATTGTCAGTTCCTGGAAGTGACCGGCCTTGGTGCCTATCGCCGTCTCGGCTCGACCATTGATGACGCGGCTGGCGAAGCGTTTGACAAATTGGCGAAGACGTTGGGGATCGGATTTCCGGGCGGCCCGGCGGTGGAGCGTCTGGCCAGAGACGGAGATCCCCGGAAATTTGCACTGCCGCGGCCGCTTCTGAACCGGCCCGGCCTCGATCTCAGCTTTGCTGGCCTCAAGACGGCGGCAGCACGTGTGGTCGAGCAGGCCCCACTCGATGATCAAGGACGTGCGGACCTGTGCGCGTCCTTCCAGGCCGCCGTCACGGAATGTCTCGCCGTCAAAACCGAACGCGCCCTGCAGGATTTTACATCTCGCCATGACGGGGCGGTGCGATTGGTTGTGGCAGGCGGTGTCGCGGCCAATCAAACCATACGCGCAGCGCTGGATGAGGTGGCGCGCAGCGCGGGCGCGACCTTGATCGCACCGCCGCTGCGTCATTGCACCGACAATGCGGCGATGATTGCCCTGGCCGGCGCTGAGCGATTGGCGGCGGGCCTGGTTACAGGGTCCGGACTCGATTTCGCTGCGCGTCCCCGTTGGCCATTAGATGAGGCTTCTGCGCAAGCAGACCCGGCTTATGGTGGGGGTAAAAAAGGCGCGAAAGCCTAGAATTTGAAAGCGGAGCGAAGCCGGATACCGGCTTCGATTTCCTGGTCTTCCCATTGCGCGGTATCGTCCAGCTCTTCCGCCCCGATGGTCAGTTCACCACCAACAGAGATGCGCGGCGTGATGCGGAATTCCGCTTCGGCCAGCATTTCTTCACGGGGCAGCGGAGAATCTTCACCGCGCGAGGTCAGATCGAGACTGAGGCTCCAACGGTCGCCCTTGATCCAGGCAAGGTTGAAGGTCTGCGATGGATTGGATTGCCAGACAGGCGAATCCAGGTTCGCACCACTCAGGCTGAACTTCTGGAACCAGTCCGGTTCGGCCTGGTCGGTTTCGGAGATTGTCGGCGCCGGCATTTCGGGCACGTCTTGCTGGGCCATCGCCGGAAGGGCGCAGCCACCAAAAAACACAAGAGATGCCGCAAGAATGCGCATGTCAGATACTCCTGCCCAATAGATAGCAGTCAGATCAGTTAATAGAACCTTAATTTCCAGTTAGTTGGAGAATTTTCTGTGAGAGTGTGATTTCGACAACAATGCCTTGCGAGCGCTGCGTTTGCAGCGGCGATTCGATCTCGTCATTGAGGTAAGCAATTGCGAGCTTGGTGTCAGGGGTGAATCGTCGCGATGCCCCGAGCCGCCAGCCCTGTGACTCCAGGCCTGCCCCATCATCGGTTGCTTCGCCATATTCCGCTGAAAATTCAGTGCTGTAGGCCTTTCGGTGCAGGCCTGCGCTCCACGCTGCATAGTCGCCATCGGAGCGCCCGTTGTCGGAGCTCAGCCAGGACGTCCCGAACGTCCAGTCGTCTTTTTCGATCCGGGTCCCGGCAGACCAGGTCTCGATACTGCCATAAGGGGAGGTCAATGCGCTTGTTGAGACGTCTGCGCTGGACCAGCCGAGGCCGACATCAACGCGCCAGCCCGACTCGCGAAACCGACGACTCGCGTTCAAGGCGAGTTCCACGGCGTTTTGCGTCTCTGGCGCGAGTCCTCCCGCAGAAGCGGCCGGGCGCCGGTCGAGACCATCCGCATCAGCGTCCGGTGTAAAACTCGCGCCAGCGCGAATGCCGACCAGGCGCGGACTGGCATAGGAAATCTTGGCACTTGGCCCGGTCAGGTCATGACGCGTTCGGATGGCTGACAGCCCGGTCGGGTCCAGCAGCGTCGTGTCGAGCCGACCATGGGACAGAACTGACCTGGCCCCTTCATGAAAACGACTGGCGACGCCGCGATCTTTCCCGATCCGGAGCTCGCCATAACCGCCATCAATCTGCAGATATGCGGTCTCGACGCGGGCCCGCAGGTCGCTGACATTGATAGGCGGCGCGGCGGAGAGGCCTGAAAACGCCCCTGTCGGCGCCAAAGGCATATCCCCGAATCCGCCGCTGCCGCCTGGACGACTGGGATGGTCGCGCTGCACCCTGAGCGCACCGCGGGCGCGTATGCGCAGACCGCTCTCCAGCACTTTCTCGGTCTGGCCGTTCAGCGAAACTTCCCCGAGGATTGTCTCTGTGTCGCGATCTGAATCCGAATCCGTCAATGGCGTGAGCAGAGTCACGCTTTCCACCTCAAGCTCGGTTTCAAGCGGCGCGCCGCCTTGAGCGTGGCCTGGCGAGGCCAGCAACAGACACGGTACGAAAAGGCAGATATGTCTCATATTGTGTGTCTTCCTTGGGTGGCGGCGAACCCGATAACATATCGGCACTGGCAGGCTGAGTTTCAGGTGCTATAGAGACTGTTATTCAACAAGACCTTGCCAACGGGAAATGACAATATGAAGGCAGTATCAACCCTGATTACAGCAGCATTTGGCGCTGTCGCGCTTTCCGGCTGTGTCTTCGGTGGCAGCGACAATGTCGAACGCCGTGTGGTTGAGGAAATTAGCGGTGGGGCCAATCCTTATCTATGGCGCGCAAGCCTCGACACGCTCGATTCACTGCCGCTTGTCACTGCAGATCCATATGGCGGCACGATCATCTATGATTGGCATTCTTTCGAAAGCGCCCCGGGTGAGCGGATCAAGGCCACGGTCTATATTCTCGATTCCCGCTTGCGCGCGGATGGCGTCAAAGTCTCTGTGTTCAGACAAGTGAATCAGGATGGCGGCTGGGTCGACGCGGCGGCTGACCCGGAAACCGGGATTCAGCTTGAGAACGCGATCCTATCACGGGCGCGCAATCTCAAAGCCTCTGAACTCGACTAGTTTTTTTGAAAATTTATGGGGGAGGCCATGGCCTCAAGATACAATCCGCAAGAGGCGGAACCCAAATGGCGTGACGCCTGGGCCAAGGCTGAACTGTTCAAGGCGAAGACACCCGCTGAGGCCGGTGACATGCCGAAAGCCTATGTGCTGGAGATGTTCCCGTATCCGTCCGGGCGGCTGCATATGGGCCACGTCCGCAATTATGCGATGGGCGATGTCGTGGCGCGCCACAAGAAAGCCAAAGGCTACAATGTGCTGCACCCGATGGGCTGGGACGCGTTCGGCATGCCGGCAGAGAACGCCGCCATGGAAAAGAACGTCCACCCGGGCGACTGGACCTATCAGAACATTGCCGCGATGAAGGCCCAGTTCGAGAAGCTCGGCCTGTCGCTGGACTGGTCGCGTGAATTCGCCACCTGTGATCCGGATTATTATGGCGAACAGCAGCGCCTGTTCCTGAAGTTCATGGACAAGGGGCTGGTCTATCAGAAAAAAGCCAAGGTGAACTGGGACCCGGTCGACAATACGGTGCTCGCCAATGAGCAGGTGATTGATGGCAAGGGCTGGCGCTCAGGCGCGCCGGTGGAACAGCGCGAACTGGTGCAATGGTTCTTCCGCATCACCGATTATGCCGAAGACCTGCTGGAAGAGGTCCAGAAGCTTGAGCGTTGGCCTGAAAAGGTCCGCACCATGCAGGCCAATTGGATTGGCCGGTCTGAAGGTTTGCAGATGCGGTTTGAATGGGCGGGCGATGCGCCGGTTAACCATGAAAGCGGCATCGAGATCTTCACAACCCGCCCGGATACCTTGTTCGGCGCGAGTTTTGTCGCCTTGTCTCCGGACCATGCCTTAACCATCGCCATGGCCGAAACGAATACGGATCTGGCTGATTTCCGCGCCGAATGCGCCAAGGTTGGCACCTCGGAAGCCGATATTGAGAAAGCCCCGAAAATGGGCTTCGATACGGGCCTGACGGTCAAGCATCCGTTCGTGGAAGGCGAGACGCTTCCGGTCTTTGTCGCGAACTTCGTCCTGATGGGCTATGGCACCGGCGCCATCTTTGCCTGCCCGGCGCACGACCAGCGCGATTTCGATTTCGCCCGCAAATATGACCTGCCAATCCTGCCAGTGGTGAAGCCATCAGAAAAAGACGCGGCCGCCGAGGCCTGGGTCAGCTCTGGCAAAGGCGCCGACATGAACGCCGCTTATACCGGCCCGGGCGCGATCATGAATTCCAGCTTTCTCGATGGCAAACCCGTCGACGAGGCGATCTCGCTCGCCATCTCGAAGATTGAGGGCATGGGGCTCGGTGAAGGCACCGTGAATTATCGCCTGCGCGATTGGGGCGTGTCGCGCCAGCGTTATTGGGGCTGTCCGATCCCGGTTATCCATTGCGACGCGTGCGGCATCGTGCCGGTGCCCGAGGCTGACCTGCCGGTGAAGCTTCCTGATGATGTCAGCTTCGACAAGCCCGGCAATCCGCTGGTCCATCACGCGACCTGGAAAGATGTCGACTGCCCGAAATGCGGAAAAGCCGCGCTGCGCGAGACCGATACGCTCGACACGTTCAATGATTCCAGTTGGTATTTCGCCCGCTTTGCGAGCGTCGATGACCCGGCCGAGCGCGCCTATTGGCTGCCGGTCGATCAATATGTCGGCGGGGTTGAGCATGCCGTCCTGCATTTGCTCTATGCCCGCTTCTTCACCCGCGCCATGCGCGATGTCGGGGAAGTGGACTTGCCGAGCGGGGAACCCTTTGCCGGCCTGTTCACACAAGGCATGGTGACCCACGAGACCTACAAGTCCGAAGACGGGCGCTGGTTGCAGCCCTCTGAAATCGAGCAGAAAGGCGCCGACTGGTTCGAACTTGGCACCGGAACGCCGGTGACCGTTGGCCCAATCGAGAAAATGTCCAAGTCGAAAAAGAACACGGTCGACCCGGATAATATCATTGGCACATTCGGTGCCGACACCGCCCGTTGGTTCGTCCTCTCCGACAGCCCGCCCGAGCGTGATGTCGAATGGACGCAATCTGGCGCGGAAGGCGCTGGACGGTTTGTGCAGCGTGTGTGGGGTGTGTTCGACGCATTGAAAGATATGCCGCGCGACGGCCAGCCAAGCGGGACAGACGCTGAAACCGCGCTCCGCCGCGCCTCGCACAAAATGGTTCATGCCATCGACAAGGCGATCGAGGAATTCCGCTTCAACTCGGCCATTGCGTCTGTGCATGAATGGGTCAGCACGCTGAAAAAGGCCGAACAAGGCGGTGATGAGCTGGCGCATGCACGGCTGGAAGGCGCCGACATGCTGGCCCGCTGCCTGGTCCCGTTCATGCCTCATCTCGCCGAAGAATGCTGGGCGATGATTGGCGGCGAAGGCCTGTGTTCGGCTGCGGCCTGGCCAGAGGTCGATCCGGCACTGCTGGTCGAAGACAGCGTCACGATGCCGATCCAGGTCAATGGCAAACGCCGGGCTGAAATCTCTGTCGCCAAGACAGCCAGCAAGGATGAGGTGGAGGCCGCAGCCCTGGCGCTGCCTGCCCTTCAGAACTTCATTGCTGATAAAGACATCAAGAAAGTGATTGTGGTTCCCGGCCGGATCGTGAATATCGTGGTGTGATGAGACAGTTTGCTATCGCTCTTCTGGCGCTGACGCTTTCGGCCTGCGGGTTCACGCCGCTCTATGCCAGTGATGCGACCACAGGAAACATCCAGGTCGGCAAGATTGATGGCCGCGCTGGACATGCGCTGCGCAAAGCCCTGCTGCAGGAACTGGCGCCAGGCCTGCCAGGCGTTGAAACGCGCGGCCGGCTGGAGATCGAGCTGGACGAACAAATCGGGCGCCTCGCCCTGCAACCGGATGAAGCCGCGACCCGGACCGATATCATCGTCCGCGCCGACTATGTGTTTGCCTATGCAGATACGGCGATTTCAGGTCGGTCATCGGCAGAAACCAGCTTCCTGGTGCCGGACGCGCCATTCTCGGACATCGCGGCGCAGATTGATGCCACCGATCGTGCCATGTTGCTGCTGGCGCGGCGGATCGCAGATGACCTGCGCATCAAAATCGCGAGCGCCGAATGAAGCTGCAAGGCGACCGCGCGGAACGTTTTGCGAAAAAGCCAGACCCTGCCTGCCTGTTTGCCCTGATCTTTGGCGATGATGAAGGCGTCGTCGCAGATGCGGCGAATGCCCTGATCAAGGCCTGGAACAAGGATGACACCGCCACCGTCCTGACCCTGGACGAGGACGAGGTGAAGCGTGAGCCGGCGCGATTGTTCGATGCGCTGGAAGCCGTGTCTCTGCTCGGCGAAGACACCATCATCCGCATTCGCACCAAAGGCGAAAAACTGTTTTCGTTGATGAAAGAGGTGCTCGACCTGCCCCAGGATCGGGTGGCGGCAAAACTCGTCCTGCAGAATGGCAGCCTCAATACCCGGTCCAAATTGCGCACTGCATTTGAAGCCGCGCCGCATGCGGCTGCCTTGCACCTGTTCGCGGACAGCGATGCCGATATGTCCGACCTGGTCGCGTCATACCTGAAAACCCACAGCGTCGAGATCGCGCCAGCGGCCTTGTCGGAATTTGTCGGCGGCCTGCCAGGGCATCGCAGCCTCGCCAATGCCGAGATGGAGAAGCTCGCCATCTATGCGCATGAGCTCGGACGGGCGGTCAGCGTCGCTGATGTGCAGGCCCTGTGCGAGACCAATGCTGACGAGAACGCGCGTCGTGCCGTGCTGCTGGCCTTGAATGGTGAGCCCGAGGCAGCGCAGGCCGAGATGGACCGCGTGCTCGATGCCGGCCTGTCGCCGATCAGCCTGGTGCGCATGTTCGAAATGGAAGCCAGCCGCATGCTCGACGCTCAGGCGCTGCAAGGCGAAGGCGGATCAGCCAATGTCGGCATGAAACTCAAGCCGCCGGTCTGGAAGTCGGACTGGCCCGCCTTTCAGGCGCGGCTGCGAAAGTGGCCGACACCGCGCCTGACGCGCCTGATCGAACGTCTTCACGATCTGGAATTGATGGCGAAGTCACCGGGCGGGGCAGGGCTTGCCGAACCCGCGACCAGAGAGCTGTTCATCACCCTCTATCAGGCCGCGTCGAAAGCCGCCTGAACCGATCACGAATCGATGACTGGAAGTTTTGTTCAAGCTTTGCCATGGAGGGGATAGAGGCTTTTCATGACGCATATGAACCGATTTTTGCTAGTTTCAGCCGCACTTGCGCAATTCCTGGCACCGCTTCTGCCGGTGCTCGGCATCGGCGAGACAATAGGTAATCGTGCGATCGAGGCGGGGATTCCCCCGGAATTGCCGACCGGTATTTTCTTCTCGATCTGGAGCGTGATCTTTGTCGGATTCCTGCTGATTGGCATCTTGCACCTACGCGCGCCCGACCATGCGACGCGGCAGGTTTCCGGGCCGCTCGCCGTGGCCGGATTTGGCAATGTGCTGTGGATGATTTCAGCGCAAAGCATTGGCTCGGTCTGGCTCGATTTCCTGCTCCTGCTGCCGATCGGCTTTTTCGCCTGGGAGGCTGCCTACCGCCTTGATAAGACAGAAACTTATGACGGATCTCTGCGCAGCATTCTGTACGGTGTGACGATTGGAATGCTGGCCGGCTGGCTGACGGTCGCCGTCTCGATCAGCGTCCCGGATGTCGGCCGCTGGCTGCTCGGACGCGGCCCCAGTGACGGGGTCTGGCAATCGCTCTGGATGGCGCTGGTGCCAGCGACGATCCTGACCACCGTGTTCGCCAATTATGTCAGCCGCAATGGCTGGTACTTCGTCGCCCTGGCCTGGGGCCTGCTCGGAATCGTCGTCAATAACTGGGCCCGCCTCGGCACCCACGCCCTGGCCATCGCCACGGCGGTTCTTGGGCTCTATATATTGTTCCGGAGAGTCCGGTTCGGGGCGAGTGGAAGCTACCCGGCCAAGCCCTGAGTCTGGCGGTTCAGCGTTTCAATCAGCAGTTCGTCGATAACGCCATTCGCTTCGAGGCCATTGTCAGCCTGGTAGGCTTGGATCGCTGTCCGTGTTCCCGATCCGGCGATGCCGTCCGGCGCGCCGGCCTCGTAGCCGAGGCCATTCAGCACCGATTGCAAGGTCGCAACCTGCGTGCGGGTGGAAAGATCCCAGTCCTGAAGGTCGAAGGCGCCGTTTGCCGCCTTGTCGACGGGGCTCGCCGCCCAGTTTGCGGCGCGGCGCTGAGCCTGCTGTGCTTGCTCCAGCGGCAAGGCCTCTCTCAGCGTCGCGACATTGCCCGGCGCGCTGGCATCGCCATTCGCAGCGGCGATCTCGTACCAGTACAGCGCTTCTGTCTGACTTGGCGAAATACCAAGGCCGTTTTCGTAGAGCAGGGCGAGATTGTACTGGCTGTCAACGACGCCATAATCAGCGGCCTTGCGGAACCATTCTGCAGCCGCAGCATAGGATTGCGGACCGCCTTCGCCATCGGCATAGAAGACCGCAATGTCATGCATGGCATTGGTATTGCCACCGGCGGCGGCCTTTTCGGTCCAGCTGCGCGCTTCGAAGAAATCGCGTGGCACGCCAATGCCGCGCTCGTGCAGTTTGGCGAGGCGATATTGTGCTGCCGGTAAGCCCTGGCGTGCGGATCGGCGGACAAAATCCGCCCCGGCCGCAAGGTCCTGCGCGGCGAGACGGGCTTCGCCCCATTTGAATTGCGCGATCGCGTCGCCTTCAATCGCGGCGCGCTCGAGGGAGAGGGCTTTTGGAATCTCGGGCAGATTGAGTGCCACCTCAGGGGCGGTCGGCGTTTCCAGCTCGGCGTCTGCCATGCCAGCGACGCTGCCTTCTTCTTCGAACAGGGTTTCATCAAGCGGCGAAACTTCTTCGGCAAATTCAATGCCGGTCAGGGACGGTTCGTCGACCCGCTCGGCGGCCGCGCGATCGGCCAGGCTTGTCGCCGCAAAGCTGGCATCGTCGCCGCCCGCGAAATTTGTCTTGCCGCGCAAGGCAACCCAGCCGCCAGCGCCAGCGGCCGCAATGGCGAGAACGGACGCCGCGGCGATGACCGGCACTTTGCGCCCACCGCCAGATGACTTCGGCGCTGCCGGAGCAGCAGAGCGCCGTCCCAAACGTGGTCGAGAATCAGCATTCGACGCCTCAGAGGCAGCAATTGCGGCTTTGCGAGCCCGGCTCAGATAATCCGTCGCTTCTTCATCCTCTTCCAGCAGAGGATCATCTTCGACGTCGCTTTCGATCTCGTCCTCATCCAGATTGTGGGCGAGGGGTTCGTCGGCATCGGCGTCTTCGATCGGATCGGAGATGTGCTCGGACTCTTCAGGGTCGGAGAAAATGTCGGAATCGCGCGCTTCCTGATGGGCTTCATCCCAGCTTCCGAGTTCGGCAAGCGGGTCAATGTCTGCTTCCGTATCGGCGCTGAACGCTTCTGATTCTTCGGGTTGGAACGGATCGAAAGCTTCGACGGCTTCGGCGTCCGGGGCGCAATCTTCATCGGCGGGAGACTCATCCCACGCGTCGGAATACGAACCCGCCTCTTCAGGCGCAAACTCGGCCGCGGACTCCGGCTCGGCATCGTAGGGATCAGACCCGACAACATTCGGCTCCTCATCAAAGTCAGGCAGGCCGGCAATGAAATCATAATCTTCTGGCTCGTCGGCACGCGCGTCGACCGACGGCGCCTCTTCCTCCACGGCATCAGCAGCATCCGGCTCAAACGCTGCGAGGTCAGGAATGATCTCGGGTTCAGACGCAGGTTCCACGTCGAGTGGTGCCGCTTCCGCAGGCATTTCCGGCATGTCTGGGAGAGCTTCAGCCTCCGTCTCTGCCAGTGGTGGTGCGGTGAAATCTTCCAGCGCTTCCAGGCGGGACGCCAGTGATACAATTGCCTTCTGGACCGGCGACACAGCGGTGGCTGTTTGCGACTGCATTTCTGCGAGACGATCGGAAACATTGTTCAGCGCATCAGAGAGCTTGGTGGTCTGGCGCTCTTCAAGTGCATCGACTTTTTGTTCGAGTTCGCGCTGGCCCTGTTCCTGGCGCGCCTGGACATGCTTGATCGCGCTGGCGACCTGTTCGCCGACCTGCTCGATCGCGGCGGCACTGCGGCTTTCGCTCTCTACAATGCGCTGATCGAGAGAGCTGGACAGGCGCGCAATCTGATCGCCAAAGCCATTAACGGCCTCCGCTGGGTTGTCCGCCTCAAGCGTACTGATGCGGGCTTCAAGTTGTCCGACAATCTCTGGATTGGCGCGGGCTGCGGCGCGTTCGATCTCAGCGGCGAGATGTTGCCGGGTCTGATCGACGCTGGTGCGCAGATCGGTGGCAAGCTCGTCGAATCGCTGTTCCAGTTCCTGACGCAGGGCTTCAGCTTTTTCGGGGCTGGCAATCTCGGCGACGGAATCGATCCGCTCATCAAGGTTGGCAAATGTCTGTTCGAGCGCTTTGAGCGCGGTGTCGGTGGTCGTCTCGGCGCGGCTGAGCCGGTCCTGGATACGCGACAGCGTGCTTTCCATTGAGGTGATCGCGCCCGACACATCGCCTTCGACGCTGTTCATGCGGGCATCGACCTCGTCGACTTTCGCGAGTTTCGACGCCACGGTCGATTCGATGGCAGAGAATCGCTCTGACAGATGCCGCGAGGTGCCTTCCGCGCGTAGTTCCGCCTGTTCAACGGCTTTCTCGACGCGTTGTGCGGCGCTGGCGAGCGTCGACTCAACACGGACTTCGACGCCCTCGACGCGATCGGAAAGTTCACCGAATCCAGCCTCGACGCGGCCCTTCATGGCCATAGTCTCGTCTTGTGTCAGGCGGCCTTCTTCATAGACGTGCGAGGCGAGTTTCCCGAGCGCATCTTCCAGCGCCTTCATCGCTTCCAGGCTTTGTTGACCGCTCGTGTCGGTTTCCAGTGCGCCGACTTTCGCGTGCAGCGTTTCATGCGTCTCGCGCAGCTCGTCGATCATGCCCTCGACTTCAGCGGCCATGGCGGCGGTGGAGTTTTCGGTGCCTTCCAGACGGGCCAGCATGCCAAGGACAGATTGATCAATGCCGGTAATTGCGAGCGTCGAGCGCGCTTCGACGGCTTCAATGCGCTGCGCCAGCGTATCGAGCGGGCTGCCATGATGTGCGGACGGGCGCTCGGACTGGAAGGGCGAACCGTAGAGGTCGCGCGGCCCAGCTTCGCTATGCCCCTCCAGCAGGAGGTTGTTGATATAATCGCCGAGAGTCACGCCTTTCAGGCGCGCCTTTTCCTTTGCGACGGCGCGGGCGCGGTCATCCACACCTTTCACGCTCCAGGACCCGTATTGGCTCATGCCCGGTACTCCAGCACTGGCCCATCTGATTCGTCAGACGGACAGATTTACCCATTTTCAACCCTGAGATGACGTGAGCGCTCTTAATTCCGAGTTAAAAAGGTAAACGTTTGGCGGCAATTTCGTAAGATTTGTTCATACCCTTTACGTCAACGCGAGCTGGGTGACGTTGACGTTCGCGTAAAGACGGGGCATACTCTGCTCATGCCTGATACCGTTTCTTCTCTTTCTATCGCTGACTCCCGGACCTTCTCTATCTCTGAACTGGCCCGCGAGTTTGGAATCACCCCACGCGCCCTGCGCTTCTATGAAGACAAGGACATGCTGCACCCGGCCCGGGACGGTATGACCCGCGTCTATTCGCACCGCGATCGCGGCCGCGTAAAAATCATCGTCCGACTGAAACGCCTCGGATTGCCGCTGGCGGACATTCGCGAAATTCTCGATCTGTACGGTCTCGAAGATGGCCAGCGTGCGCAGATGCGCATGTCACTGGTCAAGTTCCAGAACCAGATCAAGGAGCTGGAAAGCCAGCGCGAAGACATCGAGATGGCGCTGCAGGAATTGCATCGCGGCATCGAATGGCTGGAAGAGCAGCTCGACAAGATCGGCCCTGGTGCCGCAGAAGCTGAAAATCTCAAAGCCTATGATGAAGTCGCCCGCCGCCAGCTGGACGACGCGTGATTGATTGCAGTTTGACCCGCAAGAGTTGAATGACCTTTCCAAACCGTGACGCTACACCAAGCGTCACGGTTTAATTTATTTTTCCTGAGGGGAGCCCCAGATGCCACGTTACGATGCACCCGTCCGCGACATGAAATTCATCCTGCATGATGTTCTGTCGCTGCAAAACTATTCCAACCTGCCGGGCTTCGAGGAAGCCACGCCAGACCTGATCGATGCGATCCTTGAAGAGTCGGGCAAGTTTGCCAAGGAGGTCCTGTTTCCTCTGAACAAGGTTGGTGATGAGCAGGGCTGTGTGCGCAATGCCGATGCCAGCGTGAAAACACCGGACGGGTTCCCGGACGCCTATAAGCAAATGGTCGAGAATGGCTGGCCGCTGCTTGGCAAGTCGCCGGAAATGGGCGGGCAGGGGCTGCCGCACGTCGTCAATATGGCGACCAGCGAAATGACCTCGTCAGCGAATATGGCCTTTGCGATGTATCCTGGCCTCACCTCTGGCGCGTTCGAAGCGCTGATGGCGGGCGGCTCGGACGAGCAGAAAGCGAAATACGGACCGAAAATGGCGTCGGGCGAATGGGCTGGCACGATGAACCTGACCGAGCCGCAATGCGGCACCGATCTCGGCCTGATCAAGACCAAGGCAGTTCCGCAGCCGGACGGGTCGTACAAGATTACCGGCCAGAAGATCTGGATTTCCGGCGGCGAGCAGGATCTGACCGAGAATATCATCCACCTCGTCCTGGCGCGCATTGAAGGCGGCCCGGAAGGGATCAAGGGGATCTCGCTGTTTGTTGTGCCGAAATTCCTCGTCAATGAAGACGGGTCCCTCGGCGAGCGGAACCCGGCCTCGTGCGGCGGTCTGGAAGAGAAAATGGGCATTCACGGCAATGCCACTTGCGTCATGAATTATGACGGCGCCACCGGCTGGCTGGTCGGCGAAGAGCATAAGGGCATGCGCACCATGTTCGTGATGATGAACGAAGCGCGCCTCGGCGTCGGCATGCAGGGCCTCAGCCAGGCGGAAGTCGCCTACCAGAACGCGGTCGACTTCGCCAATGACCGCCTTCAGGGCCGCTCGCTGAAAGGCGTCCAGGCGCCAGACAAGCCGGCCGATCCGGTGATTGTACACCCAGATGTGCGCCGTATGCTGATGGACCAGAAAGCCTTTATCGAAGGCGCCCGCGCGTTCACTTACTGGACCGCGCTGCACGGCGATTTGCATCACCGGTCTCCGGACGAGAAAGTTCGGGAGAAGGCGGGCGACTATATGGCGCTGCTGACCCCTGTGATCAAAGCCTTCCTGACCGATCGCGGGTTCAAGATGGCCAATGAGGCGCTGCAGATTCATGGCGGGTCCGGCTTTACCCAGGAATGGGGCCTGGAACAGTTCGTCCGCGATTGCCGCATCACCCTGATCTATGAAGGCACAAACGGCATTCAGGCGCTTGACCTGGTCGGCCGGAAACTCGCCGCGAATGGCGGCCGGGCGGTGTTCAGCTTCTTCGCTGAGGTCGATGATTTCATTGGCAGCCATGAAGGCAATGCCGAGCTGGAGCCGTTCCTTGAAGGCTTGAAGTCAGCCAAGGCACAGCTGCAGGACGGAACGACCTGGCTGATGCAGAACGGTATGACCGATTTCAACAATGCCGGAGCCGCTTCAACCGATTATCTGCAGCTGTTCGGTCTGACCGCGCTGGCCTATATGTGGGCCAAGATGGCGCAAGTGGCGCTCGAAAAGCGCGGCAGCGACCCATTCTATGACGACAAGATCGTCACCGGGAAGTATTATATCGCCCGGGTGCTGCCGGAAACGGCGTCTCACCTGGCCAAGCTGAAAACCGGCGCGGACCTGATGATGGCGCTGCCAGCTGACCGGTTCTAGGTATACGGAATGCCAATAGAGGTTGGCCAGTCCGGTTGGATTGGCCGATCTCACTGTAACCTCTCGTTGCGTCACCGCTGGTCAAAACGGGCTTTTGCGCCTAAATTGACGTGAACGTAAACGTAAAAAACAAGTTTCGGGAGTTCTCCATGTCTGATGTCCTCAATGTTCCACCGGCCCAATGGCGCCAGGATGAGGAAATCAAGATATTTGACGATGCCGTCGCGCAATTCTTCGACAAGGAGCTGAAGCCGCATGTCGAAAGCTGGCGCGAAGCCGGAATGGTGCCGCGCGAAGTCTGGAAGCAGGCCGGCGAACAGGGCTTGCTGCTGGTTTCGGCGCCAGAGGAATATGGCGGCGCCGGCGGCGACTTCCGGCATGACGCGGTGATCATCGAGCAGTTGGAAAAACAGGGTATTGCCGGGTTCGGCATTGGTCTGCACAACGCCATCGTCGCGCCCTATATCATCCATTACGGCTCGGAAGAGCAGAAACAGCGCCTCCTGCCCAAGCTGGCCACCGGTGAAATGGTCTGCGCGATTGCGATGACGGAACCGGGCACGGGTTCGGACCTGCAGAACATCAAGACGACGGCCAAGAAGGATGGCAATGGCTATGTCATTAATGGCTCGAAGACGTTCATCACCAATGGCCAGACGGCCAATCTGATCCTGGTCTGCGCCAAGACGGACCCGAGCAAGGGCGCCAAGGGGATTTCGATCATGATGGTCGAGACCGACGAAGTCGAAGGCTTCGAGCGCGGTCGCAACCTGAAGAAGATTGGCCAGCCGGCCGCCGACACGTCCGAGCTGTTCTTCAATGATGTGAAAGTGCCAGCGTCGGCCCTGCTCGGCGGCGAGGAAGGCCAGGGCTTTATCCAGCTGATGCAGCAACTCCCGCAGGAGCGCCACATTATCGGCATTCAGGGCATCGGTATGATCGAGCGCGCGATCAATAAGACCGTCGCCTATGTGAAACAACGCAAGGCGTTTGGCGGGACGATTTTCGACTTCCAGAACACGCAGTTCAAACTGGCCGAATGCAAGACCGAGGCGACCGTCGCCAAAGTGTTCGCCGACCATTGCACCGAGCTGCTCCTCAAGGGCGAGCTCGACGCGGCCACTGCGTCCATGTCGAAATACTGGATCTCGGACCTGCAGTGCAAGATCATCGATGAATGCCTGCAGCTGCATGGCGGCTGGGGCTATATGGACGAATATCCGATCGGCCAGATGTATCAGGACGCCCGCGTCCAGCGCATCTATGGCGGCGCCAATGAAGTGATGAAAATGCTGATCGCGAGGACGCTTTAGATTGCCCGATAGCCACCTCCTCACTGAAGTGTTCCCGAAGCCTGCCGAGAGCTCCAAGTCGCTCGGCTTCAAGCTGGTCTCGCTCGATATGGGCAAGATGGAAACGCGGGTGGCGTTTGACGGAAAGCCGGAATTCACCAATCCGGCCGGCTATATTCAGGGCGGCTATCTGTCCGCCATGCTCGACGATACGATCGGCATGCTCGCCACGGTCAAGACCGGCACGCGGGCCTTCCCGTCGACCATCGACCTGCACACAACCTTTTTACGACCTGTGAGAGTTGGCGCGATTGAAGTCGCCGCCCGGCTTCGCAACATTGGTCGACAAGTGATTTTTGCGGAAGCGGACCTCTATGACTCGCGCGGCAAGGAAGCCGCCCGGGCGAGAGCTTCGCTCGCCATCAACCCGATGAAGGCACCGGCAAAATAATGAGTTTAACGAGCCAAAACAGGAGAAACCTCCCATGACTGAAGCCTATATTTATGACGCTGTGCGCACCCCGCGCGGCAAAGGCAAGAAATCAGGCAGCTTGCACGAGATCACCGCGCTCGAGCTGTCGACCCAGACGCTGGAAGCGATCCGTGACCGCAACGATCTCGACACCAAATATGTCGACGATGTTGTGCTCGGATGTGTGTCGCCGGTTGGTGAGCAGGGCGGCGACATTGCCCGGATTGCTGTGCTGAACGCGGACTATGCTGAAACCACAGCGGGTGTTCAGGTTGACCGGTTCTGCGCCTCAGGCCTCGAAGCCTGTAACATGGCGGCGGCCAAGGTCATGACCGGCGAAGCCGACATGGCGATTGGCGGCGGCATTGAGAGCATGAGCCGCGTGCCCATGGGCGCTGCTGGCGGGGCCTGGTCATCCGACCCGCAGATTGCATTGAAATCCTACTTCTCGCCACAAGGCGTTGGCGCCGACACGATCGCGACCAAGTGGGGCTTCTCGCGCGATGATGTCGACGCGTATGCCGTTGAATCGCAGCAACGCGCCGCACGGGCCTGGAAAGAAGGCCGGTTCTCGAAATCGATCGTCGCCGTGAAGGACCAGATGGGCGGCACCCAGCTCGACCATGATGAGCATATGCGCCCTGACGCGGACATGCAGAGCCTCGCTGCACTTAATCCGAGCTTTGCCGGCATGGGCGCAATGGGCTTCGACGAAGTGATCAAGCAGCGCTATCCGGAACTCGAAGCGATCAATCACGTCCACCATGCCGGTAACTCGTCCGGCATCGTTGATGGTGCTTCGGCGGTCCTGTTCGGGTCGAAGGAAATGGGCGACAAGCTCGGCCTGAAGCCGCGCGCCCGGGTCAAGCAAATGGCTTCGATCGGGTCCGAGCCTGGCATCATGCTGACCGGTCCAACCGATGTGACGCTGAAAGCGCTCAAAAAGGCGGGCATGGATGTCGGTGATATCGACTTGTATGAGCTGAATGAAGCCTTCGCGTCCGTGCCGATGCTGATGATGCACCTGCTCGGCATTGATCATGAAAAAATGAACGTCAATGGCGGCGCGATTGCCATGGGGCACCCGCTGGGTGCGACTGGCGGCATGCTGCTCGGCACGATGGTCGATGAGCTTGAGCGCGCAGACAAAGAGACCGCTCTGGTTACGCTTTGCGTCGGCGCCGGCATGGGCACCGCGACAATTATCGAGCGGGTCTAGGTCATGGCGAAGAAATCCGCGCTTCCAATTGGGATCGGCGTCGGCGTTGCGATTGGTGCAGCGCTCGGCGTCGCAACCGGCGACATCGCGATCTGGCTTCCCGTCGGGATTGCCATCGGCGCTGCGCTTGGAACGACCATGATGGCAGCCGGATCAGATCCAGAAGACGACACTAATGATGAGGGCGGTTCGCCCGACAAGGAATAAGTAAAATGAAACTCGAAACATTCTCTTTCGATATTGATGGCGACGGCATCGCGCACGCGGTGTTCGATGTGCCGGGCCGCAGCATGAACACGCTGACGGGTAAAGCGATCGCCGACATCATCGCGATCACCAAAGAAGTCTCGACCAATGACAAGATTACCGGCCTGGTGATCTCCTCGGGCAAGCCATCCGGTTTCTGCGCTGGCGCCGATCTCGGTGAAATGAATGAAAGCGCGGGCAGCGGTGGCAAGCCGGAAGCGGAGATGTCCGAAGCCGAGCTGAAAGCCAAGCAGTTCGAGCGCGGCTTCTCTCTGAACAAAACCCTGCGCGAGCTTGAAACCTGCGGCAAGCCAATTGCCGTGGCATTGAATGGTTTGGCGCTGGGCGGCGGTTTGGAAGTGGCGCTTGCAGGGCATTACCGCGTTGCCGCAAATGACAATCCCAAGCTCCAGTTTGGACTGCCAGAAGCCAAGATCGGCCTGCTGCCGGGCGCTGGCGGAACGCAGCGGCTGCCGCGTCTGATTGGCGTGCAGGAAGCCCTGCCAATGATCCTGCAAGGCACCAGCATCAAAGCTGAGAAGGCGCACAAGATGGGCGTCGTCAACGAGCTTGCCGCGTCTTCGGATACGGTTGCCAAATGTAAGGAATGGATCAAGGCTAACCCGGATGCGAAAGCGCCGTGGGACGAAAAAGGCTTCAAGATGCCAGGCGGTGTCGTACACCGTGCGCCCGGCGCTGGTCAGGTCGCAACCATGTCGAACGCCATGCTAGCGGCGAAGACCTATGGCAATTACCCGGCCCAGAAGAACATTCTGTCATGCGTCTATGAAGGCACCCAGGTGCCGATCGATGCCGGCCTGCGCATTGAAACGCGCTATTTCATCAACACGCAGCAGCGTCCGGAAGCGAAAGCGATGATCCGCTCCCTGTTCCTGTCGATGCAGGAATTGTCCAAAGGCGGGAACCGTCCAGCGGGCTATCCGAAGACCGAGTTCAAGAAGATTGCCGTCATCGGCGCCGGTCTGATGGGCGCTGGCATTGCCTATGTGCAAGCCAAGGCTGGCATCCCAACCGTCCTCGTCGACGTCTCGAAAGAGAATGCCGAGAAGGGCAAGGACTATTCCCGCCGTTTGGTCGAGAAAGCCGTTTCGCGCGGCAAGTCGACCCAGGAAAAGGGTGACGCTCTGCTCGATCTGATCACCACAACTGACAATTATGACGACGTCAAAGGCGCCGATCTGGTTGTCGAGGCCGTGTTCGAAAACCCTGAGCTGAAAGCCAAGATCACCAAAATGGCGGAAGACGTGATCAGCGCTGACGCGGTGTTCGGTTCGAACACATCGACCTTGCCAATCACTGGCCTCGCCGAAGCGTCTCAGCGTCCTGAGAACTTTATCGGCATCCACTTCTTCTCACCGGTAGAGCGGATGGGACTGGTGGAGATCATCACCGGTGAAAAGACCAGCGAAGAGACACTCGCCAAGTCGGTTGATTACGTTCTCGCGATCCGCAAGACGCCGATTGTGGTCAATGACAGCCGCGGCTTCTACACCTCGCGTTGCTTCGGCACCTATACCCAGGAAGGCATGGCGATGCTGGCCGAGGGCATCAAGCCCGCGATCATCGAGAATGTTGGTCGTCAATCGGGCATGCCGATGGGCGCGCTGGAAGTCTCTGACTCTGTCGGTCTCGATACTGCGCTGAAAGTTGGCCGACAGATGGCTCAGGCGGCTGGTGTTGATTACAACGCCAATGAGCTCGGCCAGATGATGGCGTGGCTGGTCGAAGACCAGGGCCGCGTCGGCCGCAAAGCCGGCAAGGGCTTCTATGACTATAATGAGAAGGGCAAGCCATCGCGCCTCTGGCCGGATCTGAACAGCCGCATCGACGTCACCGTGGATGAGTGCCCGCCAGAGCTGAAAAAGCACCTCACCAATCGCTTCCTGGTGCGCCAGGCGGTGGAAGTGGCCCGCTGCTTTGAAGAGGGCGTGATCACCGATGCCCGCGATGCCGACATTGGCTCCATCCTCGCCTGGGGCTTCGCACCTTATACAGGTGGGTGCGCCTCTTACATGGACTTGATCTGGGGCATCCCGGAATTTGTCGCTGAAGCCGATGCGCTGGCTGAAAAATATGGCGACCGATTCAAGGTTCCGCAGCTTCTGCGCGACATGGCTGCCAATGGCGAGACCTTTTACTCACGCTTCCCGCCAGGGGGCGTTAAAGAAAAAGCCGCGGCCTAGACCGCGACGTTCTCTCGAAACAAAAAAGAAAGGCCGGAGTATTCTGCTCCGGCCTTTTTTGATCAGGCACCGTCTTCAACAATTGGCGTGAGAAGTATCTCGACGCGTCTGTTGGCGGCTCGGCCAGCCTGAGTTGCGTTATCAGCAATGGGTTGCGTCTCGCCCATGCCGATTGCGTTCAGTCGGACCGACTGAACACCGCTATTGGTCAAATAGGTCTGCACGGATGAGGCACGACGTTCCGACAATTCCTGATTATAGGCATCGTCGCCATCGGAGCTCGCGTGACCGACCACATCGACCGCGGTCTTTGGATATTCTTGCAAGGTTGCGCTGACATCATTCAGCGGGCCGTAAAAGTCGCCCTTGATGCTCGCGCTGTTGACGTCGAAGGTCAGGCCAGACGGCATGGATAGCGCGATCTGGTCGCCAACACGCTCGACGCCAATCCCGGTTCCAGCAGTTTGCTGACGCAGCTTTTCTTCCTGCTTGTCCATGTAGACGCCGACAGCAGCGCCAGCGAGACCGCCGACAACAGCACCGATGGCGGCATTTCGCTTATCGTCGCCGCCGGCCATCATGCCGACCCCGGCACCGATAATAGCACCGCCCGCAGTCGTCCCCAGAGTGCGGTTGGATACGTTCTGACAACCCGCGAGCAATGTCGCTGCGGCAAGAATGGTAAGTGTGGTTTTCATGGATAACTCTCCCAGCTTAGATATGAACACGCCATTTCGACTCGATTTTTCCAAGTGAATTATTGGAAACGTTGTGGATCATCAGATCCGTTGGCGAGATGTCAGTATATTCCCCTATTTCGCCCATTCCGGCGCGTTCCTACCTGATTCAAGAGAGGAAAAGGAGCGAAACTATGGCAGTTCTGTGCGTTCTGGGCGGCGAGGTGGATCGCTGTGGCCCACAACTTGAGACCTCAATTACGCTGGCAAAACAGCTTGGCGCCAGGCTCGACGGCCTGCTGGCCATGCCGGACCCGGCCAATACAGCGATGTATTTTGTCTCTGCCGAAGCGGTAATGGCCGGCGGCTCGGGTGTCAGCGCGGTCTCGGACGCGCAGACATCGTTGCGCAAGGATTTTGATACCGCATTCAAAAACGAGGTATCGAAGGCGGGCAGCTGGTTGCAAGCGGACCTCAATCACGAAACCGGGCACGTGCAGTCGCTGGTGGCGAACCATGCCATCCTGAGCGATGCAACTGTGTTTCCGCGCGAAGCGGCGCGGTCGGGGCACGCGCTCAATCCGGTCTTCGAATACAGTCTGATGGAAGAAAGATTGCCGGCAGTGCTGGCCGCATCATCGGGCAAAATCGCTGGCCCGGCGATTATCGCCTGGGATGCAAGTCCGCGCGCCATGCGTGCTGTGCGGGCGCACCTGCCACTCATTCAGTCGCTTGAGCACGCCGTTATTGCGCACAATCCCGACAAGGATCGCGAACTTGGCGGCGCGCCTGAAACCACGTCGCCCGAGGCGCTGGCGGAGTGGCTGCACGATCAACGTGTGAGTACAAAGACCGAGACCTTTAGCGGTAAGATCTCAGAGGGGCTCCTGGGCCTCGCGAAGAAACACGAGGCGGGCCTGATCGTCATGGGCGCCTACGGACACAGCCGCATCGGACAGATGTTGTTTGGTGGCACCAGTCGCGCGTTGATGAATGCCGATGACGGCCCCGCGCTCGCGTTGGCACATTAGAAGGGGAGACCAGATCATGCCTTTGAAGAGAATAGTGTTGAGACTGGCCCGCAATCCGGGAATCCCTGGCGGCGATGACCAGCAAGGTTATGTTGTCGTGGCGCCGCTGGATGCGCGCGGGAAGATCGACCTCGAGCTTTGGCGCGCCTTGCGTTCGAAATGCACCGTGGATCGGTTTCATCCGGACCCGGCGGAGCAGGC
Source organism: Hyphomonadaceae bacterium (assembly GCA_024742355.1). Lineage (GTDB taxonomy): Bacteria > Pseudomonadota > Alphaproteobacteria > Caulobacterales > Hyphomonadaceae > Henriciella. Next base: position 79,387 of record JANSYM010000006.1, on the reverse strand, counting down.
AGATGGCTTGCTGACGCATCGCGGCAATCAATGGCGATTCCATTATGACGAAGATGAAGAAGGACCGGACGAAGGGGGCTATCGCCTTGGTGACCATGTCTTCCGACCGGGCGAATATGTCACCATTGCCTCGCACGGCGAAGATCCGCTCACCTATATCGTGACCGAAGTGGACCGCGTGCACGCGGATTGAAGTGGCCAAGGGTTATTCGGGCACCTGAACGCCGGGCAACGAAAGCGGGCTAAAATGCCCAGATTCAGCCCTGTTTTTGTTGCGGAAGACCGCTTATGTCAGACGCTCAAACAGGAGTGTCCCGATGTTATCAGCCGCGATTTCCACGATTGCCCTGGCCATGGTGATTGGCCCGCAATTGCAGCTTAACCTGCAGGCGGTGATTGAAGAGTCTCAGCCCGCGGTCGAGGTGACCGTGGCTGAAGAGGCGGATGCCGCTTCGACGGATGTCGTTGACGAGGCGCCCGCCGTATCGATCCCTGAGATAGAGCCCGAGCCCGCCGGCGAGCCGGTTCAGGATCCGGTAGAGACGGAAACCCGTTCGATGGTCGAGGACTCCATACCTGCATCTGAGGTCGAACCGGCCTCGTCCGAGCCGGAAGCGCCCGCCGCACAGACTAATCAGGTGGCTGAGGCTGATTGGCCTGCCATTCTCGATCAGGTAAGCGACGCCTTGTCATCGGCACGGACAGCGCAAGGCAATTTCGTCCAGACCAATGCAGATGGGTCCATCACGACCGGGACATTTGCACTCAATCGCCCCGGACGCATGCGCTTTGATTATCATGATCCGACTCCGATCCTCATCGTTTCAAACGGCACCACCGTGGCGATGGAAGACAGTGAATTGGAAACGGTGGACCGCGTGCCGATTGGTGCGACGCCGCTGGGATTGATCCTGTCGACCGATTTGCGGTTTGATGATGATGTCGATGTCCTCAGTGTGATGCGCAATGAAGAACGGGTCGGCGTTCGCGTCAGCGACGCGACCGGAGAGCTCGAAGGCACGCTCACGATGATCTTTGATGCGGCGAGCTATGACCTGCTGGGCTGGCTGACCATGGATGGCAATCTGCAAACCACCGTCGTCGACCTGCTGGATGTCGAAACCAATGTCCGGATCGATCCGCGGCTGTTCCGCCTGGATGATGCCGAGGATGAGGAAGAAGAACGATAATCAGCCGCGCCCATTCGACATGCGAAAAGGCCAGACCGGAAACTCCGATCTGGCCTTCTCTCAGGTCCGCGTTACGTCCCCACGACTCACGAACTCAAAATGTACGTGCCGGCAAGACCGATCGCCTGTTGTACAAGCGTTGTACAACATATACATACCACCGGTATGTTAAACGTCAATTGCTGGCGGCTGGGTGATGGCACGAAGATCGAAAGCTGATGCGGAAAAAACACACGAGCGATTGCTCGACGCGGCCGCACGTCTGTATGGCGAGCGCGGCTATGCGGACACGTCGATCAGCGATATCTGCGCGGATCTCGGGATCACCAAGGGCGCGCTGTTTCATCATTTCAAATCCAAGGATGCGTTGTTTCGCGAGGTGTGGACGCGGCTGCAGGTGGAAATGGACAATGAAGCGCGTGAGGCCGCAATTGCTGCGCGCAGTCTGACCGATCCTTACGCGGCCTTCATGGCCGGCTCACGTACCTATCTGAAATATGTGGCACGCCAGGATTTCCAGCAAATCGTCCTGATCGACGGGCCCGCTGTCCTGGGTTTGAAGGGCTGGTATGAAAGCGACCATGATCTGGGCATCCAGAACGTCACAGCCGGTGTGCGTTACCTGTCCAAGAAAGGCCTGGTCGCGCCCGAGAATGTGGAACCCATCGCGATCATGCTGCAAAGCGCACTCAACGGCGCCGGTTTCGCATTGCTGCGGGATACGGACGGCACCTCGGCTGAGCGTTTCCACAAAGCCTTTGAGACGATGGTGAAGAGCCTGCGCTAGACCTGTATCAGATCAGCAAAACGCTGGAACAGATAGAAACTGTCCTGCGGGCCGGGGCTGGCTTCCGGGTGATGCTGGACGGATATGATGGGCTTGCCGGCAACTTTCAGTCCGGAATTGGTGCCGTCAAACAGCGAGCGATGGCTCTCCTCAACCCCGTCGGGCAGACTGGCGACGTCGACCGTAAAGCCATGATTCATCGAGACGATCTCAACTTTGCCGGTTTCAAGATCCTTCACCGGGTGATTGGCGCCGTGATGACCCTGGTCCATCTTCATCGTCTTCGCGCCGAGCGTCAGGGCCAGCAATTGGTGTCCAAGGCAGATGCCGAGCAGGGGCAGGCCGCTGTCGACCAGGGCTTTCAGCATCGGGCCGGCACGGTCAAATGTCGCCGCCGGATCGCCGGGGCCGTTTGACAGCACGACGCCATCCGGATTGAGCGCTGCAATCGTTTCGAAGGCCGTGTCGCCATTCACCACGGTCGCGCGCATGCCGACTTCAGCAAGATTGCGCAAGATGTTCTTTTTGACGCCAAAATCGACAACGACGACGTGTTTTTCGCCGGTACTATCTCCGGCAAATCCCGACTCCAGGTCCCACAATCGCTCGGAATGGGCATAATCAGCATCGGCATCGACATTTGCCGCGAGATCAGCGGCTTCCAGGCCGTCCCAGGCCTGAGCCGCTGCAACAAGCGCATCCGTGTCGATATTGCCGTCGGGCGCGTACTGGACGGCGCATTTCTGCATCCCTTTTTCGCGAATGAGGCGTGTCAGAGCGCGCGTATCGACGCCGGACAGGCCGACAATGCCCTTTCTCGCGAGCCAGGCGTCAAAATGATCGTCTGCGCGCCAGTTTGAGGGGGGCGTGATGGCGTCGCGAAATACCGTTCCGACTGCAGCAGTAGCAGCGTTTTCACTCGATTCTTCGTGATCTTCGGGATTCGCGCCGACATTTCCGATGTGCGGAAAGGTGAAAAGCACCACCTGCTTCGCATATGACGGATCGGTAAGAATCTCCTGATATCCGGTCATTGCCGTGTTGAAACAGAGCTCTCCAACCGCTGTGCCGACGGCGCCGGAGCCGATTCCCAGGAATATTGTCCCATCCGCCAAAGCGAGGGCACCACTGGCCTGGCTGGCAAAGTTGGATTGATTTTTGTCCATCTTACGCTTATCTCCGCGACTTCGCTGGACTCTTGAGGTCCACTTTGCCTTAATGTTTTTTGGGCAAACGGGTGGCTGATAGAGTGTTGCGGGCCGAACCGTCAAGCGGATTCGGCGCATAAAATGAGGCTTTTGAGGCGTCAATAATGGGTCAGATGGATCAAACCATCCAAATCACACTTCGTAACCGCATCGATGCGGCCTTGAATCTGGCTGAATCCGAGGATTCGTGCGGGGTTGAGGCGCAAACCTTGCGGTTGATCAAGTGTGCCATGGATGACCGCGATGTGATCGCGCGCAAACGCGGCGAATGCTCCGGGTGTGATAATGAAGTGATCGAATCCTTGCTCGAGACAATGGCCGAGCAGCGCGAGAAATCGATTAAACAGTTCGACGATGCTGGCCGCATTGCCGATGCCGAACGCGAACGCGAAGAACTCGAAGTCATCATGAGCTTCCTGCCCGAGCCTCTCTCGGGGGACGCCCTGAAATCAGCTGCGGCTGAAGTCGTCACGCAATTGCAAGCGCGCAAGCTCAAAGACGTTGGTCGCTGCATGACTGCCCTCAGGCGGAAATATCCCGGCCGGATCGAGTGTGGTCCCGCCAGCAAGGCTGTTCGCGCGGCGATAGGCTAGACGAATCCGCAAAATTGAGTGCATTTCTTCCGCCAAAGACGCGGGAGACTTGTCATGAGATCGATCTTGATTGCCATTGCGGCACTGATCATCGGCGCTGCAGCGGGTATTTTTGCGTACACGCGCTTCGTACCACCGCCAAATGACGTGATTGCGCGGGCGCAGGCGTTTGAAGGCGATCGTGATTATTTCTTCCAGAATGCCAGCGAGCTCTATCCGACTCGCACCGTCTCGGGGCCGGAAGCATCGACGCCGCTGCCGGTCGTTGACGGCGTCCTCGAAGGCTTCACGTATGAGCATGATGGTGAAACCCGAATGCTGGCCGATATGTACACGGATATGGAAACCTCCGGCCTGATCATCGTGCATGAAGGCCGGGTCGTACACGAAAGCTATGGCCGCGGCGCAGATGCCGGGACGCGTTTCACAACCTGGTCGCTGGTCAAGTCAATCACATCCACGCTGGTCGGCGTCGCGGTCGCCGACGGCAAGATCGATAACGTTGATGATCCACTGTCGAAATATCTGCCAGAAGTGGCCGGCACGGCGTATGATGGCGTCACGATCAAGCAGGCGCTGCAAATGTCATCCGGCGTGCGCTACGATCCACGCCTGTGGGAAGGCAAGATGGATGATACGGTCAAGTTCATGACCAAAAGCGTCATCTCAGGCCAGGAACCGGCTTATGATGTTGCTATCGGTTTCAAGCGCGACAATGAACCAGGCACAAAGTTCAATTACAATACCGCCGAGAGCCAGGTGCTGTTGGAATTGATCCGTCGGGTGAGCGGCATGAATGCAGCCGAGTACCTCGAACAGAAGATCTGGCGGCCGCTGGGTATGGAGCATGATGCGGGCTGGATCCTGGACCGGTCAGGGGCTGAGGGTGCTGAAATTGGCGGCGCCATGTTCAATGCCGCGCTGCGCGACTGGGCCCGGTTCGGCCTGTTCATCGAACAAGGCGGTGTCTGGAATGGCGAGCAGATCCTGCCGGTCGACTGGGTCGAGCGTGCGACCGTATCAGACGAGGCGCATATCAAACCCGGCGAAGTGCACCCAAACCCCAATCGTGGCTATGCGTGGCACTGGTGGACTTATGCCGATGGCACGTTCACCGCTTCGGGCGCAAATGGCCAGACGCTCTATGTCGACCGCGATAATGATATTGTCGTCGCCCGCGCAAGCGCCTGGCCAGCGGGCTATGTCCGTGAACACGATGATCAATCATATGACATGTACAAAGGGCTCGCGGCCTGGTTTGCGCGCGAGGATGCCGGGTCGGTTGAAGGCGACGTCAGCGCGGCTGAGGCGCCTTAAGCGGCAATCACGAACCGGTTTCGGCCTTCATCCTTGGCGTCATAGAGCGCATCATCTGCGCGCGTCATGACCGAGCGGACCGTGTCGCGCGCATGCGCAATGCCGACCCCGACACTGGCCGAGACCTGAATGCGGTGCTCCAGATAGGCGCAAGGTTTGGAAGCAACCCGATGGCGGATGGTTTCGGCATAATGATAAATCTGCTCGATATCCGTATAGGGCAGCAATACCGAGAATTCCTCACCGCCGAGGCGTGCCACCATGGCGTCCTGGGGCAGCGCCTGCACGATTTGCTGTGAGGCGTGTATCAGCACCTCGTCGCCCGCCTCATGGCCGTAAGCATCATTGACCTTTTTGAAGTGGTCGAGATCGATGATGAAGATGGACAGGCCCTGATATTCCAGATCAACCGTATCAAACCGGTGACGCGCTTCCTGCATGAACGCGCGTCGATTGGCGAGGCGAGTCATCTCATCTGTGTGCGCGAGCTTGAAGATTCGCAACATGCGACGGTGGTTCATGATGCTCTGATAGCCGACAATAGATGTGCAGAGCGGAACGATGATGAGCGGCAATATGGTGGCGGTTCGCAAGGCGCGGTGATGAATCTGCGGCTCATAATGTCGCGTCGTGTACCAAGTCGCGGCCACAGCAATCGCGGTCGCGATCACGAGCATGATCGCAGCCACCATTACCAGGTTCGATGCAAACTCGCGTTCGCTCGGGACAGATCGGATTTCGTTGTTCTGTTTCACACGTCTTTCCACCAGATCCCACCTTACCCAGAGCAAGCTAGAATACGGTTTCTGTGCTTGGTGAAATTTGATCGATCAGGCGGTTTTTGTGGTATTTTTGGGTGACATTGACCCGCGCCGGGTATGAATTCGGAGTCATATCGCGGTTTTGGCCGTGTGAATTCTTAATCTGGTCGCTTCGCGCCGCGCACCGGACGGGGTATAGGAATCAGATGAGCGCATCCATCCGCATTCCCGAAGGCTTTGTCGACGAGTTGAAGGCCCGTATTCGGCCGTCAGACGTGATCGGGCGCAAGGTGAAGCTGAAAAAGCAAGGCAAGGAATGGGTTGGCCTGTCGCCGTTCACCAATGAGAAGACGCCGAGCTTCTACGTCAACGACCAGAAGAAGATCTTCAAATGCTTTTCGTCCGGCATTGGCGGCGATGTCATCTCATTCGTCATGGAAACCGAGCGCCTGTCTTTTATGGAGGCCATCGAAAAACTGGCCGACGAAGCCGGCATGGCGTTGCCCAAAGCCACCCCGGAAAGCCAGGAACAATATGATCGCCGCCTGCGCCTGATTGCGGCGTGTGAAGCGGCGGCGGTGTTCTATGAAGAAAAACTGCGCGCCAGCGAAGGCACAGAGGCGCGGACATATCTGGAAGGCCGTGGCCTCAAGCCGAACACATGGGGAAAGTACCGGCTCGGCTATTCGCCCGATGATTGGCGCGAGACGTTTGAGCATTTGAAATCAAAAGGCTTCAGCCAGAGCGAGATCGTGGAGGCCGGCCTCGCGGTAGAGAAGGATGGCGGCGGCGACCCGTACGACCGGTTCCGGGGACGCCTGATGTTCCCGATCGAGGACGCACGCGGACAAGTCATCGCTTTTGGTGGTCGCGCCCTGCAGCCGGATGCGAAACCGAAATATCTGAACTCGTCTGACACACCGCTCTTCCACAAGTCTCGCGTCCTCTATCGTTACAAGGCGGCGCGCGAAGCCTTTGGCGGTACAGAGGAAGGCGGCCTCATCGTTTGTGAAGGCTATATGGACGTGATCGCGCTGTGCGAGGCGGGCTTTGGCCATGCTGTGGCGCCGCTCGGCACGGCGCTGACAGAGGACCAACTCGGTCTGTTGTGGCGTGCCGGACCGGAACCGGTCTTGTGTTTTGACGGCGACCGCGCTGGCCTCGGTGCAGCATACCGATCGATCGAACGGGCTCTGCCGGGCCTGCAGCCTGGGCGCAGCGTGTTCTTCTGTCTTCTCTCGGACGGCATGGATCCGGATGATCTCATTCGCGAGCGCGGTCCGGGCGCGATGGGCAAATTGCTCGATGGCGCGCTGCCTCTGGTTGAAGTCTTGTGGCGCCGGGAACGCGATGCGGAGCTGGTCGATACACCTGAGCGTCAGGCCGGATTGGAGCAGAGGCTGATGCAGGCGGCGAGCGCAATTCAACATGGCGCGGTGAAGTCGGCCTATGAACGCGAGTTGAAAGCGCGCATGCGGGATTATCTCTGGCAAATGCGATCAGCGGGGCGCAGCAATGGTCGGCCGCCTCCACGCGGCGGCAAGCCGCTGGATGCCTCCTTGCGTGGCGGCGCGCCCGCCAAGACCAGAGGGCTCGGCCTGATTGTGCGGGCGGTCGACCACCACCACCTGGCCGAGATCGGATTCGAGGCGCTGGCTGTTGCAGATTTGCCAGATCCTGACGTTTCCGCCATTCGCGACGCCCTGATCAGCGAAAATACTGCAGAAACAGGTGTTGACCGCAAGGGACTCAGTGACCATTTAGAGAGCCTTGGAAAATCGCGCGCTGCAGTACTGCTAACAACTTATCCCGACACCCCAGAGATTGCCCGCGGAGGGCCAGAGGAACGGGAATGGCTAATCGCCCTGGAACAGTATGCACGCCCGGAAGGTACGGATGGGGCCGGCCGCAATTCTGGAGAGGCTTTTGCCACTCCGGAGGACGCGCGTCACCGGCACCGTCTCGTGTCAGAGAGAAGGGCTCGCACAGCGCGTCTCAATGAGGCAGCGGAGAAAGCAGATCAGGATTGATCGGGCTTTAACGGGATAAAAAGTGTATGCTGCGATGCGGCTCGCAGCGGACAGGAGCAATACATGGCGAAAGCCAAAGCGGAAGTACTCGAAGAAGGCGACGACCGTCCGGTCCTCGACCTCAGCGACACCAAAGTCAAAAAATTCCTCAAGGATGCCAAAGCCAAGGGCTATGTCACGCTTGAGCAGCTGAACAAGATTCTGCCAGAGGATGAGCTTTCCTCTGATCGCATCGAAGATACGATGGCGATGCTGTCCGAGCAGGGCATCACGGTTGTCGACAATGAGGAAGAAGGCGAAGCGGCGGCGAAGTCGACTGCGGTTGCAACCACCGGCACGACCGGCGCAGTGACCAAGAAGGGCAATGCCCGTGGCTCTGACCGGACCGATGATCCGGTGCGCATGTATCTGCGCGAAATGGGCGCCGTTGAGCTGCTTTCCCGCGAAGGCGAGATTGCCATCGCCAAGCGCATCGAGGCTGGCCGCGACGCGATGATCCGCGGTTTGTGTGAATCGCCACTGACCTTCGAAGCGATGATGGTCTGGCGCGACGAGCTGGTGAATGAGCGTATTCTCCTGCGTGACCTGATTGATCTCGAAGCCACTTATGGCGCGGAAAACCCGCCGCCTGAGGAAGAAGAGCTCGACGAGGAAGAAGCCGAAGCGCGCGAGAACGAAACCGTTGAAGAGCGCCATGCCCGCGAAGAACGCGAGGATGAGGAAGAAGGCGCCGCCATGTCCATGTCCGGCATGGAAGCCGAACTTCGTGACGGCGTGCTGGAAAAGCTCGATGAGATGGCCACAGGCTTTGCCAAGTTCCGCAAGCTGCAGGAAAAGCTGGTGGGTCGCCGGATGGAAGGCAAAGGCCTGACGCCGAAAGACCAGGAAAACTATGACGGCATTTCGGCCAATATTGTCGATTCGCTGAAGACCATGCACATCAACAATGCGCGGATTGAAGCGCTGGTTGAGCAGCTTTATGCGATCAACAAGAAGCTGATGGGCCTTGAGGGCCAGCTGATGCGTCTCGCCGATGCGCATGGCGTTCCGCGCTCGGAATTCCTGAAGAACTATTTTGGCCGCGAGCTTGATCCAAAATGGGTCGAGGAAATGTCGGCCCTGTCGAAAAAGTGGGAACGCTTCACCGAGCGCGAAGCTGAAAAAATCGAGTCCATTCGGGGCGAAATTCAGATGGTGGCCCAGGAAATCGGCATTCCGATTGATGACTATCGCAAGATTGTCCAGCGCGTTCAGAAAGGTGAGCGCGAGGCCCGGATTGCCAAGAAGGAAATGGTCGAGGCCAACCTTCGTCTGGTCATCTCGATCGCCAAGAAATACACAAATCGCGGCCTGCAATTCCTCGATCTGATCCAGGAAGGCAATATCGGTCTGATGAAGGCGGTGGATAAGTTTGAATATCGCCGCGGCTACAAGTTCTCGACCTATGCGACCTGGTGGATTCGCCAGGCGATCACGCGTTCAATTGCTGACCAGGCTCGCACCATCCGTATTCCGGTGCACATGATCGAGACGATCAACAAGATTGTCCGCTCACAGCGCCAGATGCTGCACGAGATTGGCCGCGAGCCGACCCCGGAAGAGCTGGCGGAAAAGCTTGGCTTGCCGCTGGAAAAGATCCGCAAGGTCCTGAAGATCGCAAAAGAACCGATCTCGCTTGAAACCCCGATTGGCGATGACGAGGATTCAAATCTCGGCGACTTCATCGAGGACAAGGCGGCCCTGCTGCCGGTCGACGCGGCGATCCAGTCCAACCTGCGCGAAACCACGACGCGGGTGCTCGCCTCGCTCACACCGCGTGAAGAGCGGGTTCTGCGCATGCGTTTCGGCATCGGCATGAATACCGACCACACGCTGGAAGAAGTCGGCCAGCAATTCTCGGTCACCCGCGAACGGATCCGCCAGATCGAGGCAAAGGCGCTTCGCAAGCTGAAACATCCGAGCCGGTCGCGGAAGCTGCGCAGCTTCCTGGATACTTAATCTCAAGAGAGCGGCTTTCGAGCCGCTCTTTTTGTATCATCCGGAGGATAAGATGCAGACGACGTTCGAGCTCTCCACGCAAGGGCAGGGGCTGTACGAATTTACCGCTGATGTCGACGCCTTTGTTCGCTGCGAGGCCACCGAACGTGGATTGCTGACCCTGTTTTGCCAGCATACATCGTGCTCGCTGGTGATTCAGGAGAATGCAGATCCCGATGTGCAACGTGACCTCAATGCCTTTTTCAAGCGCCTTGTGCCTGATGCGAACGACCCGTCCATGGCCTATCTGCACCATCGTGCCGAAGGGCCCGATGATATGCCGGCACATATCAAGGCAGCGTTGACGCAAACCTCTCTATCCATTCCGATCGCGGATGGCCGCATCTTGCTGGGAACCTGGCAGGGCATTTATCTGTTCGAACACCGCGCCCAAGCCCATACGCGGCGTGTCGTGGCGCACTTGGTTCAATAGGTCGGTCCCGGACGACGATCAGGCCTCGGGCATCGCTTAAGCAGCCGCGTCTGCCTCATCCCTGACCCAGGCGCGGACGAAATAAGCCGCCGGCCAGTTAAGGACCATCAGGAACCCGGCAAACGGCCCGAGCGGTGACAACCAGGCACTGAGCGCGACGATGATACCGATCATCACTTCCCCGCGGAAGCGCCAGACAGATCGCCGGGTCAGCAAGATCTCTTTCGTCGACAAGCCAATTGCCTCCGCTTTGCGCGCGGCATGAGCATACATCTCGCTCATCAAGCCGTAGATCACCGAATAGCCCGCCCCGAAGAAGGCCATGCTGCGAGCGGAGTTGATCAGATCCATCTCCTTAACAAGCAGCTGGGTATAGTCGCCGGAGATGGCCCCATAGATGTACCAGAACAGGCCATCGAAAATGAATCGGAGCGGGTAGGCTGTGAACAGAACCATCAGCAACAGGATGGAATTGATCACCACAATCGTGTTGTCGGCCAACGCATAGCGCCGGAAAAAAACGAAATGCGCGTTCCAGATCAGGACCAGAATGACGAAGCTCGCGGTCACCGGAATGATCGAAATCAGGAAATGTACGAGTTCCGAAAAGGTCTGCGGCGGCGCTCCGGTGAGCAGCAACATGCCCAGCGCCAGGGCGAACACGATGTCAGACAGGTTCTCGATCCGCGAAACGCTCTGACCCCGCCATTCGAAGTGCGGGTCATGGTCCAGATGTCTGGCAATCGTCTCGCGCATGATGCTCCCCCTGCTTGGGATAGACTATCGCGTTCGCGGCAAAGAAAAACCCCGGCCAGATTGACCGGGGTTTTTCAATTCGAGTTTCGTATCGCCTATAGCGCGTCGGTCAGTTCCGGAACTGCGTTAAACAGGTCTGCGACCAGACCATAATCGGCAACCTGGAAGATCGGGGCTTCCTCGTCCTTGTTGATGGCAACAATGATCTTGGAGTCCTTCATGCCGGCGAGGTGCTGGATCGCACCTGAAATGCCGACCGCGATGTACAGTTCCGGTGCCACGATCTTACCGGTCTGGCCGACCTGGTAATCGTTTGGCGCATAGCCCGCATCGACTGCCGCCCGCGAAGCGCCAACTGCGGCGCCGAGCTTGTCAGCCAGCGGGTTCATCAGACGCTCGAACTCCTCGGCAGAGCCGAGGGCCCGGCCGCCAGAGACGATCCGCTTGGCCGCGGTGAGTTCCGGACGATCGCTTTCGACAATTTCTTCAGACACGAAGGCTGACTTGAATGGCCCGGCAGGGGCGTCAACGGCTTCGACGGCCGCAGAACCACCGGAACCAGCCGCTTCAAAGGCCGTCCCGCGAACGGTGACGACTTTCTTCGCATCGGCAGATTTCACCGTCATGATCGCGTTACCGGCATAGATCGGGCGGACAAATGTGTCCTGACCTTCAATGCCGATAATGTCGGACAGTTGCATCACGTCGAGCTTGGCGGCGATGCGCGGGGTGACGTTCTTGCCCATGGTTGTGGCGGGCGCGAACAGGGCGTCATAGCCATCCATCAGGGGAACGATCAGCGCTTCCATCGCTTCGGCGAGCTGCTTTTCATAAGCGTCGCCATCGGCGTGCAGAACCTTGCGAACACCATCGATGCCGGCGGCAGCCGCCGCGACATCGCCGGCGCCTTTGCCAGCGACCAGAACATCGACGTCGCCGCCAAAGGTCTTCGCCGCGCTAACGGTCTTTGCCGTGGCGTCGCTCAGGGACGCGTTATCGTGATCAGCAATTACAAGAACAGCCATTATACAGCTCCCGCAGATTTGAGTTTTTCGACCAGCGTGGCGACGTCTTCGACTTTCTCACCAGCTTCGCGCACAGGCGGCTCGGTAACTTTGACCACGGTCAGGCGCGGCGAGATATCGACGCCATAATCGCCTGGCTCTTTCATATCGATCGGCTTTTTCTTGGCCTTCATGATGTTTGGCAGAGACGCATAGCGCGGCTCGTTCAGGCGCAGGTCAGTGGTGACGATGGCCGGGCCATCGAGAGACACGGTCTGCAGGCCGCCATCAACCTCACGGGTGACGCTGACCTTGCCGCCTTCGGCTTTCACTTCCGAAGCAAAGGTGCCTTGTGGCCAGCCAAGCAGCGCGCCCAGCATCTGGCCGGTCTGGTTGCTGTCATCGTCAATCGCCTGCTTGCCCAGGATGACCAGATCCGGGCTCTCTTCCTCGACGACTTTGGCCAGCAATTTGGCCACGCCCAGAGGCTCCACATCATCATCGGATTTGATCAGGATGCCGCGATCTGCGCCCATGGCGAGCGCGGTGCGGATGGTTTCCTGTGCCTGCTGAGGCCCGATAGAAACAGCGATCACTTCGGTCGCGGTTCCGGCCTCTTTCATGCGGACGGCTTCTTCGACAGAAATCTCGTCGAATGGGTTCATGGACATTTTGACATTGGCCAGATCGACACCGGTCTGGTCCGATTTTACGCGGACCTTTACGTTGTAGTCGATGACCCGTTTGACAGGCACGAGGACCTTCATCGGCGACTCCCAGAGTTGGCTTGGTTTTTCGTTGCCCCGCAGGTAGCAGGACGCTCAAGAAACACAAGGCTTACCTTAACGTGAAGGTCAATATAGCGCGTGCTTTTTGTAAGCGCATTCTAAAATGCCGCAGGCGACGCGAGGTCAGGTGAGGACACACATATAGCCTGAAAACGCGTGCCCATCTCGGCTGGATCGACCAGCCGCTTAACGCCCGCATAGAGGTCTTCGGCCTGGTCTGGGTGTTGCCGGGCCAGCTGATTGAGGCGGGCCTCGGCGCCGAGAGTGATCAGGAACTGGCTCTGCGAGACCGGGCCGCTGCAGGCGAGGCCTTGCGCAAGGGCGAGGCGACTGAGGCGCCCAAAGTCGACATCGCAGGTCAGGTCGCTGGCCCCAGGCGCAGCCAGCGGGCTGATCTGTGCGCCATCCTGATAGGACCGCAACGTGTCACCAGGCGTTCCGGTTGCGAGGCCATAATCGATCAGGAGCGCGCGGCCGCGTGTCTTTCGCAACAGTTCATCCAGGGTTTCGACCAGCGTTTTGAGGCCAGGTTGGAGCTCAACCGCGTCCTGTTCGCCCGATACCTCAGGCACGAAGGCCGCTGGCGCGTCGCTCAAGCCGAAGGTGAGACCGCCTCGATCGTCCAGGCCGATCACGCGCTCATGCCAGGCCTCACCGACGCGAACATATTGCTGCACGGGCAGACAATCGAGCCATTCATTGGCGAGAATGAGCAAGGGCTTATCGGTCGGGGCCTGTTCCAGGCGGTCCAGAAACACCGGCGCATGGCTCTCGAATTTGCTGGCCAGCTGCGCGCGCAGGACCGGACTTGGCTCGATGAAATGCAGCTGCGCCGCCTCGGCAAATCCGGGTACGGATGCCGCGGCGCGCAAGGCGTCAGTCATCAAGGTGCCGCGACCGGGGCCGATCTCGATCAGGTTGAACCTCCCCGGAGCACCCAGCTGCTGCCATTCGTGCGCCGCCCAGAGTCCCAGCAGTTCGCCGAAGATCTGGCTGATTTCAGGAGCTGTGATGAAGTCACGACCCAGGCCGGGCCGGGTGGCGTAATAGCCATGCCTGCGGTCATGCAGGCAAAGGTCCATGTAAGCGGCAACCGATATCGGTCCGCTCGTCTGGATCATTGCGGTGAGGCGATCGATGAGCGTGCTCACGCCTTGGACGTCACGCCCGCCTTCTTGAGCGCGTTCCAGACCAGCCAGGCGCCGCCAAACCACATGGGAAGCGACAGGATCTGCCCCATGGTGATCCAGTCGGGAAGCACGTTCCAGGTGAAACTGTCTGGCTCGCGATATTGTTCAGCCAGCGTTCGGCCAAAGGCGTAAAACAGCAGAAATAGGCCCGCGATCAGTCCAGGACGCTGCAGCGCTTTGAACCGCCAGACCATGATGGAGAGTATGATCGCCGGAATCAGGCCTTCGAGCACGGCTTCATAGACCTGGCTCGGATAACGCGCGACTTCGTCACCGCGATACGCCCATTCGCCGGTGCTCCAATTGTATGCCGGCGGCGTCGAGCCGGGAATGCGGTCTTCCGGAAAGATCATACCCCAGGTGCTGCCTTCAGGAACCGGGCGACCGTAAAGCTCGGCATTGATGAAGTTCGCCATCCGCCCCAGAAACAGCCCGATCGGTGTCACCACACCGGCAATGTCACCGATCGAGAGCAATTGCACATTGCGTTGTCTCGCAATCCACCAAATGGCGACGGCGACGCCCAACAAACCGCCATGGAAGCTCATTCCCCCTTCCCAGATGCGCAGCAGGCTGACCGGGTCTGCCATCGTATCTTTCCACTGATACGGCAGCTGGTAGAACAGGATGTAGCCGATCCGTCCGCCGAGTATGACGCCCAGGGTTACGTAAAAGAGCAGGTCATCGATATCGTCCCGCGTCGCCGGGCTGGTGCCGCCCCACAGGGCCGAGCGATTGACCAGAGCGAGCGCATAGCGCCAGCCAATGATCAGGCCGCCAATATAGGCGAGCGCGTACCAGCGGATCGGAAACTTGCCGAGGCCGACAAAACCGAGATCAATCTGGAAGATCGCCGGAGACATTTCCGGGAAGCTCATGGCTGCTTGTTGCGCGGTAAGAGCGAGAAGACTCATGCGGCGGTCTTTCCTGTCGGCTTTTGTGTTCCCATCTGCTAGGCACAAATGGATACAGGTTCAAGACGCGTATAGGAGTCCGCCACATGTCTGCCAAAAGCCCGATGATGGATGATCTTGCTGGATTGATGACCGGGGCCATGGGCGCTGCCCGCGCCGCCGGTGAAGAGATGAAGACCGCCGGCCAGTCTCGCGTGCGCGCGATGATTGCCGATATGGACCTCGCCAGCCGTGACGAAATCGAAGCTTTGAAGGCGATTGCGGTGCAGGCGCTGGAGCGTGTTGAAGCGCTCGAAAAACGGCTTGAGAAGCTAGAGAAATAGGGCTTTCCACTGCTTTTTAACCAAGACTCTTGCGCGCTGAGTCGGGCATGGTTAGCCTGACCCCAAGGCAAGAAGGCCTGAATGATTCGGAAGGGGGAGCCCATGAGCCTATCCTTAGACCGTTCCCAGACAATTGAGAGCGACGCGCTTGAGCTTGTCGAAAGCTGCCTGACTGAGGCGGGGTGGGATTTTCAGCGTGACGAAGAAGATGACACGATTCAGTGCATCACCGCGTCAAAATGGGGCGATATGGGCGGCATGTTTGCGCACCGTAACGAACCACCTGCCATGCACTTTTCGATCACGCTCGACGTCAAACCAACCGACTCGCGCCGCGCCGCAATTGCCGAACTGGTGATGATGGCGAATGAGCGCCTGTGGCTCGGACACTTCGATTATTGGGCCGACGAAGCCGTGATCATCTTCCGCCATGCCTTGCCAATGCTGGACCGGGTTGAACCGGAAGTGGGCGAAATTCGTGCGGTTCTGGCCGCTGGGCTGGATGCTGTGAACATGTTCGTTCCGGCCTTCAATTTCGTCATCTGGGCCGGCAAGACCCCACGCGAAGCGCTGGAAGCGGCCTTGTTCGAAACGGCAGGCGAAGCGTAAGGCCTGTCGCCATGGCTGCGGCCAGTCTGAAACGACGCCTCTCTGGCTATTGGAAAATGGAAGCGGGCAATGTCGTGTTATTGCCGGTCATCCTGCTCATGGTGGCCCGCTGGACTCCGAGCTGGGTGACGTTGGTCAGCTTCATTCCGATGATGCTGCTTTTGCTCATCGGCGCATATTATTGGCGCGCCAAACTCAAACAGCTCGAAGACCGGTCATACGACCTTTCGGGTGCGATGCGCGTGATCTCGGTCAGCCAGGGCCTCGCGCTAATCCTGACTTTGGTCGCAGGGGGCGCCGTGCTTTATGCATGGACGCGACCCGATATTTTCAATAGCGGATGGGATCAGGGCGTGGCGACTTTTGCCGCGTTGCTCGCACTGCTGGAATACGTGAACTATTATCATCGCCAGCTGCAGCATTTTGACCATGGTCCTGATTTCAAGCGACTCCTGAGCGGAAACGGGCTAAGGCCGTCGCAAATGGCAAGAGACCTCAAGACATATCGCAGGACGTAGCGAAACCATGACACAGAAGATGACACTGATCGGCGCAGGCCGGATGGGTTCGGCTTTGGCCGGGGGATGGCTGAAGGCGGGATTCGCCGGGGCGATCAATATTGTCGACCCGCATGCATCCGAAACCGTACAGGCCTGGGCCGATCGCAGTGATGTGCGCCTCAATCCGGAAACTGCGACCGCTGATATGCTGGTCATCGCCGTGAAGCCGCAGGTCTTCGGCGACCTGGCGCCGAGCATTGCCGCGCGCGTCGGGCCTCAGACGCAGGTTCTCTCAGTCATGGCCGGTGTGTCACTGGCAACTCTCGAAGCCAAGCTCGGAACGGCGCGCGTCGCCCGGGCAATGCCGAACACGCCGGGCCTTGTCGGCAAGGGCGTCACCATTCTTTGCACCAAGCCGGAAACCACGCCTGAGACGATCGCATCGCTGAAAAACCTGCTTGCCCCGCTCGGCGCTGTCGAAGGCCCAATCGGCGAAGACCTGTTACCGGCGGCCACTGCTGTCTCCGGATGCGGTCCGGCCTATGGCTTCCTGCTTGCGGAAGTGATGGCGGCGGCGGGTGCGGCGCATGGTCTTGATCCTGCGCTCGCGATGCGACTGGCGCGCAAGACTGTGGAGGGCGCCGGCGCTCTGATGGAGGCGTCTGAAGAAGATGCCGCAACGCTGCGCCAGAACGTGACCTCGCCGAACGGGGTGACGCAGGCGGCACTCGAGGTCTTGATGTCCGACGCGGCGATGCCATCTGTATTCAGAGACGCCATCGCCGCAGCGATCGCGCGTGACAATGCGCTGTCCAGGGAGACAGAATGAAGGCCAGCAAGATCATCGAGAAAGGCGTTCGCGCCGCGCTGAAACTGGCCGAAACCGAAAAGTGGAGCGCGCTGGCCCTGGCCGATATTGCTGAAGAGGCCGGGCTTGGACTCAAGGATTTGCACGGCACCGCCGACAAACAGGATCTCACCGAAGCCGTTGAGCCGCTATTCGACGCCGCGATGAGCGAGGGCTCGGTAGACGCCGACGAGACAGCCCGCACGCGGCTGTTCGATGTCATCATGATGCGGTTCGAAGCGATGGAAGATGCGCGTGATGGCGCCATGTCCTATCTGCGCTGGCGCGACCGATCGTTTGATGGCCTTGCGCTACGGTTCAAGGCGCGGGCCGCGACCGCGAAATGGGCGCTTGCCTGCGCGGGACTGGACGGGGCGAGAAAGCTGCCGCGCGGCGTTCAGATCACCGCGCTGGCCTGGGCGATCGCACAAGCCGAACGGGCCTGGCGCCAGGAAACCAGCCCGGATCTCAGCCGTACGATGGCGGCGCTGGATGCGGAATTGATCAAGATCGAGGAGCGGCTCGAATGGATCAGCGCCCGGCGTGGCAAGAAAAAAGCCGATCCCGAAGTCGACGCCTAATAAGGCAGGCGCAAGCGGACCCGGAGACCGCCGAGCGGGCTATCCTCAAGGCGAATGTCTCCGCCATGGCTGCGCGCAAAATCGCGTGCCAGGGTCAGACCCAGGCCCGTGCCGGCGACATTTTGCGAACGGCCATCATCGAGACGATGAAACGGCCGGAAGGCATCTTCACGCTTGTCTTCGGGGATGCCGGGCCCATCATCATCGATCAGGATCTCAGCCATCCGTGGCCCCTTGAGCAGCCGCACTTCGCAACGATCACCGTATCCGACCCCGTTCGAAATTAGATTGGACAGCGTGCGCGTCAGAGCCATTGGGCGGGCGGTGACGCTGATCTCCGGAGCCTCTTCGACGCGTGCACCATCGATCCGTTCGCTCACCGTGCGGGCGATATGGTCGAGACGCAGATCTTCGGCGCGCTCGCCTTCCTCGCCGCTGGCAAAGGCGAGATACTCATCCAGCATCTTCGACATGTCATCGAGATCCGTGCGCGCCCCGGTAATCTCTTCGCTTTGCTCCATCATGGCGAGCTGTAGTTTGAGGCGGGTCAGTGGTGTGCGCAGGTCATGACTGACGCCCGCCAGCATCGCAGTGCGCTGGTCCGTAAACGCGGTCAGACGGGCCCGCATATCCGTCACCGCGCGCGCTGCATCGCGAATCTCGGTAGCGCCGCTCGGGCGAAAGCCTGGCAGATCGCGGCCGCGGCCAAAGGCTTTGGCGGCTTCGGTCAGGCGCAGGATAGACCGCACCTGATTACGCAGGAACGCGAAGGCGAGGGTGAGCATGAACAAAGCGCCAAGCAGCACCCAGACAATGGTGAAGTGGGTGTTCGCGGCCAGGGCGCGCTTGCGATCAACCACAACACGGATCGTGTCGTCGCCGGTCTGGTGCCGAAAATCGAGCACGCGTCCGGATTCGATCACCCGAACCCGGAACGGGTGTTCAGTCACGACTGAAAGTTGCCCGCGCAGCACGTCGTCATACCCGAATTTTTGACGCGCGCCCTCAGGCCACTCCAGGCCAGTCTCATGCGCACAATCAAACCGCAGTCCCAACTGGCTCTCGATCCGCATTTCGGCCTCTGATGCGAGATCGGACCGGTCGCAAATGTCTACAATCAGGCCCACTTCGCGGGCGATCGATTGCGACAGCTTTTCGTTCACATCGCGAATGTGTTCCTGGTAATAATAGAGGGCGAAAATCGCGAAGATGGCGATCACCGGCAGCGCCACCAGCGCCGCCAAACGCCCGTACAGGCTCTTGGGCGTATAATCTCGCAGACGAAAACTGCTCATCTAATCAACATCCCATTGCCGCGACCGCTACAAGGATGAATCTATAAGCAGACCCGGCAGGCTTGGGTAGAGGGCGGGGCAGGCCGGTGGTCAGCCGCCGGCCTTCTCCAGCGCCCGCTGAAACGCAGGTCTCGCCTTATTGCGTGCCAGATAGGCTGAAAGCTTCGGGTAGGGTGCCAGTTCGCCGAGGCGCTCGGCCATTTCGGCAATATAGGTCATGCCGATATCGGGCGCCGAGAATGTGTCGCCCATGACATAGTCCCGATCGGACAGTCGCGCTTCGATATATCCAAGCTGAAGCGCGACTTCGCCGGTTGCGAACATCTCAAACACAGGCGGTTTGTCGTCCATTCGGCTGAGCAGCAATTTCATCAGCATGGGCGCGAAAGCCGACGCCTCTGTATACATCAGCCACTGCATCCATTCTGCGCGAGCTTTGGCGTCGTCGGGCGGGCCGAGCGTGTTGTCAGGGTCGAATTTCTCCAGCAAATACAGCGCGATCGCGCCGGATTCGGCGAGGACAAAACCATCATCCTCGATAACTGGAGACTTGCCGAGCGGATGGGCGGTGCGAAGCTCCGGCGGCGCGCGGCCCATCTCGTTGCGATCGTAGAAATCCATCTCGTATTCGGCGCCGAGCTCTTCCAGCAGCCAGACGGTAAAGATCGAGCGCCCGACGCGCAGGTGGTGCAGTTTCAACATGGGTTTGGCCCTTTTCTCAGTCCGGCATCAGTCGGTATCCGATACCGCGCACCGTCTGGATGTGAATGGGGTTCCTCGGGTCAGGTTCGATTTTCTTGCGCAGTCGCGTCACCTGTACGTCAATGCTGCGTTCAGTGCCGTTCGAGGCCTGCGCTGCGAGATCCTCCCGCGAGATTGGTTCGCCCGGCTTTTGCGCCAGCAGACTTAGCAATTGCAGCTCGCTGTCGGTCAGGCGGATGTGGCCATCGGGACCGTGCAAGAGGCCCTTTGCCGGTTCGAAGACCAGGCCGGACATTTCAATCTCTTCCGGTGGCGGCGGCACATGACTGCGCTTCAGGATCGCGGCCGCGCGCAAGGCGAGCTCTTCCGGCTCAAACGGCTTAGGCAAATAATCGTCCGCGCCGAGCCGCAAGCCTTCTATGCGATCATCAGCCTGACCCCGCGCGGTCAGCAACATCACAGGCGTTTCGTTTCCATCTTCGCGCAAGGCCTTGAGCAGGCTGAGGCCATCCTCGCCAGGCATCATGATGTCGAACACGGCGAGATCGAAACTGAACGTCTGGAAGAGTTTGCGCGCAGCGGCGGCATCCGGCGCCGTGGTGACGCTGTGCCCCTCACGGGTGAGGTACTGCTTTAGCAATTCCCGGATCCGATCATCGTCATCGACGATCAAAAGATGTGTTTCAGCACTCATATCAGCGCCTCTAGCACAGCCCGCACGCCGCTGACAGCGCCTGAACCCGCCGCGCGATAGGCGCTTCTCAAACTGTCGCGCATGGCCAGCGTGGCGGGATCGGTGACGCGCTTGCCTTCATGGCTGAGGAACAAGCAGCGTGTGCGGCGATCGCCGTGATCGCTCTGGCGACGCTCGATGAGACCGCGCTGGTCGAGATCGCCAAGAATCCGGGCCAGGGTCGGCGTGGTCGTGTCCAATTGGTCGCGCAGGCCCGTCACCGTCTGCCCCGGCTGAAACCGGATTGTGATCAACACGCGTGCGGCGAGTTGTGGCAGGTCAAAATCGCGCGAGATTTCACTTGCGGCCTTCATCAATGCCCGTTCTCCGGCTAGAAGCAGCGCTATTCCGTAATCCAATTCCTCATCACGGAGAAACAGACGCGGATCGAAGCCAGGCGCATTTGCCCGTATTTGGTTGACATTCACCATAGTGATCTGAGAATGCCCGTGAATTGAGTAAAAGTGCAAGACAGGAAACAGCCAATGGCAGACCAAGCCTATGATGATCGTGATGGCTATATCTGGATGGATGGTGAATTCGTCCCGTGGCGGGATACGAAAGTTCATGTGCTCACCCACGCCATGCACTATGCCTCGTGCGTGTTCGAAGGCGAGCGGGCCTATGGCGGCGTGATCTACGCCTCCCGCCGGCATTCCGAGCGGCTGGCCAATTCGGCCCGGATCATGGGCTTTGAACTTCCGGTTTCCGTGGATGAGCTTGAAAAGATCAAGGAAGGGGCACTCGCCAAATCCGGTCTTGAAAACGCTTATGTGCGGGCCTTCGCCTGGCGCGGCAGCGAAATGATGGGTGTTTCGGCGCAAAGCAACACGATTCACCTGGCCGTGGCCGTCTGGGCCTGGGGCGATTATTTCGCCGACAAGATGAAAGGCATCCGGATGACGCACGCGATTTATCGTCGTCCCGATCCGCTCACCGCGCCATGCCATGCCAAGGCGGCGGGATTGTACATGATCTGCACCCTGTCCAAACATGCGGCCGAGAATGACGGTTATGCCGACGCCCTGATGCTCGACTATCGCGGGCAAGTTGCCGAGGCGACCGGCGCGAATATTTTCTTCATGCGCGATGGTGCTCTGCACACGCCGACGCCAGATTGTTTCCTGAACGGGATTACACGCCAGACGGCGATCAAGCTTGCCAAGGCGCGTCAGATTGAAGTGATCGAACGCGCCATCATGCCGGATGAGCTTGGCACGTTTGACGAATGTTTCATCACCGGATCGGCCGCTGAAATCACACCCGTGTCTGAAATTGGCGAGTTTAACTACACGCCGGGCGCGACATCAGAGGCGCTGGTCAATGATTATGCCGATCTGGTTTATCGCCGGATTGCCATGCCTGCCTAAATAATGCCGCATAAATCGAGAATTAGGGGCGCCAATGTTTGGACAAACGATTCTTGTTTCCCTGGCCCTGAGCCTGACCAGCGTGTCTGACGCGCCGGTTCTCCACACCCGCGGGTGGCTGGAGCATGCCCGGGTCATGCCAAATGGCCTGTTGATGCGGGCCAAGCTGGACAGCGGCGCCAAGACCACCTCGATACATGCCGAAATCCTGCCGCCCGAATTTGCGGTCAACACGTCGCCGGACGAGGAGATGGCGGATCTGATCGGCGATGCGGAGCTCGATGGCGAGGATATGGGCGGCGGTGAAACACCGGATGATCCACCCGGCGCGGAAATCGCACCGATCTTCGACACGTCGATGGAAGATCCGATGCCGGAAATGATCACATTCAAACTGACCAGCCGACGCGGCCGGGAAGTGATCTTCACCGAGCCGGTGGTGCGCTGGGTTTCGATCCGTCGGCGCGGCGGCGGCACGATTGTCCGTCCGGTGGTCAATATGGACCTGTGCATTGGCGGCATTCGCGTGAATGGTGAGGTCAATCTCGCTGACCGCTCGGGATTCAATTATCCATTGCTCGTGGGTCGCAATATGTTGAGTGATGCGAACATCGCCATCGATTCAAGCAAGATCTTCGCGGCCCGCAAGGCCTGTCCGCCGATCCGATTGAAGACCGACCCGCCGGAATAGGGGCGGCCCAAAGCGGGCGCCCAACGTTTCAAGCAAAGCGTTCTACGCCTTGTCCTCGGTTCCAGCCGCAACCGCATCTTCGTGCGTTTCAAAGTCGCGAAAGCCGGTGGCTTTTGACAGGATGGGCGGCGTCTGTACTGACAGGAACGCACAGCCGCTATCAGCGGGCGTGTCGACGCTGTGAAACTCGCCCTTATGAACGAGCAGTCGGTCGCCAGCGACCACATCAATGGGCTTGAAGTTCACATGCACGGTGGCTTTGCCTTCGGTGAAGTACAGCACTGTTTCGGAGCGATTGTGGCGATGCGGTTTTGAGCAGACACCCGGTTCCATGGTCACCAGATCAGCGCCGACCATCTCTTCGATGGGCGTATCGCGCGTGATCTGCTTGACGTGAAATACGTCATGCAGCTCGGTTTCGATGTCATTGTCTTTTCGGCTGGCCATGCAGATATCTCAGGTGAGGTGCCACCTAGTTGCAATTGCAACTATCTGCTCGATTGCATAATATGATAATGTGATGGCTAGCATCACATTTTCTGATGCCTGTTGGGGGTGTGCAACGAACGGACCTGCAATCGATGCGGTCCGCGACCGATTGGGGGTATCCATTGTGTCTGGTGAGTGGCGCTTCGGGGAGGATTCGAACCCCCGACCCCTTGGTTCGTAGCCAAGTACTCTATCCAACTGAGCTACCGAAGCGCGGAAGAGGTCACATACTCTTGGGTTTCGGGGAAAGCAACACCTGAATTCAGGAAATTACTGCGCTTCATGGACACCGCGCGCGATCGCGCGGGCGAGCGTGCCGGCAGCAAGTTCACCGATCCGGGCGAGCGCCAATGGCGTCGGTTCCGGCAGGGGTTGTTGCGCGGTCGAGAGGACGAAGACGACATCGCCATCAAACGGTGCGAATACTGGTCGGATGGCGCGGGCAAAACCGGACAAGGCCATCTGGGCGACACGGCTCGCCTGGCCTGGTGTCAGCGCGACATCAGTGGCGACACAGGCGATCGTGGTGTTTTCGCGCAATTGTGGATTTTGCTTGGCTGCGCCCCAATCCTCGGCATCCGCCGCATAGTTTGCGGGTGGTCTTGTGCCGCCAAATTCCTGATCAATCTCAAAAGGCCAGGCCCAGAATGCGTCCGTGCCCGGCATGTAGACCGAGCCGAAACTGTTGACCGCGGTGATTGCGCCAATGCTGAGCCCGTCCCCGGTGACGATCGAGGCCGAGCCGAGGCCGCCGCGATGCTGTCCGGCGCGGGCGCCAAAGCCAGCCCCCGCGCGGCCGAGCTTGAAGTCTGGTCCTGCCGCGTCCAGCGCCGCGCGACCAAGGGCCTGGTAAGGGGGTGTCTCCTGCCACGCCTTGTCGCCGCCATTGGCGAGATCATAGAGTATGGCGGCGGGGACGATCGGCGTCTTCGGCACGTCCGGCCGGTCAACCATGGCAAAGCCCTGTCCTCGCGCGCCGAGCAGCGCGGCGACCCCATCGGCCGCAGCGAGACCATAGGCGCTACCGCCGGACAGGACGATGGCGTTGACCGCGTCGACCAGTTTGTCTGCGCTCAGCAGATCGGTCTCGCGCGTGCCCGGGCCGCCTCCGGCGACAGCAACGCCGGCGACGCATGGCGTCTCGCAGGCAATTACGGTCGCGCCCGTCAGCGCGGCCTCGTCATGCGCATTCCCGACCCGCAATCCGGGAATATCCGTGATCAGATTTTTTTGCCCTGGCTGAGACATTCATAGCCTTTCCTGCATTCGATAACCGCTCTACGGTGCCGCAAAGAATTCGCCAAGTCGGAGCGCCATCGAATGTCAGTTAAATCACGTGTTCTTGTTGGAGTCTCAGCGCTGTTTATCGCGGCCTGCCAACAAGCCAATAACAGTTCTGAAATCGAAGTCGACGATGCCCCGCCAGTGGTTGAGGCTGACACGTGGTCCCATGGTGCGATGGTCGCGGCCGCGGATCCGCGGGCGGTCGAAGCGGGTCTGGAGGCCTTGCGCAACGGCGGACATGCGGTCGATGCGGCGATTGCTGTACACACTGTACTCGGTCTGGTTGAGCCGCAATCGTCGGGGATTGGTGGCGGCGCCTTCATGGTCGTCTATGACCGGGAAAGCGGTGAAACAGTCGTCTATGACGGTCGCGAGACCGCGCCCATGGCCATTGACGAGAACCTGTTCGTCGAAGACGGCGAAGTGCTGGGATTCCTGGATGCCTGGCAATCCGGCAAGTCATCCGGCGTACCCGGCGCGATCGCGCTCTATAAGACAGCCCATGACGTGCATGGCCACAATGAGTGGGCGAGCAATTTCGACGCTGCGATTGAGCTGGCGGATGAAGGCTTTGTGGTCAGCCCACGGCTCGCCGGAACGCTCGCCGATGCCCGCATCCGGCAGTTTACGCGCTTGGATGACCACCCTGTCAGCGCAGCCTATTTCTTCCCGGACGGGGAGTCCCTGGCCGAAGGCGCCGTGCGTGACAATCCGGACTATGCCGAAACCCTGCGCCGCGTCGCCACGGACGGTATTGAGACGTTTTACACAGGCGAGAATGCTGAAGCGATCGTTGCAACGCTGACTGAGGCGCCGCGGCCATCTGCGATCACTGTCGAGGATATTGCGGGTTACGAAGTCAAAGTCCGCCCACCGCTTTGCGGCAATTGGCGCGACTACCGGATCTGCTCGGCGCCGCCGCCAAGCTCGGGCGGGGTCACACAGAACGCCATTCCGGGACTCTATGATCGTCTCCTGCCGGAGGATGCTACGCAACCATTTGCGCGCGTACGCACCTTTGTCGATGCGCAGCGCCTCGCCTATGCCGACCGCGATCATTATGTCGCCGATGCCGACTTTGTGCAGGTGCCGGCCATGGATCTGATCAATCCGGCTTATCTCGATGTCCGTGCTACCGAAGTCTTCGAGCCAGGTGAAACACCAACACCCGGCGATCCTGGCCTTGCCCTCGGCGGCAATCCAATGATTGGCCTGTGGGGACAGGACCCGACCGAAGATGCGCCGGGAACCACGCATTTCTCGATCGTCGACCAGGAGGGCAATGTTGTCTCGATGACCGCAACCGTGGAAGCCGCCTTCGGCAACTCGCGCATGGTCAATGGCTACCTTCTGAACAATGAACTGACCGATTTCGCGCGCCAGCCGCGCAAGTCGAACCTTCCTGTGGCGAATGCGCCGGGACCAGGCAAGCGTCCGCGCAGCTCAATGTCGCCGACGATTATTTTTGACACGGATGGCGATCTGAAAATGGTGACCGGATCGCCTGGTGGCAATTCGATCGTTGCTTATGTGTCGAAGACCGTCCTGGCGGTGCTCGATTGGGGGGACACGGCCCAAGAAGCTGTGGCGGAGCCCAATATCATCGCCCGAGGCGAGACGGTTGGTGTCGAGGTGGATGTGCCCGGCGGCCAGGAAATAGCCGACGAACTGAACAGCCTTGGTTATAACGTCCAGGAACGGCGCGGCGAAAATAGCGGCCTGCACGTTATCGTGGTGACCGAGGACGGCCTGGATGGCGGCGCCGATCCGCGCCGCGAAGGGGTTGCCCTGGCGTTGGAAGAGGCACCTGCGGAAGACGCACCAAGCGAGGCGACACCTTAATCCGACTTGGTAAAGCCACGCTTCATGTCTTCCGACCAGAGCGGCTCTCTACCTTCGCGAATTCGACTGGCCGTATAGGCGCCTGAGGGAAGCGTATCGCCGAACATGTCGGCATCCATACCCGGGAACATGTGGCGCGCCTGTTTTTGCCGCGAGAAAAATTGTTCGGCCGCGTTTTCCTGATTGAAGACCGGGATCTGTTGAGGGTCGAGCGCCGCTTGTTGGCGGGCGTCCAGAGCTTCCGCGACCGCAAATGGGTCCGGCTTTGGGCAGTCTTCGTCACGCGCGCGGGTGAGCCTCTGGCACGAGAAGAGGCGAAGGGCTTGCGCGATCTGGCGCTCATCAATGGTTTTGGAATCGCTTGTGCCGGTGCCCGTTGATGCCGACGGCACGGGTTGGTCGTCCATGCCGGGCTCCAGGCTGGTCAGAATATCTAATCCGTCGGCATTTGAATCCGGATGCTCGACGTCCGTTTCGGGTTGAACGGGCTCAGGCGCTGTGATTTGCAGGGGCGCCTGAGATTGTGGATCGGGCTTGGCCGGCGGTGGGTCAATCGCCGCAACCTCCGGTGCAGGAGCAGAAGGTCGTTCGACCAATTCAACATTCAAAACTGCCACTTTTTCGGTTTTTATCGATGACAGGGGCATTGTCGCGACAAAGGCAAGAATGACTGCGTGCGCGAGCGTTACACCCGCCACGATACCGGATTTCGCCTTGAGCGTGTCCCCCGCAAACGCTGTCATATGAAGGGCTTAAGCGCAAAACCCGCGCGGTCGCTCTTAATTTTCCGTAAGAGAGCGCTTGCTGATACGTAATACGATCGTGATTTCACCTCTTGTCCAAGTGCGGTAAGCCTATCGCATGGCGGTCTCGATCATCATTCCGACGTTGAACGAGGCCGAAGCATTGCCGCAGACGCTGGAGAACATGCAGCGATTATCGCCAGCACCTCTGGATGTGGTTGTCGCCGATGCCGGCAGCGTCGACGCGACGCCCGCGCTGGCCCGCGATGCCGGTGTGACCCTGCTGTCTGATTTGCCGAAAGGGCGCGCCGGACAGATGAATGCTGGCGCCGCCGCAGCGAAGGGCGATGTTCTGTGCTTCCTGCACGCTGACACGATCGTCCCGGATGATTTTGTGACGCTGGCAGAGCAAGTCCTCCGCGATGAGCGCACGGCCCTTGCCGGGTTTGTGTCAGTCATGCGGGGTCCGTCCGGAGTTCGCCGCGTGACGACGGCGCACAATTTCATCAAGACCTGGTACGCGCCGCTGCTGTTTCGGCCGATCTCGTTTTTTCGGGGGTGCAGACTTCTGTTCGGTGATCAGGTCATGATCTGTCGCCGCGCCGACTTCGAAGACATCGGCGGCTGGGACCCGGACCAGGCGATCATGGAGGAGGCCGATCTATGCCTGCGTATGGTGCGCGGTGGGCGCGGGCGTGTGCGTCAGGTTCCGCGCAAAGTCTGGTCATCGGATCGCCGGGTGGCAGAATGGGGCTTCTGGCGGGCCAACCTGACCTATCTGTATGTTGGTCTGATGTGGGGCTTTGGAGCCAGCTCTGCGCGCCTTTCCAAACATTATGAGGATGTGCGTTAGGGCCGGGACAAGCGCTCAGGCACGCCCCGGCCTGGTACCCTAAAACGGATCAGACAGCTTTTCGTCTGTATAGATGCTGACCCCGGTCAGCGTTAGCAGGAAGGCCTCAAGCTGGTCCTTCTCCGCATCCGTGAGGTTCAGGTTTTGCGGGTTACCGCCCTGGGTCAGGCGATTGTCCAGGGTCGCCAGGAATTCCGTCAGCGGCGGTTCGGTCGTCGGCGCCTGGATATTGTCATAATGGTCAATGACATCCCGGATCGTCGCCAGTGAACCATCATGCATGAACGGACCATTCGAGCTTCCGCCCGGGCCAACCATATCGCGCAGTGATGGCGATCTTGTATTGGTCAGGTCGAACTCTGTGGTTGAATTGGCCACACGGAAAATCCCGTTCTGGTCCGAGTTTGGGGCGATATCGAACTCGGGCGCCCGGTGGCATCGATTGCAGCCTGCGCCGCCATCATTCGGGGTCTGCATGAACAGGGTCTTCCCGGCATTTTCGTCTGCAGTGAAATTCGGAAACGGCGCGCCATTATTGTTCACCTGAGCTCGGCCCGTATCATAGCGGGAATCAAAGGACTGGATCGACTTGGTGAATTGCGCCAGCGCCAGCTGTATCCGCTGCTCGGTGATGTTGGGGTCGAGATAGACGAAGCGGAACAGCTCTTCGTAATATTCGGTCGCCTCCATCTGAACGATCAGGTCGTTCAAGTCCGGCCGGCCGCTTTGCCCGCTGAACCCCATTTCATTGTGATCCTGGATCGGTTGGCTTTCCTGAGCTTCGTGGCTCGGTGCGCGTTCGTCCCAGAAGAAATCCTCCTCGTCCGCGAACATGGTATTGATCAGGCGCATCGAGTGGCGCCCCGTCTGGCCGCCTTCGACGCCCGTACTGACGACGCCGGAATCGCTGAACCCCAGAGATTGTGCGTGACAAGAAGCGCATGAAACGGTGCCTGTGGTCGACAGTGATGTGTCATAGAACAGGACCCGCCCCAGAGTCGCGCCAGCATTGCTGATCGGATTGCCGCCATCGTTCAGCTTGGTGATGTAATTCGGCACCGTCTGCCCGGCATAATCGTCGAGATTGTCGAGGTCGATCGTCCCGGAAAAGACGGTTGCGATGGCGCTCTGGTCGATGCTGACCGTGATTGTGAATGTGTCACTGACGCTTTCGCCGTCCGGATCGGTGGCGGTGCAGGTGATGGTGACATCGCCGGTCGAGTCTGGCACGCCTGAAATCACCGTGCCGGACAGGCTGAGGCCTTTTGCGTCCGCGCCGAAATCGGCGGTGACCGTCAGCGTGTCATTGTCCGGATCTGAAAAGGTTCCGGCGAGATCGAGCGAAAAACCGTAGCCAACATTCGCGCCCTGATCTGCGACAGCCGAAGATACGACCGGCGCGGAATTGGTGGTGGTGACCGTGGTTGGCGTGGTCGTGCTGCCGCCGCCACCGCCGCCGCACGCAGCCAGAATGAATGTCGTCGCCAGCAGGCTCGATCGAAAGTTCATAATGCAATTCTCCCTCTGCACAGCGCCACGCCGCGCACGCGGGTGAAACGCGCAGAGAGCGCGTCTCCGTCGCTGATTTTTATGAACTTTTTGTCAGACGTGACGGAAATCAGATTTCCTGATTGTAAGCCCCGATTTCCTCATATTTGGCCAGTCGCGGCTTCACCTCTTCGCGGAACAGGGCGACCATGTCGTCGTCGGACCGCATACTCTCCACGACGACTGCGAGTTCAGGCTTGTTCGAACTCGCACGGGCCAGCACCCAGGAACCGTCTTCCAGGGTCACGCGCGCCCCATTCACGGTGTTCACATCAACCACTTTGCGGCCGAGGATCTCCGTGCCGAGCAGGCCTTTATACTCTTCGACGATACGGTCGATGACCTCATACTTCACTTCGTCAGCGCAATGCGGCGACATGGTCAGCGACGTGAAGGCAACACCGAGTTCGCTTTTCAGGTCAGCCATGGTCTTGTCCGGGTTGCGATCAAGCATTTCCAGAATGGCTTTGGCGGCGATCAGACCGTCATCATAGCCAAGGCCGATGGGCGGCCGAAAAAAGAAGTGGCCGGATTTCTCGAAACCCGCGAGCGCATCGAGGTCAGTGGTGCGGCGCTTGATGTAGGAGTGACCGGTCTTGTAATAATCAACCGTCGAGCCATTCGCTTCCAGGACCGGATCGGTCTTGTAGAGGCCCGTCGATTTCACATCGACAACGAATTTGGCCCCCGGATATTCCTTTGACAGGTCGCGGGCCAGCATCAGGCCGATCTTGTCTGCGAAGATTTCGTCGCCAGTATTGTCGATGACGCCGCACCGGTCGCCGTCGCCGTCAAAGCCGAGCGCGATGTCTGCGCCGTGCTCTTTCACCGCTTCCGCCATAGCGTGGAGCATGGCGCTGTCTTCCGGGTTGGGATTGTATTTCGGGAAGGTCATGTCGAGATTACAGTCCATCTCGATCACCTCAACGCCCATTTTGCGCAGCGCATCCGGGGCGAACGCGCCCGCCGTGCCGTTTCCGCAAGCGGCAATGACTTTCAGTGGGCGTTTGATTGAGACGCCTTCAGAGACGCTCTCAATGTATCGCTCGCGCATGTCATCCACGCGGAAATGACCACCACCTGCGCGGGGCTGGAAGTCGCCGTTCAGCACGATTTCTTTCAGGCGCCCCATCTCATCCGGACCGAAGGTCAGCGGCCGATTGGCGCCCATCTTCACGCCGGTCCAGCCATTCTCATTGTGTGAGGCCGTGACCATGGCGCAGCAGGCGCAATCCAGCTCGAACTGGCTCCAATAGACCATGGGCGACAAGGCAAGCCCGATATCTAGCACCTCGCATCCGCCCTGGACCATGCCGAGGATGAGCGCGTTCTTGATCGGCTGGCTGATCGAGCGATAGTCGTGCCCCGTGACCACTTTCGGCTCGACGCCAAGCTCGTGGAACAGCGTCGCCATGCCGAGGCCAAGCGCCTGCACGCCTGTCAGATTGAGTTCCGGGTCTTTTTCATGGCCGATGCCGTTGAACCACCAGCGGGCATCATACTCCCGAAAACCGGTCGGTTTGACCAAAGGCAGGATTTCAAATTCGAGTGTGTTTGGTGCGATTTTGGCCAGCGGTTTTGGCAGCATTGTTACGTCCTAGTTCAGAATTTCCCCAACAGGGGCGTTGTGCAGACTGTAACGCAATATGCAAGCCAATTGGTGTTTGTTGTTTACTATCAAATACAGAATAAAAATCAGCCGCGTGCCGTCAGCGTTCATACCGCAAATACGCTAAGGCGCTCAAAGCGCTGACAATCACCGAAAGCGAGACAGCAAGGGTCGCGTTGCCGGACCAGCCCCATAGATCGTAAACGGTTGTCCCGGCCCAGCTCGCGATGCCGCCGCCGAGAAACATGAAGACGATATAGACCGTCATCAGCCGGGTGCGGATCTCGGGAGATTCCTTCAGGATGGTCATGCGTCCGGTGACATCCATGACCGGGCCGAAAATATTGGCGATCAGGATCGGAATGATGAGCAGCCACAGGCTGTGCCCGAAAACCAGGAATAGAGAGATACCGACCAGGCGAAAACCAGACGCGACCAGGCGCGTCTTGCGCGGCCCCATTCGATCCGCCAGCGCGCCGAATCTCGGCGTCGTCACGACATTGACGATGGCCAGCAGCGCCAGATAGCCGACCGTATCTACGCCATATCCCATTTCAGCGCTGGTCAGGTGCAGGCCGAGCCCCATCCAGATCGAGATGAAAATGCCGAAACTCAGGGCCTGAATGCTGCCGGACAGCAACACTTCCGGATATCGGCTGGTCAGAGGCAACATCGACCCAATCAGCGCCAGGTAGGATGTCGGTTTTGCTGCTGTTGAGCTCGGCTCGCGTCGGTCCATGGACAGGGGCAGCAGGATCGCAACCACCAGCATCAATGACGACGCGATATAATAGACGGTGCGCCACCCCAGGTGCTCAGCAACCACGCCAGCACCCGCGCGCGCGATCAGGATCCCGGCAATGATCCCTGTCGTCAGCATCGCGGTGACTCGCCCCAGCTCCTGAGCGTCGACGCGTTTGGAAACATAGGTCGGCAGCAGGTAGGGCACGATGGTGGCGAAGCCGAGCAAGGTCGAGCCGGTCACGAACAAGGTGAAATCACGCGAGAACGCCATCAGGGTGATGGCCAGAAACTGGCCCCAGACAAACACGGTCGACAATGTCCGATTGGAGTAGCGATCGCCGAGCGGCAGAAGCAGGAAAATCCCGAGCGCCAGTGCGATCTGATTAAAGCCTGGCACAATCCCGATCATCGAGGCGCTGACGTCGAAATCCTCCGCCACGCGGGCGATGATCGGGTGCACATAATAGGCGTTTGCTGTGACCACGGAGGCAGCGAGCGTCAATGCCCAAACCTGGCGTCGGCTCATCCGTCGCGGAGCGGGGTCTGTGGTCAAACTGTCGGGATCGTCTTGCGGCACACGGACAGTCTAGGGCCGTCACTTACCGCGTGAAAAGCCTGACGCGACGCCAATCGTGGAACGAATGAATCAGTGTGGAAGGAACTGCTGCTACTCGCCCGAGATGTCAGCCTGCTCCGACGCGATCCAATCATCGACCCGTCGTTCCAGCGCATCCAGAGGCATGGCGCCGGCCCCAAGCACGACATCATGATAGGCGCGAAT
The DNA here is from genome assembly GCA_024742355.1 of Hyphomonadaceae bacterium. Taxonomy (GTDB): domain Bacteria; phylum Pseudomonadota; class Alphaproteobacteria; order Caulobacterales; family Hyphomonadaceae; genus Henriciella. The sequence goes on along the minus strand of JANSYM010000006.1, from coordinate 46,835 downwards.
ATCAAACTGCTCACCGAGCGCCGCTTTGGCCTTGGCGCGCAGTTCGAGGATTTTCAGCTCGCCGACTTTGTAAGCTGTGGCTTGACCCGGCCAGCCAATATAGCGCGTGACTTCCGTCTGGATATTCAGCGGTGCGAGCGCAGTGTTTTCAATGAAACAGGCTTCGGCGTCGGCGCGGCTCCAGCCATAATGATGCAGGCCGGTATCTGCGACCAGGCGACACGCGCGCCACATTTCATAAGAGAGCTGACCGAAGCGCTCATATGGCGTGCGGTAGAAATCAGCCTCGCCGGCGAGCTTCTCTGCATAAAGACCCCAGCCTTCGCCAAACGCGGTGGCGTAGTAGGATTTGCGAAACTCCGGCACGTCTTCGAGTTCCTGAGCCAGCGCGATCTGCAAATGGTGGCCTGGCACGGCTTCATGCGCGGACAGCGCCGGTAGCTCGTACAGGGGACGCTGGTCGAGCGCATAGGTGTTGACCAGGTAAGTTCCCGCAATGCCTTTCTCAGCATCGCCGCCTGAATAGCGCCCGGTTGTATATCCTGGCGCGATTGACGCTGGAACAGCTTCAACCCCGTATGGCAGACGCGGCAACGTACCGAAATAGCGCGGCAGTATGGCATCCAGGCGTTTGCTCATTTCCGAGGCCTTTTCCAGCAGCTCTTCCGGGCTTTCGGCATAGAATTGCGGATCGGTGCGGAGAAAGGCGATGAACTCTTCAAAGCTGCCTTCAAACGCCACTTCGGCAATGATCTCGTCCATTTCGGCACGGATGCGCGCGACTTCCGACTGGCCCAGCTGGTGGATCTCTTCTGGCGAGTAACCAGCCCCGGCAGTGTGAAAACCAACCGCGACAGCGTAGGCTTCCTGTCCGCCTTGTAGCGTCGCCAGTCCAGGTGCAGCGCGCGCGGCGGGGGAGTAATCCTCTTCCATGAATTGCAGCAGATCAGCATAGGCATTGATGGCGCGCTGAACCGCCGTCTTGCCTTTGTTCTTCAGTGTCAGAATCTCAAGCTCGGTGAGCTCTGACGCATCGAGTGACTCGAATGGCAGGAACAGGGTGCTATCGGTTGGGTCCTCGACCAGCTGCGCCCGGATCTGTGCGATCGAGGTTGCCAGTGGATCGCCGTGCTGGGTCCAGCCCGTATCAATCCCGCGCTGCATGTTTTCGATCTGCTCGTCAAAGAAGCGGGGCAGGTCATTGACCCGCGCGGTCCAGGCTTCAGCATCCGCGCGTGTGGTCAGCCGTGTGCGCATGGCCGTGTATGCCGGCGCCGCGAAGAAGCCCCAGTCGCCGGTAAACGGAATGCGGGCAGTGTCATAGCGATGCGCGTCGACGCTGGCTTGCAGTAGATGGTTGAGGATTGCTGTCTCCGGCCCGGCTTCCGCAGTTTCCAGCGCGTTCAACGCGGCGAGCATCTCAGCCGCTTGCTCCGCGCGCTCTTCAACATAGTCCGGGGTGACGGTGGCCCAGGTGCGCGCCTCGACACCCGCTGCTCGCGCGGCTTCGTCAGGATCGCCTTCACGATTGAACGTTTCGTACTGATCAATCAGCTCGGCGAGGCTCTGGGTCATGGCGACAGGTGAGGCGAGAAGGAGCGCGATACCGATCGCGGCGCTGCGGACAGAAACTAGTGACATGGAACACCCTGGATCAATTTTCTTGCACGCTAGGCCGATGTGGGCGCTCTGAAAAGGCCGATATGGCGGCCACACGTTCACGCTGCGGTAGCCTGAAAGTGACTGATTCGCCGCGCTCCGACGCGTTGACAGGCTATTCGACGCGCTTAAGAGATGCCGCATCGAAAGTGCATTTGCATTGGAGTGACTATATGGCTGGACAGGGACGGGCTGATAATCGCCCCCTATCGCCGCACGTGCAGGTCTGGAAATGGCATTGGACCATGGCCGGCTCAATTTTTCATCGCGCTACGGGTGCTGGCCTTTATGGCGGCGCGTTCTTGATCGGCGCCTGGCTGATTGGGCTCGCGACCGGCCCTGAAGCTTACGCCATGGTCGAGAGCATTGCGTTCAGCTTGCCGGGCCAAATCCTGCTCTTCCTGTGGTCGATGGCGGTGCTCTATCACTTCGCCAATGGGCTGCGTCACCTGATCTGGGATGGCCCGATGGTCGGGTTCAATCCGGGCCTCGCCAGCCTCTGGTCCATGTTCAACTTCGCTTTTGCGATTATTGGTGCCGCGATCATCTGGTCGCTGGCCTCATTCTACTAGGAGGCGGGTATGACAACGAGTGCAAAAAACGTTCGTGGCCTCGGCTCTGCCGGAACCGGTACCCAGCATCACATCCGCCAACGCGTAACCGCTCTGGCCCTGTTATTCCTGGTGCCGTGGTTCATGTATTCGATCGTACATGCCTGCAAGGCAGGCTATGAGGGCGCGCTGACCTGGGTCGCGCAACCGGTGAATGCGATCCTGCTGATACTGACGCTGAGTGCGGCGCTCTATCACATGCGCCTGGGTATGCAGGTCGTCATTGAGGACTACATCGCAAGAAGCGGAACCCGTCAGGCGTTGCTCATTCTGAACACGTTTGCGGTGTTCGCACTGGCGACAGCGACAATCCTGTCTGTGCTGAAAATCTGGTTTACGGCGGGCGCGTAAAGCGCGGCCCGAAGAGGATAAGAGATGAGCGACTATAAATTCATCGATCATACGTATGACGTTGTCGTGGTTGGCGCCGGTGGATCGGGCTTGCGAGCCGCCCTCGGCGCAGCGCAAGCGGGTCTCAAGACTGCCTGTATCACCAAAGTCTTCCCGACCCGTTCGCACACGGTCGCCGCGCAAGGCGGGATCGCCGCCTCGCTGGGCAATATGGGCCCGGACAGCTGGCAATGGCACATGTATGACACGGTCAAAGGGTCTGACTGGCTCGGCGACCAGGACGCCATTGAGTACCTTGCTCGCGAAGCCCCACAGGCGGTTTATGAGCTCGAGCACTGGGGCATGCCATTCAGCCGAAACGAAGACGGCAAGATCTATCAGCGTCCGTTTGGCGGCCACACCACCGAGATGGGCCAGGGCCCGCCGGTTCAGCGCACCTGCGCCGCGGCGGACCGGACCGGCCACGCCATGCTGCACACGCTGTATGGCCAGTGTGTGAAGAACGATACCGAGTTCTTCATCGAGTATTTCGCGCTCGACCTGATCATGGATGATGAAGGTGTTTGTCGCGGTGTGACGGCCTGGAAGCTCGATGATGGCACGCTGCATCGCTTCCGCGCCCAGAAAGTCATTCTTGCCACTGGCGGCTATGGACGCGCCTTCTTCAGTTGTACCTCAGCCCACACATGTACAGGCGACGGCAATGCCATGGTGCTGCGCGCAGGCCTGCCGCTCCAGGATATGGAATTCATCCAGTTCCATCCGACTGGCATTTACGGCGCTGGCTGCCTGATTACCGAAGGCGCCCGCGGCGAAGGCGGCTATCTCACCAATTCAGAAGGCGAGCGCTTCATGGAGCGCTATGCACCGAGCGTGAAGGACCTTGCCCCGCGGGATATGGTGTCGCGCTCGATGACCATCGAGATTCGTGAAGGCCGCGGTGTCGGCGAGAACAAGGACCACATCTTCCTGCACCTGGAACACTTGCCGGCAGAGACCCTGGCGGCGCGTTTGCCGGGTATCTCGGAGACGGCGAAAGTCTTCTCCGGCGTTGATGTGACCCGCGAGCCGATCCCGGTTCTGCCTACCGTGCATTATAATATGGGCGGCATCCCGACCAATTATCATGGCGAGGTTCTGACCAAGAAGGATGGTGACCCGGACGCGGTCGTGCCCGGCTTGATGGCTGTTGGTGAAGCGGCCTGTGTGTCGGTACACGGGGCCAACCGCCTCGGCTCCAACTCGCTGATCGATCTGGTGGTGTTTGGCCGCGCAGCCGGCCTGCGCTGCGGCGACACGCTGGAAGCGGGCGCCAGCCAGCCAAGCATCGCGGAAGCGCAGACCGAGGCGCATATTGCCCGCTTTGATCGCATTCGAAACGCGGATGGCGACCACTCGATTGCTGACCTGCGCCTCGAAATGCAACGCGCGATGCAGGAAAACTGCGCCGTATTCCGCACCGGTGAAGTGCTCGACGAAGGCGTCGAGAAGATTGACGCCGTGCAGAAGAAAGCGTCTGGCATGCGGGTCGATGATCGCGGCATGATCTGGAACACCGATCTGATGGAAGCGCTGGAGTTCGACAATCTGATCGGACAGGCCGCCGTGACCGTGAACTCTGCAGCCAATCGCAAGGAAAGCCGCGGCGCCCATGCGCGTGAGGATTTCGACAAGCGCGATGATGAAAACTGGATGAAGCACACGCTCGCCTGGGCCAATGATGCCGGCGAAGTGACTATCGATTACCGTCCGGTGCACAATTACACGATGTCGAACGAGATCGAATATATCAAACCCAAAGAGCGGGTTTACTAGGAGCGAGCATGGTACAGCTGACACTTCCCAAAGGCTCCGCGCCAAAGAAAGGCAAGACCTGGCCGAAGCCGGAGCGCGCCAAGAATATCAAGAAGTTCAAGATCTATCGCTATAGCCCGGAAGAGGGCGGTAATCCGCGCTGGGACACCTATTTTGTCGACATGGACAAATGCGGCCCGATGATCCTGGACGTCCTGATCTATATCAAGAACCATGTCGATTCGACGCTGGCTTTCCGCCGCTCGTGCCGCGAAGGCGTGTGCGGGTCCTGCGCGATGAATATTGGTGGTCACAATACGATTGCCTGTACGCAGGGCTGGGAAGAGATTGCCGGTCCGCACATCACGATTGCGCCGCTGCCACATCAGGCTGTGGTCAAGGACCTGATCCCGGATCTGACAAATTTCTATGCTCAGCACGCCTATGTGCAGCCTTTTCTCAAGACCGATACGCCGGAGCCTGAGAGAGAGTGGAACCAGACCGAAGAAGAGCGTGAGCATCTCGACGGCCTGTATGAGTGCATCCTCTGCGCCTCCTGCTCGACCTCGTGCCCGTCTTACTGGTGGAATGGCGACAAATATCTCGGGCCAGCCGCATTGCTGCAGGCCTATCGCTGGCTGATTGACAGCCGCGATGAGGCGACTGGCGAGCGCCTCGATGATCTCGAAGATCCGTTCAAGCTGTATCGTTGCCACACGATCATGAACTGTGCTCAGGTTTGCCCGAAAGGCCTGAACCCGGCCAAGGCGATTGCCAAGATCAAGCATATGATGGTCGAACGCGTCGTCTGATTGCGCGCTGATCGAAGTTTAAAAGGGCGGTGACCTGCGTCGCCGCCCTTTGTCTATTCGCCACATGACACGCTTATGGACGTGCGATCTGAACACTGATCGGAGCGTGGTCTGACGGCTTCCAACCGCCCCGCCAACCCAGGTGAACCCGGTAGCTCTCCATATCGGTGAGCGCCGTCGCGGCATCGCTTGTCCAGATATGATCCAGTCTTCGCCCCTTATTCGAGGCGGCCCAGTCGCGCGCGCGATAGCTCCACCAGGAATATAGGCGCTGGTCCTCGTCATGAATGTGACGCGCCAGATCCGTGAAGCCGCCTTTCTTGCGCGCCTTTTCCAGACTCTCGGTCTCGACCGGCGTGTGCGAGACGATTTTCAGGAGCTGTTTGTGCGACCAGACATCATTCGGGTGAGGCGCGATATTGAGATCGCCGGCCAGCACGCGGGGCGCACCATCCTTGGCCGACTTGCCGTAATGGCGCCCGAGGCGTTTCACGAAATCCAGCTTGTGCGCGAATTTCGGATTTTCGTCCGGGTTGGGCACGTCGCCGCCAGCGGGCAGGTAAATATTGTGCAGTTCAATCCCCTCGACGCTGACGGCGTTCACACGCGCATGTCCTTCCCGGCACAGAGGCGGTGTGTCCAGGACCTCAATTGGCGCCGCGCTGGCGATCGCAACGCCATGATGACCGCCGCGCTGCCCGTTAATCGCGAGATGCGGCAGGCCCATTTGCTTGAACGCTTTTTCCGGAAACTCGGCATTCTGGCACTTGATTTCCTGAAAGCAGATAATGTCGGGCTGTTCGGCTTCGACGAAGGCTTCAATATTGGGCAGGCGCAGCCGCACCGAATTGATGTTCCAGCTGACGAGTTTCAGGGGCTTTTTTGTCATAATGTCCCGCTTACGCAGCACGTGGACGCACGTCAACGCGCTCGCAGGCACGGGATGCCGCGAGCGCGCAATAGCTGTGGATAGGGCGGATCAGTCTTCCAGCGGCGTGAATCTGAGCTGTGAGGCCTGCAAGGTCACGGTGCCGATATCGTCGGTTTCCGCTTCGATGCGAACCGGCACATGCGCGCCGTTTGGCAATGGGGCCAGCCACATGCGGAGCGGACCATCAATGCCCGTCAGCGTGTCCTTGTTGGCTTCCCCCGGCTTGTAGCCGGCGACCTTGTCCATCTCGATATGGCATTCATAGGCCTCGCCGCGCCAGGCTTCAGAGCGCACATCCGTCAGGCCGTGATTTGTCAGGTGCAGATGCGTGAGCTGGCGCCCGTCAAAAATCTTCAGCGGACCGCCGCACGGGTCTTCGCCTTCTGCACGAGGTTCCAGCGCGAATGAGATCAGGGCTGTAATCGGGTCTTTGGCTTCGAGCACCTGCGGCGCGGTGGCTGCGGGATCGCCAAGGTTCCCGAAAGCGGGCTGGGCCACCATTTCGAACGTGTCGCCGAGATATTTCAGGTCGACGCGGCGATTCTTCTTCCCGTCCTTGTTCTGCGAAATATAGGCATAGGTGTTGAGCCCGTCCGGCGTGGTGTAGCCGGACGCGGCCAGCTCCATGTCATAATTGACGAGAATATCGGCCAGCCCGGTCGTCTTGACCTGGCTTTTGATTGAATAGGTGTCTTTGTTCATCTGCACCTGGAAATTGGCTTTCCCGGTGATCGGAATGATCAGCACCCAGGCACTGGCCTTGATCGTATAATCCATTTGCATGGGCTGACCGGCTTCAATCTGGGCAAGGATATGCGGCTCGACCAGGGCTGTGTCCGCGCCGGAGACGCTGGCAACGGTCAACGAAGCAAGAGCGGCAGAAGCGAGCAGTTTTTTGATCATGGCGGGCGCCTCATCTGATAGGAGTTTCCACTAGATATATATGTCTGTGTCAAAAGCTAGGCTGAACGAGGCTGTCACTGTTTTGCCTCGATTAAATCTGTTTTATGCACCGATTTCAGATGCTTGCATTTCGACTCATCTGAGCGCTTGACGTGCCCGGTCTTGCGGCGTAATAGCCGCGCTTCGGTTTCAATCTAGACAATGAGCGAGCGACCCATGTCCCGCGTATGTGAACTTACTGGCACAGGCCCTATGGTCGGACACAATGTCAGCCACTCGAATATCAAGACCAAGCGTCGGTTTATGCCAAATCTGGTAAATGTCACGCTGCATTCTGAAGCGCTGGACCAGCGTTTCTCCATGCGCGTTGCGGCCAAGGCCCTGCGCACGGTCGACAAACTGGGCGGCCTCGACGCCTATCTCGCCAAGGCCAAGGATGACGTCCTGTCGGCCAAAGCGCTGAAAATCAAAAAGAACATTGCCAAGAAGGCAGAAGAAGACGCTTAAGTCTGTATCTTCGATCTGAACACAAAAACGCGCTCCGAGACCGGGGCGCGTTTTTTCTTGTCGATTTGCGCGGGCTGAAGACGCGGGCTAGACCAGAGCTCGAGACAGGATGGAGAGTACATATGCGGGTGATTGTCGGGGCCTTGCTGGCGGTAACGCTGTTTGGATGTCAGGCTGCGCAGGACGAAACGCCTGCACCGCCCGAAACCGCGACAGAATCTGGCCTCACCGTCTTCACCGGCGGAACCATCTATACCGGCATTGGCGCAGAGACCGCAGAGGCCGTCACGATCGATGCGAACGGCCGCATCGTTGCGGTCAGCCCACCGACCTCCATGGATTGGGACGAGAGCGAAGTGACGCTGATCGACCTCGACGGCGCCGTGATGTTCCCTGGTTTTGTCGATGGCCACGCGCATCTCCTCGGCATCGGTCAGCGCGAACTGACCCTAAATCTTGAGAGCACCGCTTCTATCGGGGAGCTGATTACGCGGATCGAGGCAGAGGTGCACGGAGCTCCAGCAGGTCAGGTTGTGTTCGGCCGCGGCTGGATCGAAACCGGCTGGCCCGAAGGACGTATGCCCACTGCTGCGGATCTTGATGCGGTCAGTCCGGATCATCCTGTCATTCTCACACGCGCCGATGGCCATGCGCTGGTCGCGAACACAGCCGCGTTGACCGCGGCTGGGATCACCGATGACACGCCTGATGTCGATGGCGGCAAGATTGAACGGGACGCCGCCGGTAAAGCCACGGGCATCCTGATCGATAACGCGATGGGGCAGGCCTTTGCACTGATGGCAGCACCAAGCCCGGACGACATCAATCGCATGCTTCTGGTCGGCGGAGAGGCTTATGTTTCTCGCGGCTGGACCGGAATTCACAATATGAGCGTCCAACCAGACCACGCAGCGTCCCTGGAACAGCTTGACGTGGCAGGGCAGATGCCGCTGCGCCTGCACAATGCCTATGATGAGGCCGGATTCGAGATTGCGGCAAGCCGTGCGCACGAAACCGACACCATCACCAATCGATCCGTGAAGGTGTATATGGACGGCGCGCTGGGATCGCGTGGGGCCTTGCTGATCGAACCCTATTCAGATCGCCCGGACACTAGCGGGCTGTCTCTGATGGAGCCAGACGCGCTCACGACCCTGATGGCACGCGCAGAGGATGCTGATGTGCAACTCGCCATGCATGCGATTGGTGATCTCGCCAATCGGCGCATTCTCGAGACGTTTGAGGCCGGTGAACACGATGCCGGCAATCGCTGGCGCATTGAGCACACGCAAATCCTGCATCCGGACGATATCGCGCGTGTCGGTGCGCTCGGCCTCATCGCTTCGATGCAGCCAAGTCATGCCATTGGGGACCTCAAGTTCGCGCCAGACCGCCTCGGTCCTAACCGTCTGTCCGGGGCTTATGCCTGGCAGAGCCTGCTCGATACAGGCGCGGTGATTGTCGGCGGCTCAGATGCACCGGTTGAAGTGGGAACGCCGCAGATCGAGTTCTATGCCGCCGTCGCGCGCAAGGATCTCGAAGGCTTCAGCACCGACGACTGGCACCCGGAACAGGCGCTCACGCGCCAGCAGGCGCTCGCCCTGTTCACGTCCGCGCCAGCCTATGCGGCCTTCATGGAAGATGAGCTCGGGACCATAGAAGTTGGCAAGCTTGCGGACTTTACCGTGTTCGACCGCGATCTCATGACCATCCCGGAGGCTGAAATACTGCAAGCCGAGACCGTGATGACCGTGGTGCACGGCGAGATCGTCTTCGCGCGCGACTAAGCTCAACGCCTTTTGAAGGCAGGCGGGCGCTTCTCGACGAAACTGTCGACGCCCTCCTTGAAGTCGAAGCTCGCAAAGCTCTGCTCCATTTCGTAATTGGCGACGTCCAGCGAGCGCGCGAAGCTCTGCACGTAACTCTCGCGAATCTGACGTTTCATGATGGCCAGCGATCGCGGCGAGACCTGTGTGGCCAGGTGTTTCGCAGTCTCGAGCGCGTGCGGCATGAGCTCGTTGGCGGGCAAGGCGCGATTGACCAGGCCAACACGCTCGGCTTCGGCGCCTTTGAAAACACGTGCGGTGAACAAGAGGTCGAGCGCGTGCGCCTCTCCGACCAATCGTGGCAGGAGCCAGGCAATGCCGTGCTCGGCGATCAGGCCGCGCTGGGCGAAAGCCGTGGTGAACTTGGCGTCCTGATTGGCAAAGCGCATATCGGCGTACAACGTGAAGATCAGACCGATCCCTGCGCACGGTCCGTTAATCGCAGCGATGATCGGTTTCGGGCAGCGATAGAGATAGCCAAATCGGCCTGGGTAAAGCGCCTCGAGGTCCTCCGTCTCGGTTTCAGCCGAACGAGTCGGCGGGGCGGTCGCAGCGCCACTCTCGTCCGCCTCATCGCCGATCTCCTGAAGTCCGCCCATGTCGGCGCCAGCGCAAAATCCCCGTCCAGCGCCCGTCACGATGATGCAGCGAACGGCGTCATCGCTACCAGCCTTGGTGATGACATCCCGGCATTCGTCCTCCATCACACCGGTCCAGGCATTCAGCCGATCCGGCCGGTTCAGCGTGATGGTCAGAATTCCGTCTTCGAGATCGGTGAGAATGTCCTGATAGGTCGCCATCGTGATTTCCTCCTGCTGTTTCGGTCGCGTCTAAGCGCGTTCATCCGATAAAAGCAGAAGAATGCGGCCACGTAACTAGGTGCCGCCGGGAAAGTCGCTTTTACGCGTAGACTTTCGTTGATGCGAAATGATCCAGCATGTGGCGCGTAATCTCCGGCAGGAAGCGCGGCGGGACGTCATGGCCCATACCGTCCAGCTCGACCATGCGCGCGCCTTTGACCAGCTTGGCGATGTCTCGCCCACCCTCAATCGGCACGAGCGGATCAGCGGTGCCGTGCAGAACCAGCGTCGGGGCCTTGATGCTGCGCGTGTGCTTGCGGAAATCCCCGGACGCGACAATCGCCGACATTTGCCGCAGCAGTCCGGCGGGGTGATAACTGCGATCGTAGGAACGTGTGATGCGATCGCGCATGCCATTTGTGTTCTGGTTCTCGCCTGGTGTGCCGATGACGCCAAAGGTCGCCACGGACTGATCGATGATCGCGTCGCGCGTCGTTGGCTGCGGACCCCGGCGGATCATCGCCTTCATGATGTCGCCAGACGGGCGCGGCAGTTTCGGATTGCCGGTTGTGGTCATGATTGCTGTCAGGCTGGTCACCCGGTCCGGGGTGAGCGACGCGACATGCTGGGCAATCATGCCGCCCATGGAAATGCCGACCAGGTGAGCGGATGCCAGGTTCAGCGCGTCCATCAGGCCGATCGTGTCATGCGCCATATCCTGCAGCGCGTAGGGCGTTTTCAGCCGAACGCCGATCCGGCGCAGCAGGATCTGGCGCAGGATTCCAGGGGATTTTTCTCCGGTGTGATGATGCGACAGGCCGATGTCGCGATTGTCGAACAAGATGACGCGATAGCCGCCTGCAACCAGGTCTTCGACCAGTTCGTCCGACCACATGGTCAATTGTCCGCCCAAACCCATGATCAAGAGCGCCGCCGGGTGCTCCGGATTGCCGAACTCTTCATAGGCGATCTGGATATTGTTGGCAGTCACGTGAGGCATGGATCGGGTCTTTCGCGCAGATTCTCGTTCTCAACCGACTTAGGGCGAGTGTGTTCACAATGCCAGTGCTGTGCAAACAATCGCACCGCTTCCCCCAATGTCACACTTGGCGCGCGCGTCGGTTGTGATAGGTGAGCCTTGATAAGACTCGATGAAAGACCATTCGCATGACTGTGATGAGCGATAATGACGCCCTGCAGGGCCTGGAACCGACGGAAAAGATCAATGTTCGCGAGGTGTTTGGCCTCGATACGGATCTGATCGTGCATGGGTTCAAGGACCGGACGGAATACGTTCCCGCGATCGATGATGCCTATCGCTTCGATCCGCAAACCACGATCGCGTTGCTGGCTGGCTTTGAGCACAATCGCCGGGTCATGGTGCAGGGCTATCACGGCACCGGGAAATCGACGCATATCGAGCAGATCGCGGCGCGCCTCAACTGGCCGACCATCCGGGTCAATCTGGACAGCCATGTGTCGCGGATCGATATGGTCGGTAAGGATGCCATCGTTCTGAAAGAGGGCGCCCAGGTCACGGAATTCCGAGAAGGCATTCTGCCATGGGCACTGCAGCGTCCGGTTGCGATTGCCTTTGACGAATATGATGCCGGCCGTCCGGATGTGATGTTCGTCATCCAGCGCGTCCTGGAAGCCAGCGGGAAACTGACCCTGCTGGACCAGAACCGCGTGATCGAGCCGAACCCGTATTTCCGCCTGTTCGCGACGACCAATACGGTCGGCCTTGGCGACACGACGGGCCTTTATCACGGCACCCAGCAATTGAACCAGGGCCAGATGGACCGCTGGAGCATTGTCACAACGCTGAACTATCTCGAGCATGACGCCGAAGTTGAAATCGTCGCGACCAAAGCTGGCGATGTCGACACGGAAACGCTGAGCCGCATGGTGACGCTTGCCGATCTCACCCGCAACGCCTTCATGAACGGTGACCTCTCAACGGTGATGAGCCCGCGGACAGTGATTACCTGGGCGGAGAATTTCGCGATTTTCGGCGATCTTGGACATGCCTTCCGCATGACCTTCCTCAACAAATGCGACGAGCTGGAACGCCCTCTGGTGGCTGAAATGTATCAGCGTTGCTTTGCCGAGGAATTGCCGGAAAGCGCCCTGATGGTGAAAGTGGCCTAAGCCGCTTTTCATCAAATTTTATCCGCTTGCGATTAGGACAGGCCGCTTGAAGCAGGTCGGTCCATGTCCAGTCTTGAACGCTATTTCCAGCCGAATTTCGCCTTTGCCGTGATCCTGACGCTCGCGACGCTGCAATATGCGATGTTCGCGATCTACCTGTTCGGCGGCGGTCCCGGCTTCGTCTTTGGCGGCGATTTTGTCGCTTTCTGGTCGGCCGCGCGAGAGACCCTGAGCGGCAATATGGCTGGTCTGTATGCGCCAGATGGTCTCGCCACTGCGATTGAGGCGCACCGGCCGGGTGCGGGCGTCGACGGCCTGACCTGGCAGTACCCGCCGCATGCCAGCGCGATTTTTGCGCCGATTGGCTTTTTGCCCTTTGAAGCGGCCTATGCGCTCTGGTGCGGACTCGGCCTGGCCTGTTTTGCCTGGACGCTGAACACGATTGGCGTGCGCGGACGCGCTCTGATCGCGGTGATGGCCAGCATTCCGGTCCTGATCGTTCTCAACACAGGCCAAAACGCCTTGTTCACGGCGAGCCTGATGCTGCTGGCTGTATTCAACGCGAAGCCGAAACCGATCATTGCCGGCCTCGCAGCGGCCTTGCTGACGCTCAAACCGCAGCTCGGCATTCTGCTGCCGCTTCTGTTCCTCGCGGGCGGCCACTGGCGCGCGTTTGCGACCGCGGCGATTGCCAGCCTGATGATCTGGGGCGGATCGGCGCTTGCACTCGGCGCTGACACCTGGGCTGCCTTCTTTGAGTTTCTCACCGTGATCTCTGGTTCGGTCACAGATGGGGTCATGCCGCTTTACAAGATGGTGAATGTCTATGCCGCTGCACGCCTCGCCTGGCTGCCGAACGGGCTGGCGGTCGCCGTGGCCGGGTTGAGCTATCTGATCGCGATCGCAGCCGTGGTCTGGACGTGCCGCAGAACGACTGACCCGAAATGGCGCTACGGCGTGCTCGCGGCTGCGACGCTGCTGACCGCGCCCTATTCGATGTATTACGAACTGGTCCTGGTCGTGCCAGCGATCTGGTTTGTGGCCCACCGCGCCCATCAGGCCGGGTGGCTGGCCTGGGAACGCGAGAGCCTCGCCGTACTGGTCGGGCTGACCCTGTTTCTCCCCGGTCCGACAACACAGGTCGGTATATCGCTGGGCTTTCTTGCAGCGGCGCTCGTCGCCATGGTCCTGTATCGGCGCTTGCGAGCGGACGTTCAGGTATCGCCAAACTAGAGCGCCCGCATCACACTTGCAGCGTGACCTCACGGCAGGTGTCCAAATGCCTCTTCGCAAAACCATCTGCCCGCGCTAAGTGAGCCGCATGAGCAAAACCGACGACGCCCCTTACGAGCTGTTCAAGCAGGCGCTGGCGACCACCGCCAAGGCGATGAGCCAGACGCGCGACGTCGAGGTGAATTTCTCGGGCGACGGCCCGCGCGCGGAAGAAGAGCGCCTGGTGCTGGTGCCGCCGCCGCGCGACCTCGCGCCGGAAGTCGCGGCGCGGGTGCGCGGCGAAGCGGATGCGACCGCCCTGCGCATGGCGCACCACGACCCTGTCGCGCACGCCAAGTCGCGACCGGATGGCGAAGTCGGGCGTCAGGTCTATGAGGCGGCCGAACGCGCCCGGATTGAGAGCATTGGTGCCCGGGCGATGGATGGCACGGCAGATAATCTTGATGCGGCCCTGGCCTCGCGCTGTGAGAAGGCAGGCTATTCGCGCATGGAAGACCGCCAGGACGCGCCTCTGGCGCCTGCGGTCGAATTCCTGTTGCGCGAGCGCCTGACCGGGCGTCCGCTGCCACAGGAAGCCGAAGGTATCGCCTCGCTCTGGCGCGACGAGGTCAATAAGCGCGGCGCTGATACGCTGGATAAGCTGATTGACCAGCTGCACGATCAGGAACAGTTCGCCAAAACCATCCAGGACCTCATTCGCAACCTCACCAAAGGTGATGAAATCGGTGAGGATCAGGGCGAGCAGGATCAGGAATCGGACGAAGAGTCGGATCAGAACAATCAGGAAAACTCGGCCGAAGATGGCGAATCCGGGGAAGAAACCCAGGGCGCCACGATGGAAGAGATGGATGCCGGCGATACCGAAGACATGGAAGGCGAAGAGACCAATGTCTCCGTCGACACCGATGTCGATATGGACGCCGAGGACAATCCTGAAGACAGCGATGACGGCACCAAGCCGCTGCGTCCCAATTTCCGCGATGGCGACGATAAGGATCGTTTCCAGTACAAGGCCTTCACATCCGCCAATGACGAAGTCGCGCAGGCGCCTGATCTGTGCGATCCGGAAGAACTGGCGCGGCTGCGGGCCTATCTCGATCACCAGCTCGAAAGCCTGCAAGGCGCAGTGTCCAAGCTCGCCAACAAGTTGCAACGTCGTCTGATGGCGCAGCAGAACCGGTCCTGGTCATTCGATCTGGAAGAAGGCGTGCTCGACACGGCGCGCCTGACCCGCGTGATCACCGATCCGACCGCACCGCTGAGCTTCAAACAGGAAGATGACAGCAATTTCCGCGACACCGTCGTCACGCTGCTGCTGGATAATTCCGGTTCGATGCGCGGACGGCCGATCATGGTCGCGGCTTTGTGCGCGGACATTCTCGCCCGCACGCTGGAGCGGTGCGGCGTGAAGGTTGAGATCCTTGGCTTCACGACAAAGGCCTGGAAAGGCGGTCTCAGCCGAGAGGATTGGGTCAAGGCGGGTAAACCGGCAGGGCCGGGCCGCCTCAATGACCTACGTCACATTGTCTACAAATCAGCCGATGCACCGTGGCGACGGGCGCGCAAGAATCTCGGCCTGATGATGCGCGAGGGCCTGCTCAAGGAGAATATTGACGGTGAGGCGCTGCTTTGGGCCCATGACCGCCTCCTGGCGCGCCCTGAACAGCGCAAGATCATGATGGTGATCTCGGACGGCGCGCCGGTGGATGATTCCACGCTGTCGGTGAATGTCGGCAATTACCTGGAGCGTCACCTGCGCCAGGTCATCGAAGAGCTGGAGACACGTAGCCCAATTGAACTCATCGCCATTGGCATCGGCCACGATGTGACGCGCTATTACAAGCGCGCGGTGACGATTGTGGATGCGGAACAACTTGGTGGTGCCATGACCGAGCAATTGGCCAGCCTGTTCGACGAGAATGGCGAAGCGCCAAAGCCTGAGGCGATGGCGGTGCCGCCGCTGACCCGCGAAACGGTCAAACCCGGCAGTGCAACCTCTGGCGCAGGATCCGGCGCGCCGCGATATGGCGGACCCAAAGTCGGTTCCGGACGCGATGTTCGCCGCACAAGGATGTAATTTTCTTCACGATCATGCCGTATTCAGGCGCTTAATCGAGCGTTGAAGAGGACGTTTCACATGCGCATCATCGCAAGCCTGATCTTAGCAGCTCTGTCAGCCTGTGCGGCGGCGGACGTTCAGCCGCCAGCGACAATCGACGAGGCACCAGACACCGGGATCTGGTCCTTCGCTGACCATGGCGATGATCTGCGTGCTGTATCTTGTCCGGAAGGTGAAACCTACTCGCGCGCGGAGTCGATCGATCTTCGTGTCATCGAAGCTGAACGCGGCAATGCAAATGCGCGGGCGCAACAATTGACGGGCATGACGCTCGCGGGCGCCTGGCAACTGAAATCCAACGAGTCTGATTTTGGTGGTTTGTCGGGCCTTGCGACCATGCCGTCTGGTTCGCTTCTGGCGATTACCGATTCCGGCGCCTTTATCTGGATCGGGATTGATCCTGAGACCGGCACGCCGGACGGGATCGGTGCGATCGCTTATATGCGTGATCTCAACGGCAATGAGTTTGCCAATAAACGCGATGGCGATTCTGAAGGCCTCAGCGTGCGTGAAGGCCTGGCTTTTGTCAGCTTTGAGCAGGACCACCGGATATCCGCATTCGATCTGGAATCTTGTGGTGCGGCGGCGCGTGCAGCGCCGGTGGTGAGCCTCGCGCCGGTCGTCGACGGCAAATTGTTGCAGGACAATCGCGGTGCCGAAGCCTTCACATTCGCAGGGGAGACGCTCTCGGTTGGATTCGAGATGCGGCATGCGGGCGGGTCCCCTATCGGGACCGTCAATGTCGACGGCACGTTGTCCGGGCTTGAATATACCGAACAACCGGCATTCTTCCTGATGACCGGAATGGATGCCCGCGACGGTCTCGCGGCCCGTATATTTCGCGCCTATGACCCAATCCGCGGCGCCCGTGTGATCCTGAACGTCGAACAAGACGGCACGCAGATCGGTGAAGGCCAATTCAAGCAGCCGCTTCCGGTCGACAATTTCGAGGGGGTCGCGATTGCAACAGCGCCGTCTGGTGCCCCGCGCCTCTGGTTGGTCTCAGACGACAATTTCAGCGCCAATCAGCGCACCTTGCTGCTGGCGCTGGATCTCGAACAATAGCCCTGCCATAGAGCGGCATGGGGCATGATCCGATCTTCTGGGCCGTGGCGGTATTTTCCGTCCTGATCACCGGTGTATCAAAGGGCGGATTTGGTGGCCTGGCCTTGCTCGCCGTGCCATTGATGGCGCTGGTGATTTCCCCCGTTCAGGCCGCAGGTATCATGTTGCCCATCCTTATCGTCATGGATTGGGTCGGGGTCTGGACCTATCGCAAACACTGGGATCGCAAGCTGCTGCTTCTCCTCCTCCCGGGGGCAATTCTGGGCATTGCGGCTGGTGGGCTATTGGCAGGCTATGTCGATGACCAGATCGTCCGGATTTTTGTCGGAGTGATCGCCGTCCTGTTCCCGCTTTACGCCATTTTCAAGCCGCGTGGCGGCGATGCTTTCATCAAGAATAATCGCCCGCTTGGGATTGTTTCCGGGATCGTGGCGGGATTTACCAGCTTCATCGCACATGCCGGCGGACCGCCCTACCAAGCCTATGCGATTCCGCAAAACCTCGACAAGCAGATCTATGCCGGCACGGCGGTGATGTTCTTTTTCGTGGTCAATTTTGTGAAGGTCCTGCCCTATGCGATGCTTGGACAGTTCGACCAGACCAATCTGACGACGTCGCTTATCCTGATCCCGATCGCGCCGTTCGGTGTCCTGTTCGGCGCGTGGCTGGTCAAACGTATCGATCAACAGCTGTTCTATCGCATTCTGTATGGTTTGATCTTCGCCGTCGGCCTGAAACTGCTTTGGGACGGATTGGTCTAGTCCTCACTGACCAAATCGATCAACGCCACGGCTTCATAGCTCGCCCAATCCGCATCGCCTTCAAGCTTGGCGATCTTGTTGCCGTCTCGGTCATAGAGGATTGTCGTCGGAAACCCGCCACCGGCACCGCTATCATAGACTATGTTCCAGCCTTCCGGCCCCTCGGTGAGTGTGTAGAAGTCGAGCACGCCGCCTGAGAGCTCACTCAATCTCTGTTTCGCATAGTCGCGATCGTCCGGCGCATCGACGCTGATCGCGATGACCTTGAATGCATCACCGCCTCGTGATGTTTGCAGCGCGGCGAGGGATGGCATCTCCCGTTCACACGGACCGCACCAGGTTGCCCAGAAATTCACCAGGATCGCTTGCCCCGCAAAGTCCTGATAAGTCACGGGATTTCCACTTGCGTTGAGAAAGGGCGTCGCTGGCGCGGGCGTGCCTCGATCACTGACGTCCAGATCAGACAGTGTGCCAACGGCGAGTCTTGCCACAGGGTCGCGGTTACTTCCCTTTGAACTGGCGCTAAAGAGCCAGTAAAGCAGCGCCAAGGCGATTCCGGCGAACATGGTCGGGATGGCGATGCGCAAGAAACGATCCATGGGGCTCTGGCCCTCCAGATGATGACAAGGACGAGATAGCGATATGGCGAGTGACAGCAAAAAAGGCCAGCAAATGTGGGGTGGACGCTTCGCCGCACAGCCGAGCGACATCATGCAATCGATCAATGCCTCGATCGATGTCGACCGCCGTATGGTGCGCGAGGATATTGCCGGATCACGGGCTCATGCCGACATGCTGGCAGAGCAGGGAATCATCTCCGATGAAGATAATGTCGCAATCCAGGACGGCCTGGATCAGATTGTTGCCGAAGTACTGGATGGCAGTTTCCCGTATCGGGCCGAGCTTGAAGACATTCACATGAATGTTGAGGCGCGGCTGAAGGAACTGATTGGCGAACCCGCCGGGCGCCTGCACACTGCGCGCTCGCGCAATGATCAGGTGGTCACAGATTTTCGCCTATGGACGCGCGGCGCTCTGACCGAAGCGCGGCGCGGCCTGAAGAGTTTGCAGCGCGCCCTGGTCAAGCTCGCGGGTGACCATGCTGATGCCGTGATGCCCGGTTTCACCCACTTGCAGACAGCGCAGCCGGTGACCCTCGGCCACCACATGCTGGCTTATGTCGAGATGATTGAACGCGATCGTGCCCGTATGGATGATTGCGCGCGTCGTCTGAATGAAAGTCCTCTGGGGTCGGCGGCGCTCGCCGGTACCGGGTTCACGATTGACCGCGACGCCACGGCGGAAGCCCTGGGCTTCTATCGCCCCATGGCGAACTCTCTCGATGCCGTGTCGGCGCGTGATTTCGCGCTGGAAGCACTGTCCGCCCTTTCGATTGCGGCGACGCACCTGTCGCGCCTTGCCGAAGAGATCGTGCTGTGGACCAGCGCGCAATTTGCCTTCGCGAAATTGTCGGATGCCTGGTCAACGGGATCTTCGATCATGCCGCAGAAACGCAACCCGGATGCAGCCGAACTGGTGCGCGCCAAGGCGAGCCTGATCACTGGACAGTTCGCTGCCTTGCAAGGCGCTGTGAAAGCCCTGCCGCTGGCCTATGCCAAGGATCTCCAGGACGACAAGCAGCTGACATTTTCGGCTTTCGATACGTTCGGCCTGTGCGCAGCCTCCATGGCCGGCATGATGGAGACCATCACGTTTAATCGCGAGAACATGCGCGCCGCGGCCGCAAAAGGCTTCTCGACAGCGACCGACCTGGCGGATTGGCTGGTACGGGAGCTGAAAATGCCATTCCGAGACGCCCACCACGTGACCGGAGCGCTGGTTGCGAAAGCGGAAGAGAAAGGCTGTGACCTCCCTGAGCTCAGTCTCGAGGATCTGCAGGCGGTCGAACCGCGACTAACAAATGACGTATTTTCGGTGCTGACTGTTGAAGCCTCAGCGATGAGCAGGCAAAGCTATGGCGGAACCTCGCCGGTTCGGGTTGCCGAACAGGTCGAGCAATGGACACAACGCCTCGGATAGGAGCGCTGCACTATGAAACATAAGATCAAAACCGCGCTCGCCTTTTCCGCGCTTGCCAGCCTCACCGCTTGCGGGCTTCGCGGCGATCTTGAACGCCCGCCACCAATCCTGACCGAGCCGCCGACCGAAGAAACGTCCAAGCCGGTCGACGCTGCGGTCTTGTTTGCCGGCAATGACATCAATGATGGCACCACCTATTACAACTCGCTCGGCGGTGAGATCCCGAAACCGGCCCCAACGGTCGATATCGAGGAAGAAAGCATGGGGGAGGTCAGCCCCGGCTGATGATCGCGCGTGCATCATTTTAACTATGAAGATGGCCGTCTTCACTGCGAAGGCGTCGATCTGAACGCGATTGCGGATCAGGTCGGTACACCGGTCTATGTCTATTCGACAGCGACGTTGCGTCGGCATGCGCAAGTGATTGCTGCGGCCTTTGACGGCATGGATTGCCTGATCGCTTATTCCGTGAAAGCGAATGGCAATCTCGCCGTGCTCAAGACCCTGGCGAGCGAAGGCTGCGGCGCGGATGTGGTCAGCGGCGGCGAGCTGAAGCGGGCGCTGGCGGCCGGCATTCCGGCTGAGCGTATCGTCTTCTCCGGCGTCGGCAAGACGCGCGCGGAAATGGCGCTCGGTCTCGAAACCGGCATTCACCAGTTCAATGTCGAAAGCGGCGCAGAACTGATCGAGCTCTCCGAAGTGGCCATGGGTCTTGGCAAGGTGGCCCCGGTGGCTGTCCGCGTGAATCCGGATGTGGCGGCAGGCGGACACCCGAATATCTCGACCGGCAAGGCCGGCGACAAGTTTGGCGTGCCATGGGCGGACGCGCCGGAGCTGTATCACCAGATGAAAGCCCTGCCGGGCGTGGAAGCGGTTGGAGTAGATGTACATATTGGCTCCCAGATTGGCGAGCTTGGTCCAATGCGGGCGGCGTTTGAAAAAACCATCGGACTGGTAAAGTTCCTGCGCGAGTCCGGTCACGATCTGAAACGCATCGATCTCGGCGGCGGGCTCGGCATCCCGTATCAGGCGAGCGATTCTCCAGCGCCGCCATCCGATTATGCGCAGATGATCCGGGAAGTGACGGAAGGGCTCGGTCTGCAGGTC
Organism: Hyphomonadaceae bacterium; assembly: GCA_024742355.1. Lineage (GTDB taxonomy): Bacteria > Pseudomonadota > Alphaproteobacteria > Caulobacterales > Hyphomonadaceae > Henriciella. The sequence goes on along the minus strand of JANSYM010000006.1, from coordinate 26,165 downwards.
ATTCTCGAGCCTGGTCGCGTGATTGCCGGGAATGCTGGTGTGATGGTCAGCGAGGTGCTCTATCACAAGCCTGCCCCCGACCGCACTTTCCTGATCATCGATGCAGGCATGAACGACCTCATGCGGCCGGCGCTGTATCAGGCGCATCACGATATCGTGCCGTTGGCCGAACCGACCGCTGACACAGCGCGAACGACCTATGACATTGTCGGTCCGATCTGTGAGTCGACCGACAAATTCGCCGCCCAGCGCCAGATGCCGGAAGTCGCCGCCGGAGAGCGGATTGCATTCATGTCATCCGGGGCCTATGGCGCTGTGCTCTCAAGTCAGTACAATGCAAGGCCGCTTGTGGCGGAAGTCCTGGTCGACGGGGATCAATTTGCGCTGGTGCGCCGACGACCGAGCTTTGATGAAATGATACAACTGGAGCAAATGCCCGATTGGCTGACCTGAACCGCATTCCTGGCACAACCAGCCTGATCGGCCGGACCTTCCGGCGGCTTCGGGACATTGCGCTGTGGAAAGCCTGGTGGCCGTTTATTGTTCTGCTGAGCGTGTTTGTCAGCGCCGCCTTGTTTGGTGTGTTCGAACAGACGCCGGCGCGGCTCGGCGCCCTGGCCACTCTGATCTTCCTGGTCGGATCGCTGATCGCCCTGCTGCGCGGGATCCGCCGGTATCGCCGCCCGGACCGGCGCGAAGCCATTGATGCGCTGGACCGCCAATCGGAGATGCGACCGCTGGCATCATTGATGGATCGTCCGGCACGCCCCGAAACCGTCGGCGTGCAATTGTGGCGCGCGCATGAAAACCGCCTGACGGACGAAGCGCGGCGGCTGACGGTGCCAGGCTTCTCAGCCATCTGGGAGCAGATCGATCCGCTACGCCTGCGTTACGTGCTGCCGGCCATGATCGTCGCCTTGTTCGCACTCGGCTGGGGCAACAATTATCAGCGCCTCTCAAGTGCCCTGGACCCGGATTATGGCAGTCTGTTCGGGGGCGAGAATATCCGCATCGAAGCCTGGATCACGCCGCCGGAGCACACCGGACGCGCACCGATCTTCCTGAAAGACGATCAGAGCCAGGTCCGCGTGCCGCAGGGCTCTGTCATAACGCTGCGCGTGCAGGCGCCGTCGACGCCCAAGCTTCGTGTCATCTCAAATGACGGACGTCGCACGACAAAATTCGAGGCGACGCCGGACAATGCCTTCGAAGCGACCGCCGAGATTTCTGCCGACAGCCATATCTCCGTGCGCTGGTGGGGCGAGCGCAAGGCCTGGCGCGTGCAGACCTCGCCGGATACGCCGCCGGTCGCACAATTTGTCGAACTGCCTGTGCTCGGCGCCGGTGACCGCACGGAGTTCAGCTGGACTGCCAGCGATGATTACGGCATCGCCAAGCTCGAGCTTGCTATCAAGCCCGAAGGCAGCGACCGCGAGCCCGACCTGGTGGCGATGGAACTTGGTGCCATCAATCCGCGCGAGCTTGAAGACGAGTCCAAGATTGACCTCACGCGAAACCGCTGGGCCGGTGCGCGGGTTGAGATTCGCCTGAAGGCGACGGATGGGGCAGGACAGGTCGGCTATAGCGAGCCGCACGTCTTCAAGCTGCCGGAAAAACTCCTGCTACAACCGCTCGCCAAGGCCATTCAGGATGTCCGGGTGACGGTGCTGCGCGAAGATGCGCCTTATGTTGAGGCTGACTACGTTCCGGATTCCACGCAAGCGGGCGCCTACTATCTGTCTGCCACGCAGCGCCTGACCCATGCGCCGCAAGGTGTGCAGCGCGGGGCAGTGATGCTTGAAGCGGTGACCTATGAAGCGCCGCGTTATTTCAAGGATGTGCTGGTCTATTCCGGGCTGACCACGGCGCGATACGCCCTGGAAGCCTCGACCACGACCGACGAAGCCAAGGCGACCGAGCCTTTGCTCTGGTCGCTCGCGCTGCGGGCGGAGTATGGGTCAGCCGCAGACGCCTATGCGGCTTTGATGGCGGCCAAGAAAGCGCTTGAAGACGCTTTGCGTGACGGCGCCAGTGAAGAAGAGATTGCGCGTCTGGTGGAGGCCTTCAAGGACGCCGCTCAACGCTATATTGCCGCGAAGATGGCAGAGGCCCTGGCCAATGGGCTGGAAGCGCCACCAAGCAGTGAAGACAGCGCAGAAGGACCGAGTGGGTCCGGGCTTGGTGGTCAGGGCTTCTCTGACATGCTGGATGCGCTCGAAGACCTGACAGAGACCGGTGCCAGCGATCAGGCGCGGCAATTGCTGGCGGATATCACCAACATGCTCGAGAATCTCGAATTCCAGCAGGGGCAGGGCGGCGGCAGCGACGGCTTCCCGGGATTGCCGGGTGAGCAGGGCGAGAACGAGAATGATGAAGACCTCCCCGAAGAAGAGCGGGAGATGACCGAAACCATGCGGGAGCTCTCCGACCTGCTGCGCGAACAACGTGAGCTGAACGATGAGACCCTGGCTGAGCAGCGCGGTGAGCGCGGTGAATTCGGTGACCAACCCTTCGGAGAAAATCAGCCGGGAGCAAATGGTGAGTTTCAGGAGGGCGAAGGCCAGATCCCTGATGGCGAAGACGGGGAAGATGGTGGTTCCCTGGCTGACCGTCAGGACGAACTGGCCGATCGCATCGAGGAACTCGCTGAGACTCAGATTGGCACCGGCGAAGATGGCGAAGGTGAGGGCGCAGGTGGATTGCTTGACGAAGACACCCTGGAAGCGATCGAACGCTCGCAGCGCCGCGCGGGCAATGCGCTCGACGATGGCAATGAACGCCTGGCCATTCGCAACCAGGAGCAGGCCACCCGTCAATTGCGTGAACTCGCAGAAGGATTGGCCGAAGACCTGGATGAGGCCCGCGCCGACCGCCTGGGTGATCAGAATGCCCAGGGAGCCGGTTCAGCCGACCCGTTCGGGAATGCCATCAATGGCGCCGTCGATGACAGCAACAGTGTCGACATCCCGGACGAAGCCGAGCGCCAGCGCGCCAAGGACATCCTGGACGAACTTCGTCGCCGCTATGATGAAGCGGTCGACGAAGAAGAACGTGAATATTTGCGGCGCTTACTCGACCGGTTCTGAGGACGCAGGTTCCGGCTTCACGAATTTCAGGGTCATGCGATCCGACTCACCGATCTCGGCATAGATTGCAGCATCGAATCCGTCGGGTGTATTGCCGTCGCGATCGGACGTGCGGCTGACCGGCGGCAACGTCCAGACGCCAAACGGGTGATCGGCAGTGTCCATGGGATTGGCGTTGATTTCGCTCGCCTCAACAAACTCAAAGCCAGCCGATGCGGCCAGAGCTTTGACGAAATCTTCATGCACATAACCCGTTGCCGCGCGCGGATTTTGCTCCGCGCTTGACGGAAGCCGGTGCTCAACCACGCCGAGCACGCCGCCTGGTTTCAGGGCCGCGTATGCGTCGGTGAAGAACTTCGCGGTATAATCGCCGCCCATCCAGTTGTGGACATTGCGGAAGGTCAGAATGGTGTCGATGCTGTCTTCAGCTGCCAGAGGTCCGGACTGGGCTGAGAAAGCGGAATATTCCAGCTCACCGAACAATTCGGCATCGGCTTCGTAAACGGCCTTGAAGTCGGCAATGCGCTGTTCAATCCGCGCCAGGCGATCGCCTTCGAAGACATTCGTGTCCCAGACCGCCGCGACCAGCGTGCCGTCGCCTGACGCCAGGTATGGGGCGAGGACATTTGTGTACCACCCGCCACCCGGCCAGATTTCGATGACGGTCTCGCTCGGTTCAATTTCGAAGAATTCGAGGGTTTCAGCGGGGTTGCGCCAGGCATCGCGGGCTTTTTCCTCATCGCTGCGCCAGTCGCCACCGACGGCATCTGCCAGCGACAGCGGACCGGTCTCGACTTCTTCAACAACGGGTGGTGTTTCCGCCTCGATCGTCGCTGCGGGCGCGTCGCTGCTTCCGGAACAGGCTGCAATCGCGAACACTGCGGCACCGAGGAAAAATTGGGTCTTCATCATCTGACTCCTGAAAAGGGCTTGAATCACGTCTGTGGCGTTTCCACATAGCTTGTGTCGCGACGCTGCCAAGCAGGTTGCGACGGAATTTTCTGCCAGCGCCGATGGTCGGGCTGGATCAACAGAGAGTTTCGAACCTCAATTTTCGCGGCTTTGCAAGATCGCCGCGGATCACAGTTGCTCGTGAAAGGACTGTTACAATGAGTACGATTGATCTGACCCCCCTTTATCGCACAATGGTTGGCTTTGACCGCATGGCCAACATGATTGACAGCGCCGCCCGCCTGGACGGCGCACAAGGCTATCCGCCTTATAACATCGAACGTGTGGCCGATGACGAGTTTGCCATTGAGATCGCCGTTGCCGGCTTTGGCGAAGACGATCTCGACATTGAAACCAAGGACGGCCTGTTGACCGTCGCCGGCCGCAAGACACCGCCAGAAGATGGCGAAGAAGAGCGCCAGTTCCTGCATCGCGGCATTGCTGAGCGTGGCTTCCTGCGCCGCTTCCAGCTCGCCGATCACGTTGTCGTGACCGGCGCCGAATTGCGCAATGGGCTGCTTCGCGTCGAGCTCGTACGCGAGCTGCCCGAAGCCAAGAAACCCCGCAAGATCGAGATTGGTGCCCCGAAAAAAGGCGGCAAACCGAAATTGATCGAAGGCAGCGCTGACGCCGCTTAGGCGCGGCGTTTGATTGCCAGAAAAGCAAGGCCCCGGACCGTTCGGTTCCGGGGCCTTTTTTCTGCGCGCGACCCGACCCGCTGGACGGCGGGGCGCGCGCAGTAAATCGACACGCAAAACAGGACACTTTCTCAATACCAGTGCACGAGGTGTTCGCTGATGCATTATTCTTGTTTTTGAGCCCTGTTTGGCCCAGTGTTTACTGGCACACGACATGCATGCTTATTGAATAATGCCTGTTGCAAGAGCTGATTGTAGCGGCTGCTGTGCGATTCACGGCCAAACGTGAGTGTTTGAGGGGACTGTTATGTGTGGCATTTTTGGCGTGCTCGAAACATCGAACGGCGCTCCAGAAGAGCAAAAACTCAGACAAAGCGCTGCCAGTATTTCACATCGTGGCCCTGATGCCAGCGTCACGCATACTGAACCTGGACTGGGACTCGCCCATACGCGCCTGTCGCTGGTCGACACACACGCCCGCTCCAACCAGCCCTTCTGGGACGAAACCGGGCGCTATTGCATCGTCTTTAACGGCGAAATCTACAATTTCCGGGCCCTGAAAGCCGAACTGGAATCTTCGGGTCGCACGTTCGTGACGACGTCAGATACGGAAGTTCTGCTGCAATTGCTGATCGCCGTCGGCCCCGAGAAAGCGCTGCCGCGCCTGAACGGGATGTTCGCGTTTGGATTCTATGATCGACAATCCGGGCTCCTGACACTGGCACGTGACCGGATGGGCATGAAGCCGCTTTTCTATGTCGAGGACCAAGCGCGCTTCCTGTTCGCATCAGAGATCAAGGCGTTTCGACCGTGGATGGCGTTGCAGCCAGATGGCTCATCCGTGCATGCCTACCTGATGAAGTTTGGTGGGCCGACGAAGGGCCGAACTTTCTACCAGAATGTGATCAGTCTTGCGCCGGGCGACATGCTTCAGGTCAAGCGGGGTGAACGGGCGAGGGTGCGGAAATTCTTCCGGGTATCAGACCTGATCGACCCGGATATGAATGCCGAGCTGCAAGGCCTGTCAGCGAACCAGGTGGCGGATCGGTTCGAAGAGCTGATGCTGCAATCTGTCGCCGACCATGCGTTTGCCGACGCCAAGGTTGGCGCCTTTTGCAGCGGCGGTGTCGACAGTTCGCTGATCGTCTCGATGGCGGCACGTCAGCAATCTGATATCCAGTTGTTTCATGCCAATGTGAAGGGGCGCTGGAGCGAAGCGGAACCCGCGCGCGCCCTCGCCAATCATCTCGGCCTCGACCTGCATGCGATTGACATTGAAGAACAGGATTTTGTGACCTCGATTCCGAAGGTCATGCGGCATTACGAGTATCCGTTCACCTATCACCCAAATTGCGCGCCCTTGATGATGATCGCGCAGCTTGCCCGCGATCGCGGTGTGAAAGGCCTGCTTTCAGGAGAGGGATCAGATGAACTCTTCCTCGGCTATCCCTGGCTCGGGCGTCGGCAGATCACCGATGCGTATAATGCGATCAAGCGCACGCTTGGCAATGGCGTGCGGAGCCTGCCTGGCATCGGCCCGATCCTAAATCCGGATCAGACCGGAAACAGTTTTGCCGTGCGCGATATCATGAACGGCCGGGAAATCCTCGATGACCTGAATGATGTCAGCGAAGCGATCGCTCAGCATGCGCATGCCAGCAAGGACCCAAAAATCCGCTGGACCCTGGACTACATGAACTACCATTTGCGCACCTTGTTGCTGCGCAATGACACAATGGGGATGGCGGCAAGTATTGAAGCGCGGTTCCCATTCCTGGGGAATGACGTGACGCGGTTCGGCGTGAACGTGCCCGGTCACCACAAGCTCAAGACCTCACCGTTCGTGTTCGAAAAAGCGCATCCTTTCATCCGCGACAAATGGGTCGTGCGGGCGGTCGCGGACCGCTATGTGCCGAAAAAGCTGAGCCAACGCATCAAGGTCGGGTTCTGGACAACAGTGTTTCAGCGCCTGGAGATTGCGGATGCTTTCTTCGAGACATCTCGCCTGGGCGATTTGCTGTGCCTGTCCCGTCCACAGCTGCGCCGGCTTGGAGCAGAAGCAAGCGATGATCTGAAACTGCGGCTGCTGCATCTCGATGTCTGGAGCCGTGTCTGCCTCGACGATGAAGCAGATGATGTGTCCGTCTCGCGCCTCATGGAGCATGTGCGTATTCGCGAAGATGGCGTGCCGAAAGCCCGCACGCGGAAAAAGCCCGCGCTCGCTTATCCATCGGCGCCCACCTAGCGCTTGGCAGGAGACTTCTCGCAGTGAATATCCTTCAATTCTGCACCGACTTCCGAAAGGGCGGCATCCAGATCCATGTCCTCGAACTGTCCGAATGGCTGGTCGATCAGGGGCATGAGGTTGTGTTTGCGGCTGAGCCACGACGTGCCTTTATTGAAACGTCGCACGACCGCTTTATCCCTCTTTCCATGCAGAATGTCTCAAACACTGACGGGAACTTGTTTACGCGCACATTCTCGCTGTTCAAGAACGCTTTAGCGCTGCGCCGCCAGCTATCTCAGCGTAGGTTTGATCTGATTCATGTTCACGAGACGGCGCCCGCACTCGTTGCAAAACTCGCCGCGATTGGCATGAAAATTCCTATCGTCATGACATTTCACGGGTCAGAGCCGAACCGCATTCCGAGTGCCGCCGGGACCGCGCGCCGGTGCGCCGACCTAGTGGCATCGCCGAGCCGCCTGGTTCTGGATGAGCTGATCGAGCATGGCGTGGACCGCGACAAGACCCAGGTGTTCGGTCTCGGCATCAAGCCGCAACCTGATATCTCCGAAGATACGAAAGCGAACTTGCGCCAGACTTATCTCGAAGACGGTCGCGGGACTTTGATCTTCAGCCCGTCGCGCCTAGCACGTCAAAAAGGCATAGACGTGATGATCGATGTTGCGAAACGCGTGCTTGAAAAGCATCCCGACACAGCGTTCGTGGTCGCCGGCGGCGGGGACCTGGCTGACCATGTCGATGGCTGGGCCGAGGCCGCGGGTATTCAGGACAAGATCCATTTTCTTGGACCGATCAGTACCGTTGCAGAGCATCTCTCAGTGGCGGACATTTTCTTGCTCACCTCGCGCTGGGAAGCACTGCCAATCTCGATTGTTGAAGCGTTTCGTGCTTCGCGCCCGGTGATTGCGACCGATTGCGGCGGCGTATCTGAACTGGTCGATGATCAGGTCGGGCGGCTCTGCGCCGTGGAAGACGTCGATGGGCTAACGCAAGCCGTACTTGATTTCATCGAACGGCCGGACTTGCGTGAAGAGAAAAGCCGGGGCGCACTCGAACGCAGCGGCGAAGATCGATTTGACCCTGAATCGGTTCACACGCGTATTCTCGAATCCTACGAGTCCCTGATCGCATCTCATCGCGAAAAATAGAGAAGCCCGAATAGCTGTCACGGGTTCAGCTCGCTTCCAGTGCCCGTTGCTTGTCGATCCAGGCCGGGTCCACATTCAGCTTCTTCGCCATCTTGTCCTGGCTTGTAATCATACGCCAAAAAGGACTGACCTCTGAAACAGGCTTGCCCTCCGCCAGGTCCTCCAGGGCGGCCTCTGCAACCATGCGGACGAAGATCGATGTCGACATTGGACACGTCCCGGCACAGCCTTGTTGAGCCGCAAGCGCGTCGCGCATGTCCGGGATGGTCTGTGTGGCGCCATGCGGAATGTCACGAATGTAGGCATCGACCATGAGCGGAGTTACAACCAGCATGGTTTCGCCGACCCGAATACCACCCCAGGCCTTGTCCATGACCACTTTCTTGAGCTTTTTTTCGGTGGCGAGTTTCTCACGTGCGGTTTTCTTGGCCATGGAATCCTCCTGCGAACAGAATAGCCAGCGCGCCCTGTCAAATCATGTCAGCAGGCGCGCGCTTGATACGCTTGCCTTTTGTCCGATTTTCTCAGACCCTGCGCAAGAGAGGGAGAAACATGATGATCAAACAGCTCGCAATTCTGGCTGCAGCAGGCACGCTAACGGCTTGTTGGGGCGCACCGCCAGATGAGAAGATCTTGAATGGCCTCTGCGTCGATTTGATCTCCGGCGATACCAGAATTTTGGAAGACATTGCAGTTGAAGCCGGTACCGATCTGAACGGTTTCTGCGCCTGCTATGCCAAGACCATCGTCGCAGATACGGCAAAAACAGCGCTGCACAAGGACGCGATCAATGCCATGGTCGCGGCGCGCAATGATGGCGAGCGCGGCGTTGAAGCTGCTGCGCAACATGTTGAGAGCCAGATTGAATCTGGCGAGATCGACACATTCACGGCCGAGCAACTCGATTCCACCGGTGACGATTATCAGCTCGTCAGCGAAGAGATGCGCGCCGCAGGCGGCGTCTGCCCGCTCTAGGCATCACCGGAATATTCGAACGGTTTGAGCTGAGCGACCACGTCCTTGATCGGCCGCATCGGCCGGCCATCGGCATGAATCATGACCGCAGTTATCCGGCCTTCCGCGATCACGTCGTCGCCGCGCAGGCAGGTCTGATTGAAATACATGCGCACGCCTTTGACGCCGAGGCTTCGCGTGCGAATGGCGAGCAAATCGTCGACCTTGGCCGCGCGCTTGTAATCGACCTCAACGTTGGTCAGCGTGAAAGCAGCTGGTTCGTCGCGCGCCAAGAGGCTCTGATGGCTGACCCCCGCATCGCGCAGAAAGTCTGATCGCCCGCGCTCGAAAAAGCGCAGATAATTGGCGTGATAGACCATGCCGGTGAAATCGGTGTCTTCGTAATAGACGCGGATGTTCAGCCAGTGCTGGCCATGCTCGTCAAAGGGCGGCGGAAGCTTGCTCATGCTGGCTAGCTAGCAGGGGATTGCTGACCGTCGCTAGTGACGGAAGTGACGCATCCCGGTGAGGACCATGGCGAGACCCGCCTCATCCGCTGCCGCGATCACATCATCGTCGCGGATCGAGCCGCCCGGTTGAATGATTGCGCTTGCGCCAGCCGCCGCAGCTGCCAGCATGCCATCCGGAAATGGGAAAAAGGCATCAGACGCGGCGACGCAGCCGGTTGTGCGCAGCTCGGCAAATCCTTCCTTCTCTTTCGCATCCACAGCCTTGCGTGCCGCGATGCGCGCAGAATCGATCCGGCTCATCTGTCCGGCGCCAATTCCGACTGTGGCGCGATCCTTGGCATATACAATGGTATTGGATTTGACGTGCTTGGCGACACGCCAGGCGAACAGCAAATCGTCAAGCTGGGCCTCGGTCGGGGCAATCTTGGTAACGACTTTCAGGTCGTTGCGACTGATGCGGCCGAAATCGCGATCCTGAACCAGCAAGCCGCCAGCCACCGTCTTGACGAATGTACCCGGCGCGGCAGGGTCTGGCAGGCCGTCGGTGAGCAACAGGCGCAGGTTTTTCTTTTTCTTGAACACTTCGATTGCTGCTTCGTCGGCACCCGGCGCAATCACCACTTCGGTGAAGATTGACGTGATTTCTTTCGCCGTCGCTTCATCGAGCGGTCGGTTCAACGCGACGATGCCACCAAAGGCAGAGGTCGAATCGCAGGCCAGAGCCTCGCGATACGCATCGATGATGGTGTTGCCTAAAGCCACGCCGCAAGGATTGGCGTGCTTGATGATCGCGACAGCCGGGATCTCGTCGCCAAGCTCACCGATCAGTTCATACGCGGCGTCGGTGTCGTTGATATTGTTGTAAGACAGCGCCTTGCCCTGAACTTGCTGTGCCGTGGCGACGCCGGGGCGCGCTTCTCCGGTGACATAGAAGGCGGCGTTCTGATGCGGATTCTCGCCATAACGCAGCGCTTCGTTCAGCTTGCCACCAAAGCCGACCCAGTCCGGCGCGCTTTCGTCCAATTGCCGGGCGTACCAACCCGAAATCGCAGCATCATAAGCCGCCGTTCGCGCATAAGTCTTGGCCGCGAGTTTGCGGCTGCTGTCGCGGCTGATGCGGCCGCCAGTGCTGGCCATTTCAGCGAGCACTGCATCGAGGTCTCCGCCATCGGTGCAGACCGAGACAGAGTCGCCATTCTTGGCGGCAGCGCGCAACATGGCCGGGCCGCCAATGTCGATATTCTCGATACAATCCTCAAATCCTGCACCTGAGGCGACCGTCGCCTCGAACGGGTAGAGATTGATGTAAACGAGATCGATGGCCTCGATGCCGTGCTTGTCGGCATCAGCTTTGTGACTGTCATTGTCGCGCAAATAGAGCAGGCCGCCATGCACTGCAGGGTGCAGCGTTTTTACGCGGCCATCCATCATTTCCGGGTAGCCGGTCAGATCGGCGACATCCTTCACTTCAAGCCCTGCTTCTTTGAGCGTGCGTGACGTCCCCCCGGTGGAGACAAGTTCCACCCCAAACCCGACCAGAGCCTTGGCACGTTCGACGAGCCCCTCCTTGTCGGATACAGAAATCAGGGCGCGGCGAATTTTTGTGGATTGGGTCATGAAGCGGCTTTCAGGCTAGACTCTGAACTCGCTCGCCCGCCTATCATGAGTCCCCGACGCGTCAACAGCTTTGCCGCATCTAGCCTTCGCGACAAGGTGGATTATAGGCCGGCACCATGTCTGCGAGCGCGAGCAAAGCCTTTGCCTGATGTCGGTCTCCGGCGACGCTCAGCAAATGGTCGAGCTGCGCGTGGAATCCATCCGGTTCGCTTTTGCGACTTTCGGGCGTCACCTTGTTCAGGCCGTCTATGCCGGTGCTGATCAGGCGCTCGTCAGCATAGGTCAGTTCTTCGTGCAATTTCTCACCCGGGCGCAGACCGGTGGTTTTGATCTTGATATCGAGATAGGGAACCATGCCCTTCATCCGGATCATCGCCTCGGCCAGGGTGCGGATGCGGATCGGATCGCCCATGTCCAGAACATAGAGCGAGGATTCGCCCGGCTGACCATTGTGCGCCGTGCCCTGGAGCACGAGCGACGAAGCTTCTTCAACGGTCATGAAATAGCGGGATACTTCGTCATCAGTCAGCGTCACGGGGCCGCCAGCTGCAATCTGGCGTTCGAATAGCGGCACCACAGACCCGGATGAGCCGAGCACATTGCCGAACCGCACCATGGATACGGCCAGCTGTGTCCCCTTGGCGCGATAGGCGAGCGAGAGTTCAGCCAGGCGCTTGGTCGCGCCCATGACGTTGTCAGGGTCAACCGCCTTGTCCGTTGAGATGAACACGAAACGCTCCAACCCGAACTCGATCGCCGCATCGACGGCGTTCACGGCGCCGCCAACATTGGTCAGAATCGCTTCGCAGGCGTTGAGCTCCATTAGCGGCACATGTTTCAGCGCCGCCGCATGGATCATGACGTCCGGGCGGGTCTGTTGAACCGTCTGCCGCAGGCGGGTCTTGTCACGGACATCGCCAATATGTGTGTGCACATCGAGGTCTGGATAGGCTTCGCGAAGAGTCAGGTCGATTTCATACAGATTGAATTCCGAGGCGTCATACAGGGTCAGCTGACCAACGCCCATGGCGGCACACTGATGTGCGAGCTGCGAACCGATTGTCCCGCCAGCCCCGGTCACGAAAACGCGCTTGCCCTCCAACAGATTTCGAACCGGATCGGTATCCAGCTTGCGCACAGGGCGCGCCAGCAAGTCGGCTGGACGCACGCGTTGCAAATGCAGGCCTTCGCGATCCAGGCCCAGTGCCATCACGCGTGAGCCGTGCTGTGTCGCTGTTTCGAGGATGGCATTCATGGTTTCGCGTTCGCGAACGGCGCCGGCAACCGCGACCCAAGGTGTGGCTCCATAACGCACCGCCAGCAAGTCGAGCATCTTTGGCAACTCTTTGAGGCCGCCGAGAACCGGGACCCCGCGAATCGCGCGGCCCGGTTCGGCGCCATCGGCTTCGATCAGGCCGAGCATGCGCACCGGCGCGCCGCCCTTGGTTGACTGTAGGTCTCGCAAAACGTCAGCGGCTTCAATCGCATTTGCGACCAGGATCGCTGGTGGGGCGTCGGCGCGGATGGAGCGAAAGATCTGAAACGGCCGGCGCGTTGACCGCGAAAGTGCGATCATGCGGGCCAGGAATATCAGCGACACCCAGATGCCGAGCGCGACTGGAAGACTTGAACGCGGAAATCCGATCAATCGGTTCCATAAGAACATAAGTGGCAGGAAAATCAGTGCTGTGAGCGCGACGGCCTGCATGATCCGCATCGCGTCAGGCCAGCCCGAATGGCGCCAGACCTGCCTGTGAACGCGCATGATGAAAAATGCTGCCAGAGCCGCAAAGGCAAAGGCGCTTGATGCGATCAGTCCCTGGGTAATCTGATCGGGCGGCGCGCCGTCCGTGGTGGACCATCGATAATAGACTGCGGCCGCCATCGAAACGAACGCGGCCACGGCATCAAATCCGAGCGTGAGCGCCATGGCGCGACGGGCCTCGAACTGTGGTCTCATTTGCCGTCCACCTTCAAAAACGCCCAGCGGATGCAATTGGGCGGAGTCGAACCATCGCTGTCTGGAAGCGCCTTGCCGCTAAGAACGATTTGTTCGCTGCGTTCAATGATGCCTCTCCCAAGATAGATCGTCTCCTCCAATTGAGCTTTGGCATGGCTGGTCTTGAAACGCCACTTCGCCCCAAGGTCGCTATGCAATACGATCGAGTCCCCAGCCATGACCGCGGTCACAGTCGGGTGCAAATGAAACCTTAGAGAATAAACGATTGGCGCATGGTCTTCCGTCGCTCCGGCCGACACGGGCCGGGCGAGGGAATCCTCGCCCGTCAGGCGTGAACCATCTCCGGCCATGAACAGTCGCCGCCGGTGTAGCAAGCCATGTGATTGCTTGTAACCGCCATGCTGGGCGTCTAGCCAGATCTCATCATCTTCTTCCAGCCGCTTCGCCGAAATACCGTCTGGTCCAACCGGGTACAGGAGGCGCGTATCTTCATTGGTCTTGAACCTGGAAGAGTCAGTCTCTGCCAAGATCAATGTCGAATGAGCCGACGTGCGTCGCACCGCGGCGCGGAATGCGATGTCGATTTCCGGACTACACGCACAAGACGTCACCAATCGTGCGGGTCCATCATGCAGCTCGAACCCGAGCGCGCCGGAATGGGCTTTGTCGCCGAAAGGCGGTTCCGGGGCAGCGCCAGCATCAAGGACGAGTACTGTCTTGTCTTTCTGCAGTTTGTGAAAACCGGATTTCGGCGCGACCGAGAATTTGCGTGGCGGCGTGTCCATATGGGACAGCACGGCGTCCACGGCTTCAGGCCAACGTTCATCACCATCATGAAAGGGCATCAGCCCGCCATCGGCCGCTTTGAAGAAGGAAACCATACCGCCAATGCGAGAGATCCAGCGCGGAATGAACTCCGGAATCTCGCGCTCAGAGCGGGTGAGTAAGTCATGGATCGTGATCAGGTCTGCCAGGCACCGCAAGGCGCGCGCTGGCGAGCGTGAGACATGGCCCCCATCCGGGAAAAACTGCGCGGTGCACTCGCTCTCCAACCGCATCTCAGCGTCGTCCAGTCCTTTACCGCGCCCGAGACAGACTTCATGCGCGACAGCCAGAGTACAACCGCGCCAGCGGGCTTGCGGTTCAAGCTCTGAGTCGACCAGAGAGAGGACATGACGGGCTTGTCGTCCGAGCGCATCAAGGCGCTGCTCACAGGCATCAGGATCGCCATGCTCGAACAAGGCGGCGCCGCAGCGCATCCAGTTCCAGACCCGGTCTCCAGCACAGCCCATGCGCCAGGAAAACCCGTCAAACCGGCCATAATTCTCGATCCAGTCGTCGACCACGAACCGGGCCCGGTCGGCGCCCGCTTCGCCTTGTGTGAACAGGTCGGCCAGCCAGTCAAACCGGTGCAGGCGATTGGCGTAATGCCGGGATGGCATCGCCACGGACCAGGGTGCGGTGCCGTCGGTCAGTTCGATCCGGTCCATACCGATGCGCCAGACACCGCGCATCAACATTTCACCGCGCAACTCGTCGGGCGGCACGATCTGGCGCATGTGCAGCCCAAAGCCATCCGGCGCGGCGCCTGCGATCCTCAGGCGCTGAACCGCCGATACGCGCGCATCCTCGCCGGGGCGGCCGGCAAAGCGATCCCAGATCGCCGCGTCTTCCGCGTCGGTACGCTTGGCTTTGAGCGTTTGAGAAGACTTCGCGTCGCTCATGGCGAACTCAGAACCTTTAAATCGTTGCCCCCGCCCGCAGGGCGGAAATGTTGGATGCGTAATGCTCTGGCCCGCCCTTGAAGGCTGCCGAGCCGGCGACGATCGCCGTAACCCCGGCGGCAATGGCGCGGGGCGCGGTGTCAGGATTAAGTCCGCCATCTACTTCCAGGATGATATCACGCCCGGTCGCATCAATCTTTTGTCGTAGCGTCTCAATCTTGCGGAGCTGGCTCTCGATGAAGCTTTGCCCGCCAAAGCCTGGATTGACGGACATGACCAGGATCAGGTCGACATCGTCGAGCACTGGATCAACCACCTCCGCCGGGGTCCCTGGGTTCAGCGCAACGCCCGGCTTCATGCCTGCCGCGCGGATGGCTTGAAGCGTGCGGTGCAAATGCGGGCCAGCCTCGGGGTGTACGGTCAGTATATCGGCCCCGGCCTTGGCGAAGGCATCAATGAAGGGGTCGACCGGAGAAATCATCAGATGCACATCGAATGGCTTGTCCGAGTGTCGCCTGAGCTTCTCGATGACCGGCGGTCCAAAGGTCAGGTTCGGAACAAAATGGCCGTCCATTACGTCGACATGGATCATGTCGGCCCCGGCCTCATCGATTCGGCGAATTTCTGCGCCGAGCTCTGCGAAGTCCGCCGAGAGAATCGACGGTGAAATTAGCACACCACTCATGCTGAACGCCTAAAACGGAACCGCCGTCAGCACAAGGCTGACGGCGGCTTTCAAATCAGTGATTCAGTGCGGCTGATTAATAACCGGGCGCATACTGAACGGGGACGACATAGGCGCCGTCTTCACGGAACTCGACGTTCACGCGTTGACCGGGCTGAATGTTCGTGTCCGCCGGTTGAACGAAGGCTTTGACATTGCCGTCATTGAACTCAACCGTGACCGCGATGCCCTGCTTGGTGCCGGCAGCCGTTCCGATCATGTTACCGGCAATGCCGCCGAGGACTGCGCCGCCAATGGCACCCGCAGTCTGGGCTTTGTCGCCGCCGCCGAGTTCAGACCCGGCAATTCCGCCGAGAACCGCACCCGTTGCTGTGCCGATAATTGAGCGATCCGGCTTGATCGTCACCGCGCGGACATTGGTAACCACGCCGGGCTTCACGGTCATGGCATAGCCAACCGAGCTCGAATTGACGGTGTTCGCGCCGTAGGTGCTTTGGCAGCCAGTGACGGCCATGGACATGGCGACCAGTGCGCCGGCGAGAAGTTTTTTCGGTGCGTTCATGGCAATCATATCAGTCGTCATCGTATTGTGCTCCTTATGCACGTGTTTGACTGCGCTTGTTTTGGAGGAAGTCAGGTGAACTCTCTATGAACCTGAAAAGGCCCATTTGTGGCAAAAGCGCCTGAATTCATGACATTTTCGTCATATCTCGCGCTGCAGGCGAGAAATGTAGAAAGCGTCGTGCTGAAATTTACCATTGGGCAGGGTTAACAGGTCACCATTGGCCTGGATGCCGTCTTCAAATCCGGGCACTTCGCTGGGGGCGATCGCGACGCGAGACAAGCCGATATCGCTCAAAACGCGGTCGACCAGCTGCACACCTTCGTGCGGCAATGGCGAACAGACGCAATAGATCAATGTCCCGCCTGGTTTGAGCATTTCGGCAGCGGCGCGCAAAAGGCGCTCCTGGATGTCTGGGAAGCGCTGCACGTCTGCCTCAGACTTTATCCATGGTCCTTCGGGATGGCGGCGCAAAGTCCCTAATGCCGAACAGGGCGCATCCAGCAGGATCTTGTCGACCGGCGCTTCCGGGCGCCACGTTGTCGCGTCGGCTTGAACGACGTCTACGTCGCCCTTGAAGCCCGTGCGCCACAGATTCTGCTTCAGCCGTTTCAGTCTTGGCTTGGAGCGATCGATTGCCGTCACGCGGGCACCTGCCGCAGCCAATTGCAAGGTCTTTCCGCCCGGTGCCGCGCAGATGTCGAGGATCGTTTCGTCAGCGGCTGGCGCAAGCAACCTGGCCGGCAATGTCGCCGCCACGTCCTGCACCCACCAGTCGCCGGCTTCGTATCCTGGCAAGGCTTCAAAGTCGGATGTTTCGACCCGCACCGAAAACCCGGCCACGACCTCACCGGAGACCTGATCGGCGAGCGCCTCGGCATTCCCCGATTTTGGTGAGAGATAAGTGTCTGGCGTGTGGAGTTGTGCTTCGGCCAGGCTTTGTGCGGCTGTGTCACCAAGGCCTTGTTTCACGGCGGTCTGAAACCAGTCCGGCCAGATCGCTTGCACCGGCGCAGCATCGAACGCCGAACGGTCCGCGACGACTTTGCGCAGGACCGCATTCAGGAAGCCAGCGGCGCGTTGCGCACGTGGCCAGCGCTTGGCGGCATCAACGGTTTCGCCCACCACCGCATGATCGGGCGTTTCGAGAATCCAGGCCTGGGCGGCGCCAATCCGCAGCAAGGCGCGCGACGGCGGCGGCGCGGTCTCAAGCGGACGATCCAGGAATGGTGCAAGGCCGATATCGATGCGACCGAGATTGCGCAGGGCGGCGCTCGCCATGGCCCGCGCGAAACCGCGATCGGGGCCTTTCAATCGGTCGAACCGGTCCGTGGAACCTAGCGCCTCGTCCAATGTGCGGCCTTCTTCGAGCACCGTCATTAGCAATTGGGCTGCAGCCAGTCGGGCGAACGCGCCGCTCATATGAATAGATCTCTGGTCATGAAACTGTGCTCTGCTGTGGCCGCCACCCGCAGGCAGCATTGCTGCGCTGTTTGATCAGCGACGGCGTTCAGGTCAAGCAAAACGAGCGGTGGTTTAGCCCCAGGGGCCCGCAGCGCGGCGCGGCTGCACGCTTTCCGGTTGCACACCCATTTCGGCGGCAAGCCGGTTCAGCGCTTCGATCCGGTTCTGGGTTGCCGGGTGGGTTGAGAACAGATTGTCACCGCGCCGGCCAGCCAGCGGATTCATGATATACATGTGAGCCATGGCCGGATTGGCTTCAGCGCGGCGATTGATCGTAGCACGCGCGCCGCGATCAATCTTGGCGAGAGCAGAGGCCAGCCAGAGCGGATTACCGCAAATCTCGGCGCCGCGTTTGTCGGCTTCATATTCGCGCGAGCGGCTGATCGCCATCTGGACGAGGGCCGCCGCCATCGGCGCGAAGATCATGATTAGAAGGCCTGAAATCATCCCGCCGCGCTCGCGGCTGGTGAAGAACAGGGCAAAATTGGCGAGCATGCCGATCGCGCCGGCAATCGTCGCCGTCACGGTCATGGTCAGCGTGTCGCGGTTTTGCACATGTGCGAGTTCGTGCGCCATGACGCCGGCGGCCTCTTCGCGTGACAGGATACTGAGCAGGCCCGTGGTCGCTGCGACGGCGGCGTTCTGCGGGTTGCGACCGGTGGCGAACGCATTCGGCTGCTGCGTGTCGATGATGTAGATTTTCGGTTCGGGCATGCCCGCGGCCTGCGCCAGGGCTTTTGTGTCCTGTACGAACGTACGCAGAATCGGGCTGCGCTCAGTCTCATCGACTTGTCGCGCGCCTTGCATGCGCAGGACGATTTTGTCGGCATTCCAATATGAAAACAGATTCATCCCACCGGCAATGACAAATGCGATGCCCATTCCCATCATGCCGCCGACAAGATACCCTACCGCCATAAACAGCGCGGTGAGGGCGGCCAGGAGCATGAAAGTCTTTGCTGTGCCCATGTGTCAGGGGTCCTTGCGCGCTAAAGTTGAGGGCCTACGTCTTCTCTCAGAAGATATATGGATTGGTTAACAAAACCGGGAGTCTTGTTCATGTCAGATGAAAAAAACGTCACAAAACCGGATTTGTCGCCTGCCGCAAAACGCGCGCTTGAGGAAGCCGCTGAGCGCCGCGCTCAACAAGAGCTGAAAGAACAAGAGCTTGAGTCAAAACGCTCAGGTGAAAAGGGTGGTCCGAGCGAAGAACGCGTTCGTTACGGTGATTGGGAGAAAGCTGGCCGGGCGGTCGATTTCTAGCACGCGAGAGCACGTCACATCGCATTCTAGATCCCGAGTCGGAGAAATAATTTCCAGGACCGTTGACTCATGCGAATAAATGTAATTAAGTAATTACATGATTACTAATGACGACATGGACGCGGTCTTTCACGCACTGGCGCATCAGACGCGGCGGCGCATCCTCGATCTGGTGCGGGATCAACCCGGCCAGGGCGTCGGGGAACTCGCAAAGGCGTTCGATGTCAGCCGCATTGCGATCATGAACCATCTCAAGGTTCTGGAAGACGCCGGCCTATTGGTCAGCCAAAAGGATGGGCGCTCGCGCCGGCTGTATCTGAACGCAATGCCGATCCAGGCCATCCATGAACGCTGGATCGATGCCTATAGCGGGTTTTGGGCGGATCGTCTGAGTTTCATCAAACACGCGGCCGAGGGGGTCGCGCACGAGATTTCAAAACGCAAGGAGGAGGGGAGCGATGACTGATCACCCGAACTATGCAGAAAAAACCGTCCATCGGACATTTATCGCGGCGCCCATTGAAACCGTATGGTCGGTTCTGGTCGCCACGGACAAGCCGCTGCCTTTCTTCTTTGGCAGCATATGCGACACCAGGGATGGCCTGAAGCCCGGCGCCCGGATGCGCATGGTGCACCCCAACCGCAAGATCGCCATGGTGGTCGGCGAGGTGCTCGCATTCGAGCCGCCACACCTTTACAGCCACACATTCAAGATGACCAACCTCAAGGACGATCCGTGCAAGGTGACATACGAGCTGCGGGAGAAGGATGGCGGGACTGAATTCGATCTCATCATCGAGAACGCCATCGAAGGCAGCGATCTGCACAAGCAGATGATCGGTGCGCAGGACTTCATCGCCAAGAATCTCAAGAAAATTTCGGAGACCGGCAAACCTGCATTCAGCGGCACCATGGTGACGCTGCTCTCACCCATGGTCGCGATGATGGCCAAGAAAGAACAACGTATCGAACACTGGCCGCTGGAGGCGGATGCCCCGCCGGTCAAACTCGTGAAGGAGGCTTGAGACATGGCGAAATCACCGGAACAGATGGCGCAGGCCATGATCGACAATATGCCGGAGAAAACCGGAAAGGCGCTTGATGAGTGGCAGAAAGTGGTGGCGGCCAGTGGCGCCGCCAAGCATGGCGAGATCGTCAAGCTCTTGAAAAGCGAGCATGGGGTCACGCATGGATTTGCGAACCTGATCGCTCAGAAATGTATCGGCAACCTGGATGTGAGTGCGGAAGATCTGGTCACCAATCAGTATAAGGGCAAAGAGGCGCTGAAACCGATTCACGACGAGATTGTCGAATTCGTCCAGACCTTTGGGTCTGAACTCGAGATTGCGCCGAAGAAAACGAGCGTCAGCTTACGGCGCAAGAAGCAGTTTGCCCTGATCCAGCCCTCGACCAAGACCCGCATAGATCTCGGCATCAATCTCAAGGGCGAGCCACCGCAAGGTCGCCTGGAAGCCATGAGCGGCATGTGCACGCACAAGGTTCGGCTCAGCAATGTCGATGAGTTTGATGACGAAGTGCGGGCCTGGGTGAAGGCCGCCTTCGATCGCGCCGGGTGAGTTTGGGGCCTTACTGTCGGACGGACCGGCTCTCCCCGCCTTGCCGTGGGCGATCCTGGCCAGCTGGTCGGGCACCATCACGTCCGCCGGCGCGGCCTTCTCGGGCCGGGCGCGGCGCTTTCAGATCGGCAATGATGATATCGCCGCTCGCTTCGTCAGCGTAATCCAGACCGAGATTGTTGATCACCAGGGTGAACTCATCCAGGTCGACGCGCCGGTCGAGATTGGGATCAAACCGGAACGGATTGGCGAGACTGTCATCGCGAGTCGGCAGGCTGCGCGCCCAGTCCTGTTGTTCGAGCGCGGTCAGATAGCCATCATCATTATTGTCAGCCTGTTCGAAGGCAGCGGGAATGCCGGCGTCGATTTCGGCCTGGCTGATGCGCCCATTGCTGTCGGAATCGAACGTGATGAACAGTCCGGCGCCGGGCTTCAGCCGATCTGCCTGAGTGCGTTGGCGCAGGACGTCATCCCGCAATTCACCTTGTCCGGGCAACCTGACGAGCTCATCTTCTTCCGCCTGGGCGTGGGCCGAGACAGTCAAACAGGCGGCCGACAAGGCAGCCAATGTGATGGATCTGATCATGACAACTCCACGCTTGGTCTGGTGTACTATATAATCATTCGCGACATGAACGCCACATGACGTTTCCGTCAGGCTTGCGTCGAGAATGTGGCTGCTTGCTTAAAAAGTGGAGGCAGGCGCTTGATTGAAACTGCGTAACAGCTGACGCTTACTCTTGACCGCGCTGTCGAGTCCGGTTCGTTCTAGCGTTCCAAGCAGTTGAGTAGCTTTTACAACCTCAATGACCGCCTTCTTTGCGCGGTCTGATCCCACGGAGGAATATGATGGGAAAACGTGACGATCTGATCGCAAAATACGCCAAGGACCTGGAAGAGAAATGCGGCATGAAGCCGGACATGAAACTTCTGACGGCTGTCACCATTGCTTGCGGTCCATCGATTTACCGCAACGATGCGTCGACCGTATCTGCGACGCAGAAGGCTGAGCTCGAAACCGTTAAGAAGAGTTTCCTGATCAAGAAGCTCGGTCTGAAAGACACGCCGAAGCTTGATGAGGGCCTCGCCGCCGCGATGGACACATATGGTCGCTCGGTTCGCAAGAAGTATCGCGCCGTCGTCTACTATCTGCTGGTCAAGCATTTCCGCAAAGCCAGCATGTTCAAGTAAGACATCGCGCTTGCAGATGAATTGGAAGAGGCTGGGAGCGATCCCGGCCTCTTCTCGTTTAAGGTAGAAATCTTAACGCCGAGAGGCAGATCGTTAACCCGGACTTAACGCAAACGCAGCATTCGGTTAACCAGTGCATAGTGCGGTTTGGCGAGTGATTCGCCGAAGCGGGAACGGAGTTTGCGATGCAGGTCACAGCCGATCAGGTGCCATTGATCATAGCGGTGGGCGCGCTGGCGCTCGGATTGGCGTTCATTCTGTGGGCCTTGCGCACATCAGACGGCGCGCGCGGAGCGGCCAAGCGTTACAAGGAAAAAGCCAATGAGGCTGAGTCCTCGGTGGCTGAAATGAAATCCGTTCTTGGCGCACATCCCGGCGTCATCCTGGTCTGGCAGGGCGACGATATAGATGTCGATGCAGAAGACATCACGCCTCCAGACATTCACGGCTCGCCAGTGGCGCTCGCCAGCCTGTTGCGATTTACCGATGATGCGGTCTCAGTCGATCCGGCGGTGCGGATCATTGAAGGCCTCGCCGATCTCGAAGCGCGCGATGCCAGCGGTATTGATTCAACTTTGCGCATTCGCCTGCGAGAGCTGGCTGAACAGGGTCAGCCATTCTCGCTGACCATTATCGGACAGAATGGCCGTTTCCTTGAGGCCGATGGCCGTACGGCCGGTGCGCGGGTTGTGGTCTGGATAACCGACTCGACCATCAAGGGTCTGGAAGAAAGTTCTGCCCGTGGCCGTCTGGAAGAAGCGCGTCAGGTGATTGCCCGCGACCCGACCGCATTTCTCGACATGCTTGGCAAAGCCCCATTCCCGGCCTGGCGTATTTCTGGCGTCGGACGTCTGCAATGGGCGAACCCGGCTTATGTCGATGTTGTCGATGGCGACAATCTCGACCGCGTGCTCGAGCGCCAGGTCATGCTGGACGAAAAGGCGGTGGAACAGATTCGCAAGACGCTGACCGACGGCAAGGAAATTGACGAGACGCGTCACATCGCAATCAAGGGCGAGCGCCGCGCCATGCGCGTGCTGTCCTTCCCGCTGTCTGGCGGTGTGGGCGCCATGGCGTTTGATGTCACTGAGCAGGAGCGCGCGCGCGACGAACTCGACAAGCATGTCCAGGCGCATGACGAGACCCTCAACCATGTCGCCGATGCCGTCGCGATCTTCAGCTCCGAACGCAAGCTCACCTTCCACAACCGGGCCTTTGCCAAGATGTGGGACATGGATGAAGGCTTCCTGCTCGACATGCCGAGCCATGGCCAATTGCTCGACCGCTTGCGCGAGCGCCGCAAACTGCCAGCGCAGGCCGAATATGCGAAATGGCGGGCCGAGGAACTCTCTTATTATCTCGACATTAGCGGCATCGAGGAAGACGAGTGGCACTTGCCGGATAATCGGACGCTAAAGGTCACCCGCCAGCGCCACCCGATGGGCGGCCTGCTGATCCTGTTCAAGGACATTACCAGCGAGCTCGATCTGCGCACCAAGTATAATGCGATGATCAAGACGCAGAGCAAAACCCTGGACAGCCTGCATGAGGCCGTTGTGGTGTTCGGCTCGGATGGGCGTCTGAAACTCTCCAATAGCGCCTTTGCCGAACTTTGGGGCGTGGAAGAAGAGCTGCTCAAGGATGAGCCGGATTATGATGACATCGCCGATTTCTGCGTGCCGCTCTTCCATGACCGCGATACCTGGAATGCGATCAAGGCGCACATCACCGATCCTGGCGCGCGTCAGGAGACGACTGGTGAGATGCGCCGCTCGGATGGCTCCATCCTGACTTATGTCACCAAGCCGCTTCCTGACGGCAATACCCTGATCGGATATGCCGACGTGTCGGCGCAGCGCTCTGTCGAGACCGCCTTGCGCGATCGCGCAGAGGCGTTCGAAACTGCCGATCGGCTGAAGACCGAGTTCGTGAAGAATGTCAGCTATCAGCTGCGCTCACCGCTTCAGACTATACTTGGCTATGGCGAGTTCCTGCAGATGGAGCGCATTGGCGACCTGAACGATGCTCAGCGCGACAAGGTGGATGCGATTTGCGAAGCGTCCAATCACCTCAATGACCTGATCGGCAATATTCTCGATCTCGCCATGATCGAAGCCGGACGCATGGATCTCGATATCAGTGAAGTCGACCTGAAGGCCCTGATCGATGAAGCGGTGTCGATTGGTGTCACCAATGCGGCTGATACAGAGGTCGAAGTGATTGCCGATATCGCGCCTGATCTTGGCCGGATTGAAGCGGATGAAACCCGCATTCGCCAAATCCTGTTCAATCTCATGTCGAATGCTCTGCGCTTTACCGACCCTGGCGGCAAGGTCACCATCTCTGCCGAGCGCATGGGTGATACGGCCAAGCTCACGGTGAAGGATAATGGCCGCGGCATCCCGGCAGAGGATCAGGCCACGCGGTTTGACAGCTTTACCTCCAGCGATCGCCGCGGTGCTGGCCTGGGCTTGTCCCTGGTCAAACACTTCGTGCAACTGCATGGCGGCAATGTCGGTATCAAGTCCCGGCCTGGCGGCGGCACGGAAGTCGTCTGCTGGATTCCGGTTGAGGCGACCCCGCAAGGCGGGTCGACCAGGCCAGAAAAACTCGCGGCCTAAACCGACCCGGTTCAACCATTGCGCGCAAATGCTTGCCAGCACCTCGCGGTGCGGGCACTTTGCGTTTCAGGCAAGTTTGCCTGAGTACACAAAGGGAGGCCAGAATGGCTGTTGCACGCGTTACCGAAATTATTGCTGGGTCGAAAAAGAGTTTTCAGGATGCCGTTGAGAAAGGCATCGCCCGCGCCAACAAGACGCTCAAGAATGTCGAAGGGGCCTGGGTCAAAGACCAGTCCATCATTCTCGACAAGGGCGAGATCAAGGAATACCGCGTGGTGATGAAGGTGACCTTCATTCTGAAATAGGGACGACACCACGCAGAATCAGGAAGCCCCTCGCATGGTCGCATGCGGGGGGCTTCTTTTTATTGGGCTGGAACCATCCGTGTGGCGGGACCACGCGGTCGGCTGTTTTTAAGCAATCACCGGCAAAGCGGCAGCGATCAGAGACGCGGCGGCCAGCAGGCCCATGCCGCCAATGCAGAATGATCTTGTATATTTCGGCGCTTTCATCGGACATCCCCTCGATTGAGTCTTGATGCCTGAGAGAACTGCAACGCCCGTGCCAGCGCTCGAATCACTTGCTTGGCGTTCGCCTGACAGGCGAATTGCTGGGGAGGCCGACGCGCCGACTCGGTGGGTGCGGACGCGTTGTTTTGATTCGAAACAATCGACGGCGATTCCCAAAAACGCGAAAAGCTGTGCTATGGTCATATCCTGAAGCACCAATAGCAGGGAGGTGGCTAATGCTCATCGACACGATTCTCAAAGACAAAGGCAACACGGTGGAGACGATCTCCGATTCGATGACACTGCTGGAAGCCGCCAAAATGTTGGATCAAAAGAGAATCGGCGCGATTGTGGCTGTAGATGCCAGCGGTGAGCTGTGCGGCGTGTTGTCGGAGCGCGACATCGTCCGGCGCTTTGCCCGCAATGGCGAGAAGACCGTGGACATGACCGTGTCGCAGGCGATGACCCGCGGTGTGATTACCGCTGACCCGGCCGAAGATGTTGATACCTGCCTGGGCCGGATGACAGACCGGCGGATTCGCCACTTGCCGATCGTCGATGGCGGTAAGCTGATCGGCATCATCTCGATTGGCGATCTGGTGAAGTATAAAATCGATTCTGTCCTGGCCGAAGCGGAGGCCATGGAGGCCTATATCCGCAGTGGCTAAAGGCCTGCCGCAACTGCTGCCGGAATAGGTGTCCTGAAGGTTAACGCCGCGCCTGCAAAAATGTGCGTAACAGGCGAATTTTTTCCTTGCCAAAACCCCCGAACAGATTCTATATGGGGGCTTGCTTCGTGAATGCCTCAAATTTGTGGGGCCGGTTAAACGGCTCAACGGGTTTTGCTTCGCCAAAAAAGCAAGAAAGTTGTAATTGCAACCTTTCTGCAGTTTTGGTGAAAAACGGTGTTGACGGGGTGAAGGCGGGTCTGTAGAGACCGGCGCTTCACGGAAATGCCTCACCAAGCGGGGCCGGTCAAACGGCTCAGGGTGACTTTTCGGCTCAAAATCAGGGGTTTTTCAGTTC
Organism: Hyphomonadaceae bacterium; assembly: GCA_024742355.1. Lineage (GTDB taxonomy): Bacteria > Pseudomonadota > Alphaproteobacteria > Caulobacterales > Hyphomonadaceae > Henriciella. Next base: position 474 of record JANSYM010000006.1, on the reverse strand, counting down.
GCTGAAATTGCTCTGCAGAAAGTCGAAAAAAAGGTGTTGACGCAAAATTCGGCGGCTGTATAAGCCGCCACTTCCGGTCGACGGGGCGCCATGCTCCAGACGCCGAAAACGGGCTCCGGCCCAGCTGTTTGACATCGCAGGAATTAGGAAGAGAAACGCAGGCGGCATAGGCGACTTGCGGTCCTTTTAGGACCACATATGACTATGACGATTTGCGTTTCAAATAAGAAATACCTTCACAAAAAATATCGGCTTCGGTCGATAGTGATTTGTGCAAGGGTTTCTCGTCAAAACGTAAACAAGCTTTACAGCTAGGCGTCGCTCCATTTTCCTGGAGCATATGACGCATCGTCAGAAGTCAATTCTCAACCTGAGAGTTTGATTCTGGCTCAGAACGAACGCTGGCGGCAGGCTTAACACATGCAAGTCGAACGATATAGTGGCAGACGGGTGAGTAACGCGTGGAAACGTGCC
>JANSYM010000009.1 GCA_024742355.1 Hyphomonadaceae bacterium | reverse complement strand
TGGGCTATGAACCACCCGCGCCCAGAACCATCTTGCCCGCGACCTTCATGCCGCCTTATAGGTTGAAGGCGGCATGAACGCCGCTACAAACCAACCGTCGATCCTAACATTTCGGTTGGGCCAGTCAGATCGGGCAGGCCACCTCTGATAGGGGGAGGATAAGGGTAGGAGAAACGGAGAGCGGCGCAGGCGCAGCCACCTTATGCTCACCCCGGACCTGCTCAATCGGGATCACGCTCATCACCAACCCTCCTGCAATCCAAAGCAGGATTTGAAGGCCGATAATCAGGGCAACCCATTTGTGAATTCGAACAGACCATCTGAGTAAGCCCATATTACGCCCTCCCTATCTGGATCTAGTGATCCATCATGCCTTCAAGGCAGTCTTCACCATCTGTCGCGGTGTTACAGATTTCAGTGATGCGATAGGAATTGTCCCGGCCCTTTTTGACCATAAACGCGACTTGGTCGCCGTCGGCGAAGCCTGCCAGATCGACATTGCCCATAATGTCAAAACCCATCGTCATGGCACCCATGCCAATGCCATCAATCGGACCGTGATCAATTGTCAGGAAGTCGCCCTGCGCACCGACAGATTTGATGATGCCTGTGCCATGACCCATCGTGCCGTCGCCCATAGCGTGATCAGAATGGTCCATGGTGCCGTCTGCCATGTCCATCGGTGCGTCTGCAGCGGGGGTTGGGGCTGGCGCATCGCCGTCAGCTCCGCCACAGGCAGCGATCGTCAGAGCAAAGGCGCTCGCAGTGAAAAGAATGAAAGGTTTCATTGTATGGGATCTCCTTGGGGGATGTTGAAAGGTGTATGCTCTGCCTCAGTTTTGGGGCGGCGAGCAGACAGTGTTTTGCCAACCCAGATATAGTAGATCGCCGGGATCACGATCAGGGTTAGCAATAGGGTTGAGACCATGCCGCCAAGCATGGGCAGCGCGATGCGGCGCATGACATCGGCGCCAAGACCATCGGTCAGAAAGACCGGCGCAAGACCGACAAGAATTGTCAGCACGGTCATCAGTTTTGGCCGCACGCGCATCGCTGCGCCGCGGCTGATGGCGCCAAACAGGTCTTCCCGATTGGTCGGGTTTTCTGTTCGTACTTGTCCATCAATATAGAGCAGCATGATAACGGCCGTTTCGACCGCGATTCCGCCGAGTGCAATAAACCCAACAGCCACCGCAACCGAAAGATTGTAGCCTGCGAGCCAGACCGCCCACAGCCCTCCGATCAGACCGAATGGCAGCGAGAGCATGATAATCGCGGTTCGATCAAGGCGGCCAAAATGCAGCATCAAGAGCAGGAAGATCAGACCGATGGCGGCCGGGATAGCAATCTGCAGGCGCTCGCTTGCCGCCTCCATTTGTTCATACTGTCCCGAGAACTCGACCGCATAGCCAGCGGGCAGGCTGACTGCGTCGGCCACCACTTGTCTGGCTTCGCTGACATAGCTGCCCATGTCTCGGTCCGCGATGTCGACAAATACCCAACCCGTCAACCGCGCATTCTCTGAGCGGATCATGGGCGGGCCCTCAGTATAAGCGATCGTGGCCAGCTCGTCGAGCGGGATGTGCGCCCCGGTCGGCGTTGGGACAAGGATATTGCCAAGGTCTTCAGGTGTCTCGCGGAACGGCCTGTCATAGCGAAGCATGATGTCATAGCGCTCGCGGCCTTCGACCGATTGGGAGAGACGCATGCCACCAAGCGCAGTCTGAACAACAGTCTGGAAGACGCCCATATCGATATTGCGCCGGGACAGCTCAGCCCGGTCCGGCGTGATTTCCAGATATTTGCCGCCGAGCACGCGGTCGGCGAAGGCAGAGCGCGTACCTGGCAAATCCGCCACGGCAGTCTCAACATCGCGTGCGATGCGCTCGATTTCGATCAGATTGTCGCCGGTGACCTTGATACCGACCGGGGTGCGCACGCCGGTTGAGACCATGTCCATACGAATCTTGATCGGATAGCCCCAGGAATTGACGAGGCCCGGCATTTGTAATTTTGCATCAAGCTCAGCGGTAATGTCATCGACCGTGATACCAGGTCGCCATTCGCTTTTCGGTTTCAGCTTGATCCATGTCTCGATCATGGTCAGCGGTGCAGGATCCGTTGCGGTGTCTGCTCGGCCCGCCTTGCCAAAGACGCGTTCAACCTCAGGCACGGTCATCATAACCCGATTGGTCTGACCGAGAACTTCGCGCATCTTGGTCGAAGAAACGCCGGGCAGCGTGGTTGGCATATAGAGCAGTTCGCCTTCATAAAGGGCGGGCATGAATTCTGATCCAATGCGCTGCAACGGAACGATCACGCTGGCCGTCATCAGGACGGCAAGAGCGACGGTCACCCATTTGAACCTAAGCGCGGCGTGAAGGACCGGCTTATAGGCCCAGATGAAAAATGCATTGAGCGGGTTAGCTTCCTCACGTCGAAACTTGCCCCGCATTAGATACAGCATCAACACAGGCACTAGCGTGACAGAGAGAATGGCCGCGAAGGCCATCGCATAGGTTTTGGTGAAGGCAAGCGGACTGAACAGACGATAGCTTTCCCCGGTCAAAGCAAACACCGGCAGAAAGGAGACCGTGATGATCAGCAGGGAGAAAAAGATGCCCGGGCCGACTTCCTGAGCCGCTGCGATCAAGGTGCGTCGCCGCTCCGCCGCGCTTGGCTTATCGCCAATCTCCGACAGTTTGCGGCTCGCATTTTCAACTAGCACAATGGAGGCGTCCACCATCGCCCCGATCGCAATGGCGATACCGCCCAGGCTCATAATATTTGCCGTCACTCCTTGGAACGCCATGATCAGAAACGCCCCCAGAACACCGAGTGGTAGCGTGATGATCGCGACGAGCGACGAGCGCACATGCAGGAGAAAAATCAGAATGACCAAAGCCACTGCGATACCTTCTTCCAGCAGTTTTTCTTCGAGGTATTTCACCGCGCCTTCGATGAGCGGCGCACGGTCATAGACAGTGACAATCTCAACCCCGTCGGGCAGGCCACGCTGAAGGTCTGCAAGTTTGGCTTTGACACGTTGAATAACCGTCAGTGCGTTCTCGCCGTCGCGCATGATGACGATCCCGGCAACCGTTTCGCCCTCGCCATTCAACTCAACGACGCCTCGGCGAAGTGCGGGCCCCTCAATGATCCGCGCAACGGCCGACAACAGGACCGGCGAACCGTCAGCAGCATAAAGAACGACCTGTTCGAGATCGGCCTTCTCATCAACATAGCCTGACGAGCGGATCACAAACTCGCTTTCGCTCTGTTCGAGAACGCGGCCGCCAACTTCGCTGGATGCGGCCTTGACGGCCTCAGATACGCGCCGGAGCGGGATATCATAGGAGCGTAAGAGGTTCGGGTCGATCAGGACTTGATACTCTCGAACGAAGCCGCCTACAGAGGCGACTTCCGAGACGCCCTCGACGCCGGCAAGTTCAAGCTTCAGGAACCAATCCTGCAAGGAGCGCAGCTCAGCCAGGTCAGTTCCACCGGTTTTGTCGACCAGTGCGTACTGGTAAACCCAGCCGACGCCAGTCGCATCAGGACCGAGCTGCGGGACCGCGCCATCCGGCAGAGTATTTCCAAGGCGCGAGAGCGCTTCAAGGACCCGTGATCGGGCCCAATACAGATCTACATCATCTTCGAAAATGACATAAACAAAGCTGGTACCAAACATAGACGAGCCACGCACGTCCTTGGTTTTTGGCAAGCCAAGAAGATTGGTCGAGAGTGGATACGTAACGAGGTCTTCGACGATTTGAGGGCTCTGGCCCGGAAAATCTGTGCGGATGATGACCTGCGTGTCCGTAAGATCGGGCACCGCATCCAGCGGCGTGTTCTGAACGGCCATCCAACCTGACACTGCGAGCGCTGCGCAGAGCACAAGGACAATCAGCTGGTTGGTTATCGACCATGAGATCAGACCGGCGACCCAGGACTTGGATGGGTCGCGTCCGGCAAGATCGTCAGGCGTATGGGGGGAGTGATCTGGCATGACGGTTTCCTAGCGATGCCCTGCATGGGGATCGGTCGAAGGACGCTCCCTGGTGTCGATTTCCATGCCCGCCATAGGATCGGGCCAGGACACGGGTATGGCTGCGTTATCGCCATAAGGATTGTTCGGTGCTGAGCCCTCCTGAAGCCAGAGACGGTCTGTGTCTGTTTCTTGGAAAAGTGTTAGACCTGCATCACGATAACGAATTGGCGCGCCCTCCAGCAACCACGGTTCAAGCGCTTCCATGAGCCGTTCAAGTTCGGCTTTCAGGGCATCACCTTCACGGGCGTCTTTTGCCGCGCGCAGCGCGATTTCGGCACGTTCAAGGATGGGGACCAGCTTTGTGTTCGCAAACCGTGTGCGCAAGGTCTCACCGAGACCTAAGGCCGGGTCGAGGAAATAGGGGTCGATCTTATAGCCGTCCGTCAGCGCCTCGTGGAAATAGAGCGCCATGTCCGTGAAATGGTCGATCTCGGCGAGCGTGCTGGCGTCAACAGGAAGCTGGGCTAGCGGCGTGTCAGGCCCGGCTGCAGTCGCCACTGGCACCTGAAGCTTTGAAAAGCCTTCGCGCAGGTTCACCTCACTATCGAGCATGAACTGACCGCTCGCAACAACCAGATCGCCAGACTCCAAACCGGCAATGATTTCTGTTCGGCCATTAGCAGCGATACCAGTCTGGACGCCGCGCCCGGCAAACCGGCCTTGCCCGAGAGCAACAATCACGTGCGCGCCGCGGCTGTCTCGAAGAATGGCTTCGGTTGGGACAGAAAGGCGCGCTTCACCGCCAAGATCCAACGAGATGTCAGCATAGGCCCCTGGACGCAGATATCCGGCCGCATTGTCGACTTCAATCCGCACTTCGCCGGTTCGCGTTCGCGGATCGATCGTGGGGTAGATGTAATTGATCCGGCCCTCCGCTGGCGCGCCTGGGGCGCTCGGAAACTCAAGACGGACAGCAAGCCCGGTATCGATCAGCGCCAGGTCCTGTTCAGGTACGCGGGCGATGATCCAGACGCCGGCATATGATTGCAGGCGCAGAATCGGCGTGCCAGGTTTGATATAGTCGCCTTCGCTAACCTGAAGCTCAGCAACCGTTCCGCCTGATTCCGCATATACAGGAACACGCTCTATTATGGTGTGCGTCTCAGTCAGGCGCTCTATCGCCGTATTCTGCATGCCGACCGAGCGAAGCCGTTGGCGAACCGCTGCGACACGGTTCTCATTGCCGATCGTGAGCGAGGCGAGATAGTCTTTCTGCGCAGCGATGAGGTCCGGGCTGTAGACGCGGTACAACAACGCGCCGGGGCGAACGGTGTCGCCCTCGGCCCGGACGCGCAAGTCATCGATCCAGCCTTCAAGCCGCGAGACGCTGACATTTTCCAACCGTTCATTTGTTTCAACGGTGCCAAAGGCGCGCAATGACCGCCCAAAATTGGTGACGCTGACGGGCGCGGTCCTGATGCCCATGGTCTGGATCATTTCTGGTGCCACCGCGATCGCGCCATCACCAGGCGTTGCGCTTGCGTTTACGCTCACCGGGACCAGGTCCATGCCGCAGATCGGGCAGGAACCATCCGGGTCGGTCGAGATGTAATGCGGATGCATCGGGCAGGTGTATTGGGCCGTTTCAGCTGATGACGCTGACGATGCCGTCAAAGCGCCTGAGCTTGAACCGACGGCGGCAGGTTCGCCGCAGGCCGTCAAAAGGGCGGCTGAGGCCGCCAAAAGAAAGAGAGACTGTTTCATGATTGCACCAAGAGCGCGTTCATACGGGCAATCGCGGCGGCCATGCGGGCCGCCTCAGTGGCGATGTCAGAACGCAGTTTGAGGATGGCGATTTCGCCGTCGATAATCGGCGCGTAGTCACCGACACCGGATTCATAAGTGGTCAGTTGCGCGGCAATTTCGTCTTCAACGGCGGCGATATTGCGCTCGAGAACCGCGATATTATCCTGTGCAGCGCGCCAGGCGGCTGCCTCACTCGCAAAGCGAGCAGCCGATGTGCGCGCAGATGCCTGATAGCGCATTTCGGCGCTCGCGCGATCTGCTTTTGCGGCGCGAAGACTTGGCGCCTGACTGCGCTCTGCCCAAAGGGGGACACTGAAGGTGACCATGCCGGAGACCCAGTCATCGCCAGCGAAATTCACGCCGGACTCGCGTTGTTGATAAGTCAGCTGTGCGCCCCAGTTTGGTCGCCATGCCGCTTCAGCTCCATCAACTGACTGGTCTGCGACACGGATACTGGCTTGCGCGACACGTACCGCATGAAAGTCCATGGCTTCACCTGTCCAGTCCGATGGGATTACCGGCGGCGCGGGCGTGACTGGCACCAGGCCGACAAGATCAATCAGGCGGGCGTCAATTTGTGCGGTCTCGCGATCAAGATCGACCAGAATGCGGGAGACGCTCGTGCGCTCTGATTCAATTTCAGCAAGCCTGAATACCGCTGGCCGTCCTGCATCGATTTCGGTTTCCACCACCTGGGTCAGTTCGTCATATTTAGCATTGCGGAGCTCGGCCAGCGCGCGCTGCTTTTCGATACGGGCTTTTTCATGCAGCAGCGAGATGAGTTCGCCCCGCAAGGCTGAGAGCTGCGCTGATCGGACAAGATCTGTCTGCGCTGCAAGGCTGCGCGCTTCTCCCGCACGCGCTTCGCGGCCGGCCCGGTTTGGAAATTCCTGGCGCACGCCAATAGCCTTATTGGTGGGCAGGAAGTCCGAAAATGAGGGGTCGAAGATCGGAAAGTTATTGATCCCGACCGATACCACTGGGTCGGGCAATGCCGTGGCGGCTTGACCGCGTTCCCGGTTGGCGTCCGCCTGATAAGTGAGCGCGGCGAGACTTGGATGGTCGGAGAGACGCGATTCGAGTTCATCCATGGACTGCGCAGCGACAGACATCGCCAGGAGGGGCGTTGCCAGGACAGCGCACAGAAGCGCGAGTTTTCGAAGTGGGGGCATAGGTCAGCACCAAGTTGATTGAAACGAGCAGCGAAAACCGCGCAAGATCGCGCGGCGCTATCGGATCAAATCAACAGGCGCTGTTTCAGCGTTATGGGTGTCGAGTTTGTCGGTGGAGCGTGGCCCGGCGGGCCGGTCGTAAGAACCGTCGAATTGTGATGAAAACCTTCAAATCGCGCCGTCAGGAGAGCTACCGGGATTTCCGATGGCGATTCAGTAAGTACGGCGCCTTCATCAAACGTCTGCGCTTGCATGATGGCGCTGTCGCAATCGAAACAGCCGGGGCACTCCATCGGGCCTTGCATGTCACCTGGCATCTCGCCGGATGTATCTGATGATATATGCTCCGAGCTATGAGCAGCATCATGGCAAGAAGGCGTCTCGGCAGAATGAACAGATGACGGGGCCTCGTTGTGACCCGTAATACAGCACGCCATGACCGGTCGCGCCGCCATGAAGGCAACGGCTACCAAAATCATAAGGCGCGTCAGTTTCAACATATGTCCGTCAGATTACATCTATACAGGTTAACATCTTATACTCCCTAAGGGGTATATTGGAAAGTCACTTTTTCCGACCGCCAAGGACAGCGACCAATTCCTCTACTTTTTCACGGCGAGCAGCCACGTCTTCACTGGTCAACGCGTGCTCGACGCACGTTTCCAGATGATCGTCGAGGACGACTTTCTCCAGTCCAGACAGAGCAGCTTTGACCGCCTGGACCTGCCGGACGACATCGATACAGTAGCGATCTTCGGAGATCATCTTCGATACACCTCTTACCTGGCCCTCGATCCGGGCGAGGCGCTTGAGCGCAGATTCTTTTGTGTCAGTTTTCATTGGCAATACCCTCTACCGGGTATACAGATATAGCAAATGTCTTACCAAACGCTAGAGGCGCTCATGAAATTCCTCAGAAATCTGATGGCCACCGTCGCGGTCTTTTCGGTAACGGTGGTTCCGGCATTCGCCCACACGAGTATCGTGTCTTCAAACATTGAGGATGGGTCGCAGATCGAAACTGCGCCCGCGTCTTTCGACTTTTCGTTCGGCGCGGACATCGGTCTTGCCGGTTTGGACCTTGAGACACTGGATGGAGAACCGGTTAAGGTCGCGTTCGAACGTCCGCGAGAGATGGGCAAGTCGTTTTCGGTACCACTACCCATGCTCGAGCCCGGTACATACGTCCTCAAATGGCGCGCTGTGGCCAAGGACGGTCATGTCATGAAGGGTGAAGTCGACTTCACGATCACTGGCTAGTCAGGTGCTGGTTGTCCTGACGCTATTTACCAAAATTGTCCTTTATGTCGGATTGCTCGGTTCGGCTGGCCTGTGTCTCCAAGCCTACATTACCGGGGCCCAGAGTCGGCGATTGATCGCTGGCTTCGCATTTCTTCTGTCAGCGGCGGTCTGCCTGAGATTGTTCTTGATGAATGCTGAACTGGCCGGTGGACTTGAAGATAGTCTTGATTTCAGCCTTTTCGGTTGGGTCTGGACGCCGAACAGGGATCAGACGCTCGCCTATGTGATTGGCGCACTAGTGCTTTTCATCTCTGCAGCCCTAGGCTTAAAATGGCTCTCAGTGCCCGGATTGATCACCATTTTCGCCGGCGCAGGGCTTGGCGGTCACACCCATGGCATGGATACGCCCGGGCTAAACCCGGTCTTTGTTTCAATCCATGTCGCCATTGCGGCTTTTTGGGTCACTGCGCCGATCGTTTTGTGGCCTGTAAAAACCATGTCCGACACGGATCTTTTGCAATGCATGAAACGCTTCAGCGCAGTAGCAATCTGGAGCATACCGACTTTGATCGCCGGTGGTGTCTGGCTCAGTCTTCAGATTGGCGGTTCGGTCTCCACGCTGGTCGAAAGTGACTACGGAAGATTGCTTGCGATCAAGTTTGGTCTGGCGTTGGTTGCTTTAGGTGTCGGCGCTGTTAACAAATTCTGGGTGACGCTTCAGATAAACAAAGATCCAGCGGCTGGCCGAAGACTTTTACACCAAACACTGACAGTCGATTGTCTTCTCTTCATTGGAATCATCATTGCGATTGCCTCAGCCACAAGCCTGACGGGCCCGGGCGCCTGATCGGCTGCGGTCTTTACAGCTCAAGCGCGCGCAGTCGCAGAGCATTGGCGATGACCGAAACGGACGACAGGCTCATCGCAGCGGCAGCGATCATTGGACTGAGCAGCAATCCGAAAAACGGGTAAAGTACACCCGCGGCCACAGGCACGCCGAGTGAGTTATATATGAAGGCGAAGAAGAGGTTCTGACGAATATTCCGCATCGTCGCGCGGCTCAGCTCTCGCGCCTTGGCAACGCCGAGCAAGTCGCCTTTGACCAGAGTGACGCCAGCACTCTCCATTGCCACATCAGTCCCGGTGCCCATTGCAATGCCGACGTCAGCTTGAGCGAGCGCAGGGGCGTCATTGATCCCGTCGCCAGCCATCGCGACGCGCGCGCCCCCAGACTGTAATTCTGAAACGATCTTGTGCTTGTCTTCTGGAGAAACATCCGCATGGACCTCATCAATCCCGACTTTTGCTGCCACAGCTTGAGCCGTGGCTTCGGAGTCGCCGGTCAGCATGACGACCTTCAACCCTTCAGCGTGCAATCGTTTTATCGCTTCCGGCGTTGTCTCTTTGATTGGATCGGCCACGCCAATCATGCCCGCAAACGTCCCATCGACACTCACGAACATCACCGTTTGACCTTCCGAGCGATACTGATCGGCTTCGACTCCATATTCATCGGACCAGACGCCGAGCCGTTTCATCATTTTTGAGTTACCAATCGCGACCACCTGTCCATCGACACTGGCATGCGCGCCTTCTCCAGTAACCGATTGAAAATCTGTCGCCGTGGAGTTTGGCGCGTTGCGCGTTTCAGCACCCCGAACAATCGCTTCGGCCAGAGGGTGTTCGCTCGACCGTTCAATGGCGGCAACAAGGGCTAAAAGAGCTACCTCATCAAACGGACTGGCGGGTTTAACAAGAACGAGTTCCGGACGACCAAGTGTGAGCGTACCTGTCTTGTCTACGACGATCGTGTCGATTTTTTCGAACGTCTCGAGCGCTTCGGCATTCTTGATAAGGATACCGTTTGAAGCGCCTTTGCCAGTACCAACCATGATCGACATTGGCGTTGCAAGGCCAAGGGCGCACGGGCAGGCAATGATCAGAACCGCGACAGCGTTCACAAGGGCGAACGCCATGGCCGGGTCGGGGCCGAACAACGACCAGACAATAAACGTCAGAATGGCGATGATGATGACAGCCGGAACGAACCATGACGAAACAAGATCGACCAGTCGCTGGATCGGTGCACGCGAGCGCTGCGCGGCAGCAACCATTTGAACGATTTGCGATAGTAGTGTGTCTTCGCCAACATGTGTCGCCTGCATAACCAACGACCCGGTGCCGTTAACCGTGCCGCCAGTCACGCGGTCATCTTTGTTTTTCTCAACGGGAACCGGCTCGCCGGTGACCATGGATTCATCGACAGACGAGCGTCCTTCCAGCACCGTGCCATCGACCGGAATTTTCTCACCCGGCCGCACCCTTAGCCGGTCGCCGGCACCGACCTCTGAGAGATCGACCTCTTCCTCACTGCCATCCTCGGCCATCCGCCACGCTGTCGGCGGAGATAGTTCAAGCAGTGCGCGGATAGCGCCGGATGTTGCGCTGCGTGCGCGCAGTTCGAGGACCTGGCCGAGAAGAACCAGTGTCACGATTACAGCGGCGGCTTCATAATAAACGGGCACGGTCCCGCCATGACCTCGAAAAGACTCGGGGAACAGGTCAGGCGCGAAGGAGGCGACAAGTGAATACACATAGGCCACGCCGACCCCCATCGCGATGAGCGTGTACATATTCAGGCTACGCCGTGTTACCGACTGCCACCCGCGAACAAAGAAGGGCCAGCCCGCCCACAAAACAACCGGTGTCGCCAGAACCGCCTGCAGCCAGACGCCGAGAGTGGGATTGACCAGATTGCCGAGCGGATTTCCGGGTATCATTTCGCCCATGACAAATGCGACCATAGGCACGGAAAGGACGAGCCCGACCCAGAACCGCCTTGTCATGTCGTCGAGTTCGGACGTGTCTTCTTCGGCGCTGACCGTTTCCGGTTCGAGGGACATGCCGCAGATCGGGCACCCCACGTTCGAGGTCTCGCGAACCTGCGGGTGCATCGGACAGGTCCACACCATGCCTGAATATTCTGCAGGGATATTGTCATAGACTTTATCAGGTGCGGGCGCTGCTGAATGGCAATGATCGCCATGATGGTCGTGTTCGGAATGGTCGTGATTGGTCATGTGAGGTCTCAAATAGGGGAGCGCCGCGCCACAAGCATGCTGGTGCGGCGACCGATAGTGCTCAGGAAGATTTGTTGAACCGGTTGTAGAGCGGCACGAACACGAGAGCGATATACCAGCCGTAGAGATAGCTCTCGATCAGCCCAATTCCGAAGCCAAGCGGCGTCAGGAACTCAAAGCCGGGGAGCAGACCTTCCCAGGCACCATGCATGTGCAGCGCTGGGGGCGTAACAAGGCCCCAGCCGATGCAGATCAAAAATGTAATAGCGAGGAATAGGGACAAGGTATGTCCCACAGATGTGATTTTCATGAAGTCGCCTCCTTTCGGGTTGCGGGCGCAGCGCCGCGTCAGTTGTATGTCGACAGCAGATACTTAATACCCCTATAGGGTATATGCAAGCCTTGGCTATTCGCTGCATTCGCCGCACATTTTTATAATGGTACTGAAAAACCCCGCCGGTCCGATGTAGTCGCCGTAGCGGGCGCTTTCAGTCCAACGCGAAAGACGGAGAAGCCACTTCCCATATTGGCGACTCATCGAATGATTAGTCTCCAAATAATGTCCGGTAGATGACTCAAAACAGACAATTCAAGAGGCCGTTTTGGTGCGAATTGAAGTCGCTCAGAAAACCCCAAACTGCACAGGGTAGCGATCCCAATGTTTGATTTCGGCGTCTAAGTAATTATTAGCCGCAGCAATCATCGCCGACTTGGATTGGGGGACAGGCTACGTCACCGAACGAGCAGTAAACGCAACAGTCGCCCGGATTGGGCTTCAGAACAGTTCCGCATCCTTTGCAATCATAGAAAAACTGACACGCATTGGTCGGCATCGTGTCTTTTGATTGATGACCGCATTCCGGACAGGTCACCGTAGACTCGGCGATGAAGCCTCCGGTTACATCAAGTTCAGCCATTCCAATATTTCCCTCTCATAAGACGGCAGCACGTACGCAACGCCTGCCAATGCAAAGCCGATCACAAGCAATACGATAACGCGCATGCTTGGTCGTCCATTTCGAAATGCGAAGAACGCGGCCGACGCCAACAAGGCCAAAGTTACCCACTGAAACAGAGCCTGATTGCGGGCGAAAAAGCCAAGCTTGGCAACCAGAGTCGTGCTTACTCCGAGATTTACCAGAATGATCGGTAGTACGCAGCAAGATGCACCGATAAAGGCGAAAAAGCTTGCGACCACACCGCCGCTCGCGAACCAGCTGCCGCGCTTTTGGACGTCTTTTTCTCTTTCTAATTCATCCAACATGTGAGCATGATAAAACCTGTAGTAACTATAGGTGCAAGCATGTCTGACATCACGATTGGGCGATTGAGCTCGGCAACAGGCGTGAAGGTCGAAACCATTCGCTATTACGAGAAGGTTGGGATTATGCCCGACCCTCCTCGATCAGTTGGGAAGCAGCGAATCTACAATCCATCGCACTTAGCGAGATTGAGCTTCATAAAGCGAAGCCGCGATTTAGGCTTCGGATTGGACGCAGTCAGATCAATGTTGGGGCTGAACGACGAACCGCCCTCCTGCGCTGAAGTTCATGCGCTGACCACCGCGCATCTATCCGAAGTGCGAAAGAAAATTGCTGATCTGAAGCGGCTGGAACGAACATTAAGTGGGATCACAAAAGAGTGCGCTCGAGGCGACACCCCGGAATGCCCAATAATTGACGCCCTATCATCGTAAGCTATATCGCCGAACGCGAATATACGAATAGCTAGCATTGGCTTATCGACCCAATGAAGTCATCACGGGCTACGGTCGTGGGACGAGTTTAAGACGCTCGACCAACCGCCCAACACAGCGTGCATTGGGCGGCCAGGTTTTTGCGAACTAAAAAACCAACTAGAATTTCACCCTGATGCCACCGTTCACGATGAACCCATCGGTGCGAGACCAAATGTCGGTCGTCCATTGGCCATCAGGGGCACGTGTTGGCCTCAATAGTGGCTCTTCCCGCGTTTGTCGGACGTCCAGAATGTTTTCCGCATTGATGAAATAACTGATCCGACCGATCGTTTTTTCTCCAAGAATGCCAATGTCGAGATACGAGTCGCTTGTGGTGCGGAACGGACTGTTTTCCACCCGCTGTTCGCCGGTGTAATACATCTCCAATCCAAGCCTGAACTCGCCGTGGCGTTCCCACATCGCGACCATGCCCGCAGTATGTTTCGGTGTAAGCGCAACTTCCTGACGCCCGATTCCCAGTTCGTCGGGTTCACTTGAATCGATGTAGAGATAGCTTCCAGTAATTTTGAAATCTCGCCACATGTAGCGAAGAAGAAGCTCCATTCCACGAAGCTCTGATTTGCCGGGAGTGTTGACCAGTCGAACGCGATCCAATTCGCCGCCCGGTACGCTTGAGAAAGACTCCAGCCGGGTCACACCATCGACGTCAGAAGCGAAGAAGGTCGCATTCGCTTCAATCCCACCTTGGCGGTAACCGATATCGAGCGATGCCGTTTGCGCGGTCTCTTCGATGACTCCAGACAAAGGTTCGAGACGGGAGAGTCCTGCGGCCTCGATCTCTTCGACGAACGGAGTTGGCGCAAAGAAACCGTCGGCGACGGACCCTCGAATTGTCCAATTTCCCGGCCGATATAGGACCGATACCCTCGGGCTCAGTTGAGAGCCGTACTCACTATGGTCATCGAACCGACCACTTAGCGACACAGACAGCTCTTCGGTAAAATCATGATCGATTTGACCAAAGATACCTGGAACATCGTACGTGTAATCGAAAGCGGGGAAGGTGTCAGAACTATAAATCTCTGACTGCCAAGCCACACCTGCGACCCAATTAGTGCCACCGCTTGCCCCAGTCACGGATGCTTCCAACAAATAACTCTCGTGCTGGTCTTCTTCGAGCAATGCGCCAAAACGGTGATCATGCTCTTGCACCATCCCAGAGGCGCGGACTTGCCCGTCCAACGTCTGGGATAGAGGTATGTCGGCAATGAACCCGCCATCCAGTCTGGTCGTATCTTGGTCTTGCGGGAAGAAGGTTCCATCGGGAACGGTAAAACCGTCACGTGTTCCGCCTTCTCGTTCTTCGGTCATGAACCCAAGCGTGGCGTATACCTCGGCGCCATTGTCGCCTTGCCAGAACAAGCGCGGTCGCGCTGTCCACCGCTCATAGCTCGGCATATCAATCCAGCCGTCGTCATCGAAGTCTTGAACGCCCTGGCGATGCGCCCCTGCTGTCAATGACACACCAAGCGACTCTGAGAGCGGGGTCGCTGTATAAGCGGTGAGGTCTTGCCCGTCGCGGGAGGTCAAGTTCAACAAAACCTCACTCTCCGCTTCATCACTCGGACGGCGAGAAACAAGGTTGATGACGCCGCCCAGTGCTGAAGCGCCATAAAGAGACGTCGCGGAGCCCTTGATGATTTCGACTTGCCTCAGATCGGTTGGCGGAATTTGCAGCAAACCTAGAGATGAAGCCTGCCCCCCATATAGGGGAAGCCCGTCCGCTAGGATTTGGGTATAGCGCCCATAGAGGCCCTGGACTCGCACATTTGCCGAACCAAGCGCGGGAGATGTGACCTGTACGCGTATGCCACCCGTCTCATTGACTAGCGTTGCGATATTCCCCGGACGCATAATGGCCTTTTCCTCGATCTCTTCACGAGGAACCACTTCAACGCGCATCGGCTCATCTTGAAGCAACCGGCCAGAGCGCGTGGCCTGCACCACAATCGTCTCTAGCGTTTTACTATGATCGTGATCGTGCTCATCACTTTCGTGGTTCTCATGATCACCATCTTCATGTTCGTCATGATCCCCGTTTTCATCCACCACATCGTGGTCGTGATCGGAGTGATCTTCATGCTCATCATGATCTTCGTGTTGATCGTGATTTTCGTGTTCGTCGAGCGCATCTTCCTGAGAAAGCGCGGCGGGTTGGCCTAACATTGCAAGCGCGATTAGCGCCGTGGGGCCCGATAAGTATTTTGACATTTTCTGAGTCCGTAATCTGTTTGTGATTGAACGCGAAAACCCGCGTTCAGGGCGAACAGAATCATCGCCTCGGAGGTCGGAAATGTGGGCTAGAGGACGTTGCGAGCGCACCGTCGTTTAATAGCAGCCAAGCTTTATCAAATTCGAGCGCCACAATTATTCTCGGGAATTGGTCGCTACGATGGATGTGAATATGGCACTGACCGCATTGATGCGCGTGGTCATCATGATCATGGCCGTCATGCCCGCGCTCTGTCGGAGCTTCATGTAACTCGTCCGAGCAGTTATCAACTGGCACCAGTTCAAGGTGTGCAGCTCCTGCCAATGGCGCACTAAAAAGCGCCGTGGATAGCATGGCTAACACAATCACTTTCGGGGAAAAGAACTGCATCAAAGTTTTCATTCTGTGCGGCTCACTTAGGTTTCGTCGGCACGTTTTAACTCCTACAGCCACTCGAGCCGCAAGATGTTTTTTATAGGGCCGTTACGCGTTCGTGGGTTTCGGCGATACAGTCACTGTGATCATTGAGCGCAGCCATGACACGGCATTCGCCCACTTCGCCGCCCTCACAACTTGAGATCATGCGTTTCAGTTCACTTTCCAAAGCTTCGAGCTGGCTAAGGCGTTTCCTTACGTCGTTGAGGTGCTCTCGGGCAATAACGTCAACCGCGCTGCAATCGCTTCCCGGTTCCGTCTGGAGTTTCATCAACTCGCGTACAGCATTCATCGGAAAACCCAAATCACGCGCGTGCCGAATGAATGAGAGGCGATGTACAGCGTCATCACCGTACAGTCTTTGGCCGCTCTCGCTACGATCTGGTTCGCCCATCAGGCCAATCGACTCATAGTATCTGATCGTCGTGACCTTCACGCCGCCAGCCTTTGATAACTGACCAATAGTCATTTGCCGCATAAAAGTTCCTCCTAAGGGCTTGCCCCTACAGTCGCTGTAGACTGTAGGGTTTAAGAAATCGAGTCGCTTAGGAGAACGTTCAATGAGTGGATGTTATGAAAATAAGTCTTTTGATGGCACATCACCAGCCTACCGCCGGGCACTTGTTGCGGTTATAGCAATCAATGCGGTTATGTTCGTCATTGAGATGTCCGCAGGCGTGATTTCGGGATCGCAGGCATTGAAAGCCGATGCGTTGGACTTTGCTGGCGACACCGCAACCTATGCCCTTAGTCTGATGGTTATCGGCGCGAGCGTTCGAACGCGCGCGTTCGCATCCTTGTTCAAGGGCGCTTCCTTAGCGCTGATCGCAATCGCCGTTTTGGGGATGACAGCCCTGCGCGTTTTGGATGGGTCGCCCCCGGAAGCTAGCACAATGGGCTTGGTGGGCTTCATGGCGTTAGCGGCTAATGCTGCAAGCGTTCTAATCCTTCTGCGTTGGCGGGACGGTGACAGCAATGTGCGATCGGTTTGGCTTTGCTCTCGAAATGACGCGATTGGAAATGTTGGCGTCATCCTAGCAGGCGGCCTCGTCGCGCTGACCGGCTCGGCATGGCCTGACCTCGTTGTGGCAGTTCTATTGGCCAGCTTGTTCCTTAAATCAGCGAGCGCGATTACTTTGCAAGCCACGCGCGAGTTAAAGGCTGATCGAGCCACCCGATCACCGGTAGCGTTATGAGCGTTCGCATTCCTCCGATTGTGCAGGTTTTAGTATGCGGTGCGTTGGGCTGGGGGCTGGCACTGTGCTTTCCCGGTCTACGCTTCGGCGGCTCGTGGGGCATCATGTTTGCTCTGGTCTTATTCATCGCGGGCGTGACCTTGTTGGCGTTTGCGCTTGCATCATTTTTTCAAGCGAAAACGACCGCAAACCCAATGGATGTGAGCAAAGCCGAAACACTCGTCACATCTGGGTTATTTCGCCTGAGCAGAAATCCCATGTACCTCGGAATGCTGCTCATACTGATAGGCGGTGTCTTTTGGATTGGAAACTGGGCGGCCTTTTTAGCGCCAGCTATTTTTGTCTTTATGATGACTGAGCTTCAAATCAAACCCGAAGAACGAGCGCTGAAGGACAAGTTCGGTGACGCGTATACCGGGTACTGCAAGAGCACGCGGCGATGGATTTGATGGTGTTTGGTTTGACGCTGGATGCATCAACAATTTTGTTTGTGCTTTCACTGGTTGGAGGCACGCTCCTGCTCTCCTTAGCATCGGCGAGCACGGCTTTACGGTCGTTCGAGTTCTTTCCCCCACCAAGCAAAAAGAGCTGGCAGTTCTTAGCCTTCATAGGCCTATTTCGGCTGTTCGTTTATCCGCTCATCGTTCTATCGGTTCTCAAGTATGAGCATCCTAACGATTGGAACCAGATCGTACTGGGAGCTGCGTTTCTCGTGTTAGGGTTTGGCACCGCAATTCTTATCACCTTACAAATGGGATGGCGGAACGCATTTGGAGAAAGGCGCGGACTACAGACTTCTGGTTGGTTCAGGTTGAGCCGGAACCCTGTCTATGTTGCGACTTGGATCGGCCTTGTTGGTTGGGTGATCATCATTCCCGTCATGCAGGTGGCAATCCTGCTCGCGCTCTGGGGCTTAATGTACCTACTTGCGCCACTCGTCGAGGAGCCCTGGCTAGAACGTGAATATGGGAGTGAATATCTCGCGTATCGTCGGCGAACGAGACGGTTCCTCTAAGGATACCTAACAAATCGCCGGGGGTCGCTGTCCAGATCAAATAGTAATTCAAGCGACCTATTTAGGGCGACTTAAGCCACTTACCTTATAAGGGAATTAGAAGAGTTAGGGGTTCACACCCCACTCACCTAGCGGTGAAGGAAGATACCGAAACTCCAAGACGGGCCGCCATAATTATTGAGCAAAACCAATGCTCTCAGATGCGGTCCGTTTTTGACTTTGCGCCAACTTGGACTCGGACCGTGCGGCCCGTGGTCACAATGTCGTCGATTTGCATGATGATCAAGTCTTTCGATTGGCATTCAATATTTCGCGCAAATTCGTTCGCTATGCGACCCAAATCTGATAGCTCAAATATCCCACGAAGCAGACGAGACGACCCACCCGCACTTGCAGATTGGAGCAATTGCTGTTGTGCTACGGGGATTGCTAATACCCCAAGCAGGACACCAACATGCCATCTCGTGAATTCATACTATCTGAAATCCAGCGAGTTTATGAAAAAAACAACCGCGCCCCGGGCATGGTCGTGTTTGAAAGAGAGACAGGGATTAGAAAACCTGAGTGGTACGGCGTTCATTGGAGGAGTTGGAGTGCGGCTCTTATTGAAGCGGGTCTCGAACCCAACAAAAAGCAAGGTAAACTTTCTTCGGATCGTATTCTTCAACAATACGCTGAGTTCGTTCAACAACTCGGACGAATACCTGCCGAAGTTGATGTGCGAATGCATGCGCGCGATAATGAAAGCTTTCCCTCACACACGACATTTTCGAAGCACTTTGGTAACAAGGCCTCGTTGCTTCGTGCGCTTTCCGATTGGGTGGCCGGACATGAAGAGTTTGCAGCTATAGCCAACTTACTACCCGACCAAGGAGACACAAACACCGTCCAGGAAAGTGCTCAGGAAGGTTTCGTGTACCTTTTGAAGTCAGGCGCTCATTACAAAATTGGTAGAAGTGAGGAGATCGAGCGTCGAGTAAAGGAGATTGGTGTTTCAATGCCTGAAAAGGTCGATCTTGTTCATACGATACGGACCGACGACCCTAGTGGGATAGAAAGTTACTGGCATCGACGATTTGCTGATAGACGTGCAAATGGCGAGTGGTTCAAACTCACGCGCAAAGACATACGAGCGTTCAAAAGGCGAAAATTTCAGTGAGCAACATCAAAGGACAAAGAAATTGAACCCGGAGCTCGTTCTTCCGCTCTTAACGGCATTTGGTCTTGGTTCGATTATAACGGCCCTCGCTCAGTCTTGGTTGCAAAACAGAAGTCAGACGAAAAGACGGAACTTTGAAGAACGCAAAGCGGCATACATCGGATTGTTGGAAGCATACCACGAGGCGGCTGTCTCTCGATCTGACAAGGCCGCCAAGAATTTTGCATATTGGCAAATGCGATGTGACTTAGTCTCTCCTCCAAATGTGCGTAGAGCCATCGCCAGAATCGTTGAGACCAATGACGACGTAGCGGAACGATATGAGGCTCATGACAAGCTAAAGGCGGCCTTACGAGATGATCTAGGCGTTTCAAAAATCTAATGTCTGGCAACGCCCTTTGCTGACGTTCGGCCTTGACCTGACCAACGGAAATTTCTCGCCAAATCGAGACATTAGGTCATAAATCGCGAATGACTGCTTTTTGCAGGTTTTCGGACAAAAGTAGCCAACATTTATGCGCTCATAGTTTGGTTCGTTGCAAACATTTGTCCTTGAAGGCCATAAATCCATCACTAGCGCTCAGTCACCGATGAGGGTTGCCGCACACTATCAAACCGAAAGACGCCGCCAATGAAAACACAGGCGGCGTCAGTAATGTGTCCTGATTATCTGTTGCGAATATCAGTTTCTCAATTTGAGTTGCACACCCCAAGTTTGCGGAGCCCCTACAGCGCAGCGCTGGGGAATTGTATTTGCCACAGGATTTACCCCGCCGAGTTGGCCCCCAAAAGGTTGATCGAAGATCGTCAGGCAGTACCCTTCATCACCCAAATTCTTGCCGAATAGATTGACTTCCCAACGCTCATCATCCGCGCGTAGGCCGATGCGTGCGTTAAAGAGCTGATAGCCTTCCTGGAAAGATTGCGGGTTCTGATTGGTATTACCCCCGATATTCTGATCACCAACATACTGGGTCTCGCCGCGCAGGAAGTATTCTGTGCCGGAGATGGGTGTGAATGCGTCCGTCCAGTCGGCGACAAGTGAACCCTGCCATTCTGGAGCGAAATGCGCTCTCTGCCCGGTGAGGTCTTGCACAGGCCCGCCGGGAAGCGGCGAAGCGTTTCGATAATCTTGGAATTCACTATCAAGATAGGACAGACCGCCGTTGAAGGTCAGTTGATCGAGCGGAGCCCAGACGAAATCAGCTTCGACACCCTGCTGGCGTAATTCACCGACATTGCGCGTGATGAAAGAAATGCCATCGAAGGCCCGGTCCTGGAATCCTTCAATATCCATCCGGAACAGCGTCGCATTCAGCTGAAGGGTATTATCAAGCAATTGCGTCTTGATACCGACTTCGTAATTGGTCGTGTCTTCCTCAGCAAAAACGCGCTGCTCTTCGGTAAGGGCGGGGAACGTTCCATCCGTGTTAAAGCCACCAGATTTGTAACCCGTTGAAACCGTTGCGAACAGCATTGTGTCATCAACCGGGAAGTAGCTGGCATTGGCGAAGTATGTGAATTTTGAATCGTCGACAGTCAGACCCGGGCGGTTTTCATTATCACGCACGCTGAGCGCAATGACGAATGGGTTGTTCACAACGTTTGAGAAGTCAGCGTCCTTCTCGTCGGATGTCCAGCGACCACCAAGCGTGAACGATAATTGGTCATTCACATGATATGTGCCCTGGCCAAAGAAGGCCATGCTTTGAAGATCCTGGGCAAACTCACCATCGGAAGCATCAATCTGCTGTCCTGCGGCACAGCCTTGGGCGGCTGGCAGACCCGCGAGCCCGGCAACGACAGGAATACAGAATTGTGCGCCAAGATCGAAATCCTGACTGATCTCATATGTCTCGTCATAGAAGAATGCGCCCAGGACATACTCGAAGGTCTCACCCGTCGGTGACAGCAGCTGGAATTCCTGACTGAAGGTCTCGTTATTATAGTCTGTCTTGCGTGGGAAGAGCTGGATCGGCAGGCGAATTGCGCTCTCGAAATACTTGGCTTCCCAGTCGCGGTAACTGGTGATTGAACGAAGAGTGTGCCCGGAACCGAGTTCCCAGGACGCATCAACCGCAACGCCCCACTGTTCATCAGCCAAACTGTCGCGGTGATCCTGATAGATGTCGTGATCGAACGGGTCGTTTGTCAGAATTTGCGCTGCATCAGGCCCCGCAAGCGCCTGAAGCGTACCCAGAAATACCGGGCTTTCTGTGCCATTCAAAAATTCGATCGCCTGACCGCCTGAGTTGATTTCGCCATAATCGGCAGAGACCTTGACTTCTAAATTGTCACTCAAGTCGAACAATAGCTTGCCACGGATATTGAAATCATCCTGTTCGCCATACTCCTCGTTCGTCAGCAGATTGTCGCCATAGCCGCCGCGCTCTGAGTATTTTGCGCTTAGACGCCCAGAAACCTTGTCGCTAAGAGGGCCTGAAATTACGCCGCCAAGGTCAAAAGCATCATAAGAGCCGAAACCGCCTTCAACATAATACTCGAAATCATCAGACGGATTTTTTGTACGCACATTCAGAGCGCCCATCGGCGTGTTGCGGCCAAAAAGCGTTCCCTGCGGACCGCGCAGAACTTCAATCGCTTCAAGATCGATCAAATTGCCAATGACAGACCCCGGGCGCGGATAATAAACACCGTCAATAAAGACACCGACAGACGGTTCGATGCCTGCATTACCAACCGAGCCGACACCGCGAATGGCGATACGGGAATTGGTCTTTTGCGATGAACTGGTGATGGTGAAGTTTGGCGAATAAAGCGAGATATCGCCAAGCGTCTCGACGCCAGAATCTTCGATAAAGTCTTCGCCATAGGCAGAGATGGAGATTGGGACATCCTGAACGTCTTGTGCCCGCTTTTGTGCTGTCACTGTCACTGCAGTAAGACGGCGCGCTTCCTGCACCTCAGTGCCGTCAGACTCTTGTGCGCTGGCGAAACCTGGCACAAGCGCCAGGCAAACGCCCGTCATGAGAATGGATTTATACATCGATATTCCTCCTAAATTTTTCTATGTTGATGATTATTTTGTTCGAACGAGCGCCTCAAGCAATTTGCACACGTCCTATCGCTGTCAGCCACTGTTTGATGTTCATATCAGTCCGCTGATTTGGATCGCGGCATACATGGAAAAAATGTCTCGATCTGGTTGGGAAGGCCGTATCTGGAAACCGGAAGGTACTGGCCCATCACCTTTTCGAGATTTTCCTGGCGGAAGACGCGTTGAACCGAATGATCGAAATCTGGCGCGGTCAACATGTGCCGGATTTGCACGACAGTCACATCTGGGTCGAACAGGCCGTCACCATCTTCCGCCATCGGCAACCAGCCGATGCCACATTCAGGGACAGCATTCCTCGGACGGTCTTCTTCCCGGCTGATGACCACCGTATAGTAACCGCGCGCATCGAGGGGTATTTCTTCGTCAAACAGACAATCATTGACGCGCGTGTTTGACAGCCCCTGATTAGAACAGATTGACCAATACCGTAATTCGCCATCGCCCATGACCATGTCGCCCTTGTGTGTTGTGGGCGTGGAAGGGGCTTTACCGCGCAGCATGAAGACTTTGCCATGCTTGCGATTGATAATCGTGCGTATGTAGTGGTTATCAAGGTTGGGGTAGAATCCGCCTTCAGACCGCCGCGCATCCGGATTGGTGTAGCCTGTGTAGATGCCAAGCAGGCTCTCCCGGTCGAGTTGGATGAACCATTCAGCCGGTATCTTGGAGGGCCAGGTGTCAGGTTTGTCCGGCTGGTTGATCAGTTTGCGATATTCCGATGGCGGCACGCCAACAGCGTCGAGAGAGATCGCCAGCGGTTGACTTGAATTCAATTTATCGCAGGCGTCCTGGCCACGCAGCTCCGTGCCATCAGGATAAACAAGCACAGGCTCAGGCAGGCTGACACCGCCATCAGGTGCCTTGCGGTCATCTGGCAAATATATGCGATATAGCACCATCTGTTGATTGCCCGCTCCATAGCGCGGGACATGGAGAATATTTCCACTACTGCTCTCAGTACGCTCTCCAATGGCGCGCTCGTTCTCAGGGGCCGCGCTCACCACTTTTACAAAATAATCCCGGTTTTTGCTGTCCCTGCGGTTGCCGGGAATGAAGGGATTGATGCTGCGGCCATTATCATCGACGTCCTGTGCATGAGCGACGTTCCAGGCAAAACGAACCGGCTTGCGCTCTGGTGCGAGATCCGCGCTGGATGGACCGTCGGGGGCCGCGCCGGGTGCGATCAGATAGTCGGCAAGCGACTCGACCGGGCGCCCGCGTTCGTCATAGGAAATCAGAGACATGTAGCGCGAGTAGGGATACTCGCCCTCAATGCGTAACTCAGCGTCATCCGGTACGGTGAAAGTGGATGCCCAATAAAAGACGTTGGCATCTGGATAGGCAAGATTGATATACGGATCAGCGCTGTGCGGGCCACGCATCCAGAAACACGTTCTGGGTCCGGGTATTGGGCCGAATGTATCAGCCGTCTCGATGGCGTCTCCCGTGGCGATGCTTTCCGCATTTTCATCGGCAGACTCGACTTGCCCACAGCTCGCGAGTGCCAAAGCTAACACGCAAATGCCTACACTAAACTGTCTCAGCATAGCTTCCTCCCTTTTTGAATCCGCTACGGCAAAAAAGACATGAAGAATGCCAAGAATTGTGCAATTCAAGCATCTGTCACTCAGGAGATGCAAAAATGCCTCATGTCACCCAAGCTCGCGATCGCTTGCCGCTACGCCTGTTTGATTTCCTTGCGGCTTCGGGGCGACGCGAACACATCGCAGCAGGCAGACTCGTTTACCAGCAAGGTTCACCAGCCCAAAGCTTTTCGCTTATCGTGTCTGGACGGATTTCAATGTTTCGAACCAGTGAGGATGGACACTCAAGCGTGGCCGCCATTCTGACAGTTGGTGACGCCTTCGGACTTTTCCCGCTTTTGATGAAACGCCCCCGATCGCATACAGGCGAGACCATTGAGGATTGCGATTTGATCCAGATTAGCGAGCGGGAACTCTGGGAGCTGATCGATTCAAATCCTTCTGCGCGCCGCGAGTTGATTGGCTTTTTGAGTGACCGTCTGGGGCGCGCCTTTGATACTTTGGAAGAAGAGCGTCGTCTTCCGCTGGCGCGGCGCCTGGGCAAGCGCCTATTGGAGTTTTCGGAATTCGATGATGAAGTCTCGCTCAATCAATCCAGACTCGCTCACCAAATGGGCGTGTCACGCAACACGATAGGGACTGCACTCAAGAAGATGTCCGGGTTGGGTCTAGTCAGCACTAACTATGGTAGGACCGTTATTCTGGACAGGCCGGGACTCACGCGGTGGGTTTACGGGAAAAATTGAAGAAACACTTATTCGATCAGGCTGATAAGTTTGATTGGATTCAGCGATTTCGGCATTATTTGCGACTGCTCCCACTCGCGCAAGCCGCTGAATTGCATGCCTTCATCGAACCAGCCGCATGGTGTGGTTGGACCATTGAAGGACTCAGATATGCAGGACGATCTATTTCAATCACTTATGTCGGAAAGCTTCCAAACATCTAATCACATCGCTGGTGGAAAACTGACAGGCCAAAAGCCAGCTTTAAAAATGAAGGAAGTCTGGGCCATTCGCACACGGCTCGAACTTGAAGGTAACACGCGGAGCCTCGCTATGTTTAATCTCGCAATCGACAGCAAGCTACGCGGCTGTGATCTTGTTAGAATCAGGGTGAGTGACATCTTTGCCGGAGGTGAGGTGAAAACCCGCGGAGTGATTATTCAGAAGAAGACCTCGCGACCCGTTCATTTCGAGATATCAAGGAACACTCGCAAAACAGTCAAAGCGCTTATCGACGAGAAAGGCCTAAATTCCGAGGACTATCTGTTTAAAAGCCGAGTGAGATCATCGCCACACCTCTCGACGCGGCAATATTCCAGGCTGGTTCAACACTGGGTGGCATCAATCGGTTTGAATCCGGCAACATATGGGACCCACTCTCTACGCCGAACGAAGGCAGCTTTGATCTATCGAAAAACCGGCAACTTGCGAGCCGTTCAGCTTCTATTGGGGCATAGCAAGCTCGAAAGCACAGTCAGATATCTGGGCGTTGAAGTCGATGATGCTTTGGAAATATCGTCTAGTATAGATCTATAAATGTATGGAATGGCAGGGGTTGGAATACCCCTGCTGTTTTTCCATCGTTAAACTACGACGTGGTTTCGCCAAAGGGCGACACTCGATGACACAATCTTAACGGCAGCTTCGGGCCAATCTCGGTCACCTAACCTGAGAGGTTCAAACGGCTGCTTCGCACCCTGATTCCAGACATTCATGTATCGATTGCGAGACCCTGTCCGCCGTATCAGCCAAATGCCGCGCATCAAGGTGGGCATAGATTTCGGTTGTCTGGGGGCTTCGGTGCCCTAGCAACTGGCCCGCCATGCTGAGTGTTTCGCCAGTCATGATCGCTTGGCTTGCATAAGTGTGGCGAAGGTCGTGCAAGCGGATTTCACGGGGCAATCCGATACGCTCCCGGATAGATCGCCACGGCACATCCAATGTCCCGATAGGCTTGCCGGGGTCGTGGCTGGCAGGGAACACATAGAGTGACCGCGTGCCCTTTCGCCGACGCACCAGGATTGCTATGGCGGGCGGCGTCAGAACCACGTCCCGACTGCCGGTCTTCGATGCCTTTAGCCGTAGCCTGTCCTCAAGAACTTCAGCCCACTGCAAGCGCGAAATTTCTCCGGACCTGCAGCCAGTCAGCAGGATCAGGTGGATAGCATCAGCCACGTCCAGCCAGCGCAGCTGGGGCGCTTCCAGCCAAGCTCCCAGCTTTGCGAGCTGGTTGGCATTCAGGAGCCGTCCCCGCGCGCGCCTTGTGTTCTTGCGGATCGGGCTCGATGGGTCTGGGGCGTCACGCGGTAGGCGACCCGTTTCTCTTGCAAACTTCAGAGCAGTGCGCAGATGCGTGAGCGCCTGATTGGCTCCACCTGGCCGTCGAGCGCTGTAGGCGTTGAACCACGCTGCTATCTCTGCGGTTGTCAACCGATTGATCGGACGGTCTCCGAAGGTAGGTAGGAGTTCGGCGTTTAGATAAGTGGTCACTGCCTTAATCGTGCTGGGTTTCCAGACGCCCGCTTTTGCTTGCAGCAGGCAGTGGCTGAGTTCGCGGAACGTGATGGCCGGTTCGTCCGCGCACGCGAGTTGAATGACAGTTTTCGGCTGGTGCTCTGTGCGCAATTGGAACGCACGGGTTCGCGCTTCGTCGGCATTCATTGTGTTTGGCGATCCAATCGTGAACCGGCGCAGCTTGCCTTCAACACGCATCCTCAAAATCCACGCCTTAGAACCGGATGGCTGAACGCGAAGGGCAAACCCTTGTAGCGCTACGTCTGCCAAGGCGTATTCCCGGCACTTGGGCTTTGCCTTTCGGGCCAGCGCATCGGTCAAGTGTCTCTTCGCCCCGCTCATTGCTCCATACCCTCACTGCTGGCACGTGACGCGCGGACGTCCTTGAAGTGCCGGGCAAGTTTCTGGCGCAGAGTAGATAGGCTAATACCGTTGATTTCGGCAAAGGCGTCCATCGGCAGACCTTGGGCGAGGAAGTCGGCGACAATGCCTTTGGGCAGAGGCGCAGCCCGGAGCTTCTGCGCGGCCAGAGCCTCGCCCAGATGATCGGCGACCCGCGCAGCCGCTGCGCGAACGGGTGCTTCGGCAAACTGAGCGTAGCCTGCTGTCGTCTGCAGGTCTGAATGCCCCAAAAGACCTGCAACGGTTCTCAGCGGTTCGCCCGATGATATGGCAACCGATGCGAACCCGTGCCGAAGGTCATGAAGCCGGAGAGCGGAGAGGTCTGCATGTTCGCGAACGCGGTGCCAAATCTTGTAGAGTTGGTTGTTGGAAACAGGTTTGCCGCGTTTGGCGAAGACGTAGTCAGAGAGAGTCGGCTGTTCAGCGAGCAGTTTGAGAGCTGGAGACCCAAGCCAGATGGCGCGAGGTCCGGTCTTGCTGTCGGGCAACGCCGCCCGTTTTCCGTCGATCATACTCCATTGCAGGAAACGCGCCTCGGATTTGCGGCAACCTGTCAGGGCAAGAAATCGAAATATATCAGCTTCCACAGGCCAGCGCGTTTCAACGCTTCTGATGGACTCGCCAAGCCGTCCATAATCTTCAGACGTCAATCTATAGGCCTTGAAGCTGGACTTGCGTCGCCGGAGCCCCTGGCAGGGGTTAAGCCCCGGCGAGCGCAAGCCCAGCAGTTCTCCGTGCCGAATGATTCCAGACAGAACGGCAAGGGTGCGGTTCCGGGTTCCGGCAGATGCATCGAGACCGGACCACCATGCGGCAACATCCTCAGCAGTTAGCGAGGCAAGGTCGCGGGTGCCAAAGGCGGGAACAATGAAACGCGAAATAACATAGCGGTGCGCCTTGATGGTGGCCGGTTTCCAGTTGGGCGCGCCATCCTTCAGAAACTGGTCTGCGAAATCTGCGACCGTTGCTTTTGGAGTTTCAGGCACCAAGGCTGGCGCAGGTGTCGCTCCAGACAATTCGTCTCTCGCTTCGCGCGCAATCTCTCTGGCGTCAGCAAGGGATAGATCATGCAAAAGCCCGAGTGAACGGCGGACTGTTTTACCTTCGATCCGGGTTTGTAGATACCAGGTGGGGTTACGTCCGGCACGGAAACGGATGCCGAGACCGGGTTCTTTGTCATCCCATTTAAAGCGATCTTTGTCGGATGTCTGGTTGCGGGATGCTTTCTTGGTTTGTTTGGCGAGCATGGGATTACCTCCTGATGCTTCCCCGTCAGGACACAAAAGACTGCACATCCCGGGGAAGCGCTCAGGACACACGGGGAAGCAGAAATCCGGGTCCAAGCTGGCCTGCTCGATGAAAGTAAAGACGGACGAAAACGCCATCTTCTTGATCACCACTCTCAAAGTCTAAGCCTCTGATAGTGCAGCGATATTTCTTCAATCGAACCCACGCGTAACAACTCAGTCATTCTCCAAATGCCTCGCGAAAGAGACGTTGGAAAAGAGAGTTTCGGTATCACACCCCATGCACCTTTGGTGCTGACAAGTCGCACGCGATCTTGTCTGAAACACCTACGGTGATTGAGAATTACCCTGTACACGCCTCGTCGGGTTGGCGGTTACAAAAGCTGGCCTGATGCGGCTGAAACCCAATGGATACTTACGATTTCGACTGTGTACAGTCAGCGTTCGATCTCAGCGTCGATTTCTCGATCGGAATTGCGAAGCGAAACACTTAAACCAGACATGCCTCGAGACGATCGAAAGGCGAGCGCTGCGGTCATTAAGAGGCGCTGAACCGACTGACTTAAAGATGCCGATGAAGTCGTCGCTCTCTGGCCTGGAGCGGTTGCCTGTACACAGCGAACCGGCTGCGACTGCTGCTCCTTATCCGGGAGTTTAAACCCCAGCGCTTGTGCTTCGTTCGTCCATGCTTGAAACAATGCCGCGCGTTCGCGAGGGCGTTTCGCTTGGCGGGTACGAAGTGCGGCAAGTTCCATCCCTTTGGGTGTTCTATACCCGTGTGCTTTGGCCGCCTCTTCAATCGCTTGACGACGTTTAGAAAACGCACGTTCGGTATGATGCGGGATTGCCCGCATTCTAAAAGAGCTGCCTTGCCGGTCGACCGAATGACCATCTCGTTCAAGCGCGTTCGCTAAGTGATTTCGATAGACTGCGCCGGTGTCTTTCTGTGCCTTGTAGAGCTCACGGCTGACGAGAGTGCCCCAGCTTCCGTCGTGGCGAGGGGCAGCGTTAAAAATAAATGCATGTGTGTGAAGCTGCGGATCAAGATCTCGGCTTGTATGATGATGGAAACGAGCGATTGTTAGACCGGCAACGGGCTCACGGATAGCGCCGCCTTTGCCGCGCCGCGTGAACGCGTGATTGTCCTCAAGATATTTAGTGGCAACTGAGACAGCCTGGCGATGAGCGGCTTCAATTTTGGTTCGCGCTTCAGGTGGCGAGAGCGCCCACAACACTGACACGGATTTAGGAGCACTGTAGGTCATGTCCCAGCCCGGAGCGTGAGACTTGTTGCCGGTCTGCACAAGCGGTTCGGCAGTTTTGGGATCATAGCCGTTTAAGAGGGCTTCGAAGTCTCTGCGAGAAACGTCTTCGTCCAGCGCAAGGCGCTCTGCGCCCCGCCCATCCCAATCGCTTTCTGCTTCGGCTTCATCTTCTTTCGTATAGTATTCGTCCTGAGCCATGTGCTTGAAATAAGCCACAGCCGCACCGACGGATTTGCGCGCGGAGATTGAGGCGACCATTACGCATCAAATCCATCTTCGGCTTTTCTGCTGATAAAGTCAGCCATATCTGGAGAAAGGATAGGACGCTCTTCAAGAAGCGGATTGCGTTCTGGAAGGGGGACGAGATCTTTCGCGCACTTTGTGGTCCAGTCTGCAGGCACGCTGGCAGGGCGTTGTTCAGGTAAATCCAGAAACGGAATGTCGACGTCATAGGCGTGTTGGCCTGGCCCCACCATCAAGGCACGGATCCCATTTTTTGTGACGCCAAGATGATCGGAGAGTTCAGAGGGTGTCATTACGTCCTGAGTTTCTTTGACCGGCGTTTTGCTGGTGGATCGTTGTCCATTGGTCCGGGTCTCACTCTTGCGCTCGACCTCTACTGTTTGTTTGCCGAGCAGACGGCTTGTCATTTCGGCGCTCTCACCAAGGTTCATTCTGGTAATAATGTGGGTCCCGATCATGCCGATCCAGGCATTTGCTTGATCCGGGCCATATGTCTTGCGGATCTGGGAGAGGTCTTGCGCGCCTAAGACGACGCGAATGCCTTTCGATCGACCGACATCCAAAAGCGTGGAGAAATGGTCCATACGTTCGAGCTGGGGAAACTCGTCGAGAAAAAGCCAAGTTCGAGTATCTGGGTTCTCCCGCATTGCCGGCGAACCAGCATAGCTGGCGAGTAATCCAATGATTCCAGAGAGCCATGCCTTAGAGAGTTGCGAAAACTTCCCGTCGCGCTGCAGCACGATTGGCGCATAGTTTGGTAGGTCCAACCATCTGCGGATTGAGAAACCGCCAGAACTTCTTGGCCAGGCGTCTGCCAATACCAAAACGATGTTCATATGAGATTTGAATGTGGTCAGAATACTCTGAGTGGTTTTGCTGGTCGGTTCACGCAAAAACTGCGTCGCAGCTGGATAGTGGCTCTCGGCGACTTCGAGAAGTCGTTCTGGGTCGGCGAGTACCAGGTCGCGAAGAGATTTCCAGTTCCAGCATTCTGGACGGGTGTTTTGCAGCGAGACAATGCAGGCGACGAAGATCTCTCTCGCTGCGTTTGACCACATCGGGTCTGATCCGCTGGCAGGTATTATTCGCGCTGCGAGTTCTCGTGCTTCTTGTGGGGTGCGACAGTCATATGCGATATCCCATTTCAAAGAGCGCGCATCATGCGGAGCGATCACACCGCCTATGTATGGAAGCTTGGACGTCAGGTCGCCTTTAGTATCGAGGATTAGGACTTTATCCCCGCGATGGATCGCGCCCAGCATCAATAGGAGCATCGCAGTGGTCTTACCCGCGCCCGTGCTGCCCCAGGCGAGGAAGTGCCGACTTTCTCGGTCAAGGCTCATCGGAATATTCAAGGGAAACTCGATGCCCTGGCCGGACTGTTTGCATTCTTTGCGCGATATCTTTTTGAGTTCTCGTCTAGCTTTTGCGCCTTTGAAGTGCTCTCGCCCGCGCACGACCTTCGGAGGCTTCGATGCGTATTTCACGATCCAAAGAAATGCGATCAGACTTATAACGCTAAGACCGGAAAAAGCGGCAACCAGATTAAGCCGTCGGTTAAATGCCGGCTGCGTTCCGTAGTAATCCATTACTGCTTGGCAGCGGGACCAGGTTTCGACGCCGACAGGATCGTAGAGAAGCGACGCGACTTTGGCCCTGGCACAGTCGTCCATGAACGCCCGATCATGATACGAAATTTGTCCTGGAGCCGTTTCAACGCCAGCCCGATAATAGTGGAAGCCTAGTTTGTAAGACCCAAAGGTCGTCACCGCGAAAATCGCGCAAGAAGCTAGAAGCGTTGTTTTGGTCTTCGACATTTTAGTTCTTCTCGGATTTTAGCTGACCGCTAAGTGCGAGAAGCAGCTGCTCAAACATTTTCTCGATGCGCGTGACAGTCGCCCGGAGCTCGGAATGAGAGCTGTTTGCTGACTGAATGTCTTGGGTGACGATCGCGAGTTTTCGTTCGATGTTTAAAAGACGGTTGGCTTGTTCGAATGGGTCGCCGTCGGACAGACCCGACCTGATCAGTTCGCGGGCAACACCGGTCTTGGTTCCAGAGATGCGTCTGGCTCGTTCTGAAAGTCTTTCGATGTCTTCATTGGCTAATCGAATTGAGACCGGACAAGTTGTATCAGTCATGGTGGATGATCCCATCGCGATCAGTATACGGCGCCTCGCAATCAGCCATCCAACCGAGAACCGCACGCCTGCGATAAC
Source organism: Hyphomonadaceae bacterium (assembly GCA_024742355.1). GTDB lineage: Bacteria > Pseudomonadota > Alphaproteobacteria > Caulobacterales > Hyphomonadaceae > Henriciella. The sequence goes on along the minus strand of JANSYM010000009.1, from coordinate 174,589 downwards.
GAACACTTTTTCCTAACTTCAGAAACCTTGGTCCTCCTCCTCGACTGCGCCATGTGGTGAGCGTGCAAATCGGTACGCCCGTCATTTTGCTGACTGACGGAGTGTCGATGGCTTCATCGAGCCAACCGGGGTTGTCCTCCAGAATTTGTTCAAGATGTGGGATGCTGTGATTAGACATAAACTCTACTCCGCGTGGTGGTCGGTAGAGAATCGCGAGCACAAATTTCGCTAGCGAAAAAGGAAAAGAGTTTTGTCAAACCTCAGCGCCGATGCGCATAATTAGACATAACAATGCACGTAGTAGGTGGTGTTTTCGTGTGCCGGATCCCTTTGTAGAAGATATTTCTTTCCACAGAGGTGGGTCAGATTTCTATTCGTCCAATTCCGCGCGTGCGTGCATCCGAAGCGACATCATACGACCCTGGATAGTGGTGAGCGCCAGAACGTTTTGTTCTGGGAACTCGGCGACAAGTCGTTCGTGAATCTCCGATGCCATCGCGTTATTGTAGGCTTCGGGATTCTCTCTGTGCAACTCGGTTACCAGTTCCTGGACACGCGGCCATAGGTCGGATGACGGTCGACCGGGTTTCAAACGTACTTTCTCGATCTTAATGAGACGAAGCGGTGCCTTATCATCTCCATTTTGCACGTGCTGATCGTTTGCGGCGTCGAGATCAACGCTGCTGGTTTGCGGACTCATCATTCCTGCAGCTTCAAACCAGGCCCGTAACACTGTTCGGTCGACCATTACGCAATCTAATAGGTCGCGAGCCCTTTCGTCATATTCCTGTATCGGGAGTTTGGATAACAGATCGATGGTTGAGTGAAGAATGTCTTCCGTCATTCGCTCCGGAGTATCGAACGGAAGCGCCTTCATCTTCCACAAAATGGCAACAATATCTGCAGAAGTGCCGTACGAATAGCGACACCCTCCTCTGGCGCATCCCGACATTAGCATTATCCGATTGGCAAATGACATGCTCGGTACGGCCAGCGTTTGTTTGCTCATGAATTCTGCGATCGCGTAGCGAGACGGCGGCTCTTTCGGAACCTCCGGGTCAAATTTACCAGCAAATAGATCCGCAACCAGAAGCTGCATGATTCCATCGCCTGTCAGGTCGACTTTTAGAGACTCAAATAGTTCTGCTAGCTCTCCAAGTTCGGAGAACCGTTCCATATCTCGAATGCTCACCTGTTGTGCCGAAATTGCAGACTCCAATGTAAGTTGGATTACTTGGAGCATGAATGGTGCCAGCCAAACCCATGCTTGAAGAATTTCGACCTTGGGCGGCGAAATTGGTATCGATTGGCCGGAAAACTCGCGGGGCACCAAATCATCCACAAGAAAAATCGGTGGTAACACGGTGGTAACACGGCTTCTAACGAAGCAATCGCCAGAAATGGTGGCCACATAAATTACTGATTTAATTGAGAAAAATGGTGGTCGATACTAGGTTCGAACTAGTGACCCCTGCAATGTCAATGCAGTGCTCTACCACTGAGCTAATCGACCATCCGTTTTCGAGAGACGGGTCATCCACTTTTGGCGGCTTCAAGTCAAGCCTGAACTGCAACCCTTAGCAGGCGAGATGCATCAAGCCGCCATGACCCGCTCGACCTCATCCACCAGTTCGCGCAGGTGGAAGGGCTTGGACAGCACTTTTGCGCCAGCCGGGGTTGGGGCGCCGCCGGACAGGGCGACAGCGGCAAAACCGGTAATGAAGACGATTTTCATCGCCGGATCGAGTTCGGCGCCGCGGCGCGCAAGTTCGATGCCGTCAATGCCCGGCATGACAATATCGGTGAGGAGAAGGTCAAAGACTTCGCGCTCGAGCGCTTCAAGCGCGCCTTCGCCGTCTTCATAGTCCTGGACATCATGTCCGGCACGGCGCAGCGACGCACTCAGAAACGTGCGCATCGCATCATCATCTTCAGCCAGCAATATTTTGCTCATGAAATCCTGTCCCTGATGGATATTGATGCCATATAGGCCTGAAATCCGTAAACCCTCAGTGAACAAGTCAGATATTTGCAGTGCTGAATTTACCCTTGACCTGAGCCCCAGAACACAGACCTTACCCCTATGCGCGCGACCCTAGACCTTCCGGCCGGCTCAGGCGAAACCACGCTTCCAGCGTATGAAATATCGCGCGGACGGCCGCTCGCGGCGCCGGTAATTTTCGCTTCTCCGCATAGTGGCAGCCACTATCCCGCCGCCATGCAGGCCAATCTGAGCGTCCCGCTCTCCGACCTGCGCCGCACCGAAGATGCGTTCGTGGACGGCCTGTATGAGCCTGCGATTGCCCAAGGCGCGATCCTGATCCGGGCCACGCATGCGCGCACCTATGTCGATCTGAACCGGGATGCCCGCGAACTCGATGCCGAAATGTTCATCGATGGCCCGCCGCGCACGGCCGGGATGCCGTCGGCGCGAGTCAAGGCCGGGCTCGGCTGTTTGCCGCGCGTCGGCGCCAGCGGCCGCGACATCTATCTCAATCCCCTCACCCGCCTCGAAGGGGCCCAGCGCCTGGAACAGGTCCATGATGCCTATCATCAGGCCCTGCAGGCAGAGATTGAAGCGTTGAAACCGAACTGGTCCGACATTTTCGTCATTGATTGCCATTCCATGCCGTCCCGCCAGCCCGGCCGCGCCAGCATGCCGGATATTGTTCTCGGCGACCGGTTCGGGTCGAGCTGTACGCCGAAGCTGACCTCGCTGGTTGAAAAGCAGCTGCGCCGCGGAGGCTTCACTGTGGCGCGAAATGCGCCATATGCCGGCGGCTATACGACCCGCAAATATGGTCGCCCGCGCCGCGGCGTGCATGTGCTTCAGATTGAGATCAATCGGTCCCTCTACATGAATGAGCTGACCATCGAGACCACGCGCGGCTTCGACACCCTGCAAGCGCAGCTGTCCGACCTGAGTGCGGAAATCCTGACCATGGCCCGTCTGGAGAATGGCTAAAAAAAAGCCGCGCAGAATGTGCGCGGCTATATCAGGTAAGGGAGGAAACGCCCGTAGGCGCTAGCACCACAGTGCTGATACCTAAAATATTGTGCAGCGCACAAAATACAATAGAAACATTGTCGCATCGTCGCATAACTCCTCTGCAACAACGGGATTGGCGCCAGATTACGTAAAATTACAGGTGATTTGCCCCGCCACTGGTGACAATGTTCCGTTTCGGCATGCGAATTGCTGATGTCCGGGTCAGTATTCAAAATCGGGACTCTCTGGAGAGTTTTCGAGCATGTCCGGAGGGATGGAATGACGGATAAAACGGATCTGCATGTTGGCAAGCGCCTGCGGCGACGCAGACGACTGCTTGGCATGACACAGCAAGATCTCGCCGGCATGGTTGGAGTCCGCTTCCAGCAAATTCAGAAATATGAATGCGGCGCCAATCGCGTCACCTCTTCCCGGCTTTATGATCTTTCCCGCGCATTGAACGTCTCTGTTCAGTATTTCTTCGACGGTCTCGAGACCGAGGATATGCAGGGCATGGCGGCCAATGATGCCGAGCGCATGGACGCTGACATTCTCAGCCAGAAAGAAACGCTGGAACTGGTACGCGCCTATTATCGCCTCGGCGAACGTCCGCGCAAACGCCTGCTCGAACTGGCCAAGGCCCTGGAAACAGAAGCCTCCGAGTCCGGCGCTGCTTGACCACAAAGCGCTTCAGCCGCTAAGCGCGGCAGATGACCAAATCACCTCCATTTGATGCTGTCGGCATCGCTCAGGCGATGGCCGATGCGGCGCGTTCTGCAATCCTGCCGCATTACCGCGCGCTGACCCATATCGACAATAAGGAAAACGGCGCCGCATTCGACCCGGTGACCGAAGCCGATCAGGCGGGCGAACGCGCGATGCGGGCGGTCCTGGAGGACCTGCGCCCGGAGGATGCGATTTTCGGTGAGGAATATGGCCGCAAGGCGGGCACGTCCGGTTGGACCTGGGTCCTCGATCCGATTGATGGCACGCGCGCCTTTGTCGCCGGCCTGCCGACCTGGACCTCGCTGATCGGCCTCACCAATGAAGACGGCGACGCCGTGGTCGGCGTGATCGACCAGCCCAATCTGGATGAACGCTATGTCGGTACGCCAGACGGCAGCCGGTTGATTTCATCGGAGGGCGAGACTCAACTTTCCATCTCGACCTGCGATGATTTGCGCGATGCCGTCATCTCGACCACCGATCCCTTCATCCTGACCCCGCCAGAGCAAGGCGCGTGGACGCATTTGCGGCACACCGCGAAGATCATCCGCTACGGCCTCGATGCCTATGCCTATGCCCGAGTGGCGGCGGGCACGATCGATCTCGTGGCCGAGTCTGGTCTCGCGCCATATGATGCGGCAGCGCTCATTCCAGTTGTCCGCGGCGCCGGCGGTCTCGCCTGCGACTGGCGCGGCAATCCGGCGAAACCCGGCGGCCAGCTCGTATGTGCCGCAAGTCAGGGCATTCTTGACCAGGCTTTGATCTCCTTGCGCCGGTCGGCAGAATAGCGCAGCGCGCGCTAGCCAGACCCGAGAAAACTGCGCTACACGGGCTGGCATGGCGAAGGACATCGAACTCGTTGAAAAAAGAATGCCGGTGCGACGTGCGCCCGGCAAATGGCGGCTGAGTTCGATCATTGATGGCGTTGCGCTACGGGTCAAACTGAGTGCAGCTGCGCTCAGCCATGCGGGCGATGACAGAGCCGCACGCAAGGAAGCCCTCGACATCCTGCATGGCGCTCTGTTTCGCGGGCGCCTGATTGCGCAGGAAAGACTGCAGCAAGGTGCCGACGGACTGGACACCGCACGTTTGCTGGCAGCGGTTCAGGACGAAGTGCTGCACGCGCTTTATGATTTTACCACCACACACGTATTCCGGGCCCGAAACCCCACGGAAGGCGAGCGCCTGGCCGTGTTTGCCACCGGCGGTTATGGCCGCTCCGTGCTGGCGCCGTCCTCGGACATCGACCTGCTCTTCATTCGCTCCTACAAGGCCAGCGCGCATGCCGAGAGCGTCATCGAGTATATGCTTTACGCGCTTTGGGACATGGGCCTGAAGGTCGGGCACGCTTTCCGGATGCCGCAGGAATGTGTGCGCCTGTCCAGGGAAGACGTCACCATCAAGACCAGCCTGCTCGATGCGCGCTTCCTGTTTGGCGACCGGGCGCTCGCCGACGAGACGGCCGACTTGTTCAACAAGCAGGTGGTTGAAGGCGAGGATGCGCAATTCATCGCTGACAAGCTTGAGGAACGCGACAATCGCCACGCGCGCCAGGGCAATGCCCGCTATCTGGTCGAGCCGAATGTGAAAGAGAGCAAAGGCGGCCTGCGCGACCTCCAGACCCTGTACTGGATCGTCAAGCATATGCACCCGGAGAGCACCGAAACGCTCGAAGATGTGATGAAGTCGAACGTGTTCACCGAGCACGAATACCACGTCTTCCTGCGCGCGGCCCGGTTTCTTTGGACGGTACGCTGCCACCTGCATTACATTACCGGGCGCCCGGAAGAGCGGCTGAGCTTTGACCTGCAGCCAGAGATTGCCGCGCGCATGGGCTATCAGGATCGCGGCGAACAGCTCGGCGTCGAGCGCTTCATGAAACGCTATTTCCTGGCCGCCAAGGATGTTGGCGGGCTGACGCGCATCCTGGCGGCGAAACTGGAAGCCCAGCAAAAAGCCAAGCCGGAAGGCTGGCGCCGCTTCCTGCCGGGCGGTGGGCAATCGAAGAATCTCGACGAGCCGAACTTCAAACTCTCCGGCAACCGCGTCGATTTCAGCGACAGGGACGTCGCCCTGCAGGACCCGAAATCCTTCCTGAAACTGTTTCAGATTGCCGACCAGATGGGCGTCGATGTGCATCCGGATGCGCTGACCGTGGCGACCCGCAACAATAAGCTCATCCATGCCCGCAACCGGGTCGATCCAGAGATGATCGAGACCTTCCTGGACATCCTGCTCGACAGCCAGAATCTCGGCTTGACGCTCAATCGCCTGAACGAGGCCGGCGTACTCGGCCGCTTCCTCCCTGAGTTTGGCGGCATTGTCGCGCAGACCCAGTTCAACATGTACCACCACTATACGGTGGACGAGCACACGATACGCGCGCTCGATCACATCGCGCAGATGGATGCTGGAGAGGACGGGTTTGGCCTCGCCAAGCAGCTTTACGAGAAGATCGAGAACCGGCGTGCCCTCTATCTCGCCATGCTGCTGCACGACACAGGCAAGGGTCTGGGCGACCAGCAGATTGAAGGCATGAAGACGGCAAGGGCGGCTTGCAAGCGCCTTGGCCTGGACACGGCCGAGACCGAACTGGTGGCCTGGCTCGTCGGCAATCACCTGGAAATGAGCGAGACCGCCCAGAAGCGCGACATTTCCGATCCCCGAACCATTGTCACCTTCGCAGAGAAAGTGATGGATCTGGAACATCTTCGCCTGCTCTACATCCTCACCGTGGCAGATATCCGCGCCGTCGGCCCGAATGTCTGGAATGCCTGGAAAGGCCAGCTGCTCGGCGATCTCTACCACAATACCGAAGCTGCCCTGCGCGGCGGCCGGACGGATGAAACCAGCGTCACAGCTGAGCTCAAAGCCCGCGCTGAGGCCAATCAGGAGATTGTTCAGGAGCGTGTCGGCAAAATCCCGCAAGTCATGCTGGAAATGGACGAGGCCTATTGGACCGGGTTCGAGCCTGAAATCCTGATGCTGCACGCCGAGCGGCTGAGCGGCGATGAGGATATTATCGTCACCGCAAACGCGCGCGGTGAGGAGCGCACCATCCTGTTCGTCTCGGCGCCCGACCGTGTCGGCCTGTTCGCACGCCTGACCCAGGCCATCGGCGCGCTCGGCGCCCAGACGGTCTCGGCGCAGGTCTATACCGGTCCGTCCGGCCGCATCATCGACGTGTTCATTCTCGAGGATGGTGACGGCGAGCCCTTCGCCAAGGGCGATCGCGGGCGCCTCGACCGTTTGCAGAAAATGGTCCTGTCGGCGATCGATCCGGACCAGGATTTGCCCGAGGTTCGCCTGCAGCAGAACCCGCGCAAAGCTGCCTTCATCGTGCAGCCGCGCGTCACCATCTCCGAAGACGCCTCGCAGGCCCACACCGTCATCGACGTCTCGGGGCGTGACCGGCCGGGCCTGCTCAGCGATGTCAGCAAGGTCCTGGCCGGCGCCGGCATATCCATCGTGTCCGCACATGTTGGCTCTTATGGCGAACGGGTGTTCGATGCCTTCTATGTCAAACTGCCGGACGGGTTCGATGAGGCCATGAAATCGTCATTGCGTGACCAACTCCTCGCCGCGCTCGGACGCGAAGAACCAGACGGTCCAAGCACGCCGGCGCGCAAGCTGAAACGCGCCAGCGCCGCTGACAGTTTCTAGCCCCGAAAGTCCTGAATGAGCCTGCTGCGTAACACCCTGACCCAATCATCGCTGACCATGAGCAGCCGGATTCTGGGCTTCGTCAGGGATATTCTCATCGCCGCCAAAGTCGGCGCCGGCCCGATCGGCGATGCCTTTGTGACGGCGCTGATGTTTCCGAACCTGTTCCGACGCATCTTTGCCGAGGGCGCCTTCGCCCAGGCCTTTGTTCCGGCTTATGCCCGAACCCTGGAAGCCGAAGGCCCGGAAGCCGCCGCCGATGTCGCGCGCCAGACCATGCGCGGTCTGTTCGCCGCCACCGCCGCCCTGGTGATCGTCGCTCAGCTCGCCATGCCATGGATCATGAAAGTCATTCATGGCGGTTATGAAGAGACCAGCGAGAGTTTCCAGCTCGCCATCCTGCTGACGCAGATCACCATGCCCTACCTCGCCTGTATGGCGCTCGCGGCCCTGCTGTCAGGCGTACTCAACTCATCCGGCCGGTTCATTCTGTCGGCGGGCGCGCCGACCCTGCTCAACATCTTCCTGATCACAGCCGCTCTCCTGGGTGACGACAATCGCAACACAGCCTTTCTCGCCGCCATTGCGGTCTCCCTGGCAGGCGTGGCGCAAGCCGCTCTGCTCTGGTGGGGCGTCAGCCGCCAGAAGGTCTCGCTATCGCTCGGCTGGCCGAAGCTGACACCGGCCGTAAAGAAAGTCATCGCGCTCGCCGTGCCCGGCACGATTGCCGCGAGCGGGGTGCAGATCAACATCCTGGTCAGCCAGGCCCTGGCGAGTTTCGAGCACGGCGCCAAGTCGTGGCTGTTCTACGCAGATCGGCTTTACCAGCTGCCGCTTGGCATTGTCGGCGTTGCGGTTGGGGTTGCCATCCTGCCGCGCCTCGCCCGTGCCGCACGCGCCGATGACACAAAAGGCGCCCATGGCCTGATGGATGATGGCATTGGCCTCGCCATGGCGCTCACTGTGCCGGCCGCTATCGCACTGATGGTTGCCCCTGCTTACCTGATCGAAGGCCTCTATGCGCGCGGCGCGTTCACGCTGAACGATGCCAGCCAGTCTGGCCTGGCGCTCATTCATTATGGCTGGGGCGTGCCCGCTTTCGTTCTGATCAAGGTGCTGGCGCCCGGCTTCTTCGCCCGCGAAGACACCAAAACGCCGATGCGGTTTGCCTTGTTCGCGGTCGCCATCAATACCGCCCTCGGCGCTGGCTTGTTCTTCTGGTTCAAGTCGCAAGGCTGGGATGGGTTCCCGGGCCTCGCCATCGCCACCAGCGTCGCCGCCTGGCTGAATGCCGCCATGCTGTTCATTGGCCTGCAGGCGCGCGGCTGGTACCGGCCAGGCCGCAGATTGCTGATGCGCATCGTCTCGGTCACCCTTGCCAGTCTCGCCATGGGCGGTGCGCTCATCTACCTGCTCGCACACCCGGAGCTGGTGCAGGGTCAGGTTCCTTACGGCAAATTCGTTGAGGTGCTCGTCTTCATCGCGGTCGGCGCGGCGGTCTACGGCATCGCAGCGATCCTGTTTGGCGCGGTGCGCCTCAGCGATCTCAAAGGCATGCGCCGCGGCGGCGCGACGTGATTTTCCTCTAGCCAGGTCGGCAAAATCCGCTAAACCCCGCTGCCATGACTGAGCAAGCGACCTATTCCGGCCCGGATCGAATCTTTTCGGGCATCCAACCGACGGGCAATCTCCATCTCGGAAATTATCTCGGCGCCCTGAAGAAATTTACTGACCTTCAGAACCAGGGTTGGGAAGGCATTTACTGCGTCGTCGATCTGCACGCCATCACCATGCCTGTGGAACCGGCGGCCCTGCAAGATCAGACCCGGCAGATTGCAGCGGCGATGATGGCCGCAGGCCTCGACCCGGACACATCGACCATTTTTGTCCAGTCCTCGGTGCGCGCGCATACAGAGCTCACCTGGATTTTCAATTGCGTCGCCCGCATGGGCTGGCTCGAAAAAATGACCCAGTTCAAGGACAAGTCGGGCAAGGATTCCGAGCGCGCCAGCGTCGGTCTGTTCGACTATCCGGTGCTGCAGGCGGCGGACATCCTGGCTTATAAAGCGACCCACGTGCCGGTCGGCGAAGATCAGAAACAGCACCTTGAGCTCAGCCGCAACATCGCGGCGCGGTTCAATCAGCAGTATGATGCGCCGGGCTTTTTCCCGCTGCCTGAAGGCCTGATCGAAGGTCCGGGCGCGCGCATCATGAGCCTCAAGGATGGCACCAAGAAAATGTCCAAGTCTGATCCGGCGGAGAATTCGCGGATCAACCTGATCGACGATGCCGACACGATTGCGCGCAAGATCAAGAAGTCCAAGACCGACACGCTTGGCGATATGCCGGAAACGGTGGAAGGCCTCGACGGACGGCCGGAAGTTGCCAATCTCGTGGGCATCTATGCGGCCCTCGCAGGCCTGAGCGATGAGCAGGTGCTGGCCGAATATGGCGGCAAGGGCTTTGGCACGTTCAAGCCGGCTCTGGCCGACCTCGCCGTCGATCACTTGTCGCCGATCACGCAGAAAATGCGCGCCCTGCTCGACGATCCAGCCGAGATTGATTCCGCCCTCCGCAAGGGCGCCGAGAAAGCCAATGCGGTGGCCGAACCGATCATTGAAGAGGTGCGGCGCGTTGTGGGCTTCTGGCAGGTCTAGGCTTGCGCTACACAGACGGGATACCAGACAAGGAATCCCCGTCATGACCCGTCTATTTGCTTCTGCCGCCCTCCTGGCATTCGCCGCCGCCTGCGCCCCGTCGGATGCGCCAACCCCGGCTGCCAGCGAAAGCGGCCCTGTCCTGTCCTACACGGATGCTTTCGTGATGGAGCCCATCGGCGCGCGCGACATGACCATGGGTGGCCTGACGCTGCGTGTCGATGGCGGCGACGTCACGCTCACCGGCGCCAGCTCACCGAGCATTGGCACGATTGAAATGCACACAATGGCGATGAGCGATGGCCGCATGCAGATGCGCCAGGTCGAGACGTTTGACATTGCCGACGGCGAAGCGCTGGAGCTGAAGCGCGGCGGCAATCATTTCATGATGTTTGATGTTGGCGAGGATGTGGTGTCTGGTGAAACGATAGACATCACGCTGACACTCGACGCGGATGGCGAACCAATGACCCTGGTCGTCGAAGCCGATGTCCGCGCTGTAGGAGACTAGACATGGCCGACCTCACACAAGCACAGCAGGACAAGCTCGACGCGGCAGCGTTCCGCCGCCTGCTCTCGCACCTCGATAATCGCAAGGATGTTCAGAACATCGATCTGATGATCCTTGCCGATTTCTGTCGCAACTGCCTTGGCAACTGGTATCGCGAAGCCGCGGAAGCGGGGGGGATTGAACTCTCGACCGAAGAGGCGCGCGAACGCGTCTACGGCATGCCCTATGCCGAGTGGAAACAGAAGTACCAGACCGAGGCGACGCCTGAACAGATGGCGGCGTTCAAGGCCCGGCGCCCCGACAAGGCCTAAGCCTGGCCCACAAAAAAGAGCATGGCGCCAAATGCGACCATGCTCTTTGCGTAATCAGGATGTCTGGAAGACTATTCGGCTGCGTCCTCGGTTTCTTCCATAATCTTTTCGACGATGACATCGACTTCGACATCGTGTTGCTCGTCAATGCCGGCGTCGCTGAGGGCCTCTTCGAGCAGGGCTGACAGCTCGGCCTCTGACAATTCCTCGCCGCCTTCAATGCGTTTCACAATGACGTGCTTTTCCGTCTTGGTGCTGACTTCACCGTGAATTTCGCCGTCCTCACCATCGCTGAATTCGAGGATTTTCACGACTTTCTTCGTCACCTTCTCACCGTCTTCTGCGCCGTCAGAACTGGTATTCTTGATGACGATGCGATTGCCCGCTGCTTCCAGCTCTTCCTTGCTGACGCCGCCTGAACCGTCCGTGTCGAGCTTGGCAATGATGTCTGCGTCCTGACCAGGCAGGATCTCACCTTCCGTGATCAGGCCGTCATTGTTCTTGTCGAGCGCGTCGAAGGCGGTTGAGTCCGCTGCCGACGGCAGGGCCGTTACGGAAAACACGCCGAGCGCTGCACCAGCAGCTGTGGCGATGGATTTGAATCTATGTCGAGCGAGGGTCATGGTGATCTCCTGAACCGGGTTTTGTTGTTCGGCCAGTCGCGCCTCTTCGATATAGGTGGAAATGAATCTGCGTAGAGCGCTGGAAGCGGTTTCGCCGCGCTGTCGCGTGGCGTCCATGAATTCACGTTTCTGCTCAAATGGCAGGCGGATATCCAGACTTTCGCTCTTCTTCTCTTTGCGGCGTTTCATAACTCACCTGATCAAATTGGCAGGACCAGTCGCCCGCACTCTTTTGGATATTCTACATAATAAAAGGACGATTGCGCCAAGACACCACCAAAAAAGTGTCAGGACAGTTTTTTCGCTTTTAGATCAGGCCCATAATCGGGGCGGCGATCAGCAATCCGATGCCTAGAATCAGTCGGTAAATGACGAAAGGCAGGAAGCTCATACGCTTCAGCAGGGTCATCAGGACGTGAATGGAGGCAATTCCCGAGACAAAAGCAATCGCTGCGACCACCAGCCCGTCTTGCAAGGTCACGACCCCACTGGCGGTCTCGCTGTCCAGCAATCCGTACGCGCCGTACAAGCCAGCGGCGGCCAGGATCGGGGCGCCGATCAGCATTGAAAAGCGCGCCGCTTCGGTGCGCTCATAGCCCAAAGCCCGCGCCGCGGTCATGGTGATGCCGGACCGGCTAGTGCCAGGGATGAGGGCGGCAATCGCCTGCGTCGCACCAATCAGGGCGGCATGGCCGAGCGTCATGTCGGCTTCGGTGCGGTCCTTGCCGCCGGCAACATCGGCCCACCAGAGCAGCAGACCAAATCCAATCGTGGCGCCCGCGACGGTCCAGACGCTGCGCAACTGGTTCTGGATCTCTTCCGGCAGCAGCACCTCATATGAGACCGCCGCGATCACGGCGATCGGTGTGGCGACGATGATGCAGAGTGCGAGCCTGGCGCCGCGCGAGAGCGGACCGGACTTGAACCCGGCCCCGATCAGTTCGAACCCGCCCATCGTCGCGGCGGCCACGTCCTTGCGAAAATAAATTAGCATGGCCAGCAAGGTCCCGAGATTCGACACCGCATTGATCAACAGCTCGTCGCGCCCCTCGAGGGTGAAATAGTTCGCTGCCAGCAGGACGTGGCCGGAAGAGGAGATGGGCAACCATTCCGTCAGGCCCTGGACAATGGCAATGATGAAGAGCTGAAGCAGTGACATGGACGATCCCGGTTGAGCGCTATCCCACCCGCTCTCGCATAATTCGGCACGAGATGCATCAGAATTGATTATATATCGCTTTGATATAGAATTAATCACACGAAGTCACAAAACCGAAAATCGCCTAGAAAGATTCAGCATATGCATATCGTAATGATATTCACTGGATGATTTCGCCCTTGCAGCACCATAATCGCTGCCGCATAAGCAAGTCTCTTTCCCCTGGAGGCGATAATGGCAGAAAAAATGCTGCAATTCATCAAAGTCGAACGCGCGATGCCGAAAAAACGGTCGGCCAAGACGCGCAAAGGGGACTTCAAGGAGATTTACGGCAATTACGCCGTCAAAAGCGTGAAAGCACAAGCTGCACGCTGTTCGCAATGCGGCGTGCCCTTCTGTCAGCAAGGCTGCCCACTCTCCAACAATATCCCGGACTGGCTGAAACTCGCCGCTGAGGATCGCCTGGAAGAGGCCTATGCCGTCTCCAGCGCGACCAATAATATGCCGGAAATCTGTGGCCGCATCTGCCCGCAGGACCGGCTCTGCGAAGGCATTTGCACGATTGAGCAATCCGGCCATGGCACCGTCACCATCGGATCGATTGAGCGCTACATTACCGACACGGCCTGGGACAAGGGCTGGATCACGCCGATCAAGCCGCCGCGCGAGCGCGCTCAATCCGCCGGTATTATCGGCGCCGGTCCGGGTGGCCTCGCTGCCGCCGAGCAGCTGCGCCGCAAAGGCTATCAGGTCACCGTCTATGACCGCTATGATCGCGGCGGCGGCCTGCTCGTCTATGGCATTCCCGGCTTCAAGCTGGAAAAGGACATTGTCGAACGCCGGATCAAGTATCTCGAAGACAGCGGCATCACCTTCAAATTCGATTGCGATGTCGGCGCCGACATCACCCTGACCGAGATTCGCGACACGCATAACACGGTGCTGATCGCCACCGGCGTCTACAAGGCGCGCGATCTGAAAGTGCCAGGCGTCGGCGCAGACGGTGTCTCCCCTGCCCTCGACTATCTCACCGCCTCCAACCGCGCCGGCTTTGGCGACACCGTCGAGGCGTTCGAAGATGGCAGCCTGAATGCCGCCGAGAAGCGCGTCATCGTCATCGGCGGCGGCGACACGGCGATGGACTGTGTCCGCACCGCGGTGCGCCAGGGCGCCAAGTCGGTGACCTGCCTCTATCGCCGCGACCGCGCCAATATGCCGGGTTCGCAGCGCGAAGTGGCCAATGCCGAAGAAGAAGGCGTCAAATTCGAATGGCTGTCCGGCCCGGAAGCGGTGCTGCACACCAAGGCCAACAAGGTCAAAGGCGTGAAGGTCCGCCGCATGCGCCTCGGCGCGCCGGATGCCTCAGGCCGTCAATCGCCGGAAAAGACCGACGAAACCGTCGACATGAAGGCCGACATGGTGATCAAGGCGCTGGGCTTCGACCCGGAAGACCTGCCGGTCCTGTTCGACGAGCCGTCTTTGCGGGTCAATCGCTGGGGCGCCATTCAGGTCGACTTCAAGACCATGGAAACCAGCCTGCCCGGTGTCTACGCCGCCGGCGACATTGTCCGCGGCGCCTCGCTCGTGGTCTGGGCCATTGTCGATGGACGCGAGGCCGCCGAGCACATGCACAAGGCGATGCGGGCCGCGGCCCGGGAACAACGAGCAGCAGCGGAGTAAGTGATGGCGATCGAAGGAAAATGCCTATGCGGATCGGTGCGGTTCGAAGTTGCCGACATTCACGAAATCGATGTCTGTCACTGCTCGATGTGCCGCACCTGGAATGGCGGTCCGTTCGTCGGCGCCGACATTCGCGGCCAGGTGACGTTCAAGTCAGACGACACGCTGACCTGGTATGCCAGCTCCGACTGGGCCAAACGCGGCTTTTGCAGCACATGCGGCAGCTCGCTGTTCTACAAACTCAATGACCAGGATGATTTCTGGTCAATCAGCGCAGGCGTCTTCGACCTGCCCACAGGCCTCAGCATCGGCAAGGAAATCTTCGTCGATGAGAAGCCGGACTATTACAATTTTTCAGGCGACCAGCCGCGTTATACCGGCCCGGAATTTCTTGCCATGATTCAAGGACAAGATGATGAGTAAGTTTGTCGACACCTATACCGCCAATCGCGATCGCCTGATCGATGCGCATGCCTATAATCCAGAAGACGAACACAGTGCCTGCGGCGTCGGTCTGGTCGCGGCGCTCGATGGCAAGCCGCGCCGCGAGATTGTCGAAATGGGCATCAAGGCGCTGAAAAATGTCTGGCATCGAGGTGCCGTGGACGCCGATGGCAAGACTGGCGACGGCGCCGGTATTCGCGTTGAAGTTCCGCAGGAATTCTTCCGCTATCAGGTCAGCCGCTGTGGCCACAATCCAACTGATGATCCGGTCTGTGTGGGCCAGATTTTCCTGCCGCGCACCGATCTTGGACAACAGGAGGCCGCGCGCGCGATTGTCGAGACTGAAATCCTGCATTTCGGCTTCTACATCTATGGCTGGCGCCAGCCGCCCGTGGATGTCTCAATCATTGGCCAGAAGGCGCAGGACACGCGACCCGAGATCGAGCAGATCATGTTCCGCGACGATCAGGGCCGTGACCCGGAAGCCCTGGAACGCGCGCTCTATATCTGTCGCCGCCGGATCGAACGCCGAGCCCGCGAAGCCGGGATTCCGAGCTTCTATATCTGCTCGCTCAGCCATAAGTCGCTGATCTATAAAGGCATGTTCCTGGCCGAGGATATCGACAATTTCTATCTCGATCTGCGCGATGAATTGTTCGAGTCGGCCGTTGCCATTTATCACCAGCGGTATTCGACCAACACGTTTCCACAATGGTCGCTGGCCCAGCCGTTCCGCATGCTCGCGCATAATGGCGAGATCAACACGCTGCGCGGCAACCTCAACTGGATGAAGAGCCACGAGATCAAGATGGTCTCCGGCACGTTTGGCGATTATGTCGACGACATCAAACCCGTGGCGCCGCAAGGTAGCTCGGATTCCGGCGCCCTGGACGCCGTGTTCGAAATCCTCTGCAAGGCCGGTCGGACCGCGCCGATGACCAAGGCGCTTCTGATTCCGGAAGCCTGGTCGAAACGCGCCTCGATCATGCCGGAAAAGCATGCCGCGCTCTATGCCTATTGTAATTCGGTCATGGAGCCATGGGACGGCCCGGCTGCGGTCTGCGCCTATGATGGCCGCTGGGCGGTGGCGGGCCTCGACCGCAATGGCCTGCGCCCGCTGCGCTATGCGCTGACCGGCGACGGCATTCTCGCGGTCGGCTCGGAAACCGGCATGTGCCCGCTCTCGGGTCATGATGTTGTTCGCCGCGGCCATGTTCAGGCCGGCGGCATGATTGCCGCCGATCTCGAGAATGGCAAATTCTACGAGCATGAGGAAATCGTCGACGAGCTCGCCGCCGAGCATCCATACGAGAAGTGGCTGGAAAATGTCCGTGACCTCGATCCCGAAATCGGGCCGGGGCCAGAGCCGCGCCTGTTCGAGACCGAGAACCTGCTGCGCCGCCAGAAAGTCTCAGGCTTCACGCTCGAGACGCTGGAACTCATCCTCGCGCCAATGGCCGAGAACGGCAAGGAAGCCATCGGATCGATGGGCGATGACAGCCCGGTTGCGGTCCTGTCAGAACGCTTCCGGCCGCTGAGCCATTTCTTCCGCCAGAATTTCAGCCAGGTCACCAACCCACCGGTCGACCCGCTGCGCGAAGACCGCGTGATGAGCCTGAAAACCCGGTTCAAGAATCTCGGCAATGTGCTGGTCACCGACAAGACCCAGCAAGACGTATTTGTTCTGGAAAGCCCGGTCCTGTCGACGGGCATGTATGAGCGACTGACCAAGATGCTGGGCGACAGTGTCCAGGTCATTGATTGCACCTTTGAGCTCGATGCCGCGCATGGCGATGGCCGGGCCCTGAAAGACGCCCTCGCGCGCATTCGCCGGGAGGCCGAAGATGCCGTCCGTGCGGGCCGTGAACATATTGTCCTCACCGACGAGAACCAGGGCGACACGCATGTCGCGATCCCGATGATCCTCGCCACCGGCGCGGTGCACTCACACCTGGTCGGGCAAGGCCTGCGGACCTTCTGTTCGCTGACCGTGCGCTCAGCCGAATGTATCGACACGCATTATTTCGCTGTCCTGATCGGCGTCGGCGCCACCTGCGTGAATGCCTATCTGGCCCAGGATGCGATTGCCGACCGCCATGCGCGCGGCCTGCTTGGGGATATTTCCATCGGCGAGGCCGTGCTCAATTTCAAAAAGGCGATCGAGGCCGGCCTGCTCAAAATCATGTCGAAAATGGGCATTTCGGTCATCTCCTCCTATCGCGGCGGCTATAATTTCGAGGCGCTGGGCCTCTCCCGCGCGCTGGTCGCGGATTATTTCCCAGGCCTGTCCAGCCGGATTTCCGGATTGGGACTTGCTGGTCTCGAAGAAAACGCCGTGACCCGGCACGAAGAGGCGTTCGACGAGGATGTGATCTCCCTACCGGTCGGCGGATTCTATCGCCTGCGCGCCCGCTCCGAACCGCATGCGCTGGACGGCAACCTCATCCACATGCTGCAGGCTGCCTGTGATCGCGGCGAGTACGATCTGTTTGAGAAATATGCCGACGCCGTGAACCACCGCGACCAGCCAATCCAGCTGCGTGACCTGTTCGACTTCAAGCCGGCCGGCCCAACCGAACCGCTTGAACGTGTTCAGTCGGTCAATGAAATCCGCAAGCGCTTTGTCACGCCAGGCATGTCCCTTGGCGCGCTCAGTCCGGAGGCGCATGGTACGCTGAATGTTGCGATGAACCGCATTGGCGCAAAATCTGTGTCCGGCGAAGGCGGCGAAGTGCGCGAGCGCTATCGTCCTCTGCCGAATGGCGACAATATGAACTCGGCCGTCAAGCAGGTCGCCTCTGGCCGCTTTGGTGTCACCGCCGAATATCTCAACAATTGCCGCGAAGTCGAAATCAAGGTGGCCCAGGGCGCCAAGCCTGGCGAAGGCGGACAGCTGCCCGGCTTCAAGGTCACTGAATTCATCGCCAAGAACCGTCATGCGACGCCTGGCGTCACCCTGATCAGTCCGCCGCCGCACCACGATATCTATTCGATCGAGGACCTGGCGCAGCTGATCTATGACCTGAAGCAAATCAATCCCGATTGCCGGGTCTGTGTGAAACTGGTCGCGCAATCCGGTGTCGGCACCGTGGCTGCCGGTGTGGCCAAGGCGAAAGCCGACATCATCCTCATCGCAGGCGGTGTTGGCGGCACTGGGGCCTCCCCCCAGACCAGTATCAAATATGCCGGTCTGCCCTGGGAAATGGGCCTCGCCGAGGCACATCAGGTGCTCAGCCTGAACAATCTGCGCGACAAGGTCACGCTGCGCACCGATGGCGGCCTGCGCACCGGGCGCGACATTGTCATCGCTGCCATGCTGGGCGCTGAAGAGTATGGCATCGGCACCGCATCCCTGGTCGCCATGGGCTGTATCATGGTGCGCCAGTGCCACTCCAACACTTGCCCGGTTGGCGTCTGCACGCAGGATGAGTCCTTGCGCGCCAAGTTTACCGGCACCGCCGACAAGGTCATCAATCTGATGAGCTTCATCGCCGAAGACGTGCGCCGCATCCTTGCCTCGCTGGGCCTGAAATCCCTCGACGAAGCCATCGGCCGCACGGACCTGCTGGCCCAGGTCTCACGCGGCGCGCCGCACCTGGATGACTTGGACCTCAACCCATTGCTGGTCCAGGTCGATACGGCGACGGCGATTGAATACCAGCCGGAACGCCGTGAAGAGGTGCCGGATACACTGGATGCGCAAATCCTGCGCGATGGCGAGCCCTTCTTTGCCCGCGGCGAGAAAATGCAGCTCACCTATGAAGTCCAGAACGTGCAGCGCTCGATCGGCGCGAGGGCAAGCTCTGCCATTGTCCGCAAGTTCGGCGAGCGGGCCTTGCCTGAGGGCCGTCTGCATGTGCGCCTGACTGGCAGCGCCGGCCAATCGCTCGGCGCGTTCTCGACCCAGGGCCTGCTGCTCGATGTGGTCGGCGATGCCAATGATTATGTCGGCAAAGGCCTGTCCGGCGCGACCATCCAGCTGCGGCCACCGGCCAATGCGTCTTATGCCGCTGGCGAGAACACGATTATCGGCAATACCTGCCTGTACGGCGCAACCAGCGGCCATCTCTATGCTGCAGGCCAGGCCGGGGTCCGCTTTGCGGTCCGGAATTCCGGCGCGGAGGCCGTGGTTGAAGGCTGCGGCGCCAATGGCTGCGAATACATGACCGGCGGACGTGTCGCCATCCTCGGTGCCATCGGCGACAATTTCGGCGCCGGGATGACCGGTGGGACAGCCTATATCTGGGACCCGGAACGCCAGTTCGAACAGGTCGCAAACCCCGACGCCATTGACTGGTATCCGCTTGGTGACATGGATCAGAAGCACATTGATGGCTTCCGGCTCATGCTCGATATCCATCTCGACCGCACCGGCTCGCAGCGGGCGGCGGATCTGCTCAAGGACTGGGACGAAACCCTCAGCGAAACGCTGATGATTGTGCCAAAAGAGATCGCCGACCGTGTCTTCGGTGAGACAGAGCAGAAAAAGGCCAGCTAGGGGTGCAGTTTAAGGCCTTGCACATCGCTGCGGACCTCCCCACCTTGGCGGGCGAGTGAGTGAAAAAAACAGGTACCCCTGCGGATGAGCAAACGCGATTATTATGACGTGCTCGGCGTTGACCGAAATGCTGATGAAAAGGCGCTGAAAAGCGCCTATCGCAAACTTGCGATGAAATATCACCCGGACCAGAATCCGGATGATGCCGAAGCCGAAGCCTTGTTCAAGGAAGTCGGCGAGGCCTATGCCATTCTGTCCGACCCGGAAAAGAAAGCGGCCTATGACCGCTTTGGCCATGCCGCGTTTGAAAACGGCATGGGCGGCGCTGGCGGCGGCAACCCATTTGGTGGCGGCGATCCCAACGATATTTTCCAGGATATTTTCAGCCAGGTCTTTGGCGGCAATCCATTTGGCGGCGGTCGCCGGCGCGGCGGACCGCAGCGCGGGGCCGATCTGCGCTATGACATGGACATCACGCTGGAAGACGCCTTCGCTGGCAAAGAGACCAAGATCAATGTGCCGTCAGCGGTTGATTGCGGCACCTGTGATGGCTCTGGCGCCGAACCCGGCACCAGCCCTGAAACCTGCCCGACATGTCAGGGCGCGGGCCGCGTCCGGGCCCAGCAGGGCTTCTTCACCATGGAACGCACCTGCAATCGCTGCGGCGGCAAGGGCAAGGTCATCGCCAAGCCCTGCAAGACCTGCCGCGGCGCTGGCCAGGTTCAGGAAGACCGGCAGTTGTCGGTCAAAATCCCGGCTGGCGTCGAATCCGGCATGCGCATCCGCCTCTCCGGCGAAGGCGAGCCGGGCACGCAAGGCGGCCCGAAAGGCGATCTCTACATTTTCGTCAATGTCGACGAACATGACATTTTCGAACGCGACGGACCAAACCTCTATTGCCGCACGCCGGTCTCCATGGTCTGTGCTGCGCTCGGCGGCGAGGTTGAAATCCCGACCATTGATGGCGGCCGCGCCCGCGTGACCGTGCCGGAAGGTGCCCAGACCGGTCGTAAGCTGCGCCTGCGCGGCAAGGGCATGCCGTCTCTGCGTGGCAATCACCAGGTCGGCGATCTCTATATCGAAATGTTCGTCGAGACCCCGCGCAACCTGTCGGCGCGCCAGAAAGAGATCCTGCGCGAATTCTGCGATTGCTCCGGCAAGGACTGCAACCCGGAATCAGAAGGCTTCATGGGCCGCGTCAAAAAATTCTGGGACGACATTAGCGGCGAAGACGAAATCGCGAAGCATTAGGCGATTATCCCGATAATTTCCCGACATAATCCGCGATCGCCAGGGCCGAGGTCAGGCCCGGGCTTTCGATTCCGAGCAGGTTGATCAGTCGCCCCTCTGCCACGCTTTGAATCATGAAATCTGCTGCAGAAGCGCCGGGTTGTGCAAGTTTCGGACGGATTCCAGCATAGTCCGGCGACAGCTGTGACAGCTGCAGAGACGGCCAGAAAGCGCTTGCGGCTTGGTGAAACACCTCGGCGAGTGCTTCAGGCACCGAATAATCAAACGGCTCGCTGAGCCCCTCAGACAACCACTCCACATCCGGCCCGAGGCGTCCGCGACCGGCCAGGTCGAGCGTCAAATGGGTGCCGAGACCAGCCTCATTCGGCAGGGGATATATCAGGGATTGAAACGGGGTTTTCCCCGACACGGAGAAATAGTGCCCTTTGGCGAAGCGCGGCACTGGCAAGCTTGCGACATGCGGCCCGTCAATCGCCGCCGCGAGCGCCACGGCCTGCAAGCCGGCGGCGTTGATCACCGTCGCCGCGTCGATCTGAAAATCCTCATCCCCGCGCACAGCCAGCTGCACACCGGCCTCGCGCACATGCCCCGAGACGACTTCGCTATTGAAGGCGATCGACCCGCCCACCGCTTCGAAATCTCCCAGCAGGGAAAGGTAGAAGGCATGGCTGTCGAGGACGCCGGTTTCGGATGAGTGAAGCGCCGCGCTGATCGTGTCCGGCAAGGCCGGTTCCAGCGTCCGGGCCTCGTCTCCGGAGAGCCATCGCATCCCTTCCACACCATTCGCTTCAGCCTGCGCCGACAGGGTTTTCAGCCGGTCGGCCTCATCCGCGCCACTGGCGACAATCAACTTGCCGCACCTGGAATGATCGATCTGGCGGGCTTCAAGATAGGCATAGAGCTGACGCCGTCCTTCGACGCAGAAGCGCGCCTTATGCGAGCCGGTTGGGTAGTACAGCCCGGCATGGATGACTTCGGAATTGCGTGCCGAGGTCTGCTCGGCAATCCGCGTCCCGCGCTCCAGCAGGACCACGTTCCGCCCCTGCTGTGCCAGGGCCCGCGCGCAAGCGAGGCCGATGACCCCGGCGCCGATGATGACAGCGTCGAGTTTCATGATGCGGCGCCTCAGGCCGCCACGACGAAGGTCGAGATGACCTTTTTCAGGCCGGCCTTCTCAAACGCCACGGTGAGCTTGGTGCCATTGGCGTCCATGACTTTGCCATAGCCGAATTTCTCGTGAAACACGCGCTGGTTCAGCTTGAATCCGGACTGGCCGGATTCGGATGCCACCAGCGTCGCCTTGCCATCAATGACCGGGCCGGAATCATAGCCCTTGCTGGCATTCTCCTTGAGCCGTTTCCAGCCGGGGGAATTATAGGAACTGCGATCGCCCAGATCCTCGACCGTACCAGTGAATCCATCCTCGGCACCGGGCAGGGAAGAATAGCCGGTTTCGGCCTCGGCCTCGACATGTTCATGCGGCAGCTCATCAACAAACCGGCTTGGCAGCACCGATTGCCAGCGCCCGAAGATCTGGCGATTGGCAACGAATGAAATCCGGCAAACCTCACGCGCCCGCGTGATTCCGACATAGGCCAGGCGGCGCTCTTCCTCGAGGCCCTTCATGCCGCTCTCGTCAAGACTGCGGCGCGACGGGAAGACTTCTTCTTCCCAGCCCGGCAGGAAGACCAGCGGCCATTCGAGGCCCTTAGCACCGTGCAGGGTGAGGATCTGAACCTCGTCGCCATCCGAGTTTCCACCGGCGTCCATGACCAGCTCGACATGCTCCAGGAAGCCAGTCAGATTATCGAACTCACCCATCGCATTGATCAGCTCTTTGAGGTTATCGAGCCGGGTCTGCGCCTGCGGGCTGCGATCCTTTTGCAGCATGTCGGTATAACCGGACTCATCGAGGATGACCTGGGCCAGCTCGGTATGGCTCATGCCATTATTGTGGCGGTCGCGCCAAAGATTGATCTGGTCAATGAACTTGGTCAGGCCGCGCTTGCCAGGGCCTTTGATCTCGTCGGTCTGCAGCACCATCGGGGTCAGCGTGAACAAGCTGCGACCATCATCGCGAGCATAGCGTTGCAGCTTCTGCACCGTCGTATTGCCGACGCCGCGCTTTGGCTGATTGACCACGCGCTCGAAAGCGAGGTCATCATCGGTCGATCGGATCAGGCGCAGATAGGCCATGGCATCGCGGATCTCGGCCCGCTCGAAGAAGCGTGGCCCGCCAATCACGCGATACGGAATGCCGAGAATGATCAGGCGCTCCTCGAACAGGCGCATCTGCCACGAGGCGCGGACCAGGATGGCGCAATCCTCGTAAGCGTTCTTGCCACCGCGCGCGGCCCAGGCTTCGATCTCGTCGCAGATCATGCGGGCTTCGGCTTCGCCGTCCCACAGACCGCGAACCTGGACTTTCTTGGCATCCGGATCACCGGCCCAGTCGCCACCCACGAACAGCGTCTTTCCGAGCCGGCCCTTATTGTGAGAGATCACCGCTGAGGCCGCTGCCAGGATCGGCTCGGTCGAGCGATAGTTGCGCTCCAGCCGGATGACTTTTGCGCCCGGAAAATCCTTCTCGAAGCGCAGGATATTGTCGACCTCGGCGCCGCGCCAGCCATAGATGGACTGGTCATCATCACCGACGCAGCAAATGTTCGAATTACCCTCTCCCCCTGTATTTTGGGCAAGCAGGCGCAGCCAAAGGTACTGGGCGACATTGGTATCCTGATACTCGTCGACCAGGATGTATTTGAACTTGCGATGGAAATCGGCCAGCAGGTCCGGATTGTCCTGAAACAAGGTGATATTGTGGATCAGCAGGTCGCCGAAATCACAGGCATTGAGGACCTTGAGCCGGTTCTGATAGGTGGCGTAGCACTTGATGCCTTTGCCGTCGGCGAACTGGTAGGCCTCATCCGCAGGAACCTTGTCCGGCAACAGGGCCCGGTTCTTCCAGCCATCGATCAGCCCGGCCAGATAACGCGGGGTCCAGCGTTTCGGGTCAATTTCCTCAGCCTCGATAATCTGTTTGCACAGCCGAACCTGGTCATCCGTATCGATGATCGTGAACGAGGATTTGAGCCCGACCAGCTCAGCATGCCGCCGCAGGATTTGCGCCGAGATGGAATGGAACGTGCCGAGCCAGCGCAGCCCCTCACCAGCCTCACCCGTCAGTTTCAACGCCCGCTCGCGCATCTCGCGCGCCGCCTTGTTGGTGAAGGTCACGGTCAGAGTCTGGCTCGGATACGCAAGGCCCGAGGCGATGATGTGCGCCAGCCGCGTCGTCAGCACCCGCGTCTTCCCGGTCCCGGCCCCGGCCAGAACCAGCAAAGGCCCCTCGGTGGTCAGCACCGCTTCTTTCTGTTCCGGATTGAGCCCGTCCAGATAATCCGCATCCGCCTTCGCAACCGGCGCTTTCGCGGCGGCGAGTTGACTGATCGAAGGGCGATTCGTTTGGGACATAAGGGGAATATAGACACGTTCTGCGCGAGCCGCGACTCCTTCTCCTCTTCGCTGTGCAGCTTTCTGCACTATGTTGGAAGAAGATCAGGCGGAAGGTGCGATGAGCGACACAGCAGACAGGTCCAGGGACCCGGAACGCAACCGGCTGTCAGCCCGGCTTGGGCGGACGATGAAAGTCGGCACCAACCTGTCCGGCGCCGGTCTGACCTTTGCTGCCAATGCGATGTTTGGCGGCGAAAAAGGCGACGAGCGCATTGCCAAGGCGCTGGCGGCGGCGCTCGGCAAGTCCAAGGGGCCGCTGATGAAAGTCGCGCAGATGGTCTCGACCGTGCCAGACTTCCTGCCGCCTGAGTATGCTGAAGAGCTCAGCCAGTTACAGGCCCAGGCGCCAGCCATGGGATGGCCATTCGTCCGCCGACGGATGCGGGCCGAGCTAGGCCCTGACTGGCAGAGCAAGTTCGCTGAATTCGGCAAGGAAGCGGCGCATGCGGCCAGCCTCGGCCAGGTCCATCGTGCGACCCTGCCGGATGGCCGCGAGGTCGCCTGCAAGCTGCAATATCCCGACATGGCGAGCGCAGTGGAGAGCGATGTCGGCCAGCTCAAATTGCTGCTGGGCACGTTCAAGCGGCTGGATGGCTCGATCGACCCGACCGAGATGGTCGACGAAATAACTGACCGGTTGCGCGAAGAACTCGATTATGCCCGCGAGGCGAAGCATATGGCGTTGTATGCGCACATTCTCGCCGACAAGGATTTTGTCACCATTCCGGACCCGGTGCCGGAGCTGTGTACCGACCGGCTCCTCACAATGAGCTGGGTCAGCGGCGAGCGCCTCGATGCCTATGAAACCGCGCCGCAAGAGGTGCGCAATCAGATTGCCGAGAACCTGTTCTGGACCTGGTGGTATCCGTTCAATTCGCGCGCGGTCATTCATGGTGACCCGCATCTTGGCAATTATCAGGTGACGCAGGACGGGGCCGGTCTCAACCTGCTCGATTTTGGCTGCATCCGCATTTTCCCGATCGGTTTTGTCGCCGGCGTCGTCGATCTCTATCGCGGCCTGCTCGCGGATGATTTTGATGCCGTTTATGCCGCGTTTGAGAAATGGGGGTTCAAAGGCCTCAATCGCGAGCTGGTGGAGGTGCTCAGCATATGGGCACGGTTTATCTATGGTCCCTTGCTCGACGATCGCGTGCGCAGCGTCGCTGATGGCATCAAGCCAGGCGATTATGGCCGCAAGGAAGCCTTCGCTGTGCGCAAGCTCCTGAAAGAAAAGGGCCCGGTGACCATTCCGCGCGAATTTGTGTTCATGGACAGGGCCGCGATCGGGCTCGGCGCGGCCTATCTGCGGCTGGGTGCGGAGCTCAATTATCACCGCCTGTTCGAGGAGAGCCTGGAGGGCTTCAGCGAGTCGGCTTTGGGCAAGGCGCAAAAGACGGCGTTGAAGACGGCAGGATTGTAGGCAAAACTGCACATCAGACAGCCATCTAGCTCTTTCCAAATGCAACTAAATGTGCCACATGCCCGCTTTGTTGCGAGCTAAGCGCTCCTCTAGCCCGTCTGGACGACATCCCGGACGCGGCTGAACCCGCGCCGCCCTCCCACAAAACTCTGGCCAGAACGGCCTTATCTGTAACCCGCCGCAAGGCGATAAATGAAAGTATGCCGATGTCGATCACTGCAGAGCGTAAAGCTGAACTGATCAAGAAATTTGCCCGCACCAAAGGTGACACGGGCAGCCCTGAAGTCCAGGTCGCGATCCTCACGGAACGGATCAACAATCTGACCGGTCACTTCCAGGACAATAAGAAAGATAACCACTCGCGCCGCGGACTTCTGGCGATGGTCGCCACCCGACGCAAACTTCTCGACTATGTGAAGAGAAAAAATGAAGAGCGGTACCAAACGCTCATCGGAGAGCTCGGCATTCGCCGCTAGGCTCTCAATCAGCCCGCCCGGTCATGGGGACCCGGCGGGCTTTTCGTATGTATGAAAGAAAGCAAAACGTATGTTTGATAAGCAATCTGTCTCGCTGGAATGGGCCGGCCGGACACTAAAAATCGAAACGGGCCAGGTGGCTCGACAGGCCGACGGCGCCGTGATGGTGACTTACGGCGACAGCACGGTCCTCGCGACAGCGACCTTCGCAAAATCTGCGAAACCGGGACAAGACTTCTTCCCGCTGACCGTCAACTATATGGAAAAATACTACGCGTCAGGCCGCATTCCAGGCGGCTTTTTCAAGCGCGAAGGACGTCCAACTGAGAAAGAGACGCTGACGTCTCGCCTGATCGACCGTCCGATCCGCCCGCTGTTTGTGGACGGCTTCAAGAATGAAGTTCAGGTTGTTCTGACCGCGATCTCTTATGATCTTGAGAACGATCCGGACATTCTCGGCATGATCGGCGCCTCTGCGGCCCTGGTCCTGTCGGGTGCGCCTTTCATGGGCCCAATCGGCGCCGCGCGCGTCGGCTACAAGGATGGCGCCTACGTCATCAACCCAACTGTTGAAGAGCTCGAAGAGTCCGAGCTGGATCTGGTTGTTGCCGGAACCGCAGACGCGGTGATGATGGTTGAATCTGAAGCGAAAGAGCTTTCAGAAGATGTCATGCTCGGCGCCGTCATGGCCGGTCACGACGCGATGCAGCCAGTGATCGATGCGATCATCAAGCTGGCGGAAGCAGCTGCGAAAGAGCCATTTGAGTTCGACGCGGAAGACCTTTCTGAAGAGCTCGGAGCGATCCAGAAACTGGTCGGCAAGGACCTGTCCAAAGCCTATCAGATCACTGAGAAGCTCGATCGTCAGGCCGCCGTTGGTGAAGCCCGCGAGAAAGCCGCTGCCGAACTGGTTGCGACTGAGGAAAACGAAGACGGCATGGACGCAAACGTGTTCAAGTCAGCCTTCAAGAAAGCCGAAGCGAAGGTTGTTCGCGGCGACATCATCAAGACCGGTAAGCGGATTGATGGTCGCTCGCTCGATCAGGTTCGCCCGATCGAAGCCGAAGCTGGCTTCCTGCCACGCACGCACGGCTCTGCCCTGTTCACCCGCGGTGAAACCCAGGCCATCTGTGTCGCCACGCTCGGCACCAGCGATGATGAGCAATTCATCGACGGTCTCGACGGCACGCGCAAAGAGAAGTTCCTACTGCACTATAATTTCCCACCATACTCTGTTGGTGAAACCGGACGCATGGGCGGCACCAGCCGTCGTGAGACCGGTCACGGGAAACTGGCCTGGCGTGCGCTGCGCGCGGTTCTGCCAGAGCATGAGGACTTCCCTTACACGATCCGCATGGTGTCAGAGATCACTGAGTCGAACGGCTCGTCTTCTATGGCGACCGTCTGTGGCTGCTCGCTGGCCATGATGGATGCAGGTGTTCCGCTGAAGCGTCCTGTCTCCGGTATCGCCATGGGTCTGATCAAGGATGATGAGGGCATTGCTGTCCTGTCTGATATCCTTGGCGACGAAGACCACCTCGGCGACATGGACTTTAAAGTGGCCGGCACCGAAAAGGGCCTGACCAGCTTGCAGATGGACATCAAGATCGCCGGTATCACCAAAGAGATCATGGAAACCGCACTCGAGCAGGCCAAAGGCGGCCGTGCGCACATTCTCGGTGAAATGGCCAAAGGTCTGGACACGGTTCGCTCTGAACTCGCCGACAATGCTCCGCAAATGGAAATCATCAAGGTTCCTGAGGACAAGATCCGCGAAGTCATCGGCTCCGGCGGTAAAGTCATTCGCGGCATCGTTGATGAGTCTGGTGCCAAGGTGAACATCGATGATGATGGCACCGTCCAGGTCTCTGCCACCGATCGCGAGAGCATCGACAAGGCCCTGCAAATGATCAAGGAAATCGTTGCCGAACCGGAAGTTGGTGAAATCTATGAAGGCAAGGTTGTCTCAATCAAGGATTTCGGCGCGTTCGTGAACTTCTTCGGTCCAAAGGACGGCCTGGTCCACGTTTCGCAAATGGCGAATGAGCGTGTCGGACACCCGAAAGACGTCGTTTCCGAAGGCCAGCAAGTCTATGTCAAACTCATGGGCTTCGATGATCGCGGAAAGGTTCGCCTGTCGATGAAGAATGTCGATCAGGAAACTGGGAAAGAGGTTTCGGCCGAGGCCAGCTAACCGCGCTTCCCGCGTTTACAATTCAATCCAGCAAAGCCGCTCCCAACCGGGGGCGGCTTTCTCTTTTGGGCAAACATCCGGATCAGGATCATAGTTAATCCGATTTCGGACAAATCGGCGTTGACACAGAACTGTCACATAACGTAACTGATAGTAATGTTACAGAAATATGACAGGCTAAAATCCTCCCTGCTGCTGGCACTCGCGGCGGCTGGGAGCGCAGCTTTCTCGGGCACCGCCATTGCGGAAGGGACCGTTTGCAACCTCGAAGACGGCTTCTCCGTCGAACTGGCATCTTACATTGAAGAAGCGACAATTTGCGTGAACAGCGCGGAGAACCTTGTCGCCGGAACGGCCGACGGCCTCGTCGCCGAGATCAATGCCGAGCGGAGTGCTGCGGGTCTGGCACCGCTCGAACGCCGCGCATCCCTCGACCTGGCCGCAGCCGCGCATGCGCTCGACATGTCGACCCGCAGTTTTGCGGCGCATGCCGACCTGGAAGGCCGCGATCACCTGCACCGCATACGGGCCTTCGATCGTACCATGCTGGTCGGGGCGTCCGGTGCGAATGTGTCCGTCGCCTTTTCCTCTGCCGACGCCGCAGCGATTCATAACGAGATCAAGCGCGATCAGCTCAATCGGGACAATATCCTGCGCGCGGGCTTCACAGATGTCGGCATCGGCGTGGTTGAACAGGCCGGACAGGTCTATGTTGTGCAAGTGTTTGCGACGGCTGAAGGAGATCTGGATAAGGCCCTGCCAATTAGCGCCACAGGCACGCAATCGCTCAGCGCCAGCCTGATGAGCCGCGACCAGAAAGTCGTGGCCTGGGGACTGTCGGACACGGCCTCTGGCGAAATGCTGGCGCGCAGTACGATGCCGCGTGTGAGTTACACCGCACTGCGCACTGCAGATGCTGCCGACCTTGATGTGCTGGTCGCGGTTCGCGACCGGACATATGTGCTCAAAGGGCCGCTGGTGAGCGGTCAGTAATATTGAACACGACGAAAACAGAAAAGCCCGCGCAATTTGCGCGGGCTTTTTGATTCATTCAGGCATCGCGGACTTAACTGCCCCACTCCATGCCCATGGTCTTCTTCATCCAGTCGGCAAATGTCGACGGCTTTTGCAGGGCTTGCGGGTCAAGTGTTCCATAGGAGACAATCGGGCCATCCTTGGACTCCAGGCGAATGCCGCTGATGCGTTGATCTGCATGCCCCCAATTGCCTTGTTCCGTTCTGGGATCCAGCAACAGCATGACTTGCGTCCCGCCCTGGCCGTTAATATCCGCGCCAAAAACCAGGCCATAGACCTTCTCGCGCCCCATCAGACCCGACGAATGCGCCTGGCGCTTGCCGTCCAGCAAGACCTCATCCCAGAGCAGATTGCGCCGCCATTGCAGCACATGCATGCTGTCGCCATTGACCACTTTGATATCGACCTGGTGCAGGCCTAGCCGTACGATTTCTGCGTGCATGTTTGAGATCCTTCTTATTGATAAACAATAATATCCCTTTGGCCTCAAGTCAAGAAAAAGCCCGGACCGTACGGCCCGGGCTGAATCAAACACATTGAATAGCGCGAATTACTCTTCCATTGCGGTGATCGTCGCCGTTCCGGAACCTCCGGTCGACAAAGTGTATGTCGAGGTATCACCGACGGCTTCAGCAACGGAGTCAAACGTCGCGCAGATTTCGCCCTGCTCGGGAACGTCCGCGCAGAGTGTCGCTGCATCTTCATCCCATGTATACGCAGCGCTGAGATCGCCGCTCGTGGCTGTGCCTTCGCCGTCAAACGTCCATTCCGATGTGGTCCCGTCATCATTCGCAAAAGATACGGTGATCGACGCAGCAAATGCTGGCGCGGCGACAAATCCTGCAGCGATTGCTGCAACAATAATCTTCTTCATTTGGCCATCCTCCCAAAAAATATAGCGCCGCCAAGGATCTCGGCGACGCTAATATGGTTAACGGCGTGGTGCCGTGCTGCCAAGGGCAGCGGTCGGATTATTGCCCGGCGAAGCGCAGGAAGCGGTTGCGCAGGTCCTGATCGGTCTTGAACACACCGGTAAACTGCGTGGTCACCGTGGCAACATTCTTGTGGTGGATCCCGCGCGTGGTCATGCACTGGTGCTTGGCATCAATCAGCACGGCGACGCCAGCAGGCTGCAGCGCATCAGTAATGCAATCGGCAACTTGCGCGGTCATGGTTTCCTGCGTTTGCAGGCGCTTGCCGAAAATCTCGACAACACGGGCAATCTTGGAAATCCCGACCACGCGATGGGTCGGCATATAGGCAACATGGGCCTTGCCCAGGATCGGCACCATGTGGTGCTCACAATGGCTCTCCACATCGATGTCTTTCAGCATGACAATGTCGTCATAGCCCTGCACATCTTCAAATGTGCGCGCCAATTCCTTGGCTGGATCCATTTCGTATCCAGCGAAAAACTCCTGATAGGCCTTGACCACGCGCTTTGGCGTATCGATCAGGCCCTCGCGGCGCGGATCGTCTCCGGCCCAGGCAAGCAGCGTCCGCACAGCGTCCATCGCTTCTTCCATGCTCGGACGTTCGATTTCGTCGGCACCAGTCATTTGGTTGTCAGGGGTGATGGCATCCATGGCCATATGTATATTCCTTAGTCTGAGGGACGGAGGTCGAGCCGTATCCGTAGCGAACCATTCAAGGACCCTGCCAGATAAGGACTTAACGCCCGCCCGGAGTTGTACCCTCAGGGCGATAATCGGTACATAGTGGCGAATTCCACAAGTTACCAGCCTCTCTTTACGGTAGACTATGGCGATCAGATCTCACTTTTTAGTGAAAAACTTCGCAGATCCGGCTATCAGACGTCACCCGTGGGGACCCCTTTCCAGTCCATATTGAAACAGTAAACTCAACGCATGGACCTGTCATCTGATCCCGCCCTTGAGCCGTTTCGCGCCGAAGTCCGTCGCTTCTTCGAAACCGAGTATCCGCAAGACATCCGTGCCAAAGTGGCCACGGGCGCCAGTCTGACAACGGCGGAGGTCCGAAAATCGGAAATGGCCCTCGGCGAGAAAGGCTGGCTCGCCAGCGCCTGGCCGAGCGAACATGGCGGGCCCGGGTGGAGCCTCGAAGAGCAATATATCTTCGATGAAGAACTTGAACGCGCCGGCGTGCCCACGGTTACGCCGATGGGTGTAATCTATGTCGGCCCGATCATTTATACATTCGGATCGCAAGAACAGCAGGACAAATGGCTGCCTGGCACGCGCGACGGATCGCTTGGCTGGGCACAAGGCTATAGCGAGCCGGAAAGCGGCTCGGACCTCGCCTCGCTGCAATTCTCGGCCAAGCGGGACGGCGATGAGTATGTCCTCAACGGCACCAAGGTCTGGACCAGCGCGGCCCAGCATGCCGACTGGATCTTCCTGCTGGCGCGGACCTCGCGGGAAGAAAAGAAACAGATGGGCATCAGTTTCATCTGCTGCGAGATGGATCGCCCCGGCGTGACCCTGAAGCCCATCATTACCATTGATGGCAAGCATGTGCTCAACATGGTGATCTTCGAAGATGTCCGCGTGCCGGCCGATTATCTGATCGGCGAGGAAGGCAAAGGCTGGACCTATAGCCAATACCTGCTCGGCTTTGAGCGCACCTCCTATGCCCGCATCGGCGGTAAGCGCAAGCAGCTGCGCCATATCCGCGCCCTCGCCAATGCGGAACCCACCGGCGGCAATCGTCGTCTGATCGATGACGAGGCCTTTGCCCGCAAGCTCAATGATGCTGATATCGCGGTCGATGGCCTTGAGATGACCGTCTTGCGGGTCCTCTCGGCGGTCAAGGATGGTGGCAGCCCTGGCAAGGAGGCTTCGATCATCAAGATCCTCGCCACGGAAACCGCCCAGCAGATCACCACGCTGTATCTCGACGTCGCCGCCGCACACGGCCAGCGCAAATTCGAGGACAGCGTCAGCCCGGACTGGGTCGGTCATTCGGCGGATGCGGCGCCCGGCGTCTCAACCTATTTCGGCGCCCGCGCGCAGAGCATTTATGGCGGCACGAACGAGATCCAGAAGAACATCATCGCCAAGCGGGTCCTCGGACTCTGAGGATAGATGAT
Source organism: Hyphomonadaceae bacterium (assembly GCA_024742355.1). Lineage (GTDB taxonomy): Bacteria > Pseudomonadota > Alphaproteobacteria > Caulobacterales > Hyphomonadaceae > Henriciella. The sequence continues at coordinate 142,366 of JANSYM010000009.1, read as the reverse complement.
TGAACCTCGAGGCAGAAATTCGATCCTTCCAGCCAGACGATCAGGCAGATGTGATCGCCCTATGGGACATTGTCTTTCCCGAAGGCGCAGCGTGGAACAGGGCTGAAGATGTGATCGCCCGAAAGCGCACCGTTCAGCCGGATCTGTTCTATGTGGCTGTCCGACAAGACCGCGTGGTTGGCACCATCATCGCCGGGTTTGACGGCGTGCGCGGCTGGATACACAGACTGGCCGTCCACCCGCAGGTTCGGCGGCAAGGGCTTGCATCACGCCTCATGCGCCACGCCGAACGTGACCTGAAAGAGATTGGCTGTCCGAAAGTCAATTTGCAGGTGCGCGCGTCGAACCTGGACGTCCTCGCCTTCTACCGCGCGCTCGGTTACGATGTCGAAGATCGCGCCAGCCTTGGTAAGCCGCTGAATTGAGTCTTACACCTCGGGCGGCCTGGGGTCAGTTACGGACGCCTAGTCCCCATCCATCCGCAAGGCCGCGACAAAGGCTTCCTGCGGAATCTCGACTTTGCCGAACTGGCGCATCCGCTGCTTCCCGGCTTTCTGCTTGTCGAGCAGTTTGCGTTTACGGGTCGCATCACCGCCATAGCATTTCGCCGTCACGTCCTTGCGCAAGGCTGAGATCGTCTCGCGGGCAATGATCCGTCCGCCAATCGCGGCTTGAATCGGAATCTTGAACATCTGGCGCGGGATCAGGTCCTTCAGCCGTTCGCACATCTGACGTCCGCGGCTCTCGGCCCGGTCGCGGTGGACCAGCATGGCGAGCGCGTCGACGGGCTCGTCATTGACCAGGATATTCATCTTCACGAGGTTTTCGGCGCGGTGGCCGACAATCTCATAATCGAAGCTGGCATAGCCACGTGAAATCGATTTCAGGCGGTCATAGAAATCAAACACGACTTCATTGAGCGGCAATTCATACTGCACCATGGCGCGGCCGCCGACATAAGACAGCTCGGTCTGGATTCCGCGCCGGTCCTGGCACAGCTTCAGGATCGAGCCGAGATACTCGTCCGGCGTGTAGATCGTCGCCTTGATCCAGGGCTCGCGCACTTCGGCAATCTTGACCACGTCTGGCATGTCGGCCGGATTGTGCAGCTCGATCTCGGTGCCATCGGTCATGGTCATTTCATAGACCACACTCGGCGCCGTCGCGATCAGGTCGAGATCAAACTCGCGGCTCAGGCGTTCCTGGATAATCTCGAGATGCAACAGGCCGAGGAAACCGCACCGGAAGCCCATTCCCAGCGCCGCCGAAGTTTCCATTTCCCAGGTGAACGAGGCATCATTCAGGCGCAGCTTGCCCATCGCCGCCCGCAAGTCGTCAAAATCCCCTGCATCCATTGGGAACAGACCGCAAAAGACGACAGGCTGAACGTCCTTATAGCCTGGCAGCGGGTCATCTGAGCCGTGCTTATCCGTGGTGATGGTGTCACCGATGGCGCAATCGGCGACTTCCTTGATCGAGGCGATGAGGAACCCGACCTCACCTGGCCCAAGCTCTTCGACATCGGTTGGATTTGGTTTGAAGACGCCGACCTTGTCGACTTCATACGTCGCCCCGGTCTTCATCATCTTGATCTTCATTTTCTTTTTCAGGACGCCATCATGCATGCGCACGATGACCACAACGCCGAGATAGGGGTCGTAATAGGCATCGACCAAAGCCGCCTTGAGCGGCGCATCTGCTTCGCCATGGTCCGGGGCTGGCAGGCGCGTCACAATCGCTTCCAGGACGTCGTCAATGCCGATGCCGGTCTTGGCCGAGATTTCCACCGCATCAGAGGCATCGAGGCCGATCACGTCTTCGATCTGCTCCTTGACCGCGGGCACGTCTGCAGCCGGCAGGTCGATCTTGTTGAGCACCGGTACGATTTCATGATCCTGCTCGATCGCCTGATAAACATTGGCCAGCGTCTGCGCCTCGACGCCTTGGCTCGCATCGACCACGAGCAGGGAGCCTTCACACGCGGCGAGGCAGCGGCTGACTTCATAGGAAAAGTCGACATGGCCCGGTGTGTCCATCAGGTTCATAGCATAGGTCTCGCCATCCTTGGCTGTATAGTCGAGCCGAACGGTCTGCGCCTTGATCGTGATGCCGCGCTCTTTCTCGATATCCATCGAGTCGAGCACCTGCTCTGACATTTCTCGCTCAGTCAGCGTGCCGGTCTGCTGGATCAGGCGATCCGCGAGCGTCGACTTGCCATGGTCAATATGCGCGACAATGGAGAAATTTCGGATTCTATCACGTGGAGTCATACGCGGGCATATAGCGACATGCGCAGCGCTCGCCTAGCGTCTTTGTCTGTCGGAGCGTGCGTGAAACAGGCCAGCTCCGGCCGATTTTCGGCAACCTGTCATGTTTTCGCGCAAATCCCATCATTTCCGCTTGCCCCGCAGGGCGACTCCCCGCTATACGCCACCCGTTTGCCTGCTCCCTGATCTGGGCAGCGAGACAAGAAGGAATTCCAGATGCCCAAACGCACCGATATTCAGTCCATTCTTGTTATCGGTGCTGGCCCTATCATTATCGGCCAGGCCTGCGAGTTTGACTATTCCGGCGTGCAGGCGATCAAGGCGCTGAAGGGCGAAGGCTATCGGGTCATCCTGGTCAATTCCAATCCGGCGACGATCATGACCGATCCAGGCCTCGCCGACGCCACTTATATCGAGCCGATTACTCCGGATTTCGTCGAGAAGATTATCGAGATCGAAAAGCCGGACGCACTCCTCCCGACAATGGGTGGTCAGACCGCTTTGAATTGTGCCCTCGCCCTTGAACAGGCGGGGGTTCTTTCTAAGCACAATGTGGAACTCATCGGCGCCCGCGCCGACGCGATTGAAATGGCCGAAGACCGCAAACTGTTCCGCGAAGCCATGGACCGGATCGGCCTCGAAAACCCCAAGGCGGAAATCGTCTCGTCTCCCAAGAATGAAGACGGCTCCTATGACCGTATCACCGGCCTGAAGAATGCGCTGGACGCGCTCGACCATGTCGGATTGCCGGCGATTATTCGCCCGGCCTTCACGCTGGGCGGCACCGGCGGCGGCGTGGCGTATAATCGCGCCGAGTATGAAGAGATTTGTCGGGCCGGGATTGCCGCGTCACCGGTGGCGCAAATCCTGGTCGATGAAAGCCTGCTCGGCTGGAAAGAATATGAGATGGAGGTGGTGCGGGACAAAGCCGACAACGCCATCATCATCTGCGCGATTGAGAATATTGACCCAATGGGCGTGCATACCGGCGACTCGATCACCGTAGCGCCCGCCCTGACCCTGACGGATCGCGAATATCAGGTCATGCGCAATGCCTCGCTCGCCGTGCTGCGCGAGATCGGGGTCGAGACCGGCGGTTCGAATGTCCAGTTCGCGGTCAACCCGGCGGATGGCCGACTGGTCGTCATTGAAATGAACCCGCGTGTGTCTCGCTCTTCGGCGCTGGCCTCGAAAGCGACCGGTTTTCCGATCGCGAAAGTCGCCGCCAAGCTGGCTGTCGGCTACACGCTGGACGAACTCGACAATGACATTACCGGCGTGACGCCGGCATCGTTCGAACCGACCATTGATTATGTCGTCACCAAGATCCCACGCTTTGCGTTCGAGAAATTCGAGGGCGCCGAGCCGCTTCTGACGACGGCGATGAAATCGGTTGGCGAAGCCATGGCGATTGGACGCAACTTCCAGGAAAGTCTGCAAAAAGCCCTGTGTTCCCTCGAAACCGGTCTGAATGGGCTGAATGAGATCGAATTCAGCGGCGAAGGCGCCTTGCGCGAAGCGCTGAGCAAACAGACACCGGACCGCTTACGGATTGTCGCCCAGGCGTTCCGCACCGGGATCTCCGTTGAAGACGTGCATGCGGCCACCAGTATCGATCTCTGGTTCCTGCGCCAGATCGCTCAGATCGTCTCAGTCGAGAACAATGTTCGGCGCGACGGTCTGCCGACGACCCAGCGCGAATTCACCGACCTCAAGGCCATGGGCTTTTCCGATGCCCGCCTGGGCGAGCTGGTCGATCAGACCGAACAGGAGGTTCGCGCCGCCCGGCATGCCCTTGCTGTCCGTCCGGTCTACAAGCGGATAGATACGTGCGCGGCCGAATTCGCAGCCAAAACGCCCTATCTCTATTCCACCTATGAGCATCCGGCCTTTGGCGCCGAAAGCGCCGATTGCGAAGCCCTGCCCTCGACCCGCAAGAAAGCCATTATCCTGGGTGGCGGCCCAAACCGGATCGGGCAAGGCATCGAGTTTGACTATTGCTGCTGCCACGCCGCCTTTGCGATGGCCGATATCGGCATTGAAAGCGTCATGGTGAATTGCAACCCGGAAACGGTTTCGACCGATTATGACACCTCCGATCGTCTCTATTTCGAGCCGCTGACCGAAGAACATGTGTCCGAAATCATCCATAAGGAACAAAGTGCCGGCGAACTGGCAGGTGTGATTGTTCAGTTTGGCGGGCAAACACCGCTCAAGCTGGCACAGCCGCTCAATCAGGCCGGTATTCCGATCCTGGGCACCAGCCCGGACAGCATCGATCTCGCCGAAGATCGCAAGCAATGGTCCGCGCTCCTGTCCAATCTTGGTATCCAGCAACCACCATCGGCGACCGCGCGCTCGCTGGAGGAGACGCTGGAGAAGGCCGGACAGCTCGGCTATCCGGTCATGCTGCGTCCGTCCTTTGTGCTCTCGGGAACGGCGATGCGGATCTGTCACTCGGATGAAGATGTCCGCGAATATGCCGGATATGCCCTCTCCGTCGCGGGCGATGGCTCGCTATTCCTGGATCGCTATTTGTCCGACGCCATCGAGGTTGATGTCGATGCCTTGTGCGATGGCGAGAATGTGCATGTTGCCGGCATCATGGAACACATTGAGGAAGCTGGCGTGCATTCCGGTGACAGTGCCTGCGCCTTGCCACCTTATACTCTGTCGCCAAGCACCATTGGCCGATTGAGCGAGCAGACCATCGCGCTCGCCAAGGCGCTCAATGTGTCGGGCCTGATCAATATTCAGTACGCCGTGAAGGATGACGAGATTTACGTGCTTGAGGCCAATCCTCGCGCCAGCCGGACCGTGCCATTCGTCGCCAAGGCCGTCGGCGCGCCCATTGCCTCGATCGCGGCCAAGATCATGGCTGGCAAAACCCTGACCGATTTCGATCTGCGTCACGCCGAAGCCAACCGCGTTGCAGTCAAGGAAGCCGTGTTCCCGTTCGCCCGCTTTGCCAATGTCGACCCGATCCTCGGCCCGGAAATGCGCTCGACCGGGGAAGTCATGGGTTGGGATGATGATTTCGGCACGGCCTTCCTGAAGTCACAAATCGGGGCCGGCGTGACTTTGCCGACCAGCGGTCGGGCTTTCATCTCACTCCGCGACGCGGACAAGGAAGAGATCATAGAGCCGGCCCGAAGCCTGATTGAGCTGGGCTTTGAACTCGTCGCCACGTCGGGCACAGCCAGTTTCCTTCACGAGCGCGGTATCGAGGCACAGATGGTCAAGAAAGTGCTCGAGGGAAAACCCAATATTGAGGACGAAATTCTCAATGGCACGATCGATCTTGTGCTCAATACGACCGAAGGCGCACAGTCGCGCAAGGACTCCAAGTCAATCCGCCGGACCGCCTTGATTCAGAACATTCCATACTTCACGACGCTGGCGGCGTCGCGCGCGGCCGTGAAAGCGATTCGCGCGATGCGCGAAAAACCACTTTCGGTTCGCGCCTTACAAAAAGCATAGCTTGCGAAATCGAACATTTTGCACTACTTGACGCGCCTGTCTTTTGATTGGACGCTGTCTTTCAGACCCAAAACGGTACACATTCATGCAACGCACACCTATGACCGCCGGGGGCTATGAAGCTCTCGACGCAGAACTGAAAAATCTCAAATCAGTCGAGCGCCCGGCCATTATCCAGGCGATCGCTGAAGCCCGTGAGCATGGCGATCTGTCCGAGAATGCCGAATATCACGCCGCCAAGGAAAAACAGTCCTTTATTGAAGGCCGCATTGTCGAGCTTGAAGACAAGCTGTCGCGCGCTGAAGTCATCGATCTGAGCAAGGTCAAAGGCGAGAAAATCGTGTTCGGCGCGACCGTAACGATCATTGATGTCGATACCGAGGACGAGTCGACCTATCAGATCGTTGGCGAAGACGAAGCTGACATCGCCCAGGGCAAGGTCTCGAACACGTCCCCAATCGCCCGCGCCCTGATCGGCAAAGGTGAAGGCGACGAGGCAGAAGTCGCCGCGCCCGGCGGCGCCCGCGTCTATGAAGTCGCAGAAGTGAAATACATCTAACACCCGTTCTTCACCTCATAGGCGAATTCTGGCAGGTCAAAACATATGGATTCGCCTGAATCTTCCCTTGGTCCCTCGATTTGGGCGGTCAGCGACGGCCGCGCGGGTAATGCAGCGCAGGTCCGCGCCGTAATTGCCGCCTTGTCCGAGACCCGCCGCTGGCTCCAGATCGGACACATATCCGGCCAGGGACATCGCGCTGAACCGATCACGCTGACACCGCGTGCGCCCTGGACCTGGCTGCCTGGCGCCAGCTGGCCAGCGGTCAGAAGCGCCCTGCCCGCAGCGCAGCGCCAACTCCTTTCGAGCCCATGGCCGACCATCTGGGTGGCCGCCGGTCGGCGCAGCGCGCCCTATACCGCCGCCGTGCGCGACTGGAGCGGCGGACGGACACTCAGCGTTCAGATCCTCGACCCAAAAACGGACCCAGCCCTGTTCGACCTTGTCGTCGTTCCAGAACATGACACGCTGGAAGGCCCGAACGTCATCCGCACGACCGGATCGCCCACCCATTTTTCCGAGGACATGATCGAGGAAGCTGGACAGGCATTCGCTGACCTCGCCGATGAGCGCGGCAAGAGCGCTGTGGTCATTCTTGGCGGTGACTCCAAGGCCCACAAGTTTACCCGTGAGGCGGCGGATACACTGATCGAACAATTCGAGACGCTTGCCGGACAAGGCTGGCGCCTGCGGATCACCTGCTCCCGGCGCACACCGGTGCAGGTCGTCAGCGATATGCGCGCCTTTGCCGATCGGGTGGGCGCCCGGTTCTGGGCCAGCGAACAGGACGGGCCAAACCCTTATCTCGCCTGGCTGCTCTATTCAGACGTCGCCATCGTCACCGAGGACAGCGCCAACATGTTGTCAGACGCGGCCTGGCACGGCTTGCCCGTGCATATGGCGAAACTGTCCGGGCAAGCGCCAAAATTCGACCGCCTTCATAAAAGCCTGATTGAACGCGGCTGTGCGCGCTGGTTCGATGGCGCGCTGGAGCGGTGGGAATATTCGCCGTTGCGAGAAGCCGGCCGCGTCGCAGATGCGATTATCGAGAAATTGCTGGAACGCTACCCGCAACCTGAAATGGACCAAAGCGGCGATCCAACGAGGACGGCTGCGCCGGACTGGCTCTAGGCAGACGCGGCGGTCATCGACGCGCCGGTTGCAAGCGCTTCGGCATCGGTTTCCCAGCACCAGGCTTGCGGTTGCTCGAGCAAGGCCCGCACCAGCTTATTGTTCATGGCATGGCCCGGTTGGCGGGCTTCATATATCCCGGCAATCGGGGCGCCAGCCAGCATCAGATCGCCGACAGCATCAAGCAGCTTATGACGAATGAACTCGTCATCACTGCGCAGACCTTCGGGATTCACAATCTCGTCGCCATCAATCACGACGGCATTGTCGAGGGACCCACCGCGGGCGAGGCCCATGGCTTTCAAGGTCTCAACATCGCGGGCAAAGCCGAACGTCCGGGCAAACGCGATGTCGCGGGCGAACAGGCCAGGCATCAGGCGCATCGACATTTGCTGCGTGCCAATGGCTTTGGTTTCAAACTCGATCTTGGCTTTCAGGGTCAGGACATTGTCCGGGCTGGGCGACAGGCGCGCCCATTTGATGCCATCGCGAACTTCGACCTTTTCCAGGATGCGGATACGGCGGCGCAGCGCGGCTTGTTGCTGCACGCCGGCATTGTGGAACAGTTCACAGAACACAGCCGATGAGCCGTCCATGATCGGTGTTTCCGCCCCGTCTATCTCAACCAGGAGGTTATCGAGCCCCATGCCCGCACAAGCGGCGAGGAAATGCTCAACCGTGGCAATACTGGCGCCATCATCATTGGTCAGCGTCGTGCCGAGCTGAACTTCGGTGACATGGTCGCCGCGCGCGAGAATGTCGCTCTGGCTGTCTAGGTCGACCCGGCGAAACCGAATGCCTGTGTTAACTGGCGCCGGTTTGATAACCATGCGCGCACGCTCGCCGGAATGCACGCCAATGCCTGCACAGATGACCGGTGTTTTCAGTGTGGTCTGATACTCTACTCGTCCCAAGCCTACTCTCCCTGCAGACACTGCATAAACACCGCGGCAACCGGACTCCTCAACACAAGCTTTGTTGCTCAATGTTGCAAACGTCCAAAAAACAAAAAGCCGCCCGGGTTTGGGCGGCTTTTTGTGAACGATTTGTAAGCCTTAATTGTTGGCAGAACGGCGCAGGAAGGCCGGAATCTCGAGGTCTGCATCATCAAATGGCGCTGGTTTTGGATGATCTTCCGGCGTTGAGACGATGGTCTCGCGATCTTCCTCATCATCATTGTCGCCAACAGCATCCTCACGGCGCCAGCCAAACAGGTTCGAGAACCCGGCCGGGCTATCAGCCACCGGCTTGGCAAACGCAGCATCAGCGCGGACTGTGTCACTGCCCGTCTGGCCCTCAATATGCGCCGGCGGAAGCTCGCGACCGCGGAAATCCGGGCGCGGATCAATTTCAGGCTCTGGCGCGGCTTGCGGGGTCACGACGACAGGCGCTGGCTCTGGGGCTGCAACCACAGGTTCCTGGCGGATCGGCGCGGCGATGATGGCTTCTTCCACGGCGACGCCTGCGGCGACCACGGAAACGCGAATGCGCCCTTCCAGTTCGGCATCGAAGGTCGAGCCGAGAATGATGTTCGCATCCGAGTCGACTTCGCGGCGGATCTCATTGGCCGCTTCATCGAGTTCGAACAGCGTCATGTCATAGCCGCCGGTAATGTTGATCAGGACGCCCTTGGCGCCTTTCATCGAAACATCGTCCAGCAATGGATTGTCGATGGCGCAGCGGGCGGCTTCAAGCGCGCGGCCTTCGCCTTCACCCTCGCCCATGCCCATCATGGCAGTGCCCATGCCTTTCATGATAGTGCGGACATCCGCGAAATCGAGATTGATCAGGCCCGGCATGATCATCAGGTCGGTAATCCCGCGCACGCCGGAATACAGCACATCATCGGCCATGCGGAAGGCCTCCGCAAAGGTCGTGCGCTCATTCGCAATGCGGAACAGGTTCTGGTTCGGGACAACGATCAGCGTGTCGACGGCGTCCTTCATGCGGACAAGGCCGGACTCAGCGGTTGTCATCCGGTGTGTGCCTTCAAATCCGAATGGCTTGGTGACCACACCAATCGTCAGAATGCCCTTATCGTGTGCGGCCCTGGCGATGACCGGGGCTGCGCCGGTGCCGGTGCCGCCGCCCATTCCGGCCGCGACGAAGACCATATGTGCGTCTTCCAGAGCAGCCAGGATCTCAGGCATGGATTCTTCGGCAGAGGCTTCGCCCACTTCAGGCCGCGCGCCAGCGCCGAGGCCGGCCGTCGTCTCAGGCCCAAGTTGAATACGGTTTTCAGTCTTCGACCGGCGCATGGCCTGCGCATCGGTATTGGCCACGTAAAACTCAACGCCTTGCAGGTTCGCTTCGATCATGTTGTCGACAGCGTTTCCACCGGCACCACCAACGCCAATGACGACAATTCGTGGTTTGAGTTCTTTCGTCATGGCTTATTCCCGTTCTCTCTGGTTTTTGCGTACCAAACGCCTTGTACGGGAATAGAATGACGAGCTTCGCCTAAAAGTTCCTTAAATGACTGTCATCTCGCTCAAAAATTTTCGCGGATCCAGTTTAAGGCCTTCGAAATCACTCCACGCCCGGCGGGACCTCCGGTAAGCGCTGCTGCTCCCCCTGCCCGTGAAGCATCAGCAAACCCCTTCAATTCATAGCTTATCAGACCTGCTGCTGTGGAAAAGGCCGGATTACCGTAATTGTCACCTAAAATGTCAGCATCAATCGGCCGGCCGAGGCGCACAGGTTGTTTCAACACCTCAGCGGCGAGTTCGCGAACGCCGGCAAGCTGGCTGGCGCCGCCGGTGAGTACGGTTCGTCTCGGCAGGATCGGACGCAGCGGACTGGCCGTCAGGTGGGCCTGGACCATTTCGAACAATTCTTCGATGCGCGGCGCGATGATCGAGGTCAGCTCGCCGCGAGTCATGCGCCCGGCTTTCAGGCGGCCATCATCGCCGAGCCGCGGCGCTTCAATGCGCTCAGCCATGCCCGGGCCTTCGGTATCGGCCGTGCCGTGCAGCGTCTTCAGGCGCTCCGCAGCCGCAAACGTGGTGCCAATGCCTTGCGCGATGTCGCCGGTGACGCGGGCGCCGCCAACCTTGACCAGGTCGAGCCAGGCCGGCGCGCCGTTCATGAAAACAGAGACCGATGTGACGCCGCCGCCAAAGTCGATACAGACCGCGCCGTTTTCAATCTCGTCTTCGATCAGGGTGCCAGACCCACTCGCCAGAGCCGACGGAACGATGCGTTCGACGCCGAGATGCGCGCGCTGCACGCACTCTTTCAGATTCTTGACCAGCGATTTCGGCGCCGTCACAACGTTCAACAACACGCGCACGCGATCACCGATCATGCCGACCGGGTCGCGAATATCATCCTGGTCATCAACGCCGTACATGACCGGATAAGCGCCGAGCAGCTCACGCTCCTTGGGCACGATCTTGCCGAGCGCCTGGGCCCAGACTTTCTGGACATCGCGGCTGGAAATCTCGCGCTGGCCGAGTTCGATTTCAGCTTCGGCGAGCTGGCTATCAACTTTCGGGCCGGTAATGCCGAGGATAACGCGATCAATCCGCTCCCCGGCTTCGCGCTCGGCATCCTCAACGGCGAGGCGGATCGAGCGTTCGAGCGCTTCAATATCGCTGATCGAGCCGCCATTGAAGCCGCGGCTCTGCTGGCGGCCGCCGCCCATGAAGGCAAATCCGGCGCGGCTGCCCGGGTCCACACGTCCGATCAGGCACGCAATTTTTGAACAGCCGATATCCAGCGCGGCAACGACGGTGCCCGCCTTGCCCACATGTCTCGGTTTCAGTCTCTGCGTGCTTGTCGCCATTATGCGGCCCCTCCCATCTCATCTTGTGCGGGGGTCAGAAACACCCGCCCGGTGACGCGCAGATCGATCTCCTTGAGTGGTCTGTGCGTCAGCTCCCCAGCTTCGTCCATGCGCGCAAAACTCAGCACGCTGGGCGCAATATTCTCGTCATTCGGCAATTTCACCAAGGCGCCGGAACGCAGCACCAGGTCCCAGCGCCGGCCAGCGACGCGGCGGGCATGGTCGACCTCAGCGCGCAGGTCCGGCATGACCCGGAAGACATTTTCCAGGGCCGGCGTCGCTTCCGGTCCGCCAATCCCGACCGTCTTGACCAGGGTGGCATGATCCTGCGGGCGGACTTTCGGCATCAGGCGCCCGAAATTGTCGACCACGGTCCAGGCCTCGCCATCATTCCACAGCGCCATCGGCTCGGCGGCATCGGCATAGATCATGACGGTGTCCGGCCACAGGCGGTAGACACGGACATTGGCGACCAGGCGCGTGTCTTCAACGCGGCGGCGGATCAGATGCGGGTCGGCGCGGAACATGTTCTCGCCGGGCTCAACCATGGCCGAGGCCTTGATCTGGCGCGCGACGGCCGGGACATGTTCGAGGCCGATCACCTCGACCGTGTCGACCGACAGGCCAATCGAGCGCGACACGCCGTCCATGGCGCTGCCCCAGCGCTGGCCCATTTGCGACAGCGAGCCGCCAAGCATAGCGGCGCCCGCCACGATCATGGCGACGACCATGACCAGGCCAAAGACCACGGAAGATATCTGGGTGCGTTCCAGATAGATTTCCGGTTCCGGCGCCTTCTTTTTGCTTTTCGCTCGCGGCATGCCGCATCCCTTATCATCGCCAACTTTACCCGTTGGACAACGACATGCGGCTGACTTCCCAACGCCTGATGCGCTTTGATGGCTGCGCTGAGGCAGCTTTTTTAAACACCATCAGGCAGACCGGCTTTCACCACATGGCGCGATCCACCAAGGGCCAATTTTGCAGCAAAGTCGTAAAACTCTCTTAAGGCGCGGGGCCGCGCACACAGGTTTTTTCAGCGCTTTCGCGGGTGCCTGGCACAAGCCGCGGCAGGCCGAAACGGGCGAGGCGGCATCAGCCCCTCGCCCGCATGACGCCTAGAACCCATCCAGCGCGTCTGACATGTCGAGCTGCAACAGCGTGCTCGCCAGCTCATCCTGCGGCCACCAGTCCGGGGTCAGCTGCGGCGCAACCGGCGTAATCGGCGGCGAGGTCTTGCCATCGTTCGGATCAGACGGGGTTGAGACGACCTCGCTCTCGAGATTGTCCAAGAGGTCGACCAGATCGCCAGCATTCGCCGCGGCGGCGGCTGGCGTCTCGTCGACGTCTTCGACGGTGACGGTGATGCGTTGCTGTGTCGCTCTGCCGCCTTCTTCGGCCTCGATGATGACTTCGTATTCATTGGTTTTCGGCAGCTCATAAGCGGTTCGACTAACTGCGCCGAGATCGAAATTGATCGTATCCGGATCGACACCGACAGGGACATATATCCTGTAGCCAGCAGTCGTATCGAAAGAGCCAGGTATAGACGTCACGATCATCGTGTGGCCGCCAATTGTGATATGACCATAGAAATTCCCTGCCGGCGCCCCATCGATCCAAATATTGTCTCCGGGATTGAGGACTCCCTCGGTGCTGGACTCCGGGTCATCGGAGATAACACGGGTGCCATCTGCATTATGGTCGATGCTTGTGTTCCCAGAGGCAATCCTGAACTCGACGACGCTATCATACTCGTATGCCGATGGGGGAGCTTCAAAGTCGGGCGCCTCTTTGAATTTCAATTCCCGGGTCTGGGGATCGATCTCGAACAAATACCCGTGCGCGCCGCCGACGATCGAATAGGTCACGTCCGCGCCATCGAGATCGGGTGTGGCACTGATGAAAAGCCCCGTCTCTGTCTCGTTCTCACTCACGCTTGCGGTCGACTCCGATGTGAATCTTGGCGCTTCATCGGCGATATCTCTAATCCTGATGACGACATCATGCGTTGCGGTTTCGCCGCGAGAATTGGTTGCGCTCAGCGTGATGTTATATTCGTTGTTTCCATCATTGTCGGTTGGATTTTCGTGGTCCGGTCGATACGCGCTCCAGAAATAGATGTTGTCGTTCGTGCTTGTGGTTCGCAACGCCGCTGCGTCCTCTCCAGTTATCGAAATACCGACAGGTGCATCATTGGACAGCGGGTCGGTGGCCGACGCCTCAAAGGCAAGAAGAGCGCCCTCATCCACATAGACCACCGACGGCGCATTGAATTCCGGTGGGCGTGTGTCGCCATCATCGACATCGACCACCTGAATAAATACCGTCTGCGTGATGGTATCGCCGCCATCTATCGTCGCCACGATCGATGCACCGTAATAATTGTTCTCGTTTCCATCGAGTGGATATTCGAAATCTGGTGGGCTGTTAAATGACAGATCACCCGTGTTCTTATTGATCGTGAACAAGTGTGAATCTCCAGCGTCCCCGAGCGAGTATGTGACCTTCGTCCCCTCGACATCGGGCGTGACGACGGCCTGGTAGACAGGCCCGGACGTATTTTCATCGACGCTCTTGTTTAACTCAGAATCGAAAGTTGGCTCCTCGTCATCGACATCATTTACGGTCACATAAACAGTTTGGGCAGTCTCCCGGCCGGTTGTTTCATCGGTCGCGGTAATACGCACTTCGTAGACATTGTCGTCGTTGGCACCCCCCGTGTCTTTCGGGTCCTCGTGATCGGGGGCCGAAACGAATATCAACTCTCCTGTTGTGCTGTGGATGTCGAACTGCGCCCGATCGACGCCACCTGTAATCTCGTATCGAACCGCTGCTCCATCCCCGTCAGGCGTTGCCGCCGGGAAATAGCCGGTATTTGTCTGATTTTCGTCGATACTCGCCGTCGACCCAGACGTGAATTCCGGCGCCGCGTCAGCGATGTCGTTGACCGTTATGGTGACATCCAAGCTGTCTTTCTTGCCGTCAGGATCCGTGACAATGACCGTGATCTCATAGTCATTGTTCCCATCGCCATCTAACGGGTTTTCATGATCCGGAGACGCGTTGAACTTCACCTCACCCGTGCGCGTATCGATGTTGAAAAGATCATTGTCACCGCCATCGGCGAGGCTGTATCTCAGATCACTCGCATCGCCGTCCGGATCGGTCGCGTCCGCATCATAAACAATGGTGGACCGATGGTCATTCTCATCCACACTGCCCGTCGATTGCGATGTGATCACAGGGGCTCCCGGATCGCTACTGATATCCTCCGTCACCGTTATCGTGACCGTGTGTTCGGTCTCATTGGTGCCGTCGGAGGCGATGAGGGTGATGTCATACGTATTGTCGCCGCCATCATTATAGGTTGGAGAGGCTTTGAACGTGACATTGCCATTGGCATCGATATCGAACAGGGCGTGGTCGCCCGCGTCCTTGAGGCTGTAGGATACGCCGCTGCCAGTATTGTCCTCATCGGTCGCTATGGCTGTGTAGACAGCCGTCGTGGTCGCGGTGCCTTCGACGATGCTGGCCGCCGCGTCAGAAGTGAAGACCGGGGCGACCTCGTCCAGATCATCCACCGTGATGATAACGATTTTGCGGTCTTCGTTACCGTGCTCGTCTGTGACGATGACGGTGATCTCATAATCATTCTGCCCATCAGAATCCGCCGGCGTCTCATGATCGGGCGAGGCCTTGAACGTCACCGCGCCGGTGGTCGCATCTATATCGAACAAGGCATTGTCGCCGCCATTGGCGAGGCGGTAGGTCAGGTCGCTCTGGGCGCTGTCGCCATCGCTGGCATTGGCGTCATAGACGACATGGTCCGTGTCGACATTCTCATCGACGCTCGCGGTTGCATCGGAGGTGATGGACGGGTCCTGCGTGGCCGAGAAGTCCGTTTTGACGCCGATCTTGACCAGCACTCGCGCATTGCCAATCTGCCAGATATCGTAGTCACCCTCGGTGCCGCCATAGGCCCAACCGAAATCTGCGAATTCGACTCTGTCTTCGCCTTCGCCAATAATTTTCAAGGTGGTGATGCCGTCGCTGGTATCTTCGGACAGACGCAGCACGGAGAGTCGATCGAGGATGAGGGCCGTGTCATTAATGTTATTGAGGTCAATCACCTCAAAATTCTCAATGCGGGTCTGCGGGGCGCGTATGTCGAGCGTGAGCCCTGAGCTTTCCATGTAAAGCGTATCGCGGCCGTGACCGCCATCGACTTCAGCAAAATCTACATCAGCCCCACGTACGACGATTTCATCATCACCCGCGCCGCCGCGCGCGACATCGCCAGTGCTCACCGAATCGATCAAGTCATTCCCCGCATTGCCGATGAGATTGTCGGCGGCATCCGTGCCGGTAAGCGTGAGCGGGGTCGTGTCCTCTGTCCCCGTGGCGCCGCCATAGATGATATAGGCCGCGCCGGGCTCTTCGGAGCCATCTTTTGCTTGCGGGTCGCCGACGATCAAATCATCATAGCCATCGCCATTGACGTCACCCGCCGAGGACACAGAGTCGCCGGTCTCGTCATTAAGGTTTGCGCCTTCAATCACGAAGCCTTGCGCCGCTGTCAGATCGCCGAGATCGATCTCGCCGAGATCCGGCCCGCCATAGATGACATAAGCGGCACCTGTATCCTCGCCGTGTGGATCGGCACCGGGAGCGCCGATGATCAGATCGTCATACCCGTCGCCATTCACATCGCCAGCATTCGAGACGGAATGCCCCGCCAGATCATTCTCATCTGCTCCCCGGATCGTGAACCCTTGACCCGGCGTCAGCGCTGCGAGGTTAGGGCTCGTCGGATTCGCGCTGCCATAGAGAACGTAAATCTGGCCAGCATTCTCGCCATTGTCGTAGCCTGATGGCGCTGAGATGATCAGGTCATCAAACCCATCGCCGTTGACGTCGCCCGCCTCGGACACGGAAAAGCCGAGTTCAGCGAGGGGCTGTTGGCCGAGGATCTCGATACCATCGGCCGGATCGAGATTGGTGAGATCTATCTCATCCTTGTTGTGGCCACCAAAGATAAGGTAAACCGCTCCGGTGCCTGATGACGCCCCCGGAACGCCGACGAGCACATCCTCATAGCCATCCCCGTTGACATCCCCTGCCGACGAGACCGAATTGTTGGAATAGACGGAGTCACCCGCGATCTCGAAGCCTTGATCGGACGTCAACGCCCCCAAATCGATCGTAGCGAAGTCCTGCCCGCCATAGATGACATAAGTCTGATCTCCTGAGGTCGTTCCGATAATGAGATCATCAATGCCGTCGCCGTTCACATCGCCGGCCGAGGACACGGAAAAACCAAGCTCGCTTTTGAAAATGGCGCCATCGAGTGTTACGCCCTGGCTCGCGGTCATGGTCGCAACGTCGATCAGATTGTCCGAACTGAGGGTCGGTCCGCCATAGATAATATAGGCCGCACCGTCTCCAAAGTTCGCGCCTGTCGCGCCAATGATGACATCATCATAGCCGTCGCCATTCACATCGCCAGCGGCTGCAACCGAAATGCCCAGATAATCACCTTGCGTCTCGCCCTGAACGATGAAACCTTGATCCGGGGACAGGTTGTCGAGATCGATCTGCTCCAGATCCTGCCCGCCATAGACCACATACGCCATACCGGGCCGATCATTGCCGTCGCCCGGCACTGATTGTTCGGGCGCGCCGATGATCACATCATCGATGCCATCGCCGTTCACATCGCCTGCATTCGAGACGGACCGACCCGCCAATGCATTGTCCGCATCGCCCAGCAGCGTCACGCCGGCAGTTGTGGCCAGGTCGCCGAGGTCGACGCCCGGATCCTCGGTCACCGTGATACTGACGGTCTGAGTGGCGGATTCGCCGTTCTTTTCCGTCGCGGTGACGATGATTTCATAAGTGTTGTTGCTGGCATCATTCGCGTCGAAAACGGGGGGATTCAGGAAGGTCACCTTGCCCGTGCTCGCATTGATGTCGAACAAGCCGATATCCGCGCCGCCCGTGATCGCATAGGTGATCGGCGCGCCAGGAATATCCGGGGTCGCATCGGCGGTGTAGCCGGTCTCGGTCTCGCCTTCAGAAACCGAGACAGTCGCGTCGGAGGAGAAGTCCGGATCCTCGTCGGCGATGTCATTGACCGTCACTTCTATGGTCTGGACCGTCTCATTGCCATCCTCATCCGTGGCGGTGATTTCGACCTCATAGACATTGTCGCGGGCACCAGTGCTGCCGGCCACATCGCCCGGCGTCTCGTGATCCGGAGCGCTGACGAAGACCAGCTGGCCATCTGCATCGAGATCGAACAGCGCCTCGTCCGCGCCGCCGGTGATTTCATAGGTCACCTCCGATCCTGCCACGTCCGGATCGGCCGCCGGGGTGTAGCCGGTTTCGGTCTCATTCTCATCCAGGTTGGCTGTCGTGCCCGAGTTGAAAGTCGGGCCCTCATCGGCGGTGTTATTGAGCGTGATAACGAGCTCTTGCGCGCTCGACTCATAGCCGTCCTCGGCCTCAATGGTCACGTAATAGGCATCGATTGGCTCGAGCTGGTAATCCTCTTGCGTGACGTCCAGCAGGGAGAACGTTTCCGGGAATATGTCAGGGTCAACTTCGACACCGGTCGGCGACCAGATGAAAAGCGAACCATCGATTTCCAGGCGCGTGACAATCATCGTATGACCGTCAATGTTCACGGTCCCGACATAGGTAAATCCAGCAGAACCGTCGACCAGAACACTTTCGCCGGGGGTTAGGATACCGTTCGCGGACGGCGCGCTAGGATCCTCGGCGATCGCGGCCGGGTTTTCGTCGCCAGCGATAGGCAGATCTCCGCCATTTGCATTGTATCTCGCAAATGCTAGCGCGATGTACTCAAGCGGTCGGTTTTCGTAATCCGGCGGGGTTACGAACTGCAATTCGCCTGATTCCTCACCCAGCTGGAACAGGTCCTGATGCGGCCCGTTCAGGTCGTATTTGACCTGGGTCCCGGGCACATCCGGGATAGCTTCGACAGTGTGGAACACGCCCACCTTGTTTTCATCGACACTGACCGTCGGTTCAGAGGTGAATACGGGGTCTTCGTCGGGTGTGTCATTGACCGTGACCAGCACGGTCTGGGTCGTCTCGTTGCCATCCTCATCCCGGGCGGTGAGTTCGACTTCATAGACATTGTTGCCCTCGGTTTCGCCGGCCGCTGGCGCATCGCCTGGATTTTCGTGATCCGGGGTAAACGTGTCGACGAAGACCAGCTGCCCAGCACTATCAAACGTGAACCGCGCCGCATCGGCGCCGCCGGTAATTTTGTAGGTCACCGTAGACCCATAGAGATCTGGCGTTGCGACGGGGGTGTAGCCGGTCTCCTGCTCGCCCTCATTCACGCTGACCGTGGTCTCTGTGAAGACAGGGCCGTCCTCAGCCGTGTCTTCGACGGAGATGGTGACCGTCTGGTAGCTCGCCTTGTTCCCTTCTTCGGCCTTGACGACAATCTGGTATTCATTGGTCGTGCTGAGGCTGAACGGGCTCTGGTCCACGTCATTGAGGAACAGGCCCGACAGGTCGCCGGGGTTTGACCCTTCAGGCCCGTAAATGACGAATTCCGCACCATTCGCTGTCTGCTTGCGCGCCACGATCAGCGTATGACCGTTATTCTCCAGGGTGCCGTAAAACTCATATTCGGAATTGCCACCACCAATGAAGATCACGTCACCGACCTCGAGCACACCGTCCCAGTCTTCGTCATTTACGAATACGGATTCTGTGATGAGGAGCGATTCGGTATAGCTCCCCGCAAAATCGGGGGTTCCGGCGATGTCACCGTTTGACCAGAACGCATACGTCCCTGCGCGCCAGGCATGGGTGGGCGCTTCGTGGTCCGGGGCGGTCTTGAAAGACACCTCGCCGGTGGTCTCATTAATGTCGAACAAGTGCCGATGCGCGCCGCTAACAATCGAATAGGTCACCTCTGCACCGTCGACATCCGGCGTCGCGGTCGCTGTATAGTCGGTCGCGGTCTCGTTTTCATCCACGCTACCCACCGCGAAGTCTGAGGCGAAGGTCGGGGCGTTATCACTGACATCATTGACGGTAACGTAGACCGTATGCGTGCTGGTATTGGTGCCGTCAAAGGCCTGGATGGTGACCTCAAACTCATTGCTCACCGGAAGCTGGTACGGGTCGGTTGAGAGGGTCAGTTCGGAGAAATCGTCCGGGAAAGTGATCGAGTCTGGATCAATGCCTGCGGGGACATACACGTTATATCCCCCGATATCATCGTTGGAAACAATGAGCGTCACGCCGGCAATCGTCACCGTTCCGGCATAAGTATCGCCGTAATCGTGACCGTTAAATGACATACCCTCGCCCGGCTCCAACCAACCATCATCGACGCCGATCGTAGTCCAGCGCCCCTCAGAAATTAGCTCCGGATATGGTTGGAAAGACGATGCAGAGCCATCTGCGCTAGAGATGACGAAGAAACCGTGTGACCGAACCCCGACGGTAAACGCCTCGTGATCCGGCGCGTTTATGAACACCAGTTCGCCGGTGTTCGGATCAATATCGAACAGGTGACCGTGCGCGCCGCCGAAAACCTTGTATTTGACATCGGCACCATCCACGTCCGGCGTCGCCTGCGGCGTGTAGCCGGTTTCGGTCTCGTTCTCGTTGACGCTGACGGTGGTCGCAGAGGTGAATGCGGGGCCCGTTTCGCTGACATCATCAATCGTGATGGTGACGGCGAGGTCGGTGGACTTGTTCTCGCTGTCGGTCGCGGTGATGGTGATCTTGTACTCACCATTCTGATCCGCATCGGCGGGGGCTTCATGATCCGGCGCGGGAAGCGTGTCCTTGAACGTGACCACGCCGGTGTCCTCGTTAATGTCGAACGCGTCCGCATCGTCGCCGGAGAGCGAATATTTGATATCAGCGTCCGGTCCGTTTGGATCGGTCGCATTGGCGTTGAACACAACCGTGCTGGAATCGGTATTCTCGGCGACGCTGACATCAGTCTCCGTATTGGAAAAGACCGGTGCGTCTTCATCGACATCATTGACCGTGACGGTGACCGTCTGCGTGCTCGTATTAGTGTCGTCAGAGGCCTCGATGGTGACTTCGTATTGATTGTCGGGCCGGATTGAAAAGGCTTCATCCGAGAAGGCGTCGGAGTTTAGCAGCGCTCTCAGATCATCAACGTCCGGAAAATTGATCGTGTCCGGATCGACACCGAACGGCACCCAGAAGATCAGTTCTTCACCGTCTGCGGGATTTCCGGACGCACCTGAGGTCGTTGCGACAAACGTATGCCCGTCAATCTCCACCGTACCGACAAAAGAATGAGACGTAATCGTTCCCCGGGCCGACGTGATGGTGACGGCTTCGCCGGGGTCAAGATATCCATCGCCATCTTCGTCTTCGATCAGCCCGCCCTCGAAATCCAGAAAGTCCGGGCCCGTGTCACCAATCACATAATACGCGTTGTGCGTCGTCGCATATCCTTCAAACGGGGCTTCAAAATCCGGCGTGTCTTTGAACACCAGTTTGCCCGTCGTATCGTCGATGTCGAACAGGTGGCCGTGCGCGCCGCCGACAATCTTGTAAGTGACCGGCGTGCCATCCACGTCCGGGATCGCCTCAGGCATATAGTCGGTAATTGTCTTGCCTTCATCGACACTGGCCGTCGTGCCGGTTGTGAAAACCGGGTCCTCGTCAGCCGCATCGGTGATGGTGATCGCGACATCATGCGTCGACGAATTGGTGCCGTCCGATGCGATGATCTGGATGTCATAGACGTGATCGCCATCGGCATCATTGGCGGTGTCATGATCGATGGTCGCGCGCAGGGTGACCTGGCCGGTATCCGCATCGATGTTGAAGAACTGATTGTCGCCGCCATCCGCGAGCGCATAGGTGATATCGCCATCGTCGCTGTCCGGATCTGTGGCTTCGGCAACATAGACCACGTCCGTCTCGTCTTCCGGGACAGCTGACGGATTGGTGCTTGAGGTGAAGACCGGTGCTTCGTCGTCGACATCATTCACCGTGACGTGCACGAGCTGGGTCGACTTGGCGCCATCCTCGTCTGTCGCGGTGATTTCAACTTCATAGACATTGTCGACCGCAGACGATCCACCGCCGTCGCCGGGGCTTTCATAATCCGGTGTGAACCCGTCGGCAAAACTCAGCTTGCCGGTCTCGCTGTCAATCTTGAACTGCGCCTCATCAGCGCCGCCGGTGAGCGCATAGGTGACGTCCAGGCTTTCCACGTCCGGAACAGCATTGGCGATGTAGCCAGTATCGGACTCATTCTCATCGACGCTGATCGCCGTCCCGCTGGTGAAACTCGGCGCCGTCTCAGTGATGTCGGTAACGGTAACATTGACGAGCCGGCTGGTCTGATTGCCATCTTCATCAGTGGCGGTGATCTCGACTTCATAGACATTATCGCCCGCAATGGCGCCGGTGGCCGGGTCGGCAGCGTCGATCGGTCTTTCATGATTTTTCCCGAACACCAGTGTTAACATGCCTGAATCGTCGTCCAGTTCGAACAGCGCCCCATCGGCACCGCCCGTGATTGCGTAAGTTACCGTCGATCCCGCCAGATCAGGCGTTGCGTGGGGTATGTAATTGGTGTTTGTGCTGGCTTCCTCAACACTGGCCGTCGCACCCGAGGTGAACACCGGACCCTCATCCGCCACATCAGCGATCTCGATTGTGACCGTGTGCGTGGTTTCATTGCTACCATCCGAGGCGATGATCTCGGTCGTGTAGGAATTGTCCTTGCCGTCATCCAACGGATTTTCATGATCGATCAGGCTGCCCAGCGTCACCGCGCCGGTGTCCGGGTCGATATTGACATACTGGCTGTCACCACTGTCGGCGAGGCGATAGGTGATCGAGTCGAGGTCCGTATCGAGGTCGGAGACCTTGGCCGTATAGATGGTGTCGGTCTCGTCTTCAGGGACAGCGGTCGCGCTGGTCGCCGAAGTAAAGACCGGCGCTTCATCATTGACGTCGGTCACCGTGATCTCGACGGTCTGGGTGCTGGAATTGGTGCCGTCCGAGGCGACGATCTGAATCTCATAGACATTGTCGCCGTCCGCATCGCCCGCATCATCATAGTCCGGCGAGCCGACAAAACTGACCTCGCCCGAACTTGCATCGATCTCGAACAGGTCCGCATCGGCGCCGGCCAGGCTGAAAGTGACGGTTTCGCTGTCCACATCGGTCGCGGTGGCGGTGTACACGACCTGCCCGTCAGCGGGGTTTTCCACCACCGTGGCCGAGGCCTCAGAGGTGATGACCGGGGCCTCATCGTCGAGATCTGTGAGCGTGATCGCGACATCAAGCGAGGATGAATTGGTACCATCCGAGGCGGTGATCGTAATCTCGAAGACATTGTCGCCGTTCGCGTCCGCCTCGGCCTCAAAGTCCGGCGAGTCGATGAAGGTCACTTCCCCGGTATCGCTGTCGATTTCGAAGAAATCAGCGTCGGCCCCGGAGAGCGAATAGGTGATGGTGTTGGCGTCGGTCGCATTGGCGTCATAGACCACCGTGTCGGTGCTGACATTCTCTGCAGTTGAGGCAGTCGCATCCGACGTGAACGAGGGGGGCGTGGTGTCCGAGGGCGGCGTCGCGCCATCATCGCCGCCATCATCGGTGGCTGCGATCACACCGCTCAGGCCCGCAAACGCTCCACCGAGCAGCAGTGCGGCATCCACACCGCCCGCCAGCGCGGCCTGCAGGATTGCTGCACCGTCTTCGCGCAGGAAGACCTGTTCGCCGACGATGACATAAGCATCCGCGGCGAGCGTCAGTGTCTCGCCGGACTCCAGCGTGATCAGCAGCGAGTCATTCGGCAGGATCTCGTAACCCGTGACGCCGTCAATGCTGTCGAGCGGATTGTCCGTCGCGCTTTGCGCAGCCGCCTCAACGCCGACCCCCAATAATCCGAGTGCAGCAATGGTCGAAATCTCAACGCGCCCGAGGGATTTGCGAGCGATGGTTTTGTTAGACTTTTTCATTTTGACTTCTCTTATTGTGTCTCTGTTGCGGGGATGGCGATTGGTGTTTGCTGTGCGGTGTCAACGCACCGGGCGGAGCGAAAATGGCGGGGATACGGCCTGGACTGCGGCTGGACGTGGGCGGTCATCGCCGCGATCCCTTTCGATCGCGGCGACCTCGCATTCCTGATCAAGACAACCGACTCCATGCCGCCCTCTGTCACCTCTGCATGTGCGCGAGTGTGTTTCCGCCACACGTTGAAAAAGGGCAGAAAGTCGCGTGCGTCATTCTCCGAACGTCTCGATTCCGCTCGAGCTGTGAATGTGATGAGGATTGGTCAGGACGTGTGGCGCGTCTTACACGTCTGACCTCTATCGTGCGCGGTGCAGACTTTCTGTTTCGACCTAACGCGACAGGGCATTGATCATGGAGACCAGGCGCAGTCTTTGTTCGCGCTCCAGGTATCGGGCCTCGATTTCCTGAAGGATTGCATTCTGCACACCCGCCTCGGCCTGCAGCACGTCCTGATACGGGCGCAACCCGTTTTCGAACTCGCGCAATAGCGCATGCGCTTCAGCGCGGTGACTGTCGCGCGCGGCGGCTTGCGACTGTGCCAGCGCCTCGTACGCAACCGCCCGTTTCCAGACCAGCGTGATCTGTTGTTCGATATCCCGGCGCAATCGATCCATGCTCAGCCTGGCAACTTGCAGATTGGCCGCCGCCTCCTGCTTGCGCGAGGCGTGCCGGCCAAACCCGAACAGCGGCGCCGTGACATTGATGCCAATCCGCGTTTCGGTCTCGCTTTTCACATCGAAATCTTCGTTGGCGATCGCAGCCACGCCTTGCAGCTCGACCACTGGCGCCCGGAAGCGCGATGCCACTCTCAGGTCTGCCTGAAGCGCGGTTTGCTCTGACTGGGTCGCCAGAATCTCCGGATGCGTGGCGACGGCGCGGTCGACAATCTCGAGCAAAGTCGAGGGCAACCGTGCGTCAATGAACCCGTCAAACTGGGCCAGCATTTCGCAATTCTGCAAGGCGCTTCCGGTCAGGATCCTGAGATCAGATTGCGCCGCCGCGAGCGCCAGCTCTTCCTGGATGACATCCGACTCGGCGAGCGCAAACTCTGCTTCGATCCGATTCTTTTCCGCCGCCGTGATCGCGTTCGCCTTAAGCCGGCTTTCGAGGCCCCCTACCAAGTCCGCGAGATAGGCCTGTCGCTTACGCGCAGCTTCGACCCGTTCCGATGCGCGCAGCACGGACAGGAACGTGCCCGCCGTCATTGTCGCAACATCATTCCTGACGCCGTCCAGGCGGAAATCTGCCTGGGCGACACGGGCCTTTGCACTCTCCTGCTCCAGCCGCCCGCGGCCAAAATCATACAATCTCTGCGAGACGCTGATCCCGACCTGATTATTGGTGCGCCCATCGCCCAACCCGGTTGGTCCATCATTGGACTGGGCAAAGGCCGAAATTTGCGGCCGCCAGTCAGATTTCACACCGGTCAGGCGCGCTTCTGCGCCAACCACCTGGGCGCCAGCCGCACCAATGGACGGATCCTGCTGCTGGCTCAGGGCCAGGGCATTGTTCAATGAAAGACAGTCCTGCGCCGCAGCGACGCTGGCGCCGAACCATAGTGGCAGGCAAGCGAGCGGGAGAAAACGGGCGAGTTTCATAGGATCACTCCTTGGCGCCACGTCGAAACGTGGCGGTAATCGGTTCAACCAGATAATTCAGCAGGGTGCGCTTCTGACCGGACAGGACGAACGCCTCGACCGGCATGCCGGGCGCCGCCTGGATTCCGTTCTCGGCCAGGGTGTCCACGTCCAGCACCACACGCGCCTCATAATAGGAATAGTCGCCGCTCGGAGCGCTCTTCAGATCCGGACTGACATCCATGATCTTCCCCTCCATGCTGGGGGAGCGCCAGCTGTCAAAACCGCTTAGTCGAGTCATCACGCGCAAGCCTTCATAGACGCCGTCCCGGTCGGCCGGGAAGATTTCCAGAGAGGCCACCAGTTGCGCTTCGCGCGGGACAATTTCGACGACGGCCTCGCCTGGCTGAACGACCCCGCCCAGCGTGCTGTATTTGAGGTTGAGCACCTCGCCGGATCGCGGCGCAAACAGCGTGGTCCGGTTGACCACGTCCTGTGCGGCGCGCAATTGCTCCCCGGCTTCGGCGGCGCTCGCCCGGGCCTCCAGAAGCTCTTGGGTCAGGTCTTCGGCAAAGCGTTCCTCGGTCTGGATAATCTGATTGCGCACTTCCCGCGCCTCGATCAGGTTTTGCTCCTGCGCCGCGTTCAGGCGGAACAATTCGCTTTCGGCCAGGGTCAGGTCACGTTGCAATTGGACAACCGCATCGCCTGACACCAGATTCTCCGCCAGCAGCGACTCTTTCTTGACCAGATCGGCCTCGATGATGCCGACCGATCGTTTCTGGCTTTCAATCTGGGCCTGTTGGTTTCGCGCCGACTCGGCCAGGCCCTCCGCGCGACTTCTGAGCACCCGCACATCGGCTGACAGCCGACGGTTCTGTTGCGCAAACAGATCGCGCTGCCGGGCGAGGATCTCGTCATAGTCCTCGGGCCGGATTTCGACATCATCCGAAAGCTCCGTAAACGCGATCTCGCTGTTTCCAGCGAGCAGGGCAGTGAGACGATCGATCGATGCAAGGTGGTTGACGAGATCCTGGGTCACCTGATCCCGGCCGGCTGAGGCGGCGATATCGGTGAGCACCATCAACGGGTCACCGGTCTCGACCATGTCCCCTTCCTTGATCAGGATCTGATCGATGATGCCGCCTTCCAGATGCTGAACAAGCTTGCGATCAGACTCGACGACGACACTGCCATAAGCGGTCACGCCTTCGGCCAGGGGCGCCAGCCCGGCCCAGGCCAGAAATCCGCCGAGCGACACGGCACACACCAGGAAGGATGTCGACAATCGGCGATCGGAGAATATCAGCCCCATGGCTTTCATGACAGCGCCTCCCGCGTCGCCGGTTGCAACTTGTTGGCGATCGCGGCGCGATAGGCGTCCGCGCCGACCAGTTTGATTTCATTCTTGTTCAAGAGCAGCACACGGTCCGCGGCCTGGATCATGCGCACATCATGCGTCGCGATCAGAACCACATGGCCCGCTGCGCGCTGTGCGGCCAAGGTGCGGGTGAGTTTGGCGATGGTGAATTCGTCGAGATTTGCGGACGGCTCATCCAGCGCCAGCAAAGGCGGCGCGCCAAACAGGGCGCGCGCAAGCCCGATTGCTTGTTTCTGACCGGCGGAGATCTGTGCCCCGCCCGGTCCGATCACCGTGTCATAGCCGTCGGCCAGCGCGCTGACCATTTCATGCGCCCCGCAATCTTTTGCGGTGGCAATGACTTGCGCGCTATCGGCCTGCGTAAAACGCGCAATGTTCTGGACCACCGTTCCGGGCAAAAGCTCGACGTCTTGCGGTAAGTAGCCGACATACTGTCCGCGATCGTTTTGATTCCATTCGTGCAGATCACGTCCGCCCAGCGTGACTTGACCATCGAGCGGCGACCAGACCCCGGTCAGAGTTTGCAAAAGCGTTGATTTTCCGATCCCGCTTGGGCCGACAATTGCGAGTACAGTCCCACGCTCCAGGGTCAGGCTAAAACGCGGCAAAACGCGTTGCTCCGCCCCCGGATGGCCGACTTCCAGATTGATCAATTCCAGTCGGGGATCAGGCCGCGGCATCGGCGTATACTCGTCTTGTTTGGCCAACGGGTTCGCCGCGCGCTGTCTGACATTTTTCCACGACTTCCGTGCACGGATAATCTGTCGCCACATGCCGACGCATTGATCAATCGGCGCCAGTGCCCGTCCCATCACGATTGAACCGGCAATAATGACACCTGGTGTCGCGACATGCTGCAAGACCAGCCATCCGCCGAGGCCGAGCGCCCCCATTTGCAGCGTCTGGCGCAGGCCACGCGTCAGCGCCCCAAAAAAATTGGATGACTTTGCCGTCCCGAGCGAGAGCTGGTCGGACAGCGCCTTCCGGCTTGACCAGCCCTGAAAGGCTTGTCGCGCCATCCCCATGCTGACAATCGCCGACTGTTGTCCAGCCAATCCGGACGCGAAGTCCTGAGAGGCCCGCTCAACCGATTGCGCGGTTTTCTCAGGCTCGCGCGCCGCAAGTTCCGCCAGGATCGTGATCAGCAGCAACAAGCCCGCACCCGCGACGCCAAGCCAGCCCAGAAGCGGATGAATCAGGTACAAGACCAGCAGGAAACAGGGCGTGAAAGGCAGGTCGAAGACCGGCAGGATCAACCCGTTTGAAAAGAAGGATTGCACCACGGTCAGGTCCGACAGGTCTTTCTGTAACGATCCATCGGCGCGCGATTCCGCGAAGTTCACGTTGAACAGCTTTTCGCCAAATCGTCTGTGCAGGAATCGCGCGGCGAGCGCCAAAGCATGTCGACGAGCACTTTCTGCGAACACGTATGTCACCATCAAACCGCCCGCCAGGACGGAAATCAGGATCAGCGTCTCCATCGACCCTGAGGTGAGAACACGGTCATAGACCTGCAACATGTAAAGCGGCGACACCAGCAGCAGAATATTGACCGAGATCGAGAAGAACGCCGTGACGACCAGAAACGCGCTCAGACCTGTCTTAAGCGCCCGCATATCCGGGTCGCGCATCGCAGCCTCAGCGACGTCGGTCTCGGTAGCCGCCACCGTCACGTGCGACATCCAATTCGATCTGGCGTGGTCGTTTCATGCATCCGGCGAACGCACAATATGGCAGTCCAGAAACGATTATCGATCAGCACACCACTTCCCCTCAAAAAGAAACGAACGCCGCCACGACGGGGGAAAGTTTTCCGTGCATGGCGAAGTTCGCAGACCTGTACTCACAGTAAGGTGTTGATCCGCTTGGTCATTCTCTGACCGTCTCAGTTTGTGGTCCAGCGCAGGCGCACACGCCCTGAAGAATCATCTTGCAGAACTCGCGCAGTCTTCGATCGACTTGCGCCGCACCTTGCCTCTCCAGCCAAAATTTTTGCCTGAAAATACCGCGTCGAAAAAAAATCTATCCGTGGGGTTGCAGCGTGTGTTTACATATGTAACACGATGACAAGAGAACAGTATCTCGACCGGAGTATCACGACATGAAATGCGCTTTCCTCGCCGGGCTGGCGGTCAGTCTTCCCCTCTCTGCACCCGCACAGACCATTGAACAGCCCGGCGAGGATTCCCGTACTTTTACGGCAGCTGACTTTCAGCAATTTGCGCCGCGCACGGCGCTCGACATGGTCTCCCAGATTCCAGGTTTCAACATTTCCCAGAGCGATGAAGAGCAACGCGGATTTGGCCAGGCAGACGAGAATGTCCTGATCAATGGCCAGCGCATTTCGTCGAAATCAACCACGGCCCGGGACGCCCTGTCGCGTATTCCGGCCGAGAATGTCGAGAAGATCGAGATTGTCGAAGGCGCCAATCTCGACATTCCAGGCCTGAGCGGCCAGGTCGCCAATGTCACCGCCAAAGCCAATGGCATATCCGGGACCTGGTCCGCGCATCAGAGATATCGCGAAAACCTGGAGGCCGCCGTGCGCTGGGCTGAAATCTCAGTGAGTGGTCAGTCCGGATCGCTCGGTTGGACGCTTGGCCTCGAGGCCGAACCTGGGCGCGGCGGCGCAGCGGGCCGCGAAAACATTTTTGACGGCGCTGGAAACCTCACAAACTTTCGCGAGGAAACCGGCCGGTTCCTGAACGAACGCACGAGCTTGAATGGCAGCCTCAGCTGGACGCCGAGCAATGGGCACATTGCCAATCTGAACGCCGAATATGGGGTTTCAGAACCCGACGAACTCGAAACCAGCTCAAAGTTTCTTCCGGATGGCACTTTGGTCAGCCAATCGGAGTTCACATTCAATGAGGATGAATGGGAGAGCGAGATTGGCGGCGATTATGAATTCGGCCTCGGCCCTGGCCGCCTGAAGCTGATCGGTTTGCAACGCAATGAGCACAGCCCGGTCACCGTTCAATTTCTTGAGGCGAATATTGACGGCACGAATGTCACCAACGAAATCTTCGCGCGCACCACGGATGAGAGCGAAAGCATTTTGCGCGGCGAATACAGTTGGGCCGGGAAGAACAATTCGGATTGGCAGGTTTCGCTCGAAGGCGCGTTCAATTCCCTGGAGAATGAATCCGACCTGTTCACCGGAACCACGATCGATGCCGCACCAAACCGAACGGTGATCGATCCCGGCACCCGGGTCGAGGAAAAGCGCGCTGAAGCCTTCATCACGCATGGCCGCCAGTTGAACCAGAAATTGCGCCTGCAAGTTTCGCTTGGCGCCGAGCAATCAGAAATATCGTCTGATGGCGTCGGAGGGCAGACGCGCATGTTCACGCGACCGAAAGGCAGCGCCTCAATCGCCTGGGACGTGGATGACGATCTGAAGATCAATGCCTCGGCCGAGCGCCTGGTTGGTCAACTCGATTTCTTCGACTTTATCGCCAACATCGATCCAAATAACCGGGAAGACAATGTTGGCAATAATGACATTGTGCCGGATCGGCGTTGGCGCTTTGCGGTCGAGGCGGAAAAGGACTTTGGAAGCTGGGGTGCGCTGACCGCTGAGATAATTTATGACGAAATCGAAGATCTCATTGATCAGGTCCCAATCGGCAACGGCGAAGGACCGGGCAATCTCGATTCTGCTTCACGCGTCGCGTTTGAGGTCGAAGGGACGCTGAAGCTCGATAATATTGGTTGGGAAGGCGCGCAGTTGGAATATGAGACCTTCCTTCAGGATACGTTCCTGGAAGACCCGGTAACCGGCGCAACCCGAGATTTCAACGGCTCCCAAATCCATTTCTTCGAAGTTAATTTTCGCCATGATGTGCCGGACACGGACTGGGCCTGGGGCATCAATTACGAGAACTTCGCTCAGTCGCCGAGATTTCGCCAAGACGTCCGGGTCAATTTCTCCGAGCCCAAGGGCTTTGTCTGGGGATTTGTCGAACACAAGGACATATTCGGCATGACTGGTTCGGCGTTTTTCGGCAATCTGATCGACACCGACTCGAAAGTCACGCGCGTGGTCTATTTGCCCGATCGCAATGGTCAGGTCGACCGGGTCGAAGACCGAATTCGTAATTTTGGCAGTATTGTCACGTTGCGCCTGAAAGGCACATTCTAGACGTTCTGAAGGCGTCCGATGCGGCGAATCTCCCAGCGCAGGTCAACGCCTGAATGATCCAGCACGCGGGCACGCACCAATTCGCCGAGCGCCTCAATATCGGCGGCCGTCGCTTCGCCGGTATTGATCAGGAAATTGCAATGCTTCTCGCTGACCATGGCGCCGCCAACGCGCAGGCCTCGGCACCCCGCCGCGTCGATCAGCTTCCAGCTTGAGCGCGCATCCGGGGTTCCCGGCGGATCGGGATTGGCAAAGGTTGATCCACCCGTCTTGTCCTTGATCGGCTGGGTCTCGGCCCGGCGCGCCTGATGCGCTGCGATCTCTTCTGCGAGCGTGTCGGGATCGCCTGTTCCACTGCCGACGAGATGCAGCTGGGTGACAACGATATTGCTGGCAAAATCGGTATGGCGATACGAAAACCCGATGTCCTTGCGCTGCAAGGTCACCGGCTCGCCGGCGCGGCTAATGCCATCGACAGCGGTCACGACATCGCTCAATTCGTGGCCGTAACAGCCGGCATTGGTGCGCACAGCTCCGCCAATCGAACCGGGAATGCCGGACAGGAAAGAGAGCCCGCTAATGCCCGCCTTGGCCGCTGCCTTGGCGACATTGAGATCGAGCGCTCCAGCCCGCGCGCTGACCGCTGTGCCATTGTGTTTCACCGTGCCCCAATAGCGGCCCATCAACCGCACCACGACGCCTTCAATGCCGCCATCACGAACAATCACGTTCGACCCGACACCGAGGACTGTCACCGGAACATCTTCCGGCAAAGCCTTCAGAAAGCTCGCCAGGTCCGCGTCGTCCGCGGGCAGGAACAGCGCATCCGCAGCGCCGCCGACCCGAAACCAGGTATAGGGCGCAAGCGGCGCATTTTTCAGCAGTTTGCCCCGCGGCTGCGGCAATGACTCAAGTTCAAATTCCATATGCCTGCCCTAACCCCAGTCTGCGACAGAGCAAAGGGGTGAAGGCAGACAGGTTCCGTGTGCGTGATCGCTAGAACGTATATCTCAGTTTGAAATGGGCGCTCGCCTCAGCCTGGTATTGCTGCGCCAGAGCATTGCCCGCGGCGCCGGACAGGCGGCTGTGATCAGGCGGGTTGAAGACACCGAACCCTATCGCCGCGTCTGCGGACCAGCCCGTCTGGCTAGACCCGGAACGAACGCCCAATCCAATAAAGGGCGCGCTGTCAGATTGGCGGTTAAACAGCGCATCGCTCCGGGTCATCTCCAAAATGGCACGATCGATCTGGCGCCCGAGCTCAGACGCATCATCGGTGGCACCCACGGTGACAGTCAGGTTTGGGTGCGGTGTCGCGATGTGCGCAAACTTGCCGACACGGCCGGCTTCAGAAACACTGACTTGCGGCGCTGCGGACTCCGTCAGCGCGCTCGGCAATTGCGCTTCCAAGCGCGGGCGCAAAGGCACTTCCAGCGCGCTTATCGGCGGGCTGTCCAGCAGGCTCAGACGCAGCACAGAGTCATCATTGATGGCGGCATCAGCAGCGACACCCAGGGCGGCGCAACCAACCATGCTGGCCGCCAGACACGCAGTTTTGTAACGCACGAAAACGTCCCTCTCGTCACCTTTGAGAGGAGTTAGCCACCGAGATTTTGACAAAAGTTCATGGAAATTCGCGCAATTGCGGCGCTGGGATTCACCATACAGGTCAGGATTTCAGGCGCTCGATCAGTTCATTGGCGTGCGCCGAGATGCTTCCCGCGCCCATGCACACGACCATATCGCCAGGTTTCGCCATCTCCCGCACAAGATCCGGTAAGGTTTCCAGATCCTCCAGCGTCTGGGCCTGTTTATGACCATGTCCGCGCATACTCTCGACCAGGTGCAGGTGATCGACGCCGTCAATCGGCGCCTCTCCAGCTGCGAAGACGGGTGTGATCACGGCAATGTCGGCCTCGCGATAGCATTGCGCGAATTCTTCAAACAGATCCTCCAGCCGCGAATATCGGTGCGGCTGCGAGATCGCGATGACCCGCCCCTGCCCCTGAATTGCGCGGGCTGCTTTCAGGCAGGCCATGATCTCCACCGGATGGTGGGCATAATCGTCAATGATCTTGACACCGTTCCATTCCCCGACCGGGGTGAATCGGCGTTTCACACCGCCAAAGGCTTTCAGACTGTCACGCACCTGATCCGGGCTGGCGCCCAGCTCGACCGCCACAGCGATCGCCGCCAGCGCATTGGAGACATTGTGCTCGCCCGCCATCGGCAGGAAGACATCGTCAATCGTGGTGCCCCGCAGCATGACATCAAACATCACACCTTCCGCGGAGGGTTTGAGATTGACCGCCCGCACATCCGCCTGGCGATTATAGCCATAGGTGATGATCCGCCGATCCGACACACGCGCCACCATCGCGGCAACTTCCGGATGATCGGTGCACAGGACGCCAAAGCCATAGAAAGGGATATTGCCGACATAAGTGTCAAAGGCTGCCCGCAGCGCATCCATGGAGCCATAATGCTCCATGTGTTCCGGATCCATATTGGTGACGATGGCAACCGTCGGGCGGATCTTCATGAACGTGCCGTCGGACTCGTCGGCTTCCAGAACGATCCAGTCGCCATCGCCTGCCTTGGCGTTGGAGCCATAGGCATTGATGATGCCGCCATTGATCACGGTCGGGTCGATGCCGGCGCCGTCGAGCAAAGCCGCGACCATGGTCGTTGTGGTTGTCTTGCCATGCGTGCCGGCGACCGCGACCGTCCATTTCAGGCGAATGATCTCAGCCAGCATATCGGCGCGGCGCACGACAGGGATGCCAGCCGCCCGCGCCGCCTGGACCTCGACATTGTCATCCTTGATGGCGCTGGAAATGATCACGGCGCTGGTGCCAGTGACGTTCTCGGCCGCGTGCCCGATATGCACGACGGCGCCCTTCTCTCGCAGGCGCGCGACATTGGCACTCTCTTTCATGTCCGAGCCCTGCACCTGATAACCAAGGTTCATCATGATTTCGGCAATGCCGGACATGCCGATGCCGCCAATGCCGACAAGGTGGGCCGGGCCGAGCGGGAATGGAGTGGGGCTGGGTTTCATCTGTTCACTGTCCCGATTAGGTGTGTTGATTGCGATTAGCCTGTTCCGCATGTGCGAGGCAAGCGAGTCACTGTCCCATTGAAATGACGGTAGATTCATGTCGACGAGTGTGCATGTCTAAATGTCCAAAAGAAGGAGTCGAAAAGGCGAATGCAACTTGCTGAACTCAATGTCGGCCGCCTTGTCGCGCCAACTGATGATCCGCGCGTCAAGGACTTCATGGACAATCTCGACTTGATCAACGGCCTGGCAAAGAAAATGCCGGGCTTTGTCTGGATGATGGATGGACTGGCCGAACCTGGCAGCATCAATGAGGACATCATCATAGACGGCGAGCCATTGCTGGTGCCCAATCTGTCTGTCTGGGAGAATACCGAAAGTCTGGAACGTTTCGTCTGGAACACGGTGCACAAGAAGTTCTACGAGCGACGCGCGGAATGGTTCGAGGTCCTGGGCGAGATGCATTTTGTGATGTGGTGGGTGCCGGATGGGCAACGGCCGAGCCTTGCTGAAGGGTTGGAGAAACTCGCCCAACGTCGCGCCAATGGCGACTCAGATGACGCATTTGGATGGGATTGGCTGAAGCGCGGCGTCGCTTGACCGGTGATTAGATGGCTTCCGGCGGGATGCGGCGCTTGCCGATCAAAGCCAACACAAAACCAATCAGCGCAACCACCAGCATCACCCCGATAATGGTCGTCAGCCGCGATTCATCGATCGGCCCATTATGCTCGAATCGCTGCGTGCGCAGATTGTCCACATGGTTGAAGAAGGACATCCAGAACATCGCGGCGGTAAATCCCCAGCCGCCAGCAAGCCAGCGCAAGGACCAGGCCTTGAGCGCGCTCACGCCGCCATGGATCAGCAAGGAAGCGGCGATAAAGTCGACCAGCCAGAATGGCCACCATTGCCAGTCGCCCCAATTGCGCGCGACCTCGCCAACAAAGAGAAATATCCCGAACGCAATGGCGAGGCAGGCGGAGATGCGGATCATCTTGCCGCGATCCCCTCCGCCAGGTCGGCGAGGTCCTGCGCCGCGCGGACATTGCCGAGCGCCTTCGCTGCCGCCGCGCGCACAGCCAGATCATTGGCGTCGCCCAGTCTGAGCGCGATCAGTTCGCCGAGCAGGTTCGGATAGACATTGTCTTCAAGCAGCATGTCGGCGCCGCCGGCTTCGACCAGTCCCTCGGCATTGGCTTCCTGGTGATTGTCCATGGCGATCTTGAGCGGAATGAGAATGGAGGGTCGCCCGACCGCGGCGATCTCGCTCACGGTTCCGGCGCCTGAGCGCGCAATGACCAGATGCGCCGCCGCGAGCCGGTCCGGCATATCGGAGAAGAAAGGCTGCAAGGTCGCCTTGAGCTGGACCTTGTCATAGATGGCGCGCACCTGATCCATCTGCTCCTCGCGCACTTGCTGGACGACGTGCAATCGCACGCGCAGCGGTGCCGGAATATGGTTGGCCAGCGCCAGCGGGATCGCTTCGCCGAGAATGCGCGCGCCTTGCGACCCGCCGGTGATGAACACGGTCAGCTCGCCATCCATGCTCGGAAAAGGCACATCGCGCACCGCCGCAATCGGGGGGCGCACCGGATTGCCAATCGGCTGATGATTGGCCCCGCCGGGCAAGCGATCGAGCCGTTCAAACCCGGACGCGACCACGGCGGCCCTGGTCGCAAACGCGCGGTTCACCCGGCCGAGAACGGCGTTCTGTTCGTGGATCAGCAAAGGAATGCCCATGCGGCGACCAGCGGACAGCGCCGGATAGGCTGGATAGCCACCAAAGCCTGCGACCAAAGCTGGTTTCTGGTTTTGCTTGAACCGCTTCACGGCGGCATTCACACCAGCGCGCAGCTTCAGGGCTGTGCCCGGCAACGTCCAGGGTTTGCGCAGGTTCGGACTGGCCGCCTTGACTTCCATTTTCCAGTCAGCCGGGAATTTCTCGGCATAGCGCAGGCCGCGGCTGTCGCTTATCAGGCCGACTTCCCAGCCGCGCGATGCCATTTCTTCGGCAAAGGCCGCCGCCGGGAACATATGCCCGCCTGTGCCACCTGCCCCGATTACGACTAGGGGTTTCTCGCTCATTTCAGCCCTTCACGCTTGTATGTCCACGTCGGATCAGGGCCAGCGCCAATCCGAGCGTCAGCGCCGTGCCCATCATCGACGATCCGCCATAGGAGACGAATGGGAGCGTCATCCCCTTGGGCGGGATCAGGCTGACATTTACCGCGATATTTATGGCGGCCTGAAGACCAAAAAGCGTAAATAATCCGGTCGCCGCTGCCCGCGGATACGGGTCATGCAGGCGGGCGGCCGCGCGCAGGCCCTTCCAGACGATAAAGCCGAAGATGAAGATCAGCCCGATGGCGGCGATATAGCCGAACTCTTCGCCGAGCACGGCATAGATGAAATCGGTATGGGCATCCGGCAACGCCGTCTTGATCTTGCCTTCCCCCGGACCAACCCCGAACAGGCCGCCGCGCCCGATCGCCTCGGACGCCTTGTCGATCTGATAGGTGTCATAGGCGGTTGGATTGACGAAGGAATTGATGCGGAAGCGCACATGCGGCAGCGTCGCATAGAGCAGGCCGGACAGCGCTGCGCCTCCGCCTGCGAAGATGGCCGCCCAGCGCCAGGGCAAGCCTGACACGAAGAAGGTGACGATAAAGGCCGCTGTCAGCAGCGCGCTCTGCCCGACATCTGGCTGCAGCAGCAAGAAGCCCAGCGTGACGCAGAAGAAGACCAGCGTGATCGCCGCCC
This sequence comes from Hyphomonadaceae bacterium, assembly GCA_024742355.1. Lineage (GTDB taxonomy): Bacteria > Pseudomonadota > Alphaproteobacteria > Caulobacterales > Hyphomonadaceae > Henriciella. Next base: position 106,150 of record JANSYM010000009.1, on the reverse strand, counting down.
AGGGGCCCTTTGGATACATTGCCCGCTGCGCCAGCAACCAGCCGGTGAGGACAATCAAGGCGGGCTTTACGAATTCTGATGGCTGCAGACTGAACCCGCCCATACGGATCCATCTCTGCGCGCCTTTGGCCTCATAGCCGGAGACCAGGATGAAGGCGAGCAAGGCCAGGGACCCGACAAAGACCAGAGCTGCCAGCCGACGCGCCCAGACCCGTTCCAGCAGGCTGACGCCAATCATCACGATCACCGCCGCACCGACAAACATGGCCTGGCGTTTGACGAAGAAGAAACTGTCGCCATAACCGAGCCGCTCGGCTGCGGGAGGTCCGGCCGCTAGTGACATCAGCAAGCCTGCGCACAAAAGCAGCGTGGCTGACATCAGAATGGTCCAGTCGAGCCCGCGATGCCATTCCAGAAACCGGCCTGTGGCAGAGCGCGGACGGAGGGCGACCTCGACCATGTCTGCCGCCTAGACCGCTTCTTTTTGCGGCGTCACCTGCGCCGCAAGGCGCTGGACGATGTCTCGGAACGCGTCGCCGCGGGCTTCAAAATCCTTGAACTGGTCGAAGCTCGCACAGGCGGGTGACAGAAGCACGATCGGGTTCGGCTCACCAGATGCCTTGGCCGCATCGAACGCGGCTTGGGTCGCCGCTTCAAGCGTACCGCACTTCACCGTGTCGGCCTTACCCTTCAGCGTCTTGCCGAACGCCGCTTCGCTTTCGCCAATCAAGTAGGCTTGCGCCACCCGGTCAAACCAGGGCGCGAGTGGCTCAATGCCTTCTGCCTTGGGCACGCCGCCAGCAATCCAGTGTACACGCGGCCAGGTTTTCAGCGCCTGTTCGGCCGCCTGGGCATTGGTCGCCTTGCTGTCATTGACGAAACGAACGCCCTCAACCTCGCCGACGAGTTCCATCCGATGCGGCAGGCCGGGGAAGGACCGGATCGCCGCCATAATCCGCCCGGGCGCGACGCCGAGGGCATGGCAGGCAGCATAGGCTGCTGCGGCGTTCTGGTGATTGTGGCGCCCTGGCAGGGCTTCGGCTTCAGCCAGATCGCCAACCCGGATCGCCTGTCCGCCGGTGCTGTCATAGAGATGGCCATCGACCGCGCTGACGCCGCGGGCAAGGCCGAATTCGGAACTGATCTGCACCACGCGCGCGCCGCCCGGGCGCTGCCGCCCCATGGCAATACCCTGGCTCTGCGGATCATCAATGCCGACAATCGCCGCGTCGCGCGGACGCTGATTGGCGAAGATGCGCTTTTTGGCCTCGACATAGCCATCCATGCCGCCATGGCGATCGAGATGATCGGGAGAGATGTTCAGGAAGACCGCAACATCGCAGCGCAGGCTTTCGACCAGGTCGAGCTGATAGGAAGACAGTTCGAGCACGTAGATCGCATTGGCATTCAGCCCCGCCATGTCGAGCACGCCTTTGCCGATATTGCCGCCAACACGGACATCGCGGCCCGCCTCTTTGAGGATATGGCCGATCAGCGCCGTCGTCGTCGACTTCCCGTTCGTTCCGGTAATCCCGATGACTTTCGGACGGCCTTTCTCCGGCAAGGCCTGCACCGCGCGGGCGAACAGTTCCATGTCGCCGACGACGGGCACGTTCATCATCTCCGCCATCCGCACCAGGCGATGCGGCTGCGGGAAGCGGAACGGAATACCAGGCGAGAGCACCAGGGCCGCGAATTTCTGCCAATCGCGCTTATTGATGTCGCTGACATTCACGCCTTCAGCCTCAGCCTTGGCGCGCGCAGCTTCCCCATCATCCCAGGCATGCACCCGTGCGCCGCCCGCAGCCAGGGCTTTCGCAGCGGACAATCCGGTGCGGCCCAGGCCATAGACGGCGACATCGCGCCCTGCATATTCGGTGATGGGGATCATGGCGTGTGCGTTACCTCAGCTTCAGTGTGGCGAGGCCCGCAAGGGCGAACAGGATGGACAGAATCCAGAACCGGACGACGACCCGCGTCTCTGGCCAGTTCTTTTTCTGGAAATGGTGGTGCAGCGGCGCCATCAGGAAGATGCGCTTGCCTTCACCGGTAAGTTTACGGGTGATCTTGAACCAGCTCACCTGCATGACAACCGAGAGCACTTCCAGCACGAACAGGCCGCCAATCACGGCAAGCGCAAACTCGTGCTTGATCGCTACGGCGACGACGCCGATCAAGCCGCCCAGGCCAAGCGACCCGGTATCGCCCATGAACACTTTTGCGGGATAGGCATTGTACCAAAGGAAACCCATGCCGGCGCCCATCATGGCGCCCATTAACACGGCCATTTCCCCGGCCCCAGGCGTGAACTGGATGCCGAGATAGCCGGAGAATACGAAGTTACCGGTGAGATAGGCGATCAGCGCGAAGGCGGCGCCAGTAAACATGATTGGCACGATGGCCAGACCATCAAGCCCGTCGGTAAAGTTCACCGCATTGGCAAAGCCGACGATGACAATACAGGCAAAGACCACGAAGAATCCGCCCAGCGGCAGGAAATAGTCATTCACGAACGGGATGGCGACGCCGCCAGAGAAGGAGGCTTCATTGCGCTCCACCGATGTTTCAGGCGCGAATTGCGCAACCCATTCTGCGAGCGGATTGAGCGCGCCCCAGTCGGCATGGCCCAGCGGCGTGTGCGCCCCGTGCAGTCCCATGATGAACGCGCCAGCAAGCGCCGCGACCAGGAATTCCGTGCCAAGCCGCAGCCGGGCCGAAACGCCGTCCGTGCTCTGTTTGGTGACTTTGGCATAATCGTCGAGGAAGCCGAGAAATGCGTAAGACAGCGATACCGCGAGGACGACCCAGATGTAGGGATTGCTGAGATCGGCAAACAGCAATGTGCCGAGCAAAAGACCGACCCAGATCAGGAAACCGCCCATGGTCGGCGTGCCTTGCTTGGACAATTGTGCTTCCAGCGACAGGTCGCGGATCGGCTGTCCCTTGCCTTGGCGCGCGCGCAGCAAATCGATCAGCCAGCCACCGGTTATCACGGTAAACAGGAACGCAGTCGCCAGCGCCAATCCGGTTCGGAAGGTCAGGTAGTTTAAAAGTCGCAGCGGCCCTTCATCAGTGGCCAGCCATTCATATAGCATCATAACCCCCTGCGACACGTTCTGCGTCGCGGTCCATCACCTGTTCGTCTGCGGCTGCGCTCTGTTGGCGCCGCTCGTCTGCGAACCGCTTTATTTCGGGGGAATTCGCCGCCATTAACAAGGCCGCACCGGCGGAATTCAGTCTATCTTTTCCGTTAGGATTCCGGATCGGAATGATGCGCGCGGAAACGGACTCGTTTCGTTCTGTCATCCAGACGCATGACGGAGTTGGTGCAGCATCCCCTGCCGATGCGTGCGAAGCCATTGTGAACACAGCAACTTCACGTGCCTCCGCATGAATCCGACGCGCCGCATGCGCGAGCGCGGACCAGGTCGATCCGGTGCGCGGGCGAAATTCTGTGGATGAATTCTCAGCCGGTGCAGATTGAGACACCAGATGAAGTGGAGAGCGTAAAGCACTAGGCATTGGCCGCCTCCTTCAGCGCCGCGAGCGCTGTCTCCTGATCGCTGAACGGCACCACGGTGTCACCGATGATCTGTCCGGTTTCGTGTCCTTTGCCAGCGATCAGCAAGGTATCGCCCTTGCGCAGGTCCTTGATGGCCTGGCGAATGGCCTCGCCGCGATCGCCGATCTCAATCCCGCCGGGGACCCCCGCCAGCACTTCGGAGCGGATGAAAGCCGGGTCTTCGCTACGCGGATTATCGTCGGTGACGATGACCACATCAGCATGTTTCGCAGCGACTTCGCCCATCAGTGGACGCTTGCCGCGATCACGATCGCCACCACAGCCGAACACCACAACCAGACGGCCCGCCGTATGCGGCCGCGCCGCGCGGATCAGCACGTCGAGGCCCGCAGGCGTGTGCGCGTAGTCGACAAAGATCCCAGCGCCTTCACCTGTTTCACCGACATATTCGAGCCGGCCCTTGACCGGCTTTAGCGCTGCCATGCCGGTGGCGACGGCCTGCAGCGGGACGCCGCCCGCGAGCGCAAGGCCCGCCGCGGTCAATGCATTCAAGGCCTGGAACTCACCAATCAAAGGCAAATCGATCGCCGCTTTCTCTCCGCGCCAGCTGAGGAACAGCCGTTGTCCGGTCGCCTTCGGCATCAATTCTTCAATTTTCAGATCGGCGCCGCGCCAACCGACAGAGACCACGCTGAGGCCTGCCGCTTTCGCCGCCTCCTCAAAGAACAGGCGTTGATCGCTGTCCGCATTTACCACGGCCGGGCAGCCTTTCGGCGCCAGATCCGCGAACAGGCGCAGCTTGGCGGCGCGGTACTCGTCCATGGTCTCGTGATAATCGAGATGGTCCTGCGTCAGGTTCGTGAATGCGACCCCGGCCAGGTTCACCGCATCGAGACGGTATTGCGCGAGGCCGTGCGAGGAGGCTTCCATCGCAACATGCGAGACACCGTCCTCAGCCAGCGATTGCAGCGTCGCGTGGATCGCCACCGGGTCCGGCGTCGTGTGTCCAAGATCGATATGCCCGTTCGGCCCAATCGCTCCGAGTGTGCCCATGCTGGCTGCGCCAAGGCCGGCGCTGTCCCAGATCTGGCGCAGGAAATCGACGGTCGAGCTTTTGCCATTGGTGCCGGTGACGGCGACGACGGTTTCTGGCTGCTGCGCATAGAACCGCGCCGATGACTCAGCCAGGGCGAGACGGGCATTGTCGACATTTACCGCAATCGCGCCCTCAACCGGCGGCAAGTCCTCACCGAGCACCGCGACGGCGCCGGCTTCGATCGCCGATGCAATAAATTTCCGCCCATCCGTGACCACACCCTGCATGGCCGCAAACACAAAGCCTGGCTCAACCCGGCGGCTATCGGCGGTGAGGCCGGTAATCGCCGTCTCGCCGGCCGCGTCGGTCAAATGCGGGAACAAATCTCTCAAAATCATAGCGTCGTACCTCTCCTGTCTGAGACGGAGCGGACACGCGGAGTTGACCCGGCGGGTTCATCAAATCTTGGCTCGACCCCGAGGATCGGCGCAATGCGCTCGATGACACGCCCGGTTGTTGGCGCAGCGTTCCAGGCTGCGGTTCGCCCACGGTCCTTTCCGGCCTTAGGCGAGTCCAGCACGATCAATACGACATATTCAGGGCTATCGGCGGGGAAAATCGCGGCAAAACTGCAAATGTTCTCGTCTTCCGAATAGCCGCCAGCGATTGGCTTTTCGGCTGTTCCGGTCTTGCCGGCGACGCGATATCCGCCGACTTCCGCGCGTTCTCCGGTGCCATCCAGCACCGCCTGGCGCAGCATTCGAACGACCAGGCTCGCGGTCGGCGCCGCCATCACGCGCTTCGGGTTGCGCTTGCGTTCAGGTTCCAACAGCAAGGTCGGCGACACAGTTTCTCCGGCATTGGCGAGCGATGCGAAAGCGCTTGCAAAAGCAATCGGAGAGACCGCAATGCCGTGCCCGTAACTGGCGGTCGCGCTGTAAAGATCATCAAAGGATTCCGGCAGGATCGGCCGCGCGCTGCCGGTGAGCTCGATCGACGATCGCGAGAACAATCCCAGCGTTGAGAAGAATTCCTGCTGCCGCCGCGAGCCGAGCTGCCAGGCAATTTTGACGGTCCCGATATTCGAACTGTCGGCAATGATCTCGAACGCGGTCGGGCGGCCGACAATCGGATGGTCATCATTGATCTGGCGCCCACGAATGGTGATCGGTTCACGCACATCAAACTTGTCGCTCGGACGGATGGCCCCGGCATCCAGGGCGCCGGCTACGGTCAGCGGCTTGAAAATCGAGCCAAGCTCATAAACGGCGCCGCTGGCACGATCCAGCAAAGCGGGGTCCTCTGCATCGAGATCGGTGGCCTTGTGCGGATCGAGCGGCGGCCAGCTGGCCATGCCGAGCACTTCGCCGGTCTGCGCCGCCATGACGATGCCGGCGCCGGCTTCGGCATCATATTCGCCGACAGCGGCGGAGAGTTCCGCCTCCAGGCTGAACTGCACATTCGCGTCGATCGACAGAGCAAGCGGGGTCTGGTCCCCGGTCAGGCGATCGTCGAGGGCGTACTCAATCCCGCCGAGTCCTTGTCCATCCGCGCCCGCATAGCCGAGCACATGCCCGGCCAATGTCCCGCGCGGATAGGCGCGCCGCGTCTCTTCGCGAAAGCCGATGCCTTCCAGCCCGAGCGCGAACACGGCCTGACGCTGGCGCGGTGTGATCCCGCGTTCAATCCAGGCGAAGGCGCGCTCATTGTTGGACAAGCGCGCGGCGATCGTCTCGACGTCGAGATCTGGCAGCACCGTAGCCAGTTCATTGGTAATCAGATCGCCATCGCCGATCGCCCGCGGGTCGGCGAAAACCGAATAGACCGTAACGGACGTCGCCAGCAGATCGCCATTGCGGTCGACAATATCGGCGCGCCGCGGCGCTTCTTCAAAATTCGCCGCGATCGCTGAAACGGCGACCGGGCCGTTCAAGGCAACGGTCAGGCCCTTGAGGGCAATCGCGCCGAAGGTCAGCAGCAGGCCGATCGAAACCAGCCGGGTCCGCATGCCACCGCCGCGCATGGTCAGTTCTGATCCTTGGTCGCGGCTCATTGCGGCGCCTCCCGATCAACCGGGACATTCGCGTCCGGCAGCTCCATGGGGGGTCCGACGCGGCCATCGAGATCGACGGTGCGGACAAATTGCTCAGCCCGCGCCGGAACCATGCCGAGTTCCTGGCGGGCAAATTCCTCAATCCATTCCTGACGCGAGCGGTGCGCGAACTCGGCCAGCAATTCAGCCTGTTCGGCTTCAGCCGCCTCAATCTGCGTCTCAACAGTCTTGATTTCAGCCACGGTTTCCTGGGCGCCATATTTGGCCCGGTACAGGCTGAAAATCAGAATGGCGACAACCGCAAGGCCGAACAGGAAGGCACGTTTGCTCATAGCGCAGCCTCCAGCACTTTCAGCGGCGGGACCGACTTCCCGGTCGATACGGGATCGGCCCAGGCCGGGGCGTCGGTGCGCACCGCGACGCGCAGCCGTGATGAACGCGCGCGAGGGTTGTCCCTGGTTTCGGCTTCACCTGGCTCAATCGCCTTCCGGCGTTTGAGATCGAAAGACGGCGCCGGCCCCTTCGCCACTTCTGGCATGTACCGAGAGCCGCCGCCGAGCGCACCGGCACGTTCGCGCATGAACTGTTTCACCAGGCGATCTTCAAGTGAGTGGAACGTCACAACGACCAGCCGCCCGCCGGGCGCGAGCAGGCGCTCAGCCGCTGCGAGCCCGCGCGCAAGCTCACCGAGCTCGTCATTTACGTACATGCGAATGGCCTGAAAGGTCAGGGTCGCGGGGTGGGTTTTCTTACCGCGCCGACCACCAACAGCGGTCTCCACGCAGTCAGCCAGGTCCAGCGTGGTCGTGAACGGCTCGGTCTTGCGCCGGGCGACAATTGCGCTGGCAATGCGTTTGGCCTGACGCTCTTCACCGAGCTGGCGAAAGATCGTCATCAGGTCGGACGCGCTCATCAGATTGACGACGTCCGCCGCGCTCGGTCCGGTCTGGCCCATCCGCATGTCGAGAGGCCCGTCGCGCATGAAGGAAAACCCGCGCTCGCCCTCATCGATCTGGTACGAGGAAACCCCAATGTCGAGCATGATGCCGTGCACCACGGTGACGCCGACCGTCGAGAGCAGATCGTCCATTTCGCCAAACCGCCCCAGCAAAGGGGTCAACCCGGGATGCTGCTCCGCCAGCGCTTCCGCGCGGGTGATGGCATCGAGGTCGCGATCGATGCCGTAGAGCTGGCACTCCGCGGAGGCGAGCACACGTAGAGCATATCCGCCGCCACCAAACGTGCCGTCGACATAAGTCTCACCATCTTTCGGCTGCAGAGCCGAAAGCACTTCGTCGAGGAGAACAGGGACATGACCCATCAGTCGCCCTCCCCAACCACACCGCGAATGCCGCCGGTCGCCAATTGCGCGTTGAACGAGCCCTCGAAATCGGCCTGCACATCGCCGAGTTGCGATTCCATTTCGGTATCAAAGGCGGCGTATCGCTGCGGCTCCCAGACATAGAAGCGGTCAATCGCGCCAACAAAGGCGAGTTCCTTGTCGATGCCAGCGAGCGTGAGATGCTTGGGCGGGATCTTGATCCGGCCAGTATCGTCGAGCTTCAGCTCGACCGCCTTCGAGACGGTTCGATTGAGGAAGACCTTGCGCGCCGTCGAGTTGGGACTCATGCGCAGGAGGGTCTTCTGGTTTTCGAGCATCAGCGCGTCACCGCCGCCCTCGAGGCACGGCGATCCGTCCAGAGCCGGATACAGAAAAATCCGCGTTCCGCCTTCCAGCGCGTGCCGAAACGGCGCCGGAACTGAAACCCGTCCTTTAGTATCCAGCGATGTCTCATACGTCGAGACAAACACGCGCAACTCCCATCACTAGCCCCGACTGGAAATGCATGGATCCAGCCTGTTCAATGTTGGGATAACATGGGACAGCTTGGATTCAAATGGGCCAGCTCGTGATTCTTTCGTGTCCACACAGACAAGCCACGAAAACCAATGCAGAACAAACCAAAAATAAATCGGAACGTTTCGCTGTGGATCACCGTTAACCAATACAAAAGCTTTTGTTTACAACTGGTTAACCTGGCCAATTAAAAGGCAGAAAATTTCACATAATCCATGATTTTTTTCCACACTGGTCCCGATATTGTATGCGACGGAGGTTTCAGCGTTGCGAAAAGTACACGCCTTCTCAGCATTTGCCCCTTAAGTCCCCGAACCCATGCAACTTCGTGTCGTCATCTTTGCCCTTGGCATCATGACCGCCCTTCTCGGCGCGGCAATGATCCCGTGCTGGCTGCTTGATGTCGCCGATAGTCGGGCCGAGTGGCCGGTCTTCGCCGCCAGCGCGACCATGCTGCTCCTGTTCGGCGGCGGCCTCGTGGTTCTGTCGGGTGGACGGTCGGAGCGCACCGGATCGCGCGAGGCTTTTCTCCTCACCGTGCTCGTCTGGGTCGTGTTGCCTGCCATGGCGGCGATCCCGTTCATGGGCATCGGTATGAGCTTTACAGACGCCATGTTCGAGAGCATTTCCGGCCTGACCACGACCGGGTCGACGGTGATGACCGGCCTGGATCACCAGCCGCGCGGCATTCTGCTCTGGCGCGCCATCCTGCAATGGTTTGGCGGCATCGGGATTATCGTGACCGCGATCGCCATCTTGCCCATGCTGCGGGTTGGCGGGATGCAGCTGTTCCAACTGGAAAGCTCTGACACGGCGGGCAAGTTCATGCCGCGGATTGGCGAGATCTCCGCTCAGATCGGGATGATCTACTTGTTCATTTCGATCAGCTGCGCGCTCGCCTACATGCTTTCGGGCATGTCCGCCTTTGATGCTGTCGCCCACGCCATGACCACTGTCGCGGCGGGCGGTTACTCGACTTATGACGCCTCGTTCGGCGCGTTTTACGAAACCGCTGCGGTGCCAACGGCCATCTTCTTCATGATCATCGCCGGACTGCCGTTCAGCCTGCTCGCGCTGGCCATGATCCATGGCCGGGTGAAGCCGCTGTTCTCTGACCCGCAACCGCGCCTGTTCGTCGCCCTGATTGCAGCGATCACCACGCTGGTCTTCTTCCTGCGGGTGATTGCCGATCAGGATTATGTCATCATCAGCCCGCTCAACGGCTATATCGAGACGCTATTCAATGTTGTTTCGGTACTGACCGGGACCGGATACGCGACGACGCCTTATGATGGCTGGGGCGAGCCGATCGTGATGATCTTTTTGATCACGATCTTCCTTGGCGGGTGCGCGGGATCCGCCGCCTGCGGGATCAAGATGTTCCGGCTTGAGATCACATTCCGCGCCGTCCTCGCCCACGCCCAGCAAATGGTCAGTCCGAACCGGGTTGTCCGCATTCGCTATGGCGGCAAGGTCATCGACAATGACACGCTGCAATCGGTGATGGTCTTCGTGTTCCTGTATCTCGCCACGTTCATCGCCGCCGCCATCCTGCTCAGCCTGACTGGCGAGTCGCCGCTGACAGCGATCTCGGGCGCGGCGACCAGCGTATCAAACGTGGGCCCAGGCCTTGGCCCTGAAATCGGTCCCGCCGGGACGTTTGAAGGGTTGACCGATCGCGGCAAGTGGATCTGCGCTACGGCGATGCTGCTCGGACGTCTGGAATTCACAGCTGTGTTCGTTCTGATGACCCGGCGTTTCTGGCGCGGATAATTTAGATTCTCTCATTGCTCGCGCCGCCTAAATCCGGCAGAAGCACGCCATGGCCGATACATTGCACACACCGACCGAAGATTTGCATGAGACCTTGCTCCGCATGGGCGAGCAGGCGCGCGCTGCGTCCGCTGCCCTGGCCAAGGCCGGCCCGGCAGCACGGACGAAAGCCATCCTGGCCATGGCAGATGCCCTGGTCGCGGCCGACTCCGACATTCTGGAGGCCAATGCCCGCGATCTGGACGGTGGCAAGCAAAAGGGCCTCTCCAGCGCCATGATGGACCGCCTGGCGCTTGATGCGGAGCGGGTCGCTGCGATTGCTGATGCCCTGCGCGCCGTGGCCGACCTGCCAGACCCTGTCGGCACGGAGATCGCGCGCTGGACCGTCCCATCCGGCCTCGACATTGCCCGCGTGCGCACGCCGCTCGGTGTGATCGGCATCATCTATGAAGCGCGTCCCAATGTGACAGCGGATGCCGCCGCCCTGTGCATTCGCTCCGGCAATGCCGCCATCCTGCGCGCTGGCAGTGAAAGCCTGCATTCCTCCATCGCAATTGCATCTGCACTCCGCGAAGGCCTCGCCTCGGTCGGTCTGCCGGAAGACGCGGTGCAACTGGTTCAGACCACGGATCGCGCGGCGGTGGGGCACATGCTCACCGGCCTGAATGGCAATATTGATGTCATCGTCCCGCGCGGTGGCAAAGGCCTGGTCGCCCGGGTCCAGGCAGAAGCCCGCGTCCCCGTCATCGGACACTTGGAAGGCCTGTGCCACACCTATGTTGACGGCGCAGCCGACCCGCAAAAAGCGGTCGACATTGTCGTCAATGCCAAGATGCGCCGGACAGGCATTTGCGGCGCCACCGAAACGCTGTTGATCGATCAGGCCATCGCGAGTGACCTCCTGCCCGCCATTGCCAGCGCGCTGACAGATGCCGGTTGCACTATCAAGGGCGATGCGGCGGCGCAGGCGCTGGTTGCAAACATGGAAGCGGCCACCGAAGAGGATTGGCGCACCGAGTATCTCGACACGATCATCTCCGTGCGCGTGGTCGACGGTGTCGCTGGCGCGATGGCGCATATTGAAGAGTATGGCACCAGCCATACAGAATGCATCATCACCGAAGACCAGGCGACGGCCGAGACCTTCCTGTCCGAGGTCGATTCCGGCATCGTCATCCATAACGCCTCAACCCAGTTCGCTGATGGCGGCCAGTTCGGCATGGGCGCCGAGATCGGCATTGCCACCGGCCGCATTCATGCCCGCGGACCGGTCGGGGCTGAGCAGCTGACCATTTTCAAATACCTGGTCCGCGGCACCGGCCAGACGCGCCCCTAGGACGCTCGCGACGCAGCATGGCTCACCTTCGTCCCGCCGCGCATTTGCCACCGACGAGCACACGCGCGCGCATCGGCCTGTTCGGGGGCAGTTTTGACCCGCCGCATCCGGGCCATCTTCACGTTGCTGAAACAGCGCTCAAGCGCTTGAACCTCGACCAGATCTGGTGGTTTCCGACCCCAGGCAATCCATTGAAGGAAGCGCCGAGCGATTATGAGGCGCGCCTTGGCGCGGTGCGGATCCTGACCGGCAATAATCGCGCCTTCGAGGTCAGCGATATCGAGCACCGTCTGCATCTGCGCTACACGATCGACCTGGTCCGCCTGCTGCGCAAACACTGCCCGCACGCCAAGCTGACCTGGATCATGGGCGGCGATAGCCTGATGAGCTTTCATCACTGGAAAGACTGGCAGACGCTGGCGCATATCGTGCCAGTGGCTGTGGTCGCACGGCCTGGATATGAACTCGCGGCGCGCGTCAGTCCGTTCGCCAAATCGTTCCGCCAGAGCCGGTTGCCAGATCGCGCCGCGCGCATCCTGCCAGGACATGAAACACCGGCTTGGATTTATCTTCCGGCGCCGCTAAACCCCCTGTCGTCAACGGCCATTCGGAATGCACATTGATGACCAAGCTTCATATTTTCACCACGGGCGGGACCATCGACAAAGTCTATTTCGATGCGCTGTCTGAGTTCCAGGTTGGCGAATCCCCGCTCGACGCGATCCTGCGGGAAGCGAATGTCGGGATTGAGTATGACCTGACCTCGCTGATGCGCAAAGACAGTCTGGAACTGACCGATGCGGATCGCGACAGCATCCATGAAGCGGTTTCGTCCACCGATGCGACGCACATTCTGATCACGCATGGCACGGATACAATGGCACAGACAGCAGAGCGTCTGCGCGGCATTGAAGACAAGACCATTGTCCTGACCGGCGCGATGCAACCGGCCCGGCTGCGCTCAACCGATGCGATCTTCAATGTCGGGTTTGCGATTGCCGCCGCGCGGCTGAAAGCGCCGGGCGTTTATATCGCCATGAATGGCCGCGTTTTCCCTGCCGGAGAGGTCCGCAAGGATCGCGCCGCCGGCCAATTTGTCGACGCGCGCGACTAGCCAGAAAAAACATTGCAGCCTGTGTTGCCGATAATCTCTAGGCCGCACGCGCGACGCGTGTTAGGTTCGACCAAGAAACAAATTCATGGAGCTCCCCCCTGCCCGCTGCAAAAACTGAGACCAACTCGGCTCGCGCGACAAGTATTGAAGATATTCGCGCCTTCTCAGACACGATCATCGCCACGCTGGAAGATGACAAAGCCGAAGACCTCACCGTCATCGATCTGACGGAGAAATCCTCCCTCGCAGACATCATGATCATCGCTTCGGGTCGTTCGGCCCGTCATGTGACGTCTATTGCCACGCATCTGGCGCAGAAGGTGAAGGACAAGACTGGCGAATCTCCAAAGCTTGAAGGCCTGCCAAATGCAGACTGGGTGCTGATCGATCTCGGTGATGTCATCGTTCACCTGTTCCGCCCGGAAGTGCGCGCCTTCTACAATCTTGAAAAGATCTGGGCCGGCGATAGCGGTCACCGCCCATCTGACGTCTAATCGGCGCCAAGCTGGCGATCGAGCCAGGCTTCAAACGCTTCGGATGTAATGACCGAAAACCCGTCGGTCTGCTCGGCTTTGTCTGAAATCCACTTACGCGCGCCGCGCTTCCACCCCTCTCCTTCAAGGATGAGAAGAAATTCGCGTCCTTGCGCAATGTTGGCTTCGGCATTGGCGAAGACATAAGGCAGTTTTTCGTCCGTCGACCCGGACGACTCTTGCCGCTTGGCCTCGATCAGAATCTGGCGACCCCGGTGCAGAAACAGGAATTCAATGCGCGCGTCATGACCATAAATCGAGACATAGGGAACGTTCTGAATCACCGCGGAGAGCCCGGGAGTTTCGTACAGGCGGGCCTCACGCCACTCGCGCGCCGGAACAACTTCAACCCCACGGACGCGAAATGCGGCTTCAATTTTCTCCTCTAGTGACTCCCCTGACATGCTTTGCGGTGACGATGTCTGCGCCGCAAGCGGTGGATAGCCGATCGGACCGCTGCACAGGAGCAGAAGAGAAATGATGACGGGTTTCAAGATCGGGTTCATATTTTACCAGGGCCGAGGGAAACGGCGCACTGCCAGACCGCGCGCCGTTTTCATCCGTGTGTCGGACATATCTTAGCCGACCTTTGAGAAAGGTCACCTGGCCTTTGTTTTCGACCCAGTCATGCCACCATTTCCTGTCGACGCGCGCCGGGACGAGGCAGATGACAAGACAGCCTTTCTGGGCTTCCTGATAGGCCTTGCGCATCCATTGCGCGATCGACCGGCCATAAGGTGGATTCAGCCAGACCCGTCGGTACGGAAACCAGTCACGGCTCAGGCCATCGGATTGCGGCGTAAAATAGGTGTCGCATAATGCATTGGCATCGCTGGCGGCAGCGTCGAGTTGAAATTCATAGACCTGATCAAGCATCCGAAACAGACTCGGCGGCGTTCCCCAAAGATCTGATGCGGAAGAAAATAGCGCAGCCCGGATCATAACACTTCCCACATTGCAATCTGACGGTGCGCCAGTTTATGCCGGTGCCGAACCCGGTCGGATTCAATTCAGGGATTTGCGCGGTTCGCCGCTGTTCGAATGGCAGAGGACGCGTATAGAGAATGCCAAAGGCTAGGCGATGCACATCAAACTGATCTCCGTGGGCAAACTCAAAAAAGGCCCCGAAAAAGAGCTGGTCGACGATTATGTGTCGCGGTTCAACAAGGCCGGGCCTGCGATTGGCCTGCGGTCACTGAAACTTGTTGATCTGGCGGGCGGCGGCGGCCTTGAGGCTGAAGGCAAACAGATCCTTCGCGCTGTGCCAGCCGGCGCGACTGTGCTCCGTCTCGACGAACATGGCGCGGCGCTCGCATCCGTCAAATTCGCCAATCGGATCGCGCAGTTGCGAGATCGTGGCACCCCGGAATTATGCCTCCTCATCGGCGGCGCCGAAGGATATAGCGATGCGGTGCGCGCAGCGTTTCCAGACACACTCGCCCTCGGCCCGCAAACCTGGCCGCATCGCCTCGTCAAAGTGATGATTTCAGAGCAGCTCTACCGCGCTGTCAGCCTGATGGCGGGCCTGCCGTATCACAAAGCCTAGGCGCGTTTGCGCTGCATCCCAAATCGCTTCCAGAAAAACCCATCCACCACCCGTTTCGGCAACAGCATGGGCAGCGTGAAATTGGTCAATTTGTCAGGCACCGGCGCATAGCGAGCTTTGGGTTTCCTGGCTGTCAGCGCCGTCTCGATCGTCTTTGCGATCACGCTGGGATCAAGCCCGGTCCGGCCGCCATCCAGCATGGTTTCGCTGAATTTCTCGATTGGATCTGCCCAGGGCGAATTGGCGTAAGGGGTATCGCTATTGCTCTTTTCGGCCTTGTCCCAGATTGGGGTTTTAACGGCGCCAGGGCCGACCGCGATGGCGTCTATTCCGAACAGGACCAGTTCGCGGCGCAAACTATCCGTCATGCTTTCGACGGCATGCTTGGTCGCGGTGTATGCGCCCAGGAAGGGCGCCGAGAGCCGCCCGCCCACGCTGGTAATGTTGACGATCCGTCCCGGTGCCCCGCTCAGCGTCTCATCCATCCCCAGCAAGGGCGCAAAGGCCTGGCTGGCGCGCAGCAGGCCAAACACATTGACCGAAAAGTGCGCTTCGAACTGGTCCATGGGCTGCAAGGCCAGCGGCCCCATATTGGCAATCCCGGCATTGTTGACCAGACCGGTCAGTTTCTGACCCGCAAGCGCAGCACGCACAGTCTCAACGGCAGCGTCGACCTGGTCTGGTTTCGTCACATCGAGCAGAATTGGTTTGATGTCAGAATTCGCTTCGATCAGCGCGGCACCATCCGCCTCTTTGCGGATTCCGGCGAAGACCTGCCAGCCTTTTCCTGCCAGATATTCAGCTGTCGCCCGACCGATGCCTGTCGACGCGCCTGTGATCACCACTGTTTTCATGAAATCCGGTCCTTGACGATTTATCTTATATACGGCGCCGCGCAGGAAACGGTTCAGGTTTCGTCTGCACCGCCTTTGATCACCCGCAGCCGCGGCGGCTTCTTGGGTTTCGCCTGAACCGAAATCGGCGTCTTTGGCGGCAACTCCAGGTCCGACGCCTTTACCAATTTGGGTTTTGTCGGCGTCGGTTCCGGCGCAGACGGCTCCAGGTCATCGTCAATCTGGCGCACGCGTGGGGAGGACTTGCGCTTGAAGCCGCCTTTATTGCTGAAGCCGGATTTGCCTTTGCCGCGCGCCTTCTTGTCGATTTCGCGCAGTTTGACATGCTGCAAGGCCGACAAGGCTTCGTCAGACGCCCCTTTGTCGAGATCGTGAAAGGCCGATCCGAATTTCTCGATCCGCTCTTCGACCTCTTCGAGAAATTGCTTTTCCCACTCCGAGAGCGGTGGGCCGAGGCCCTGTTCGGCAAGCATCGCGGCCTTGCGCAACTTGCGCAGGGCCTTGCGTTTCTTTCGCTCGTCGACGTCGCGGGGCATGCCCGCAAGTCTACGGCGAACTGGCCCAGTGGGGCAAGATGGCGGATTAAAGCTCGCCGAGCGCGTCCATATAGACTTCCAGGATGGCTTCTTGTTCGGCGCGCTCATCGCGGTCCTGTTTGCGCAGCTTGATCACGGTGCGCAGCGCCTTGGTGTCATAACCGAGCGCTTTGGCCTCGCCATAGACTTCCTTGATCTGCTCGGCGACTTCTTTCTTTTCCTCTTCGAGACGTTCGATGCGCTCGACGGTGAGGCGCAGCTTGTCGCGCGCGGCTTCGGTCAGATTGTCGTTCATCGGTTCAGTCATGGCATCTCTCGATTCAGGCGTTTGGCAAAAAGGAACCCCGGCTCCCTAATCGCAAAACCGGGTGATGGCGAGCGACAATTGGGCCCGAACTGCAGCGCCCAGTGCTAACGCGAAGTTGAAACATCTGTGAGTGGACGCCTCAGCACCGCGCGCTATCTAGGAGGCATGATGAAAAACACGCTTTCCTCCCTCCGCCGCCGCACATTCCTCGCGGCAGCCCCGGCTGCGCTTGTCGCGGCCTGCTCGGGCGCTGGTAAAACCGGTCAGGCCTTTGCCAGCACACCAAGCGCTGAGTTCGCCGACAGCGAATGGCGGACTCTGACCAAAGCTGAATGGAAAGAGCGACTCGAACCGCTCGCCTTCCGTGTGCTGCGCGAAGAAGCGACGGAACGCGCGTTCACATCACCTTTGAACGAAGAAAAGCGCGCTGGCGTGTTCCACTGCGCCGGCTGCGATCTCGCGATTTTCAATAGCGACACGAAGTATAATAGCGGCACTGGCTGGCCGAGCTTCTATGATTACATTCCCGGCACGCTGGGCTTCAAGGAAGACAATAAGCTGTGGACGACGCGGACCGAATATCACTGCGCGCGGTGCGGCGGCCATCATGGCCATGTCTTTACCGATGGTCCGGCTCCGACCGGTCTGCGCTATTGCAACAATGGCGTGGCGCTGACGTTCAAGGCGGCCTAATCGGCTTTCTTCTCTCCGAACAGGTCCATTTGATTGGGATCGACGAACCGCTTGCGCCGGCTCTTCTTGGTGCGACCTGACTTGAAATAGAGATCGTCTGTATGATCTTCTTCAGTCGGGTTTGGCGCGGGTTCGGGTTTCGGCTTCGGCGCCGGTTTCTTTTTCCTGGCTTTTGCAAGCTTCCAATAGGTCACCGCCAGGACAGTGTTGCCGGAGCCGTCTTCATAGTTCTGAACGAAGCCGTGCCCCGGATTAGTCTCGGCCTGTTCCAGGATCTTGGGCAGATCCTTCTCGGCCGGCGTGATCCATTCGGTTTCCAGCGATGCAATCGCGACATCACCGGCGAGGTCTTCCGCTTCATACCGCGTGCGCGCCGCTTCCTTCGCGCTTTTCAGCGCGTCGCGTGCGGTTTTGCCGAGGGGATAAGCGTGGCTCATAGGGGCGCAGCTAGGGCCAAGGGCGCGGAGAGTCCATAGGGCATCTTACGCAATCACAGGCTGGCAAAGACGGGTTGCAGCAAGGCGGGCAAAGCGCAAGGTCACGGCCTTTCGCCGCGCGGCAACAAGTTTCTCGTATTCCGGCTCGCGCAGTATCGCACCACCAAACGCGTCAGCGATGATCAGACCGGTCTCATCCGGGATCAGGTCCTGCGGGAAGTCATGCCCGACCGCGAAATAGAAACGGTCGCAGAATGGGCGGTACTCTGGCCATTTCTGATCGCTGCGAAAGTCGGCCACCGAGGATTTGATCTCGACAATGGTGATCTCGCCGCCAGGCCCGATCGCTGCGACATCGGCGCGGCGGCCATTGGCCAGTGTCATCTCAGTCACGCCGGCAAATCCATGGTCGGTCATCAGGCGCAATACGCCGCGCGCGATCTGCTGTGCGACCGGGCTCAGCACCTCATCCGGCTCAATCTCCTGCACCTTCACCTCCCGCCATGTTCTCAAGATGTTCCAGAATACGAGTCTTCAGACAAAGGTCAATCGCCGCGTGTTTCATGAATAAATAACATCGCGGGTATTAGACCTGCAGCCAGGAATCATGACGCGGCGGCCAGTCGTTTTATTGGCCCCGAATTCCGGCGGGACATCTTATGAGCGTGCATTCAATATTGCGATCCTATTCAGTTTTGATCGGGCTGGTCATCCTGGCCGCGTATCCAACCTATATCGCTTTCTCCGACGGCCTCATCGATCCGACGGGTGAAATTCTGATCGGGCGAGATTTTGCCAATTACTACAATGCCGCCCAGTTGGTTGTGACGGGAGAGTTGCACCGACTATTCGATATCATCGCCTATCGCGCTTACCTCACCGATGTATTCGGACAGCCGTTTGAGCTGAACTGGTCATATCCGCCACACTTTCTGTTCTTCACTCTGCCGCTTTCGGGGATGCCCTACCTCGCCTCTTATGCAGTCTGGACGCTTGTCGGGCTGGCCGTTTATTGCGGTTTTTCTGCGCGGCATCTTCGGCGATCATACAATCTGAGCGCCGCCCGTCTTTTGTTGCTTCTGGCCGCGCCCGCTACGCTCGTGAACGCGTTCTTTGGACAGAATGGCTTCATTACCGGAACGCTGCTGTATTTTGGCGTGATCCTCTCGGAAAAGCGGCCGAAGCTGGCGGGCCTTTGCCTTGGGCTACTGACCGTAAAGCCGCAACTCGGTCTCCTCATTCCGATCATGCTTCTGCTTACGCGGCGATGGCAGACCATCGCTGTTGCCAGCGCAACCGCGATCATCGCAATCGCGGCATCTGCTACACTGTTCGGGACTCAGAGCTGGGTCGACTATTTTGACGAGGTTATTCCATATCAACGCGGCGTGATGGAAGAGGGCACCGGCCTCTTCCTGCAAATGATGCCGAGCGCATTTGGCTTCGGCCGACTCGCGGACCTGCCACCGCATGTTTGTCTGGTACTACAGCTTCCAATGTCGCTGATTGCGGTGGGGATGACGGTTTGGCTGTTTATGAAATCACGCGGGCACCGCGAAGCGTCCATCCTATTATTTCTAGTTAGTACGTTCATGGCGACGCCCTATGCGTTCAATTACGACATGACGGCACTGACGCCTGCAATTCTCGCCTACTGGGCATCAAAGGGCGCAGAAGAAAACATGAATGGCGCGCAGAAATCGATCATTCTCGGCTTGTTTCTATTGCCTGGAATAGTGTTCGGCGTCCCCGTCGGCCCGGTAATTCTGATTGGGTCTGCCTGGGTTCTGTTCTGCGAAATCGCCGGGCGGCCCATTTCACTCGGCATGTGGAAAAAGCACAAAAAAGCCCCGGCGCTGGGCCGGGGCTCTTAAATTGATCTGTTCCGACCGCTAATCGCGTGAGGCGAGCAGCATCAGAACGAAGCGGAACATGTTGACGAACATGATGAAGAAATTGAGAGCGCCCCAATTGGTCATCACCGCCATGCCGCGCTGGTCGCCGGCAAAGGCATAATAGCCTTCCTTCAATCCCTGCGTCTGCCAGGCCACCAGGACCGCTGACAGCATCGCAAAACCGCCGGAAATGATCCACTCCATCGGGCCGGAATGTTCGATCAGGCCGATTGCTGGCAGGATCATGTAAATGATTGCGACGGCAAACAGCGCCCAGATCGCCATGATGGCAAAGCTGCCAATTGCACTCAGGTCACGCTTGGTCGTGTAGCCCCAGAGCGACAAGGCTGCGAAGGCCGAAGCGGTTATGAAAAAGGCTTTGGCAATCGTCATATAGGTGAAGGATTGCGAAATCCCGCCTGCCGTTGTGACGCTCATATTGGATTGTGCCAACGCGAAATAGACGCCGAGTCCCAGGCCGACTGTCGCAACAATCGCCCAGTACAGAATGGCTGAGCCCGTCGGACTCGGGTTCTTCATGAAGAACATCGATCCGATAATCAGCACCGGTGGGGCAAACATCACCACATAGTAGAGCGGTGTTCCGAAGACGAGATCGCGCACCGCAGGCACTGTGCCCGCGACAAAGGCGAGAATGCCGGCAATCGCGATGCCGATTGTCAGCTTGGAATAGACCCCGAGCATGAAGGTTCGAAGCCCAGCATCCACGCTGGCATCCATCGTCCGACCTCGGGCGATGGACGTGTTAAAGTCGTTCATGGCTTCCTCTTTTCAAAGGCCCGCGCACGAGCGCACGGATTGCCTATAGTATGTGGTTGTTTTTATCGCTTTTCAAGAAAAACCAGACTGGCCAGAGGCAGAATCCGCACTAGTGTTCCCGCCGATCAAGGTATGAGGAAACACCCATGACAATAGAGAAACGACAGCTTGGGCGCACCGATTTGATGGTGACGTCCTGTTGTCTCGGGACGATGACCTGGGGCCAGCAGAACACAGAGGCTGAAGGTCACGCCCAGATGGACTATGCGCTGGAGCGCGGAATCAACTTCTGGGACACCGCGGAAATGTACTCCGTGCCACCATCCGCAGAGACGCAGGGCTCGACGGAACGCATTATCGGCACCTGGTTCCAGAAAACCGGTCGCCGCCAGGACGTCATCCTGGCGACAAAGATTGCCGGCCTCTCCAAGATGTTGTGGACGCGCGATGAAGATGTCTCGTGGACCCGCCAGACCAAGGAACAGGTCGACGAGGCCGTTCACAAGAGCCTGAAACGACTACAAACCGATTATATCGATCTCTACCAATTGCACTGGCCAGACCGCCCGGTTGGCCTGTTCGGCGCCAAGATGGACGGCAAGGCTTACGCACACGCGTACGAACCGTTTGAGGACATCCTCGCCCACCTGGACGCGCATGTAAAAGCCGGTCGCATCCGGCATATCGGGCTTTCCAACGAGACACCGTACGGCGTCATGCGCTTTGTCGCCGAAAGCGAAGCCCGCGGGCTACCGCGCATGGCTTCGATCCAGAATGCTTATAATCTCGTCAATCGCAGTTTCGAGGATGGCGGTCTTGAGGAAGCCTGTGTGCGCGAACAGGTCAGCCTGCTCGCCTATTCGCCGCTCGGCCAGGGCTATCTCACCGGCAAATATCGCAACGGCGCCTTGCCGAAAGGCTCGCGCAAGGAGCTGTTCAACCGCCTGCAACGCTATGAGAGCCCGCAAGGCCTGCGGGCAATCGAATCCTATCTGAATCTCGCCGACGAAACCGGCCTCGACCCGAGCCAGATCGCGATCAAATTCTGCGACACGCGCGCCTTCATGGGGTCGACGATTATCGGCGCCACCAGCATGGAGCAGCTCGAGATCTGTATCGACGCGTTTGACCTGGCCTGGACGGATGAGTTGGAAACCGCCGTCAATGCCCTGCACGCCGAGCAACCATCCCCGTGCCCTTAACCATAGGGTATATTGATTTGGTTTGACTTTAACTGCCCGGACGGGCAGGTTTGACGCAGCTGTATCGATCGCAACAGATCGCAGCATAGTAAAGGGGAACAAAGATGGCTGACGCCTCAAAGTACGAAGACAATATCAAGAAATACGCTAACGGCTATAATCAGGCTGCGGCAGAGAAAATTGTGGGACATCTCGGAATCGCGCTGCGCAATCGTGATAGCTCGCTGGTTTCTTGCTCAGACGATACCGAACTCCAACGGGTTCGGGAAAAGTGGTGCCGCGGGAAGCTTTCCCTGGCCCAGACCAATGACCAGTTGGATGCGGCCATTGGCGCCGTCTGTGAAAAGCTGTCGCCGGAAGGCGGCAATAAGTCTCGCGTCACCTTCTATTACCTGCTCGCAGAGCATTTCGGTAAGCTGGGGGACCTCGCAGGCTAAGCGAATCCGTCCTATAGGACATGAGGAGCCCGGCCGCTGGTCGGGCTTCTTTCGTTTAGGCCCCGCTCCCCACTACGCCCGATACCAGAATGCACCGACTGTTTGCCGCCCTTCCCGTTCCAGATCAGATTGCTGAACGTCTCGACCCACTCGCGGTCGATATTCATGGCGCGCGTTGGCGCCGGCGCGAGCACTATCACATTACGCTCTGCTTCTATGGGTCGGTTGACGGCGAAACCGCGAATGCCATCGCCGATGCCCTGGAAAGCGTCCGTGGCCCTGCGCTGGACTTGCAGGTCGAAGGCGTTGGCTGGTTCGGACGGCGCGAGCCGCGGGCGCTCTATGCCCGGGTATCAGAGAATGAGGCCTTGTCCGCCCTGGCGCGTGATTGTCGCAAAATCGCACGAAAATTTGATCTCAAGCTCGGACAGGACCCATTCCTCCCGCATATCACCCTCGCCTATTGCAATCAGACCCCTCTGCAAGCGGCCCGTGCGTGGAGCGAAGACTTCCAAATCCTCAAGACTGACCGCTTCCTCGCGGATGAATTCCATCTTTATGAAAGCTTCACAGGACACAAGCGACAGAGCCAGTATGTTGCGCAGGCAGACTATCGCCTGGGCGCCTGACTGCTGACCAAAGCTGTCAGCAGCTTCGGTTGACGCCGCACCCGCCGGGCGTGACAAGGAAGCCATGGCACACCCGCATCCCGAGCCGCAGACCGATCCCGATTTCAGCGCCCGCTTCCAGTCCGTCCGACGGCAGACTGAAGCACTCGCCGCAACCCTGAGCGACGCGGACGCAACGGCGCAATCCATGGAAGATGCAAGCCCGGCCAAATGGCACCTCGCGCATACCGGCTGGTTCTTCGAGGAATTCATACTGGCCCCCGTCTATGGCGACGAGGTTCGATTCCACGACCGCTTCTCCTACCTGTTCAATTCCTATTACGAGGCTGTCGGCGAGCGTCATGCGCGGCCCATGCGCGGTCTCCTTACGCGGCCGTCACTGGACGAGGTGCTGGCGTTTCGCGCGCATGTGGATGCGGGCATGGAAAAACTATTCCGCGACCACCCGGACGCATGCGCTCTGCTCAACCTCGGCCTCGCGCATGAACAGCAGCACCAGGAATTGTTGCTCACCGACATTCTCCATCTGTTTGCGCAAAACCCGCTGCGCCCGGCTTTGAAGCCGGACGTCAATCTCAAGACCGCCAATCTCGAAGCTGCACCTCTGACCTGGGACCGGTTCGATGGCGGCCGCGTCGAGATTGGCCATAGCGCCTCTGATTTTGCCTTTGATTGCGAGACCCCGAAGCATGAGACGATTTTGCGCCCGTTCGAGCTGGCCAGCCGCGCAGTGACCAATCGTGAATGGCTCGCTTTCGTCAATGATGGTGGCTATTCAGACCCGAGATTCTGGCTCTCCGATGGCTTTGCAAGGGCGCAAGCCGAGGGCTGGCAGGCGCCGCTCTACTGGCACCTGTCGGATGACAACTGGCACACGATGACCCTGTCCGGCGCCCAGCGCCTCTGTCTCGAAGCGCCGGTGACCCATATCAGCTTCTATGAAGCCGACGCCTATGCGACCTGGGCCGGCGCTCGCTTGCCGACCGAGCAGGAATGGGAGTTTGCGGCCAGGGACAGCGATACAGACGGCACGTTTGCCGGCGCCGGCTATTACCAGCCGCAGATTCAGACAGACGCCTCACAGCGCTATTACTTCGGCGATGTCTGGGAATGGACCGCCAGTCCGTTCACGCCTTATCCCGGCTTTTCCGTCGCTGACGGCGCCGTCGGTGAATATAATGGCAAGTTCATGAGCGGTCAGATGGTGCTGCGCGGCGGCTCGTGCGCGACGCCCGACAATCATATCCGCGCCACCTATCGCAATTTCTTTCACCCGGACAAACGCTGGCAGTTCAGCGGTCTTCGCCTCGCCAGGGACGCAAATTAATGGATGATGTTTTCGAATTGGCCGCGCCTGAGGCGCAGGCGATATTCCTGCGCGACGTGCTGGACGGCCTGTCGCGCGCGCAGAGAACGCTGCCCTGCCAGTATTTCTATGACGCCGCCGGGTCGGACCTGTTCGAGCAGATTACTGAACTGCCGGAATATTATCCGACGCGAACAGAAACCGCGATTTTGCGGGCGCATGCAGAAGAAATCGCGAGCGCGCTGGGCCAGAACGTCCTGATGATCGAATATGGCGCGGGAGCATCGACCAAGACCCGCATCCTGCTCGACGCGCTGGAGGATATGGCCGGCTATGTTCCGATTGATGTGTCGGAGGAGTTTCTGCTCCACACCGCCCAGGTCCTGCGTACGGATTATCCGGCGCTCGCGGTCCATCCCGTGGTCGGCGATTTCATGATCCGGTTCGGATTGCCAGACGACAGTCAGGGCCAGCCGGTCGGCTTCTTCCCGGGTTCAACCATCGGCAATCTCAGCGATAGTGAGATTGTCCAGTTCATGCATGCGGCCCGCGATCTGCTTGGGCAAGCCAGCCAGTTCATCATCGGCGTTGACCTGAGCAAGGACGCGTCCATCCTCGTCCCGGCCTATGATGATGCGGCCGGGGTCACCGCCGCGTTCAACCTCAACCTGCTCGCCCGCATCAATCGCGAGCTGGGGTCCGATTTTGATCTCTCCGCCTTTGCGCACCGCGCGATCTGGAATGACACAGCGTCCCGCATCGAAATGCACCTGGAGAGCCTGCGCCCACAGACCGTCACCCTGGGCGGGCGCAGCATCACGTTCGAGGCCGGCGAGACCATCCACACCGAAAACTCCCGAAAGTTCACAATTGACAGCCTGACGCCCCTGTTCGAACAAACGGGCTGGACACTGAACAAGACCTGGCTGGACGAGAAGCACTATTTCGCGGTGCTGCTGCTCTCAGCCATCTGAGCTGGGAGATACAGTATGAGAGACCTGGAAGGCCGCAAGGCTCTCGTGACGGGGTCAGCGACAGGGCTGGGCCGCTCGATTGCCGTCATGCTCGCCGAGCGCGGTGCTGACATTATCGTCAATTGCACGCGCTCGCTTGAGGATGCCGAAGAGACTGTCGCCATTTGCAACGGACACGGCGCGCAGACCCAGCTCGTCGCCGCGGATGTTTCAACCGATGAAGGCTGTGCCAAGCTGGCCGAGGCCGCAGGTCGCTGGGGCCATCTCGATATTCTCGCCAACAATGCCGGCATCACCCGCCATGCCCGCGACCATAGCGACCTGAACGCCCTCACGCGGCAGGATTTCCTCGACACATATGCGGTCAATGTCGCCGGACCATTCCTGATCATGCAGGCCTGCAAGGACCTGATGGTCAAGGCCTATGAGACGACAGGCCGGGCCAGCGCTGTGCTCAATGTCTCATCCATTGCCGGGGTCACCGGGATTGGGTCCTCCGTCGCCTATGCCGCGACCAAGGGCGCGCTGAACACGATGACGCTGTCGCTGGCGCGGGCGCTCGCCCCGGCCATTCGCGTCAATGCCGTCTGCCCGGGCTTTATCGGCACGCGCTGGTTCAAGGACGAAATGGACGCCGACAGCTATGCCCGCCTGGAAGAAGGCGTGGCCAAGTCGGTGCCGCTAAATGTGGCCAGCGGGCCAGATGATATCGCCGCATCTGCGGTGTTCTTCCTGACCGATGCGTCTCGCCACGTGACCGGCGAGACATTGCTGGTCGATGCGGGCATGCACCTTGGCTACGCCCCGCTCGCGGCGCGCTAAAGAGCATATCCCCCCTTTCCTGCGCCGCCAGAACGGGCGGGATTTGAGCAATCTGCTCAAATTTCGTGCGCATGCCCAGAAATAGCACCCCACAATACCGCCCATCATGGCCAAAATCCGTGCAGTCCAGTTGTTGGGATCACCAATCGCAATTTCTGGAAGGAACGGAATGATGGGAAAAACGATCTCAAGGGCCCTCGCCCTGGCAATGATGGCTGGCGCATTCACCGCCCCGGCCGCCCTCGCAGAAGGCGAGTTTTCGGGCAATGTTGCCCTGACCACGGATTATGTCTGGCGCGGCGTCTCTCAAAACAATGAGAACCCGGCCATCCAGGGCGGCTTCGATTATGCCAATGGCCTGTTCTATGCCGGCACCTGGGCGTCCATTGTCGACTTTGGCGGCGCCAATATGGAACTCGACCTGTATGGCGGCTTCGCCGGCGAGACGACAAGCGGCCTGTCCTGGGATGTCGGTGTGATCGGCTATGTCTACCCGGACACGGATGATCTCGACTTTATCGAACTCTATGGCGGCCTCGGCACCAGCCTCGGCCCGGTCGATGTTGCCGGCTATGTCTATCTCGATCCCGACAATGAGACAACCTATGTCGACGTCTCGGCTGGCTTCTCCGCCACAGAGACCCTCGGCTTCGACGCGTCTGTCGGCAGCTATCTTGATGGCGGGGACGGATTTGTCGAGGAGTTCACCAATTACTCACTCGGCGCAACGCTCTCGACTGACTATGTCGATTTCGACCTGCGCTTCTGGGGCAATGATGGCGACTCCTTCGGCTCCGTTGGCGATGAGCGCGTGGTCCTGACGGTCAGCCGCTCCCTCTAGACCCTCACATTTTGCCCGCCACTTGCCCTCCTGTCAGGGCGGGCATGCCTGGCCGCTGCTTACATTCTCCGGGATGAAAGCAGCGGCTTTTTCTTTGCGCGTTTGGCCCCTTGCTGGTGAGAAACGCCTATTTCTGTTACGGTCGCCGCGTCATTGGGGGACGCAAATGACCGACTGGTACGGAAAAGGAAGATGGGGCACAGGCGATCGACCGCTCTCAAGCGGCCCTGAACAATCTGCTTATGATTCCGGCGCACAACAGCGACGATTTGAGGAAGAGCGCCGCCGGCGCGAAGACCGCGAGCAAGCTGAACGGGCGCGTAAACAGCAAGAAGAGTGGCGCCGAAAAGACCGCGAAGGCGCAGAGCGCTTGACGAGCCGCAGCGGCGAAACCTCATCAAACCACGATAACGATGAAGATGAGGACTGGGATCTCGACGGCATTCTGATCCTTGCTTCGATCGGGACGCTGACCTTTTTCCTGATCAAGCTCTGGGGCATGGCGACAGCTGGCCTGGCGCCGAGCAATGACATCCTCGCGGCAATCGTCAATCACGGCGCCTGGGGCGTCGGCCTGATCGGGATCGGCCTCGGCATTCGCTTTCAGGAGCTGCTTTTGCCAATCGCCAAGATCGCCGCGGTCGCGCTCATCCTGTTCTTCGGGTCAGCCATTGTTGTCGGCATCTATAGAGGAATATCCGGATAGCGGCGGCCGGCGCTGCGCGCTACCAACCAAGCCATAATCACGGGGGACTAGATGGCACATCACATAAAGCTCAAGACAGCGCTCGCGGCGCTCGGCACCACGATCCTGCTCAGCGCCTGCGGCGGAGGAGGCGGCGGAGGAAGCACGCTGGACGGCGTCTACTACCCGCAATTCGGCCCCGATGCGAACCGCCTGGACCGCGCCCTGACCGATCAGAGCTGGAGCTTCTCTGCCGATGGCAGCGTCGTCACAACATCAGAGGGCGGCGACCGGCAATGGACCTACAAGGTCAAAGGCAAGAAGGTGCATCTGTCCGGCGCCAGCGAACGCAATTCCGGCCAAAAACGCGTGCTCACAATTGGCGACAATGGCTGCATCTGGGACGGATCGGGCAATCTCGCCGGGAAGATCGCTTTCTGTGCGTGATGGAATTCGAGACAGAAAAAAGCGGCTCGGAATGCCCGAACCGCTTTGATGTCTCGTGACGATTAGCTGCCTGGCCTAACCGGCAATCTTCCGAACATAGTCGTATTCAGCCTTTTTCTTCTCGCGCTTCTTGGCCGGCTGGAAGGCCACTTGCGCGTGCTCAGCGCAGTATGGACCGCAGGTCGACTTGCGGCCGCAGAAGGCGAATTTCGGGTCGGCTGGATCGCCGATTGGCCATTTGCACATGCTGTCGCGCAGAGTCAGGATGGTGGCTGCTTCGCCATCGGCCAGTGGCTGCGGCGACAAGGCGGTCAGCATCGCGACCTTTTCATTCGGCTTGAGATCCGGCTCGGCGACCACGCGCTGCGGTTTTGGCGTGACGACGCTGCCATCTGGCTGGATACGCGGCTTTGGACGCGCCAGACGCGGCGGACGTTTGACCGGGCGCGATGGTGTCGCGCGACCTGACAGGCCGAGACGGTGCACCTTGCCGATCACCGCATTGCGGGTGACCCCGCCCAGCTCTTTGGCGATCTGGCTTGCAGAATGCCCCTCCGCCCATAGTTTTTTGAGAACTTCTACACGATCTTCCGTCCAAGCCATGCGTATTACCCCGCTCTGTGGCAGCCCCTAGATATTGATTTGAGCGATGCCTCCAGCCCCGCTCTAACGCTATATATCGTATCAGGAGCAAAATGAAACACAAGATACTGAGGCACCCTATCCACAGGCAATCAATATGTAGTAGCAGCTGTGGATAGTTTTTAACCTATCGCCAAACGCCGAGTCAGCTCTTAAGTGATCGGTTATGGCTGATACATCCCGATCTCTGCTTTCGTCTCCTAAACCGCGCGTCTATGGCGCCGTCAACTGGCTCGGTCTCTGGACGCTTTATAAGCGCGAAGTGGGCCGTTTTATGAAGGTCTGGATGCAGACCCTTCTGGCACCGGTGGTGTCGACCCTGCTATTCATGACGGTGTTCAAGCTCGCCTTCGGCAATCGCGGCGAACTGAGCGGCGACTTTGCCGGGCTTGATTATAACAGCTTCCTCGCGCCCGGCCTGATTGTCATGTCGATGCTGCAAAACGCCTTTCAGAACTCGTCCAGCTCGCTGACCATTGCCAAGGTCCAGGGCAGTCAGGTTGACTTCCTGATGCCGCCTCTATCGCCGCTGGAGCTGACCATCGGGTTCATCTTCGGGGCCGCCACGCGCGGCGTCATGGTCGGCATGATCGCGGCGGTCGGCATTCACTTTAGCGGGCTCGCCGACCTGTCCGTGGCACACGTCTGGCCGGTCATCTGGTTCGGCCTGATGGCGACTATTTTCCTGGCCGCGATCGGCGCCATGGGGGGCATCTGGGCCGACAAGTTCGACCACCTCGCCGCCGTTTCCAATTTCGTGATCGTGCCGCTGACTTTCCTGTCCGGCACGTTCTACGACATCAATGTCCTGGTTGAGCCATTCAAATCACTGGCCTATTTCGACCCGATCTTCTTCCTGATTGATGGCTTCCGATACGGCTTTCTCGATGCCGCAAACTCCGACGTGATGACCGGCATGGTGGTCAGCGGCGGCGTGGCATTCGCCGCCTCGGCGGGTGTCTGGTGGATGCTGAAAAGCGGCTACAAGCTGAAGGCCTGATATCGAGCTGCAAGCATTCTGATGTCCCTCCCGATCCTCACCATGACCGATGTCCGGCTTGCCTTTGGTGGCAAGCCGCTGTTCGAAGGCGTGTCCTTCAATCTGGCCAAAGGCGAGCGGGCCGCGCTGGTCGGTCGCAATGGCGCCGGCAAGTCGACCCTGATGCGCCTGATCACCGGTCGCCACGAGCCGGATGATGGCGAGCTCTGGATTCATCCCGGCACGGTGATCACCACGGTCGAGCAGGAACCGGATCTGTCGTCCTATGACACTGTGCTCGACTATGCCGTATCATCTGGCGCCGAGCCCTGGCGCGCCGAGGCCGAGCTCGGTCATTTCGGCGTCGACCCGGCGGTCTCGCCCAGCATCCTGTCGGGTGGTCAGATCCGCCGGTCGGCCCTGGCCAAGGCGTTTGCCCTCGATCCGGATATCCTGCTCCTGGACGAGCCGACCAACCATCTCGACGTGCCGATGATCGAGACCCTGGAGACCCGCCTGATCGGGTTCAATGGCGGCGTTCTCCTTGTCAGCCATGATCGCCGCTTCATGGAGAATGTCACCACCAATACGCTGTGGCTGCGCGATGGCGTCGTCCTCAAAAGCCCGAAAGGCTATGGCGATTTCGATCGCTGGGCGGAAGAGATTGAAGAGGCCGAGATCCGGCAGCTCGAAAAGATCAAGACGCAGCTGAAAGCCGAGGAACACTGGTTGCAGCGCGGCGTCACCGGACGCCGGGCCCGCAATATGGGCCGCTTGCACAAGCTCAAGGCAATGCGCGCCGAGGCAGCCCGTCGCAAGGCCGCGATTGTTGCGCAAAAGGCCAAGGCCGGGATCAGCGCTGAAGATGCCGGCCACCAGTCGCGCAAGGTCATCGAGACGTTCGGGCTGAGCAAGGCCTATGGCGACCTCAAAATTGTCGAAGGCCTGGACTTCAAGATCCTGCGCGGCGATCGCATTGGCCTGATCGGCCCGAATGGCGTTGGCAAGACGACTCTTCTCAAACTCATGCTGGATGAGATCGAGCGCGACAGCGGCAATGTGAAGATCAATCCGGCATTGCGCATCACCTATCTCGACCAGACCCGGGAGACGCTTCGGCCTAAGGACACGCTCTGGGAAGCGCTCGCCCCGCAAGGCGGCGACAGTCTCATGGTCCAGGGTCACCAGCGCCATGTTGCTGCCTATGCCAAAGACTTTCTGTTCAAGCCGGATCAGTTACGCCAGGCCGTGGCCGCGCTTTCAGGCGGCGAACGCAATCGCCTGACGCTGGCCATTGCGCTGGCCCAATCGACCGATGTGCTGGTCCTCGACGAACCGACCAATGATCTCGATATGCAGACGCTCGATTTGCTCGAGGACATGCTGCTGAACTTTGAGGGCACCCTGATCCTGGTCAGCCATGACCGCGCCTTCCTGGACGCCACCGTGACCTCCTGCCTGGTGCCGCTTGGCGATGGCAAGTGGGTCGAGACCGCAGGCGGCTGGACCGATGCGCAATCCCAGATCAAGGGCAAGCCGGGTCAAGCCAAGGCGAGCGCGCCGAAAGACAAGAAATCCAAACCGAAACCGACCACGCCGAAAAAACAGACCAAGCTCAGCTTCAAGGATCAGCACCGCCTCAGGGAAGTCGAAACCCTGATGCCGCAGCTGGAAACGGAAATCGGCGAGCTTGAGACCAAGCTCGCCGACCCAAATCTGTTCAATCAGAACCCGGATGAGTTCAGCCGCATCAATACCCGCCTGGAAGCGGCCCGCGCCGAACTCGAACAGGCCGAGCTCGACTGGATGGAGATTGAAGAGAAAAAGGAAGCTCTTGCGAGCTGATCCTCTCTACGCCTCAAACCATCCGCGTTCGCGCATCCAGTTCAGGATCTGATCAGCGGCTTCTTCCGCCGTCATCTCAACCGT
This sequence comes from Hyphomonadaceae bacterium, assembly GCA_024742355.1. GTDB lineage: Bacteria > Pseudomonadota > Alphaproteobacteria > Caulobacterales > Hyphomonadaceae > Henriciella. The sequence goes on along the minus strand of JANSYM010000009.1, from coordinate 74,983 downwards.
GTTGATCTGGATTTCCGGATCTTCCGGCGCTTCATACGGGCTGTCGAGACCCGTGAAGTTCTTGATCTCACCAGCGCGGGCGCGCTTGTAGAGACCTTTCACATCACGTTGCTCAGCAACTTCCAGCGGCGTGTCGACGAAGACTTCAACAAACTCGCCATCCACCATCATATTGCGTGCCATGCGACGCTCAGAGCGGAACGGAGAAATGAAGCTGACCAGGGTGATCAGACCGGCATCACTCATCAGTTTCGCGACATTGGACACGCGGCGGATATTCTCCACCCGGTCAACATCGGTGAAACCAAGATCGCGGTTCAGGCCATGTCGGACATTGTCGCCATCGAGCACGAATGTGTGCTTGCCCAAGCCAAACAGTTTTTGCTGCAAGGCATTGGCAATGGTTGATTTACCTGAGCCGGAAAGGCCAGTGAACCAAAGCACCGCTGGCTTTTGCTCTTTCTGCTTGGCCAGCGCTTCACGGTCGACGTCGAGCGCTTGCCAGTGAATGTTGCCGGCGCGGCGCAAGGCAAAGTCAATCAGACCGAGGCCCACCGTGTTATTGGTCATGCGATCGATCAGGATGAACCCGCCGGTCTCACGGTTGATGTCATACGGATCAAACGCGATCGGTTGATCAAGGCCGAGCGTGATGACACCGAAATCGTTCAGGCCCAGCGTCTTGGCCGGTTTGTCCTGGATCGTGTTCACATCGATGCCGAATTTCAGATCGAGCACTGTGGCGGTCACGGTCTTGGCGCCGATTTTCAGCAAATAGCGGCGGCCCGGTAGCATGTCCTTATCCGCCATCCAGAGCACGCGGGCCTGGAACTGGTCGGCGACTTCGGCCGGATCGGAGGCGATGCAGATCACGTCGCCGCGCGAAGTATCGACTTCGTCAGCGAAGGTCAGCGTCACTGATTGACCGGCGACCGCTTCGTCCAGGTCACCGCCATGAACCACAACCCGTTCAATCGTCGTTTCTTTGGCGCTTGGCAGAGTTTTGACCCGATCACCGGGCTTGATCGTGCCAGACGCGATCTGGCCGGAGAAACCTCGGAAATCCAGGTTCGGACGGTTCACCCATTGCACCGGCATGCGGAACGGCGCCGAAATTCGAGCATCGTCCACCGGCACGGTTTCGAGATATTCCATCAGGCTCGGGCCATTGTACCAGGGTGTCTTGTCAGACGCGCCGGTAATGTTGGAACCTTCCAGCGCCGACATCGGAATGGCCTGGATTTCGATGCCGGCGGAAAGTTCCTCGGCAAATTCCAGGAAGTCGCGCTCAATCTTTTTGAACACGGCCTCGTCATAATCAACCAGATCCATCTTGTTGATGGCCAGGACCAGTTTGCGGATGCCGAGCGACGACGCGATAAAGCTGTGCCGACGTGTCTGCGTCAGCACGCCCTTGCGGGCATCAATCAGCAGGATGGCCAGATCCGCGGTCGAGGCACCGGTGGCCATGTTGCGCGTATATTGTTCGTGCCCCGGTGTATCAGCGACAATGAATTTGCGCTTGTCGGTGGAGAAGAAGCGATAAGCGACATCAATGGTGATGCCTTGCTCACGCTCGGCGGCGAGACCGTCCACCAGGAGCGCAAAGTCGATATTCTCGCCTTGCGTGCCCTGTTTCTTGGAATCGCGCTCGAGGGCGTCGAGCTGATCTTCGAAGATCATCTTGGAATCATAAAGCAAACGCCCGATCAGGGTCGATTTGCCGTCATCCACGCTGCCGCAGGTGATGAAACGCAGCAGAGACTTGTTCTCGTGCGCCTCGAGATAGGCGGTGATGTCTTCTGCAATGAGAGAGTCGATATGGGACATTTAGAAGTATCCCTCTTGTTTTTTCTTTTCCATGGACGCGGCCTGGTCACGGTCAATCGTACGACCCTGGCGCTCGGATGAGGTGGTCAGCAACATTTCCTGGATAATGTCTTCCAGCGTGTCTGCGGTGCTCTCGACGGCCCCGGTCAGCGGGTAGCATCCAAGGGTCCGGAAGCGCACATATTTTTCAACCGCGGTCTTGGCGAGTTCAGGCGGCACGCGATCATCATCCAGCATGATCTGGCTGCCTTCCCATTCGACGACGGGACGCTTGGCGGCGTAATAGAGGGGAACAATCTCGATCTGCTCGCGGCGAATATACTGCCAGATGTCGAGTTCGGTCCAATTCGAGATCGGGAAGCAGCGAATGCTCTCGCCCTTGTGGATGCGCGCATTGTAGAGATTCCAGAGCTCAGGACGCTGATTCTTGGGGTCCCAGCGATGCTCAGCGGTGCGGAAAGAGAAGACCCGTTCCTTGGCGCGGGACTTTTCCTCGTCGCGGCGGGCGCCGCCAAACGCGACATCGAACTTGTACTTGTCGAGCGCCTGTTTCAGCGCCTGCGTTTTCATCACATCCGTGTGGACAGCCGACCCATGCGTGAACGGGCCAACACCATCGTCAATGCCTTCCTGATTGGTGTGAACAATCAGGTCCATGCCGATCTCAGCCGCCTTGCGGTCGCGAAATTCGATCATCTCGCGGAATTTCCAGGTCGTATCGACATGCATAAGCGGGAAAGGCGGAATGCTCGGATAGAAGGCTTTCATGGCCAGGTGCAGCATGACTGCACTGTCCTTGCCGACGGAGTAGAGCATGACCGGATTTTCGGCCTCTGCTGCGACTTCGCGCATGATGTGAATGGACTCGGCCTCAAGCCGGTCAAGATGGGTTTGGGAGGTCAATGAATTCGCCCAATTCTGCTTTATCTGAGTTGTGCCCCACATAGAAAATGAACCTACTGAGAACAAGTGGTTGATGACGTTAGAATCCCTGAAGCAAAAAGGATGCCGCAACGTCGCGACTGGTCAGAACGATATGAAAGTGGTCCAAAGACGGAAACACAGACAGCGGAGACTCCCTGTGACCGACACCATGCAACAGATCGTATTACAGTCCTATTGCGAAGGGCCTCCGCGCCCTGAGAATTTCGAGCTTGTGGAGAAACCGGCGCCGGTTCCCAATGCGGGACAGTTTCGCGTTCGCCATATCTGGAATTCGGTCGATCCGGGCACGCGTTCCCGGCTGTCGGGCGGCGATAGCTATGCCGCAGCGCTGCCGCTCGGCAAGGCGATTGACGGCTTCAGCGTCGGCATTGTCGACGCATCGGAAAATGACGCTTATCCGGTCGGCACCAAGGTCTTCTGCGCCGGCGGCTGGCGAACCCACACGATCCAGACCGGCAAAGGCTTCTTTGGCGCAATTCCGGCTGCCGTGCCCCTGCCACTTTCACTGTGGATTGGCGTGCTCGGCGTGCCCGGTCTGACCGCCTGGTTCGGGCTGAAATCCGTGGCCAGGTTCCAGGTCGGCGACCGCGTTCTGGTGACATCTGCCGCTGGCCCGGTCGGTGCGACTGCGGGACAACTCGCAAAGGCGGGCGGCGCGGAACAAGTGGTCGGCATTGCCGGCAGCGATGCAAAATGCCAGTGGCTGGTCGACGAGGCCGGATTTGACGCCGCAATCAATTACAAATCTGTGCCTGATCTCGACGCGGCGATCGCCGAGGCCTTGCCGGACGGGGTCGATCTTCTGTTCGACAATGTCGGCAATGAGATGGTCAACCGCGTCCTGCCCAAGATGCGATTGAATGGACGCATCTGTATCTCCGGCCAGGTTGCGGATTACAATCTGACGCCGGAACAGACACCCGGCATCGTCAACACCAAGCCATTCATCACCCACCGAGTGTTGATGCACGGCCTCGTCGTCTTCGACTTTGCCCGCGAGTTCCCGACCGCCCTGAACGAGATGGCGACGCTGATCGGCAAAGGCGAACTGAAACTCAAGGAAGAGCGGTTCGAAGGCATCGACAAAATGCCGGATGCCTTTTGCGGCCTTTTCCGCGGCGAGAATTTTGGCCGCCGCGTTGTGCAAGTGGGAGACGAATAATGACCTCACCTTTCGACATCACCAAAGAGACCTATTCGCGTTTCACCTTCGAGCGCAATGACCGCGTGCTGACTGCCGCGATCACCTCGGACCACCCGGTCAACGGCGTTGATGCCGCCATGCATGAAGAGCTCGGACGGGTGTTCACCGACCTGCAGCGCGATAGCGGCTCAGACATCATCATTCTGACCGGCAAGGGCCGCGCTTTCTGCGCTGGCGGTGACTTTGACTGGTTTGAAGAACAGATTTCAGATCCGAGCAAGTTTCGCGACATTGCCTGGGAAGCCAAACGCATCGTCACCTCCATTCTCGACATGGAAAAGCCGATGATCTGTCGCCTCAATGGCGCCGCTGCCGGGCTGGGCGCAACCATCGCCCTGCTCTGCGACATGATCGTTTCCGACGAGAAAGCGCTGATCGGCGATCCGCATGTCAAAGTCGGCCTGGTCGCCGGCGATGGCGGCGCATTGATCTGGCCGCAGCTGGTCGGGTTCGCGAAAGCCAAGGAATTGCTGATGACGGGGGACCTGCTGACGGCGCCGGAAGCGCAGCAGCTCGGCCTGATCAATTATGCCGTACCGAGCGATGAGCTGGATGCGAAAGTTGCCGAGCTGGTCGGTAAGCTGCAAGGCAACCCGAAATGGGCCGTGCGCTGGACCAAGACCGTCACCAATATTCCGCTTCGGGCCCTCGCGGCTCAGATGATGGATGCCTCGGTCGGCTGGGAAAGCGTGTCCAATTATATGGACGATCGCAAGGAGGCGGTCGACGCCTTCCGCGAGAAACGCAAACCTGACCTGACCGGCAATTGATTACATCAGTGACTGATAGGTCGCCTGCAACAGATTGAACCCGCGAACATCGCCGACCAGGCCGGCTTCCATGCGGTTCATGACATAGGAAAAGCAGAGCCGCGCGTCCTGGTCGATCAGGACGACGGAGCCACCATAGCCGCCCCAATAAGCGATATGCTCATTCGGGCCGAGCGGCATCGGGTCAGCGGAAATGCCATAGCCCATGCCGAACACGACCGGGATTCCCAGCGCCAGGTCCATGCCCGCCGTCTGCTTGTCGAAGACACGGCGTGTGCCTTCGGGCGACATGATCGACTTGCCAAAGGCGCTGCCCTCGCACGCCATCGGCGTTTGCGCGCGCACAATCGCGCGGGCATTGCCCTGGCCATTCGCAGCCGGAATCTCCGCCGCGCGCCAGGCGCGGGTGTTTGCGGCCTTCGCTTCCACGGCCGGATTGCGGAAGGTGCGCGAAGCAATCGTATCGGTCTGCTCGATCTCGATCGGCGCCTCGGGCGGGAACAGGTCGGCGACCCGCTGATCGATCTCCTCGCTCGTCCCGATATGGAAATCCGCGCCAAGTGGTTCGGAGATCTCCTGGCGATAGAAATTACCGATCGACTGGCCGGTGACCCGGCGAACAATTTCCCCGATCAGATGGCCCTGGGTCAGTGCGTGATAGCCAGACTGCGTGCCTGGCTCCCACCATGGCGCCTGTTTGGCGAGGGTACTGGTCATCCAGTCCCAATCGTAGAGCGCTTCTGTCGAGACCGGTTCATCCATGCCCGACAGGCCCGCCGAATGGCTGAGAAAGGTCCGCACTTCGACGGAGTCTTTTCCGTTCTGAGCGAATTCCGGCCAGTATTTCGCCGCCGGCGCATACAGGTCGACCTCGCCCTTGTCCGCCAGTAAGAGCAGCGACATGGCCGCCATGGTCTTGGTGCTGGACCAGACATTGACCAGCGTGTCTTCCTGCCAGGGATCGGTCCGGGCGCTGTCGAGATGGCCGCCCCAGAGGTCGACAACGAATTCCCCATCAAGCGTAATGGCAACCGAAGCCCCAATATCGTTGAACTCTCTGAAATTGGTTTCAAAAGCCGCTTTCACCGCTTCAAATTTCGAGTCGCATTGTCCTTGAATGGGTACACCCATTTATATTCCTCCTGGCGCTGGCCGGTCTATGCCGCGGCTCTGTTGCAGTTTCCCGGGCTAATTTGAAATCGAAAAATCGCCTTGTCACCAATGCCGTCGGGACAATTGCCCAACACAAAAACGCACGACCGTTGGGCCGTGCGCTTGCGGGGAGGAAACGGGGCGTCGATTATTGCGCGTCGACGGCCTTGGTTTCGGCGAACCGGACAGCGCCCATTTGCGCCAGCTGCTTCATCACATAGGCAACGACCTGCTTCTGGCAGTCGCGGCGCAGGCGTGTGCGGGACGATATATAAGTGCTGCCAAGCTCAGGCTTGCAAGCCATCCAGGCTTGTTGGCGGACACTCTCATATCTGACTTCGGGCGCGGCATCGAGATCGACCTCGATGACAACGTCATGGGTCTCTGGCGCGTCGGCAAAAGCTCCCGGCGCAAACAGGATGGCGCTGCTGGCGATCAGGAGGGCGGCGGTTCTGGGAGTAGGCATGGTGTTTTTCCTTTTATGTTTCGCAACCGTGCCGGCTGCGAGCTCACAAAAGCGCAAAACTGGCACAGGCTCTTCTCAATCGCGAAACTGAGTGTGCTTTTTTGAAAATGAGGATGCTTTTCCAAATCCGACAGGGTTTGACGCGGCGCCGCTTCTCGCCTATCTCCCTGTGCTCACGTGGTGATTTGGCCGGTCGGCTTGCAGCCACGATAAACAAGTCGCTAAAAGGCCGCGCGGAATGAAAACGAGGGTTCGCCCGTTTCCGCCTCCCTGACAGCGACAATATTGACGCGGAGAACGGCCGATGCCGATCAAGATTCCAGATACGCTGCCTGCGCGCGAAACGCTGATCGGAGAGGGCGTCGCCGTGATGTCGGATTCTGACGCCATTCGCCAGGATATCCGCCCGCTTCATATCGGCCTGCTCAACCTGATGCCGAACAAGATCCGCACCGAAACCCAGATTGCTCGCCTGATCGGCGCCAGCCCGCTGCAGATCGAGATGACCCTGGTCATGGTTGGCGGGCACACGCCGAAGAATACCAGCCAGGATCATCTGATCAGCTTCTATCAGAACTGGGAGGCGGTGAAGCATCGCAAGTTTGACGGCTTCATCATTACCGGCGCGCCGATCGAAACGCTGCCCTTTGAAGATGTGACCTATTGGAATGAGCTGACAGAGATCTTCGAATGGACGCGCACGCATGTCCATTCCAGTTTCTTCATTTGCTGGGGCGCGATGGCCGCAGCCTATCATTTCCATGGCGTGCCGAAACACACGCTCGGTGAAAAAGCCTTCGGTGTGTTCCGGCACCGCAATCTCGACCCGACCTCGCCTTACCTGTCAGGGTTCAGTGACGACTTCCAGATCCCGGTCAGCCGCTGGACAGAAATGCGCGCCGCCGACATCGCCAAGGCGCCGGACCTGAACATTCTGATGGATTCAGATTTTACCGGCCCCTGCCTGCTCTCGGACCGCAAGGCACGCAGCCTGTATTGCTTCAATCATATCGAATATGATTCCACCTCGCTGAAGGAAGAATATGACCGCGATGTCGCGGCCGGAAAACCCATCAAGCCGCCACATGGCTACTTTCCCGGCGATGATGTCACGGCTGAGCCGCAAAACCGCTGGCGCAGCCATGCCCATCTCTTGTTCGGCAACTGGATCAATCAGGTCTATCAGACGGTTCCGTATGACATCGAGGCGATCCGCACCTAGGCTTCGGCCATGACCACCGCCGTCCGACCCGCTCGTCTCGAGGAACTCGAAGACCTCACCGCACTCTGCCTGCGATCGAAAGCCTATTGGGGGTATGATGCCGCCTTCATGGCCGCCTGCGTGGACGAAGTGACGCTCACGCCAGAAGACCTTGAGTGCGATCCGATCGGCGTTCTGGACGACCAGAACGGACTTGCGGGGGTCGCGCATGTGAGCCTGGATCAAGACGGCTACTATCTCGACAAGCTCTTCATAGACACCGATCGCATCGGGCTCGGCTACGGCAAAAGCCTGTTCCTCTGGGCGCTGGGTGCCGCCCGCGCTCTCGGCGCGACAGAGCTGATTATCGAAGCCGATCCGGATGCGGCTCCCTTCTATGAAAAGATGGGCTGCCGGCGGGCGGGCGAGGTCCCATCCGGGTCTGTCGCGGGGAGAGTGCTTCCACGCTTCGTGCATCCGCTTTAAGGGACGAGGTATGACCTATTTTGCTGACGAACCCGATCACGTTTCTGAAATCCGCCGCCAGTTGCAGCGCTATGTCGCCGAGCATGCCCCGCGCGAGAAACGGCGGGAATGGGACCGCATCTCCACCTGGCCGCGCGATGTCTTCAAGGGCATTGCCGAGATGGGGCTGATCGGCCTGACCATGCCTGAAGAATATGGCGGCATGGGCCAGGACATTGTCGGCGCGACCGCTGTCATCGATGAGCTATGCCAGGCCGGCGCCTTCCTGGCCGGGCCGTACATTCACGCGGCCTTTTATGGTGGCATGAACCTGTCTGAAAACGGGTCAGAGGAGCAGAAGGCGGAATTCCTGCCAAAGCTCGCGCGCGGCGAAATGTTTCTCTGTTATGGGCTGTCCGAACCGAATGTTGGCGGTGACCTGGCCAGCGTCGAAACGCGCAGCGAAATGCAAGGCGACGAAATCGTGGTCAATGGCGCCAAGCGCTGGTGCACCGGCGCCGACTGGTCGGACTATATTTACTGCCTGACCCGTTCAGGGCCAGCGGATGCGCGCTACAAGAACCTCACCTTCCTGCTGATTCCGACGGATGCAGAAGGCATCTCCATGCAGGCAATCGAGCATTCCAACCTGCGCTACACCAAGTCCATGGACGTCTATTTCGACAATGTCCGCCTGCCCAAATCCGCCATTGTCGGCGGCGAGGAGAATTGGAACAAGGGCTGGAAGCTGCTCGCGGGCCGGGCGCTCGATGTCGAGAAGATCGAGATCACCGCCGTCGCCTATGGGATTGCCCGCGCCGCCGTCGAAGAAGCCTGGCAATATGCTCAGGAGCGCGAACAGTTTGGCAAGCCGATCGCCCAGCACCAGGCCATCCGGCACAAGCTGGTCACCGCCCGCACCAAGCTGCAGGCGGCGCGCCACATGCTCTATCACGGCGCCTATCTTGCCAGCACCGGCCAGCCCTGCAGCATCGAGACATCGATGGCCAAACTGTTCGTTGCCGACACGGCGGTCGAGATTGCCACAACCTGCCAGCAAGTGATGGGCGCATATGCCCTCTCGGATGCCTATGACATGGAACGCCATGTCCGCGACCTGCTCGGCATGCCGATCGTTGGCGGCTCGTCAGATATGCAGAAGAACAATCTTGCCAGCCTGATGCGGCTTTAGTCACGCCACTTGAGGCATGCGTCTGAGCGTGCTGAAATGAGCCTGCACCAAGCGAGCTGGATATGGATCTCTCCGCCCCAGGATATGAAACCGAGCTGCTGCGGTTCGAGCCCGTGAATGACTCTCACCGCGAGGTGTTACGGGACTCCGCAATCGAGAAATCCATGTGGAAATATATGCCGGCGCTCAGCGGTGGCACTCATCTCAGGAAATATATGCTGATGCTGCTGCAGTCTCAGGCTGCGGGCGCCTCTGCTTATTATGTGCTGTTCCAGAAATCGGACGGCGCCTTTGCCGGACTTTCGGGCTTTAACGAAATCAACCGCATTCACCGGCGCCTGCGCAATCACATTTCCTGGCATCCACCGGACATGGACGCCAACCAGCTCTACCGCGCGACGCAGCATGGCATGATGAAGCGCGCCTATGACTGGCGCGCCAAGCGGATGGAATGGCAAATCAATCCGAAGAACGATTTCATCATGCACAACCTGCAACGGCTGGAGCCGACGCGGGAGGCGCATTTTCGAAATTTCGAGCGCACCGCAGACGGGGTCTGGATCGACAAGATCGTGTTTTCGATGACCCGTCCGGAGCTTGCCGCGGCCATTGAACGCCTCGAACAGGACCTGTTCTAGACCACCACGTCCAGCCGCTCGATACCGCGGAAGAATGGCAGGCTGCGCCAGACAATGTCCTGATCCGCCAGCCTCATGTCTGGATAGCGCTGGAACAGTTTCTGATAGACGCGCCGCGCTTCAATCCGGGCCAGCGGCGCGCCGATACAGATATGCGCACCACCGCCAAACGACACGTGCGATGACCGTTTTGCGGTAATGTCGAACGCCTCCGGGGCTTCGAACCTGTCAGGATCGCGATTGGCCGCAGCGAGTGACATGAAGACCGGCTGGCTCTTCTTCATCGGGCAGCCGGCAACGTCGCGATCCTCTGAGACAATCCGCGATGTCGCCTGAACCGGCGCTTCATAGCGCAGCACTTCCTCAACCGCTGCAGCGCCCAGAGACGGGTCCGCCTTGAGCGCAGCGAGCTGTTCTGGATGGTTCAGGAACAGCCAGACGCCATTGCCGATCAGGTCGGTTGTCGTCAGATTTCCGCCGACCAACAGCGCCTGCAGATTGATCCGCAACTCTTCATCTTCAAAATCGCCGCCATCGGCCTGGGCCTGCACCATGTCGCTGATCAGATCGTCCCTCGGGTCGGCGCGGCGCGCCTCCATCAGCTCGGAGAAATAGGCGTTCAGCTTTTCGCTGCTGGCTTCCAAATAGGCGGTCTCTTCCGCGGACCGCATCGGATTGAGCCCGAGAATGACCCCCTCTGACCAATCGCGAAACTCCTCCAGCCGGGTTTCATCAACGCCAAGAATATGCGCGATGATCAGGATCGGAATCGGCACCGCAATGTGCTCCATCAGATCGAACTGGCCCGATGCCGGCGCGGCATCGATGACGCGGTCGATCATCGCTTCGATCTCTGGTTCCATCTTCTTGATCCGCGCATAGAAGGCTTTGACCAGCGGCAAGCGGTTGCGCGAATGGTCAGGGTCGTCCTGAAACAGAATGCTCGAGCGGCGCCCGTTCGGGTCATCGGGATCCGCCAGCATGCGCGACATCGAGCCCTCTTCAGCCTTGCTCGGCTGGCGCACAAAAGTGCGATCATTCACTGTGGCGCGGATATCCTCATAGCGGGTCAGAAGCCACGTCTTGACCATCTCATCGCGCATCACGGGGCAGGTTTCGCGGAGTGCTTTCAGGCGCGGGTGCGGGTTGTCCCGGGCGTCGGGGTTGGCTGCCGAAATTTCAAAGATACTGGTCGGCGCGTCGATTGTTTCGGTGTCGTCGCTCATCTGCCATGCCTCCCTTGGCCGCGCGGACAAGGAGGCGGGCGAAGCCTCTTACAGGTCTCCCGTCCGGATGACGCAGATAATACCCAACAAAACACCGCCCGCACAGGCTGACCACACGTCACCCTTCGCGGCAGTGCTTGGCTTCCGTTCGGGAAGGACTGAGAGAAATAAGGCGACAGGAGAGTTCCATGACCACAGCCACGCTCGACAAAGATGCCTTGAAACAAAAGTACGCGGAGGAACGCGACAAGCGCCTGCGCGCCGACGGCAATGATCAGTATCAGCGTCTGGAAGGAAAATTCGAGGATCTCGCCGCCGATCCCTACACGCCCTGGCAGGAGCGCGATCCGGTAAAAGACCATGTCACGTTCGCCTTCATTGGTGGCGGCTTTTCCGGCCTGGTCGTTGGCGCGCGCCTTAAACAGGCAGGTGTCGACAGTGTCCGCATCATTGAAAAAGGCGGCGACTTTGGCGGCACCTGGTACTGGAACCGCTATCCGGGCGCACAGTGCGATACGGCGGCCATGATCTATCTGCCTTTGCTCGAAGAGACCGGCCACATGCCGAGCCAGAAATATGTCTACGCGCCAGAGATTCGCGGGCATTGCGGCAATATCGGCAAGCAGTTCGATCTCTATGACGACGCGCTGTTCCACACCGAGGTGACCGATCTCGAATGGCAGGAAGACAGCGCGCGCTGGCTGATCAAGACTTCGCGCGGCGATGCCTTCACCGCCAAATATGTCGGCATGGGCACCGGACCGCTGCACGTCGCCAAGCTGCCGGGCATTGACGGCGTCGAGACCTTCACGGGCAAGTCCTTCCATACCAGCCGCTGGGACTATGCCTATACCGGCGGCACCCCGGACGGCGAGCCAATGGACAAGCTGAAGGACAAACGCGTCGCCATTATCGGCACCGGCGCGACAGCGGTGCAATGCGTCCCGCATCTGGCCAAGGCGGCCAAGGAGCTGCTCGTCTTCCAGCGCACGCCGTCTTCGGTAGACGTGCGCGACAATCAGGCGATCGATCCGCACTGGTTTGAGTCCATCGCCACGCCGGGCTGGCAACAGCGCTGGTTCGACAATTTCGTCGACAACCAGTCTCAAGGCTTCCCGGAGGAAGACTATGTCATGGATGGCTGGACCGAACTGTCCCGCCGTATCCGCGAAAAAGTCCGCCAGATGCCGGCTGAGAAATGGACGCCGGAGGGCATGCTGCAGGCCTTTGAAGACGCTGACTTTGAGAAAATGGAAGAAATCCGCCGTCGCTGCAACGACGTGGTCGATGACCAGGACACAGCTGAAAAGCTGAAAGCCTGGTACCGCCAGCTTTGTAAGCGCCCCTGCTTCCATGATGAATATTTGCAGGCCTTCAATGAACCGGGCGCGCGCCTGATCCACACCGATGGCCAAGGGGTCGAAAAGATCACCGAAACCGGCCTTGTCGCCAATGGCGAGCATTATGAGGTGGATTGCATTGTCTATGCGTCCGGCTTCGAAGTCGGCTCAGACTATACCGCCCGCGCCGGATTCGACCTCTCGGGCCGCGATGGCGTGAAACTGTCCGAGGCCTGGGAAGACGGCATGCAGACCCTGCACGGCCTGAACGTGCATGGCTTTCCGAACGCTTTCATCGTGCAGCCCAGCCAGGCGGCCAATCTGATTTCAAACGTGCCGCACAATATTGTCGATCACGCCAATACGATCTCGGCCATTGTCAGCCATTGCGAGCGTGAGGGCTTGCAGACCGTCGAGCCAGACGCCGCGGCGCAGAAAGCCTGGGTCGATCTCGTCCTGTCGGGGCAAGGCATGCTGATCGGCAATACCGAGTGCACGCCGGGCTATTACAATAATGAAGGCGCTGGCCTTACCGACAAGAACCGCCACCAGCTTGGCCATCCGGGCGGCGCGCGCGCCTTCTTCCAGCATATTGCCGCCTGGCGCGATAAAGGCACATATGATGGTCTGACCTTCACCTGAGCCAATGAAGCGGACCTTCGCATGGACCTGAAAACGACGCTCTACTCGGTCGCCGATCAAATCGCGACGATCACGCTGAACCGCCCGCATCGCGGCAATGCGTGGACCGGAAGGATGCACACCGAATATCGCTACCTGCTCGACCAGGCGGACAAGGATCCGGATGTTCGTGTGATCATCCTCACCGGCAGCGGCGAGCGCTTCTGTGTCGGCGGCGATTCCCAGGCCCTGGACGGACATTCGAAGAAAGGCAGCTACGATGCCGGCACGCCCATCGACATCGTTACGCCTGGAACCGATGAATTCTCGCCCTTTCGACAGGATTTTGCCTATCAGTTTGCGATGTCCAAACCGGTCATCGCCGCCATCAATGGCGCCGCGGCTGGCGTCGGCCTGGTCATGGCCTGCTATGCCGATATCCGTTTCGCCGTCCCGGGCGCCAAGCTGACCACGGCGCATGGCCCGCTCAATCTGCCGGCAGAGTATGGCCTGTCCTGGCTGCTGCCGCGCCTGATCGGCGGGTCGCGGGCGATGGAATTGTTGCTGTCGAGCCGGAAATTCCTGACCGACGAAGCCCACCAGATCGGCCTCGTCCATCGCCTCGTACCGCCGCAGGACCTGCTCGCGGAGGTGCGCGCCTATGCGAGCGATCTCATCGCCCGTGTGTCGCCTGAGGCCCTGCGCCAGTCGAAGCGCCAGACCTATCTCGATTTCCACCGCGATGTCGGCGCCTCGGTCGAGGAAGCCAACGCCTTGCTCAGCGCCATGGTGAAACAACCGGACTATTCCGAAGCCATCCGCGCCTTCCTCGAAAAGCGGCCTGCTGCGTGGGGGATCTCGGCGACAACCGCCAAGGACTCATCCGATTAATCGGCGCAAATTCAACCAGAGCCTGAGCGTTCACCAAAATTCTGAGACGTCCCGCTAATTATTCGCGGGTCCAACCCTGTATGCTGCCTTCACGGACCACGCGGAGGACCAGACTCACTAAATGTCTGGGACATAATTAAGGGGACAGGACTGGGGCGCTGCCATCATGGCGACGATATTCAACCTGTTAAAACGAAACCGCTGGATCGAAGAACGCTACTTCGACGCCACCGATTTCTCAGTCAAAGACACCGACGCGGATGCCGACGCCGCGTTCCTGTCCGAGCGCGGCATGATCCTGATTGCCTGCGTCCTGTTTTGCAGCTTTGTCTGGAGCGCGGTGTTCGTGTGGCTTTTCGGGTAGGCCCCTGCCATTTCACGTGAACAAAACACGAAAACAACAAGACCTTCTTAACCATACGCGCTAATACAAGCGGTATGAGCGAAGCGATTCGAATTCTCGGCATCGACCCTGGCTTGCGCCATACCGGCTGGGGCGTCATCGACCTGACCGGCTCGCGCCTGAGCCATGTCGGGCATGGCGTCATCAATATCGATCCGGACCTGCCCATGGCCGACCGCCTGGCCGGAATCTTCCACGCGATTGGCGAACTGGTCAGCACCTATGCGCCAGACCATAGCGGCTGCGAAGAAACCATCGTCAATGCCAATCCCCGGTCGGCCCTGAAACTTGGCCAGGCCCGCGGCGCGGCGATGACCTCGCTCTCTTTCCACGGCCTCGAAGTGTCAGAATTCGCACCGACCGCGATCAAGCGCGCGATTGTCGGCACCGGCAAGGCCGACAAGGACCAGATCCAGTTCATGATTGCGCGCCTGCTGCCGCGCGCTGGCAAGATGAAAGCGGACGCCGCCGACGCCCTCGCCTGCGCCATCTGCACCGCGCACAATCTTCCGCCGAAACAACTCAAAGGGGCTGCGGCATGATCATTGGACGCCTTCGCGGAACCGTCGCCGCACTCGGGACTGATAGCGTGATGATCGACGTCAATGGTGTTGGCTATGTTGCGCTTGCCGGGTCTGGCCTGCTGTCGCGCCTCACGGTCGGCGCCGAGGCCGAGATCTTCATCGAGACCCGGGTCACCGAAAGCTCGATCACCCTGTTCGCCTTCTCCACGGACGAGGAGCGCGCCTGGTTTGTCCGCTTGCAGGACGTGCCCGGCGTCGCTGGCAAATCGGCCATGGCAATCATGGACGCGGTCAGCGCCAGCGAACTCATGGACGCCCTCGCGCTCGGCGATACCGCCCCGATCATTCGCGCCAAGGGCGTCGGCAAGAAGCTCGCCGAGCGGATCATTGGCGAACTGTCCGGCAAGCCGCCGCCAATGGGCCGGTTCGGCAAATTCGTCGCTGACCCAGCGGGCAGTGTCGCCGCCGCCACTGAACTCAAGACCGGCGCCCGCGGCGAAGCGGTCTCGGCGCTGGTCAATCTTGGCTATTCGCAATCTGAGGCCGCCCGCGCCGTTGCCGCGGGTGCCCGCGAAGCGCCGGAGGCTGATACCGGCACGCTGATTAAAGCGGCCCTGAAAGAATTGAGCCCGGCATGAGAGACCGCACGCTGACCGATCCTGAAACGCAGGCAGGCGAGGCGCTCGACCGGGCGCTGCGGCCGCAAAGCTTTGATGATTATGTCGGCCAGGACGAGCTCAAGTCGAACCTTCGCGTCTATGTCGAGGCGGCCCGCCGCCGCGGAGAAGCGCTGGATCACACGCTGCTGTTCGGCCCGCCCGGACTCGGCAAGACGACGCTGGCGCAGATCCTCGCCAAGGAACTCGGTGTCGGTTTTCGCGCCACCTCCGGCCCGGTCATCGCCAAGGCCGGTGACCTGGTTGCCATCCTAACCAATCTCGAGCCCAATGACGTCCTGTTCATTGACGAGATTCACCGCCTGCCACCGGCCGTGGAAGAAGTGCTCTACCCGGCCATGGAGGATTATGCCGTCGACATTGTTATCGGCGAAGGCCCGGCCGCGCGTTCGGTGCGGCTCGACCTGTCGCCCTTCACCCTGGTCGGCGCGACGACGCGGGCCGGCTTGCTGGCGACGCCGCTGCGTGACCGGTTCGGCATTCCGCTGCGGCTGAATTTCTACACGCCCGAAACCCTCTCCACCATCGTCATGGCGGCCGCCCGCAAGCTTGGGGCACCGACCAGCGAAGATGGCGCGGTTGAGATCGCCAAGCGCGCCCGTGGGACGCCGCGAATTGCCTTGCGCCTGCTGCGCCGGGTCCGCGATTTCGCCGAAGCTGACGGCACCCAGATTGATCGCGCGGCGGCCGCCAAGGCACTCGCCCGTCTGCAGATTGATGATGACGGCCTTGACGCCCTCGACCGGCGCTATCTCGACGCGCTGGTCAAGACCTATGCCGGTGGCCCGGTCGGCGCTGACACGCTGGCCGCCGCCTTGTCCGAAGCCCGCGACGCCGTCGAAGACGTGATCGAGCCTTACCTGATGCAAAAAGGCTATGTCGCCCGCACCCCGCGCGGCCGGGTCGCCGCGCCGCTCGCCTATAAGCGTCTGGGACTACCCGCGCCGCAGGAAGGGTCGCAGGGCGGATTGTTCGGCGAGGAGTGACAGCAGGTTCAACACTGGACGAGACTGCAAACGCTCGGCTATCGAATCCGTCTGGATACTCATTGAAGGTGGCGCGCATGTCTTCCGTCGAAAACTCACAGCTGCGGACACCGAAAAGTCTCTGGATGATCGGGGCTCTTTGCCTGGGCCTTGCCAGCTGTGAACTTACGCCACAACTAGCCGCACCAAACCTCGCTGAAGAACGCGCCAGCGCCGAACAGGTCGTCCGCCCCGCATCGAAGCTTGACCAGTTTATCATCGATCGCGAGCGATACGCCGATCGCATGCACGGATTCTGGCTGGGGCAGTCGATCGGCAACTGGACCGGGCTGGTCACTGAAATGGACAAGATCGGCGGCGACGGTCCGCATGGCGTTTTCTACACGCGCGAGGATTGGAACGGTCCGGACCAGCCCGCAATTTGGGGCGACGGCCCAAGCGACTTGTCACCCACCATCGATTTTGTGCTGCGCGGTCCGGACGAGGTATGGGGCGCCGACGACGACACCGATATTGAATATATCTACCAGACAGCGCTCCACACCCATCAAACGAGCTTGCTCTCCCCTGAGCAAATTCGGGCCGCCTGGATTGCGCACATTTATGACGAAACCCAGCCAACGCCCTATGGCCCGGACGAGGATCGGTTCCAGAACTATTTATGGGTCTCCAATCAACGCGCGCATGAGCTCATGCTGGCTGGTTTGGCGACCCCGGAGACCAGCGATCCAGAGAACAACCCGCATTGGGACATGATTGATGCTCAGCTGACGACCGAGATATTTGGACTGTACGCGCCCGGGCGACCCGACATCGCACTGCAAATGGCGCATCTGCCGATCCGTACATCCGCGCGCGGCGAAGCGGCCCTCGCCGCGGAGTTTTATGTCATTCTCCATGCGCTCGCGCCGATTGCACCAGATGACCAGTCGGTGAAGGAAAGCCTGCAATCGATGGCGTCCGTGGCGCGCACCCACCTGCCGGAGGGGTCGTACACCGCAGCCATGTATGATTTCGTCAAAGCGCAATACGAGTCCGGCGCGCCCTGGGAGACGGCGCGAGACAGACTGTACGAACGCTACCAGGTGCAACAAGCAGACGGCTATGACGTCTCGTCACGCGGATTGTATTGTAATGGCTGCTTTGCCTCGGGCATCAATTTCGGGGCGAGCCTGATCAGCCTGTTCTACGGCGAAGGCGACATCAAAGAAACGATCAAGATCGCAACTCTATGCGGGTGGGACTCCGATAACCCAGCCGCAACGTGGGGCGGATTGCTGGGCTTCATGATCGGGAGAGACGGGATCGAGACGGCTTTTGATCAATCCTTTTCGACCCAGTTCAACATTCATCGGACGCGCAAGGGATTTGCCAATGACGGCCTGGATAATTTCGCGAACATGGCGCGCGTCGGTGTTGAGGTGACGGACCGCGCCGTGTCTGAGCTTATTGGCGGGGAAATCAGCGGAGCCAACTGGATTATTCCTGCGAAAGGCTCCGAATCAGAGCGACCCATGAACAAGGATAATTGATGTTCAATCGCAGACAGTTTGTAACAGGCACCGCGGCGCTTCCGGCTCTCGGGGCGTGTTTGAATGCTCCAGCGATGACCGTCTCATCATCTTTGCAGCGCGAGATGTATGAGCGCGCCTTGCAGATTGCGCAGACCAAGGTTCGCGGCGGTGCAAATCACCCTGTTTACAAACAGCCATTCGTCGACGCGGCATTCAGCGAGAGCATATTCCTGTGGGATACGTGCTTCATCGCCTGTTATGCTAAATACCATCAGGACCGGCTGCCGATCGGCCAGGCCCTGGATAATTTCTACGACCGCCAAGACGAGGACGGGTATATCTGCCGGGAGTATACTGGCTCAGGCGCGCCGTTCTGGCCCAAGGATCATCCTGTCAGCATCAATCCGCCTTTGCTCGCATTTGCTGAACTGGAACTGCACAGCATCTCGGACGATACCAGCCGCTTGGAAGCCAACTATCCGAAGCTCGTCCGCTTTCATGACTATATCCGGCGCACCCTGCGCCAGCCGGATGGGCTCTATATTAGCGACGCCTTTGGGTCGGGCATGGACAATATTCCGCGCTATCCAGATGGATGGAGCGATGATGGCCAGGGCATCGTCCTGACCAATCTACATCCTGAAATCTTCGTGTATGACGGGCTAAGTCCGAAGTGGAACCGGCAAGGACGCAGCGTCGACATGTCGGCCCAAATGGTCTTGTTCGCGAAAGATCTTGCCAGAATTGCGCGGCTGATTGGCCAGACGGCTGACGCAGCTGCGTGGGAAACGATCGGCGCCGAAACCGCATCCGCGATCAATGAGAAGTGCTGGAATGAAGCCGACGGATTCTATTACGATCTTGGCTATGACCAGCAGATCCGGCGCGCCCACATTGGCGCCTACTGGATGCTTCTTGCTGATGCTGTTCCGACGGAAAGACTGCCGCGGTTTCTGGAACCTTTGAACGATTCAAGCAAATTCAACCGCAAGCTACCAACAGCGACGATGCCGGGAGATTCGGATCTGTTTCAACCAGACGGAGGGTATTGGCGCGGCAGTATCTGGGCGCCGACCAGCTACATGGTGATCCGCGGCCTCGAGCGAGTTGGCAAGCCCTCCATGGCGCGGTCGATCGCGCTTCGACTGTATTCCGCGACGTCCGAAGTGTATCGCGATACGGGCACTTTCTGGGAAAATTATGCACCCGACGCATTCGCCCCGGGTAATGAATCTCGATCAGACTTTTGCGGATGGAGCGCGATCTTCCCAATCACGCTGTGGCACGAATACCTAGCGCTCTAGCACGTCTCGGACCCATGGCCCCAATTGCGAACCACCGAGCATGGCCAGCTGTGCCTCGGCTGCCGCCGCATTCAACGGCTCCTGCGGACGCGAGATCGGATGCACAGCCCGGCGCAACGGCCGGGTGCCTTTCGGCATGGCGATGATTTCGGCAATCGCGCGTGGGACGTCCATCGGATCAGTTGAGCCACCGCCGGTGCGCGCGCCCATGCCCGCTGTCAAAGCTGGATAGGCCGCAAGCAGGTCTTCGCTGGTCCGTTCCTTTAGCGGGGCGGAATTCTTGTTATTGTTCGACCAGATCTGCGTCGGATAACCGCCCGGTTGAATGATCGTCACATCGACGCCGTGCTGAACCAGCTCATAGGCCATCTGCTCGCTCATCGCTTCGACCGCGAACTTGGTTGCCGAATACATGCCAAAGCCAGGAATGATCAGCCGCCCGAGCTGTGAGGAGACGTTGAAAATCTGACCGCCGCCATTGGCACGCATGCTCGGCAGCGCCGCGCGGGCCATGCGGTGGCAACCATAGACATTGGTCTCGAAGATGAGCGAGGTCGCCGCCATGTCCTGAACCTCGATCGGCCCGCCGACAGAAATACCGGCATTATTGATCAGCACATCGAGCTTGCCTTCATTCGCCGCCAGCGCTTCGGCGACGCCGGCCTCGACCTGCTCGTCAGAAGTAACATCAATCTCGATGACGCTGATATCGAGACCGTCCGAGTTGGCGAGATCGCGCAGCTCGTCGGCTTCGGCGCGCGGGACATTGCGCATGGTCGCAAACACTTTCGCGCCCTGGCGGGCGTAATATTCAACCCCGAGGCGGCCAAACCCGGACGAAGAGCCGGTGACCAGAATTGACTTGCCGGACAGGTCCGGGCCGTCGGTTTCCGCCGCCACGGTTTGCGCGCAGGCCGCCTGGCTGGCCAGCGCCGCCGCACCGGCGCCGAGGGCGAGCATCTGGCGACGATCGATTTTGGTTGGGTCTGACATGAGGGCGCTCCTGGGGGTTTTTGGATAGGTTTGTTGAGACAGATGTAGCGGGCCTATGAGATTTGGCAAAAGGGGACTTGGAAAAAGGGGATTTTGCCCGGCCTGATTTTGACCTTGCCCCGCGCGCGGTTCTGCGGGCTTATGTGCAGATGAGACTCGATCGACGACACGTGTCGACCGGCGGGGCCGGACTGCTGACCGGGGCCTGCGTCCAGTCGCCCGCCGCCGTTCCTACGCCAACCCAGCCGCGATATCCGGGCGCGCCGCTGAAGATTTCAGAAGACCGGCTGATGCGAATCACCGTCTGCACGCGGCCCTTTCGGCCAGCGGGTCCGCGCCTTGACCGTGAACAATTCGACGCGAAGACCGTCATCCACAATTATGGCCATGGCGGCTCGGGCTGGTCACTCTCCTGGGCCTGCGCCGACCAGGCGGTCAGCCTGGCACAGCCGGCAGAGGGCAGCAGGGCCGCCGTGATTGGCGCCGGTGTGATCGGGCTCACGACAGCATTGCGGCTCGCGCAGGCCGGCATTGCCGTCACCATCTATGCCAAAGACCTGCCGCGCGAGACCCGCTCGGCCCGGGCCACCGGTGTCTGGTCGCCGAGCAGCCGGATTGGATTACGATCTGCGGTTCCGGACGGCTTCCACGACCGCTGGGAAGGCTGGGCGCGAAGCGCTTTTGCAACCCATCAGCACTTCATTGGCAGCCTCGGCGCGCCCGTGGAATTCATCCCCTTCTATTCCCTGCGTAGCCACACGCCGCCGCCCGGCGGGCCAGCGCGGAACGATTTCCTGCACTTGTCTGGCCGGGTTGGCGATCTCGGACCGCGCAGCCGGACCCTGCCGGACGCCGCCCACGCCTTCCCGGTCGCATCGGCGCGGCGCGGACTGGATATGGCCTTCAACATTGCCGCCTATACCGACCGACTGGTGCGCGATTTCCTGGCCCTGGGCGGGCGCATGGTGCGCCGGTCATTTGCCGAGCGGTCGCAGGTCCTGGCGCTCAGCGAAGACCTGATCATGAACTGCACCGGCTACGGCGCCAAGGCGCTGTGGGGCGCCGACGAACTGGTCCCGGTGCGCGGCCAGATCAACTGGATGCCGCCGCAACCCGAAGCCCGATATGGCCTCTATTATGAAGACGTCTATGTCCTCTCGCGCGGCGACGGCCTGGTCGTCCAATATACCGGCCCAAATGATGATTTCGGCTATGGCATCGAGGACGAAACGCCTGATCGCGACGAGATGCGCCGCGCGGTGCGGACGGTGGGATCGTTGTTTGAGGGCGCGCGCGTTTAGTCGTCGCCATACTCCACCCGCTCAAGGAACAGACCATCTGCAGGTGCCACGGGGCCGCAGGCGGTGCGGTCGCGGGCTTCCAGGATCTCAGCCATCCAGTCTTCGGCGCGGGCGCCGCGGCCAATTTCGACCAGGGAGCCAACGATTGAGCGGACCTGACGGTGCAGGAAGCTCTTGGCTTCAACCGTCACTTCCAGGCCCTCGCCATAGCGCGCGACATCAATCTTATCGAGCGTGCGGATCGGATGCCGGGCCTGGCATTCGGCGTCTCGGAATGTAGAGAAATCATGCTGGCCGAGCAGCGCTTTCGCGGCCCGGTCCATAGCGCTTGCATCAAGCTTTGCCGGCACGCGCCAGGCGAGGCCCTTGTCGACGGTCAGGTCAGCGCGGCGATTGATGATGACATAGCGATAGGCGCGCAGCGTGGCATTGAAGCGCGCGCTCCAGTCCGGTGCGACTTCCTCGGCATCGAGCACGGCGACCAGGTGTGGGCGTAGGTGATAGTTGAGCGCGTCTGCAATCTTGCGCAGTGGCCGCGGCGTTTGCAGATCGAAATGCGCCACCTGCCCTGTCGCATGGACGCCGCGATCGGTTCGTCCGGCGCCCTGGACCAGGACCGGCGCGCCGTCGAGACCTTCCGCCGCCTCTTCCAGAGCTTGCTGGACAGAAGGCTGACCGTCCTGGCGCTGCCAGCCAAAGAACGGCCGGCCATCATATTCGACGGTGATCTTGTAGCGCTGCATGCCTTACGCCCCGAACGCAGCCGGGTATTTGAGCGTGCCGCTGGTTGGGCCGTTCTCATTCAGCTTGAGCGCCATGAAGTGCGGTCCTGACCAAGGCCCGCCAAACTCGGCAGCGAGCTCTGCCGAGAATCCGAATCGCGGATAATAGTCCTTGTGGCCAAGCAGGAAGCAATGGCTGCGCCCGGCGCCTTCCATCAGGGTCAGGCCAAAACGGATCAGCCCCGATCCGATGCCGCGCCCCTGCACATCCGGATGCGCCGAGACGGGCCCCAGTCCGCACGCCACATCGGCGCCGTCGACCCAGATGCGGAAGAACTGGATATGGCCGAGGATCCGGCGATCATCATGCGCGACGAGCGAGGCGAGGCTGTCCCCGTCCATGGCCAGCTGGGTGACGATTTGTGCTTCTTCAGGCGTCCCGAAGGCGGCATCGTTGAGCTCTGTGATGATGGCCGCGTCGTCTTCCGTGGCCGGGCGGATCCAGAGATTGTTCATGCGAATTGGGCTCCGGCAGGGATGGGCACACCGCGCAACAAGTCCTCGGCCTCCATCGCTTTTGAACCGGGCTTCTGCGCGTTCAGCAAGCGTACGGCGCGGCCATCGCCGCATTGCACCAGAAGCGTGTCATCGAGCAGCTGACCGGGTTTGGCAGAAGTCTCGCCATCTTCGACCCGGCTCATCAGCGCTTTCATGCGCAGCGGCTCTGTCTCACCTGCCGGGGTGTAGTGAAACCAGGCGCCGGGAAACGGCGACAGGCCGCGGATCTGGCAATCGAGCTCGACGGCCGGGCGGGTCCAGTCGAGGCGCTGATCGTCGGCGGTGACCTTGTGCGCATAGGTGACGCCATCTTCCGTCTGCGGCTGAGGGACAAGCGTGCCGTCTGCCAGTCCAGAGAGCGCGGTGACGGCCAGACCCGCGCCGAGGTCGGCAAGCCGGTCATGCACGCTGCCGGTCGTGTCGGTCAGAAGAATCGGCGTCTCTTCAGTGGCCAGCACCGGGCCCGTATCGAGCCCGGCTTCCATCATCATCGCCTGGACGCCGGTCTTGTCATCCCCGGCCATGACGGCGCGGTGGATCGGCGCCGCCCCGCGCCAGCGCGGCAGCAGCGAGGCGTGCATGTTCATACAGCCGAGCCGCGGCGCATCGAGCACCGCTTGCGGCAGGATCAGGCCATAGGCGACGACCACAGCGGCATCGAGCTCAAGCGCCGCGAAGGCCTCTTGCTCAGGCGCCTGCTTGAGCGAGCGCGGCGTGCGCACCTCTATGCCTCTCGCCTCAGCCCATTGGTGCACGGGTGTCGGGCGCAGCTTCTTGCCGCGACCGGCTGGACGCGGCGGCTGCGAATAGACGCAGACAATCTCATGCCCGGCCTCAGCCAGCGAAGCGAGCACAGGCACGGCAAAGTCAGGGCTGCCCATAAAGGCGATGCGAAGCGGCTCAGTCATGGGCGCGCTCTAGCGTGAGATGCGGGAGGGATAAAGTGCCAGGCGAATTTAAGCTGCACTCTGTTCCTTGAGGCGCTTGGCTTTCTTGACCTTGTCGACCGCGCGCTGGCGCTTCAGGCGCGACAGATAGTCAATGAACAAAGTGCCTTCGAGGTGATCCATTTCATGCTGGATACAGACCGCAAACAGGCCTTCGGCGACCTCTTCAACTTCATTGCCATCATAATCGAGATAGCGAATGCGGCACTCGGTCGGGCGCTCAACCTCTTCAAATACGTCGGGCACCGACAGGCAGCCTTCTTCATACGGCGCCTTGTCCTCGGTCAGTGGCAGGATTTCCGGATTGACGAAGAAACGCGGATTCTTCTCGTCATTTTCCTGCAGGTCCATAACGATGACGCGCAGTGGCTCACCAATCTGGATCGCTGCCAGGCCGATGCCGGGGGCGTCATACATGGTTTCCAGCATGTCATCCATCAACGCCCGGATCTCGTCCGTCACGCCGCCTTCGACAGGCTTCGACACTTGCTTCAGCCGGGCATCCGGCACGGTGAGGATTTCTCTAATCGCCATGCCGCTTCAAGTATGAGCGCAAGCGCCGAAGGTCAATATTTGAACGGGAATAGATGTTTGGGGTGGGGAGTAGAGGAGGCCCGCGAAGGATGATCGCTTTCGGCATCGGAGGAGACAAAGCGCACTCATTGCAAGACGGCTTATTTGTAACCCACAAGGACGAGCCCCTCTCCCGATTGCGGGAGAGGGGTTGGGGTGAGGGCAAGATGTTTTCGAGGATGAGTCTCCGGTGCTTTTGCCGAAACTTCGGTGCCCTCATCCCCGGCCCTTCTCCCGCAATCGGGAGAAGGGGGCGCGTGAGGCGCAAATCGTAAGCCATACGGTCCGGCGCCCGATGATCGCTCATGAGCCAACAAGCACCGAAGACGAGTACATCACCGTTGAAGCCTCATCCTGAGCGAAGTCGAAGGACGAGGCGGGCTCAACGCAACTTTCGGGAAGCACAGCCCTTTATCCTTCGACTTCGCTCAGGATGAGGGCCTGGGGTTGATGTGTCCGTTCTTGGCATCAAAGCGGACATCATCTCGAATTGTCATCCCGGAAAGTGCGCAGCACTTATCCGGGACCTAGCTGATCTGGGTCCCGGCTCTCCGCTTCGCTGCGGCCGGGATGACAAAGAAAAAATTCTCGCACTGCTAATGTCTCCGCCTGACCCAAAGCCGTCCCTCTAAGCCTTGGCTTTCGCCTTCGGCTTCGCCTGCTGGATCAGTTCCAATTGCGCGCCGGTGCCGGAATCGGCGGTGGTTTCGATCCGTTTGGGTTCCGGCATCGGCTTGTCCGGCGGGGCGATGGAGAGGTCCTGGAATTTGCGCATGGTTGGCATCACCCGCTTGTCGAGCGAGCTGTTCATGGCGTTGAAATGCCCGACCGAGCTGTTCAGCGACTTGCCGAGCTTTTCGATATGTTCCGCCATCTTGGCGATGCGCTCATAAAGCTGCTGGCCGAGTTGCGCGGCTTCGCGGGCATTCTCGGTCATCTTTTCCTGGCGCCAGACATAGGCCACCGTCTTGGCGAGGCCGATCAGCGTCGACGGCGTGGTGACAATCACATTGCGTGAATAGGCTCGCTCCAGCAGGTCCGGGGCGAATTCCAGTGCCGCGGCGAAGAAATTCTCGCCCGGAATGAACATGGCAACGAAATCGACCCGCTCATCCAGATTGGCCTGGTAGCGTTTCGAGGCGAGCGTATCGACATGACGCTGTACATTCGTCGCGTGCGATTTCAGGTGGACATTGCGCTGCGTCGGATCCTCTGCCGATGAGGCCGCCATATAGGCTTCCAGAGAGACCTTGGAGTCGACCACGATCTGGCGTCCGCCCGGCAGGTGGATGACTGCGTCCGGACGCTGGCGCCCCTCTTCAGTCTGGTCATTGACCTGCTCATTGAAATCGCAATGGCCCGACAGGCCAGCCTGTTCCATGACATTGCGAAGAGTCATCTCGCCCCAGCGGCCACCGCCTTTCGGCGCGGTCAGGGCGTTGACCAGTTTGCCGGTCTCAGCGGTGTTGCGGTGCAGGCTCTCGCCGATGGCCTTGACCTGTTGCTGGATCGCCGACTTGTCCTCGGCGCGGACCTTCTCAATGTCGGACACGCGTTTCTTGAACTCATCGAAATTCTTGCCGATCGGTTTCATCAGCTCGCTGAGCTCGCCCTTGGCGCCCTCACGATGCTTCTTGAAGGTCTCGTCCGCCATTTCGACGAATTGCGCCTGCGCCTGTTTCATCACCTGCTGGGCGAGCGTGGCGAATTCCTCACGCTGCTTGTCCGTCTGGCCGCGCAACTGCGCCAAGGCGAGCTGAGACTCTTCGGCCTTGATGCGCTGGGTCTTCAGCTCCTGATCCGAATGCGCCAGGTCAGCCTCAAGCTCTTCGGCCCTGGCCCGCTCCTGCGTATGCTGTTCGTTTAGCCGGTACAAAGCCGCGCCAAGCCCGAGCGCAATGACTATTGCGATCAGGTGAATGAGGTCGAGCCCCGTGTCGCCGATTTGGATAATGGGTTCCATGCTTCCTCGTATCACACGATTCTTTTGGAACATATCATGAACCATGGAAATGTCACGCCCTGGTTTTGGAGGTCAGCTTGCGGTCAATTGACCTGCGTCAATTCCCGTATTGACGTTGACACGGGGTCTAATAAACAGCCGCCAGAATCAACCAATAAGGATCCTCCCATGCTTGCTCCAGACGTTACCTTCAAAACCCGCGTCCGCGACGATTCTATTGACGGCCCGAACCCCTTTCGCTGGCAGGATGTAACCAGCGCAGACCTGTTCAAAGGCAAGAAAGTCGTTTTGTTCGCGCTGCCAGGCGCATTCACGCCAACCTGCTCGTCTACGCATCTGCCACGTTTCGAAGCGTTGTACGAGGAGTTCAAGGCGCAGGGGATTGATGAAATCTACTGCCTGTCCGTGAACGACGCATTCGTTATGTATCAGTGGGGTCAGCATCAAGGCGTTCGGAACGTCAAACTGCTTCCAGACGGCTCCGGCGAGTTCACCCGCAAAATGGGCATGTTGGTGCATAAGGACAATCTCGGCTTCGGAATGCGCTCGTGGCGCTATTCTGCCCTGATCGACAATGGCGAAGTCAAAAAGCTGTTCTCGGAAGCCGGCTATAGCGACAATTGCGAGTCTGATCCGTTCGAAGTCTCAGATGCCGACACGATGCTGTCTTTTGTCAAAGAAGCCTTCGCGCCAGCCTAAATGCTGTCGCAAACTAATATCGACGCCCTGCCCGGTCACCCGGTCAGGGCGCTTTAGTTTAGACGTTAAACCGGAACAGCAGGACATCGCCGTCCTGGACAATGTAATCCTTGCCTTCAGCGCGCATCTTGCCGGCTTCCTTGGCGCCGGTCTCACCATTACAGGCGACATAATCTTCAAACGCGATGGTCTCGGCCCGGATGAAGCCTTTTTCAAAATCACCATGGATGACGCCAGCGGCCTGCGGCGCGGTCCAGCCCTTGCGAATGGTCCAGGCGCGCGATTCTTTCGGCCCGGCCGTAAAATAGGTCTGCAGGCCGAGCAGTGTGTAGCCAGCATGGATCAGCCGCGTCAGGCCCGGCTCTTCAAGCCCCAGCGTTTCGAGGAATTCGGCTTGTTCATCGGCGTCCAGCTGTGAAATCTCCGCCTCGATCTGGGCCGAGATGACGACCGCTTCGGAGCCTTCTTCGGCTGCAAAATCGAGTACTTTCTGGGAATATTCATTGCCCGTTGCAGCGCTGTCCTCGTCGACATTGGCGACGTAGAGGACTGGCTTGGCAGTCAGCAGCTGCAACATGTTCCAGGCTTTAAGATCGTCGTCATCCACCTTGGCGCGGCGGGCTGGACGGCCTTCGTTCAGCTCGTTCAGCGCCAGATCGATCAGGGCGACTTGTGCCTTGGCTTCCTTGTCGCCCGAATTGGCTTTCTTGACCCAGTTCACCTTGCGCTTTTCAAGGCTTTCCAGATCGGCCAGCATCAGCTCGGTCTCGACCACGGCCTGGTCGGCGAGTGGGTCAATGGTTCCGGAGACGTGCGTGATGTCGTCATCCTCGAAACAGCGCAGCACATAGATGATCGCATCGGTTTCACGAATATTGGCCAGGAACTGGTTGCCGAGCCCTTCGCCTTTCGAGGCGCCTTCAACGAGGCCGGCAATGTCGACGAAATTCATCCGCGCTGGAATGATCTCCTTCGAGCCTGCGATCGCTGCGAGTTTGCCGAGACGGCTTTCCGGCACCGCGACTTCGCCGACATTTGGCTCAATCGTACAGAACGGATAGTTCGCCGCCTGCGCCGCCGCGGTCTGTGTCAGCGCGTTGAACAAGGTCGACTTTCCGACATTTGGAAGCCCGACAATTCCACATTTGAAGCCCATATCAGCCTCCGAAAATCTGCTGGCCGGGGCTTAGCGCATTTTGGCGCGATGAACAGGCCTTTTGTGTTGTCGGTGCAGCAGACGGTCACATTACCATCTGGTCATAAGGCACGGTCTTTGCGAGACTGACGGCTTAGGGAGGCCTTCATGGCGCGATATGACGTGTTTCTGGCGAGCGCTTTAGCGGATCGCGAGAAAGCAGAGCTGGTCGTTCGCCGGCTCCGCGCGCTGAAATTCAAGGTCCGCTACGACAAGAAGCGCGAGCATACGACGCCGACACCGAAAGACTATCGAGATGTCGACAATGCAGCATCGGTTCTGGTCCTGTGGTCCAAGCAGGCCTGCGACCTGAATTCCGCAGACAGCGACTGGGTGCACGCCATTGCCCACCATGCCCGCTCCAAGGACGATGCGCTGCTCCAGGCCGCGCTCGACACAACGGTGCCAGACGAGCCGTTCAGCAGTGATGACCGCTTTGCCCTCTCCGGCATGGGCCCGCGCAAGCTGGTCGAGGGATATTATGAGCTGGTCGACACGCTGGGCGACCGCGAGGGTCGCAGCGACCTGCGCGACTGGCTCGATCTGAAAGCCAGCGACACGGACGGCAAGGAGATCTGGAAGGAAAACCATCCAAGCGATCCGCTGGCACTGGTCGGCAAACCAAAAACGGCGCCGCAACCCAAACCAGCCGTCGCACCGGCAGCCGTCGCGGCGCCGGCGGTTGCGCCGGGTTTTGCCGCCAATCTGGAAGCGCCCGCCCCCAAATCAACGCGCGCGCCGGAAGACCGGATGGGCACGATCATTCTGGCCACGGTCGGTGCGGTCATACTGGCAATGCTGGTCCTGAGCGCGGCGCTGCGATCGCACATGCTTGAGCCCGTACCCACCAATGGCGACGGGACGGAACTGGTGGAGCGCTGTCCGGCAGGCCAGATCCCCGCTTATCTGCTGGATCAGCGCGTGCGGCCGCCGCTCGAACCGGGACCGATTATCGACGATACGGAAGACGAATAGGCTTAGCCGGCCTGTTTGGGATCATGCTTTGGCGCCGGCGCCAGGCGCATGACTTCGGTCTGATAACGCTCGTCTCCATCCGAAAACAGAAGCGGCAATGACCGCGAACAGGCATCGATCAGCGCATCGCGCCAGGCTTCGTCCACCTTGGCAAAATCAGAGAGGACATAAGGCATGACCCGGGACTTGTCGCCCGGATGCCCGACACCCATACGCACCCGGCGCACATCGGCGCCGACATGCGCAACCATAGAGCGGATGCCATTATTACCCGAATGCCCGCCGCCGCGTTTTACGCGCGTCCGACCAGGCGCAAGGTCAATCTCGTCGTGGAAGACGGTCACGTCTTCAGCGGAGAGTTTGTAGAACTGGATCGCAGCCTGCGCGGCGCGGCCGGTCTCATTATAATAAGTCTCCGGCTTCATCAGCAGCACTTTCTCGCCGCCAATCTTGCCTTCGCTGACCTGGCTCTGAAACTTGCTGCGCCACGGCCCGAATCCATAATCGGACGCAATCGCATCCATGACCATGAATCCGAGATTGTGCCGATTGCGCAGATATTTTGGCGCTGGATTTCCTTGTCCGACAAGCACATGCATGACCGGGTCCTCTGGGGTGTCATCTGCTGAATCAATAATGGCGGGGCGGCCGCGAAGCCACCCCGCCACCAAATTGATTAGCGATTTGATCACTCTTCGGCAGCGCCTTCTTCGTCACCGCCCTGCTTGGTGGCTTCGACTTCGTCTGCTTCTGGAGCTTCGTCCTCTTCGCCTTCTTCAACATCGGCCGCGATGCCGCGGCCAACGACGGAGGCGATGGTAAAGTCACGATCGGTAATCGTCGGCTCTGCGCCATCCGGCAGGTTGATGTCGGAGATTTTGACATTGTCACCAATATCAAGACCGGTGAGGTCAGCATCGAGTGAATCCGGAATGCTGTCGGCGCGAACGTTAAGCTCGACCGCGTGACGCACAACGTTGAGCGCGCCGCCCTTCTTGAGGCCTGGCGCCTCTTCTTCGTTGAGGAAGTTCACAACGACTTCAACGGTAATGATCTGGTCTTTCTTGACGCGGAACAGGTCGACATGCTGCGGCTTGTCAGAAACCGGGTGGAGCTGGATGGCTTGTGGAATCACCAGCTGCTTCTTGCCGTCATGGACGAGGGTTGCTGTCGATGACAGGAACTGGCCGGTATTGATCGCCTTGACCACTTCGTTCTGCTTCAGGTTGATGGCCACCGGGTCTTCGCCGCCGCCATAGAGAACACCTGGTACATAGCCCTGACGACGCGCTTCACGGGCGCCACCTTTACCAATGCGCTCGCGCACAGCGACGTTAAATACGATTTCTTTTGACATGTTTTTTCCTTTCGCCCTGAAGTCCGCCCTGGCTTTGCAACAAGCCCCTTGGGTGACAGCCTGACAGGTACGGCCTCGCGCCGCCCTTTCTTCAAGGCGCTGCCCTTACAGGAAACAAGGCGGGGCTGCAACCGAGAAGCCGCAGACAACTTGACTTATTGGGTTTTACAGCCGTAGATTTACAGCTGTAGCGAAAGAGAGGCACCTCATGGCCAATCCCAATCCTTCAGAACTTGTGATCCTGAAATATCTCTGGAACAGCGGGGCCAAGACCGCACGCCAATTGCACGAAGCGGTTGGCCCGTCACAAGACTGGCAATTATCAACCACCCGCACCGTGCTCGGACGGATGGAAGCCAAAGGATGGGTGCAGCGCAATGGCGCCGTAGATCCGGTAACGTTTGAACCTTTGCTGGATCGGGTCGAGACGCTGGGCAGCCTGGTCCGACACCTGGCGAGAAAGGTTCTTGATATGGACGGCCCTATTCCGGCCACCATGTTCGCGGAAAGTCCGCACCTCTCGAATGATGAGCTCGACGAGCTCGATACCATCATCAATGCGGCGGAAGCCAAAGAAAACGGAGCGTAGAGTATGACAGCCCTCTGGTTCATCGCGTTTTCGCTGATCTGGACGGGGCTACTTGCGGGGGGTGCTCATTATCTGAGCCGTGAGCCCGTGCCGGCCCGGTTTGCACACACGATCTGGCGGGGTGCCGCCATTCTCGCCTTCCTGCCCTGGGTGATTACCGGCATATACGCCCTGATCCCCGACCCGATGGCGACCCCAATTCCCGACCTGCCTTATATTGGCGGCGCGGCGGAAGCTTTGTCCGCCAATGGCGCCTTGCAGGCGGCAACGGACTCCAATGCCGCGCCAATTATCGGCATGATCCTGCTGGCCGTTCTGGTCGGCGGCTGGCTCGCCCGCCTCGGCATCAACACACTGTGCCAGGTTCGCTTGCAGAACATCAAGAAACTGGCGACACCGCATGATCAGGTCCGTTCCGATACATGGGCCCGCAAGCTCGGATTGAAGAGTGCGCCGGCGACGGCCAGCATTCCGCAAGGCTCACCCTTCCTGGCCGGTATTCGTGAGCGCACGATCTATCTGCCAGCGGCGATCTCTGATCAGCGCGATGCCGATATCATCCTGGCGCATGAGTGTACGCACATTTCGCGCGGTGATCTCATCACCCGGCCGTTTGAGCGTCTGGTGGCAGATGTGTTCTGGTTCTCGCCATTTGCCTGGGTCATGCGCCGGCAGCTCGATTACTGGCGCGAGGCGGCCTGTGACGAGCAGACGGCGGCGCTCACTGGAGACAATTTTGCCTATGCGCGCGCCCTCGCCAATACGGCCCGCGTCACGCGTCCGCACCCGATCCAGACGCTGCCCGTAGCGGCCTTCATCCTCCCCCGCCATGAGACGCTGAAGAAGCGTCTGACGCAGCTGCTGGAGCGCGATGCCCGCAAGCCGCGTCAGCGCCTGGCTGGCCTCGCCTTGCTTGCAGGCCTGCTATTGGCGCCGCTTTCGCTCGCCCAGGCCACGTCCGTGGTCAGCGGCAATGTCTTCACCCACGCCGTGTTCGTGGACTCCTATGCCAAGGTCAGCCAGCCTTTCGGCAAGGTCTATTATGGAGACGAAAGCTGGTGGCATAGCGGTGTCGACATCAAGGCCAAGGAACACACGCCGATTCACAGCCCAACCGACGGCAAGGTAATCTGGGCCGGGAAGAAAGACGAGTATGGCTACACGGTCGATCTCTGGCTCGAAGACGGCCGCAAGATGCGGTTCTCGCAAATGTCCAAGATCCTGGTCGAGAAAGATCAGAAGGTCAAAGCCGGGACGCTGATCGGTAAAGTCGGTCAAACCGGCCGCGGCGCCACCGGCCCGCACTTGCATCTCGAAGTCTACAAGGATGGCGAGCATCAGGACCCGCTCAAGGTCAAAGGCCTGGTCCTGTATGAAGGCTGCTGCGAGGCGGGCTAAGACCGGAACAGCTGTTCAAATAAAAAGGCTCGGGTCCATCCCCGAGCCTTTTTTATTTTCGCTGGTGCGAACCCTAGTCGAACAGTTTCGACACGCTCTCATTATTGGCAATCCGACGGATCGCTTCGCCGAGCAGCGGCGCAACCGAAAGCACGCGCAGTTTCTTCGACTTCACGTCAGCCTCAGACGGCTGGATCGTGTTGCAGATGACGAGCTCGTCCATTTCTGACTTCTCGACCCGTCCGACGGCATTGTTGGAGAGCACACCATGAGTGATGTAAGCGCTGACCGAGATCGCGCCCTGCTCTTTCAGCGCTGCCGCCGCATTGCACAGCGTGCCGCCGGAATCGCAGATATCGTCAACCAGAATGCACTGGCGGCCGTCGACATCGCCAATGATGTTCATCACTTCCGACTTGCCCGCTTCCGGGCGGCGCTTGTCAACAATGGCGAGGTCAGCGCCGATGCGCTTGGCGAAAGACCGCGCCCGGACCACGCCGCCAACATCGGGGGAGACCACCATCAGCTTCTCACCGCCGAGGCGAAGCTTGACGTCTTCGACCATGACCGGCGAGGCGACCATATTGTCGGTCGGGATATCGAAGAAGCCCTGGATCTGGCCCGCGTGCAGATCCATGGTCAGGACCCGGTCAGCGCCCGCCGCAGAGATCAGATTGGCAACCAGTTTGGCGGAGATCGGCGTCCGGCCGTCGGTCTTGCGGTCCTGGCGCGCATAACCAAAATACGGGATGACCGCGGTGATCCGCGCTGCCGATGCCCGGCGCAGGGCATCGATACAGATCAGCAATTCCATCAGATTGTCATTGGCCGGCTTCGAGGTCGACTGGATGATGAAGACATCCTCGCCGCGGACATTTTCATTGATCCGCACGAAGATCTCATTGTCGGCGAAATTCTTCACTTCCGCATCGGTGAGCGGACAATCGAGATGATCTGCTATGGCTTCTGCCAGAGGTCGGTTCGCATTACAGGAGATGAGTTTCATAAAAGCCGCCTTTGCCCGTATCCCTGTCCAAGGCTTAAAGACGAAGGCTGAGTGAGTCGCAAGCTGACTCTTCTTCTGCGATCAGAGTTTTGGCAGCGAGTGTGACCTAATCGCCCAGAACACGCCCGGCAACGGCGCCCAGTTTCGCCAGGATGGCCGGGTCACGCGCCTCAGGCGCGGTGATCATGGCATAGTCCAGGCAGGTTTCGATGCCCTGCGGCGAGGGCGTCCGCGCTGTCCCCTGCAGCGACGAGACCAGCGCCGCAATCGCGGCTTTTGCCTTGGCCGTATTCGCCGCCATCACTTCCAGGACATTGGTGACCTCGACCGCGGCCTCATCTGCCCGCCAGCAATCATAGTCGGTGACCATGGCGATCGTGGCATAAGGCAGCTCGGCTTCGCGCGCGAGCTTGGCTTCCGGCATATTGGTCATGCCGATGACGTCGCAGCCCCATTGCCGGTAGAGATGGCTCTCGGCACGTGATGAGAATTGCGGGCCTTCCATGGTCAGATAGGTGCCGCCGCGATGAACCGTAGCGCCGACCGCCTCCGCCGCGTCTCCGGCGAGGCCTGACAGGCGCGCACAGATCGGATCGGCCATCGAGACATGGGCGACCATGCCGGGCCCGAAGAAACTCTTCTCGCGCGCGAAGGTGCGATCGATGAACTGGTCGACCATCACGAACTCGCCGGGTGCATATTGTCCCTGCAATGACCCGCAGGCTGAGATGGACAGGATATCGGTGCAGCCGAGCCGTTTCAGCGCATCAATATTGGCGCGGTACGGCACCGTGGTCGGCGACAGGCGGTGGCCTTTGCCATGGCGCGGCAGGAAGACCATCTCGACGTCGCCGATCCGGCCCTTGATCAGCGCATCCGACGGCGCGCCCCAGGGCGTGTCGACACGTACGGCTTCGGCATTCTCCAGGCCGTCCATCTCATACAGACCCGAGCCGCCAATAACGCCAATCACCCATTTCGACATAGTGTTTCTCCAGATGCGAAAACCCCGCCCTTGGAGCAATCCAGAGCGGGGTCGTCAATTCACTAGACTGTGTTCTTTCTTAGTGCTCCACGTCGCGCCAGATGCGCTTGTAAGAGAACCAGAGCAGCAGTGACAGCAGGACCAGGTAGAGCATGGTCGGCAGGGCCAGGGACTTGCGCTGACCTTGTTTCGGGTCGCCGGCCCAGTGCAGGAACTGAGCGACGTCCTTGGCCATCTGCGCGGTCGTCGCCTCGGTACCGTCAATATATTCGACACGGCCCTCTGGCAGCTGCGGCGCCATGGCGAGGAAACCGCCGTACGGGGCGTGACGCGGGTCACCATCCCATTGCGGTGTGGTGTCGCCAGCAAAATACGGGTTGTAGTAAAGCCCGGTGGGCTGCACCAGCGTGCCGACCGTGTGGTCCTTGTCGAACTCGAGATAGTTGACGTTCAGGCCGTCTTCGCCGGCTTTCGTCTTGATCTTGTCGGTGTCCGGATAGCCTGACAGCAGCGAATAGACGTAAGATGCGCCATCGCCTTCATTGCCGTGGCCGCGGGCCTTGGTGATGACCGACAGGTCTGGTGGCAGCGCGCCGCCATTGGCCGCCATCGCCGCCTGGTCGTTTGGATACGGGCTGCGGAACGGGTCAGACGGACGGGCCGGACGATAGACCGGATCGCCATTCTCATCCGGCACCGGATCGAGGATCTCGATTTCTGCGGCAATCGCTTTGACCAGCGGATTGTCGTTCGCGTTCGGATAGTCCGAACTATAGAACGGGCCGCCTTTCTCACCGAGATTACGGTAAGACAAAAGCTTCATGCCGTGACAGGAGGCACAGACTTCCTGATAGACCTGGAAGCCGCGCTGGACACTGTCCTTGTCGAGCTTGCCGGCTGGCACTTTGGCGAATTTCCAGCCGCCTTCGGGGGCGTGGGCATGCTTGGCGCCGCCAGCGGCGTGCGCGGTCAGGCCAAGAGCCAGAGCGCCAAGACCTGCGAGGAGAGGACGGAAGAGTTTCATATCCGTGTATCCTTATTCGGCTGGCGCCGCGGCGGGCGCATCATGTCCAAGAATGGACTGGTGAATGGAGTCCGGCTCACCCTTCGGACGCTCTCTGAGGCCCAGGAATGGAAGGATGATCAGGAAGAAGGCGAAATAGTAAGCGGTCAGGATCTGAGACAGAATCTTGAACGTGAAGGCAGGCGCCTTCTCGATCGCAATCGACGCGACCCCGCCACTGGTCTGTTGTTCGTCTCGGAACTGCGCTGCCGGTGTGTATTCTTCGAACACGCGCGTGCCTTCGAGGCCCGCTGCATCGGTATAGTTCACGACCAGCTTGTCTTCGCCCATCGAAATGATGGCATTGTCAGGATTGGATGCACCGCACCAGCCAAGCAGCAGGCAGACGACGACAAAGACCATGAAGAATTGCTTCGCCACCGGGCGATAGCGCATGGACTTGACCTTGGACGTATCCAGCCATGGCAGCAGGAACAGCACAGCGATCGACCCAAACATGGCAATCACACCGAGCAGCTTCGCGTCCATCGGACCGATATTGAACGTGATCGCGCGCAGGATTGCGTAGAAGGGCAAGAGATACCATTCCGGCACAATGTGCGCTGGCGTGACCAGCGGGTTGGCTTCGACATAATTGTCAGCATGGCCCAGAACGTTCGGAGCGTAGAAGACAAAGACCGCGAAGATGATCAGGAAGACGACAATCGCGAACCCGTCTTTCACCGTGTAATACGGGTGGAACGGCACGGTGTCTTTCTTGACGTCCTGAACTTCAACCCCGGTCGGGTTATTGTTGCCAGGCACGTGCAGCGCCCAGATGTGCAGGATGACAACACCGGCAATCATGAAGGGCAGCAAATAGTGCAGTGAGAAGAAGCGTTGCAGCGTCTGGTTGCCGACCGAAGGTCCGCCCATCAGCCAGCTCTGAATGCTCTCACCGACCAACGGGATTGCGCCAAACAGGTTGATGATCACGTTGGCGCCGTGCAGCGACATCTGGCCCCAAGGCAGCATATAGCCAAGGAAAGCGGTCGCCATCATCAGCAGGTAAATGACACAGCCGAGCAGCCACAGGACTTCGCGCGGCGCTTTGTAGGACCCGTAATAAAGACCGCGGAACATATGCACATAGACGGCCAGGAAGAACATAGAGGCGCCGACCATGTGAATGTTTCGGATCAGCCAGCCAAACGGCACATCGCGCATGATCCGCTCAACCGAGCCAAAGGCCTGATTGATGTCAGCGGTATAGTGCATGGCCAGCACGACCCCGGTGATGATCTGAATGGCCAGGCAGACGGACAGGATGCCGCCAAACGTGTACCAGTAGTTGAGATTTTTCGGGGTTGGAAAATCGACAAAGCTGTCATGCGCCAGCCGAATGATCGGCAGGCGGCTATCCAGCCATTTGGTGAAGCCTGTCTCCGGCTTATAGGTGGACTCGTGTCCGCTCATCGGTCTCTTGTCCTTCCTTTAGAGTGAAATCTTGACCAGAGCAGGCGTGACCCACTCATAATCAGGAACCGGCAGGTTCTTGGGGGCAGGACCCTTACGGATCCGGCCTGACGTATCATAGTGCGAGCCGTGGCATGGGCAGTACCAGCCGCCATAGTCGCCGACGCTGCCCTGGGCCGGGCCGACCGGCACACAGCCAAGGTGTGTACAGGCACCAGACGTCACCAGGATGGCCGGATTGAACGTGCCATCCGGCAGCGGCATCAGGCGCTCTTCATCAGTCTCGGGGTCCGGCATTTTCGACGCGTCGGTGTTCACCGCAGCGGCAATTTCTTCCGGTGTCCGATGGCGCAGGAAGAACGGCTTGCCGCCGATCAATACGCGAATCTCGCCGCCCAGAGGAATTTTCGAAATGTCGACTTCAAGGCTTGAAGCGGCCTTGGTGTCACCGGCTGCATTCATCTGGTCGATGAACGGATAGGCCACCAGGCCAGCTCCGCCCGCCGTCGCAGCGATAGCAGCAATGTGGATAAAATCCCGGCGTTCTTCGTCGACATGATCCGGGGCCGTCTCGTTGGATGCGCTCACGTCTTCTCTTCCTTCGGCATGACTTTGCAGCCTAAATACACAGATTGGGGAAAAGCATCATTGCGGCGCAGCGCCGCAATCCTCCCCGCTTAATCTCGCCCGCCTAGCCTGCCTCGCGGATGATTTCAAGCTGCAGCCGCTGCTGGACGTGCGACACAATTTCCACCTCCGCTAGGGACAATTACCGATACTGTCGCTGCAAACGCGTATTTAGCGCTGGCGCGTGTTCAGTTACAGGACCTCTCATGACCGAAATAGAGACCCAGAAACAACGCGCCTCGGACTGGTTCAAGACTCTCCAGGATGACATCATCTCGCGCTTCGAAGCGCTCGAGGACGAAGCTGATCGTCCGCTCTACACCGGCGCGCCGGGCCGGTTCGAGAAGACTGAATGGTCGCGTGGCGACGGTAGTGAAGACCTTGGCGGCGGCCGCATGGCGATCATGCGCGGCAAATTCTTCGAAAAAGTCGGCGTGCATTTTTCCGAAGTCTATGGCGAGTTTTCCGAAGCCTTCCGCGCGCAGATCCCTGGCGCTGACCAGTCGGATGGCCGCTTCTGGGCGTCCGGCGTTTCGCTGATTGCCCATTTGCACAATCCGCGCGTGCCGGCGGTGCACATGAATACGCGCATGCTGGTCACCTCCGAAAGCTGGTTCGGCGGCGGCGGCGACCTGACCCCGCTGCTCGACTATCAGCGCCAGGATGATTTTCCGGACACGATCGATTTCCGCGCCGCCATGAAAGCGGCCTGCGATCCGTTCGATGAGAGCTGGTATCCGGATTTCAAGCAGCGCTGCGACGAGTATTTCTATCTGCCCCATCGCGAGGAACCCCGTGGCACTGGCGGCATTTTCTATGATCGCCACAATACCGGCGACTGGGACCGCGACTTCGCCTTCACCCAGGCGGTCGGCAAGCAATTTGCTGACATCTACCCGAAACTCGCGCGGCGGCGCATGAATGAAGGCTGGACCGAGGCCGAGCGCGATGAGCAGCTGATCCGCCGCGGCCGCTATGTCGAGTTCAACCTGCTTTATGATCGCGGCACGACGTTCGGTCTGAAGACCGGCGGCAATGTCACCAGCATCCTGTCTTCCATGCCGCCTGTGGTGAAATGGCCTTAGACCGGTGACGAATCTGCGGCGAGCTGATACGGCTCGTCCATGGAGGATCACAAACCCGCTGCGATGATCACTTTTGTGATCGCGACTGTAACGGCTGCTACGGCCGGACTCGGCGCAGTGGTGTCCGGAATATCGATCGATCTGACGCTGCGCGCGCTCGAGCGGCCGGAACTGACACCCCCGGATTATGTGTTCTCAATCGTCTGGCCGATCCTGTTCACGCTGATGGCTTTTGCCGCCATCCTGGTGCGGGTCAAGGCAGGCAGTTTCGCCGCCTGCTCAGGTGCGCTTGGGCTGTATTTCATCCAGCTCGCGCTGAACCTGTCCTGGAGCTGGATGTTTTTCGGCTTCCGCGAAGTGTTGCTGGCGATGATTGTCCTGGTCGTCTTGTGGCTGCTCATCGTGGCAACCATGCGCGCCTTTGCAAGACACTCGACCACGGCCGTTATCCTGATGCTGCCGCATCTGATCTGGGTCAGTTTCGCTGGATATCTGAACGGGTCAATCCTGTTCCAGTACTAGCAGCTCCAGCAACTGATCGCGCTCCAGGAGAAAATCGCTATCAACCCAGGCGCTGGCAATTCGGCTGAGCGCCTCGCCAATCTCGCGGCCTTGCAGGCCCGCTGCCAGCGCGTCGTCACCGGTAATCGGCAATTCCGGCGACCGCCAGGCGCGGACGGCAGCCAGCAAATCTCGGACATCGGCACCGGACAGCATGGCCCGGTCGACCACAGCCTGTTTGCCGTGCCAGTACAGGGTCGCGCGCAGGTCTTTCGAGCCCATGCCGACCGGCTCAGGAAGATTGTCAGCCGCCCACGTGGTCAGGCGGGTCGCTTCCTGGTTGGACAGGCGCAAGGTTTGCCGCGTTTCGTGAACCGCAAAAGCTGAACGCGGCAACAGCGCCATCAGGCGCAGCATCGGATCAGGCGCCGCGCCGATCAACTGTTCTGTCAGGCTGAGATCATGCAACAGGTCGGCGCCCTGATGTTCGGGCAAAACCTGGTCCAGAACTCCGCTCACCACCATCGCCTCAATCGCCTCGTGCGGGGCGGGCGCGGCGAGCAGCTTTTTCAGCTCCTTCCACACACGTTCGCGGGCAATCTTCTCCAGACCCGACGCCCGGCGTGTGCAGGCGGCAAGCCCGTCGGCATCGATCCCGGCGCCGTACCAGGCATTGAACCGGAAGAAGCGCAAGATCCGCAAATAGTCTTCGCGCAACCGCTCATCCGCATCGCCGATAAAGATGACCTGACCAGACTGCGCATCCTCAACCCCGCCGCCGACCGGGTCAAACACTTGCCCGTCGGGGGCGGCATAGAGCGCATTGAAGCGAAAATCGCGGCGCTGGGCATCTTCCGCCCAGTCTTCGGTGAAGGCGACAACGGCGCGGCGACCGTCGGTTTCGACGTCCCGGCGCAGACTGGTAATCTCGAACGGACGACCCTCAACAATCGCGGTCACCGTGCCATGCTCAACCCCGGTCGGGATGGCGCGAATGCCGGCCTGCTCGAGCGCTGCCAGCGTCTGGTCCGGCGTCAATTGGGTGGCAATGTCGATATCATCGACCTCGCGCTGCATGATCGTATTGCGCACACAGCCGCCAACAAAGCGGGCGCCATCCGGACGCACCGCCTCGAGCGCAGCAATCACCTGCCTTGTATCATCGGCTTGCAGCCAATCAGCGTTCAGGGTCTTCAAGGGTCTCTGCCGTGTCTTCGTCGATCTCGATCGGCGCGCCATCATCGTTTTGGCGTTCACCGACTCCATCAGCCTGCCCACCAGGATCATCGGTCTTCGGCACACCAATCGCGCCAAGATCTTTCTCGCACGCATAGCGCTCGCCCGGCACGACCACGCCATCGACAATCTGGGTCGGACGATAGCATTCTTCGCGCCCGCCGCGATCAAGGAAAATGAAGATCAGCCAGGACCCAACCGCCAGAACCAGGCCGAGCCCGAACAGCAGACGGATCGGCCAGGGCTTGCGCCCTTCCTGCTCGGCTTCTGCAATCGCCAGCCGGTACACGCCAAACAGGATGAATGGCAGTGTGAACAGCACCAATTGAAATAGAATACGTGCGCCCAAACTTCTCGCTCCTCAGCTCTCATACAGATTGGCATATAGATCACGAATGATCCCAGCCGTCACACCCCAGATGCGAAAGCCCTGCCATGGCATCTCTACATAGCGTCGCTGCTTGCCTTTCCAAAACCCCTGACCGGTCCGGTGGTTGGCCGTGTTGAACAGGAAATCGAGCGGGGCTTCGAACACGTCCGCAACCTCGGTCGGATCAGGCCGCGCCTGAAAATCGGACGGCAGCACACCAATCACCGGCGTGATGCGAAACGCCGACCCGGTGACATAGGGCGCAGAGCGGGCAATCAGCTCGACCGTTTCCGGCACGACGCCAACTTCTTCCTCGGCTTCGCGCAATGCGGCGGCCACTTCATCAGCATCGCCATGGTCGACCTTGCCGCCTGGAAACGCCACCTGGCCAGGATGCGAGGCCATCGTATCCGGGCGTTGGGTCAACAAGGCCGTCGGACCCGCAGGCCGCGGAATAACTGGAATCAGCACCGCCGCGGCGCGAATGTGCGCGATCTCGTCGCGTTCGACCATATCGAGATCGCCAACCTCGGTCAGGCTGGGCGCGCCCGAGATCGGGTCGAGGCGGTCACTCGCCCGCAACAGGAAATCATCCAGGGTGGTAAAACTCATCAGGCAGCCGGTCCCAATTCGAAAAACTGCCCTTGCGACCAGACGCCGAGCTGTCCGGCAGACCCTTCATAGGCTTCGGCCATTTCTGCAAGCTCATAGAAGACTGGCCGTGAGAGCTTGGCTTCCAGCCCGTCGCGCACCTCGACATAAGGCGCGGGCTCCTGGGTCTCAGGATCGGTCTCGACCCGAATGGGCAGGTCCGCACCGGCCACCGCGACATCGCCGAGATTGGTGGTGAAGGCGAGCTCCTGACCGCGCCCCGGTACGCCGACCCGGTCCACCCGCACCGCAATGAAGGGCGCATCCTCAACATGCACAATGACTTTCTCATACGGCGTGACGAGATAGATCTGCCCATCCGGATCCTTGCGCAGGATCCGCGAAAACAGTTTCACCAGACGCGCCCGCTTGATCCGACCGCCGTCATGCCACCAGCTGCCATCGGCGCGGATTTCCATCCGGATATCGGTTGAATGCTCGGGATTCCACAGGTGCACGGGCGGCATCGGACCATCGATCCCGTCAGGAGCGATCGCGGCCACAACCTCATCAAGCGAGATCACTGATTTTCCATCCGATTTCATGTGGTGCTCTGCCATGTTCTCGCCTAGACCTAGTGCGACTAGTGTAAATAGTGAAGACGGAGTGCTCATGGCAGACGACAATCCCGCCATCGTGGCGCAGGCGGAAGCCGCCGGTGAAACCCTTGCAAATGTGAAAGCCGAGATCGGCAAAGCCGTGTTCGGCCAGGAACGGGTCATCGAACTTGCGCTGTCCGCCATTCTGGCCGGTGGCCACGCCCTGCTGATCGGGGCGCCGGGCCTCGCCAAGACCCGCCTGGTGGAAGCGATTGGCACAGCGCTCGGCCTCAACAATGCGCGGATTCAGTTCACGCCCGACCTGATGCCGGGCGATATTCTCGGCTCGGAAGTGCTCGATGAAGGTGCCGATGGCAGCCGCGCCTTCCGCTTCATCAAGGGTCCGATCTTTACGTCTTTGCTGATGGCCGACGAGATTAACCGCGCCTCGCCGCGAACGCAGTCCGCTTTGCTTCAGGCGATGCAGGAAAAGCATGTGACCGTCGCTGGCGTGCGCTATGATCTGCCGCCGCCATTCCACGTGCTCGCCACGCAGAACCCGATTGAGCAGGAAGGCACCTATCCGCTGCCGGAAGCGCAGCTCGACCGCTTTCTGCTGAAGATTGATGTCACCTATCCCGACCTCAATACCGAGCGCAAAATCCTGATTGAAACAACCGGCAGCGGCGAACAGACCGTCGAGACCGCGCTTTCATCGGAAAAGCTGATCGAATTACAGGCTCTGGTCCGCAAGATGCCGGTTGGCGAAAGTGTGCTGAACGCCATCCTGGCGCTGGTTCGCGATGCCCGTCCGGAACAGAGCGAGGATGACCGCGTCCGCCGGTTCGTCGATTGGGGCCCAAGCCCGCGCGCCGGACAGGCCCTCATGCTCGCCTGCCGCGCGCGCGCCTTGCTGCGCGGCCGCCTGGCGCCAAGCATTGAAGATGTCGAAGCGCTCGCCGAGCCGTGCCTCGCCCACCGTATGGGCATGCGCTACGATCCAACCGGCGAAGCTCCGGGGCTGAACACGCTGATCGACGAATTGGTGCGAAAGGCAGCATAACCCGTATGCGCGCGACTTTTTTTGCTTTTACATTTGTTTTGATCGCCGCATGCAGCCAGGTTCATCCGTTTTCGGACGAAGAGCGGGCAGAAATTGACTGCCTGGCCGCAATTACGGTCGTCGAGATTACGGATGCAGCTCGCGCAAGCACGGAGCGAGGCATGGATTCCGCAGAGATGGCCGAAATTCGTCGACAGAAGATCGCGGACGCCACGCAGGTGCTCCACGCAGCTTATGTCGGCCGAATGGATGAAGCCTATTTGGAATTCGACATCAATAATCGACTTGCCAAGATCGAAGCCGCGATCGAATCCGGTGACTCGCTATCCGAGGAAAGTCAGGTCATGACTGAAACCCTTGAATTGGGTCGAACCTGCACGTTTGGAGGCGAGTGACCGCGTGATTTCTCTCACCACGCTCCGTGCGGATGCTGAGGCGCTGGCTCGACAGCTGCCTGGCGTATCGCTGCAAGCGGCCGCCGCTGACCTGGTGCATCCGGGCGCTGCGGGGCGCAAGCGCGCGGGCTCTGGTGAGCAATTCTGGCAGTATCGCCGCTATACCCAGACCGATGCCGCCGATCGCATTGACTGGCGCCGCAGCGCGCGCGGCGATGAGTATTTTGTCCGCGAGACAGAACTTGAAACGGCCCGGACCGTCCTGTTCTGGGCCGACCCGCATGCGGGTTTCGACTGGGCCGGCGATCCCGGCCGCGAAACCAAGGCCGACCGGGCCCGCACGATCATGCTGGCGCTCGGCATTACCCTCGCCAAGGATGGCGAGCGGATTGGGCTGATCTCCGGCAGCCGCGCACCGAGCCTCGGAAAGTCCGCGCCGGACAAGCTGGCAGAAGATCTTCTGGCTTCGGGTACCGAACAGCTGGAACCGCCGCGCGCTCAGGCACTGGCCGTCATAGCCAGCGATTTCTATGACGGGGTCGAGGCGTGGCGGGCACGTCTGGCGCCGCTGGCGAGCACCTGTCGCAATGGCGTCCTGCTCGCCGTCACCGACCCAATAGAGCATGAGTTTCCTTATACGGGCCGGACCCGGTTCAGCCGCCCCGGGACCGCGCTGGACCGCCTGTTCGGCCGCGCCGAAACGGTCCGCGAAGACTATCTCGGCAAACTCCGTGAGCACGAACAGAACCTGCAGGTCCTTGCCGGCAGTATGGGCTGGAGCCTGGTGCGCCACCGCACCGACCAGACCGGTCTACGCGGCGCGGCGGCCCTGTTCGCGGCACTGGAACAGCTCGGGGGCAAGGCATGACGCTCGGCCCCTTCCTGTTCATGGCGCCGCTGACCTTGCTGGGTCTGATTGCCCTGCCAATCATCTGGTACATCTTGCGGGCGACGCCGCCGACCCCGAAACAGGCGCAATTGCCCAGCCTCCGCCTGCTCGAAGATGTCGACGCCAAGGAAGAGACTCCGGCGCGCACGCCGTGGTGGGTCTTGCTGCTCCGTCTTGGCGCCGCCGCGCTCGCCATACTTGGCCTCGCCATGCCGATCTATGCCCCTGGCGCCCAGCAAGGCGACGAAGCCAGCGGCCCGGTCCTGGTCATTGTCGATGATGGCTGGACCAGTGCCCAGCGATGGGGCGAAATTCGTTCGGCTGCTTTGTCAGCCCTCGACGGCGAGGCGCGCGACACGGCGGCGCATATCCTGCTCACCGCGCCGAGAGCGATCGAAGCGGACCCGGCCGAACGGCTTGATCGTTCCGCTTTCGAAGCCCGCATCCGTTCGCTGCAGCCCCAGGCCTGGGGCATTGATCGCGCCGCCGCTCTGGAGCGTCTCAACG
The DNA here is from genome assembly GCA_024742355.1 of Hyphomonadaceae bacterium. Lineage (GTDB taxonomy): Bacteria > Pseudomonadota > Alphaproteobacteria > Caulobacterales > Hyphomonadaceae > Henriciella. Next base: position 30,031 of record JANSYM010000009.1, on the reverse strand, counting down.
ACAGCCGCCTGCAACCTGGCCGTATCCTGTGGCTCACTGACGGACTCGATCCTGAGAGCGCCGGTCCATTTGCGCAGGCCCTGATTCAGAAAGCGCCGCTCAGCATCTATGCCGCCCGCGCCCGCGGGCCGATGGCGATTACGCGCCTGAGCGCCAATGCAAATGGCGTGACCCTGACCGCCGCCCGTGCCGGCGGGTCTGATCCATCTCAGCATTTCATGTCGGCTTTGACCCTGGACGGCGCCGCACTGGCAACCACCGAGCTTGCCTTTGGCGCCAACGGCGACACCGCGACAGCGTCCTTTTCTCTGCCGCCAGCGGCGCTCTCCAGAATTGCCCGGTTCCAGGTCACCGGGGCAGCAACGCCTGGCACGGTCTGGCTCTGGGACAGCGCTGACCGCACCCGCCGCGTCGGCCTGGTCAGCGGCGATAGTACGGCGCAGCCGCTGCTCTCTGACATCCACTATGTCCGCAAGGCGCTGGAGCCATTCGCAACGATTTCCGAAGGCGAGCTTATCGATCTGATCGATGAGAATCCCGACGCCATCATCCTCACCGATATCGGCCAGATCGATAGCACCACACAAACCGCACTCACCGACTGGATCGAGGATGGCGGCGCGCTCATCCGTTTTGCCGGACCGCGCATGGCCGGGCCGCAAACGGGCGCCGGGGAGGACAGTCTCGTGCCCGCGCCGCTGCGCCGCTCCTCGCGCGCGATTGGCGGCACCCTGACCTGGGAAGAACCGCAGCCGCTTGGCGACTTTCCCGAAGCTTCACCCTTTGCCGGCCTGGTTCCGCCGCAGGATATTCGTGTGCGCCAGCAGGTCCTGGCGCGGCCCGGCCCGGAACTCGCCCGGCGCACCTGGGCGCGTCTGGCTGATGGCAGCCCGCTGGTCACCGCTGACCGGCGCGGTGAAGGCACTCTGGTCCTGTTCCATGTCACTGCCGGTCCGGACTGGTCGGACCTGCCTTATGCCGGTGTCTTCGTCGACATGCTGCGCCGATCCATCGCCGCCGGGCGCGGGGAGGCAATCAGCGATGAGGAAGGCCTCTATTCGCCGAGCCTGACGCTGAATGGCGCCGGTCAATTGACCCAGCCAAGCGCGGGTGCGACGCCGCTGCGCGCTGGTGATTTTGGCGCCGTGTCGCCGTCCGAAACCCATCCACCTGGTCTGTATCAAGGACCGGCCGGGACGCGGGCGCTCAACGTCGCCGCGGAGTATCGCGCTGTCCCAGTCACGAATTGGCCAGCGGCTGCGACGCTGCTCGGTGACGCCGATGCACGGACATTCCGGCTTGGTGGATTGTTGCTGTCAGCGGCGCTCGTTCTCCTCTGCATTGACTTGATTGTTGCGCTGGCCCTGGCCGGCCGCATGCCCGCCTTGCGCCGCGGTGCCGCGGCTCTGGTCCTCGTCTGCGCCAGCGGGTCGCTGGTCTTGCCTGGCGACGGACATGCCCAGTTCAGCACGTTCGACGAAGAAGAAAACCTGGACAAGGAAACCGCCGCCGCGCTGGACATGCGCTTTGCCTTTATCGAGACCGGCGACGAACGCACCGATCGCGCCACACGGGCTGGTCTGGAAGGCCTGCGCAATGTCCTGTTCCGCCGATCGAGTGTCGAGCCCGCAGCCCCGCATTCGGTTGATCTGGAGACCGATGCCCTGGATGTCTATCCCGTCCTGTTCCTGTCTTTGCCGGATACGCCGACGCCGTTCAGCGACACTGCCGTGGCGCGCCTCAATGCCTATATGCGCAATGGCGGCGCCCTGTTCATCGATACCAGGCGCGGCGGCGCTGTCGGGTCCGGCAACAGTTTCGACGGACTTGATACGATCCTGGCCGGGCTCGACACACCTGCATTAGCGCCTGTGCCGGAAGATCATGTCCTGACCCGCTCTTTCTACCTGCTGGACTCGTTTCCGGGCCGATACTCCAATCGCATCGTGTGGATCGAAGCCACCGGCGCCGCTGACAAGGCAGAGCGCCGCGGCGATGGCGTCAGCCGCCTGTTTGTCGGTGACGCGGACTATATGGCCGCCTGGGCTGTCGATGAGCGCGGGCGCCCCATCTATTCCGTCGATGGCGGCGATGCGGAACGCGAAATGGCCACGCGCTTCGGCATCAATCTGATCATGTACATTCTGACCGGCAATTACAAAGAAGATCAGGTCCACATTCCGGCCCTGCTGGAACGGCTCGGCGAAGATGAAGGCGTTGGCGATTTCGATGTCGACACGGACGGCGAGGTGATCCCATGATGGAAGTCTCGCGCCTGTCATTTGACCCGCTGGTCAGCTGGCCCTTCTTCTGGGGACTGATGGCGCTTTCCGTCGTCGCGCTGGCGATTTACATCACAGCCTTCCGGCGCGCCTGGCTCAGCCGCAGCCTCGCCGCGCTGCTCGGGCTGCTGGCTCTGTCCAATCCCGCCATTGTTGAAGAAGAACGCGAGCCTTTACCGTCGGTCGCCGCCATTGTCGTTGATCGCTCAGACAGTATGAGTTTCGGCGCAAGGACCGAGATTGCCAGCGAGGTCTTCGACGCGCTGCGCACAGAGCTCGAGGCCAATCCGTCCATCGACCTGCGCGTGGTCGAGACCGAGACCGAAGGCGATGGCACGCGGCTGATCGGCGCCTTGGAAGGCCTGATGGCGGATGTCCCGCGCGACCGGATCGCCGGCGCAATCCTGATCACGGACGGTCAGATCCACGACATGCCGGACAATCTCTCCCGCGTCCGCGAGCTCGGCCCGGTGCATGGCCTGATCACCGGCGATCCCGATGCCAGCGACCGGCGGATCACCCTCGTCCAGGCGCCGAATTTCGACATTGTCGGCGACGAGGCCGAGTTCGTCGTCCGGGTGGATGATCCAGAGGGCGGAACCGTCCCGGTGACCTTTGCGATCAATGGCGGACGCAATCAGGGTGCCTATGTCGAGGCCGGTGAGGATACCAGCCTGTTCATCGAGGTCGAACGCCGCGGTGACAATATTGTCGTGTTCGAAACGCCCGAAGGGCCGCAGGAACTGACGCTTGCCAATAATCGCACCGCGGCAACGATTTCCGGGGTGCGTGACGGATTGCGCGTGTTGCTGGTCACCGGACGCCCGAACGCCTCGGGCCGGGTCTGGCGCGACTTGTTGAAGTCTGATCCGTCCGTCGACCTGGTCCACTTCACCATTCTGCGCCCGCCTTACAAACAGGACATCACGCCGCTGGAAGAAATGGCGCTGATCGCGTTTCCGACCGAAGAATTGTTTGAGGAAAAGCTCGACGGCTTCGACCTGATCATCTTCGACCAGTATGAGCGGCGCGGCGTCATCACCATGGGCTACCTCGCCGACGTGGCGCGCTATGTCGATGAAGGCGGCGCGCTGTTGGTGGTCGCCGGCGAGAGCTTTGCCGGGCCGGCCAGCCTGGCGCGCACGCCGCTGGCGCAGATTCTGCCAGCCCTGCCGACCGGCGAGATCATCACGCGCGACATCGTCCCTGAGCTCTCCGAAGAGGGCCTCCGCCACACGATCACCGAGGATTTTGCCGGCCAGAGCTGGGGCAAGTGGCTGCGTTTCATTGAGGCCTTCGATGAGACCGGCGACGTGTTGATGCGCACCCCGAGCGGCGAACCGCTGCTCGCCGTGGACCGGGTCGGAGACGGCCGCGTGGCACAGCTCCTGTCGGACCAGATCTGGCTCTGGGCGCGCGGCTATGATGGCGGCGGCCCATTTGCCGACCTGATCCGTCGCTCGGTCCACTGGCTGATGAAAGAGCCGGAGCTGGATGAGCGTCAGCTACAGATCATCACCCAGGGCGACACCGTGCGCGCCAATTTGCGCACCCTCGCCGACCGGGCCGCACCTCTGATCATCGAAACGCCGGATGGCAGCTTCCTGGAACCGACCTGGCGCGAAGAAGGGCCTGGGAGCTATAGCGCCGAGGTGCCGGTCGACCAGCTCGGCCTGTATCGCGCGCAATCCGGCGGTCTCGAAGCGGTGGCGCTGAACGGACCCGCCAATCCGCGCGAGTTTGCGGCGCTTGAAGCGACCGGAGATGTGCTGCGTCCGCTCAGCGAAACCTCCGGCGGCGGCATCTATACGATAGCCCGCCCGAACCAGGCACCGGATGTGCGCATGGTCGGCCGCCGCGCCGATGCCAGTGGCGGCAGTTGGCTCGGCCTGCGCGAGCGCGGGGCCTTTGCGGTGCGCAGCTCAACCAGCCTGCCGCTCTTGCCCGGCCTCATCGCGATTGGATTAATCTTGCTCGTGCTGCTGGCGGCCTGGCGCCGCGAAGGGCGCTAGCGCGCAAGCACAAGACCTGACAAAGTGTCGGCTGATCCTGCGAGATCGCGAACCATGACCCGCGCCATGTCCTGCGGCCCCGGAAATTTGAACCGGTCCGGCGCAACGACGGCAAAGCCGAGTTCACCGAAATAGTCCGGCGCGCCGATGATAACCGCCGCGCCGCAGCCGGCTTTGGTCGAGGCTTCCAGCGCTTCGCCAGTCACGGTCAGCCCCAGGCGTTTGCCCTGAAACCCCGGATCAATCGCCACCGGGCCGACAAACACAGCCGGCTCACGCGCCTCGCCGACCACGATTGGCCAGATCCGGCAAACGCCGATCACCGCGCCATCCGACACCGCAACCCGCGTCAGATCCGGGCGCGACCGGTTGCCTTCGCGCAGCCGTTCGGCAGTCTTGGCAAAGTGGCCGGGCCCGAATGTGCGATCATACAGCGCCTCAATGGCGGCGGCATGCTGGTCAGGAGATTCTGGTACGATTTCGATCATGGCGCGCGGTGTTTAACCGCTTGAAATCAAAACGCAACGCGAAACTTAGTAGGACCAGGCGTTTAGCTGGTCCTTGACCGCCTGATTGAACGCCAGAGGCTGATCGAGCATGACATGATGCTGCGCGCCCGGGATCGACGTGGTCGCGATATTCTCCCGCAATCCGCACATGAACTCCCAGATCCGGTCTGACACGAGGACAGAGTCTTCGCCGCGCAGGAAGGCGAGCGGACAGGTGATGCTGTCGATCAGATTGGTCGAGCTTCGGTCAAAATCGAACTTCACGAACACGCCCGGATCAAACTTCCAGGTCCAGCCGGTCTGCCCGGCCTCATTCTCAACCTGTTTCAAGCTGTGTCGGGCGATATAGTCGACAATATAGTGGTTCTCGCATGGTTGCGGCGGTGCCAGACGGAAGCGCGCCAGTCCGGCATCGAGGCTCGCATAAACGCGATTGCGCGACGAGCGGACCGGCGGGCCATCCCACGGATCGTCCGGTGGCCGGATCGGGCTGTCGACGATCATCACGCCGGCAAACTTGTCCGAATGGCGCGAGGCTGTGTTCATGGTGATGAAGCCGCCAAAAGAATGCGCAACGATGACCGGCTTGCGGCCGGCATCAAACAGGCCAGCGTGCTCGCAGACCGCAATCTGTTCGGTGCTGAACTTGTTCATGTCATAGCGCTCGCGCCAGTCACTTCCGCCCATGCCGGAAAAGGTCATCGCGATGACATGGTAATCAGCCGCAAAGGCTGGCGCGATGAAATCATACCAGTGCGCATGCGCGCCATTGCCATGACAGAGCAACAGGCCCGGCCTGGATCTGTCGCCCCAGCGCTGATAGCGGATACGGACGCCGTCCAGCTCGGCGAAATGCTCCTCATATGGCGTGTTCACTGCCTCATCGAACCAGGCTGGCGCTTCTGGCTTGGTGCCGCGATAGCGGGCCAGCAGGTTGGCCTCTTGCGGGCTCATTTGCTTGAAATCATCGGCCACGTGCTACACTCGCTTTTCGATTATCTTGAAGATGCCGGTCCCGGTCATCAGCGTCTTGTCGCCGCTCCAGATCCGGCCTTCGACCGTGTAAATATTATCGATGACGGAGAGGACCTCGCCGCGGCCTTCGACCCAGGAGCCGTGGCGCGCGCCGGACAGAAAGTCACAGACCAGGCGAATGGTCACCCACCAGGTATCTTCGTCCTTTTCGACGGCGGCGCCCCAGGCCATGTCGGCAAAGGTCATGACCATGCCGCCATGCGCATTCATCATGCCATTGGTGTGGTGCTCGCCGACGCGGAAAGCGCGTGTCAGGCCGTTCTCGTCGCGTTTTTCAAACAGCGGACCGACCTGGCGTCCAAAGCCGCGATGCCAGGGCAGCGGCTGATAGCCGGCCGGCACATCATAGATCTGTTCTCTGGTTAGATCATCACTCATGCCGCACGACATGGCCGCTCAGACGCGCTCAGGCAACCCCTCACGCTGGGGGATTTGAGGCGAACCATTGCAACACCATGACGTCGGCATTGGCCACGGCATGGGCGGCAATCGGAACGCTTATCGTGCCGCTGAGCAGGCGCAGGATGGCGAACCCGACGCCGCTGATGAACACGACGGTCATGGCGGCGAGAGAATACTGCATATGAATCAGCGCAAACGCGATGCTGGACAGAATCACCGCCGCGATTGGCCCGACATTGCGCGACATCAACGCCCCCATGGCAACGCCTCGAAATGTCACTTCTTCGATGACCGGGGCAAGGACGACTGCCATGAATATATAAGCGAGCGTCCAGTTCTGCGGCGCGAATATGTCGGTGTTGAAACTGTCGCGATACCGCCATTCGCCCTCGGGCATCAGGCTGCCGACAATGAAGCTGGGCAACAAGAGCAGAGCCGGGCCAAGCATGATGCCGACGACCAGCCAGCGCGCATCAACCTTGATTCGTCCGGCAAACGGTCCGGCGCCGGCCCAGTCACTCCAATAGCTGAGCACGGCAAACCAGACGAACATGACGATGCAATTGATTCGCCACAAGAATTGATAAGCAGCGATCTCGGCCTCTGAGCCTGGCTCGAACGGCCCTATGAAGAAACCGGCGATAAAGCCGGAGCTGCGCAGAAACAGCACTGGCGCGATGACCACCCAGAACAGCGCAATCAGCGGCTCTCGACCGAGGCCGTCTGGGGAAATATGAGATCGCATCAGCGCCTCTCTCTCATTGTGTGTCGGTCAGTCATTCGGGATTTACGGCATTTGATAGACATTGGGCTCGCACGCGATAAACACTCCCCTCTCAAACGTGGATAAACATCATGAGACAGACCGCAATCGGAAATACAGATGTCCTGGTCGGGGCCATTGCCTATGGCTGCTGGCGCTTCGCGGAATCATCGGTCGACGATGCCGATACGAAGATCCGCACGGCCCTCGATGCCGGCATGACCCTGATCGATACAGCCGATATTTACGGCCTGGGTGAACCGCGCGGGTTTGGCGGAGCGGAAGCTGTCCTCGGCGAGGTTTTGCACCGCGAAGCATCGCTGCGATCGCGCATGTTCCTGGCGACAAAGGGCGGCATCATCCCGCCGCGTCCCTATGATAGCAGCTATGATTACCTGACTGCGGCAATCGAGGCTTCGCTGACACGCCTCAACGTCGACACCGTCGATCTCTACCAGATCCATCGACCGGACCTGATCGCGCCGGTTGAGGAAACTGCGCGGGCTCTGAACGACATGGTGAAGTCTGGCAAAACACGCTTCGTTGGCGTGTCGAACTTTACCGTGGCGCAAACGCGGGCTCTTCAGGCGCATCTCGATACACCGCTCGTGTCCACGCAGCCGGAATTTTCCGCCCTGCATCAGGATCCGATCACGGATGGGACGTTTGACTGGTGTAGTGAGACCGGGGCGACAGCGCTGGCCTGGTCGCCGCTTGCGCGGGGCAGCATTCCGCGAAAATCCTCAGATCACCCGCGCGGCGCTGCGGTCATCTCGTGCCTGCAGGACATCGCGGAAGCCCACGGCGCCAGCGTGTCCGACATCGCGCTGGCCTTCACGATGAAGCATCAAGCCAGGATCATCCCGATCATCGGGACGCAAAACCCGGCTCGGATCACAGACTCCGCCAAAGCGACCGAGCTCGATCTGTCGGCGCGTGAGTTTTACGACATTGTCGAGGCCTATCGCGGCGAAGCGATGCCTTGATCGTTAGCTCGCTTCCGCCGGGCGCTGGGCGATCAGATCGTCGGTCATGCTCTCAATCTTGGTGATCAGCGCATCCACGGAACCATTGTTCTGGTCCAGGATGGACAGGAATTGCGCCTGTTGCTCGATAGCCAGCCAGATCAGGTTGCCTTCAGCGTTCAGTGCGACATCGACGACCTGGTAATTGCCGCCGCGATTGAGCACGCGCCAGCGCACTTCAAGCTCCTGGCCATCAGCGCGCACAATCTCGGTGTCGACAATGGAATCCCGCGCATTGCGGTCAGTCGAGCCGGTGACTTTCACATCGCGGCCGCGATATTCGTGGAAGTAGAACTCATAAACGGCAAGCGCATAGGCGCGGAAGGTCGCCAGATACGCGTCCATTTCCTCAGGGGTGAACCGTTTCGAATATTTGCCGATCACGAACTTCGCGACGGCATCCATATTGGTGAACTCATCCATATAGCCCTGAAACTTGGCCCGGCGTTCATCGCCGTTGAGGCCTGGCTCGTTCAGCGAGGCCAGCACGTCATTGGCATTAGCGCGGACATATTCTTCGGTTTGCGTGTCCGCGACCGCCGGCAGGGCCGACATGGCAAGCATTGCGACTGATAGAATCCATTTCTGGGAGGTCATGATTTTATTCCTGTGACTCGAACTCTTCCTCATCGCCGAAATCATAATCATCGAAATCGGGCAAATCTTTGAACGGGTCTTCTTGCTCACGGCCGTCGCGGATCGCGGCGGCTCTTTGTTGTGTGTAATTGCGGCGCAGCGCGATGTAGGGCTCGGGCTGATCGCGCAGGACTTCGACCGCCTCGATCAGGCTTTCGCGGGCCGAGATGGCGCCGATCACGCCGGTCGCGACCCGAAACTCGGTATCGCCTTCAAATTCGGCATAATTGATCGGGTTGAGGGCGGCATTGACGCCAAGCCCGGTGGCGTCGCGCAAATTGGATGGGCCGGCAAAAGGCAGCATCAGGTACGGGCCGTTCGGCACGCCCCAGACCCCGAGTGTCTGGCCGAAATCTTCCTTATGTTCCGGGATATCGATCATGCTGGCGAGGTCGAATATGCCGGCCACACCGACTGTCGAATTCAGGACAAATCGCGCCGCGGTATCGACCGCAGCGATCGGTTTACCCTGCAGCACCGTATTGGTGAACACGACCGGTTGGTTGAGATTGGTCAGGAAATTGGAGACGCCAGCGCGCACCGGCTCATTGGTCACCGCCCGATAGCCTTTGGCCGTCGGTTCCAGCACCGCCTTGTCGACGCCTTCATTGAAGGCATAGACGCCGCGATTCCAGTCTTCCAGCGGGTCGTACACGGTTGTCGAGGCGGCCTCTTCGCCAGTTGTCGCACAAGCAGACAGCGCAACCATCGAGCCTGCTAAGACAAAGCCAAATCTCATTATTTTACGTCCTTCTTCGCGCGAAGCGATATGTGGTGCTCTATGACCGAAATCAAATAAACCTAACGTGAATATTCAGACAGGGGGCGAAATTGTGGCGCAGGGGCCACACGGGCATGCCCAAATCAAAGCTTGCAAATCATATAAAAGATTGTTTATATGATTTATGGCCTCGGATCCTGATCATATTGTAGACGCCTTGAAAGCGGCTGGCGAGCCAACGCGGTTGCGCATATTGGCGCTGCTGCGGCGCGGTGATTTGGCCGTTGGCGAATTGGTCCAGATCCTCGATCAGAGCCAGCCGCGCCTGTCGCATCATCTGAAGACCCTTACCAATGCCGGCCTGGTGGAACGCCTGCCGGAAGGCGCCTGGGTGTTTTACCGCGCCCGCTCAAAAGGCTGGGCCGGGCGGATTCTGCAAGCCATTTTCGACGAGATCGATACTGCCCGCGAGCCATTCCTGGCTGACCGCGATGCGCTCCAGACCGTGCGCCAGTCACGCGCGCAATCAGCAGAATCGTATTTCTCCGACATTGCCGAAGACTGGGACCAGTTACGGGCTCTGCATTATCCTGAATCCGATATCGAGCAGGCCATTCTCCGCCAGGTCGAGGACCAGCGCTTCGAGCGGATTGTCGATCTCGGCACCGGCACAGGGCGGATGCTGACCTTGCTCGCGCCGCTGGCCAAGGAAGCCGAAGGGCTCGACATGTCGCATCACATGCTGACCGTCGCCCGCGCCAATCTCAACCGCGCTGACGTCCGCAATGCCCGCGTGCGACAAGGCGATGTCACGGAAACCCCGTTCGAGTCCAACAGCGCCGATCTGGTCGTCGTGCACCAGGTCCTGCACTATCTCGAGAATCCGGAAGATGTGCTCGCAGAAGCCGCCCGCATCCTGCGTCCGGGCGGGCGTTTGCTGCTGATCGATTTCGCTCCGCATGACCTGGAATTTCTGCGCGAAACACAAGGCCATCGCCGCCTCGGTATTCGTCATGAAGATGTCAGCGACTGGGCCGATGCCGCCGGTCTCGCCGTTCCGGCACCGCTCTCTTTCGACCCGCCCGCCTCACTCGATCAGGGCCTCAGCGTCCTGATCTGGAATGCCACGCGCCCCGCCAATCAACAGGAAGCCGCCGCATGAATACGCTCGCCGCCGCCGTCCAGCAAAGCTCCGCCGCCCCGAACGTCTCGTTCGAATTCTTTCCGCCAAGCTCGGACAAGATGGAAGCCAAGCTGTGGGAATCCGTCGCCCGGCTGTCGCCAATGGCGCCGAAATTCGTCTCCGTCACCTATGGCGCTGGCGGTTCGACGCGTGACCGGACTCAGAAAACCGTCGCCAAGATTGCCCAGGACACTCCGCTCAATCCGGCCGCGCACCTGACCTGCGTCAGCGCCACCAAGGAAGAGGTGCTCGGCGTCGCAGAAGATTTCTGGGCTGGCGGTGTGCGTCACCTCGTGGTCCTGCGCGGCGACCCGACCGAAGGCATGGGCGCAAAATTCCAGCAACATCCTGGTGGCTTCAAGGACAGTGTCGACCTGATCGCCGGCATTCGCGAACACCCGATTGCGCCGGGCGCGCGGTTTGAGATGAGCGTTGCCTGCTATCCGGAACGCCATCCCGAAAGCCGCGGCTGGGACGAGGATATCGCCTTCCTGAAAGCCAAACAGGATGCCGGCGCCGACCGCGCCATCACGCAATTCTTCTTCGAGCCGGACACCTATCTGAGTTTCCTCGAGCGGGCCCGCGCGGGCGGCGTCACCATGCCGATCGTTCCCGGCATCATGCTGCAGCCCAATTTCAAGGGCCTGAAACGCATTTCAGGCCTGTGCCAGGCGCACCTGCCGGACTGGCTGCACGAGCTCTATGACGGCACCGAAGATGACCCCCAGACGCGCGAACTGATTACCGCGAATGTCGCCGCAGAGCTCTGCCACAAACTGTCAGAGCACGGCGTCAATGATTTCCATTTCTACACGCTCAACCGCGCCAGCCTGGCTTTGTCCACCTGCCGCCTGCTCGGCTTGAAACCGAAAGCGGCGGCGGTAGGATGACCCGAAAAAACAACACCCTCCATGTCATCCCGGAAAGCTCGCAAGAGCTTATCCGGGACCCAGGACACATTCGCTTCAACCAATCGCTGGGTCCCGGCTCTCCGCTGCGCTCCGGCCGGGATGACAGATGAGATGACCGGCCGTCAGAAACGCATCCTCCAATCGTCCGTTGGCGCCATCGCAATTTTCATTGTCGGGTTCGCAGCCGGAGCTACATACATGACGCCCGCGCCAGGATTGTATCAGCTTACACGCGTCGACTGTTCGGACTATGAGAGTACGATTGAGTGTGCGACTGCACGACCATCCATGATCGCGAGTATCGCGCCTTCTGCCGAGCAATGTGCGCCGACCACCGAATTACTGAATTTGATGAAACAATGCCGGGACTCTTCTGTAGATGGGATTGGGCAACAAGAGGCTTGCACAATTGGCGACGTGAGCGTTCCCCGAAAAGTGGAACACCTCGATTCACAAATCCCGCTACTCGAAGAAAGCAAAAATCTTCACTGCGCGCACACCCAAAAGCAATTGGAACCTCAGCCATGACCAACCGCACTGACCGCATCGCCCAGCTCCATGCCGCTGCCAAGGAGCGAATTCTGATGCTCGATGGCTCCTGGGGTGCCATGTTCCAGCGCATGGGCCTGGAAGAGCAGGATTATCGCGCCGACCGGTTCACGACGGAGCAATATCCCGTCCCGATGAAGGGCAATAATGACATTCTCTGCCTCACCCGTCCCGACCGGGTGACCGAGCTGCATGATGCCTATTTCGGCGCTGGCGCCGATATTTCCGAGACCAATACATTCTCGGCGACGACGATCGCGCAGGATGATTATGCGCTCGACGTTCAATCCGTGATCGATATCAATTTCGAAGGCGCCAAGCTCGCCCGCGAAGCGGCCGATCGCTGGACGGCAAAGGAACCGCACAAGCCACGCTTTGCCGCAGGCTCGATCGGCCCGCTCAACAAGATGTTGTCGATGAGCTCGGACGTGAACGATCCCGGTGCCCGCGAAGTGACATTTGACCAGGTCTACCAGGCCTATCGCGAACAGATTGAAGCGCTGAACAAAGGCGGCGTCGACCTCTACATGATCGAGACCATCACCGACACGCTGAACTGCAAGGCCGCGATCAAGGCGATCATGGACCTGGAATCCGAAGGGCTTGAAAAGCTCCCGATCTGGATTTCCGGCACCATCACTGACCGCTCGGGCCGCACCCTGTCGGGCCAGACTGTGGAAGCGTTCTGGAACTCGGTCCGTCATGCCAAACCGTTTGCGGTGGGCTTTAACTGCGCGCTCGGCGCCGACCTGATGCGGCCACACATTGCCGCCATTTCCCGCGTCGCCGACACGCTGGTCGCGGCCTATCCGAATGCCGGACTGCCGAACGAAATGGGCGAGTATGACGAACAACCGCACGAAACCGCGGGCGAGGTTGGCCAGTGGGCGCAGGATGGCATTGTCAACATTCTCGGCGGTTGCTGCGGCACAACGCCGGAGCATATTGCCGCCATCGCCAAGTCGGTTGAAGGCGTAACCCCGCGCGATCCGGCAGCGAGCGAAAACACGATGCGCCTGTCTGGCCTCGAGCCGTTCGAACTGGCATCTTAAGGCCGACCACAGCACAGGAAGGACCCGGCCCATGAAAGTCTATGACAAACTCGATGATCGCATCATCAGCTTCATCGAAAAGCAGAAGATGTTCTTCGTCGCCTCGGCGCCGCTGTCCGGAGACGGGCATATCAATCTCAGCCCCAAGGGCTATGACGCGTTCAAGGTGATTGACGAGACCACGGTGTGCTGGCTCGACCTTGGCGGTTCAGGCATCGAGACCCAGGCGCATGTCCAGGAGAATGGCCGCATCACCATCATGTTCTGCGCGTTTGAAGGCCCGGCCAATATCCTGCGCCTGTTTGGCACTGGCGAAGTGGTCAATCCGCACCATGCCGAGTGGGACGAGATGCTCGGCCTGTTCCCTGGCTTCGAGCGCGCCCGCGGCGTCTTCAAGGTCAAGCTCAACCGCATCCAGGACAGCTGCGGCTGGGGCGTGCCCTTCTATGAATTCAAGGGCGAGCGCGACCAGTTGACCCGCTATGTCGACAACAAGTCGACCGAGGAATGGATTGAAAGCCGCTATGCCAAGAATGCCGAGAGCATTGATGGCCTGACAGGCCTCGTTCGGGAGGGCAGCTGATGACCTATATTGATGGTTTCGTCGCTGCTGTGCCGGCCGAAAACAAGCAGGCCTATATCGAGCATGCCCGCGTGACGTCGCCGGTGTTCAAGAAATATGGCGCGCTGCGCATCATGGACAATTGGGGCGACGAGGTTCCGGATGGCGAAGTGACCTCTTTCCCGCTGGCCGTGAAAGCCGAGCCGGGCGAGGTCACCGTCTTCTCCTGGATTGAATGGCCCTCGAAAGAGGCCCGCGACAAAGGCATGGAACAGTGCATGGCCGACCCGGTCTTCAATAGCGACCTGCCGATGCCCTTTGATGGCAAGCGCATGCTGATCGGCGGCTTTGAGAACATTTTCGAAGAGTAGATTTATGGGACAGTTGTTCGACTTTTCACCGGATATTCCGGCTGACAAGGAAGCTGTGATTCAGTCACAGCTTTCTGAAGTCGAGCGCGATTATGACGTCCGCTTTCTTTTTGCCATCGAAAGCGGCAGCCGTGCCTGGGGCTTCCCGTCGCCGGACAGCGATTTTGATGTTCGCTTTGTCTACGCCCACGCGCCAGACTGGTACTTGACGATTGCACCTGGTCGAGACGTGATCGAGCTCCCATTGGTAGACGATTGGGACACGAATGGCTGGGACATCCAAAAAGCGATTGGTTTGCTTTTGAAGCCGAACCCCGTCCTGCTCGAGTGGTTGTCGAGCCCGATCAAGTATCGATGGGACGATGCCGCTTGCCAGAGATTGTCTGCGTTCGCTGACAAGCACGTGCGTCCGCACGCGTGTCTGACGCACTATTTCCATCTCGCAAAAAACAACTGGGATCGAAACATTGCGGTTTCAACGAACGTGAACCTCAAGAAGTACTTTTACGTTTTACGGCCCGTTCTCGCAATGCGTTGGGTTCGAATGAATCCAGACACCTTGCCGCCGATGAATTTTCAGGACCTTGTACACGGGACGGATATTCCGCCGGAATTGCAGACCCAAATTGCAGAGCTGCTAGAATTGAAAGCCAAAGCCAGCGAGATTGGTAAAGGCGACCGCATCCCCGACATTGATGAGTTGATCCTGAAAGAACTGGACTGGGCACAGAAAAATCTGCCTGACAAGATACCCCTCGAAAGAACCACTCGCGACGAAGCAGACCAGATGTTTCGCGACCTGATCGGATACAAAGAGCTAGCATGACCACTTCCGCCTCCCAGAATTTCGTCAATATTGGCGAACGCACGAATGTCACCGGGTCCGCCAGGTTCCGGAAGCTGATTGCCAATGGCGATTATGCCACCGCCGTTGAGGTCGCGCGCCAGCAGGTCGAGAATGGCGCCCAGATCATCGATGTGAACATGGATGAAGGCATGCTGGATGGCGCCGAGGCCATGCGCACCTTCCTCAACCTGATTGCCGCTGAGCCGGATATTGCCCGCGTCCCGGTAATGATTGACAGCTCCAAATGGGAGGTCATCGAAGCCGGCCTGAAATGCGTACAGGGCAAGGCTGTCGTCAATTCCATCTCGATGAAAGAAGGCCTCGACCAGTTCCGCGAACAGGCGCGCAAATGCCTGTCTTATGGCGCCGCCGTTGTGGTCATGGCGTTTGATGAGGTCGGCCAGGCCGACACGGCGCCGCGCAAGATTGAAATCTGCCAGCGCGCCTTCAAAATCCTCACCGAAGAGGTCGGGTTCCCGGCCGAGGACATTATTTTCGACCCGAACATTTTCGCTGTCGCAACCGGGATTGAAGAACATAATAATTACGCCGTCGACTTTATCGAAGCGACCAAGGTCATCCGCGAGACCTGCCCCGGTTGTCACATTTCGGGCGGCCTCTCAAATGTCTCCTTCTCGTTCCGGGGCAATGAGCCGGTGCGCCGGGCCATGCACTCGGTCTTCCTCTATCATGCCATTCCCGCCGGCATGGATATGGGCATCGTCAATGCCGGGCAGCTGGACATTTATGATGATATCGAACCGAAGCTGCGTGACCTGGTCGAGGATGTCATCCTAAACCGCAATGATGGCGCCACCGAAGCGCTGGTCGATTATGCCGAACAGTTCCGCGGCCAGAAAGGCAAGTCGGCCGAGAAGGACCTGTCCTGGCGCGAACTGCCCGTCGCCAAACGGCTGGAACATGCTCTGGTCCATGGCATCACCGAATATATTGACGAGGACACGGAAGAGGCCCGCGCCGCCGTCGCCCGCCCGCTGCACGTCATCGAAGGGCCGTTGATGGACGGCATGAACGTCGTCGGCGACCTGTTCGGCTCGGGCAAGATGTTCCTGCCTCAGGTGGTGAAATCCGCCCGCGTGATGAAAGCCGCCGTCGCCTATCTCGACCCGTTCATGGAAGCCGAGAAAGAAGAGCTCGGCACTGTCGACATCTCGAATGGCAAGGTCCTGATGGCGACGGTGAAAGGCGACGTGCACGACATTGGCAAGAATATTGTCGGCGTCGTGCTCGCCTGTAACGGCTATGACATTGTCGATATGGGCGTCATGGTCCCGTGCGAGGATATCCTGGCCAAGGCCAAGGAAGAAGCCGTCGACATTATCGGCCTGTCCGGCCTGATTACGCCGAGCCTGGATGAAATGGTCTATGTCGCGCGCGAGATGCAGCGCACCGGGATGGAGCAGCCACTGCTCATCGGCGGCGCCACGACCTCGCCGGCGCACACGGCGGTGAAGATTGACCCGGCCCGCGACAATGGCCCGACCATTCACGTCACCGATGCCAGCCGCGCCGTCGGCGTGGTCTCGGCCCTGCTTTCGGATGATGAGCGCGGCCTGTTTGTCGAGACGGCGCAGGCCAAGTATCAGCGCATGCGCGACAGCCGCGCTGGCGGTCCGCCCAAACCGCGTCACCCAATCAATGTCGCCCGCACGCATGCCCACAAGCTGGAAGCGCCCGCCCCGGCCGCACCGAGCTTTACAGGCACCAAAGTGTTTGAGGAGTTCGACCTGTCAGAGCTCGCCCGCTACATTGACTGGACACCCTATTTCTCGAGCTGGAACCTGGCCGGACGGTTCCCGCAAATCCTCGAGGACGAGATTGTCGGCGAAGCCGCCCGCGACCTGTGGCGCGATACCGAGAACATGATGCAGCAGATTCTCGGCCAGGACTGGTTCAAACCGAAAGCCGTGATCGGCTTCTGGGGCGCCGAGCGTGATGGCGACGACATCAAGCTCGAGACCGGCGACACGCTGCACACGCTGCGCCAGCAAATGGTCAAGGACAATAGCCGCGCCAATTTTGCGCTGTCCGATTTCATCGCCGAGTCCGGCGACCATATCGGCGCCTTCGCGGTCACTTCCGGCCCGCAGGCCGAAGAGATTGCCAAGAAATTCGAAGCCGAGGCCGACGATTATTCCGCCATCATGGTCAAGGCGCTCGCCGACCGGTTCGCTGAGGCGATGGCCGAATATATGCACGAGCAGGTGCGCAAGAGCCATTGGGGCTATGCCGCAGACGAGACGCTCGACAATGCCGATCTGATCAAGGAAGCCTATGCCGGCATCCGCCCGGCGCCTGGCTATCCGTGCCAGCCCGACCATACCGAGAAAGAGACCCTGTTCCGCCTGCTCGATGCGGGCCGCATCGGCATGGAGCTGACCTCCAGCTGCGCCATGACCCCGGCCGCCTCGGTGTCAGGCCTGTATATGGCCCATCCCGAAAGCGTCTATTTCGCCGTTGGCCGGATCGAGCGCGACCAGGTCGAGGATTATGCGCGGCGCAAGGGCATGGACGTGCGAACGGCCGAGCGCTGGCTTGGGCCGATCCTCAACTACGACCCGAGTGAGGCTGAGGTCGAGGCGGCTTAATCTTTGTCATCCCGGAAAGCGCACGAGCGCTTATCCGGGATCCAGTTATTTCGACGCACTGGGTCCCGGCTCTACGCTGCGCTTCGGCCGGGATGACAAAAAAGAGGGTATGCGCGAATAACAGGCATGACCCAAACCATCGCCATCTTCACCATCGTCGTCCCCGACTATGACGCCGGTATAGATTTCTACGTCAACACGCTCGGCTTTGAGCTACTGGAAGATACGCCGCGCAGCCCGACCAAGCGCTGGGTGCGTGTGGCCCCGGCGGGGGCGGAAACGGCGATCCTGCTGGCCAGGGCCGATGGCCCGGCGCAGGAAGCGGCGATTGGCAACCAGACCGGCGGGCGCGTCGGCTTTTTCCTGCACACCGATGATTTCGAACGCGACTATGCGGCGATGAAGGCCAAGGGCGTCACCTTCAAGGAAACCCCGCGCCATGAAGCCTATGGCAGCGTCGTCGTGTTCCAGGACCCCTGGGGCAATCTCTGGGACCTGATTGAGCCGAAGGGTTAGGACGGACCCGACCCACCTCCCTGCGGGCGCGTCAGCGTCTCGATCAGGAATTCGCTCGTCTTCTCTTCGTGGAATTGATCGCGCTGATTGAACCAGACGCAAAAGGCGCGGTCGGCTTTGACGGCGGCGATGGTCATTCTCGGGCCGCCGGATTTGAGCTCGACGACATCTCCAACTTTCAGGTCCATGACAACTCCGGGGTTTTGGTGCCGCTCAGTATTGGTGCACCGCCTGACAGAACAAGACCCGACAGACGCAAATGCGCACCGCGCCCCAATATCGAGACACCAGAACAATTCGACCCATGAAAAAGGCGGCGCCCGGGGGCGCCGCCTTCTCTGTTTGAGATCGCTATGAAGCCTAGAACCGGTCCAGGTTCATCACCTTGTCCCAGGCCTTGATGAAGTCGCGGGTGAAGCGCTCCTTCGAATCGCTCTGGGCGTAGATTTCGGCAATCGAACGCAGGATCGAGTTCGAGCCGAAGACCAGGTCGGCGCGGGTGCCGGTATATTTGACCTTGCCGGATGCGCGGTCCTTGCCTTCGAACAGCTCGTCGCTGGCATCGGCGCTCCATTCAGTGTCCATGTCGAGCAGGTTGACGAAATAGTCATTGCTCAGCGTGCCGACATTGTCGGTCAGGACACCATGGGTCGAGCCAGCAGCATTGGCGCCGAGGACACGCAGGCCGCCGACCAGCACCGTCATCTCTGGCGCGGACAGGGTCAGCAGCGCCGCCCGGTCGACCAGCAAGGCCTCGGTCGAGCGTGGGTCTTCAGTGTTCTTGTAATTGCGGAAGCCATCGGCTTTCGGTTCCAGAACATCGAACGAGTCGACATCGGTCCATTCCTGAGTCGCGTCGCCGCGGCCCGGTGTGAAGGGCACAGAGGCGCCAGAGGCTTTCTCGATCGCGGCGCAGCCGCCGAGCACGATCAGGTCAGCCAGAGAGACTTGCGTGCCGCTGGCATTGAACCCGGCCTGAATCTCCTGGAGCTTGGCCACCACAGCTGGCACGCCAGACGAGACATTGATGTCCCAGTCCTTTTGTGGGGCCAGAGCGATGCGCGCGCCATTGGCGCCGCCGCGCTTGTCGGAGTCACGGAAGGTCGAGGCCGAGGCCCAGGCCGTGTTGACCAGTTGCGACACAGTCAGACCGGAGCCGAGGATCTGGGCTTTCAGATCGGCAATCTCGCCATCATTGATCAGCGCGCCTTCATGCGCCGGGACCGGGTCTTGCCAGATCAGGTCTTCGGCTGGCACGTCCGGGCCGACATAACGGGCTTTCGGGCCCATATCGCGGTGGGTCAGCTTGAACCAGGCGCGGGCATAGGCGTCGGCAAACTTGTCCGGATTGGCGAGGAAGTCTGCAGAGATCTTCGCATAGTCCGGGAACATTTTCAGCGCCATGTCCGCCGTCGTCATCATCAGCGGCTGGGTCTTGGACGGATCGTGCGCCATTGGCGCTTCCGGGGCGCCCTGACCAGGCTTTGGTGACCATTGAACGTGACCGGACGGGCTGGTGACCTGTTCCCACTCATATTTGAGCAGGTTCTCGAAATAGGACATGTCCCAGGTGTCCGGGGTCGGCGTCCAGGCGCCTTCGAAACCAGCGGTCGTGGTGTCGTCGCCCTTGCCGGACCCATGGCTGTTGATCCAGCCAAAGCCCATATTTTCCATCGCAGCGCCTTCCGGCTCGCGGCCGACCTTGTCTTCAGGACCGGCGCCATGGCCTTTACCGAATGTGTGGCCGCCAGCGACCAGCGCCACGGTTTCCTCGTCATTCATCGCCATCCGGCCAAACGTGTCGCGAATGTCGAAAGCTGATTTCACGGGATCAGGATTGCCGTTCGGGCCTTCCGGATTGACGTAGATCAGGCCCATCTGAACCGCACCAAGTGGCGTCGCCAGCTCGCGCTCACCAGTGTAACGCTTGTCATCCAGCCAGTCGGTCTCAGGGCCCCAATAGATGTCTTCCTCAGGCTCGAACCAGTCCGCACGGCCGCCGGAGAAGCCAAACATTTTCAGCCCGCACGTCTCCATGCCGACATTGGCGGCGAGGATCATCAGGTCGGCCCAGGAAATCTTGTTGCCATATTTCTGCTTGATCGGCCAAAGCAGGCGGCGCGCCTTGTCGAGATTGCCATTGTCCGGCCAGCTGTTCAGCGGCGCGAAACGCTGCGAGCCCGAATTGGCGCCGCCGCGGCCATCATAAGTGCGATAGGTGCCGGCACTGTGCCAGGCCATGCGGACGAACAGGCCGGTATAATTGCCATAGTCCGCCGGCCACCAGTCCTGGCTGTCGGTCATCAGCGCTGCGAGATCTTTTTTCAGCGCATCATGGTCAAGCGACTCATAGGCTTTGGCATAATCAAAATCATCTTCCAGCGGGCTTACCTGCGGGGCGTTCTGATTGAGCATTTTCAGGTTCAGCTGCTCAGGCCACCAGCCTTTATTGGCGAGGTCGCCAGTCAAAAAGCCACCGGCGACGGGGCATTTCATGTCATCAGCCATAAGATCTCCTATTGTGAATTGGGGTTCAGGTCCGCGAGAATGCGAAACGATGGCCATGGCGTAGCGCGTCGCACATTATTAATCCAATTGATAATAGCGCTACCCCCTAAAGGTTTTTACTATACCGAGTGACGCACCGCGTCGCCACACGCCAAGGAAGCGGCCATGCCGATTACGCGCAATCGCGCCTGGGGCGGACTAATGACGCTTGTTCTCGTGGACCAGGAACGCGTCCCTGATCCGGTCCTTTGCGGGGCCGTCCTGGAACGGGAAGGAAGCAAAGAAATCGCGATGAGACGAGCCCGGGAAATTCGCCAGTAACTTCTGGTACCAGACATCGGCCCGTTCGAGATTGCCATTCATCGTGTGCGAGATGACCGGGATACAGGCATAATGCGGATGCACATTCGGCGTCGCCATCACTTTCTCGCTCCATCGCGCCGCTTCGTCGAACTCCTCACGGATAATGTGCGAGAAGGCCCGCACTGAATACATCGCACACAGGAACGGATCGAGCGGGCTCAGCGTCAGGGCGTCATCAATATGCGCCTGGCCCTGATCGGCGGCCTCGACCAAAGTGTCATTGAGCGCGATCGAGTACAGGCATTGCGCATAGTTCGGCCGGATCGACAGCGTCCGGTCATACCAGGTCGCGCACATGTCGAGATCGCCGGCCGCCGTATAGGCCCGGCCCATGGCGTAATTGGCGTAAGGATCGAGGGCATCGATTTCGAGGCTCTTTTCGGCATGCGACCGGCAGCGCGCGACGCAGGCAGCATAGTCGGACGTGTAATGCGTGCGGGCATTGTAATACTCGGTCGAGGACAAGGCGGCATGCGCGCGGGCGAGGTCCGGTTCCAGCTCGATCGCCCGCTTGAACAGGATCGCGGCCTGGTCATTGTCCTCGCGCGTGAAACGATAAAGATGCTGCAGGCCGAGATGATAGGCCCCCCAGGCATCGAGATTCTCAGCCGGTTTCAGCCGCGCCTGCTTGGCTTCATTGAGCGGGATGTGAACCTCCAGAGAGGCGGCGACGCTGGACGTGATCTGTTCGCGGATCTCATGCACACCGCCAACATCCGATTTGAATTGCTGGCTCCAGACAATGTCGGCCTTGGCGGTTTCGGCCACTTCGACAATCACATTGATGCGATCGCCCATCACTTCGACCAGGCCGGTGAGGCAGTAGCGCACGCCGAGCTGTTTGCCGATGGCGACAATGTCGGGGTCGCTGTCCCGGAACTGGAAGGACGAGCCACGCGCAATCACCCGCAACCAGCGCATCTTGGAGAGTTCGGTGATCAGTTCATAAGGCAGGGCGTCGGCAATCGCGGCATGCGGGCCAGCAACACCGACCAGGCGAAACGGCAGGATGGCAATCGAAGGCTTGGTGCTCGGCGTGACGATCTCCTCAACCGCCTTTGCAATCTCTGGCTCCGACAGGACCTGGACAGCGGGCGTTTCAACCTCGCCGAGAAAGCGGAAGCCCTGGCGATGCAGCGTCTTGATCAGTCGCTGGCGCTTGCCATCATCATCGATCAGGCTGCGGGCGGTGCTGATCCGGCTATTGATCACACTGTCGGACACAAACCGGCCGTCCCAGACCAGGTCGATCAGCTCATCCTTGGAGACGACGCGGTGGCGATTGTCGATCAGGACGTGCAGCAGTTTCAGGACCTGAGGCTCAGCCGCCTGCACCTCGCCGTCACGGCGCAGCTCTTTCTGGTCCAGATCCAGTTCGAACGTTTCAAACCGAATGATCATCACGTCCCCTCTCAATTGCATGTGTACCTGAAACGGGGATTTTGGTCCATTCGAACACAATATTCCGTATAAATACAACGTGTTATCAATCTAAAGGTTTTCTGGACAAGTCCTGAAAGCTTTCCCGGCGCGGCCGCCGTACAACCCGGCGCATCGCAGACGAACACCTCGCCTGCAGCAAACCAGACAGGAGACTTAAAAATGCCACTCGTAACCATTGATGTGATCAAGGACGTTTTCACCCCGGCCCAGAAGCAGGACATGATCAGCCGCGTCACCGAAGCGATGATCGAAGTTGAAGGCGAAAACATGCGCCCGGTAACCTGGGTCAAGATCAACGAAATCGCTCAGGGCGACTGGGCCATTGGCGGCAACTGCCTCGGCGCCGGCGATGTTCACGCCATGGCGGCGGGCGAACCCGCTGAAGCCGCCGCCTGACCTCACCCGACGTGCCAGCCTGCATCAGACAGACCGCACGTTTCCTCCCGAACTGAAGAATAATAAGAAAGGGGACGCACGATGAAACAGGTCTTTCACGCGCTGACACTGCTGGCACTGGCCGGCATTGTTGTCGCAACGATCATCTTCCCGGCCGGCTATGCCGCTGTCGCGATCACATGATCACCGACTGAAAGCGGGGCGCCCGATGCGGCGCTCCCACCTCCCGCAATTTCAATTCACAGGGGGACGCTATGTCTCGCACACTCATTCTTGCCTATGGCATTCTGAGCTACGCCATTTTCTTTGGCGTGTTTCTCTACTCGATTGCCTTTCTCGGCAATTTCTACATTCCCAACTCGATGGACGCGGCGCCGACCATGGCCTTCTGGCCGGCGCTTGCCATCAATCTCGCCTTGCTTGCCGGATTTGCCGTTCAGCACAGCGTCATGGCCCGGCCCGCCTTCAAGCGCGCCTGGACCAGGATCGTCCCGGAAGCGGCCGAGCGCTCGACTTATGTTCTGTTCTCAAACCTCGCCATGATCGCGCTGTTCGTGTTCTGGCAGCCTATGGGCGGGTCGGTCTGGACAGTCGAGGCGGAACCCTTCCGCACGATCATCTTTGCGCTCTACTTCCTCGGCTGGGGCGTCCTGTTCTATGCCACCTGGCTGATCAATCATTTCGATCTCTTTGGCCTGCGCCAGGTCTGGTACAATTTCCGGGGCACGACGCCGCCAGAAATGACCTTCCGCGTGCCCGGCATGCACAAATGGGTGCGCCACCCGATCTATGTCGGCTGGCTGATCATTTTCTGGGCGACCCCGACCATGACCGTCGCCCACCTGGTCTTCGCTGTGATGACCACGGCCTATATCGTGATCGCGATCCAGTTCGAGGAAAAGGATCTGGTCGACGAGTTTGGCGATGATTATCGCGACTATCAGAAAGATGTCGGCATGCTGCTGCCAAAAGTCAGCGGCCCGAACACGCCAGCTGAAGCGTAAGCCACCGAATGGTCGCCGCCTGCTGCTCCTAACAGGGTGCGTGGGCGGCGATCGCTTCTGCCTCAGCCAGCGCGCGCAACATGTTGGCGCCCCAGAGCTTGGCGATATCACTCTTAGAATAGCCGCGGCTCAGCAATTCGCGTGTGATCGCGGCCGATTGCGTGGCATCATACCAGCCCGAGATGCGGCCCGTATCATCGACATAATCAAAGTCTGACGAGATGCCGACATGATCGACGCCGATCAGGCTGACCATGTAATCGACATGGTCGACATAGTCCGCGACGCTGGCAATCGGCTCGATCTCATACATGCCAAGCAGGCGCTGATTGTAGTCTATCTCGATCTCGAGCGGCATCGTGTATTCCGGCGAGTCCGGGATGCCCATGTCGCGCCGCAGCGCCGTGCGAAACTGTTCCTGCTCTGCGGTCAGCGCTTTCACATTGGCGGCATAGGACAGCATGTTGACGACCCCGCCGGAGGCGGCGATGGCGCGGAGTTGTTCATCGTCGAGATTGCGGGCCGTGTCGGTCACTCCCTTGGCGCCGGAATGGCTGGCGATGACCGGCGCTTCGGACAGCGCCAGCGCCTGCATCACCGTGTCTTTCGAGGCATGCGAAATATCGATCAGGATGCCATGCGCGTTCAGGGCCCGGATCAGGTCCTCGCCGAGCGGCGACAGGCCGCCATGGCGCGGGCCGCGATCATACTGGAAATTCGGGTTCGAACTGTCGCCAAACTGATTATGGCCCCAATGGGTGATGCCCATATAGCGCACACCGCGAGCGGCCCAGTCGGCCACCGACGCCACGGTTTCGCCGAGCGGATAGGCGTTTTCCATCCCGATCAGCGCTATCTTCTGACCGCTTTGTGCAAGTTTCGGCACGTCTTCTGCGCAGGTTGCGAGGGTGATTTTGTCGGGATTTCCATCAACCAATCCACGGATAATCCGCAGGCGAGTCCCAGCAATCTCCTGCGCCTGTGCATAGCCCTCGGCGCTGGTTTCCCCCTGCGGGGTGTAGAGCACAAAGAAGGCGCCATCGACGCCGCCGGCCTGCATCTTGGGCAGGTCAAAAGCAAGGTCGGTATCGGTTGCGAGGTCCTGCTCGCTGAGGGCCGAGAGCGGGAAGTCGACATGTGCGTCGAGAGTCAGGATGTCCTGGTGCAGCCGCTGCGCCGCATCATCATCGTCAAGGGTCGCACAGCCAGCCAGAACCAAGGCCAGCGCCATCAGACAGAGCCCGCGCACGCCTAGTCCAGCGCTCCGCAGCGCGCCTCATACATTTCCAGCGCCGCCGGCATCCATTGCCGGAAATTATTGGCCCGGGTCTCAGACGCCGGGTGCGTGCTCATCCATTCCGGCGGCCGCTGGCCGCCGCCAATCTGGCCCATGCGCTGCCACAGTTCCGGCGCCTCGCGCGGGTCGTAACAGGCCCGCACCAGCAGCTCGAGGCCGATCTTGTCGGCTTCGGTCTCATGCTCGCGCGAGAAGGCCATCATGCCGCCCTGCGCCGCCATGCCGAGGGCCTGCTGGACCATTTGCGCCTGGCCCGGGTCCATGTCGCCAAGGCCAAGCCCGACCGCCATCGTGCCGAACTGGGCGATGCGCGCATTGCTCATCCGCTTGGCGCCGTGATGAGCGAGCGCATGGCCGATCTCATGGCCCATGACCACGGCCAGCTTGTTGACATCGTCAATGTCTTCCAGCGTCACGCGCTGATCGTAATTGCCGGTAATGTCGAGAATGCCGGTATAGACGGCGACATAGCCGCCGGGCAGGCAGAAGGCATTGGGCTGCTCCGACTGGATGACATTGAAGGTCCAGTCAAACTTGCGCGCCACCGGCTCGAACTCGTAGCCCGCGGCGATATAATCGGCTTCCATCTCGATCGCCGCAACGCGCAGGCGCTCGCCAATCTCGTTGACCGTATTATAGACCCGCCGCCCGGCCAGGTCACAGCTCGCGGCGCCGCTGCCACAGATGACATTGCGGCCTTCCTGGCGCAGCATCTGGACATAGGATTGCGCCCCGAGCTTGGTCGCCTGGTCGATCGAGATCGTGTTGAACTCGCTCTTGCCCGAATACGGGTTCACTTCCTGATTGGACATGTAATAGACGACCAGCCCGATCAGGCCGATAATGATGATCCCCATACGTCCGCCTGGCATCGCCGCGTCCTCCGTCTCCCGTTAACCTTGCTTTAGCCCACGCACGCGGCGCAGGAAAGGCGTTGACCCCAGCAAACGCACCCGGCAACACTGCCGCCATGAGTGACGCCCCTGCCCCGCAAACCGAGGACACACGCAAGGCCATCCCGATCTGGGACGTGGTCAGCGAGATGGCGCTCTATGCCTCCACAGCGCTGATCATAACCGGCCTGATCCTGCCCTCGATCTGGAAACCGAACAATTTCGGCTTTGGCGGCCAGGAATATAATCTCTACGGCATCGTCCAGACGCTGTTCGAGGCCGGCCTGCCCTTTCTCGGCCTGGTCGTGATCTTCTTTTCCGGCATTTTCCCGCTCGCCAAGACGATCACCGCAGCGATCATTTTCCGCCAGGGCGCCAGCCCGAGTCCGAAGCTGGCCCGCCTGCTCAACCTGCTCGGCAAGTGGTCAATGCTGGACGTCTTCCTCGCCGCGCTGCTGATCGGGATCAGCCAGATCAGCATCTATATCGGCTTCGAGACCCGCGCCGGCCTCTATTATTTCGCCATTGGCGTGCTGCTCAACAATGCCGCCACGATGCGGCTGACCTTTACCCGTTTCAAATAGACCTTATCTGACCTGCCATGACCGACCAGACACAAGCTCCTGAGCCAAAGCTCGACATTCGCATCATCCCCGTCACGCCGCTGCAGCAGAACACCTCGCTGATCTGGCACCGCGAGACCAAGGAAGGCGTCTTCGTCGACCCGGGCGGCGAGACCGATCGCCTGATGGCCGCGGCCGAACAGTTCGGTGTCAAGATCGTTGCCGTCTGGCTCACCCATGGCCATCTCGACCATGCCGGCGCCGCGACCGCGGTCAGTGAACGCACAGGCTGCCCGATCATCGGCCCGCACAAGGATGACCAGTGGCTGCTCGACGATATCGAGGCCCAGGGCGCCAAATATGGCATTGCCGACGGCAAGAACGTCGTCCCGACCCGCTATCTCGAAGAAGGCGACACACTGACCCTCGGCGACGAGACGTTCGGCGTCACCCACTGCCCCGGCCACACACCGGGCCATGTCGTCATCTATCACCAGGCCGGCCAACTCGCCTTTGTCGGCGACGTCCTGTTCCGCGGCTCCGTCGGCCGCACCGACTTCCCGAAAGGCAATCACCAGCAGCTGATTGATTCCATAGTCAACAATCTCTGGCCGCTCGGCGATGGCATGCGGTTTGTCCCGGGGCATGGCCCGATGAGCACGTTTGGGCAGGAACGGAAGGATAATCCGTTTGTGGGGGATGCGGTGTTGGGGTGAAGCTTGAATTATTTTAAGAAATGGTTGGAGCAAAAAGCTCGGACGCAGGACGATTTACTGCCGCTAACTCATATCGCGAAGGGATACGCCCTTCGAAAGATAATCGACGATGGTCGATTGGTTCCCCAACCGTGCGAAGTCATGAAGAGTGATACGTTGTATACATTCTACGGACGCGCCGCTTATCGAGTCGCGGGGGACGGGGCGATCAGACTAGAAGGTGCTTGCCCGATTTGCTTCGTATTGAACAGTGAGCTCTTGAAAAGATCCAACAAAATCCACCCGTTCGACACGGGGGCTTATCATCGGCGTCTCTACAAACACGTTTTCGCAGATGAAATTGGAATGAGTGATTTTGAAATATCTGATGATTGGGGGCTGATAAACACGCTTGTCAGCACATTTTACGGCGAGACTGAGAATTACTTTTTTGGCAATACATCGTCCATTCCATCCGCATCTGAGCTTTGTACGCCAGATGAAATGCACGTACGTGCCTATCACGAGTTAATTACTTCTTCCGGTCGAAACGAACCCGATGATCGCGTAATGTCAATTGAAGTGACGTTTTCCGATCCAATCTTGCTCGCTGAAAGCTTGAGGGCGATAATCGTGCCTCATACGATTTGGAATGGATCGCACAAAACTTCGTGGCTTCAAGAAATCGAAGATGATACCACAGAGATTGTCCCTTATGAGTTTCACCCCGGAAGAGCACCAGACTACTACATGGCGCATATCGAGACTCAACTCAGAGATTTGTACGCGAAGTGGGGGCTTATGTGAGCTCTGCGGAGAAAACGTACAGGATCATTGGCGGGTGGACAGCAGATGAATCATCACAAGGCTTTCTGGTGCCGATTTTCAAAAGAAACGGTTCCGATGGATTCTTTCTGCAAATATGCAAAGATAGTCTGATAGTCGAATTTCGTCGTCTCGAGGTCGATAGTGACTTGAAGATTTTCCCTGTGACAAGCACTTATTTCGTCACCGAAGGCGATAGTCAGATGTTCTGCTATCATTTGGGAAAAATGCTATTTCTATCTGGCTCAAGGGAACAAATGTTGGACTTCGTAGACGGGCAGACCGATCATCTAGCCGATCGAAACCCAGCATTGGCAGTTCAAATTGAAAACCTACGAACCGAAGATAGCAATGTAACAAAACTACGTAAGAGAATCTTAGAGCAATACAGCTCGATGTCGATGGATGCCTCGTACGCATACAAAAATTCTGTCGCTCGAGAGGTCGGTTGGGAAAAAATTGAGAAACGCCTTGCAAGCGATGAAGAGCTTCTGACTAAGTTCAGAGAACACCGTTCAGATTACGATTTTCACTTCGGTGAGCGTGGTGAGTTAAAGATACGAATACACTCGGAACGCAACACAATCCCTACGGAAGTCTTGGAATCTGCGTTGATTGATGCCTCAATATCATTGGACTCTACGTTTGACGAATTGATCGACGTAGCCGGTGAAGAGATACAACACGGCGAGTACGTTGATGATTTCTTGATCCATCACGTTTTTGACAAGGCGCCGAGACAGGAAACCCGACTCGCACTCGTCTTAAAAATGGCGATTGAGCGACCGAAACATGCGGGCATTATTCTCTCTCAGTATGAGGATGATGCTATGTATGCGAACCAGATGGCAAGAACTCTGGGCAACTTCATAATCAGACGAGGATTGTCCTCACAAAAACAAGTACTCCGTGCGGTTGAAGACCATCTTCCGCTTTTCTTCAATAAATCCTTCTACAAGAGCAGAGGCGTTCTGCTTGTTGAACTGGCCAAGCATCTTGGTAATTTTGAAGAAGTATATGAATTCTTGAAATGGAAAGTCGGCGAATCAGAATCCAAAATGCTGATTCCGTTCTTCGACGAAATTGAGTATCATTTAAGAACGTGGTCCGAACGTCGACCAAATTGAATCAGAATCCATCTCTCACTCCATCCGGCCCCGTTTTCAGCCATTTTCGCTCTTGCACATCTCCTTTCGATGGGACGCTAGTTCAAAACCGCGGAAGAGTGGTGACCGCATGGCTTGGGTGGCTGTCCGTCCCCCAATAGACTCCTCCCCGCCCCCGCCCCTACACTCACACCAGGCGGGAGGTGGCGATGACCCTTACAGAGTATATTCACGAAGTCTTTTCCGGCGATGGCAGTCCGGTTTATTTCAATGCTGATTTTGGCCGCGAATTTGTCGTGGCTATTTTTATTTTCTTCATCGGCTGGGCGAGCTCGCGGAGGGCATCGCGATCGCAAATGAAAGCGAGACTGATCGATGAACTAGTGCTCGCACAGAGAGAGCTGTTTAAGCGAGCTTATCCAGACAATTGGAACGAAGACGATGTGCGCGAATACTGGATGCTTTCCCCTTTCGTAGATCGAATTTCATTCGTGATTTTTAACTTTAAGAATGAGGGCCGATTGAGAGCTAGCCAGATCGGCGAACTTGAAAACTATCTTGGAAAAACAGAATCATTCATCGCTTTATGGGCGCGCGTGAAACGTAGAAATATCAAGTATGACGAGAGCTACGCAGAGGTCTTCGCGTCCTTGATAAGCTTTCTCGAATCGACATCACCGAGACAAGTGAATCGAATTCGAGATTTGAGTAGACGTGCCTCTGGAAACGGAAATTCAATCGAACCGAATATGGCACCTGCGGCCTAGCGCTTTCCCGGTTCAATCCCCACCCTTGAGAGATGTGGTAATCTCCTCCCCATCTCCTTCTGATGAGAGGCTAGTCCGGAACGGCTGGATTGAGAGGGGGAGCGGTGGCCGCGTGGCTTGGCTTGGGGAGCTGTACCCCTTGTTCGGTAGCGCGCCAGGTCGTGCAATAAATCCTGGTTCCCACGG
>JANSYM010000003.1 GCA_024742355.1 Hyphomonadaceae bacterium | reverse complement strand
TTCATGGCTTCGTGGCATATGACCTGCATGAGGTGATGCGTTGGGGAAAAGAGAGGACACGCAAAATGCGTATGAAATCAATCCTGGCGGGCAGTATGCTCGCTCTTACAGTAGCTGGGTGTGCCAATGGAATTCCGGCGGATATGTCCGTCGCTGACTATTGCGCAGACGCAGATCGCGTATCTGAAGACGTTTGTCGCTTGAAAGTGCAAATTGATGGCAATGCCACCGCGCTTTCTGAAACGAATTTGAGCCTTGGCGAAGCCCGCCAAATCGCTGACAGCGCCTCTTCGGCCGCTGCAAGCGCCCAGGCTTCAGCTAATGCTGCACAAAACCGCGCTGATGCGGCTTACTCTCTGGCAGAGTATCTGTCCGAAAAAGATCTCGATTGTAAAACAACCACGATCCAGAAGTCAGACACTGGGACGTGCGAGCCTGGCTACACTGTGATGGGCTGTGTCCAGACCCGCTACACTCACCGTGCCGGAGGCCTGTCCTTCCTACGTGAGTTGAACAATGAGCAATGTCGCTTCAATAGCCGCGTGCTTGAAATGCAAGTGCGCTGCTGCCGCGCTGCAGCGGGCGAGACGAGCGGCTCTTAAGCTGCGCGTGCGCTTCAAAAACCAAGACAATTCCGACAAGGGGATCCCGCTGGGTCCCCTTGTTTTTTGTCGAGGTCCACGATTTCCTTTTTTGCGCACCGGTCTTCGACACATTCCGAAATAGGATTTGCAATGACGCGGGTGTTCGCGTGGGTCTAGGAGAACCGCGCGACCGATTATGGAGTGGAGTACTATATGTGTGGGATTATCGGCATTCTCGGCAAAGAGGGTTCAGCGGCGGAGCGCGCGATGGAGGCGTTGAAGCGCCTTGAATATCGCGGCTATGATAGCGCCGGCATCGCGACCCTGAATGACGGCAAGCTTGATCGCCGCCGCGCCGCTGGAAAACTGAGCAATCTGCAATCCCTACTGCGCGAGGAGCCGATATCCGGCAAGATCGGCATCGGGCACACACGTTGGGCCACTCACGGCGCCGCTACAACTGGCAATGCCCATCCACATTTCGCGGGACCGGTCGCGCTGGTGCACAATGGCATCATCGAGAATTTCCGTCGCTTGCGCGATGAGCTGGAGGACAAAGGGCACACATTTGAGACGGAAACCGATACCGAAACGGTCGCCCACCTGATCTCCGCGAACATCTCAAGCGGGCTCGCCCCTGAGGCCGCCGTGAAAGCGGCTCTAACGCGGCTTGAAGGCGCATTCGCTTTGGGCATCCTGGTTGAGGGGCATGAAGACCTGCTGATCGGTGCCCGCAAAGGGTCACCGCTGGTAATCGGTGTCGGCGAGGAAGAAATGTTCCTCGGCTCTGACGCGCTAGCCGTCGCGCCTTTCACCAATCGCGTCGTCTACCTCGAAGAAGGCGATTGCTGCGTCCTCAGCCGCACGAGCTACGCGGTTTACGATGCCGAAGGGCACGAAGTTTCGCGCCCTGAAACCATTGTCCAATCTGCGGGCGCGACGGTGGAAAAAGGCAATTATCGCCACTTCATGCAAAAAGAGATTTTCGAACAGCCCGAAAGCACGGCCCGTACAATCGGAGCCTATGTCAACGCGTTTGAGCAAACGGTTGAGCTGCCGGGCGACGAAAATGCCATCGACTGGAGTGAGATCACGCATCTCCATATGGTGGCGTGCGGCACGGCCTATTATGCCACGTGCGTCGCCGAATACTGGTTTGAACAGTTCGCGCATTTGCCGGTGAAGACCGACATCGCGTCCGAGTTCCGATACCGGCAGCCTGCGCTGCCCAAGTCAGGCGGTTTGGCCCTGTTTGTCAGTCAGTCCGGCGAAACCGCAGATACTTTGGCGGCGCTTCGTTATTGCAAGGAAGCCGGCCTTAAGACCGCCGCTGTCGTCAATGTTCCAACCTCAACCATTGCACGCGAAGTCGATCTTGTTTTACCGACCCTTGCGGGGCCGGAAATCGGGGTTGCCTCAACCAAAGCCTTCACGGCGCAACTGTGCGCGTTGGCGGCAGCCGTCATCGCTGCGGGCAAGGCTCGCGGGGTGATTGAGCGCGACCAGGAAGTAAAAATGGTCAATGCGCTCAGCGGCGTACCGCGCCTGATTTCGGATGGGTTTTCGCTGGACGAACCAATTGCAGCGCTTGCCTATGATCTCTCCAAAGCGCGGGACGTGATTTATCTCGGCCGCGGTGTTCACTATCCAATCGCGCTTGAAGGCGCGCTGAAGCTGAAAGAAATCAGCTATATTCACGCCGAAGGCTATGCCAGCGGAGAGCTGAAGCATGGACCGATTGCCTTGATCGATGAAGCCACGCCTGTTGTCTTCGTGGCGCCGTGTGACGCCTTGTTCGACAAGTCGCTGTCAAACTTACAGGAAGTGGCCGCGCGGCGCGGAAATGTCTTGTTGATCTCCGACGCCAAAGGGCTCGAAGAAGCGGGAGACACCCCCGCCCACATAATCGAAATGCCGGAATGCGATCCGTTTATCGCACCGATTCTATACGCACTGCCGGTGCAGCTGCTTGCCTACCACATTGCGGTGGAAAAAGGCACGGACGTTGACCAACCTCGTAATCTCGCGAAGTCCGTCACCGTCGAATAATCTATCACAAAATTTGATAGCCTGACCGTCGGAAACGGTCAGGCTATACTTGTCTGGCTCATACCACGGTTCCGAACAGACCTACCGAAAGGACTGCGCCAACAACGGCGAGCGGAACAGAAAGAGCAGCGGCGAGAAAGCCCTGACGAGCTTCGTTTTGGGAGGAAACACGCATGGGATTTATCCTTCTTTGCGTCATTTGAGCAGCGACCATTCGCTGCCCATGACCTCAATGTAGGAGCCCAACTCCAAAAATCAATGAATAATTTGAATATTATTTAGCGTTCAATAACTCACGCGTTTTGATAGGAACGCTTAACCCGGCCAGAACGATATCCATCACGCCATCGAGCTCACGCTCCAGCTTCGGCAGCGTCAGGCGCGACCAGAGCTGTGGATAGCGGAATTTCATCGTGGCCGACTGCATCATCTCCGCGATGAAATGGGGATTTTCCATCGGCGCAAAATCGCCTTCAGCCACGCCCTGTTCGAGGATTTGCACGAGATAGACCCGTTCTTGCGCAAGCTCTTCATTCGCAAAGGTCGGTCGTTCATGCGCCAGCACTTCTGCGACCTCGAGAACCTTCGCATCATTGTCCAGCTTCTCAAAAGTCGTCTTCATCGCCGAGTGATGAAACTTACGCATTTTGTCCGGCGCCGACCCCGGCCCACGCGCCAGAGCCGCGTTTTGAGCATTGATTTCCATATTGAGTTTGCGCGCCATGGCTTCAGCAATATCAATCTTGGAGGCAAAGAAGCGGTAGATATTGCCCGCAGACATATCGCAGTCCCGGGCTATTTCCGCCATCGTCGTTTTGGCGTAGCCATAATGTTTGATCCGGTCCATAGCAGCATGAAGGATCTGTTCGCGGGTATCGATTTTGTCATTCATACCCACAAGATAAAGGAAAAGTGTGAATGATCAACAAATTGTTCAATTTCGCACACAGATGTGAGGATTCCGTGTGACTGAGCTTACACGCATTGGCGTTCTCGGCGCTGGCGCCTGGGGAACCGCGCTCGCGGCATCATTGTACGCAAAACAGGATACGCAGCCCCTTGAGATCCCAGTTTGGGCACTGGAGAGCGCTGTTGCTGATCCGTTGCGCTGCGGGAAAGGCAATCCGGTATTCCTTGCCGGATACGAACTCCCCCCCATGCAGGCCAGCACGGATATAAGTGTGCTGGAAGGGGCGCAGGCAATCCTTGCCGTGGTCCCCGCGCAATTTGCTCGCGCAAGCTTCAAACAACTTGCTCCGTACGTTTCGGATGGAACACCAATCCTGCTGTGCGCCAAAGGGATCGAACAAAGTACGCTGAGTCTGATGACCGACGTGCTGGCCGAAACCATCCCACATGCGGTGCCCGCAGTACTATCTGGACCAAGTTTTGCAGCCGACGTCGCGCGCGGCCTTCCCACAGCCGTGACGCTTGCGTGTGCAGACGAAACGCTTGGCAAGACACTGATGGCCGGGATCGGGCAACCCGCTTTCCGACCCTATTGGACTGATGATCTCATCGGTGCCGAGATTGGCGGCGCTGTTAAAAACGTCCTCGCAATCGCTTGCGGCATCGTCGAAGGGCTGGAGCTGGGCAAGTCTGCCCACGCCGCGCTCATCGCCCGCGGATTTGCCGAAATGACGCGCCTGGGCGTGGCGATGGGTGGACGCGCTGAGACACTGGCGGGGCTTTGCGGGCTCGGCGACCTGGTCCTCACCTGCTCGTCCCCGCAATCGCGCAATATGAGTTTCGGGCTTGCGCTTGGGCAAGGACAGAGCGTCGAAGCCATTCTAGCTTCGCGCAACGCGGTTACCGAAGGGGTGGCGACGGCGCCTGCCCTCGTGACCCTAGCTGAACAGAAGGGCGTCGAGATGCCGATCAGCGCCGCCGTGAACGAAGTTCTGTCAGGCCGAACCACTGTTCCAGATGCGATGACGGCCCTGCTCTCGCGCCCGTATAAAGGAGAATGATATGCCGCTATTTCTGGTAAATGCTCGCGATAAGGCGAACAGCAATGAGCTGCGCCTCACCAACCGACAGGCCCACTTGCAATGGGCGGGGGATTTCAGCCACAAGATCGCCATGGCCGGGCCTGTGCTGTCCGATGATGGCGGCGCCATGATCGGGTCTACGTTCGTGATCGAGTTTGACACCAAAGCGGAAGTTGAAGCCTGGGCCGCCGAAGACCCTTACGCCAAGGCGGGCTTGTTCGACCGCACGGAAATCATCCCTTTCCTGTGGCTCATCGGCGATGGACCGAAAAATGCCTGATCCAGCCGAGCCGTTCTGGAAATCAAAACGGCTTGAGGAGATGAGTCCGGAGGAATGGGAGTCGCTGTGCGATGGCTGCGCAAAGTGCTGTCTGATCAAACTCGAGGACGAGGATACGGGCGAGATCGCGCTAACCCGGCTGCACTGCAAACTGCTCGACAGCGAAACGTGTCAGTGCAGTGATTATCCCAACCGCAAATCGCACGTCCCGGATTGCGTGATCCTGACCCCGAAAGATGTCTCAGAACTGCGCTGGATGCCTACCAGCTGCTCATATCGCCTCATCCATGAAGGCAAACCACTGCCGGACTGGCACCACCTCATTTCCGGGGACAAAACCCTGATCCACGATCGCGGCGCATCGA
Organism: Hyphomonadaceae bacterium; assembly: GCA_024742355.1. Classification (GTDB taxonomy): domain Bacteria; phylum Pseudomonadota; class Alphaproteobacteria; order Caulobacterales; family Hyphomonadaceae; genus Henriciella. Next base: position 368,019 of record JANSYM010000003.1, on the reverse strand, counting down.
TTATGGGGCGCACGCTTAGCGAAGAAACGCTGTTCGACCCGGATGATGCCGACCAGATCGCGGAATGGATCGTCGATTGGGACGGCAACGAGCCTTAGACGGGGCGGTTACGGTCCCTCGACCTGGTAACCTTTGTCCCGCAGCATGGTGATCACGCTGTCCGGACCAGCGAGATGCCCTGCTCCAACAGCGATCAGAACCGAACCTGGCTCATCCAACATGGCTTCAATCTGCGGCACCCAGTTCCGATTTCGTTCGACCAGAAGCGACTCATAAACGGGCCCGCTAAACCCAACGCCATCCGGACTGGCAACAAGAGAGGCGATCCCGGCAATGTCTCCGTCAGCCCATTCATCGACGAGTTGATCCAGCATTTGCGGCGACTCGTCGAGCATCAGGGCAGACTCATACAACATCGAGATTTGATCCTCTTCGTCCAGAAGGTCGAAGGCGTCTGCCTGTTGGGATATGGTTTCGAGGAACCCAAAAGTCTTACCGGCTTCGCTCGCTTCCGCCTCGATCACGGACTCAACGCCGGAGCTCGGATCGTATCCATCAGCCACGAGTTTCATAACCCCCAAATTCACGGACGCCATCCAGGGTTCGAATGTATTCATCGCATCGAGAGGCACACCGACGGAATCGAACGCGCTCGAAACCACCGCCTCATCCTCTTCCGACAGAACTTGTTTCAACGTTCGCCCATCCTGGAACATGCCGCGCGCCAGGAAGTCTGTCGCAATCGCGCGCTGCGCCTCCGGGCTGTTCATGTCGACCTCGAAGACAATCTTGTCCGCTTCGGACAAGGCCGCATCAAAGGCATCAGTGCGCCATTCCAGCTCCGGTCGCAGCAGGTGCACGGTGCCGAATATGTGGATCTGAGTATCCTCATCCGACAAAAGCCACATCACCGGCGCGCCGGGTCCATTGGTCGCTGTTGCCGCATCAAGCGCCGCCGAAAATTCGAGCTGAAGCGCTGCCTTGGTCGGGCGCTCAGCCTGTTCCGCCACGACACTCGAACTCGCCGATTGATCGGTATCGACCGGCACAGATCCACCGCAAGCCGAAAGCGCGAGCCCGATACTCAACACTGAAATTCCAAGACCTATCCGACGCATATTGATGACTTTCCTCATATCTCTGTCTTTGTCTGCCAAGTGTCGCGCACATTGCATAGAGTTTACCCGCATTCGGATGATTGCATCCGCCAAATCCTTCGCGTAAGAGGCGGAGAACGCACCCGTAGCTCAGTTGGATAGAGTACCAGATTCCGAATCTGGGGGTCACAGGTTCAAATCCTGTCGGGTGCGCCATTTCTTCCTGCAGAGCTTCTGAAACGCCGTATGGTACAAGTCTTGCGACACCCGCGGGGTGAGAGATGTGTTGTATTTGGAGCAAGAGTATGAAGTTTCTGACCCTGTTGGGCGCGACGCTCGGCGTCATGCAATGTGCGCACGCTCAGTCGCATGGTGCCAATTTCGACGCTTGCGACTACCAAGCACTCGCGGGCGGGTCAGCCTGTTTGGGGAATGAGACAATCATCGTGGCGGGATCGCCCGATGCGCCGCTCAGCGAAGCGGCGGTCGAGTTGCGCAATCCTATTGCTCCGCAATCGAATTATACGGCGAAGACCATCGAGGATGACGAGGTCTTCGCGGCCCAGGTCGTGCTTCGCAAAAATGGATGTTATGACGGCCGTCTTGATGGTGTGCTTGCCGATGGAACGGTTTTCGCCATCAAGCTCTTCGAAGCGAATATGGGACTTGTCCCAACGGGCACACTCGGTCCGGAAACCGAAGCAGCGCTTCGCCAGAATCACGATCGTTTCGACATATGTAGATAAATGGTGCGGCCGAGAGGACTCGAACCTCCACGGGTTGCCCCACAGCGACCTCAACGCTGCGCGTCTACCAGTTCCGCCACGGCCGCACGCCGGGTAGAGCGGGCCATATACGCGGCAGCGCAGAGATTGTGAAGCGAAAAGTCTTCGCTATATGCAGTCAAATGTCAGAACGTCCGACAGTGCTCTGGGCGACCAGCCCGTCGCCGGTCTCGTACGAGGCCGCGCATGCCGCCATGCAGGACTATGCGCGCGCGATTCGCGAGGATGGCGCGCCGGAAATGATCTGGCTGCTTGAGCATCCGCCGCTCTATACGGCCGGCACCAGCGCCAAACCGGCCGACCTGCGTGATCCTGACCGCTTCCCGGTTTTCGAGGTCGGGCGCGGCGGCCAGTACACCTATCATGGCCCCGGCCAACGCGTCGCATATGTGCTGCTCGATCTCAGCCAGCGCGGGCGTGATGTGCGGGCCTTTGTCGCCAATCTTGAGCGCTGGATCATTACCGCGCTGAAAGCCTTCAATGTCGATGCGGATGTGCGCGAAGGGCGCGTTGGCGTCTGGGTCGACCGCACCCGGCCGGGCGGTCAGGTGCGTGAGGACAAGATCGCGGCGATTGGCGTGCGCCTGCGTCGTTGGGTCAGCTTTCATGGCATCAGCCTGAATGTCGAGCCGGAGCTGGACCACTTTGCAGGGATTACGCCGTGCGGGATCGATGATCCGCGCTACGGGGTCACCAGCCTGGTCGACCTTGGCCTGCCGGTGGGCATGCCCGACGCAGACGAGGCGCTGCGCCAGGCATTCCAGAGCGTGTTTGAATCTGAGACGATGCCCGGCGCACCGCTGGCTTAGCCGAACGGCGCACCCGGTTCGGCATAACTTCCAGGATTGCTGCGCGATTTGCCGTAATTCGGCGTGCGCGCCACCCAGGTCAGACTCCAGATCATGATTGGCAGGCTGAGAAACACGATGATGTTGTAGAACGCCCCGAGATTCGGTCGAACGATGAAGGCCTCTTTGGTCGGCAGCGGATTTTCCGGGTTTGGTCCGCCCTGGCCACCACGTGGGCCGCGTTGGCCTTGCTGACCGCGATTCTGGGCGCCCTCCCCGCTCGGCTCTTCACCATCGGCACGCGCCGCTTCGGCTTCCAGCCGCGCCTGTTCAGCTTCAGCTTGCGCTTTGCGGCGCTCTTCGAGCCTCTGTTCGCGCCAGGCCGCTGGGTCTTCGAGATATTCCGCGCGCTGATCGTACAGGGTCTGATACTCGGCCGCCTTGCCGGCCACACCGCCCATGAAGGCAAACGCGCCAAGCGCCAGCGGGATCAGGATGAGGATCGCCCAGAGCGAGGTCTTGCCGGCATGGTTCAAGCGCCGCGAGTGAATCACGAAAGACAGGATAGAGGACACGCCAATAACGACTGCAATCAGATATCCGTGAAACGCTGAAAGCCCGGAATTATCCATACCGGCGGCGCCAGCGACGAAGTTGGCGAGGCCAAATCCCGGCCAGGCCAGCACGCCCGCAAAGAACAAGATTGTCCAGGCCCGCGTAAAGTGCAGTTTCGGCGACTTACCGGTCGGATTCAGAAACGTATCCAGCCAGCTCATTTCGGCGGGGTCTCCGTCATTAGCTGTGATCCAGGGGCGGTCCGGATCAATCGGAGCCTGGGAGGAAATGGCGTCGCTCATGGCGATATCGTCCTTTGCGCATATTCTTATTTGTGACGCTTATACACGCTTGCGGACTTTTATCAATAAACGATAAAACTTTATCGACAGGCAGGCATCAATCGAACGTGTTTCCAACAGCCGTGGGCACTGGACCATGCTTGTTCTCGCGCGGCTCCGTTTTCAGGAAACCGATGATCAGCGCCATGGCAGCATTCGCGACCACCAGAACGAACAATGAGGTGCGTTGAAACAGCCCTTGCATCTGTTCCAGCAGAGCTTCCACCCCTTTCATCGCTTCGGCAGTATCGCCTTTGTCCGACAGGCGCATGACCTCGTCCCACAGCTCTCGCTGCTCGGGGCTCATCATAGCGGGCAAGACGGTGAACAGGAGAATCAGGAACAGGATCACCTGAATTATAACGACGCCAAACCAGATCGCGATCACCCACCAGGCCGTACTACCCGTATCGTGCAGGCGTTTTCCGTAGACGCAAATATAAGGAAAGATCAGCGCCAGGCTGAGAAAATCGAAGAGCGGGTGCACAAGCCAGACGGCGGACGAGACGACCAGGCTGGCCACGGTCAGGATGACCAGGCCTTGCCAGAACCGATTGCGGGCAATGCGCCCATTCGGATTCAACAATAAATCGCCCATGCTTGCCTCCTGCATTTGCGCGGAAGCTAGTCGAATTTGCCTGAGTGGCAACTCTCAGCTGGCAGAGATCTACTCAAACTCGACCATGATCTCGTCAGCGGCCACGCTGTCACCGGCGCCGACATTGATGGATTTCACAGTGCCATCGGCTTCAGCGCGGATGATGTTCTGCATTTTCATCGCCTCGACAATGCAAACGGCTTCGCCCTCCTGCACCTCCTGGCCGACGGTGACATCGACCGAGACGACCAGTCCGGGCATCGGCGAGATGATCAGTTTCGAGAGGTCCGGCTTTTCCTTTTCAGGCAGCCTTTTGTGCATCTCCGCCGCGATCGGCGAACAAACGAGCGCATGCAGACGCACACCGCGATGGCGAACGAGGTAGCCTTCGGTCTGATTGGCGACCTTGACCGCCACAGACTGGCCATCAAGCGCGCCTTCGACCAAAGGCTGGCCAGGCACCCAATCGGTCACGAAGGCATGCGATTTCTTGCCGATCTTGACCGTCGCCTCACCCTCGCCGAGCTCCATCGTGATAGGGATATAGTCGTCGCCCAGGACGACCACCCAGTCATCGCGCAGGTCCTCGATCGGCGACATGCGTCCTGTGATCTGGCTCGCGCGCCGGGCGTTTACGCCGTGCACATAAGCAGCCACGACGGTCAGCATGGCAGTTTGGTCCTTGGTCGGCGCGGTGCCCTGGAACCCGTCCGGGAACTCGTCCTTGATATAGGCTGTGGTGATATTGCCAGAGCGGAACCGTGTCTCGTCCATCACGGCGGCGCAGAATGGCATATTGTCCTGGATGCCTTCAATGTGGAACCGATCGAGCGCTTCGGCCTGGACGTCGAGCGCATGGTCGCGGTCCTTGCCGTGGGTCACCAGCTTGGCGATCATCGGGTCATAGAACATCGAGATCTCGTCGCCTTCGCGCACGCCGCTATCCATACGCACCGTGCCGCCGGACAGTTTGCCTTCGACCGGTGGTATAAAGCGTTTCAGGCGACCGATCGAGGGCAGGAAATTGCGATACGGATCTTCGGCATAGACCCGGCTTTCAATCGCCCAGCCATTTATCTTCAGCTTCTTCTGATCGAGGTTCAGCTTCTCGCCATAGGCCGACCGCAACATCTGCTCGACCAGATCGACGCCGGTAATCATTTCCGTGACCGGGTGTTCCACCTGCAGGCGCGTGTTCATTTCGAGGAAGTAAAAGCTCTTATCCTTGCCGGAAGCGACGAACTCTACGGTTCCGGCGCTGTCATAATTCACGGCTTTGGCCAGGGCGACGGCCTGTTCGCCCATCTTCTTGCGGGTCGCTTCATCGAGCAGCGGCGATGGCGCTTCTTCGAGGACTTTCTGGTTGCGGCGCTGGATCGAACATTCGCGCTCGAACAGGTAGACGCAGTTGCCATACTTGTCGCCCATGACCTGGATTTCGACATGGCGTGGTTCGAGAATGAACTTTTCGATGAAGATGCGATCATCGCCAAACGAGGCGGTCGCTTCGGCTTTCACGGCCGGATAGCCCTCTTCCACATCCTTGTCGTCATAAGCGATCCGGATGCCCTTGCCGCCGCCACCCGCTGACGCCTTGATCATCACAGGATAGCCAATCTCATTCGAGATCTTCACCGCTTCCTTGGTGCTCTTGATCAGGCCCATATGGCCCGGCACCGTTGATACGCCAGCATCAGCGGCGAGCTTTTTCGAACTGATCTTGTCGCCCATGGCCTCAATCGCGTGCGGGTTGGGGCCGATGAAAACGATTTTCTCTTTCTCGAGCCGCTTCGCGAAGGCCGGATTCTCGGACAGGAACCCAAATCCGGGATGCACCGCTTCGGCACCCGTCTGTTTCACCGCATCCACAATCTTGTCCATGACGAGATAGGATTCGGCCGCCGGAGATGGCCCGATATGGACGGTCTCATCGGCCATCTCGACCGCCATGGACCCCGCATCAGCGTCCGAATAAACCACCACCGTTTTGACGCCGATTCGGCGGCAGGTCTTGATCACGCGAACGGCGATTTCACCTCGGTTTGCAATGAGGATTTTGTTAAACATCGAGCAGCCCCGCGCCTAGTTGATCATTCATCCGTTGCCGGACTTAGAGGCGCCAGCGGGACTTGTCGAGATTTCCGCTTGGTCAAATACTGTCGCAGGGGCTGGAAGAGCGCCTATTGGCTATCTGATTGCTCGATTTCGGCTTCGAACATCCGAACGCGTGCACTGACCGCCACGAGGAAGGCGGTCGACCAGCCGATCAGCAGGAATCCGTTCGCCGATTCCGCCGCGGCCAGCATGCGCCAGTCTTCTGTCAGGATCAGATCGCCAAAGCCGACGGTCGTAAAAGTGCTGGTCGAGAAATAGAGGGCCGGTTCGACGGCATCAAACTGCCCGAGCGCCAGATAGGTCAGCGCATATAGCCAGATCTGGATCGTGTGCAGCATGAACAGGCCGAGCACGACCATGACAATCGTCGCGCCTTGCGAGGCCCTTCCGGTGAGTTGCTCAGGATGGCGCATGTAACGCCGCCGCATCACCCAGCTCAGCCCGACCAGCCCGGAAAACTGCACGGCACAGGTGACCAGAACCAGGACGCCCGCGAGGAAGAGGCTTGCGAACAACATGCTCAGGCCGCGCTTGCCAGCCCTTCCGCAAAGCCGGGCGCTTCAGCACGAAGGAAATCGATCAAAGCCTGCTCCGCCGGGCTCACCTTGCCATCGCGCTCGACGCTGGCCAGCACCCACGAAGACTCATCATCAGTGACCTGCTCGGCCTCGCGTGTCGCCGCTTCTGCCGCGGCCATTCGGGCTTTCTCGGCCTTTTTGCGATCATAGGTGACGGAGGCGAACCAGTTGCCACTGAAAAAGGATGCGCCCATGCGGGCAAACAGGCCGCCCGGATTGACGCTGGTATCTTTCAGCCAGGCCTCGCGTGCAAATGCGTCTTCGATCGATTTTGGCTCAGGATGTGCCCGGGCCATCAAATGGTTGCCCACGGCGCGTGCAAACAGGTCGTTCCAGCTTGGATCATTGTCTGCGCTTGAAATCGCATCATTGGTGGCGAACAGAACGCTGGCTTCGTGCTGGCTGACCCAGAGGCCGCCATCGCCGGCACCTGCGAACAGGGCGAAACGCGCGCGCTCGACCATCATCTGATTGGCCTTTCCGGCCTCGACGATGCGATGCGCGATGGCGTCGAGTGTGTAATGCGCAAGCTTGGCCGGCACACCGTCAGCTTTCCGGATCACCGCAATCAGCAGATCGATTTCCTCCAGGCACGGATGCTCGCCATCATGGTGAACCTGGGCCAGCAGCCAGTCCGCCTCCTCATCCGTGACCCAGCCTTCCGGCGCTTCACGGGTGATCAGAAAGTCGGTCAACGCTTCACGAAAGCGACTGCCCCATTCGGGATTGGTCGCCGTCAGCGTCTCGTTGAGCCGGAACAGGGTTTCCGCCTCGCCGCGGCTGACAATGCCGTCGGAATAGATTTCGTTGACGATGCGGTGGGCTTCAGCTTCGGTCATTTCACCGACCTTTGCCACACGCGCCATTATGATCTGGGTTTCCTGATCCATCAGGGCCTCGCTTCAAATTCAACCCAAACGGTAGCAAGAAGCGGTTGCCAATGCGTTTACGCGGGCAAAGGCTCGATTCTCAGGAATCTCGTGAACAAATGCAGCAATTCGCGCGGCATAGCCTGTGGCAGCAGGCCATCGACCGGATCATCATGGCGAATAAGCATGGCACCGCTGGATCGGTCGTCGACGCGAAAATAGTTCATCGACCAGTCCGGAAACGCCCGTGCGGTAATTGTTTCGCCGAGGATCTGAACCACGCTTTCGTGGCGGTCATCGGCGAGAATGCGGTCAAAAATCTCCCGAACCTCATCATATTCCCCCTCCAGAGCCTGCATGAAATGCTGACCATTATGCGCCAGGAAGCCGGTAATATAGCGCTCATGATTGTTCGACTGGGACACATCCAGAATGCGCCCGATATCCTCGGTGCTCAGCTCTTTCTTCGCTGTGCTGACGTAAACCAGTCGATACATGCCCTACTCCGGCCTCTGGATTAGCTGAGCCCGACGTGATCGCAATCGGATACAAGTCCGGCGTGTTTTCAAGTACCGGATAGAGCCGCGAGACGGGTGGTCATTTCTGAGCTGGAAGTTTGCGTCTATCGCTGCCATATAGGGGCCAGACGACCCAAATAGAGCAGAGAGTGATCCCGGCATGGCCGAAGCAGACATCATGTTGCCGATGCGCACTGGCGAAATCCGTATTCACGACGACGCGGGCTTTGAAGGCATGCGTAAAGCCGGACGGCTGGTCGCCGAATGCCTCGATATGCTGGTCGATGAAGTCAAACCTGGTGTCACCACCGGGCACATTGATGATCTCATCCGCAGTTTTGTCTATGATCACGGCGCCCAGTCAGCGACGATTGGCTATCGCGGCTATCGCCACGCCTCCTGCATTTCGCTGAACCATGTCATTTGTCATGGCATTCCCGGCGATCGCGCGTTCAAGGACGGGGATATCGCCAATATCGACGTCACTGTGATCGTCGATGGCTGGCATGGCGATCATTCGCGCATGTTTTCCGCTGGTGAACCGAAACGGATCGCGACGCGGTTGATGGACGTGACCTATGAATCCCTGATGGCCGGCATTGCCGCGGTGAAGCCCGGCAATCGCTTCGGCGATATTGGCGCAGCAATTTCAGAAGTCGCCCGCAAGAACCGGTTCTCGGTGGTCGAGGATTTCTGCGGCCATGGCCTTGGTCAGCTCTTCCATGATGAACCGAATGTCGTGCACAGCGCCCGCGCCGGCACCGGTCCGGAGCTCAAGGAAGGCATGTTCTTCACCATCGAGCCGATGCTGAATGTCGGGCGCAAGGATGCCGCCATCCTCAGCGATGGCTGGACCGCGGTCACCCGCGACCGCAAATTGTCAGCGCAATTCGAGCATTCTGTCGGCGTGACAAAAGCTGGTTGCGAGATCTTCACGGCGTCGCCGAAAGGCTATCATACCCCGCATACGGTGAGCGATTGACCGAAAAAGCCGCGCGGCCACATTGGCAGGGGCACAGAGACAGACTGCGTGGCAAGCTGATCCAGCGAGGATCCGGCGCGCTTGATGATTACGAACTTCTGGAAACGCTCCTGTTCGCGTTCATTCCGCGCCGGGATGTGAAACCGATCGCGAAAGCCATGTTGTCCCGGTTCGGGTCGCTGTCCGGAATCTTTGCCGCCGACACGCATGAACTGACGAAAATCCAGGGCGTCGGCGCCACTGTCGCAGCCTATATTCGCGCCACGCGCGAGATTGGCGTTCGCACCACACGCGAAGAAATCGCCGGACGCCCAATCATCTCCAGCTGGACAGCGCTGCTCGCCTACATCCGCGGCCAGCTGCAGCACGAGACGCGCGAACAATTCCGCGTCCTGTTTCTGGATCGCAAGAACCAGCTCATTGCCGACGAATTGATGGGACAAGGCACCGTCGACCACGCCCCCGTCTATCCGCGGGAGATTGCCCGCCGCGCCCTCGAAGTCTCCGCCTCGGCGCTGATTCTCGTGCACAACCACCCCTCTGGCGACCCGACCCCGTCGCGCAGCGATATTGATATCACGCGCGAAATTATCGACGCCCTCGCCCCCTTCGACATCCGGGTGCATGACCACCTCATCGCCGCCAAGCACGGGGTGACCAGCTTCAAGACCGAAGGCTTGATCTGATCTCACTTGCATGGATTGCCCGCGATTTCAGGGGCCGCCAATGACAGTCCTGTGACCTGCCTGTCCCTGCGAAAAGACTTGCGCAAGGGAGCGGGCAAGCTACCGTGACTGCAACAAAAAATGAAAAACGCCATTCAAGGCGTAGCTTGGGAGGCTTTGAATGAGCGACACCGCAACCGCGGCGGCCGGTGCCGGACACGAGACCGGCTATGGGTCAAAGAACTATCGCACCTATGTGCTGTTGATGCTCATGGTGGTTTACACCCTGAACTTCATCGATCGCAATCTGATCGGGGTTCTCGCAGAACCGATCATCACCACATTCAATCTCAGTGATACCCAGTTTGGCCTGCTCGCCAGCTGGCCGTTCGCGATTTTCTATGCCGTGATGGGCTTGCCGATCGCGATGGCAGCGGATCGTTTCAATCGGGTCAATATCATCGTCATCTGTATCGTGCTCTGGTCGGTGATGACGGCGCTGTGCGGGATCGCAGCCGGGTTTATCACACTGATGCTGTTCCGGATCGGCGTGGCCGTTGGCGAAGCCGGGTGTACGCCGCCCGCCAATTCGATCATTGGCGATTATTATCCAGCCAAGCACCGCGCCACGGCGCTTGGGATCTATTCCATGGGTGTCACGCTTGGCGGCGTGCTCGCCTACCTGTTTGGCGGACCGCTGGCCGAGCTCAGCGGCCCGACTTTCGGCGCCTGGCTCGACAGTGTCGGCGTCGGTGTCCTGTTCTCAGGCATCAATTGGGAAACCGTTGAGGGCTGGCGCATTGCCTTTGTCGTCATCGGCCTGCCGGGCGTAATCATTGGCGCGCTGCTCTGGTTCACCGTGAAAGAGCCGCCACGCGGTTATTCAGACCCACCGAACGCCCAGGCCGTCGAGAAAGCCTCGACCAAGGAAACCCTGCAGGAACTCGCGTCCAAGCCGAGTTTCTGGTGGATGTCAGCGGGCGCGGCCCTGGTCGCTTTTGTCGGCTATGGCCTGTTCACCTTCCAGATTCCGTTCCTGATCCGCGAGCATGGACTGGGCGTGCGCGAAGCCTCGATCAATTTCGGCGCGCCGCTTTCCGCCCTTGCCGCCGTCGGGACATTCCTGGGCGGCTATCTCACTGATCGGTTCTCGAGCCGGTTCAAGACCGCGGTTGCGCTCATCCCGGCGATCGGATTGCTGCTGGCCGTGCCGCTCTATATTTTCGCCTTCTACGCCTCCAGCCTGACCGTGGTCTTTGTCGTCTGGGGCATCGCCGCAATCTGCCATTACGCCTATCTCGGCGCGCAGTACAATATCGGACAAGGCGTTGTCTCAGTGCGCTCTCGTGCCACCGCGATCGCGATCCTGCTGATCATCGTCTCGATCATCGGTAATGGCATCGGACCGCAATTCGTAGGTATCATGAGTGACGTCTTCACCGGCGCCAATCTCAGCGGCGAAGGGCTCAGCGCCTCGATCTGCGCCGCCAATGACGGCTTGACGGAAGCCCAGCTTGCAAGCTGCGCCGAGGGCCGTTCGGCTGGCCTGAAACAGTCCATCTCGGTGACCACGCTCTGGTTCTTTGTCGCCGCCTTCTGTTTCTACATGTCGTCTCGTCACCTCGAGAAAGACATGGTCGCCAAAGTGGAGACCGCATAATGGCCGAGGGGACCGCCGACGCTGTCGCAGAAGAACAGGCCAATGACGGCTATGGCAGCTCCGGCTATCGCGCCTATGTCCTGTTCGCGCTGATCGTTGTCTACACGTTCAATTTCATCGATCGGACGCTGATCGGGGTCCTTGGCGAGCAAATCCGCGAGACGTTCGGACTGTCCGACTTCATGATCGGTATTCTTTCCGGCCTCGCTTTCGCGGTGCTCTACACATTGCTCGGCATCCCGTTTGCCATGCTCGCCGAGCGCAAGAACCGCACCTCCATCATCGCCATAGCAATGGCGGCCTGGAGTGCGATGACCGTGGCCTGTGGCCTCGCCCAGAACACACTGCAATTTGCCCTCGCCCGCATTGGCGTCGGAATTGGTGAGGCCGGGTGTTCACCGCCATCGCACTCTCTGATCTCGGACTATTTCCCGCCAGAGAAACGCTCGTCTGCGCTCGGCATTTTTGCCCTCGGCATTCCAATTGGCTCCATGCTGGCAGCGCTTGGCGGTGCCTATATCGCGACCCGAGGCGGCCTCGACTGGCGCGATGCCTTTATCTGGATGGGCCTGCCGGGCGTGATCGGCGCTATCCTGTTCAAATTGACGGTCAAGGAGCCACCGCGCGGCTATTCCGACCCCGGCGGCGCCGCCGCGGCTGCCGCCCGCAGAATGCCGTCGCCCTTCACCGTGTTCAGCGTCGTGCTCAACAAGCCGACCTTCTGGCATGTCTCCATGGGCGGCGCGATGGCGTCATTCGCCGGCTATGGCATCGGCCAGTTCATCGCCCCATTCTGGATGCGGGCACACGGCCTGGACCTGATGAGTGCCGCCTTGATCTATGGCGGCGTCCTCGGCGTCGCGGCGGGCATTGGAACGTTTGGCTCCGGCGTCGTTGCGGACCGCGTGCGCAGCCGTCATCCAAACTCGGATAGCTGGCTACCGGCCCTCGGCATGTCGCTGTGTGTCCCGCTGATGATCTTCGGGTACAACACGGTGGGCTTCTCGTCTGGCGCCACGGCAATCTGGCTCGCCATTCCGGTCTTGGTCATCGCAGCGATCCTGCGATATTCCTATCTGGCGCCGATGTTTGCGGTGACCCAGAAACTCGTGGAACCGCGCATGCGGGCGACCGCGGCTGCGCTGCTCCTGTTTGTCGTGAATATCATCGGGTACGGACTTGGCCCACCGGCTGTAGGCTGGATTTCGGACCAGGGTACGAAGTTCCAACTCGCACAGCTGGATGCGCCTGTGAGCGCTGCAGAATGCGGACAGGTCGAAGCGGCCTTGCTCGCGACGCGCAAGGAGCGTGACAATGCTTTGTCTGGCGCAGCGCTCGACGAAGCGAATGCGACCAATGACAATTATTGCAAGCCCGCGCGGGCCATTGGCAATCGCGTCGGTGTGTCTGTCGGATCGCTGTTCCTGCTCTGGGCGGCGCTGCATTTCTATCTCATGGGCCGCACCATGCAGCGTGACCTGTGGACGCCTGAGGAAGAGCCCGCTACAGCCTGATCCATGGCGGTCTATACAACGGTTTCGGACGATGCGCTGGCATCCTTTCTCGCTGAGTATGAGCTCGGTGAGGCCGTGGCGTTCAAGGGCATTGCCGAGGGCGTGGAGAATTCGAACTATTATCTCGAGACGACGTCAGGCCGGTTCATCCTCACCCTGTTCGAGAAGCGCGCAAACCCGGAAGACCTGCCCTATTTCATCGCACTGAAGCAGCATCTCTCTGAAAACGGGTTTTCCTGTCCGCTTCCGGTGGCCGCGAAAGACGGCGCAGCGCTGCGCACCCTGGCCGGACGTCCGGCGGTCATCGTCACCTTTCTGCAAGGCCTGTCACCGCGCGTGCCGAATGCGAAGCAATGTCGCGAACTTGGCGCCGGGCTTGCCCGACTGCACGAAGCTGCGGCCACGTTCGAGATGACTCGCCGAAATGATCTCGGCCCATCAAGCTGGCCGGGCCTCTGGTCTGGCCGCGCTGCGGTCGCCGATGATTTGCAAAGCGACCTGTCGGCAAAGATCAACCAGGACCTGGCCGATATCGACGCAGCGAAAGCGATCAGCGACGATCTTCCGCGCGGCACCATTCATGCCGACCTGTTTCCGGACAATGCCTTCTTCCTCGGCGACCGCTTTACCGGCGCCATCGATTTCTATTTCGCCTGCACAGACGCGCTCGCTTATGATCTCGCCATCTGCATGAACGCCTGGGCGTTCGAGACAGATGGCGCCTTCAACTTTTCCAAGGGCGCCAATCTCATCGCCGGATATGAAAGCGTGCGGCCGCTGAGCGAGGCGGAACGCGCGGCGTTTCCATTGCTCTGCCGCGGCGCCGCGTTGCGCTTTTTCCTGACCCGGCTGGTCGATTGGACGGAGACACCTGCCGACGCTTTGGTGAAACCGAAAGACCCGCTCGATTACGCCGCTCGGCTGCGCTTTCATCGCACGGCAAAATCGATTGACGCCTACGGCGCCTGACGCCCCGGATACGGAATTCTACCTATTCCAATGGCGCCGGTTCTTCCGTGATCCTGATGCAGAGAGACTCGAAAAAACGAGTCCCGAGGGAGGCATATGACGGAACAGACTTTCAGTTTGCCCGAGGTGGCAACAATTTCGGTGGGCGCGCCATTCAGATGGCTCAGCGGCGCCTGGCAGGACTATCTGAAGGCGCCCCTGCCCTTCATGATCTATGGCATCATCCTATCGGCGGTCAGCGCGATGATCGCCTGGGCGCTGGTGTTCAGCGGCGCCTTTGCCTGGGTGTTTGTCCTGTCCGGCGGGTTTTTCCTGATCGCCCCAATCCTGGCCATGGGCCTGTATGAAGGCGGCCGCTTGCTTGAACGCGGCGAGACGCCGGGCCTCACGGACATCATCCTGGTGCGCGGCGCGGTGCGCCTTGATCTCGCTTATCTCGGCCTGGCCCTGTTCCTGATCTATCTGTTCTGGACCCGGATTGCGCAAATCGTCTACGCGCTCTCGACGCCGTTTATGCACAAGACGCCAACCGACTTCCTGACCTTCATGTTCACGACGCAGGATGGGATCAGCATGGCGTTGACCGGTACACTGATGGGCGGCGCGATTGCGTTTCTGGCCTTCTCGCTGGTGGTGATTTCGGCCCCGATGCTGCTCAGCGCCAGGACCGATGTTTTCATTGCGACCATTACCAGCGTGCGCTGTGTGACCCGGAACCCGTTGCCGATGCTGGTCTGGGGCTTGTTGATTGTCCTGCTGACGGCGATCGGAATAGCCACCGCCTTTTTCGGGCTGATCCTGGTCTATCCGCTGATCGGTCTCGCCTCCTGGCGCGCCTACAGGGAGCTGGTGCCCGGCTCCCCCTAAGTCACCAATAGACACGCGGCGCTGGCGAATTAAGCTCCTTTGCAGATAAGGCTCAAAGACAGCCGCTGGAGGGAGACCGCTCATGCATCCATCGCATCACGCCAAAACCGACCCGGACAAACCCGCCTATATCATGGCCGGCAGCGGTGAGACGGTGACGTTTTCCCAGCTTGAAAGCCGCTCCAACCAGATGGCGCATGCATTTCGAACACTGGGGCTGCAGCATGGCGATACGCTGGCCATCTTCGCCGAAAACAGTCCGCGTTTTTTCGAGATTTGCTGGGCGGCGCAGCGCGCCGGCCTGTACTTCGTCTGCATCTCTTCGCGTCTGACGACGCCGGAGGTTGAGTATATCGTCAAGGATAGCGGCGCCCACCTGCTTATCGCCTCAGCCGGATTGAAAGCCGTGGCGGAAGAGGTCACCGGCGTCACGGACCTGGCGGCGTATTGGTCTATCGATGGTGCGATCTCTGGCTATGAGCCGCTGGAAGGCGTCCGCGCCGGGATGCCGGAGACACCGGTTTCGGATGAACGCGCGGGCACAGATATGCTTTACTCGTCTGGCACCACCGGACGCCCGAAAGGCATCCGTCCGCCTTTGCCCGAAGACCCGGCGATTGATGCCGCGAACGCGCTGATCATGATTGCGCAGGCGCTGTTCAAGGTCGACCCCAGCGGCATTTATCTGTCTCCTGCACCGCTTTATCACGCGGCGCCGCTGCGCTGGTGCATGTCGATGACCAAGTTCGGCATGCCGCTGGTCATCATGGAGAAGTTTGACCCGGAAACCTATCTGGCGCTGATCGAGAAGCACAAGATCACGCATACGCAGCTGGTACCGACCATGTTCGTGAAGATGCTCAAACTCCCGGAAGAGGTGCGGGCCAAATACGACGTCTCGAGCCTGATCGCCGCCGTGCACGCGGCCGCGCCGTGCCCGATCCCGGTCAAGCAACAGATGATCGAATGGTGGGGACCGGTGATCGAGGAATATTATGCCGGTTCCGAAGGCAATGGCATGACCTGGGCCAATTCCGAACAATGGCTTGCCCACAAGGGCACGGTCGGCATGCCGATCTATGGTGAGCTGCACATTTGCGACGAGGCCGGTGACGAGGTTGGCGTTGGCGAAGAAGGCCAGATCTATTTCGGGGGCACACCGCCGCCCAATTATCACAATGATCCCGAAAAGACCCAGGGCGCGCTCAATCCAAAACATGGCGACTGGTCGTCGCTTGGCGACGTCGGCAAGGTCGATGCGGATGGCTTTCTCTACCTCACAGACCGCAAGGCCTTCATGATCATTTCGGGCGGCGTGAACATCTATCCGCAAGAGGCAGAGAATATCCTGATCACTCACCCGGCCGTCGCCGACGTCGCCGTTATTGGTGTCCCGAACGAAGAGTTTGGCGAAGAGGTGAAGGCCGTCGTCCAGACCATGGAGGGCGTCGCCGGCACAGACGAGCTCGCCGAAGAACTGCTCGCCTTTTGCCGCGACCAGCTGGCCAAGATCAAATGTCCGAAATCAGTCGACTTCGATCCGGCACTTCCGCGCCATCCTACCGGCAAGCTTTACAAGCGTCTCGTGCGCGATCGCTATTGGGGCAACAAGGACAGTCGCATCGTCTAAGGAAACACTTGCGCTTCCCTATCCTAACCGTCACTAATCATTACAGAAACACACCTTCAGGAGGAATTCATGGCAGACCCAAAATCCGTTCAGTACGCAGATCTAGAGAGCCTGGTCGGGCAGACGCTCGGCCCATCAGACTGGTTCGAGGTTGATCAGACACGCATCAATACATTTGCTGATGCCACCGGCGATCACCAGTGGATCCATGTGAACGAAGAGATGGCGAAGCAGATGCTCGGCTCGACCATCGCGCACGGTTATCTCACCCTGTCCCTGATCCCGATGTTCGGACCGCAGGTCCTGCGCGTCGAGGGCGTCACCCGCGGCATCAATTACGGCGCCAATAAAGTCCGCTTCACCAACATGGTGCCGGTAAACTCGAAACTGCGCATGTCGCAGACCGTCAAGGAAGTGAACGAGAAGGCTGGCGGCAAGCAGATGATCTCGGAATGCACGATCGAAATCGAAGGCCAGGAGCGTCCGGCCTGCGTGGCTGAGACGATTACCGTTCTCTATGGCTAATTCCACACTATATTGGACAGGCGTCTGATCAAAGGAGGCCTGTCCATGCTGCCACCCAAACCTATGCCAAACACCAGGCGGATCAAACGATCCGACAAGGAGTGGCGCGAGCTGCTGACGCCGGACCAGTATCGCGTCGGCGTCAAGGACGGCACGGAACGCGCCTTCTCGCCGGGAAATTTCGAAAGTGAGAAACGCGACGGCGTCTATCATTGCGTCGGCTGCGATACGCCGCTCTGGTCATCCGAGCACAAGTTTGACAGCGGCACTGGCTGGCCGAGCTATTGGCAACCAATCCGCGAAAGTGCGGTTGAAACCAAGACGGATTTCAAGCTGATCTATCCCCGCACGGAGTGTCATTGCGCGACATGCGGCCTACATATGGGGCACGTGTTCAAGGACGGTCCGCCGCCGACCGGCCAGCGCTGGTGTATCAATGGCGTGGTCCTGAACTTTAAGCTCGCGGGCACCTGATCTGAGCACCTGATCCGGGCACTAGACAAATCCTTCGCGATGAGTAGCTTGCCGTTATTCGATAAATAGCGGAGCTTCTCATGCGACTTTCCCACCTTTTCGCAGGCGCGGCCAGTGCCGCCCTTCTGGCTGGATGTGCGTCAACGGCGAACATTGAAACCGAGCCGGTTGTGGTCGACACCCCGCCTGTTCAAACTGAAACCGAGGAGCCATCAGTGACGCTCGCCACCCCTGTTGCCAAACGCGAAATGAAGTCGATTGAACAAGTCGGCCGCACCCGCGTCGACCCGTACAATTGGATGAAGGATGATAATTGGCAACAGGTGATGCAGGACCCGACGGTTCTGCGCGCCGATATCCGCGAATACCTGGAAGCCGAGAATGCCTTCACCAAAACCAATCTCGAAGAACCGCTTGAAGGGTTGAAGGAAGAGCTGTTCAGCGAAATGCGTGGGCGGATCAAGGAAGATGACGCCTCCCTGCCTTCCGTGGACGGGCCGTATGCCTATCTCACCCGCTTCCGCACCGGCGGCGAGTATCCGATCATCGCCCGCAAGGCGGCGGCGGATATCTACAACACAGATGCCGAAGATGAGGTCCTGCTCGACGGCGACGCGATGGGCGAAGGCAAGGCCTATTTCGCGTTCAATGATGTCGAACACAGCCCCAATCACAAACTCATCGCCTATGCCGTCGACGAACAGGGCAGCGAATTCTATTCGATCAAGTTCAAGAACCTGGAGACCGGGGAAGACCTGCCGGATGTGATCGAGAACACCTATGGCTCCTTCGTCTGGGGCGCCAACTCCGATCGCGTCTACTGGATCGAACGCAATGATGAAGGCCGCCCAGCGGCGGTCCACATGTACACGCTCGGCGGCGACGGCTCGACCGAGATCTACCGCGAACAGGATCCGGGCTTTTTTCTCAGCGTGAGCGAGTCCCAGTCCGGCGACTATATCTTCATCGGGGCGGGCAGCCATACCACGTCGGAAGTGCATTATTTCGAGGCCGATGCGGACACGCCGGAGCTGAAGACGATCGCGCCGCGTGAGACCGATGTCGAATACAGTGTCGCGCACTGGGGCGACCAATTCGTCATCTCGACCAATGCTGACGGCGCCGTCGACTTCAAGATCGTCACCGCGCCGACCGATGCGCCGGGGCGGGACAACTGGACCGACCTGGTGGCGCACCAGCCCGGCACGCTGATCCTCGGCATGGATGTGCTGAAGGACCACTTCATCCGCCTCGAGCGTCATGACGGCCTGCCGCGCATCATTGTCCGCGAACGCGCCGGCGGGACGGAAGAAACCATCGCCTTTGATGAGGAAGCCTATTCGCTCGGCACGTCGGTCGGGTATGAATATGACACCACGCAGATGCGCATCAATTATTCCTCGCCGTCGACGCCGAGCCAGGTCTTCGATTATGACCTCGCCAGCAAGGAGCGGGTCCTGCGCAAGGAACAGGAAGTCCCGTCCGGCCACAATGCCGACGATTACAAGGTCAAGCGCGTGCTGGCACCGGCCCGGGATGGCGAAGCCGTGCCGGTGACCGTGCTCTATCACAAGGACACGCCGATCGATGGCAGCGCGCCAATGCTGCTTTACGGTTATGGCTCCTACGGCGTGACCATTTCAGCGCGCTTCCGGACGACACCGCTGGCGCTCGCGGATCGCGGCATGGTCTACGCGATCGTCCATCCCCGCGGCTCCATGGCCAAAGGCTATCAATGGTACCTGGACGGCAAGCTGGAAAAGAAGGTCAACACGTTCAATGATTATGTCGATGCCGGGAATTACCTGATCACCGAGGGCTACTCTTCGCGCGGCAACGTGGTCGGCATGGGAGGTTCAGCTGGCGGCCTGCTCATGGGCGCTGTGGCCAATCAGGACCCGGAAATGTTTGCCGGGATCATCGCTGCGGTGCCATTCGTCGACGTCATCAACACGATGTCTGACGAAAGCCTGCCGCTGACCCCACCGGAATGGCCGGAATGGGGCAACCCGATCACCAGCGCCGAGGATTATGACACCATCCTCGCCTACAGCCCGTATGACCAGACCGCTGACAAGCCCTACCCGGCCATGCTGATCACGGGCGGCCTGAGCGATCCTCGCGTCACCTATTGGGAGCCCAGCAAATGGGCTGCAAAACTGCGCCACGAGGCGCCTGAAGCGGGTCCTTACTATCTCCGCATCAACATGGATGCCGGTCATGGCGGCGCTTCCGGACGGTTTGAAGGCCTGAAGGAAACCGCGCTGGAATATGCGTTCGCGCTGGCCGCGGTTGGCAAGGCAGAAGGTGTGGATCTGGACTAAACGCAGTCTATCGAGGGCGGGCATTTTGTCCGCTCTCGACAATCCCTCTGACATGACTCCAAGTGTTATGCCGAACAGGAACCGGAGTGTTCTCTTACAAACTCGATGTATTCATCCAGAGGTTGCAACCCCATCTCGAGTCTCCGCTGATCGACGGATTCAGGTGTTTGCAAGTCGGTGACGTCATATTCGCCGTCAACGCATATTAGTTGCGTTCCGTACAGCTGCAGCTCATCGCGATGCAGCTTCACGCGATCGAACAGATAGGCATATTGCTGCGAATCGATCAGGCCTTCCGACAAAAGCGGCTTCAAATCGTCGAGCACCCTGGCTTGGAACTCATGGTCCGGCGAATGCTGAACCACAAAAAAGGCCTTTAAGTAGAGGTCTCCTCCGGCATTCGCCAGGTCTCGCCACGTAATATCTTCGAGCAGCGCTTTCAGCTCGCGCGTGTTCGCCTCATCAATTTCTGCCATATAGCTTGCGCGAGCGGCATTGAGAGCGGCCTCTTCCTCAGGGCTGAGCTGTGAAATATCATGTGATCGAGACAGCGATTGTCGAACCCATTGATCACGCGCACCTAGCTTCGCCATCGCTTCGATCAACGGAAGCTGCGCTTCCATCTTGGCGATATACTCCGATTGTATTCTGGCTGGCTCGGAGGCAGCGACTTGTTCGACCGGCGCCGAATTTTCGTTTTCCCCGTGAGAGAAGGATTGGTGGGCGCACGCGGCAATAAAAGCCAAAACAAATACTAAAGCGATATTGCGAACAATCATCATCAGCCCTTCAATTGGCTTTCGAATAAACCACAGAGGATATAACTCCTGGGTCCTGGTCAAGACAAATCGTTGCTCCAAACAAAAAAGCCCCGGCCGTTTGGCCGGGGCTTCTTCGTAACGATCAGCGCCTGACTTAGTGCAGGAACTCGAACAGGCCGGCTGCGCCCATGCCGCCACCGATACACATGGTGACAACGCCATATTTGGCTTTGCGGCGCTGGCCTTCCAGCAGGATCGAACCGGTGCAGCGGGCGCCGGTCATGCCGAACGGGTGGCCGATCGAAATCGAGCCGCCATTGACGTTATACTTCTCAGGATCAATGCCGAGGAAATCGCGGCTGTAGAGACACTGAGATGCAAACGCTTCGTTCAGTTCCCACAGGTCGATATCGTCAACCTTCAGGCCGTGACGCTCAAGCAGGCGTGGCACAGCCTTGATCGGGCCGATGCCCATCTCGTCCGGGTCAACACCGCCAACATTGAAGCCCATGAAACGGCCAAGTGGCTGGATGTTCCGGCGGGCGGCTTCTTCAGCTTCCATGACGACGACGGCGGCCGCGCCATCAGACAGCTGCGAGGCGTTACCGGCAGTGATGTACTTGCCTTCCTTGACCTGTTGGCCACCAGAGAAGACCGGCGGCAGGCCGGCGAGCGCTTCATAGGTGGTGCCGGGACGATTACATTCGTCACGATCGCAGACCACGTCCTGCTCAGAAATCTCGCCGGTCTCTTTATTCTTGAGGATCATCGTCGTCTCGAGCGGCGCGATCTCTTCGGCCATGTAACCCTTCTTCTGGAATTCAGCCGTTCGTCGCTGCGACTCTGCAGAATACTCGTCCTGAGCTTCGCGGCTGACATTGTAACGGTCGGCAACGATTTCAGCGGTCTCGATCATCGTCATCCAGATCGCAGGCCATTTCGCCATCAGCTGGTCTTCGGTGTAGCGATGCAGGTTCATGTGGCCTGAGCGAGAGACCAGAGAGAGGCTTTCAACGCCGCCGCCAATGGCGACAGGGGCGCCTTCATTGATGACCGTGTGCGCCGCATTGGCAATTGCCTGCAGGCCTGACGAACAGAACCGGTTGATGGTCGCACCAGAGGTCGAGCTTGGGCAGCCGGCCCAGAGCGCCGCGTTGCGTGCCACATTGTGACCGGTCGCGCCTTCTGGCTGGGCAGACCCGAGATACACGTCTTCAACCGCCTCCGGCTCGACGCCAGCGCGCGCCAGGGCGTGCTTGATCGCATGGCCGGCCATGGTGATGCCGTGCGTGTTGTTGAGCGACCCGCGACCTGCCTTGGCAAGGCCGGTTCGGGCGGTGGATACGATGACTGCTTCGCGCATGACGAATATCTCCCGTGAGTGGTCTATGTTGCAGCGCACCCTAGAGAAGCGAACCGGGCTCGACTAGGGGTAACGTTGACGTAAAGTGGAAGGACGTCGCGGAAACCTCTTCACGAATGCGCGATTCCTGCCTAGCCTGTCCGTCTTCAAAGGGGAGACCATAGAAATGGGTATTTTTAAATTCGCACTGGGCAAAGGCAAAGAGATCATTGCCGAGCGTAACAAGGTCGCAGAAAAAGCGATCCGCAAGGAAGTCGAGGACCTGGGCCTTGATGATGATCTCGGGAATGACTTCAAAGTCACGGTCGAGGGCAAGCAGGTCAAACTGGAAGGCAAGGTGCCGGACCAGGCGACCAAGGAAAAGCTGATCCTGGCGGCTGGCAATGTCAGCGGCATTGGCGAGGTCGATGATGGCATGAAAGTGAAATCCAAGGCCAAGGTCGGCGAGTCCGTGTTCCACACGGTAAAGTCAGGTGACAGCCTGTCGAAAATCGCCAAGAAATATTATGGCGACGCGATGCGTTACCCGGATATTTTCGATGCCAACACGCCAATGCTCAAACATCCTGACAAGATCTATCCTGGTCAGGTTCTGCGCATTCCAGGCGCCTAGACAAGAGAGACGACAACCATGCTGCGAGCCTTGATCGCTTCTGTATTTGCGGTGGGGCTTGCCGCATCCGGCTGCGCCGAAGAGCCAGCCAGTGTCGGTGAAGACGCCGCGACCGGGTTTTATCGCCCGGGCGCGACGGCTCCGGCATCGGCTGATCTCAGCCGGGGCGACGTTCCGCGCGACGAGTATGGCCGGCCCTACACTTATGAGGGTCTTGGCGCGCCGCTGCCGGAATTCTCTGGCGAGACAACTGATCAGACGAGCTTTTCATCAAGCCTGCTGGAAGGCCGATGGACGGTGATCGAGGTCTGGGGCATCTGGTGCCATGATAGTCGCCGCGACGCGACCTATGCCGCCGCCCTGTCGCGCGCCCTCGCCCAGGACCCGGATGTGGACTTCATGTCGATCCACACGCCGCACAATGCCGACAGCACGCACCGCGCCTTGCGGGGCTATGACTCGGTCTCAGCCTGGTTTGACGAGAAAGGGTGGGAGTTTCTCACCGTCGTCGACGAGGACGCGTCGATCCGCGAAGCTCTGAAAATCAGATGGACGCCAACTTATCTGCTCGTCGCACCGGACCTGACCGTCCAGGGTTTTCGTACCGGACTGGCAGATGCCGGCGATGACGCGGTGAAGACCTTCGTTCAGGACATTGCTTTGACCCGAGCAGACTGGGACACAGACTGAGGCCTCAAAATCGCGTAGAATCACGCCCAACCTACGATCTGATCGCGCGGCGGAGCGTCATCCGGTTTTCGGCGCGATCGCCGGGATTCAAACACGGTGTAATCGAGCTTCGTACAGCTGTCCGGAAACTTCGGGAAAACCGGTGGATATAACCGTAATTTCATCAGATTCTTGCCATTCCACTCTATCAAAGCCGGGGCTGAAACCTGTATTAAGAGCGGGTTAGCAATTCTCATAAGGTGGACCTGAACATGCTGCACCCTTCGACCAAGAAACTGATCGATCGCCTGGCTGAAATGACTGAGCTCGGCAAGCTCGACTGGGCCGAAGGCGAGAATGGCGCCCTGGTCTATTCGACCGAAGGCTACAGCGTTTGTCTGCCGGACGGCTCGGGTGAAGTCATCCTTCAGAGCATTGACGGCAAGGAACTCGAACGTGCCGCAGCGGACGAGCTCGCCAGCACGATGTCGGAGGCTGGCACGCCCTACGCCCAGATCGTCGCTGAGATGGGCGCCGAGGCAGCACGCTTTGCCCGCGGCACCGAGACCGCAATTTCCAGCTTGCTCGCGGGCATGGAAGAGCCAGAACCGCCAGCGCCGGAAGAGGTCGCCGAGCTGACCGATGACAGCCCGGAAGACCCGGGCGATGAGAGCGCTGCGCTGGAGACGGAAGGCATCGCCAATCATGAGATAAAGGCCGCCCCTGTCCCTAAGCCAGAGCCCGAAACGGCCCCAGATACAGAAGCCGCCGATTCAGAGCCTGCAGAACAGACAGTTGAGACCGTATCGGACGAGGTCGTCGCTGCTGCACCAGATCTGAGCGAAGAAGAGCCCGTTGACGTGGCCGCCGAAATGGCCGCAGCGCCAGACATCTCAGAAGACGCCGCCGAACCGATGGCAGATGTAGAAGAGACGGTTGAAGCCAGCTCTGACGACGTCGACACCGAAAGCGATGTGACCGAAGCCGTGGCCCGCCTGGCAAATGAGGTCAATAATCGCGAAGACACCGCGCCGGTTGAGATCGAAACCGTCTCTGAAGATGACAGCTCTTCTCCAGATGAAATCACACCATCCGCAGTCGGCGTCGCAGCCGCTGCCGCCGTTGGCGTGGTGGCCAGCGCTGCAGGCCTCGACCAGGAGGAAGCGGACGAGCCGGCATCTGGACCAGAAACGATGGAGGCTGATGCGGAACCGGAAGCCCCGATCGCGGCAGCTGACATGGGCACATCCAGCGCGCCGTCCTACATTCCATTCGGACTGGAATCTCAGGACGACGAAGCTGCGACGGTCGTCGCAGAAACGCCCGCGGAAACTGTCGAACCTATCGAAACCAGCATGGTTGAGGACGCAGACCCGGTCGTCAGTGCGTCCGTCGCCAGCGAAATCGTATCTGAAGCAGACGACACCCTGACGGAGGCACCAGATGCCCCCGAAACTGAGGTCACGCCCGCGACCGACTTTGTCGCAAGCACCGTATTTGCAGCAACGCCGGAGGCGGCTTCTGACGAGGAAACCGAAGTAGACGCAGAGTCAGAGCCGGAGCCTGAGCTCAACGCCGAAGCGTCAGAACCTGCAATTGAAGATGCACCGGAGACAGAAGCCGTTGCGGAAACGGCGTCTGAGCCTGAGGTGGAGGTCGTTGCTGAAGCAGCCCCCGTCGCCGAAACCGTGCAAGAGCCAGAAGCACCTGCCTTGGCTGAGGCGCCATCGGAAGACAGCGCAGATGCCGCGTCTGAAACCGAGGTCGAGCCAGTGATGGCGGCATCAGAAGAACCGCAAACCTACAGCCTCAGCGGCATCGGCGCCGGCTTTGGCCTCGGCGCACTGGCAGCAAAAACCGAAGCCAGCGGCATTCCGGGCCCGAGTTCATTGGTAACCCCAGAACCAGAGAAGATCGTCATCGATGCCACCGAAGACGTGCTGCCTGAACTCGAAGGCAATTTGAACGTCGAGCAGATGGAGGCCGCCGTTTCCGAGATCAATTTCGGCAACGCAGCCAGCAATGACGCGAAAGCTGAAAGCGAAGCGGCTGATGACTCAGATGGCGACATTCTGAAACCACGAACCCGTTTCAATCCCTGGGATTGATCTCGCGGTTTCAATCCTGAACTGAGCAAAGGCGCGCCCTCGGGTGCGCTTTTTCTTTTGGTCTTTGTGACCGCTCCGCCACAGTGTAAAGAAATTTACACTCAAATGATCTCGGAGTGCACAACTCGCCTTGCTCTATACATCTTTTCCTCTAGGTCAGCTGTGAAAGCGCCTTATGAAAGGCGCTCACAAATCTGGCTGAAAGTGACCCACTGATGTCTGTCAAAACCTCCCTGAAATTCTCTTCTGCTGCGGCCATTCTGGTCGGACTGACCTCTGTTCCAGCGCTCGCCCAGGACGCTGATGAGGCGGATGCGCGCCGTCTCGATACGGTCGTCACAACCGCACAACGTGTCGAGCAGGACGCTCAGGACGTGCCGATTTCGATCACCACTGTCTCTGACGAGAAGCTCGACAATCTCAAGGCCGGCGGCGCCGACATCCGTTTCCTGTCAGCGCGCGTGCCGAGCGTGATCGCCGAAAGCTCATTCGGGCGCGCCTTCCCGCGCTTCTACATTCGCGGCTATGGCAATACTGATTTCGACCTGAACTCGACCCAGCCAGTCTCGCTGGTCTATGATGACATCCCATACGAGAACCCGATCCTGAAAGGCTATCCGGTGTTCGACATGGAAGCTGTGGAAGTTCTGCGCGGGCCACAAGGCACACTATTTGGTCGCAACACACCGGGCGGCATCATCAAGTTTGACAGCGTCAAGCCGAGCCAGGAATTCGACGCCTATGTGCGCGGCTCGTATGGCACTTACAATACAATCGACCTGGAAGGCGCGGTGGGCGGCGCCCTGACCGACAAGCTCTCGGCACGGCTGTCCGTGCTGCATCAGTCCCGCGACGATTATGTCGATAATGGCTTCACCGGCGAGGCAGATGCGTTTGAAGGCTTCGAAGTGACCTCCGGGCGCCTGCAATTCCTGCTCGAAGCCACCGAAAGCCTGGACCTGCTTCTAAATATTCACGGCCTGACCAATGAAGGCAGCGCGCGCCTGTTCCGGGCCAATATCATTGACCAGGGCCAGCGCGGCCTGGGCAGCAATTTCGACCGTGACACGGTGTTTTTCGATGGCGGCGACGGCAACCCGCTGACGCAGGATTCAGCCGGTGTGAATTTCAAGGCGGTCAAGGATTTCCAGAATGGCTGGGACTTCACCTATATTTTCGGCCACGAAACCACCGAGACCTTCTCGCGCGGCGATATTGATGGCGGCGCGCTTGGCCCGAACGGTATCATTCCGAGCGGCCCGTTCCGCTTCCCGAGTGACACGTCTGGCGGCATTGATGACCTGACCCAGACCACGCACGAGGCTCGCTTCGCCTTTGATGATGGCGGTCCCCTGCGGGGTCAGACTGGCCTATTTGTCTTCGATGAAGAGGTCACCATCACCTCTCTTGCCTATGCTGGCGATTTCGCCTTTTCCGGCGCCACACGGTCGCAGGACTCCCAGTCCTACGGCGTGTTCGGGTCGCTGTCCTATGACGTCTCTGACCAGCTGACCGTGTCCGGCGGCCTGCGTTATACTGACGACGAGAAAGACTTCGTCGCCACCCGCAATGTCGGCACACCGCTCGGCCCGCTCATGGAGTCCGTCTCTGATGAGCAATTCAGCTGGGACCTGTCGGCGACCTATGCGGTCAACGAAGAGGTCAATCTCTACGGCCGCATCGCCCGCGGTTATCGCGGCCCGTCCGTCCAGGGACGGATCGTGTTCGGCGACACGATTTCCACCGCCGATTCAGAGACCGTGATCTCCTATGAAGCTGGCGCCAAGACCGAATTGCTCGACAATCGCGTGCGCCTGAACGGCAACGTCTTCTATTATGAGATTTCAGACCAGCAGCTCACCGTGGTCGGCGGCACCAATAATACGGTGCAGCTGATCAATGCCGACAAGGGCGAAGCCTACGGGTTCGAGGCGGATCTAGAAGCCGTGGTGACCGAGAACCTGCTGGTGACGGGCGGGCTGTCCTATAACAAGACCGAGATCAAAGACGACCTACTGCTGTCACCTGGTTGCGGCGGACCGATCTGTACCATTCTCGATCCTGCCGTCGTGGTGAACGGCGTTACCCGCTACAATATTTCAGGCAACTCGTTCCCGAACGCCCCGGAATGGATCGCCAATGCGACCGCGCGCTACAGCATCCCGATCGAAAGCGGCGAGCTCTATGCCTTTACCGACTGGGCCTATAAGGGCGACACCAATTTCTTCCTCTATGAGAGTGTTGAATTCTTCCAGGAAGGCTATTGGGAAGGCGGCCTGCGCTTCGGTTATGCCTCGGATCATGGCTATGACCTGTCGGTCTTCGGCCGCAATATTACCGATGAGGACGCGCTGACCGGTGGCATCGACTTCACCACGCTGACCGGCTTCGTCAATGAGCCTCAGACGTTTGGTGTTGAGCTGCGCTACGATTTCTAGCGCTGCGGCCAAGCCGACAATCCAAAAGCCCCGCAGACGGGTCTGCGGGGCTTTTTTTGATGTCTTTTATTCAGCCGGCAGCCGCGCCGGGTGTTGCCAGCCGCGACCGGTCGCCAGCCGGATCAGGCGGCGCATCGGCTTCATCGTCATGATGCGGAAGACAGCCGGCGTGAAATAGAGCGCCAGGATGGCCGATCCGGCGACGCCGCCCGCAATGCCCGTCGCCAGCGGCATCCAGAACACGTCGCCTTGCAGGATGATCGGCACGAAGCCGCCCATCGTGGTCAGCGTGGTCGCGATAATGTGCCGGGTCGCGGCGACGACGACTTCGCGCTGAGCGATGACATCATCGGCTTTCGCCGCTTCATTGGCATTCAGCAGCGCCAGCACGACAATCGTCCCATTGATCGAAATCCCGAGCAGGCCAAGACCACCCAGAATGGCATTGAAGCCGAGCGGCAGGTTGAACATCCAGACCCCGGCAAAGGCCAGCCCGATCGACATGAAGCCAACCCCCATGACCAGGATAGCCATGCGGAAAGAGTTGAACACCAGCGCCACAGCGCCAAGCATGACCAGCATTAGCGGAACGGCCAGCGCCAGCAGATTGGCCATTGCTTCGGACTGGTTGCTGGCCGTGCCGCTTTCGATCCAGTCAAAGCCTGGCGGCAGCTCAAACCCGGCTTCGTCCAGCTTCTGCTTGAACGCCTGATTGATCGGCGCCGGCAAGGCATAGGGTTCGATATAGGCAAATATCTCGTTCACGCGCCGCCCGTCGAGCCGGATAATCTCCGCTGTTTGCGGCGACAAGGTGAGGTCGCCCAGCGCCGCCAGCGGCGTGCCGAGGCCAGGACGGGCATTGCCGATCGTCTTTGACCGTAAATCGGCAAGCTGCGTGCGCCGCTCTTCCGGCGCGATCACGCGCACCGGCAGCTCTTCAACGCCTTCGAGGATCGACCCCGCCGGAACCCCTTCCAGCTCCGCCCGGATATCGCCGGCAAGGCCAGTCAGCCTGAGGCCGGTCATCGCCGTCGCTGTTTCGTCCGCGTCGAGCGTGACAATCGGCGCGCCGGTTTTCATCCGCGCCATGGTGAAGTTCACACCCGGCGTCTGCGCCAGGATGCGCCGCGCCTGGTTTCCGTAATCATTCAGTGCCGCGAGGTTCTCGCCACGGATGTAGAAGGCGATCGGCGCCGGCACAGGTGGTCCCTGCTCGAACGGCGTGGCCAGAATCTGAGCTTGTGGGAAAGTCCGCCGCAAGGTTGCCTGAACGTCGCTGACCAGGATGCGTGTAGTTTCATTATTGTCCAGCTGGACAAAGCCACTGGCAAAGCCGGAAAAGCCCTGCGTGTTGTTGATGCTGTTATAATAGACACGTGGCCCAGGTTCGCCGACGACGAAATGGATGCCTTCAATGTCCGGATAATTGTCGCGCAGGAAGGTCGCGACGGTTTGCGCGGTCTCCTCGGCTTCGTAAATTGTCGCCTGCGGATTGAGGGTGATTTCAAGCTGAAATTGATCGCGCTCGGTTTGCGGGAAGAACTGGCTTGGCAGCTGCCCGCCAAGATAAAACCCGATCGTGACGGGAACGACGCCGAGCAGGATACCAAGCAATGGATTGCGCAGCACGCGCTCGACGCTCCACCGGTAACCGTCCGTAATAAAATCAAATTTTATCCCATCGCGCCAGAACCAGCTCCGCTCCCCTGGCCGCCTTGGCCGGTCGAGCAGGCCCGCGAGCGCCGGAATAATGGTCATCGCCACGAGGAAGGACATCACCACCGCGAAAATCACCGACGTGCCAATCATGCCGATAAATTCGCCCGCTGCCCCGGGCATGGCAGCGATCGGCGTGAAGGCGAGCGCTGTGGTCAGGGTCGAGGCCAGCAAGGGGCCGAACAGTTTCTTCAGGGAATGGTCTATCGAGTCCAGAATGGTCCGACCATTGTCGCGTTCCTGATCATACTCATCGACCACAACAATCGCGTTGTCGATCAACAGGCCGAGCGAAATCACCAGACCGGTCACCGACATCTGGTGCAAAGGATAATCAAAGAATTTGAACAGGGTGAGCACCAGCGCCACAGTCAGCGGCAAGGCCATGCCGACGACGATGGCAGCCCGCCACCCCATCACGAAGAACAGGACCGCGAAGACCAGGCCAGCCGACACGAGAAGGTTCTGCGCCAGACCATTCAGCCGTGACTCTGTATACTTGCTCTGGTCGAAGATGGGCGCGACGCTGATATCTTCCGGAATACCTTCGGCAAAGCCAGCGACCATCTCGCGCGCTGACTTGGCCCAGACATCGACGCGCTGGTTCGGCTGAATATAGGCCGTGACAAATATCGCCCGATCGCCATTGCTGAAGGCCATTTTCGTGGGCGGGTCTTCGATCCGTTTGACCACGTCGGCGACGTCACCGACGCGCAGCGCGCTGCCATCCGGGCGCTGCACCAGCGGCACCGCGCGAATGCGGGCGATGCCATCAAACTCGCCGCCAATCTCAAGACCGACATTGCTGCGCTCACCGCGCACTTCGCCCGCTGGCGCCTTGGCGTCTGCAGCTGCAATCAGTCCTGCGGCGTCATTGAGGGACAGGCCCGCCGCAGCCAGCGCTTCCGGATCGGCGATGACCCGCACTTCCTCTTCCGACAAGCCCATGATCTCGGTTTCTTCGGTGCCGTTCAGGCCCCTGAACCGGTCGGACAGCACTTCGGCCAGGCGGCCCATCACCGCCAGCTGCGGTTCGCCCTCGCCTTCCCATGTGATCGCCACCGTCATCGTCGCCGCACCGACAAAGACCCGGCGGACAAACGGCCTCGACGCCCCGGGCGGCAAATCGGCCTCCGCGAGCTGCACCTGCTGGCGGATCAAGGTCCACGCATTGTCAACTTCAGCCGGGCTCAGATTTTCGCTGATATCAATAGAGATCTGCGAGACATTGGCTCGCGAGCTGGAAATGAGTTCATTCATCTCCGGCAGTTCGAGCAGCCGCCGTTCGATCGGTTCGGTGACCGTTGCTTCAATGCGCTCCGCATCAGCGCCAGGCAGCGATGTCAGCACGTATCCATAGCGCTCCGTCAGCGTTGGATCTTCCTGTCGACCGAGAGTCAGGATCGCGAAGAAGCCGCTGATCAGGATGACGAAGACCGCCAGAATGGTCAGTCGGGGGAGCCTGTAAAACAGGGTCGTCATGGCGTTTATCCATTCCCTGCCGCAAGGCCATTGGCGCTGACCTCAACCGGGGTTACCGGCTGTCCGGGCGTGATACGCTGCAATCCATCGATAATGACCCGGTCGCCATCGCGGACAGCGCCGCGAACATAGACACGGTCGCCGGATTGATGGACGATCTCGACAATGCCTGGTTCGGCTTGCCAGCCGCCGCCAAACCGACGCGCGATATAGACGGACCAGAGACCGCGATCAGCCTCGGTCAGGGCCGAGACCGGCAGCCACAGGCCCGGTTCGTCAATATCCTGCTCCATCGACAAGCGCACCACCGCGCCTGCGGAAACCGCATTCGCGTTCTGCACATCGAACAAGGTTGTCACGGTACGGTTGCTGGCATCGATCACGCCCGTCATTGAGCGCAAGGTGGCGAGGACCGGGCCTTGATCGGAACTCAGCTCGTAGACTTCGCCGATCTCGAGCTTATCGGCGAGGCGCGCCGTCAGTCCGAGGCGCGCTTCGAGATTGCCGGTCTCCACCAGTTCGAAGACCGACTGACCCGGGCCTGCAATCGCGCCTTCATCGGCCATACGGGAGGTAATGGTGCCATCAAAAGGCGCCTGGATGCGGGCAAGGTCAATCTGCACGCGCAAGGCATCAGCATTCGCGGTCGCCGCCTGAATGCGGGCGCGCGCGGTGTTCGATTGGGCGCGGGCCTCGTCAACCCGCTGGCTCGACACATGGCCTTTCTCAAGCAAGGCAATCTGTCGATCGACCGTCGATTCCGCCAGTTGGTAAGAGGCTCGCGCTTCGCTTACTACGGCCTTGGCGGCTTCAAGCTGGGCCCGCAAATTGCGGGTATCGAGCACAGCCAGCGTCTGCCCGGTCTCGACCCGGTCGCCAATATCGACGCGCAGGCTGGCAATCCGGCCGCCATTGGAAAAGCCGAGCTGGCTGGAGCGTCGCGGCGACACAATGCCGGTAAATTTCTCTTCCGCCGTGAACGCCTCGTCGAGCGTCACGTTGATGGTTTCGACCGCAATCGGGATCGGCGTTGCCGTCGGCACCAGCGGTCCCTCAGCAGAGCGGTTCTGCAACACGAAATAGCCGAGCGCAGCGACCATTGCGATGATCACCAGCATGAACAGGAAGCCTTTCCCGGCACTCGGCCGCGGTTCGCGCTCCTGCAATTCGTAATCCTGACTCTGCTCAGCCATGGTTCACCTCCATGCCGCGGATCACCTGATCTGCGTGATACTCTATAAATTCTTCGCGTGCCATCGCCGCCTGTCCGGATTTTAGCGCCGGGAAGGTTGGGATATGCACGATCATCATGACCAGACCGTGCATAGACGCCCAGACGGACTTGGCGGCCAGCGACGGATCGATGTCAGACCGGAACGCGCCCGTCTCGACGCCTTCCGCGATCATGTTGCGCAGAACGTTGAACGCCTGGCCCTTCTTGGTGACTTCGAACCCGGGCTCCGTGTCGACCGGGCCCGAAGAGGTCGATTCACCTGCAAAGGCCGCGGCATAGTGATAAGGCTTGTCTGTCGCGACGCGGATATAGGTCGCCAGACATTCCCGCGCACGCCCGGCAAACGGCGTCGAGCGATCGGCAATCAGGTGCACATTCTGAAGAATGAGCTCGAAAAAGCTCTCTTTCAGCTCATCGACAAGTTCATCCTTGGAACTGAAATATTTGTAGATCGCGGCAGGTGAGTAATCGATGTTCTCGGCCAGGCGTCGGATCGACAGGCCTTCTGCCCCTTCGCGAGCAAAGACCGACTCCGCCGCAGACAGGATCCGCGCGCGGATCTTGTTGCGACGGCGCTCGGCCGGGGAGGAAGTTGCTACAGTCATCTTATGGACCCTTTCGACCATAAATAGTACGCACGTTCAGAAAGTAAACACTGTTCACTAATAATATCTTTCTGGCATTTGCAGCTGGTTCGCCTAAGTGCGTGTGATGACTGCACGTTTTCCGCCTGCCCCGCCGCTAGGCACCCCCATGCTCCCGACCCGACCGAGCGCTGAAGCGCGCCAACTGATTGCCTTGCGCCGATCCGCCGGAAAGCGCGGTCTGAGCGCGCCCGGCCCGGATGCGGATACACTGGATGAACTGCTTACGGTTGCCACCCGGGTTCCGGATCACCGACGTCTCGCGCCCTGGCGCTTCCTGGTCTTTGAAGGCGATGCGCGGGAGGCGTTCAACCAGCGCGCGGTGGAGATCCAGAAACGCGAGGACGCGGACGCCACCGAAACCATGCTGGCCGATACGTCTTGCTACTTCACCCGTGCACCCGTCGTGGTTGCGGTCATTTCCTCACCTGACCCAACTCACAAGACGCCAGTCTGGGAACAGGAGCTGTCTTGCGGCGCCTTGTGCCAGAACCTGTTGCTGGCGGCCGATGCCAGTGGCTGGGCCGGATGCTGGCTGTCTGAATGGATCGCGTTCAGCCCGGGGATCAATGACCTGCTCGGCCTGTCGCAGACGGAGCGGATCGCAGGCTTTGTGTATCTCGGAACGGCGAAAGAAAAACCGCTGGAACGCATGCGGCCGGACGCGGCTGCAAAGATTGACCGCTGGCGCGGCTGAACACCCATGGCGCGCTCTACAATCGACCGCTAACATCGAGCCATGACTGACGCAGACCGCAATAAACACACCGATCGCGGCACCCTCGAACCGCGAGACTGGGACGCTTTTTCGCGCGCCGCCAATGCCGCGCTGGATGCTGCGATGGACAAGTTCCAGACAGCCTCCAGCGGCCGCGTCTGGACGCCGACCCCGGATACGATCAAGGCTCAACTCAACAGCCCGCTTCCCACCGCAGGTACGGATCTGGAGGCTGTGACGCAGCAAGTGCTCGACCTGTTGCCCTATGGCGTTGGCAACACACATCCGCGTTTCTTTGGCTGGGTTCATGGCGCCGGCGCGCCCGGCAATCTCATTGCCGATATCGTCGCCTCAGCCATGAACGCCAATTGCGGCGGGCGTGACCATGTCGGAATCTATGTCGAACGCCAGGTCATTGACTGGTGCAGGACGCTGTTCGAATTTCCACATGAGTCCAGCGGTCTGCTCGTCTCCGGCACATCGATGGCGACCATCATTGCCGCCAAGACGGCGCGCGATGCGGCCCTGGACTTTGCGTCTCGCCAGCACGGTGTCGGCAATGCCCCGCTGGTCGGCTACACATCAGAGCAAGCCCATGCCTGCCTGGCCCGGGCCTTCGATATGATCGGCCTTGGTACGGACGCGCTGCGCAAGATCGCGATAATGGCTGACCACCGTATGGATCTGACCGCGCTGAAGGCTCAAATCGCCCGCGACCGCGCCGATGGCAAACACCCCTTCTTTCTCGCTGGAACTGCGGGGACTGTGAACACAGGCGCGATCGACGACTTGTCCGCGCTTGCCGACATCGCGCAGGACGAAGACCTGTGGTTTCATGTCGATGGCGCATTTGGCGCCTGCGCCATGACCAGTCCCGACATCGCGCCCCGTCTCAAGGGTCTGTCGCGCGCCGACTCTCTGGCCTTTGATTTCCACAAATGGATGCATGTGAATTATGATGCTGGCTGCGTGCTGATCCGCGACGGCGCGCGGCATCGAAACGCCTTTGCCAACCGGCCGGACTATCTTGCGGCCGACGGTGTCGCGCTGGCCGGCGGCGAACCCTGGCCGGTCGATTATGGCCCGGAACTGTCGCGCGGGTTTCGTGCCTTGAAAGTCTGGACGCACTTGAAAGAGCACGGGACAGAGCGGATTGGTCAGGCGATCGCGCGCAATTGCGCCCAGGCTGCGCATCTTGGAAAGCTGGTCGAGGCGCATCCGGATTTCGAATTGCTGGCCCCGGTCACACTGAACATTTGTTGCTTTCGATATACCCGTCCCGGCGTGTCCGAGCCCGAGCTCGATCGCCTGAATGCTACTCTGGTCGAACAGCTACAACTCGACGGCATCGCCGCGCCGTCAACGACGCGGATAGATGGCCGCTTCGCCATCCGGGTGAACATCACCAATCACCGGACCCGGATCGAGGATGTCGACATCCTGCTCGACGCGCTCGAGCGTCTCGCCGCTGCTCGCTAGTCGATTCCGAACAGCGCGTCGCTTTCGGCCAGCATGGCCTGCCCGCCTTGCGTGATACTGGCGACAGCCCCCGGCGCGGCGGCGAGTGAGGTCTCAGCATAGAACCCGGCCAGCGCCGTCATCCGGCCCCGTATCGACCCGCCCTCGGCGCGCGCTTCAACCGCGCCCCTGGTCAGGAAATGCCCGCCAATCACATCGCCGGCGAGCGCCAGATAGGCGGTTGCACCGGCGAGAGCGACGTCGCGATTGTCCTGCATCGCCTGGCGCATCCAGTCGGTTGCCTCTGACAAGGCCTTGTTGGCGTCGATCAAACGGTCGGCAATCTGCACCAGGTTCGGATCATTGGTCTCGCGGGCGTCGCGCGCGGTCTGTTCGATATCGGCCAGCATCGACGCCATCGCCGCGCCATCTGCCATGGACAGTTTGCGGCCAACCAGATCGATTGCCTGGATGCCATTCGTGCCTTCATAGATCGGGGCGATGCGGGCATCGCGATAAAGCTGCGCGGCCAGCGTCTCGTTCATAAAGCCCATGCCGCCATGCACTTGTACGCCGAGGCTTGCGACCTCGACACCCATATCCGTCGACCAGGCCTTGGCGATCGGCGTCAGCAATTCTTCGCGCAGCCGGGCTTCTTCGCGCGCCTCAGGCGTTTGCGCGACATTGGCGAGGTCAGCCGCGACGCCAGTGGCATAACAGATCGCCCGCGCTGCCATCACCTTGGCGCGCATCGTGGTCAGCATGCGCCGGACATCAGCATGGTGCAGGATCGGCGCCGCGCCTTCGACGCCAGCGGCTTTGCCCTGCTTGCGTTCCTGGGCATAGTCGAACGCGGTCTGCCAGGCCGCTTCGCCCACCGCCACGCCCTCAAGCCCGACATTCAGGCGGGCCGAGTTCATCATCGTGAACATGCAGGCCAGGCCCTTGTTCTCAGCGCCAATCAACCAGCCGGTGGCGCCATCATATTCCATCACGCAGGTCGGTGAGGCGTGGATGCCGACCTTTTCCTCAAGGCCGATACATTTCACGCCGTTCTCGTCACCGAGGCTGCCATCCGCATTGACGATGCGCTTGGGTACGATGAACAGCGACACGCCGCGTGACCCAGCCGGGGCATCCGGCGTCCGGGCGAGCACCAGGTGGATGATGTTCTCGGCAACGTCATGGTCGCCCCAGGTGATGTAGATCTTCTGTCCGGTAATCGCGAAAGAGCCATCGCCATTCGGCACGGCCTTGGTCTTCAACGCGCCGACATCCGAACCGGCTTGCGGCTCGGTCAGGTTCATTGTGCCGGTCCATTCAGCGCTGACCAGTTTCGGCAGATACATCGCTTGCTGCTCTTCAGTGCCATGCTCAAGCAGGGCTTCAATCGCGCCAAAGCTCAGCATCGGGCACAGCGCAAAGGCCATATTGGCGCCATGGAACATTTCCATGACGGCGAGACCGAGAACCTTTGGCAGGCCCTGTCCACCCCATTCTTCCGGCGCCGACAGGCCCATCCAGCCGCCTTCCTGGAACGCCTTGTAGGCCTCGGCAAAACCCGGCGCTGACTTGACGCCGCTGGCCGTCAGTTCGGCCCCGGCCTTGTCGCCGGACTGGTTCAGCGGCGCCAGCACGTCGCGCGCCAGCTTGCCCGCCTCATCGAGGATCGGTTCGATCAGGTCGGGGTCATAGGTTTCAAATGCTGGATGGCCTTCAAATTGCGGCAGGCCCGCCAATTTGGTCAGGGCGAAAGACAGGTCCGATAAAGGCGCATTGTATGACATGGTCATGCAACTCCGGCATAATTGTTATATCTACGGCCTGCATATATCGTGACTGGCTATTATGAAATCCCACGCTACGTTTTGGCGCAGGATAAATTGATTCAGGAAACGGATAATCTCATGCGCAAACTTGCTATTGCTGCCGGTCTTCTGGCCGTCGCCCTCCCAGCTCACGCCAATCCAACCCTCGAAGGGGTGGCGTCGGGACTCTATAATCTCGAGAAGTCCCACGCCTTCCTGACCTGGACCGTGAAGCATAACGGGATTTCCGGTTACACCGTGAACTTTACTGACTTCAACGCAGACCTCGTCTTTGATGCAGACAACCCGGAAAGCTCGCAACTCTCGGTCAGCATCAACCCGACGGCGCTGAACACCAATTACCCCGACCCTGATGGAAAAATCGCATGGGAAACGGAACTGGCGAACGATGCCCGCTTCATGAACGCCACCGAGTTTCCGACCATCACCTTCAACTCCACCTCTGTTGCCACAACCGGCGAATTCGAAGGCACAGTCACCGGCGATCTGACCTTCCTTGGTGTGACCCAGCCAGTGACGCTTAATGTCTCCTATGGCGGTGTCGCCAATCCGCCCTGGTTCGGCCAGCGCGACGTGATCGGCTTTACCGCGTCGACCACGATCACCCGCTCTGATTTTGGTCAGACCTCGATGGCGGGCATCATCTCCGACGAGGTCGAGATCGAGTTTTCCGGTGAATTCCTGCAGGCTGAAGAATAGTCGCAGCGCCGATACAAGAGAGAGGGAACCAGACATGACGATCAAGACATTGCTCATCGCCGGATCAGCCGCTTTTGCGCTGACAGCATGCGGTAGCGGTGCCAGCGATACCGATATCGAAGCCGACACCCCGCCGGTACAGGCAGACGCCGAAATGCACCCCCTGCTGGCCGAGGTGGCTGCAGCCAATTACTCGCTGGAGAAATCCCACGCCTTCATGACCGTGAAAGTCGGTCATAATGGCGGGATTACGCAGTATCGGATCAGCTTTACCGATTTTGACGGTAACCTGTCCTTCGACCCGGCCAACCCTGAAGCATCGAGCATTTCCTTCTCGATCAACCCTGCCGTGGTTGAGACCAATTATCCGGGCGACTATTCCGCCGGCCATCCGGACAGTCAGTGGTCCAGCTGGAATGAAGACGTCTCGCGCGATGCCAAATGGCTGAACGCCGATGCGCATCCCGAAATCACTTTCGTATCGACCGGTGCAACACGCACCGGCGACCTCACCGGAACGGTGACCGGCGATCTGACACTGCTCGGCGTTACCAAGCCCGTGTCGCTGGATGTCACCTATAATGGCGTCGCCAACCCACCCTGGTTTGAAGGGCGTGATGTCATCGGCTTCGATGCCAGCACCAAACTCAATCGATCGGAATTTGGTATGGCGGCCTATATCCCGAACATTGGCGACGAGGTCACGGTCGAGTTTTCCGGCGAATTCCTGCAGGATCAGTAGGCCATGAGCGCCTCATCGGAGCGATATACGAGCGTCGCGATCACGCTGCACTGGCTGATCGCGATCGCCATCGTGGGAATGATCCTGGGCGGCTGGTACATGTCTGACCTGCCGGACGGCGCGCCGGGTCAGTATTTCCTCTACCAGATGCACAAATCGATCGGGATCACGATCCTGCTCCTGACTGTGGCGCGCATCATCTGGCGCCTGATGAACCCGCCGCCGCCATTGCCGGACGACATGAACGGTCTCGAAAAAACCGGCAGCCACCTGGTGCATCTCGGCTTTTACGGCCTGATGATCGCAATGCCGCTGACCGGCTGGTTGTACAGCTCGGTCAGCGTGGACCTGGATGTGCCGACCGTCCTGTATGGCGCGATCAGCTGGCCTGACGTGCCATTTGTGGCCGGATTGAAGACTGAAGCCGCCAGCGGCGCTGTCGAATTCATCCATTCTAAACTCGCCTGGGTCGCGATTGGCCTGTTGGCGCTTCACGTCGCCGGTGCGTTGAAGCACGAGTTCAGCGCCGAGGAAGGTGTCCTGAAACGCATGATCCCTGGCCTGTTCGGCAAAGCAGACAAACCGCAAGCCCCTGGACGTGGAGCCGTGACTGCCTTTGGCAGCGCCCTTGCCGTGCTGGTCATCGTCGCCGGTGCTGCCCCGCTGCTCGGGGTTATGACCGGGTCTGGACAAGCCGTGTCGACGGACGCTGCATTCGAACCGAACTGGACCGTCGATTATGACGCCTCATCCATCACCTTTTCCGGCACGCATGATGGCAATGGTTTTACCGGCACGTTCGGCAATTGGGACGCCGCGATTCAATTCGATCCGGACGCCCCGGCGGATGGCGAGGTGCGTGTAACGATTGCAACCGGCAGCGCTGAAGCCAGCCAGAAACTCTACACAGACAGCCTGAAATCGCCGGAATGGTTCAACATCGCAGCCTTCCCAAATGCCAGTGTGGAAATCCTGAACATCGCCGCCACGGGCGATGACGCCTACACGTCCACGGCGCGCCTCAGCCTGAAAGGGCTGACGGTCGATGCTGACTTTGCCTTCTCACTTGCGCTTGATGGGAACACAGCGCGGATGACCGGCCAGGCCTTATATCAGCGCACCGCGCTCGATCTCGGTCAGGCCTCTGACCCCAATGCGGACTGGGTTTCGGAAGACGTCACGGTGGATGTCGTGGTTGTCGCATCCCGCACCGATTAAGGCCGTGTAGTATCCTTGTTTATAGTCGCCGGGTACCGATACCGGCGACGATAAGCAGGACAGAGTGATGAACAGAATCAGCGCGCACGAAGAACTCCACTATATTCATCGAACCGGCTGGCTGCGCGCGGCTGTGCTTGGCGCCAATGACGGCATTCTGTCGACCGCCAGCCTGATGATCGGCATCGCCGCCGCTGCCGCCAGCATGAATGAC
This sequence comes from Hyphomonadaceae bacterium, assembly GCA_024742355.1. Taxonomy (GTDB): domain Bacteria; phylum Pseudomonadota; class Alphaproteobacteria; order Caulobacterales; family Hyphomonadaceae; genus Henriciella. The sequence goes on along the minus strand of JANSYM010000003.1, from coordinate 328,259 downwards.
ATCCTGCTCGCCGGTATCGCTGCCCTGGTTGCCGGCGCGCTGTCCATGGCGGCCGGAGAATATGTTTCTGTCAGCTCGCAGTCAGATATTGAGCGGGCCGATCTGGAAACAGAGCGCAAAGCACTGCGTGACAATCCAGACGGCGAACATGAAGAGCTCGCGCAAATCTATATGGCGCGCGGGGTGCCGGATGACCTTGCGCGTCAGGTTGCAACCGCGCTGACAGACAGCGGCGCACTGGAAGCCCATGCCCGGGATGAACTTGGAATTTCCGACATGTCCAAGGCGCGACCGTTCCAGGCCGCCTGGTCGTCGGCGCTCAGTTTCGCGGTCGGCGCAACCCTGCCGATCGTGGCCGCGGTTTTGGCGCCCACTGCGCAGGTCGGACCTGCCATCGCGGTCGTGTCCCTGCTCGGATTGACGCTGCTTGGCGTCCTTTCGGCGCGCGCGGGCGGCGCGCCTGTCATCAAGGCGGTGACGCGTATCGTCTTCTGGGGCATGGCCGCCATGGCCGTGACAGCCTTGGTCGGGCGGCTTTTTGGCGTTGCTGTTTAAGCGCGCCCGCCATATGAGCGCGGAATGAGCGCCCCGGTCCTGCCCCCTTCTGATGCCGCAATTGCCCGCGCCGCAGACACATTGCGCGCAGGCGGCCTCGTTGCCATGCCGACAGAGACGGTCTATGGCCTCGCCGCCAATGCCGCGGATGGCGACGCCGTGGCGCGGCTCTATGCCGCCAAGGAGAGACCAAGCTTCAACCCGCTCATCGCGCATGTGGCGAGCGTGGACATGGCACAGGCGCAGGGCGTGTTCAGTGACCGCGCTTTGGCCCTCGTTGAGGCGTTCTGGCCTGGCCCACTGACGCTCGTCGTCGACGCTGCACCTGATTGCGCGGTGTCCGATCTCGCGCGTGCTGGACTGCCCAGTGTCGCCCTGCGTCTACCCAATCATCCCGTCGCACAGCGACTGCTGGCGGCGTTTGATGGGCCGCTGGTCGCCCCGTCGGCCAATCCCAGCGGCCAAATCAGCCCTACCCGCGCTGAACATGTCGCTGCAGACATGGGCGACCGGGTCGACCTCATTCTCGATGGCGGCGCCTGCACGGCCGGCCTGGAGTCGACCATCATTGATGCGCGCAGCGAACGGCCGGCTTTGCTTCGGCCTGGAAGCCTCGACCCGGCAGAGATTGAACGCGTCTGGCCAGGGCTGGTGCGCCCGGAGCTCGACCCGGATGCCCCGCAATCGCCGGGACAGCTGCTCCGGCACTATGCGCCGAATGCCCGGCTGCGTCTGAACGTAACCGCGCCTGAGCCGGGAGAAGCCCTGCTCGGTTTTGGCCTCGGAGATGCGACCCTGAACCTGTCCCAGACTGGGGACCTGGCCGAAGCGGCGGCCAACCTGTTCGGCATGCTACGACAGCTCGATCAGGCCCATGATCGCATCGCCATCGCGCCGATTCCCGCGCACGGCCTTGGCGAAGCGATCAATGACCGCATTACGCGCGCGGCGAAAACCGCGTAAGAGGTCTGTATGACCTTACCAAATGACTTCCTTTCCGACGCCAAAGCCCTGCTCGGGGACAAGGGTTGGCGCATGGACAATGAGAGCCTGGAAGAAGCCGCCACACCCTGGCGCGGCACGTTTCAGGGCCACACGCCGTTTCTGGCTCTGCCGGCTTCCACCCAGCAGGTCTCGGCTTTGGTCAAACTGTGCCAGACCCACCAGGTCGCGATCACGCCGCAAGGCGGCAATACCGGTCTTGTCGATGCGGGCACGCCGCATGGCGAGATTACCTTGTCGCTGCGGCGCATGCAGGCGGTTCGCGCGGTTGATCCGTTCAATAACTCGCTGACAATCGAAGCCGGCGCACCATTGGTCAAAGCCCAGGACGCTGCGGATGATGCAAGCCGCCTGTTCCCGCTCTCGCTTGGATCTGAGGGAACCGCAACAATTGGCGGCCTGATCTCGACCAATGCTGGCGGCGTGGCGGTGCTGCGCTATGGCATGATGCGCGATTTGATCCTGGGCCTGGAAGTGGTGCTGCCAAATGGCGAGATCTGGGACGGCTTGTCCGGCCTGCGCAAGAACAATACGGGCTACGACCTCAAGCACCTGTTTGCCGGCGCCGAAGGCACGCTCGGCATCATCACGGCAGCGACGCTCAAACTGTTCCCGAAAGTGGCGAAGAGCACGGCCTGGATCAGCTGCGAAAGCGCCAAGGCCGTGGTCGAGCTGCTCGCCCTCACCCGCGACCATGCCGGTGATACAGTGACCAGTTTCGAGATCATTCCGGCCACGGCGATTGAAATGGTCCAGTCTGAAATGCCGGACGTGCGCGACCCGCAGCCCAATGACCTGCCCTGGCGCGTGCTCTGCGAAATCTCCATGGCCAATGACACGCTCGCGAGGGAGGTGATGGAAACCGCCTTGCAGGCCGCGTTCGAAGCCGGCCTCGCCGCCGATGCGGTCATCGCCGAGAGCCTGACCCAGGCGAAATCCTTCTGGACCATCCGCGAGAGCATCCCGCTGTGCAAACGCGCCTATGCCACAGCGATCAATCACGACATCTCCGTCCCGATCTCGCAGATCCCGGATTTCCTCGATCGCGCCGAACACGCCATCCACGACGTTTCGCCGAGCGCTGAGATCATCGCCTTCGGCCATGTCGGCGATGGCAATCTGCACTATTCCGCCTGCGAGCCGAAAGACACGGCGGCACCCGTGCTCAGCAACCATGCCGGCGAGATTACCCGGATCGTGCATGACGAAGCGATGGCCTTTGGCGGGTCGATCAGTGCAGAGCATGGTGTTGGCCGTCTGAAACGTGATGAGCTGGAGACAATCCGGCCGGCTGCGGCGACAGCGACGATGAAAGCCATCAAGGCGGCGCTCGATCCCAATGGTTTGATGAATCCCGGCCGAGTTGTACGCACGGACTAGGTTTTCAGCGCGATTTGAGTCACACTTGTGCAAGTTTCGGAGCGGGTTCGGACGGGGGTCAGCAAGCGTGTGCGGACGGTTTTTCAGGCATGGTGTCAGCTGGGAGGAGTATAGTTCCTACCTCAATCTGTTCGAATATGCCGGCATCGATCCCCCCGAACCGGCCTATAATATCGCCCCCACCCAGATCGCCCCGATCATCCGGATTGCCGGTGAAGACGAACCGGTTCCAGCCGGCGAGCGGCATATGGCACCGGCCATGTGGGGCCTTGTGCCGAGCTGGTGGCGCAAACCGCTCAAAGAGAAAAAATTCTCTACTTTCAACGCACGAAGCGAAACGATCGCCACGTCCAACACGTTCCGCGGCGCCTTCCGCCACAAACGCTGCCTGGTCCCGGCCAGCGGCTTCTATGAATGGACCGGCCAGAAAGGCAGCAAGACACCCTTCGCCATCGGCCTGCGCAACCGGCGCTGGTTCTGCTTTGCCGGGCTCTGGGATCGCGCCACAATTGATGGCTCAGAGGTCGACAGTTTCACCATCCTCACCACCACCCCCAACGACCTGATGGCCGGCCTCCACACCCGTATGCCGGTGATCTTGGATCCGCAGGATTATGAGCGCTGGCTCGACACCTCGACGCGCGATGTCGAGGACCTGTACGAGCCCTTCGCGACAGACGCCATGCACGCCTGGGCCGTCGCCCCGACAGTCGGCAATGTCCGCAATCAAGGTCCTGAATTGATTGAAGAAGTCTAAGCGGTTTAGCCCGCGACGACAGCCGTCAACACATCGCAGACTTTGTGTACTTGCGCTTCAGACATGTAAGGATGCATCGGCAAGCTGAGCGACTCGACTGCTGCCTTCTCACATTCCGGCAAGCTGCCTGGTTCACACAGGTGCGCGAAGGCCGGCATCTGGTGGATCGCCATGTCATAATAGATCCCGCTCGGCACGCCCTGTTCGGACAGCGCCGCCCGGACCGCATCGCGATTGGGCACGCGCACCGTGTACAGGCCATAGCCGTTTTCCTGGCCATCCAGCGTCTCCTGCAGGCCAACCACATTGCCGAGGCGCTGATTGTAGATCTCAGCCGCCGCGATCCGGCGGGCGCGCTCGTCCTCGAACAGGCCGAGCTTCTCCGACACCACGGCACACTGGATCGAGTCACAACGGCCATTGATCCCGACGCGGACCGATTCCTTGCGATTGTCGCCGGTGCCGTGCCAACGGATGGAGCGCATGCGGTCGGCGAAATCTGGATCCTGACACAGGATCGCGCCGCCATCGCCATAGCCGCCAAGCGTCTTGGTCGGATAGAAACTGGTTGCTGTGATCTCTGCGATATTGCCGACCCAGCGGCCATTATCCTTACCGCCAAATGCCTGCGCACCATCGGCAATAACGCGGAGGTCGTGGGCGTCAGCGACTGCCTGGATGGCGGTATAGTCGGCCGGCAGGCCGTACAGATCGACCGGCATGATGGCGCGCGGTGTGAGGCGTCCTTCCGCCTTCACGGCATCAATTTTTCGCGCGAGGTCCGCCGGGTCCATGTTGAACGTACGCGGGTCGATATCGACGAGGACTGGATAGCCGCCTGATAGCAGGACCGCGTTTGCCGTTGCATTATAGGTAAAGCCCGGCATGAACACGGCGTCGCCTTCGGCAATGCCCATGGCCAGCAGCGGCATGACCAGCGCCTGCGTGCCGGACCCAACCGCGACGACGTCTGCGGCGCCGGTAAACTCGGCAAGCTTGGCTTCGCACTCGGTCACTTCGGGACCGCCAATGAAACGGCCATGATCGAGGATATCGGTCCAGCGTTTTTCCAAAGCCGGGCGAATGGAGGCTTGTTGGGTTTTCAGATCAAACAACTGGATCGGAGCATCGGCTGGAAGCTCGATCAGGGCGGTAGACGCAGTGGGGGCATAGGCCATGGATTAAGCTCCGATCGTGTGAAGGGCTGAAAGTTCGGACTGTTCGGCCATGTGGACAGCAAGCGCGGCCTCGCGGCCCGGGACCGCGCAGCTGCGTTCACCAAGCGCGGCAGCGAAGAAAGCTTCGTCGGCAGCGCCAAGCGGGTCCGGCAGACTGTCAGAGACGTCGACCTTGATTTCAAACGGGGTTGAATTGTCGATTTCGCGGGTCAGGAAATTGATCGCGATACTGCCCGACGGATAGGTCAGGACCATGCGGCGGTCGCGCTCAGTGTGGCAGCGGCTGGCCGTTACTTCAGCTTGCCCCACGGCAAACGCGAGCTGCGCGGTAGACTCATCAATATGGTCGGTATGCGCGCTGCGGCCCGTGGCTTCGACGCTCAAAGCCGGGCCCATCAGCTTGCCAACCATGTCGAGATCATGGGTCATCAGGTCCCAGATGACAGAGACGTCGCCAGCGCGGCCATCCGGGGCCGGCGGCCCCATGCGCCAGGCTTCAATCCGGATCGGGGTTTCAGGAATATCAAACAGGCCCATCGCCTCGAGCACGAACCGCTCCTGGTGTCCGACCTGCAGGGTCAGGCCCTTATCGTCGGCGAGGCTCGCCAATTGATCAGCGGCGTGGCCCGTGAGCGCCAGGGGTTTTTCGACCATGACATGGCATCCGGCTTCGAGCGCGCTGCGGACAACCGCTTCATGATAGGTCGCCGGGCAGGCGACGATGACAGCATCCGCCGCTGCGAACAGGTCCGCCTGGCTCGCAAAGGCCTCGACGCCGTGTTTCGCCGCAAGGTCCGCGCAGCGGGCTGCGTCCGGGTCAAACAGGCCGACAAATTCCGTGCGGTCAGACGCCGCAATCTTGCCCGCGTGATAGCCGCCAAAGACGCCGGCGCCGATGAGGCCGGTCTTCAAAATTGCCATGAATCCACTCCACTCTGGAGCCGCTCATCGCATTTAGATGTGTCGACACGCAACTGAACATGTCTGTTCACGCCATCAAAAGGCATTGCGGATTCTTACAAGCCCCCTCTTTGCTTCCCGCGCGTAAGCGTCCAGATAGGAACAGGAAGAGCACAGAAGGACTGACTTATGCCGACGATCACATCTCAAGACTGGACCCTCGCGAAACGCCCGGTGGGCGAACCGCAAGCCGATGATTTTGCCATGGTTTCCAATGACGCCCCTGAGCCTGGCGCAGGTCAGATCCAGGTGCGCAATTCATGGATGTCCGTGGACCCGTATATGCGCGGTCGGATGTATGACCGCGAAAGCTATGTCCCGCCCTTCCAGATTGGCGAAGTGTTGCAAGGCGGCGCGGTTGGCCGCGTGACAGCCTCAAATCACCCTGACTATGCCGAAGGCGACCTGGTGCAATCCATGGCGGGCTGGCGCGAAGCCTGGACGGCAGCACCGGAAGCGGTAATGGCCCAGAAACTGCCAGGCGATACCGGCCTGCCAGACAGCGCATTTCTCGGCATTGCGGGCATGCCAGGCCTGACCGCCTATGCCGGTATCCTGCGCGTGGCCGAGCTGAAAGAAGGCGATGTCGTCTTCGTCTCTGGCGCAGCGGGCGCTGTTGGATCTGCGGTTGTTCAGATCGCCAAGATCAAAGGCTGCACCGTGATCGGGTCTGCAGGCGGGACTGAAAAGTGCAATCTCGTGAAATCACTTGGCGCCGACGAATGCGTGGATTACCGCGCGGCTGGCGATTATGACGGCTTGCTTGCAGCGCTTCGTGCAGCCGCCCCGAAAGGCATCGATGTCTATTTCGACAATGTCGGCGGCGATCACTTCCAGGCTGCGATCGAATGCGCGCGCCCGTTCGCCCGCATGGCGATTTGCGGCATGATCTCTCAATATAATGACACCGAGCCGCGCCCTGGCCCGAACAATGTCATTCAGATTGTTGGAAAACAGCTGCAGATTCGTGGGTTCATTGTTTCCACCCATGCCGACATGTTGCCAGACTTCCAGCGCGATATGGTGACCTGGATCACTGGCGGGCAAATGAAGTTCGAAGAGACGGTCATGGAAGGTGTCGAGAACGCCCCGAATGCGTTCATGGGTCTGTTCTCGGGCAAGAATACCGGCAAGATGCTGGTCAAGCTGAGCTAAGACGCCTCTGAGAAAGTCCGCCGCCCATGCGCCAGTCCGTTTTCGACTATATCGACAATCTCGACACATTGCTGGCGGTGATTGTCGGTGCAGTCCTGGCGACGGGCGGCGCTATGGTGGCAGAGCTGGTCCAGGATCGGCTGGGCCAGAAGCGCAAGGAACGCGATGCGGCGCGGTTCTTCGGAGAGATCCTGGCCTCGGTCGATCGCGTTCTCGATCGCGCGTTTGCGTCGCTGGAGATCGGCGATCGCTGGGGCGCGGTTAGCGTCCGGCTGTTTCGTACGGCGCTTAACGAAGCGGCGATCTATGAGCGCAATCGCGAACGCCTGTTCGAATTGCGCGACACCGTCTTGCGGCAGGATATTCATGTTCACTTCCTCACCGAGATGGTGCCTCTCGTGGCGCTGAACGAAGACTCCCGTGAAATCGCTGAGCTTGAGAAAGAACTCAAGCACGCCGAAGCCCTGACCGAGGCCAAACAGAACATTCTCGAACAAGAACTGGAATCCTTGCGGGAGCGGCGCGAAGGCGCGTTGAATGCCATCCAGGCCGAGCACGCAAAAACCGAAGACATTTGCAAACGCCTCGAGCCCATCGCTGACGTCGTATTCTAGTCGATGGCACCGCTCTTCGACGCCTATATCATCGTCGACTGGAGTGCTGCGGCGAGACCTGTTTCAGGTGCAAACTCGATCTGGATCGGCGTCCGCACCCGCACTGCTGATGGCATTTCATCATTCACAAGTGAGAACCCGCACACGCGACTGGCGGCGCGGCGGCGTGTTCTTGCGCTGGCCGAAGACTGCATCAGCCGTGGACAACGTGTCCTCATCGGGTTCGATTTTGCCATGGGCTATCCCGCAGGCACGGCCGAGGCGATTGGGCTGGATGTCAGCGCTGCCCCACCCTGGCGCGCGATGCATGACTATCTCGCGCGCAACATCGCCGAGCGCGAAGACAATTCCAATACGCGGTTCGATCTCGCCGCCGAATTGAACGCAGCCATGACCGGACGCGCGCATCCATTCTGGGGCGCGCCTGCGTCCCGGGCGTCAGAGACATTGTCCGCGCGCAAGGGCGACTTCTCTTCTCCTGACTCATTGCACGAGCACCGCCTTGCCGAAGCGTGGATCAGATCGACGTTCAAGGCGTATCCGAAATCCGTTTGGCAATTGGTTGGCGCAGGTGCAGTCGGGTCTCAGTCGTTGCTCGGGATCGCCACGGTCGCCGAATTGCGCGATCAAATTCCTGGCGCGCAGCTCTGGCCATTTGAAACGGGACTCGCCGAATTCACCGCGAAAAGCCTCGAAAACACATCCTGTATCCTCGCTGAAGTCTATCCCAGCACGGTTCCAGTGGCGCCCAAATCCGGAGAAATCCTCGATCAGGCGCAAGTCAGAACGCTCTCAGAACGCCTCGAATCGCTCGATTCGGCCGGAATCCTCGGTGGCGCCTTCGATTCCCCCGATTCAATTTCTGGTAGAGAAAAACACAGAATTATCGCCGAAGAAGGGTGGATTTTAGCAAAATAACGCTGAATCCCCCGTATTTATTGGGTTTACGGGATTCACGGCCCATTCGAATCATGAACAATGCCCTCAACGGCAACTAGGGCCGTTGAACTAAGGGAGAGCCCAATGAACAAGGGTGAACTGACCAAAGCAGTTGCAGAAGCAGCAGACATGTCTCAGGCCGATGCTGGCCGTGCCGTGGACGCTGTCTTTGATTCAATCTCAGGCGCGGTGAAGAGCCGTGACTCTGTGGCTATTGCCGGTTTCGGAACTTTCGTCGCGAAAACTCGCGGCGCACGTGAAGGTCGCAACCCTGCGACTGGCGAGACCATCCAGATCAAAGAGAAAACCTCTGCGGCTTTCAGACCGGCTTCCGCTCTGAAAGACATCTAAGGTCACTCGCGAAAGCGATCCTTATTAAACGGCGTGTCGCACTTCGCGGCACGCCGTTTTCCATTCCAGCAATGCCCATTGCAAACCACCGGCAACCAGCAGGGTAATCGTCACAGCTTCCATCATGCCCTGCACGCCGCGCCCCATGGTCACCGCCATGATGTAGCAAAGCGGAATCATCAGCGCGAAGAAGGATGCGATGTGGATGGCAGATGGCAGCCAGACGACGCCTTGTGCTCGCAGCGCCATCGAGGCCGTCGCCTGCAATCCGTCAAAGGTCGTCGCCAGCGCGGCATAGATAAGCATCGCCGCAATCGCGGGCGCCAACATGGTGCCATCAATGCTCGCCTCTGAATTGACCAGCAGTAGCGCGACGCCGTCCTTGAACGCATAGATCAGCAAAGCCAGCATCGTGCCGAGCACGAATGTCGCCGCTACCCCGAGACGGGACGCATCCTTGACGCCTTGCAGATCGCCGCGCCCGACATGTTCGGCCACGCGCACACTGGTTGCGGTGCCAATGCCGAGGAAGAACATGAAACAGAAGCCCATGATCTGTACGGAATAGCCATAGACGGCATTGACGGCGACGCTGACAAAGGCCGCGATTGTATAGGTCAGGTTGAACCCGCCCCACTCCGCAACATTCGAGATCGCCGTGCCGCCGCCCACAGTCATCTGGCGCGTCCCTTCGTCTTCAGGGCCTGGTTCAGATGGCTTCAAGGCCGGTGTCAGCCAGATCACAAAGCCAATCAGCGCGAACGTAATCGCCCAGCGCGAGCCAACCGTCGCCCAGGCGACGCCTTCGCCGCCCATTTGCGGCATGCCCCACCATCCGAGCACGAATGCAAGGTCGATCACCAGGTTCACGCCGACGCCCAGGTAAGACGTGATCGTGACGATCAGCGGGCGACGCAGCGCCTCCAGATAGTAGCTGCACACAGTCGAGATCATGAAGCCCAGCAAGCTGAGCGACAGGATCTGGGTGATCAGGGCTGTCTCTGACGCAAATTCATCCGGCGTCATCGAAGCGCTAATATTCTCGTTCGGATTGATCTGCACGAATAGCAAATCAAACAGTGGCGCAGCGATCAGGTAAACGATGGCGGTGACGGCAATCCCGATCAGCACAGCCCAGCCCATTCCGCGCCGGAAGATCCGGCCGGACATGTGTTCCTCATGCCGCCCGACCAGTTCCGAGGTCAGCACCTGTACACCGAGCAGGATGCCCATGCCGAAGCCGAGCGTCACCCCGATCGGCAGCCAGGAATTCAGGATAAAAGCGAGCTCGTGCTCCTGACCTTTGACCTGGCCGAGCACGATCGCATCCGTCAGGCCCATCAACATCCACGACAGGCGTGAGATCGCAATCGGTCCTGACAGCCGCAAAAGGTCTAGAATTTCAGAGGCCCGCGCCCAGGCGGGCCATGCCCGCTGGGTCATGGTCAAACGTCCTGTTTATCCGGCTACACGTGATGGCATGGTGGAAACGTCCTTAATCTCCAGGAGCTTCTCGGCGATCAGGAAGGCAAGTTCAAGAGCTTGTTCGCCATTTAGGCGAGGATCACAATGAGTGTGATATCTTGATGACAGGTCGGCTTCTGAAATCGCCTGCGCGCCGCCAATACACTCAGTGACATCCTGGCCAGTCATTTCGAAATGCACACCGCCCGGCACACAGCCCTCGGCATTGAGCACGTCGATAAAGCCGCGCACTTCGGCGAGTATATGATCAACCGGGCGGGTCTTGTAGCCAGACTCGGTTTTTAGCGTATTGCCGTGCATCGGGTCGCAAGACCAGACAACAGTGCGCCCGCTTTCCTTCACCGCCTTGGCGAGCGGGGCAAGACCGTCAGCAACCCCTTCCGCGCCGAAACGCGAAATCAGCGTGATCCGGCCAGCTTCATTGTCCGGGTTGAGCGTATCGATGATGCGCAGCAACTCATCTGCCTCGAGGCCAGGGCCACATTTCATGCCGATCGGGTTTTTGACGCCTTTGCAGAACTCAACATGCGCGTGATCGACCTGACGCGTGCGGTGGCCGATCCACAGCATGTGAGCTGAAGTGTCATACCAGTCGCCTGACGTGGAATCGATCCGCGTCATCGCCTCTTCATAGCCAAGCAACAGCGCTTCATGCGAGGTGTAGACCTCAACCTGTGCCATTTGCGGGACTTCCTGAGAGGTCACCCCACATGCGCGCATGAAATCCAGCGCGTCGCTGATCTTGTCAGCCATGTTGCGGTAGCGCTCGCCCAGGGGAGAGCGATCAACAAAGCCGAGCATCCATTGGTGAACATTGGAGAGATCCGCATAGCCACCACGCGAGAAGGCGCGGACCAGGTTCAAGGTCGATGCGGATTGCGAGTAAGCCTGGATCAGACGCTCTGGATCTGGCCTGCGCGAACCTTCGGTAAAGTCCATGCCATTGATATTATCGCCGCGATAGGAGGGCAGCGTGACGCCATCAATCTCTTCCACCGGCGAAGAACGTGGCTTGCCGAACTGTCCTGCGAGGCGGCCGACTTTGACCACGGGCTTGGACGCCGCATAGGTCAGAACAACCGCCATTTGCAGCAATACGCGCAACGTGTCGCGAATATTGTCGGCGCTGAACTCCTTGAAGCTCTCGGCGCAATCACCGCCCTGCAGCAGGAAGGCCTCGCCGGCCGCGACACTCGCCAGACGCTGTTTCAGGGTCCGGACTTCACCGGCAAAAACGAGCGGCGGAAACTCAGCCAGACGCTGCTCGACATCTTTCAGATGCGCGAGGTCCGGATAGTCTTCCGGGATGTGCTTTGCCGGGCGTGCGCGCCAGCTGCTTGGCGTCCAGGTCATGGGCTTCTCCTTAAGGTCGCGCTTTATGCACAGGCAATGTCACACAATCAAGCTTTACCCTGCCGATATGACATGAAATTGTGGCGCTCCAAGAATACGGATAATAGCGCAAAACCTCCCAGTTGGATGCCTTGTAAATGTCGCAACTCTTTATTGCCCACGGTCATCGTGATGTAGATCCGCTTCTGCAAGTGCATGAAGCCATGCGCCGCGCCTCGATTCCGACCTGGTATACACCGGCCGGAAGCAAGGATTTTGAGCCGGACTCGGTCAAGGAAGCGATTGATGACGCATTTGGCATGGTGGTGCTGGTCTCAGCCTCATCGATCCGTTCGAAAGCGGTTCAGGAACAGTTGGAGATCGCCCATGAGCGCGGCCTGAAACTGTTTCCGATCCGGGCGGACAATGCGCGGCTGTCAAAACAGTTCAAAACGCTCCTCGCCGACCAGTTGACCGACTCTCTGAGCGATGACGGCGCGCTGGAGCGCCTGGTGCAGCAGGTGAAGGATCGTTATGAGCGCCGCTGTCCCGTCATTTCGGTGATGAATCTGAAAGGCGGTGTCGGCAAGACCACTATCAGCAGCCAGGTGTTCGGCACCTGGCAGGCGAGTCTCGGTGGACGCATGCTGCTGATCGATCTCGATCCGCAATATAATCTCACCCAGACCTTTTTCGACATGGAGCATGCTGATGCGAGCTCGGCGCGAGATAAATCCGTGATCTCGCTATTCGAACGCTCGCGCCTGCACGCCTATGATACTGTCTCGCCGTCTGAAAGCTGGTCGGAGATCAATACCGAACCGTTCGAACCGGCCGAACGCGATGTGATCGCCCACGACATCCTGGCTGGTGAAGAGGCGCCGAGCGGGCGTTTTGATCTCATTTCGGGACAGTTTGAGATCTCAAAGTATGCGTTTGCCAAAGGGCCAGAAGCGCTGGCGCTGGTTGGCTCGAATTTCCGGCGCATGATCGACTATTATCGCAGCGAATATGATTTGATCGTGTTCGACACCAATCCGAATGCGACTTTCCTGACCCGGTGCGCTCTGGAAGCCGCGGACCGCGTCCTCGCGCCGATGCATGCCGATGTTTATTCTCTGCGCGGCGTGAAGCTGCTCAACCAGGTGATGCGGGAGCAGATCAGCGATGAGAAACGACCGGATCTGTCCATCCTGTTCAATGCGGTCGGCCGGTCGGAACAATCCAATTTTGAAGCCGACGCCCGCAATGGCACCTTCAATGCCCAGGCAGGGTTCGACCTTGCCGGAGCTCTGCTCAGCAGCGCGCTCCCGCGCTCAGGGCATCTCAATGTCAAAACGCCGGACCCTGAAGGTGCGCCGTGGAAACAGCTGGTCATTCACAATGGCCGCGGCGGCGGATTGAAGCGGATGCGTGAAACCTTGAAGGGTATCGCGGCTGAACTGAAAAAGCTGGTCGACGCTTAGACGTTTTCTGTCGTCCCGGCGTCCGCCGGATGCATTCGATCGAGCGCTTCGGCCTGAAACACCATTCGGATCAGGCAGACCTGCAATCCCAGAACGACAAATAGCGCCGGCAACCCGCCGACATTTGACAACATGCGCACACCATCAATGCCGCTGAATGCGACCATGATCCAGGCCATCAGGCAGAGCAGGATGACCCAGATGATCTTCAGTCGCGGCGCCGTTGGCTCGGTCTCATCCGCTTCGGTCATCGGCGCATCATGGGTCTTGCAGATTTGCGAGATCGCTTCGGTATTGCTGTCGGCAGCCGTGACGTATGAGATGAAAGACAGGATCAGAACAACCGGGATAAGCAGGCTGGTCAGCGGGATGTAATCCAGCGCGCGAAACATGACGCCTTCCGGACCTACAGTATCGAGCGTCTGTTTAAGCGCGCCGCCCTGACCGAAATCGGTCTCCATCGCGAACACGCCAAACACGCTCATCCACAGCATCGAAAACAGAGCGGGCAGGATCAGGTTGACGAGGACGAAGGCGCGAACCGTGTAGCCGCGCGCAATCCGGCCCAGGAACATCGCCGTGACCGGCGCCCAGGCGAGCCAGTTGGCGAAATAGAACGTGGTCCAGCCCTTGGCCCATTCGCCATCATCGCTGGCCGCGCCGATAAAGAGCGAACGATCGAGAAACTCGCCTGCATAGGACAGGATCGCCGCCCCGCCCTGGGTGAAAATCTCACGTGTCGGGCCGAACAGGAGGATCACGCCGACAAAGACGAAAAAGAACCAGGTATTGATCACTGAGAGCACGCGAATGCCGCGAAGCAGTCCCGTCAGCGAGCTGATCAGGACGACTACGCCAATCGCTGCAGCGACCAGCGCCAGCAAGACAGGCCCATTGGGCAATCCGGTCATATCCGCCACACCGCCTGACAAAAGCAGCATGCCTGCGCCCAGAGACGCTGCCATGCCCATGATCAGCGCCAACAGGATGGCGGCATCCAGAAACGCCGCGACCGGTTTCGGCAAAGGGCGACCAAGGAGGGCAATGAACGGTCCTGAAACCGAATAAGGCTTGCCCAGATTGTGATAGGCCAGCGCGAAGGTGAGTGCCGCCACTGTATAGATGGCATAGGGCGAAACCGCCCAGTTCATGAACAATGTGACCAGGCTGAACGCTTTCGCCTCATCGCTGGCAGCCGCGATGCCGCGCGCCGCACCGCCAGGCTCATAGAGATGATACATCGGCTCGGCCATGGCCCAGAACAGGATACCGATGGCGATCGTGGTGCACAGGGTGATGGAGAACCAGCTCCAGGGCTGCAGCGTGCGCGCGGCCCCTGCTCCGCCAATCGTCACCTTGCCGAGCGGCGTCAGAATGACGCCGAAACTGGTGAAGACGAAGCCGAACACCGCCCAGGAAATGACGTTTGAGAAGGTCGCCAGGATCCAGTCATTCAACAGTTTCGCGAACGCGAAGAAACCATCAAGGTTGATCAGGCTCGCGGCGGCCGCTGCGATGAAAATCGCCATGGGCACAAAAATCACGAAAGGGCGCAGCGATGTCTCGCGCGCCCTTTCAGATTTGCTCAGATCGAACAAGCCTATCCGTCCAGTCCTTCAGGCTCGCCGACAACAACAAAGGTGAAATTGTCCGGGCTCAGATACTCCCGGGCCACCCGGTTTGCATCTTCCAGAGTGACCGCTTCGACCATGGCATTGCGCTTGTCGAAGAAATCGACTGGCAATTCATCAAGGCGGATGCCCATCATGTTTCCGGCGATCTTTGCGTTGGAGTCAAAGCCGAGCGGATACGACCCGGTGAGGTAGGACTTGGCGTCGGCCAGTTCCTGCTCGGTCATGCCTTCGTCGACCATTTTGGTCATATTGGCTTTGACCGCCGCGATGAACTCGCCAGCGCTCTCATTCTTGGTCTGACCACCACCGCTCCAGAGCTGCAGCTTATCGCCAGCACTGACGGAGGTGTAGACGCCATAAGTCAGGCCTTTTTCAACACGCAGGTCTTTCATCAAGCGACTTTCAAAGCCGCCGCCGCCGAATGTGTAGTTGAGAACCACAGCGGTATAGAAATCCGGATCTTCACGCGTCATTGCCGGGGCGGCGAAAGTCACAAGACTCTGCGGTTGTGGCAGGTCGACAGCTACTGGCGTCGCTGCAGGCGCAGCCAATGCAACGCTCTCCGCTTCAACCGTTTCGCTCTCGGCTGGCAACCCGGCAACCGCTGCATCAATCAGCGGGGCCAGCTCTTCCGGAGACATCGCTCCAACCGCGGTGACCAGCATGCCTTCGCGGACCATCAACAGGTTCTTTTGCGCCCGCATCGCGTCCTGTGTGATCGCCGCCAGGCTCTCGGCACTGGTATTGCGCGCATATGGATGATCGGGATAAAGCGCCTCGATCCGCGCCCGGCTTGCCAGATATTGCGCATTGGTTTCACGCGTTTGCAGACTGACTTCCTGCTCACGCTGATAGCGCTCGAACGGGCCATCATCGAAGCGCGGCTCGGCAAAGGCGAGCCCGATCATGTCGAACGAGTCGGCGGCATTGTCGGTCAGCATGGACGCATTGCAGAAAGTGCTTTCGTTCGATGCGCTGCAGGAGAAGCTCATGTTCAGCTCTTCCATGCGTTTGAAGAAGGCCTGGGCGTCGAGGTCCCCGGCGCCCTCATTCATATGGTAGACCATGGCATTGGTCAGGCCTTCCATGCCTTCCGGATCATTGGTGCGGCCGGCCTGCCAGGCCATGCGCAGGGACAGGATCGGAATGGACGGCTCTTCCACCAGCCAGACCGAGACTCCACCTGGCGTGACGAATTGCTGAATGGTCGCAAACTCACCATCGTGAACCGTGACAGCCAATCCGGCTTCCACAGGCTCGGCGACCTCTGCGACGGGCGCTTCGCTCACTGCTGTGTCGGCAGTCGTGTCATCGCTTACAAGCGCGGTTGAGCAGGCTGTCAGGGTCAGGGCCAGCGTCGCGGCACCAAAAAGAATTGAAGTCTTCATGATTACAGCTCCCCTTCTGCGGGCAGCAATTGCGCCTCGATATAGTGATTGCCTTCAGCGAACGTCTTACGCACCGCGGCAAGGGCTTCTTCGGTTGTCACCGCCCGGACATCGTCCGGATAGCTCATCAGATCTTCAATCGACCCGCCAATCGCCACCCAGCCACCAAACAGGTTGGCCATGCTTTGCTGACTGTCGCGGGCATAGATAGCTTCCGCTGCCATCGAATTGCGCACGCGTTCAATGTCTTCGTCCGAGAAACCGGCTTCCAGGATATTGGCAAGTTCGGCCGTTACAGCCGCTTCAAGGTCATCCATGGAGACACCTGGGCTCGGTGTCGCATAGACGACAGCCGGGCCATTGTCATGGAGGCCGGTCCAGGCAAACGTACCCGCGTTCACGGCAATCTTTTGATCTTCCACCAGCGCAACGTAAAGCAGGCTGGTATTACCACCGCCGAGCACTTCCAAACCGACATCGAGCGCCAGCGAGAATTGCCGATCGCGCTTTTGGCTGGTGCCATCAAAATAGCGATACCAGACCGGCTGGCGCACCTTCGGATCGCTGTGGGTGATTTCGATGGTTTCGCTGAGCGGCGTCACGTCTGCCCATTTGCGTGTCCCATCAACCAGGCCAGATGGTTCGATCGCGCCATAATGTTCTTCTGCGAGGGTTTTGACCTCGTCACCGGTAACGTCGCCCGCAACCACCAGAATCGCGTTCTCCGGCGAGTAATATTTCTTGTAGAAGTCGATTCCGTCTTGCGGGGTCAGAGCCTCGACTTCATCCATCCGGCCGATGACCGTGATTTCGTAAGGATGGCCTTTCCAGAATTCCGCCAGCACTTTTTCTCGCAGAATCACGCCTGGATTATTGTCGACCCGTTGTCGTCGCTCTTCTTTGACGACATCGCGCTCGGTTATGAAGCTGCCTTCCGGATCCTCATCAATAATCAGGTCGGTCATGCGCTCGGCTTCGAGCTCCATCATCTTGCCGAGATGCTGCTTCGCGACCCGCTCGTAATAAGCAGTGTAGTCCCAGCTGGTGAACGCGTTGTTCTGACCGCCCAGGCGGGAAATAATGGAATCGAACTCGCCATCGGCGATATCGTCGGTTTCCTTAAACATGACATGTTCGAACAGGTGCGCGATGCCGGACTTGCCGGGATCTTCATCGACAGCGCCAACCTTGTACCAGACCATATGCGTCACGACCGGCGCGCGATGATCAGGCAGCACAATGACGTCCATGCCATTCTCAAGCGTGAACGTTTCCGGTGCCCACTCATCAGCGGCATTGTCAGCGAACGCCGTGCCTCCGAGTAAAACCGTGGCGGCCAGCCCGCCAGATATCCAATGTTTCATGTGTTTCTCCGCGTGCTGTCCCCTCATATGTTGGGTCAGGATCAGGTTCCCGGCAGTTTCAGGCGCTCGCCGCTGCCGCGTTCAATGGTGACTTCGGCGCCGCCCGTCGCGCTGTCAGCGGGTTCGTCATTGTCACGCTGCCAAAACAGCACTCGGTCCGCAATACTGGTAGATTTCCGGATCGTGCTGGCTTCTTCCCAGTCGACCTGCTGGCGAATAACCGGGCTGACCGCATTGGCGCCAGCCGCTGAGACCAGGGCGCGCTCGGCGGCGCTGGCATCCTGTCCGATATCGGTGCCGAACGCTGACGCCGTTCCAGCGCGCTCGACATCAACCTCGAAGGGTTCCGATTGCCCCGCTTGCGGTGGGCGCAGGCTGTATTCTGGCGGCACCACCAATGGCGCTTTTTTCACAACGCGAAATTCGTCGGGCGTGTTGCTGCCACTCCAGCTGGCGCAGCCTGTGACCAGGGTCATAGCCAGACCGGCGGAAAATATCAGTGCGGTTTTTTTCATGGCGTCCTCGCCTAATCTTCGTTTACGGCCCCAGCCGCTTTGTCTTGTCGCGACATTAGGAACTGATCCACAAAGAGCAAGACCGCACCTACAGAAATAGCCGCGTCGGCGACATTGAATACATAATTGAAGAAATATGGCCGGAAGATGCCGCTAAAGTCGAGAAAGTCGACAACCGCGCCGAACCGAACGCGATCGATCACGTTGCCGAACGCGCCGCCGATGACGAGCGCCAATGCCAGCCCTGTAAAGCGCCGCGTAGCGCGATACAGCCAAACAGAAAACCCGATCGCGATGGCTGTGGTCATCGCCACCAACAACCAGCGCATCACGCCTTCAGACTGCCCTATCCCGAAACTGACGCCGCGATTCCAGACCATGGTCAGATCAAAAAATGATACGACTTCGATCTGACCGCACCTCTGCACCGGATCGAGACAGCCGAGCGCATTGAATTTCGGTTCGCTCAGAATCGCAGATTTCGACCATTGGTCGAGAACGACGATGATCGGCACCAGGAAGTAAAAGGCGAAACGAATACGCTGGCTCATCCTATCCTCGCACCTCGCGGATCGCAGCAGCGTCGCGTGGGGTCACATCCGGAAACTCCGGATCAGCTGTGGCCGGATCAAAATATTTCCAGCTGCGCGCGCATTTCACGCCGCTGGCTTGCCCTGGCACAGCCGCGACACTTGCCTCATCCGGCAGGCGGAAGGCTTCATCCGGCGCTGCGCCAGCAACGAGCTCCGCTTGCGACGTGATGAAAATGTCCTCGGCGGCCTCGCCTTCATAGGCAGCCAATAGGTCCGGATCATCGATGAACACTTTCGGTGCCGCTTCAAGCGATGAGCCAATTCGCTTCTCGCGACGTTCAATCTCGATCGCGCCGGTGACAACGCGGCGAACGCGGAAGATCTTGTCCCAACGCGCAGCGAGGTCAGCGTCTTTCCAGTCGAGCGGCGTTTCCGGGAATTGCAAGAGGTGGACACTGTCTGCGCGACCCGCAAACGGGCTCATCAGGAAGGTTTCCTCGGTCGTGAACGGCATGATCGGCGCCAGCCAGGCCAGCAACCGTTCCAGAATCGCAGCCATCACAGTGCGGGCCGAACGGCGGCGAACGTCGCTCGGCGCGTCACAATACAGGCTGTCCTTGCGAATATCGAAATAGACCGCCGACAGGTCGACCGAGCAGAAATTGAGCAACGCCGTCATGACGCGCTTGAAGTCATGCTCGTCATAGGCCTTGCGCACCGTCTCATCGAGTTCGGCGAGGCGGTGCAGGACCCAGGTCTCGAGGCTCGGCATCTCGACCGGCAGGACCGCTTCGTCCGGCGTGAACCCATGCAGCGCGCCGAGCAGGTAGCGCATCGTGTTGCGCAGGCGGCGATAGTTCTCGACCGCGCCCTTGATGATCTCATCTGAGATACGAAGGTCTTCAGTATAGTCAGACGTCGCTGTCCAAAGACGCAAAATCTCAATTCCGTACTGGTTTCCGAAATCGTTTGGATCGATGACGTTGCCATCGCGCTTAGACATTTTCTTGCCCTCGCCATCGACAATCATGCCATGCGTGACGACCTGTTTGAACGGCGCCATCCCGCGCGTCGCGCAGCTTTCGAGCAAGGAAGACTGGAACCAGCCGCGATGCTGGTCGGAGCCTTCCATATAGACATCTGCGACGCCGGTCGCGTCATCAATGATGCCGCGATCGCGCAGAGCAAAGGCGTGTGTGGTGCCTGAATCGAACCAGACATCGAGCACGTCATTGACCTTTTCCCATTTCGACGCGTCTTCGACCACACCGTCCAGGAAGGTTTCGACATCCGCGCTGAACCAGGCTTCCACACCTTCGGCGCGGATGGCTTCGAGGATGCGTTGATTCACGGTCTCGGCCTCATTCGCCGACAAGGCCGTCGTGTGCGGCTCACCATCGGGCGAGACCAGTAGCGTGATCGGCACGCCCCAATTGCGCTGGCGCGAGATCAGCCAGTCCGGTCGATCTGCGACCATGGCTTTCAGGCGATTATAGCCGGTCGGCGGCACGAACTTGGTCTGTTCGATGCCGTCCATGGCCATTTCGCGCAGGGGCCGCGAGCCGTCCTTGCCGGGCGTATCCATGGCGATGAACCATTGCGGCGTGGCGCGGCGGATCACCGGCGCTTTCGAGCGCCAGGAATGCGCATCGCGAATCTCCGTGACGCCACGCGCCAGCAGATTGCCGCTCTCGGCGAGCAGGCGGATGACTTCCGGATTGGCCTTGCCCGGCTGGCCGCGCTTCTTGCCTGAGGTGCGGATGATATCGAGACCACGGAGTGGTTCGGGAACGTCGTCCGTGTAGCAGCCGTCGGGGTCGACGATTTGCCGGATTTGCTGCGTCGTGCGACCCGATTCGACCCAGACATTGAAGTCATCCTCACCATGCGCGGGTGCGGTGTGCACAAAGCCGGTACCGGCATCGTCAGTCACGTGGTCGCCGGCAAGCATTGGGATGTCGTGCTCGAAAAACGCATCGAGGTCGGCCAGTGGATGCTGAAGCACAAAATCAGCGGTCGGTGTAACCGGTTGCACCTTGCGATAAGACTTGGCTTTCGCGCCATTCATGACGGTTTCGACCAAGCGGTCCGCGACGATCAGCTTGTCGCCTGTCTTCACGTATGGCGCGAAACCGAGCTCTTCTTCCGTGGCGACGTCTTCCACTTCGAACAGACTGTATTCGATGGAAGGACTAAAGCTCACAGCCTGGTTGGCCGGGATGGTCCACGGTGTGGTTGTCCAGATCACCACTGACGCGTCGGTCAGATCCGCAGGCCCGGATTTCACCGGAAACTTCACCCAGATGACCGGCACTTTGCGGTCGTGATACTCGACCTCAGCCTCGGCCAGCGCCGTCCGCTCGACCGGTGACCACATTACCGGCTTGGCACCGCGGACGAGGCGACCACCCATGGCAACCGCCAGGAATTCGCGCACGGTCGCGGCTTCGGACTCAAAATTCATGGTCAGATACGGATCGTCCCACTCGCCCTCGACGCCGCAGCGGCGGAAGCCGGCTTTCTGGACCTCGATCCATTCGGCGGCATACTCGCGGCAGGCGCGGCGGAACTCGTCGCCCGGGACATCATCCTTGGTGCGGCCTTTGGAGCGGAATTGTTCTTCCACCTTCCACTCGATCGGCAGGCCGTGACAGTCCCAGCCCGGCAAATAAGACGCATCATAGCCGCGCATCTGATGATTGCGGACAATGATATCCTTGATGATCTTGTTCATCGCGGTGCCGAGATGGATCGGCCCGTTGGCGTAAGGTGGGCCATCATGCAGGATGAACGGCTCGGCGCCGCGCGCTTTCGCATCGCTGCGGAAGCGCTCATACAGATTCATCTCATCCCATTTCTCGATCCATTTCGGCTCGGCTTTCGGCAAGCCGCCGCGCATCGGGAAATCGGTGGTCGGCAAGAACAATGTGTCCTTGTACGGGTTCTCAGGTTTTTTCGGTTTGTCAGTATCGGCCATTTGGACGTCTTCGGATCAGCGTGTGAAGAAAGGGCTAAGCAATAGATCCCCGGCCGCGAGCTCTTAAACTGAGCGGGCGACCGGGCCGCTAATTCGAATAATGGATATGATTGCTGCCCTGTTCATGAGGCCCGCTTAGCAGGGCTCGCGAGGCCTGTCATCCCGCCAGGTGACGCTTGGCCTCTTCGACATCGACTTGCATGCGCGCGACCATGTCATCGACCGAGTCAAATTTCAGCTCCGGGCGCAGGTAGCGAACCAGCGCCACTTCCAGCTGCTGGCCATAAATGTCGGCGTCGAAGTCGAAGATGAAAGTCTCAAGCAACGGGTCGCGAATGCCAGTGGTTGGCGTGCGCCCAAAATTGGCGACGCCGTCGCGCCAGTCTTCCTCGCCGATCACCCGAGCGCGGACGGCATAGACGCCGTGGCGCGGATGGATGAGATCGCCGAGATGCAGATTGGCGGTTGGGAACCCAATTGTCCGTCCGCGTTTCTCACCATGCTCGACAACACCGTCGACCACCCAGTCATGCCCGAGTATCTCCGCAGCGCGCTCCGGCTCACCCGCAATCAAGGCTTCGCGAATCGCCGTCGAGGAGGCTTTCGCTCCAAGCGCTTCAATCTTGTCGATGATCGTGACACCAAACCCGATTGCGCGGCCAAGCGAAGCCAGTCGCCCCGCATCGCCCATCCTGCCACGTCCGAACCGAAAGTCGAAACCAACCGTGACATGCGACGCACCAATCCCATCTTTCAATACGTGCCGGGCAAAATCCTCGTCCGTCATCGCCGCCATGTCGGCGTTAAACGGCAATTCGTACACCGCTTTCGCACCGAGCTCTGCCAGGCGCGCATTGCGCCGCGCCGGACGATAGATCCGGAAAGGCGGATCATCTGGTCGGAAAAATTGCCGTGGAGGCGGCTCGAATGTCGCCACGCCGAGCGCACCGCCAGCTGCAACGGCGCCATCGAGCACGGCGCGATGACCGGCATGGACGCCATCAAAATTACCCAAGGCGACGGAGAAACCGCGCGCGGCCGCCGGGACGTCCTTATAATGGGCAATGACCGTCATTTAGGCGTCCCGGCTCGGCACCATGACCATGGCCTCACCCGAAATCGCGGCCTTGCCATCGACATTGCACGAAACTTTCAGCGTGACCCGGTTGCCGCGCTCTTTCATCTCGGTGACTTCCACCTTCACGGTGACATGCGAGCCGATATAGACCGGGCGGCGAAAGCGCATGTTCAGGCCGACAAAGATCGAACCTGGCCCGGGCAGATCATTGCCGAGAATGCCGGAAATATAGCTCGCGGTCAGCGCACCGTGCGCAATGCGCTGGCCAAACGGTGTGTGCTTGGCGAACTCGTCGTCCATGTGCAGCGGATTGCGATCGCCCGACACCTGGGCGAACAGCTCAATGTCGTTTTCTGTAATGACGTGCTCGGTCTGGTGGGTCATGCCCACAGACAGGTCTTCGAACTTATAGCCGTCTTTATATGTCATTTCGGATGAGTCTCCGTTTTCGCTCACGGCCTGTTACAATGTGTTTCAGGTTTCGTCACCATGTGAGTTTCGGCAAGGCCCATTTTGCGGTGACGCCATACTCGGTAAGCAGCTCTGCAACTTCCTGCTCAAAATTGACGCCATGCTCCGTCAGGCCGGTACCGACATAGAGCCCGTCAAAGCCGCGCGAGAGTGCGCCTTTCATATCGGTAGCAGGGCTGTCACCAATACAGAGCGTGCGCCCGGGCGAAGCTTCGACCCCGAGATCTGACAATTTGGCGAGCGCAAGGTCATAGATCGGATCATGCGGTTTGCCCGGATAAATCACCGTACCCCCGTGATCTTCGAAGATCTTCGCCAGCGCGCCAGCACACCAGAATAGCTGGTCGCCGATGCGGACGCGGATGTCGGGATTGGCGCAAATCATCTCCATGCCGCGGTCAGCTGCCTCGGCGAGGCGATCGAGATAATCCTCCGGATGCTCGTTCTGTTGATCTTCCAGGCCGATGCAGAGGATGGTGTTGGAGGATTTCTCGTCGCCAAATTGCAGGTCGAGGCCCTGATAGAGGTAGCGGTCATGCTCCCAGCCCTCGCTCGGCGCCATGCGGTAGAACAGTTCACCGGTGCGCGCGCTCAAGACTTCGCGAGTGGCATCGCCAGATGTGACGCAATCATCGAACGCTTCTGGGGGCACACCCAGCGGATCGAAATGACGGATCGCGTGCTCTTTCGGCACAGGCGCGTTGGTGATCAGGCACACCGCCCCGCCCTGTTCGCGAAACCGCACCAGAGCCTCGCAAGCTTCTTCAAAGGCAAAGCGGCCATTATGAATGACACCCCAGACGTCACAGAGAATGATATCGTACTGCTCGCTAATGGCGGCCAGCCCGCCGGGAAATTGTGGTTGAGTCATGCCTGCGACCTAGGAAGCACCGCCTGCCCCGTCAATCCGAACCGATGTTTAAGATGCCCGCGCCGTGAGCTGGCGCACCAGTTCGGCCGGTGGCTTGGTTTCTTCCATCAACGACGATTTTATCGGGCGCGGGGCGCCGAAAATGTGCCCCTGGCCGTATGGAATGCCGAACTCGAGGATTTCGACGACGCTGACTTCTTCTTCGATCTTTTCGGCGATCAGGGTCACGCCGTAACGCGAGCAGACGGCGGCGACTTCTTCGCCCGAGACCTTGCGATCGACTGATGAAAGTGGGCGCGGACCGAACGGATTGCGCAGTTGCTCGATCAGCTCTCCGCCATTAAATTTGACGAAGCGGATACCGGCATCCTGCAGGCGTGGCAGGTCAATATCGATGGTCTCGGCATGATCAATCGAGAAGCGGAAGCCGAGTGCGGTCAGGCGTTCCATCGCCTCGCGCATCTGGCGTGACCGGTGCTCAAAACGGCTCGCCCGGATCTCGAAAATGAGAGCACCTGCGAGGTCGCGGTTCTGCTCCATATGACTCAGGAAGAACGGGAAAAAGTGCGGGTCTTCAAGGGAATAGGACGAAACATTGCAGAACACTCCGACACGGCGATCACGCGCAGCAAGGCGGCGCACCACTTCGACGGAGCGGTAAAGCATCATATTGTCGATGACGCCGAGCAGATTGGCGCGACGCGCGGCATCAAGGAAATCAGCGGGCAGGATGAGCGAGCCATCGGGGCCCCGCAAACGCGTAAAGCCCTCATAGAAAGAGACCCGGCGCTGTGGCAGCGACACGATCGGCTGCAGGTGCAGATCGACCCGGCCATCCTGCAGCGCCTCTTTCACGGCGCGCAGCAACGCATCTTCCTGTGGCGCGACATCGCCGGTCGTCTCTGCGTCAGCGAGCTTCGTCTCGAAACTGCGCGAGAGGCGCTCGATCAGCGTTTCCAGCTGGCGCATTTCGCTGACCAGGGCATCGCGGCGCTCGGTCAGTTCCTGCTTGACCGTCGTCTCGATCGCAGTGGCCCGCGCTTCGACCGTGTCCACACGTTCGCGCACATCCTGCTGTGCAGATTCGACCGTATCGATTCGGGTTTTCAGGGTTGAAGACTCACCGGCCCGGGTCGCGAACAGGTGCACCTGCCCCAATAAAGCGGTGATTATGGCACCTGCGCCAATAGCGAGATTCAGCTCGATGCCAGCATAGGTGAACAGGCCCCAGCCAGCTCCAGCCCCTATCGCAGCATAGATCATAAAAAACACGGCAACCATCAATTCCAGCCCCAGAAAGACGCGATAATCTTAACAATTAGGCGTCAAACGTTAACGAATTGGTAGCAATAGGGCTGATTTGCACCCCGTGCCAAGGGATCAGGTTAATCCATCCACTGCATTTCTTTCGGCATCGAGGAATTCGCGCAACGCTTGCAAGGTTGGGAGAATTTTCTCCAGTTGCGAGATGTCCTGATTCTGCACGACAATCTCAGCCAGAGGCCCAATCGCGGCGATCCCACGCTCCCGTGCTGCCTTGCCAGAACGGGTGATGGTGACGATTTTCCGGCGCCGATCCTCATCACTGCCTTTGATCTCGACATAACCCTTGCGTTCAAGCTTGGTCAGGATGGCCGTCATTGACGGCTTGGTCATCTGAAACGCCTTGGCCAGGCGCGTCGGCGACTTTTCGCCCGGCAAACGGACAAAATGGTTGAGCACACCAAATTCCGACGGGTTCAGATCGGGCGCGAGGACGCGCGCAAATCGCGCCGTCGCCAATTGATCAATGATGCCAATCTCGTTGAACAGCGTGAAAACGAGTGCACTGGGAGACGAATCTTTCATGCTCAGCTGCTTATCAGCTTGCTCTCCACCGGCCAACGCGGGCTGGCGGCGGGAAACCGGGTATATCCGAGGCGCCCAAACATATGCACCACGCCATCCTCAGCGCCGAGTTTGGTATGGATGGCGCGATACGGCTCGGCCATTTCCGGGAACTCCTGCAGAACCTGGCTCAGTGGATGGATACCCAAGCCGGCGCGCTGCGCGGCGAGATTCATGCGGACCCAGTCCCGCCCTGCATCGATCTGGCTCAATCGGGAATTCTCACTGGCGGTGATCCAGGCAAATCCCATCGAGGAGTGGATGATGTCGCGATACATATCGATGCCGATATTATAGGCTTGGCTGCCTTTCTCGTTCAGTCCCTGAGGGCTGACAATCCCGGTCAGTTTGTACAGCCCCATCTCGACACCGCCCATATCAATCCCGTCGGGATTCTCGACGACGGCGCGATTGCCGATGCGCATCAGGTCGATGCTTTCCTTGCGGGTCTGGTCGGTTTCGTACTCGATCATCCAGCCCAGCCAGGCGAGATCAATGAGCTCCCTGACGCGATCCGGGTCTGTCGTTCCGCCAAGCGAGAGCTGACCCGTGCCAGCCGCGAGCACTTGGTTGAGCGCGTCAGCACTAACGCGTTTCGTCATATCGAACGGGTCTTTGGTCGATCGACGCGCGAGAATGGTCTCGAACAACGGATCTCTGTTTGCATCGTCCGGGACAAACGTGACCTGGGCTACTCGACCGCGCGTCAGGCGCGGTTGTGGCTGGCTGTCCGGGAACGGAATCACTTCGGCGCGCGTCCCTTTCTCGGCCGCGGCCATGCTGAGCAGCTCCAGCATGCATCCAAAGCCAATCGTAATCTGTCGATCGAAGGGGTCGGTTTCGGGCAGGCGCTTGTTGAGATCGACATAGACATCGATGCGATCATCGCCGACCAACTCAAACATCCACGGTTGGCGATTGTGCGGATTGGGCGCGAGGATGGCATAGGCCAGCGCATCAATGCGCGGATCACCGAAACTCGTGCCGGCAGCTGCCCACGGCGCGCGCGCCTTCGCCATGCCAGGGCCATGAGCATAAAGCGCCGCGCCGCCAGCGCTGGCCCCCAACAGGATCGCACTCGCTCCCCCGGTCTTCAAAATCGCGCGTCTTGAGATCATCTTTGAGCTCCATCATGATTGTTAGTTACCTAACTACTTATAAAAGATAGCCTCGTCAAGCATGACCGTGACGTCGCTGCCACACTGGGTCAGCGATTTTGAAAATTCATGACATTTCTGACAGGCGCAGGTTTGACAGGGTCCGCGGAGCTTCTTACTCAAGGGTTCAAATCCCGAAACACCCACGGTCCACGGTCATTGTTTGACCGGATGGGGGCGTCTCGGGGGAGACCGGGGTCCTACGCAAGTGGGACCCCGTTGCTTTTTCCAGGCCTAGTGTTCAGACGTGTGACGCACGACAAAATGCGCCGCCTGCAACGGCCAGGAAAGCCCGGAATCCGTAGCTTCGCACGTGACATTCACGCGGATACGATCAGCGTCGGACGCCTTCAGCGGTTCGCGATCACCGCCACATGGACGCAGGTCCACCTCCGCCTGCCCGTCATAGACAATGCGGAAGCCGCCCGCGATCACTGTCACCTGGACGTCGCCGGTGTCGAACACGATTTGCCCCGGCAGCGCGTCGCGACCCGTGAGAATGGCAGCGTCATAGCCGCCAGCCGGAATGCCCTCTTCAACGATACGCAACGCGTCGGCTTGCTCGAAGGCCTTATTGAGCCCCTCGACCAGGTCGAGCACGCCCCGCGGACCGACGGTCAATAAAGGCGTTTCGCGGCCCGCGCGCCAACTTTCGTTACGAACCTCGTCCAATCCCTCAATGTCCGGCGCCCGCAGCGAGAACACCACGACACCGTCAAGCAGACGTAATTCTTCCCGCGAGAGGGTTGCGGCCACGCCCGCTGGCGCACCGAACAGAATACGCTTGCCGCCAGCGGCGATCAGCGCGCAAGGCCGATCAGCCCGTGCCGGACCACACGGCAACAGTACGAAATCGCGAGGTGAAATCTCAACTGGCGCGGGCGGATCTTCCGCGTCCGGCGCGGAGCACGCCGCCAGGACGCTCATGGCGGCAATCGCAATGGCTGGTCGAATATTCATGCTGTTCGCTTTAGCCGGTCTCTCTATTTCAGCACAGTCACCTTTTTCTCCGCGACGATCTGGTGTTCGATGTGTCCGAGTTGATCGATTTCGACCCGCACAGTATCGCCCGCCTTCAGCCATTTCGGAGGATCGAACCCAGCGCCGACGCCAGCTGGGGTGCCGGTAAAAATGATGTCACCGCGCTCGAGCGTGAAAGCGGCTGTCAGGTGCGCAATCTGCTGCGCGATCGAGAAGGACATGTCGCGCACATGCCCTGATTGCCGGAGCTCACCATTGACGAGGCCACGCACTTGCAGCGCTGACAAGTCGTCAATCTCGTCTGGCGTGACCAGAAACGGTCCGAACGGGGCATGCGTGTCAAACCCCTTGCCCATGATCATGGTGGGGCTGGCGCGCTGCCAGTCCCGCACCGAGAAATCACATCCACAACAGAACCCGGCAACCATTTCCATGGCCCGATCTTCGGGTACGTGACGGCCGGTCTTGCCAATGATCACAACCAGTTCGGCTTCATAGTCGAGCTGGTCAGACACGACTGGTAGGTGCACATCGCTATACGCACCGTTCGCACCGGTCGCCTGTTTGTTGAACCATTTCTGCACGTTGCTTGTCGGATTCTTCACGAACGTCACCGATTCCTTCGCGTGCGCGGCATAGTTCACGCCGATGCCGAGGATCTTTCCTGGCCTCAGAATGGGCGGCATGAATTCAACCTGCTCCAGATCGACCGTGCCGGCCTCGCCCGCCCGCTCGGTGGCGCCGCCCAGGTCGTGCAGAATGTCACCGACGCCAGCCTCCGCAACCAAAGCGATCTTTCCGTCACGCAATAACCCGGCATGCACGTGTCCGCCTGATCTGACAGTTGCCCATTTCATGTTTCGTGTGACCTCTTCGCTACGATGAAGCGAAACCGGAGGGAATCGCTGTCGGTTTCAATTGATGGTCTTGTGTCGCAAGACTAGTGCTGTTCTTTGGGTTGGCGGGACAGTAGAGAGTTTAAGTTAAATGACACAAGGCCTTCGTGCTCAGGAAAGTACGCTTGCAGACCTTTTGTGCAATGGCACAGAAATGGCGATGCCACCGTATCAGCGCAGCTATTCGTGGGAAAACTCCGAAGCTGACGCCCTGTTGAGCGATCTTCGCGATGCCAGCGAGAGCTCCGAGAATCACTTTATCGGTGCGATTGTTCTGGTGAGAGAAGCCTCCGGGCGGTATTTGATCGTCGACGGACAGCAGCGCCTGACGACGCTGACGATTCTGCTTTCAGTCCTGCGCGACATGGAACCAGACGCAGGACGCAAGGACCAGATCCACTCCCTGATTGCCGATGATCTCGGTGGCGCGGCGCCGACGTGGCGTATCTCTCTCAATCACATTGACGGTCCATATCTGCGCGAAGCGATCCAGAATCGCGGCGCGGCTCTGACCAAGGATGTCGAACCGAATGACAGCGAGAGCCAGCGTCGCATGACGCGCAATCTCGACAACTTCATTCGGACGGTCAAAAATATGTCGCCGGAGGCCCAACGCGAACTGGCGGACACGATTCGAAATCGCGTCCTTCTCGTGAAAGTCGTCGTCGAAGATTGGGATGGCGGTTACAACGTATTCCGCGTGCTCAATACGCGCGGCAAGGCGCCGAACAGTCACGACATCATCAAGACGGACCTCTTGGAAAACGCTTCTCTATCGCAGGACGAGGCGGACGCGTTCTCACGCGAATGGTCGGAGCATGAGTCGCGGCTCAGCGGGTCCGGCTTTGACGATTTGCTCAACCAGATCAGCACGCTCTATGCGCGCAAAACCAAGAAGGGCGCGAGCGAGTTTCGCAAGGCGGTGATTAATCGCTCGTCCGGCGGCACGCGTGAGTTTCTGTCCAAGGAGTTGCCCGCCTATGTCGATGCCTATGTCACGATTTCGACCGGCGAGGGACAGTTTGGCAACATGACGCCGCAAGTCACCGAGTGCCTGAATCATTTGCGCCTGATCGATCACCAGTTATGGCGCGCGCCAGCGCTGAAATTCCTGGTGAACCACAATAACAGTCCAGAGAACGCCTTTATCTTCTTCAAGAGCCTCGAACGGTTTGCTTATGGCGCGATGATGTCGATCACTGACCAGCGAAGTCGGGCACGGCGCTATCAGAAAGTCGCAGACAGTGCTGACAATCCGCGCGCGCTCCTGTCGGATAGCGGGCCACTGGCTTTGTCACGCGAGGAGCGGCGCGAGATATCCAGCCGCCTGCGCAGCCGCTTCGGTGCCTTTGCTCAGCGCCGGGCGATCGCGCTGCGCATGAATGCCGAGATTGACGGTGGCAAGGCCCTCGGCCCGGATGATGGCGCGACGGTCGAACATGTCCTGCCGAAGAACATTCCGGACGAATCGCCGTGGCACAATGCCTGGCCCAATCCAGCGGTGCATCGCGACCTGGTCGACACGATTGGCAATTTTGCGCTGCTCTCACAGTCAACGAATCAAAAGGCTGACAATCTTTCGTTTGAAGAGAAGAAGGCACTCTATTTTGCCGATGGCGAGCCTGAATTCGCGTTGACGCGTGACGTTAAGGACAAGGTCGCCTGGACGCCAGAAGTTGTCCGCACGCGCACAGAGCATCTCGCCAAGATCATGGAAAATGCCTGGCAGCTCAATCGCAGCTTTATGAAACTCTAAGCGAATAACAGTGTAGCGAGCGGCGCTATGACGTCGCTTCGCTGCGTTTGCGATCCGCTGCATAATCGGCGAGCGTATCAGCCGCGTCGCTGGCGCTATCGATGCTTTGATCGAAGGCCGTCAAGGCATCTGAAGCGCCTTCGAGCTCTTCCTGCTCAAAATCAGCCAATGCACTCACAAAAGTCCGTCGGGCCTTTTTTGCCGTGACCAGAGCGCTTTCATAACTGACCAGATCAGCGCGCAAGCGTTTCGCGGACGCCTCTGATCCTTGCAGCTTTTCAGCTTCCATGGTCGCGACATTCAGGCCGTGCGTGGCGCTTTCAATATCATCGCGCAATTGCAAAACCTGCTGCGAGCGCGATGTGCTGCCAGACTTGAGATCTGCAGAATATTTCATTTCCGGGGTCTGGTCGTCGCCAGACGCACCGTCCATCAGGACGCGCGCAAATCCCAGCAAGCCGCCGCTTTTGGCGACCCAATGCTTGCGTTCCGCCAGATCTGTGTAGGCTTCAGACACTTCCCGCAGGCTGCTCTGTTCGGTCGACAGGCCTGTTTCTACGACAGCTTCCGACGAAACCATAGACACGGTCGCGCATGCGCCGAGGCTGGACGCCAGTATCATCGATAGAAATACACTACGCATGGGGCCGCACACCTAACAAAATTATACCCTCACCTGTAATGACACATACAGATGAGAAAATCGCCGTCCATACCCTTTATTCAGAAGTTAACAATCGATAGGTGAAGAGGTGGTGAACAAAGGCGTAAAATGCTGAAACTTTATCCCCCCCTCGAAGCGCGGCGCTCAGGCTTTCTGCGCGTCAGTGATCTGCACGAGATTTACTGGGAGGAATCGGGCAATCCGAACGGCCTGCCCGTGATCGGTATTCATGGCGGCCCAGGTGGTGGCTCGAGCCCGGAAATGCGCCGGTTCTTCGATCCCAGCATCTATCGCATCATCCTTATGGATCAGCGCGGATGTGGGAAATCGACCCCGCATTCAGAGCTGCGCGAAAACGACACTTGGACCCTGGTCAGCGATATGGAGACGGTGCGCGAGCATCTCGGCATCGAAAAATGGGTACTGTTCGGCGGCTCCTGGGGGTCGACGCTCGCTCTGTCTTATGCCGTGACACATACCGAACGCGTCATCGGCCTCATCCTGCGCGGCATCTTTCTGCTGACCGAACGCGAGATCCGCTGGTTCTACCAGGAAGGCGCAAGCCGCCTGTTCCCGGACGCATACGATCGCTATGTCGCCCCGATCCCGGAAGGCGAGCGCGATAACCTTCTCCACGCCTTTCACAAACGACTCACCGGATCTGACAAGGCCGAACGCCGCGCAGCCGCCAAGGCCTGGGCTTGCTGGGAAGGTGAGACGATCACCATCCAGGGTCCGACCAGCCGCCCGAAGCGATTTGAAGAAGATGATTTTGCCGATGCCTTTGCCCGCATCGAATGCCATTTCTTCTATCATAAGGGCTTCTTCGAAAATGACGGCTGGCTGCTTGAACAGGTTGAGCAGAAACTCGCCGATACGCCAGGCATCGTCGTTCATGGCCGTTATGATGTGGTGACCCCGCTTTCAACGGCTTGGGCGCTGAAGAAAGCCTGGCCGCAAGCGGATCTCCACATCATTGGCAATGCCGGCCATTCGAGTCTGGAACCGGGCATTGTCGACAAACTGATCCGCGCAACACGAGACTTCGGGCGACGCTTCAAGTCCTCTTAAGCATCGCGGACCCGCGCCAGGATAGCCGAACTATTGCCTCAGGCTATCGAAGCCATAAACATTTGTTATTCGCCAAACGGCCTGAGGGACCCATCTCTCGAAGGTCAAAACTGGGAGTGACAAAATATGCGAAACCTACTTCTACCGGCCGCAGCCGGAACGATGCTGGCAGCTTGTACAAGCACGGCGCCAGCTGAGGACGTTGACCAGGCTGGAGCCGACACAGCGACGGATACGACCGTGGTCGAAGCGGCAGCTGATCCTGCCCCGGAACTGTGCGTCGGCATGGGACCACAAACACCGCGTGACATTTCAATCACCGCCGGTCTGAACACGGTCACATTCCAGACCGCGCCGCCCGCATCATCGATGAATCTGTGCAATATTCACACGCACACCAATGCCGAACACAAGGGGCCCGGCTTCAGCGTTTTCGTCGACGCATCCGACAATGGCGGATATGCATGTAACGCGACCGCTGACCTGACCGATGCGGAGTTACTGCCTGTGGAAGGCGCCTATAAGGGCGTCGTACCAGGACAGACCATTGAGGTTCACTGGGTGCACACGACATGTGACACGGTGCCTGGCGAAGGTCTTGGCGCGTGTGTGCCAGAGACCTGCACCGATCCCCTCCTGCGCGTGGAAGCGCAGACTTTCCTGGTCGTGAATGATCCGAACGCGCTCGACTTCACGGTCATGGCGGACGTGATTGAGGAGAAAGGCGGCTTTTACCAGGCCGGCATGATCCCGTCTGATACCGGCACGCCGGTCAGTTTCCGCGGGTCGACGACGGGGCCTAGCTACACAGAGGCGGTGTGTTCTCCTGCACAGGTCACCTGGAACGTGCGCCCGCAATGCGCCGAGCTCGACATCAATTCGCTGCACAAATGGGCTGCAGACGGCAATGTCTTTAACGAGACCAAATCCCATGGCGTGCGCCAGCTGGTGACAGCGCCGGAGCTGCTCTCTCCGATCGAGTAAACGTCGCTGGACCCAGCGACAAACGTCCAAAGCAAAGACCCCGCCTCGAACTGAGGCGGGGTCCTTTTTTTGAAATGCGTTTGGTCTTACTCGGCGTTTGGCCCAAGCAATGTGGTCAGGAAGCCAGGCAGCTGCACCTGATACTGGTCCTGAATCTTGTCGAGGAACCCGAAGACCAGCACGAAGGCCACGAATGGCGGCACGAACCAGCGGATCAGGAAGCGCCAGATGTTCATGACATTGCCTTCTCCGAGTTCCGTAGTCAGCATGTTTCGGCTGAGGATCCAGCCGGCAAAGACAGCGACCAGCAATCCGCCAAGTGGCAGCAGCAAGCCTTCCGTCATGAAGTCCACGAAATCGAGATATTCGAGCGAGAACACATAAGCCGCGCCGATCATCCACAATACGAAGCCAACACCCATCGCGGCGCCAAATCGGGTCACACCCTGGCGCTCTTCCAGCCAGGACACACCGACTTCCATCAGCGAGATGGACGATGTGAATGCAGCAAACAAAGCGAGTGCAAAGAAGACCGTGGCGAAGATCGTGCCACCTTCAATGCCGCCGAATGCCACCGGCATGGAGATGAAGAACAGGCTCGGACCACTGGCTGGATCAAGCCCCGCCGCGAACACGATCGGGAAGATTGCAAAACCTGCTATCAACGCGACGAACGTATCTGCGGTGACAACGATCGCCGACGAACGGGGAATATCGGTCTGGCTATCGAGATAGGCGCCATAGGTGATCATCAGACCGACACCGACGCCAATCGAGAAGAAGGCCTGTCCAAGTGCCGACAGGAAGGTCTTGAAGCCGACATCTTCCCATTTTGGCTCGAACAGGAATGCCGCTGTCTGCCCAACATCGCCTTGCGTGACGGCGAACCCGACCACGACCAGAAGCATGATGAAAAAGGCCGGCATCAGGATGGTCGCAACGCGCTCCAGGCCGCCTTTTACTCCGCGCCCGACAACGAAAACATTGGCCGTCAAGAACAGGAATAGAAGCCCGAGAATGCCCCATTTTCGCGACGTCCCGTTTTCGCCCTGTCCGATTGTGTCGACGAAATTCGTCGCCGATGCAGCGGCATCCATGCCTTCGAATTTACCTGTTGGTGCCTGTAGCAGGAAGGCGATCAGCCAGACTGAAATGACCATGTAGAAGGTCAGGATGAAGAAGGCCGTCAGCGACCCTACCCATCCAACAACGCCCCAATTGCCACTCTTGCTCTCAGCGCGCGCCAGGGACTCGATCCCCTCAATTGCCGACATACCGGACTTTCGCCCCATGCCATATTCCGCCATCAACAGTGGCAAACCGACAAGCAAAACACACAAGAGATAAATGGCGATAAATGCTCCGCCGCCATTCTCACCGGCTGTGTACGGAAACCGCCAGAAATTTCCCAGACCGACGGACGAACCGACCGCGGCCATGATGAAACCAAATCGCGAACCCCACGTATCTGTCTTACGACCGATCGCTGCCATTAAACTCTCCTCCCAGGGAATGATTTTGGCGCGACACTAGCTATCGGTGAGCAAAAATCAACGCAATTGCTGGCTTTTGAGGGATGAATAATCCGAGCGATTGCGCCCCGTCAGGCGCCGGTATTCAGTGGCTCGTTCCGCCCGAGATGCGCGGCGCAAACCAGACCGAAACAGCCCGCTGTCGTGATCATCACCGTGCCGCCGTAAGACAGAAGCGGCAGTGGAACACCAACGACAGGAACCAGGCCTAAAACCATGGCAACATTGAACAAAATATAGAATGTGACGGTCGCGACGGCGCCTGCGGCCGCAAATCGGGCAAACAGGCTCGCGGCCCTGAGCGCAATCGCCAGCCCGAGCCCAAGAATGACCATCCACAAGATCAGGACACCGCTGGTGACAAGGAAACCGAATTCTTCCGCGAGCACGGTGAGAATAAAATCGGTATGCTGTTCCGGAATATAGTCGAGTTGCGACTGCGTCCCTTCCATATAGCCCTTGCCGGTCCAGCCGCCGGACCCAATCGCGATCTTGGCCTGTTCGATCTGATAGCCATCATCCATGACATTGACTGACTGGCCGGTCAGTTGCGCCACATAAGTGTCGACGCGTTCGCGCTGATAATCCTGCAGAACGAAGAAATAGATCGCCGGCACGCTGGCAATGGCGGCGACGCCGATGGCCATGATCACGCGCCACCACAGGCCCGCCAGGAAGATCAGGATACCGCCAGAGGCAAACAAAGCGAGCGTTGTGCCGAAATCCGGTTGTCGGAAGATCAGTGCCGCCGGCAACGCGATCAGCGCCAGGGCTGGCAAATGGATCATAAAGCCGCCGGAAAAATCACTCCAACGTTTGTGATAATAGGCTGCGAGCGCCAGCGTCAGCGTGACTTTCATGAATTCAGAGGGTTGCACCGCAACAGGTCCAATTTGCAACCAGCGCTGCGCGCCGCCGCCTGTGGTGCCGAAGAATTCCACCGCAACTAACAAAACGAGCGTCGCCAGATAGCTTGGCCAGGCGGCCCAGAACCACCAGCGGATCGGAACCAGGCCCGCCACCAGGAGCACACCGAGCGCCACGCCGAAGCGCGTCGCCTGGCGCATTGGCAGTCCGGCTTCTTCCGGATTGGTAAAGGTTGCCGAATGCAGGATGGCGACGCCAATCATTGCCATCGCGCAGATCATCAGGATCAGCCCCCATGGCAGTGCGCCGAGCTGCGTCCACAAGGACCGCCGCGAGAAATCGAGAGAACTGGCGCGCATCGTAGCCATGCTTATCGGGCTCCGCTGCCGGTGCTGCTGCCGGTCGAGGCGGTGCGCAAATAGGTCGGCGAGCGCCGGGCATCGATCCGCAGCGCTTCCGCGATAATATCGCGCGCAACGGGCGCTGCCGCCTTGGAGCCGCCCTCCCCGTGTTCGACCACGACAGAGATCGCATATTTCGGATCATCATGCGGCGCATAGGCAACGAACAGGGCATGGTCGCGCAAGCGACGATCAATATTCTCACCTTTGAGAATACCGGTCGCACGCTCAGCCGCAGAGATGCGGCGCACTTGCGATGTGCCGGTCTTGCCCGCCAGGCGCGGCCCGCCAAGGCCGAGATCACCTGAGCGCAGGGCTGTCCCGCCTGCTTCCGAGGTGACGCCATACATGCCGGCTTTCATGCGCTGCATGATCTCCGGATCGAGTGGTTTGTCGAACGGGATATCGGCGTCCGGGCGCGGGCCATCGCCAATTATGCGCGGCGTGATGATCTTGCCTTCAGCGGCAATCCGGGCGCTCATCACCGCCAGTTGCAATGGTGATGTCGAGACCTGGCCCTGGCCAATGCCGATATTCAGCGTTTCGCCTTCATACCAGGGTTCGCCGCGCGCGGCGCGTTTCCAAGCATCGTCGGGCATGACACCGCTGCGCCCGCCATGCAGGCCGAGATCCCAGCGCTGTCCGAAACCGAAGCGCCGCCCCATATCGGCCAGCGACTCGATGCCCAACCGTTTGGCAATCTCGTAGAAATAGACATCGCACGAGCCCTTGATCGCCCAGTGCATATTGACCGAGCCATGGCCGCGCTTCTTCCAGCAATGCCAGGTATTGTTGCCGAACCGATAGTGGCCTGGGCAATAAACGCGCTCATTCGGATTGATGACGCCGGCTTCCAGAGCTGCAGCGGCGACCACCATTTTGAACGTCGAACCAGGTGGATACGTGCCGTCATAGGCTTTGTGATAAAGCGGCGAGTATTCGACATCGTCGCGCAGAACCGCATAGTCTTTCGACGAGATGCCGTTGACGAAATCATTCGGATCAAAGGCCGGTGTCGAGACAAAGGCGAGGATATCGCCGGTCTCAATGTCGAGCACCACAGCCGCGCCGCTTTCGGATCCAAACCGGTCAATCGCAAACTTCTGCAGCTCAGCATCGACGGTCAGGTACAGATCGCGGCCGGACTTGGGCGCGAGGCTCGGATCGTCAAATTCGCGAATGATGCGCCCTGCTGCATTGGTTTCCAGCTTGCGGAATCCGGCCTCGCCGCGCAGCCAGTCTTCGGCATAGCGCTCGACACCCGAGCGGCCGGTGCGCATGTCTGGATGTTTGAACAGGCGGCGGATCGCAGCGCGCTCCTGGGCGTTGGTGTCTTCGCTCAGGCGTTCGAGATCGGTTTCGCTGGCTTTGGCAACATAGCCGAGCACGTGGGCAAAATCGCGGCCGCGCGGATAAGACCGCGTCGAAGCCATCTCGACCTGAACCCCCGGCAGACTTGGCGCCAGCACGGAGAGACGGGAGAAATCCTCGTAGGAGAGCTCACTCTTCACCGTCACCGGTTGGAAGCTGGCCTGGCGGCGGGCGTCGCTGATCAAGCGTGCCTGGCGTTCGGGAGAAATATCGAGATGCTTGGACAACTCCGCCATCAGGCCAGGCAGATCGTTCGCCTGCTCACGTACGATCGACACACGCCCCGCCTGGCGATGCGCCGCCAGCGGGCGTCCAAAGCGATCCAGAATGCGACCGCGCTGCGGCGGCGCAAGGTCAAGGCGCACACCGTTTTCGGCCGCGGCTACCTCAAATCGCTCGTGCTCCATGATCTGAAGCTGGAACAGACGGGCGATCAGTCCGCCAAAAACCGCGGTGCCGCCGCCTGCGGCGATCAAGGCGCGGCGGCTGAACAGACCATCAATGGGGCGCTTGGCGCTCATGCGCTGCCTCCATTCGGCACCGTCCGCCGGATCCCGAGATCAAACAGTGGGGTGATCAGCATGTGTACAACCAGCGTGGCGAAATAGGCGGTCAGCATTGGGGTTACGCGCACGAAATGTCCTGATGAAATACTGGCAACAATCCATACGAGCGTGATCCCCGAGAACAAAGTTACAACCGGGAGAATAAAGCTCAGAAACGGCGTGCGTTCGGTATCAAACATCTGGTGGACCATGGCTGAAAGGCCGTAGGTCAACAGGTTGGCGAGGCCATGACTGCCCCACGGTGCCTGCGACGCATCCTGTGCAAAACCGAACATGACCAGTAGCAGCATCGGTCCAAAGCCGATCCCGGACCGTCCCCAGCCAACGGCGGCGATCAAGCCGACATAAGGCCAGGCCAGTGGCACGCCGAAAAAGGATTTAGGCGTCAGGCCGACCATTCCGATCAGGGCCACAATGATCACACCGATGAGCAGACGTGCACGTGGCCGGGCCGCTTCCCAGCGGAGCGCCAGAGAATCGGCCATCGAGCTGAGCCAGTTCACGAGCCATCCTCGTCGGTCAGCTCAGCAATCTCGGTTTCGATCGGAAAGGCTTCCGGAACTGAGATCGACATGATTGGCTTGAGCCGGACATAAGAAAGCTGGCCATTCAACATGGCGAGATCGACGCGAATCTCCTTGCCTTCCGTGTCGCGCACATGCCCGACGACAACGCCGCGTGGGAACAATCCGCCCTCACCTGAGGTCAGAATGCGCTCATTCGGCAAGAAACTGCCCTGTTCCGGCAGATCGGTCAGACGTCCCAGGCCGTCGCGTCCGCCATACATGATGGCGCGCAGACCGCTGGCCTCACCCATGACCGGGACGCGGCTGTTAAAATCGGTGATCTTGAGAATACGCGAAGAGCGCTGGCCGACCTGGACGACCCGGCCCACGAGGCCGCGATCATTCTCAGCGAAATAACCTTCCAGCACGCCGTTCGTTGCGCCCGCATTGGCCAGCAGGGCCTCGGCAAACGGGCCATTGGTCTCGGCCATGATTCGGGCCGTGACTTCGGCGCCGCCAGGCTCGCCTTGCATGTTGAGAATGTCTTCATAGACCTCGAGACGCTCGGCCATAGTCAGCGCCAGCGCCTTGTATTGTGCCAGTTCGCGTACGCGTGCTTCAAGCTCGAGAATGCGCCGTTCCTTGGCCGATGCGCCGCTGAGGCGGTCGATCAGGCTGGGACGGGTGACGTGAAAAAGCTGGTCAGACGCAGCCGTGCGAACCGGCTCAACACCCTGGCTCAGGCGCGGCGATGTTTGCAACAATAGCAAGGCGAGAAGTCCGGCAACAGCCACGAAGAATCCGTACCGCCGGAGCGGGCGCTGTCTGTATCCCTTGCCGCCGAGACGAGGCATGGGCCTGATCCTTCTTTCTTGATTGCGGTCGCTTTAATCCGCAATCGTGTCAAACTTCTGGCGACAGCACGTTCTTCATGCGCGAGAGGTTTTCGAGGACGAATCCACACCCGTTCGCGACACATTTCAATGGGTCTTCGGCAATCATGACCGGCAAACGCGCCTGTTCACGCAGAACCACATCAAGATTGCGCAGCAGCGCGCCACCACCGGTCAGGACAATGCCGCGATCGACAATGTCCGCCGAAAGTTCAGGCGGCATGGCTTCCAGCGCAATCCGAACGGCTTCGACAATCTCGCCGACCGGATCACCGAGCGCTTCGGCCATCATCTTTTCGTTGATTTCAACTTCGTTCGGGACGCCATCGCCGGTCGCGCGCCCGCGCACGGTCACGGTCATGCCGTCACCATTTTCAGGTGCCATCGCCGTACCGATCTGTTTCTTGATCCGTTCGGCCGACATTTCGCCCACCAGGATGCCCTGGTTCTTGCGGAGATAGGACATGATGGCTTCATCCATCTTGTCGCCGCCAACACGCACCGATCGCGAATAGACCTGACCGCCCAAGGACAGGACCGCGACTTCCGTCGTGCCGCCGCCAATATCGACAACCATGGAGCCGGCAGGCTCCTCAATCGGAAGACCAGCGCCGATCGCCGCGGCGAGCGGCTCGTCAATCAGGTGCACTTCCCGCGCGCCTGCTGCCAATGCTGATTGGTGAATGGCGCGGCGCTCCACATTCGTGGCCGAGCTCGGCACACAGATAATGATCAGCGGAGAAACGAAAGCCCGGCGATTGTGCACTTTGCGAATGAAGTGCTTGATCATTTCCTCTGCGACTTCGAAGTCAGCAATGACCCCATCACGCATTGGCCGGATGGCTTCCATGTTCAGCGGGGTCTTACCAAGCATTTTCTTGGCATCGTCGCCGACGGCATAGACCATCTTGCGACCACCCTGGTTCATGTATGCAACAACTGATGGCTCGTCGAGCTTGATGCCCTGACCCTTTACGTAGACGAGCGTATTCGCCGTCCCCAGGTCGATTGCCATGTCTGTGGAAAGAACTCCGAGAAGGGATCCAATCATTTTTCCGCGCCGATTCTAACTCTTTGCCCGGCCGTCCCCGGCGCGTGCAGCTTCATTTCTTGTATCAGCCCTTATACCCTCATGCCGTTTAGATTTAATTAAAGCAAGTCTGCATTCTCATTCTATGCGTACGACCCGTACACCAAGCCACCGCATCGGTAGACACTACGAAAAGGAAAACCTGCCCCAAAATGGGACAGGCTTTATACAAACGCTTCGTTTGTTAGGGTTTTAAGCGGCCATTCGCTTCAGGCGGCGCGCTTCGAGTTTGTTCAGCGCGTGGATATAGGCCTTGGCCGCTGCTACCAGCGTATCTGGGTCAGACGATCGGCCTGTGGCCATAATCCCCTCACCCTTCAGGCGAACATGCACATCGGCCTGCGCATCGGTCCCGCCGGTCACAGCGCTGACCTGGAACAGATCGAGCTTGCCCTGATGTGGGACAATCTTGCGGATCGCGTTGAAGACCGCATCCACCGGTCCGTTGCCTTCAGACGTCACCGCATGGCTCTCACCATCGACGAGAACCGTCAGGTCCGCCGTTTGCGGGCCTTCAGATCCTGCCACCACCCGCAGCGTCTCGAAGGAAATCCGCTCCCCGACGGCTGACAGCTGATCATCGACCAGGGCCATCAGATCATCGTCAAAGACGTGCTTCTTCTTGTCAGCAAGGTCCTTGAAGCGCTTGAACGCTTCATTCAGGCTATCCTTGTCGAGCTCGTAACCGAGGCTTTCCAGCTTGTCGCGGAAGGCGTGACGCCCGGAATGCTTGCCCATGACCAGGCTGGTCTTGGACACCCCGACATCTTCCGGCTTCATGATCTCATAGGTTTCGGCATTTTTCAGCATGCCATCCTGATGGATACCGCTTTCATGTGCGAACGCATTCTTGCCGACAATTGCCTTGTTATACTGGACCGGGAACCCGGTAATCCGGCTGACCATATGGCTCGCGGTTGCCAATCGTGTCGTGTCGAGCCCGGTGGTAAACGGCAAGTCATCACGGCGGGTGTTGAACGCCATGACAACCTCTTCCAGCGCCGCATTGCCGGCCCGCTCACCGAGGCCATTGATCGTGCATTCCACCTGGCGGGCACCATTCTGGACACCCGCGATGGAATTGGCGACCGCCAGGCCCAGATCATTATGGCAATGGGTCGACCAGATCACCTTGTCGCTGTCCGGCACCGTTTCGCGCAGACGCCGGATCAGATTGCCATATTCTTCCGGATGCGAGTAACCGACCGTGTCGGGAATGTTGATGGTCGTCGCGCCGCTGGTGATCGCGGCATCGATGCATTTGCAAAGGAAGTCGAACTCGGTGCGGGTCGCGTCTTCCGGGCTCCACTCGACATCCGGCACCAGATTTCGGGCCTGAGCGACAGAGCGCCCGACCGCTTCGAGTACGGCATTCGCACCCATTTTCAGCTTGTGCTTCATGTGCACCGGGCTGGTGGAGATAAAAGTGTGGATGCGCGGCTTGGCGGCGTGGCGCACAGCTTCGGCGCAGCGGTCAATATCGCCAGGTGTTGACCGGGCAAGACCGCAAATCGTGGCAGACTTGGAGCGTTTGGCAATTTCGCGCACAGCTTCGAAGTCGCCGATTGAAGCGGCGGGAAAGCCTGCCTCAATCACATGCACACCCATGGTTTCGAGCAACTCGCCCAAAGCCAGCTTCTCATTATGTGTCATCGACGCGCCAGGCGACTGCTCGCCATCGCGCATCGTGGTGTCAAAAATTACAATATCAGTTGTATCGGTCATCGGTTCGGCCAGTTGATGTCGTGAAACGTTTTTCGGTGCGATCCCCTGGCCGTGGGCAGATGCGCTAATGCACCGCCGCTACCGGCCAGGGGCCGGTAAGTAGGAGCAGGGTCAAAAGAGGCAAATTCTTGCGCATGAGGACTGCAATGATGGCTACAGGCAGCAGTGTCAACAGCCTAATCTGCGCCCAGCGCAATATTTTCCCCTTTGCGGCGTCTGTGCCGCACATAGAGGAAACCACCCAGGAAGACGGCGAGGGCGGCAAGCGCCGCCGCGATCGCAGTCCAGAAATTACCTTCCAGCGCAGCCTGAATGGCCTGCAAGCCAAACGCAACCAGGGCAATCTTCGGGATCACGCCCAAGGCCATGCCGCCGAAATAATGGGAGAATTTCGCGCCAATCGCGCCGAACACCATGTTCACCACGAGGAATGGGCCAGTCGGCGCATTGCGGACGATCGCACTGGCGGCAAAGGCGTTGCGGGCGACGAACTCGGCAAAACGCTTGATCCGTCCCTGCCCGAGCCGATTCAGCGTCGCCTCACTGAACAGGCGCCCCAACCAGAAGGTGATCGCACCCGAGCACATTGTTGCGACCCAGGCCCAGACGCCGCCCCAGAGCGGGCCAAACGCGTAAACCGCGATGCCGATCAATAGAAATTGCGGCACGCCGATAAACGCGCAGACGCAAAAGGTCAGGATCAGAGCCGGAACGCCCCACGGCCCGTCTGCAAACGCCGCAATCGCCCGTTGCAGAGCTTCCAGGTCCAGGAAATCGGTGTAGCGCCCGAACAGGAAGAGCGACAGTAACAGCGCCAGAAGGCCGAGCCCGACCCACAGGCCGAGCCTGGACCTCTGAGGACTGGGATTTGGCGTGTCGCTCTGCATAGATCGTCCCTGCGCCGACTGATTGATCAGGTCAAGCGAGCGTATCAGGGGTTGTGGCCAAGATCTCAGCTTTTGCGCATGAGGAATTTCAGGCCCGACCAATCCGCATCAACGGCGCAGACTTTCACATCAACCCAGCCAAGCGGCAAAATGTGATCGCGAAAGTCCTGCTCGGTGAGATCGACGTAGAGCGACGAACTTTTCTTGGGCCAGGACATCCAGATCATGCCGCCCTCCTTCACCGATCTGAGCGCCCGTGAGAAAAGCGGCGGCACGTGACGCTTGCGGCGACAAAACACATGCACGCACTCTGACGGCGCATCGCGCTTGATGAAACGGACGCCTTCCGCGCCCTGAATGAGTTGCCCAAAGTGTTCCGGCGGCCGGATCGGCAAGCAGGTCATGCCCGGCTTCAATCCAAGTTTCTGATAGAGCGGCTTGCCGGAATATCCGTGTGTCTGTGGAGGCATCAGGCCTTGTCTAGCATCGCTTTATATTCAGCCTCAAGCGGCAGGAAATGATCCCAGAAGTCACGGCCAGGCCGGTCCGCGAGAATGTCGCCAAGAATGTCGAGATGAACATGCCATCCAGCCGATGCGCCCGACTTGTAATCCTTGCTGACCAACATTTCGTGCCGCAAATGCAGGCGCACGCCTTTCTCCGTTTCCGTCAGCCTGATCACCACTTCGGTCGGTGACTCGCCTTCCGCTGAGGGCCAGGAAAAAGCCAGATGATGCGGTGGGTCATAGACCCGTACCTCACCGACCATGTGATGGTCGCCGCCACCTTCATGGCTTTTCGGCGTGGGTCGCGCAGAAATCCGGGTGTGATCAAAATCGAACACGATCGCCCCGCCGACTTGCGGTGAAACATCGCCGGCGCAAAGCCATTTCTGACGCAGCTCTGACTTCGTAAGATAATCCCAGACCCGGTCGATGGGACCAGGAAGGTCACGAAAAATCTCGAGCACGGTCGGGTTTGGATAGGTTACAGGGTCACTCA
This sequence comes from Hyphomonadaceae bacterium, assembly GCA_024742355.1. Lineage (GTDB taxonomy): Bacteria > Pseudomonadota > Alphaproteobacteria > Caulobacterales > Hyphomonadaceae > Henriciella. The sequence goes on along the minus strand of JANSYM010000003.1, from coordinate 284,018 downwards.
TCACGCTCATCCTCTTCTTTTAGAGCTGTTTCGAGGGCATCCAGGGCGCCAGTCCAGAACGCAGCATGGCGATCCAGCCAGGCTTGCGCGTCTTCGAGCTGACCACGTTGCAAGTGGCAGACGCGCTCCCGACCGCGCTTCTCGCGGCGGATGAGCGCGGCGTCTTCGAGGATGCCAATATGTTTCGAGGTTGCCGCAAAACTGATAGCCAGCGGCTCGGCCAGGGCGCCGATTGTCTTTGGACCTGTGCGCAAGCTCTCAAGCATCGCCCGCCGGGTCGGATCGGCGAGGGCCTTAAAGGTCTGCGTCAAGGCCTCTGTATATTCAACCATGTGGATGAATATACAGAGGCCTTAATTTTATTCAACCAAAAAGTTGAACATTATGCGTTTGCGAGCATTTCCTCGCTCATCGCCCAGAGGCGATCAGCTTTTCCGTCATCGCAAATCCACTCGCGCGCATGGTGCCAGCGCTGGCTGTCCGGGCCCGCGAGTTGGGCAATGTCGCAATCTTCGCAATATTCGCCGCCACGGCCTTCCAGCTGCGGAGAGGTTGCCGCCCAGGTCGCCGTCGAAGCGCCCTGCTCCGGCGTTTTGAACATGGCCTTGATCGCGTCCGGAATGGTCCCGTCGGGATTCATCCAGCCCATTGCCGACATTTCCTCGACCGTGAGGTGACGTTGGAGCGGCGTGAAGATCCCGCCCGGGTGCACACCAAATGCCGTCACGCCATATTGGTCCCAGCGGCGATCCGCGCCCAGAGCAAACAAGGCATTTGCGGACTTGGCCTGCGCATAAGCATTCCACTTTTCATATTCTGTGCGCTCGTAATGGGGATCATCCCAATTCACATCGCCGCGAATATGCGCGGTCGAGGAAAGCGCGACGAGGCGCGAGGTCTCGGCCTTTTGCAGCGCGGGCAGCAGCGACACTGCGAGCGCCATGTGCCCGAGATGGTTGATGCCGAACTGGCTCTCCCAGCCGGGCCCAACGCGCGCCAGCGGACAAGCCATGATCCCGGCATTGTTGATCAGGATATCGAGCTGGCGACCCGTGGCGACATAGTCGTCTGCAAATTTTCTGACGCTGGCCAGGTCACCCAGATCCATACTGGCAATCTCGATGTCTCCGTCGACGCCGCCAAGCGCTTCCTGAGCAGCTTCTGGTCGGCGCGCCGGCACCGTGACCTTGGCACCAACACCCGCCAGCGCCCGCACTTCTTCAATTCCGATACCGCTATAGCCGCCGGTCACGATGACATTCTTGCCGCTGAGGTCCATGCCTTTGACAACCTCTGAGGCAGGCGTTTTCGCCCCATAGCCTGAGCCAATGGGTTTCTGGTTTTCTGCTGACATGTATTCCTCCGGTTTTGATTACGGTGGCAGCCGAAACACTGTCTGGCAAGACTCGACAGAAAAGCGCCGCATTCCTAGTTACAAGGTTACACATCTGACTCAGCGTGGAGCCGTTTATGTTTGTTCGTTTGTTTGCCAGTTTTTGCTTCGCGATCGCGTTGTCCTCGACCGCATTGGCCCAGTTCGGCAAGCCGCAACCGACCCCTAAAAGTGCTGACGAGTATCTCGCGGAGCGCGCCATGCGCGATGCCGCCCGCCTGACCTATGGCGTCGAAGGACGGGAAGTCATCAAGGATTCCGATGGCATTGATCTCGCTCGGGCCGAACAGCGCATGGAGCAGGCGCTCGAAGTCTATGACCGCCTCTGCTCCGACCGTACTTTGCCGCAAGATCAATGGGCGCGTAATTGCTTTGCTCGCGGCGAAATGCATCGCCGTGGATCCGGCACCGAGCAGGATTATGCCGAGGCGAAAGCAAGCTATGATGCGGCCTGCCTGGACGGGCGGCACACCGGAGCGTGTATGCAGCAGGCCTACATTTCCCAGAAAGGCAGCGCCGGGGAGATCGATCTCGACCATGCCCGAGTGCTTTATGATCGTGCCTGTAGCCTGCGTGATGCAGGTGGCTGCGCCGGCCTTGGCAACATGATGTATATGGGCCTGGGCGGCACCCGCGATCGCCCGACTGCGGTGCGCTTGCTGCAGGACTCCTGCGCCGATGAGTACGCCTGGGCGTGCACGCGGCTGGTCGAGTACGGACTCCCGACCCGGCTTGATCGCTACTAGCGCTTTCCGCCACGCCATCTTGTTCCCGGGCTGAATTTGCGTCACTCCTAGTGCCAATAGGACGGGAGGATAGTATGCGGATCATTGCGACCGGATTGGGATTGGCGCTGCTGACAGCATGCGGACAACAGGAACAGGCGCCGGCGGAGCCCTCTGAGGCGGCCATCGAAGCGGGGCTTCCTGCGCCGGGAACGGCCACGACGTTCACCCGGCAGGCCAATGCCGACCTCGCCGCGCGCCTCGATCTCTCCCAGGGCTCTGACGGCGAAGACGCCCGCCGCGACCGTCTGGCCTTTATCGAAGACGAGGCCATCCTCAACGCCAATGGCGATGTGGTCTGGCTGATCCCGCAATTCGAGTTTCTCGACTCCGACGCGCCGGAGACCGTCAATCCATCCTTGTGGCGGCAATCGCAACTCGCAGCCCATCATGGCCTGTTCCAGGTCGCCGAAGGCATCTACCAGGTCCGTGGCTACGACTTGTCTGTGATGAGCGTGATTGAAGGCGAGACCGGATGGATTCTGGTCGATCCGCTGACCGCCACGGAAACAGCTGCAGCGGCCCTGAAACTGGTCAATGAGACGCTCGGCGAGCGGCCTGTGACCGGTGTCCTGTACACCCACTCGCATGCCGACCATTTCGGCGGCGCGCGCGGCGTGATCAGCGATGAAGACGTCGCCGCCGGCGTGCCGGTGCTGGCGCCGATCGGGTTTTCCGAGAATGCGGTCTCCGAAAACCTGATTGCCGGCAATCAAATGAGCCGGCGGGCGACGCTGATGTTTGGCAACACGCTGCCGCGCTCGACCACAGCCCATGTCGGCTCCGGCCTCGGCCCGGGACTGCCAAATGGCACCGTCAGCTTGCTGTTGCCGACCGAAGAGATTGAAGGCCGCGGAACGGTGCGCGTGATTGATGGCATCACGTTTGAATTCATCGACGCCGCCGGGACTGAAGCACCAGCTGAATTCATGTTCTACCTACCGGAAAAGCGGGCGCTCTGTACCGCTGAAGTGGCCACGGCCACCTTCCACAATGTGCTTACACCGCGCGGCGCCAAGGTCCGAGACGCGCTGAAATGGAGCCGCGTGATCGACCATGTTCTGGCCGAATATGGCGACCGCAGCGACGTCGTTTTCGCCTCGCACCATTGGCCGACCTGGGGCCAGGAAAACGTCGCCGGCTTCCTGGAAAGCCAGCGTGATATCTATCGCTATGTCCATGACCAGACCCTGCGCAACGCCAATGCGGGCGCCACCATGGTCGAAGCGGCCGAGGCCGTTGAAGAGCCGGACTTCCAAGGCGCGGATTTCACCACGCGCGGCTATTACGGCACGCTCAATCACAATGCCAAAGCCGTCTATCAGCACTATTTCGGCTGGTGGGGCGGTGTGCCGGCCGAATATAATCGCCTGCCCCACGAAGTGACGGCGGCGCGCTATGTCGAGGCCATGGGCGGCGCCGAGCGCGTGCTTGAAATCGGCCAGGCCGCGTTTGAAGCCGGCGACTATCGCTGGGCTGCCGAAGTGTTCAATCATTTGGTCTTCGCCGATCCGGACAATCAGGAAGGCCGCGACTGGCTCTCGGCGACCTATGAGCAGCTTGGCTTCCAGGCAGAGAGTGGCGCCTGGCGCAGCTACTACCTGACCGGTGCCGCAGAGCTGCGCCGCGGCACGCCTGATCTTGGCAACCCCAATCTTGGCAATCCGGATTTCCTCAAAGCCGTGCCGTCGCTGGACCTGTTCGATGCGCTGGCCGTTCGTTACATGCCAGAAGAAATGGATCGCGACCCGTTCGTTATCGTGTTCGAATTCCCGGATCGAGATGAGACTCTCAGCATTCTGGTCGAGAAGGCCGTCATTGTACCCCGCATGGGCAGCACTGAGGATCCAGCCGCCACGGTCACAATTAATCGGAGCGATCTTGACCGCCTAATCCTCGGTGAGGCTGCACCACTCGGCCTGGTCACCAGCGGCAAGATGAAGATCAGCGGCAAACGCAGCGCCGTTTCAACCATGTTCGACGCCCTTGATCAGCCGGACTTCTGGTTCAACACGGTGACGCCTTAAACGTCCCGGTATCGGTCCCCTGATCGCTATGCGTCGATGCCCAGGTATTGAAGCGTGAACCCTAAGGAGTTTACGCAAGCATGGGCAATCATCAGTGGCCATATGTTGCGCTTGTACACCAGGAACAAGCAACCCAGAGAAAACCCGATAAAGCCGGTCGTGAACAGGCCGGGCACACCCTGGTAGTACATATGCACGACCCCGAAAATTAGGGCGGGCACAAAAACACTAAGCCCAACCGCGAGTCTGTTTCTCCCGAGCGCCTCAGTGAGGGTGTTGATCATGAAGCCACGGAAAAAAAGTTCCTCCGCGGGACCTGCAACCCAGATGATTGCGAGCCAAAAGAGGAACAATCCCGTGTTGCCTGTCAGATTCCCAAACCTGGCTAAATCGCCTTCCGGGTTTGATTGCATGATCGCCAAGCCGGACATCTCGCCGAGAATTGTGACAGCTACGCCGGTCGCGATGACGATGACAAATGCGATCAATGTTTGAAGCGGTAGCAGCCAGTAGCTCTTCGCTTTTCTGAACGAAACGATCCCGAGCCTCGTGAGGTCTCGGTTTTGATGCTTCAAATAAAAGCAAAGGCATATCAAAACCATGATGAGGGAGATCGGCGCAGCGTAGCGCCAAATGACCAGATCAAGCGCAGCTTTCAATGCGATCGCGAAGATGGTGAATCCCAGGAATTCTCCCAGTGCACGGTTGTTTAGATTGGCGGGCATTGAACAAGTCCATTCCATTGCTTGTGATAGGTTCTGGAAAGGAGATGCCGCGCGAGGCACGTTTAGATGCAGCTCTCGCAACACTGTTGAAAATCCGCCACATCATTTCAAATTCGAAATAATACACTTCTCCTATGGCGCGAGTTTTGCTTTCCTGTTCAGGGGTAATCCCCAGGGGACGCAAAATGAAACGCTTTAAGACTGTCCGGTTTTTCCGGCGCGATACGAACACGGAAACACCCGAGAGCCGGGAGCCGACCATACTCGATCATGGCGATCCGATTACGGTCAAACTCACGCGTGAGCTCGAAGATCGTCGTCGGCGCCTGTCCCTGAGCGAAAGCCATCCGGTCGGACTTTAGTCGCCGTCCCAGCCAAACACATCTTCGAGCCCGACGCCGAAGACGCGCGCTATGCGAAACGCGCTCTCCAGGCTTGGTGAATATTTGCCCTGCTCAATCGCAATCACGGTCTGGCGCGTAACGCCGATTTCCTTGGCCAGCGCCGACTGACTCATTTGCTCATGCGCCTCACGCAATTCCTTCACGCGATTGGTGATGGGCGGTCGCTTGGTCATGCTTAGACTCCCCGCCGGTAAAACAGGATTTGCATCACATGCTCGGCAATCTGGCTTACAACCAGACTTGCAAAGGTCAGGTGAAACAAACGATTCCCGCTATCGTTCACGGCAAAATCACCCAGCGCGAAAAGGATGAGGATGGTCATCAGGCGCCCCGCCCAGACCTCGCCGGAATAGCTGATCATGCGTTCCCGCTCGTCCATTGGCGGGCTCGCTTCCGACGGGCGACTGATCCCAATCACGGTTCCGGCAATGATCGCAAGTACGATCACCAGGATCACAAAGCCGATCAAAAATCTCAGATTAGGTGGCGCCCAATCGCCTATTGCCGCTGATTGCTGGAACACCCAGTAAAAGTACAGGCCACCCATAGCTGACATTATCACGAGCATTGCCCAGGCCATTTTCTCTCTGAATCCCATCGGATCCTCCATGTAAAAAATCTTGTACACCTCATGTAGTAAAACATTTTTGACATGTCAAATATTTTTTACGCACGTAGAATTTGCTCGCAGGATTCGGCCTTTGACAGCGGCGCCGAGAGTGTTACCTCCCGGCGCTTAACCAAGGAGCCCCTGAAGATGAGCGATCTCCAATCCCTCGCAGAAACCGCAAAAGCCTGGCCGTTCGAACAAGCGCGCGCCCTGCTCAAACGCCTGCGCAATATGGAGAAACAGGGCAAACCCAAGCAGGGCCCGATTGTCTTTGAGACCGGCTATGGCCCGTCTGGCCTGCCGCATATCGGGACCTTCGGCGAAGTTGTGCGCACGACCATGGTCAAGACCGCGTTCGAAGCGCTGACGGCCGGGGACTACGAGACCAGGCTGATCTGCATTTCCGATGACATGGATGGCATGCGCAAGGTGCCGCCAACCGTACCAAATCCGGAAAGCCTGGAAGAATACCTGCAGAAGCCTCTGACCGACGTGCCGGATCCGTTTGGCACGCATGACAGCTATGGCGCTCATATGGGCGCCCGCCTTTGTGCTTTCCTGGACAGTTTCGGGTTTGACTATGAATTCCTGTCAGCGACCGATTGCTACAAGAATGGCACATTCGACCCGATGCTGCTGCGCGCGCTGGAAAAGTTCGATGACATCATGGCCGTGATGCTGCCGACGCTTGGGGCCGAGCGGCAGGCGACCTATTCGCCTTTCCTGCCAATCTCGCCGAGCACCGGACGCGTGCTCTATGTGCCGATGAAGGCGACCGACCCGAAGGCTGGCACGATCACGTTCGAGGATGAAGACGGCACTGACGTCACACTGCCGGTCACCGGCGGCAATACCAAGCTGCAATGGAAGCCCGATTTCGGCATGCGCTGGGCCGCGCTCGGCGTCGATTTTGAAATGTTCGGCAAGGACCATCAGGACAATGCACCGATCTATTCCAAGATCTGCCGCATCCTCGGTGTCCAGCCGCCGCAGCAATATGTCTATGAGCTCTTCCTCGACGAGCATGGCACCAAGATTTCCAAGACCAAGGGCAATGGCATCGCGGTCGAGGATTGGCTGAAATATGCGCCGCAGGAGAGCCTGTCGCTCTACCAGTTCCAGAAACCGCGTGTGGCCAAGAAATTGTATTTCGACGTCATCCCGAAAGCCGTGGATGAGTATCTGACCTTCCTGGAGAAATTCCCGGATGAGGAAGAAAAGCGTCAGGTCGAGAATCCGGTCTGGCACATTCATGGTGGAAACCCGCCGCGTGAAACCTCGCCGGTCTCGTTCGCGCTGCTGCTCAACCTTGTCAGCGTCGCGAATGCTGAGAACCGGGAACAGCTTTGGGGCTATATCTCGCGCTATGCGCCCGGCGCCTCGGCTGAGACGCACCCGCTGCTGGATGAGCTCGCAGGCTATGCCATGGCCTATTATCGAGACTTCGTTGAGCCGACCAAATCCTATCGCGCTCCGGACGATCAGGAACGCGCTGCGATGGCGGACCTGGCCAAGCGCTTGCGCGCCTGGGACGGCGAGGTCGATCAGGGTGAGCTGCAGACGCTGACCTTCTCGGTCGGTAAAGAGCATGAGTTCGAAAACCTGCGCGGCTGGTTCCAGGCCCTGTACGAAGTCCTGCTCGGCCAGAGCCAGGGGCCGCGCTTTGGCGGTTTCATCGCGCTGTACGGCGTCGACGAGACGGCGCAGCTGATCGAGGATGCGTTAGCGCGATAAGGAGATTGGGGCGCTCAGGCGCCCAGACTGGTTTATTGCCCGTCAGGCGCGCATGACCCCAGTTTCCTCGCCGCTTCAACTTTCTGCTCAGGCGTCGGTCCAAAATGGATCAGCGCGTAATAGGCTGCATCCGCGATTTCCAGTTCGGCATCATAGTCCGAAATTTCGAGCCGTGCCGCCCAATAATCCACGGCTCCGTAGACGAATTCAGCCGTCAGTGGCGGAAACAGACGATGTCTCTCCTGCTCAGAAATCGCTTCTGAATAGCCTTCCCAATGCGCCTTGCAGAACAGGACCTCGCGTTGGCTCATGGGCTCTGTTTTCTGAGCTTGTCCGGCCAGATAGGCGTCGGCCTGGGCCTTGGGAATATCATCCCACGCGATCTCAGCTGCCGCGATTGGCGCCAGCGCAAAGCCTATGATTGCCGTGCAAATTGTTGATTTCAAAACGTCCCCCAAGCTCGTGCCTTGCATTGCACGAGGCCTAGGTAAATCGTGTTTCGGCGGTAAGGCAAGTCGCCGGATAGTTTGCCATGGATCTCACCCTTGCGCTTGATCGCAGGCAGCAGCCTGGGGTCATGACCAAACATGGGCTCAACAGGTTCTCATCCTGAGCGAAGTCGAAGGATCAGAGGGCGTGCCTGGGAACTTGTCTATTCCAATACCCCCGCCAGCTCCCCACACGTCGCCACCAGGCGCGCGATATCCTGATCTCGCGACAGGCGATGGTCGCCATCCTTGATCAGGGAAAAGACCAGGTCTTCACTGGTCAGCGCGTCGACCAGTTTGAACGCGTGTTCCCACGGCACATCCGGGTCACGCACGCCTTGCAGGATGCGGATCGGCATATCCAGCTCGATCGGCGCATCGAGCAAGGCCCATAGTTTGCCGTCTTCGATCAGGTCGCGCGTGATCGGGTATGGATCGCCATAGTCGGACGGGCGCAGGGTCATGCCCTTTTCCATGATCTCGGCTTGCTGGTCAGCGCTAAATTCGGGCCACATCAGTTTCTGCGTGAAATCCGGTGCCGGCGCGATCAGGACCATGCCGGCCACGCGGGCTTTCATGGCCAGGGCCGACAAGATCGCCATCCAGCCGCCCATGCTCGAGCCGACCAGGATCAGGGCGCCAGAGGTCAGGCCTTCAATCGCGGCCAGCGCATCTTCGCGCCAGGCTGAGATGGTCCCGTCCTCGAACGCACCGCCAGACACGCCATGGCCGGAATAATCGAAAGCCAGGAAGCCATGCCCGGCCTGTTTCGCCCAGTCCTCCAGCACGGTCACCTTGGTTCCGGTCATGTCGGATTTGAAGCCAGACAGCCAGACATAGGTCAGCTCGGACCTTGGCGCCGCATAGCGATAGGCGAGACGGCGCCCTTGCGGTGATGTGAAATCCTGATGATCCATGCGCACGCTCCTCTGACCCTCATTCAGCTCCTCTACTGCAACTGCTCGGCGCGGCTGACAACTTCTTCGTTTCAATGCGCGCGCAAATCAGTCACACTCGCCTCATGAACGAATCTGCGTGGCCAGATCTGAGTGGACAGACCGTCCTGCAAGTCATCCCCGACCTGAGTGCCGGTGGAGCGGAACGCACGACCGTCGAAATGGCCGAAGCAATCACGGCAGCAGGGGGCCGGGCGCTGGTGGTCAGCGCCGGTGGGCGGCTTGAGGATGCGCTTGCTGAGGCCGGCGGCGAACTCATTCACATGAATGCGGCGAGCAAGAACCCGCTGACCATTCGAAAGAACACGCGGCTGATCGAAGCGATTGTCGCGGACGAAAAAGTCAGCCTGATCCATGCCCGCTCCCGCGCCCCGGCCTGGAGCGCCTATGTTGCCGCAAAACGGACTGAGACACCTTTCGTCACCACGTATCACGGCGCCTATAGCGGCCGCAGCGGGCTCAAGAAGCGCTATAATTCGGTGATGGCGCGCGGCGATCTGGTGATTGCCAATTCCAAGTGGACGGCCGCGCATGTGATGGAGATGCACGAAACGCCGCCAGAAAAGATCGTGACCATTCCGCGCGGCGTCGACTTTGCCGCGTTTGATCCTGAGAAAGTCAGTGACGAACGTGTACAAGCAATCAAGCTCGACTGGCACATTCAGGCCGGAGATGACCGGCTGGTCTTTGTTCTGCCGGGGCGGCTCACGAGCTGGAAAGGTCAATCGCTGGCGGTCGACGCCATGGGCGCCCTTGATGGGGCCGAACGCGAACGCATACATCTGGTCCTTGCCGGTGATGATCAGGGTCGCAAGAATTACGTCACAGAGCTCGAAGACAAGATCATCCACCACAAGCTGGGGGGAACGGTTTCGATTGTCGGCCATACGAGCGACATGCCAGCCGCTTACATGGCCGCTGACGTCGTTGTCGCCCCCTCGACTCGTCCGGAAGCCTTCGGACGGGTGGCGGCAGAGGCCTCGGCCATGGCGAAGCCGGTGATCGTAGCCGATCATGGCGGGCAGCGCGAAACGGTGATCGAAGGCGAGACGGGCACGCGCGCGGAACCGGGCTCTGTATCGGCTCTGACGGCCTGTATCCGCACGCTCTCCAACCTGCGTCCGGAGGCCCGCAACGCCATGGGACGGGCCGGTCAAGCCTATGTTCGCGAACATTTCAGCAAAAAGCAGCTTCAAACCGCCACGTTAAACGTGTATGCGCGGCTGCTTCTGAAGTAAGCGTCAGTTGAAACTTGAGCCGAACAGAGGCATATTAGAGACGCAAACACTGGCAACCATAGGAGATTAGCCATAGCACGCAGACCATACGGCCGCCCCGAGCGCGCCAAACCTACCGGCCCTCGCACCAATCGCGACATTCGTGCCGAGCGCGTCCTTCTCATCGATGAGGATGGCGAGAAACAAGGTGAAATGCCCATAGACGCTGCCTTGGACGCTGCCCGCGAAGCCGGGATGGACCTCGTTGAAGTCTCTCCGAACCAAGAGGTTCCGGTCTGTAAGATCGTTGACTATGGCAAGATGCGCTATGAAGCGCAGAAGAAAAAGGCTGCCGCCAAGAAAAAGCAGAAAACTCAAGAGCTTAAAGAGATTAAGTTCCGCCCGAACATCGATAATCACGATTACGAAGTGAAGGCGCGCAAGATCGCTGAGTTCTTCGAAAAGGGCGACAAGGTCAAAATCACGCTGCGCTTCCGCGGCCGTGAAATGGCGCACCAGCACTTGGGCATGGAAGTCCTGAACCGGGTCAAGGAAGAGTTTGACGAGCAGATGAAAGTCGAGCTCGAGCCCAAGCTTGAAGGCCGCCAGATGACCATGGTGATGTCGCCGCGCTAACGCTTCGGCGCCCGACGGACTTAAACAAACGTAATCAAGCCTGCTGAAGCTTTTTGCTGACGGCAGCCTCTCCCTTTTGCTAATGTATTGAAAACAAAGGGGAGAAATGCATGTCCAATCATCTTTCACTGGGTGGAGCGCTGGCAGCTGCCGCTGTTGTGCTCGCTGCAGGAACCGCCGCCGCCGACAAACCTGAAAAGCCGGCCAAGCCGGGGAAATCGGAGCGCGCGGTGGAGCGCGCTGAAGAGGCCCAAGACGCCGCTGAAACACGTGCGGAAGACGCCAGAGAAGCCGCCGAAGATCGCGCGGAAACCGCTAGAGAGGCCGCGGAAGAGCGCGCAGAAGCCGCACAAGAAGCGAGCGAAAGTGCGGCGGAAGCCCACCGGCAGGATGCCGAGCATCGCCAGGATGATGAGCACCGTCCGGATGGTGAGCCACGCCAGGACGCAGACCATCGCGCCGATGGCGAAACAGTCTCTGCCGAGGCGCGTGAGCGCAACGGTCCGCCAGTCGATGGTGAGCCAGTCAGTCAAGGCAAATCCGAGAAGAATTTGGACGACGCTAAGGGCAAAGGCAAAAAGCGCGGTTGGTTCGGGCGTTTGTTCGGCGGCAGCGACAGCTGAGTACGCCTTAATCGGCAGCGGTGAATTCGACTCTCTTTTGCTGTTGATTTCCCATCCCTTTTGCGCTTAAACCCGCGCTTCCGCAGCGGCCGGGCCGAAAACGGCATGCCTGGTTGCTCTTAATGACTAACTTTGAGCCCAAGTGCTCTCGAGGAGATCGAAATGCCGAAGATGAAGACCAAGAAGGCCGCTGCAAAGCGGTTCAAGATCACGGCTTCCGGAAAACTGAAGCATGGTGTGGCCGGCAAGCGCCACCGCCTGATCAGCCATAACGGGAAATATATTCGCCAGAACCGCGGCACTGAAGTTGTCGCCAAGGCGGACACCCAGCGTGTCATCAAAAAGTTTCTGCCGAACGGCCTGAAATAATCGCTGTGCCCGGCCCCGACCGGGCAGATCTGAACCGAATTTGAAGTAAGGAGCCTCCCATGGCCCGTTCACGTAACAAGGTGCCGGCAAAGGCACGTCACAAGAAAATCCTGAAGGCCGCCAAAGGCTATCGCGGCGCGCGGTCGAAACAGTTCCGCACCGCAACAGCTGCTGTCTGGAAAGCCGGCCAGTACGCTTATGTCGGCCGCAAGGTCAAGAAGCGTAGCTTCCGCAGCCTTTGGATCCAGCGCATCAACGCGGCTGTCCGCGAGCATGATGCGGACATGACCTATAGCCGTTTCATCGGCGGTCTCGGCAAAGCCGGTATCGAGATGGACCGCAAGGTTATGTCTGACCTCGCAATCAAAGAACCTGCCGCTTTTGGCGCCCTGGTGGAGAAAGCCAAGGCAGCCCTGGCCTAAAAGCCGGTTCACACCTTCGCGTTTCTCCGCTAATCCGACCGCTTCAAGCGGGGTCGGAACGGCCCCGTTTGTCTTCAAAATGACCAACGGGGCTTTTCATGTCCGACACATCACTCATCGAAACTGAAGCGCTGGCAGCGATCAATGGCGCCGCGGATCTTGCCGCGCTCGACGCTGTGCGCGTCGCCGAACTGGGCAAGAAAGGCCGAGTCTCCGGCCTGATGAAAACGCTCGGCGGCATGTCGCCCGAAGAACGCCAGGAGATGGGCCCCAAGCTCAACGCCCTGAAGAACCGCGTCGCCGACGCCGTCGAAGCTCGCAAAGCCGTGCTCGAAGACGCCGCGCTTGAGGCGCAGTTGGCGACGGAAACGCTCGACATGACCCTCACGCCGAAGCCAGAACCAGTCGGCGCGTTACACCCGGTCATGCAGGTGTTTGAGGAAGTCGCAGCCATTTTCGGCGATATGGGATTCGCCGTCGCCGAAGGCCCGGACATTGAAGATGACTGGCACAATTTCACCGCCCTGAACTTCCCGGAAGGCCATCCGGCGCGTGAGACCCATGACACGTTCTTCATGGACGCCCCGCAAGGCGGCGCCCCGAAGGTCCTGCGCACGCACACATCACCGGTCCAGATCCGGACCATGACCGATCAGAAACCGCCAATCCGCATCATCGCGCCGGGCCGGGTCTATCGCAATGACTGGGACGCGACACACACGCCGATGTTCCACCAGGTCGAAGGCCTGGTGATCGAAAAAGGCATCCATATGGGCCACCTCAAGGGCTGTCTGATCGATTTCGTCAAAGCCTTTTTCGAAGTCGACGAGGTCGAAGCCCGTTTCCGCCCGCACTTCTTCCCGTTCACCGAGCCAAGCGCCGAGATGGACGTGAAATACACCAAGAAGGGCGAGACGATTGAGATCGGCGCTGGCGATCGCTGGATGGAGATTCTCGGCTCCGGCATGGTCCACCCGAACGTGCTGCGCAATTGCGGCATCGATCCTGACGAATATCAGGGCTTCGCCTTCGGCATGGGCATCGACCGTCTGGCCATGCTGAAATATGGCATGCCGGACCTACGCCCCTATTTTGAAGCCGATGCCGCCTGGACCCGTCATTACGGATTCAAACCCTGGCTCACACCCAGCGTCAGCGGAGGGCTGAGCTAATGAAATTCCCACTCTCCTGGTTGAAAGACTATTTGGCCACCACGGCCTCTCTGGACGATATTCTCGGCTATATGCTGAAGGCTGGCCTTGAGGTTGAAGAGGTCGAGAACCCGGCTGAAGACCTCAAGGCCTTCACCATCTGCAAGGTGAAGGATGCCCAGCCGCATCCGGACGCCGACAAGCTGCGAGTCTGTACTGTCGATACGGTCGATGGTGAGAAACAGATCGTCTGCGGCGCCCCGAACGCGCGGGCCGGAATGACGGCGATCTACGCACCGCTTGGATCCTATATCCCGGGCCTCGATTTCAGCCTCGACAAGAAGCCACGCAAGATTCGCGGCGTCGAAAGCCACGGCATGATGTGTTCAACCAAGGAGCTGAATGCCGGCGAGGATCATGACGGCATTGCCGATCTCGATGCATCGATCGCGCTGGGCACGCCCGCTGCTGACGCACTGGGCCTGGATGATCCGGTGATCGATTTCGAGGTCACACCGAACCGGCCAGACTGGCTCGGCGTCAAAGGCATAGCGCGGGATCTCGCGGCGGCGGGGGCTGGCGGCTTTATCGACGATCCCGCCCGCAAGGTCAGCGGATCGTTTGATTGCCCAATCGATATTGAACTCGACAATCCAGAGGCCTGCCCGGTCTTTGCTGGCGCCCTGGTGCGCGGCGTCAAGAACGGCCCGTCGCCAGACTGGATGCAGGCGCGCCTGAATGCGGTCGGCATCACGCCGAAATCGCTGCTGGTCGACATCACCAATTACATTTCGATCGACCGCGCCCGTCCGCTGCACGCCTATGATGCCAGCAAGCTGACCGGCGCCGTGCGCGCCCGGCTTGGGCGTAAGGGCGAGGCCTGCGAGGCGCTCGACGGAAAGACCTATCCGGTGACGACGGACATGTGTGTCATCGCCGACGAGAGCGGCGTGATCGGGCTTGGCGGCGTGATGGGCGGCGAAACCACAGCCGTTTCTGACGAAACGACCGACGTATTCATCGAGAGCGCCTGGTTCGATCCACTGCGCACGGCGCGCACCGGTCGCACTACGGGCATCATCTCGGATGCGCGCTACCGGTTCGAGCGCGGCGTCGACCCGCAATCCTGCGTGGAAGGCGTGCAGCTCGCTGTGCGCCTGATCACCGAATATGGCGGCGGCACCGCGTCCAAGATCAAGGTCGCGGGTGAAGCGCCGCGCCGCGAGACGCCGATCGAATTCTTCAAGCGAGATGTCGCCCGCTTGACCGGGCTCGACGTCAAACCCGCAAACATGAAGAAGACGATCAAGGCACTCGGCTTCGCAATCGAAGACACGGGCGAAACCTGGCTCCTGAAAGTGCCGAGCTGGCGCTTCGATATGGAGCAAAGCGCCGATATTGTTGAAGAAATTGCCCGCCTCGAAGGCTATGACGCCCTGCCGACATTGTCTCTGCCGACACCACAAGGTGGCAAGCGCGTGGTCACGACGCCGATCCAGGACCGGATCAGAACGGCGCGCCGTACCCTGGCCTCGCGCGGGTTTCTGGAGACGGTGACCTGGAGCTTCATGCCGAAGGCCCAGGCCGCCCTGTTCGGGGGCGGCGAAGATGTGCTCACCGTCGCCAACCCCGTGGCCAGCGAGCTCAATCAGATGCGCCCCAGCATTCTCGGCAATCTTGCCTCTGCTGTGCAACGCGGATCGGATCATGGCGAACGCGGCCTGCGCCTGTTCGAGGCTGGCCCGATCTATCTCGGTGACGGGCCGAAGGACCAGCGATCCGTGGTCGCGGCGCTCGTGCGTCCGCAGAAGACCCGCCATTGGCAGGGCGCGGACGCCTATGATGTCTATGCGGCGAAAGCCGACCTGAACGCCGTACTCGAAGCGCTGGGGCAGCCCCCTGCCCGTTTCCAGATTGGCGAACCCCGGCAACCGCATTGGCACCCGGGCCAGGCAGCGAGCCTGAAGCTCGGCCCGAAAGTCACGGTCGCGCATTTTGGCGCCCTGCACCCTCGGGTCCTGAAAGCGCTGGATGTCGAAGGCCCGATCTTCGCGTTCGAGCTTAATCTCAACGCCTTGCCGCAGATGAAGGCCAAGACGACCAAGACCAAGCCGGTGCTGGACAAGGCCGATCTGACACCAATCCGCCGCGACTTCGCTTTTGTCGTGAAGGACGATGTCGCCGCAGGTGCGATCATCAAAGCTGCAACCGGCGCCGACAAGGCGTTGATCGCGGGCGTCGATGTGTTCGATGTCTATCAGGGCCAGGGCATTGAGCCCGGCCAGAAATCAATTGCGGTGGAAGTCACCTTGCAGCCGCGCGGCGAAAACCTCAAAGACCAGGACATTGAAGCGATCTCACAGAAAATTATCGCGGCCGTCGCCAAATCGACAGGTGGTGTGCTACGGGGATAATCTGCTGGAGGGGAAGAGGTTCGAATGACCACGCAACACGTCGTCACCAGAATCGGCCTGCGCAATAGGCTGTATAGCCAACTTGAACCGGATGCGACCGGCAAGGCGGGCCTTTCCGCATTGAACATGCTGATCGTCGGCCTGGTGCTGCTCAGCTTTCTGGCGCTTGCCCTGGAGACCGAAGAAACGATCGGCCCGATATGGCGGGCCGGGATCAATTATCTGAACCTGGCGATCGTCTCGATCTTTGCGATTGAGTATCTGGCGCGCCTCTGGGTGGCCGGGGAAGATCCGAGATATCGCGGCATTGGCGGCCGCCTGAAATATATGGCGACGCCTTACGCCATGGCTGACCTGATTGCGTTTCTGCCAGAACTGCTCTGGATCTTGCTGACGCCGGCCGGCGTTGGCGATGATGTATTGATTGTCCTGCGGGTCCTGCGACTGGCGCGACTGGTGAAGCTGGCGCGATTCGTGCCGGCCTTTGATGTGCTTGGCGCCACGGTGGAACGCGCCGGCACGCAGCTCCTGACGACGCTCGCCATGGCCCTGGCGCTTGTCTATGTCTCCGCCGTCGCACTCTATTTCCTCGAAGGGGTCGGACCGAATGCGCGGGAAGAGTTTGCCTCCATCCCGCGCGCGCTCTGGTGGGCGATGGCGACGCTGACCACGGTAGGTTACGGCGATGTCTATCCGGTGACGGTGTTGGGCAAGGTGTTTGCGTCGATCATTGCGCTGGCCGGCATTGGCGTCGTCGCCCTGCCCGCCGGTGTGTTCGCCAGCGCCTTCTCGGACGAGTTACGTGAGCGCGAAATTCGCAAGCTGAAAGAGCGTGTCGAAGAAGTTGAAACAGAGAATGTCGAGCTGGAGGCGGAGCTCGAGCATGAGATCGAGCACCATCACGACGAGAGCTGACCGCTCAGGCCGCGCTTACGAAACCAGTTTCAATTGTTGCGGTTCGTCCTGGACCAGACGCGGCTTGCCAAGCCAGTAGCCCTGAATGGTGTCAGCGCCGAGCAAGGCAATGCGGCGCGCCGCCTGCTCCGTCTCAATGCCCTCGACGCAGGATTCCAGGCCAAGCTGTTTGGCGAGGCGGATCGCCGCCAGGAGAATACTCTTGCTCTGCGTACTCTTGTCCGACTTGAGGACGAAGCTCTGATCAATCTTGAGCTTGTCGAGCGGCAGCGTGTCGAGCATGGACAGCGAGGAATAGCCGGTCCCGAAATCGTCCAGCGCGATGGCGAAGCCGAGATCGCGGGCTTGCCGGAGGATCGCAACATTGCGGTCCACATTCCGGAACGCGACTTCTTCGGTAATCTCGATCGTGATGGCGTGCGGGCGAACCTCGTGACGTTCCAGAATGCGCAGCAGCGATTCCAGGAAATCCGAAGCGACGAGCTGCGCCGGCGAGACATTGATGGCGAGCTTCTGCTCGGTCAGGTCAAGGCGCTCCAGTGCTTCATCCAGCGTCACCCACAGGATTTCATTCAGCAGGCCAAGCTTTTCAGCAATCGGAATGAAATCCTTCGGGCTCGGATCGCGTTCAAAACCACTATTGGTCCAACGCGTCAGCAATTCATAAGCAACCACGTCGAGCGAATGCGCATTGGCGATTGGCTGCACGGCGGCGCGGATTTGTCCGTTCTTGATCGCTGACTTCAACTCCATTTCCAGGGTCGAGCTGGCGATCGCGTCATTGTCGACCAGCGGATTGAACTTGGCCCAATGCGTGTTGGCGCTCTTGGCCCGGCGCATGGCGGTGTCAGCGGCCCGCAACAAGCCTGACAGAGATTGCTCAACCGTCTGGCCATGGGCGTATCCAATCGACGCGCCAATCGGGATCACACCCGACTCCCAGCGCATGTCCTGGGTGATTTGCGCGTGCAAAGTCTCGATGTGTGCCTCCATCGTCTCTTCACAGGCTTGAGAGTCGAACAGGACAGCAAATTCGTCACCGCCCAGGCGCGCGCTTAGCTCGACATGCGGCACATCGCCAATGCGCTGCGCCACCTTGCACAGAACCTCGTCGCCGACCGCGTGGCCATACTGATCGTTCAGAGGTTTGAAATGGTTGAGATCGATGAACACGATGCAAATCTCTGAACGGTTCGGCCACAAGGACCGCAATTTTTCCATGAAGGCCCGGCGGTTCATCAACCCGGTCAGCGCATCCGTCGCGGCCAGCTGCTCTGTCTCTGCGACCAGGGTGAACAAGGCCTGGTCGGTTCTTTGACGGGCATAGGCGACCGCGGCAAACAGGCAGATCGAGAAGCCTGACATGGCCGCGACGAGAAAATTGAATGCGAACTGTTCTCGTGGGGACCATTCAACGGCCAGATTCTGGCTGCCATACAGGCCGACATAGAGAAACACGCAAATGAACTGTGTCGGCGCGACAATTAGCAGGCGTTTATAGTCCAGCGCCATAATGAAGAAGAGCGGAACGAGCAGGATCACGGGGATGTCGAATGCCCGCATTGTGCCCATCATACCGTCACCAAAGTTCTTCGCCCAAAACAAGGCAAACATGGCCATACAGCCGTTGAAGAAGATGGTTCGGACGCGGAAATTTCGGTGGGCGCTGAGCGTTATCGTACCGAGAATGACGGCGTAGGCAGGAATCACGATGCGGACCAGCCAGGTGTCTTTGCCACTGACGAAGTACAGGGTGAACATCAACGCAGCGAAGCACAGGCCAAGAATTCCGACCCATAAGGCGTGCATTCTTGTACGCTCAGACATATCGAGCTTGGTCGATTCGAAGTGTGCGCGGCCAGCAGACATTCTGGAACGCTAGCAGGTATGGATAAAAATCCACTTCTCCTCGAATATTCAAATATTCTTGGTTAAGTAGTATTTTGTTATTGTTTTCTGCTGTTTAGCGCCGACACTTAATCACTCGTGCCGGCATCCAGTTGCAGCCAGTCCTTGGCGTCCAGCCCATAGACCATGTCCATGACTTCAAACTGTATTCCGACCGGCTTGCGGGAGTTTGAATTCCACAGCGCGACGACCCCGGCATTGCGCTCCGGATCAAACAGGATCATCGACCGGTAGCCATCCACCGCGCCGCGATGTCCAACCACGCGATAGCCTGGTTTGCCATATTTGTAGACCCGCCAGCCAAGTGCATAGCGTGCATCTCGCAAGTGCCCACCATAGCGCCGGCTCATGCTGGACTGTTCGCGCCGTGTATAGACGCGCGGCGTATGCAGCTCCGCCAGCGTATCCGGAGACAGGATTTCAGGTTCCAGGCCCATTTGCGCGCGGGCAAACTGCGCCAGGTCGCGGATCGAGCCATTGACCCCGCCCGCCGCCGGCACGCGGTAATAGGACCGGTTCACGGTCCGGCGCACCGGTTTCGGGTCGACGCGGCGTTTGCGATGCGGCTCCGCCCAGGAATAAGATCCCCGCAAGGCTTCGAGACCATAGCTCGCATCCTGCATACCCAATGGCTGAAACAGGTCGAGCCGGACCACTTCTTCAAAATCAACGCCGCGGACCGAAGCCACGACTTCCGCAATCGCGTCGAACGCGACGTTCTGATAGGTGTGGCATTCGCCAACGACGCAGGTACGTTTCAGCTTGCCGAGCGCTTTGCGGATCTGCGCGGGATCGCCGCCATCTTCGAGGCGCGTATCATAAGCATTTGGGACGATGCCGATCTGATGCGACAGAAGATCATCCAATGTGCCGACTTTCTCGCCACCGAGTGGCAGGCGCAGCGACGTCTTGAACTTGCTGATCGTATCAGACAACGCCAGCTGGCCATCGGTGACCATTTTGCCGACGGCGGTCGAGGCGACGCCTTTTGACAGGGATGCCCAGCGGAACACAGTCTGGTCAGTGACCGGCTCGCCGTCAAACCTGGTGACGCCATAGCCGCGCGCAAAAGTAATTTCGCCATCTTCGATCACGGCAACAGCCAGACCAACAATCTCGGTGTCAGCCGCAAGCCGGGTCAGGCGCTCGTCCAGCACATCATGATCCACCGGGGCGGCAAAAGACTGCGCCGCCAGCATCAGTGCGGCGGCGAATACTCCGAAGAGACGAAATGCGAGCATGATCGCCTCCTAGTCTTGCTTGGAACCTTCATCCCCTTCGGCGACGACAGCATTCGCGCCAAAAATACGTCCGTTCAGGACCGGCATAGCCGCGCCATCCGGGTCTACCGGCGGCTGGATATCGCTGAAGGTCATACGCATCCGCAATTCCGGGGCTTCGTCGCCTTGTTCGAAACTCTTGTACGCCGCCTCGATCAGGTCGGAGACGTGCTGGTCGCGCGAGCGTGCGGTCGATCCGCCAAACATGATCGCCACGACCCGGCGCCCGCGGCGCTTGGCGCTCGCCATCAGGTTAAAACCAGACGCGCGCGTATAGCCCGTCTTGATACCATCGACGCCGACGACGCGGCCGATCAGCTTGTTGTGGTTCTTGTAATTGGCGCGGCCCCAGCTGAACTTGGTATTGGCGAAATAGCCGTAATAATCAGCATGATCTTCGAGCAGGCGCTCGGCCAGGATGGACATGTCGCGAGCGGTCGATAGCTGTTGCGAATTAGGCAGGCCGGACGCGTTCTTGAACGTCGTGCTTTCCATGCCCATTGCGGTGGCTTTTGCCGTCATCAGGGTCGCAAAGCGTTGTTCAGTGCCGCCGAGACGTTCCGCGACAACCACGGCGACATCATTCGCGGACTTGGTGATCAGCGCATTGATCGCATCCTTGGTGGTGATGGTGGAACCCGCGCGCAGGCGCAGCGAGGATGGCGGTTGACTGGCAGCAGCGCGCGAAACCGGCAAGCGCTCATACAGTTTCACCTCACCGCTCTTCATCGCGTCGAACAGCATGTAGAGCGTCATCGCCTTGGTCAGTGAGGCCGGGTATCGCGGCGCATCCGCATGGCGCGCGTGCAGGACCTGGTCGGTTTCCAGATCGATGACGATCGAGGCGTATTTTTCGGCAGACGCGGTCGATACGGTTCCAAATGCCAGAAAGGTTCCGGCGGCCAGAGCGGCTTTGATCGAAAACGTAGAAAAACCAACGGACATGCACGGGTCTCCAAATGAGCTTACCCCGACATCCCGGGAAACAGTAGGATCGATTCATAAGGTTAGCTAGAGGTAAATGCACATGGCTTTTCTGTTAGGATTCATGCCGATTTCGTTACCGCAATCTTAATTTTGTGCAGTGCACAATTTTTTGTTGCAACCGCGTAATCCCGGCATATATTCCGTGACGTAAACAAGGGATCTGGAACATGACTGCCACACCTTCATCACCTTTCGCTTTTCCATTCCGCGGCTTCGACGCTGACGCTTTTGCCGGACTGTTTCCGAACCAGGATTCGATGGGCACGCTTGCCCGCAGCGCCATGGAAGCGTCCACTGCCAGCACCCGCGCCTCTGTCAAAGGCATGCAGGAAGCCGGACAAGCCGTGATGGATCACCTCAAGCAGCAAATGGCCTTGTCGGTTGAGACCGGCAAGAAACTGTCCGAGGCTGGCACGCTGTCCGAAGCGATGACCGTACAGACCGGATTCGTGAAGTCGGCTTTTGAGAACAATCTCAAGGGTTTCAACGAACTATCTGAAGTTTATGCCGACACGATGCGCGAAGCATTTGCGCCCCTGGCCAAGCAAGCCAAGAAGGTCGCCAAGAAAGCAGCGGACGCATAAGCGTCCCCTCCCCTGCGCCGCGCCAGACTGCGCGGACATGTACGCGCCGGGTGGAAACGCCCGGCGCTTGCAGTTTAGGCACCTGACAAACCGGTCAACTTCCGGCAAGCTCGGGCCACCATGACTGATTTCATTTCCTTCAAATCGCTGAAACGCCCGCCCAAACCCAATACCTGTCTGGCGGCGCCTGAGAATCACTGCCTGGCCGCAGAGCCGGATTTCGCCCCGCCTGTGATGGCCATGACCGGGCGCGGCCTGTTCTCCAGAATGAGCGAAGTTATCGCCTCGGAGCGGCGGTTCGGAGACTTTGAAGCCGACCCGGAAAACCTGCGGATAAAGTTCGTGGCGACGACGGGTTTGATGCGTTTCAAGGATGATGTCGATATCGAGATCATTCCCGTCAATGAAGGCAAGGCCACATTCGCGATTTATTCGCGCTCACGGGTTGGCTATTCCGACCTTGGCGCCAATCGCAAACGCGTGAAGGAATTAATTCGAAGCGTGAACACATATTGATCAAATTCTGGCTTGATCCTACGGCAAGTCAGCGCCAGTCTACACAAACCGAAAGGAACGCTTATCTTCTAGGCCATGTCTATCAGAATCGACCGCATAACGCTCTCAGATCCCGAAGGTCCGCAAGGCCCTACCGGCCCTGATGGAGGCGATGAAGGTGGTCTTGGAATTGCCACCAAGACCCGCGTCCGCACGAAAAAACCGAGCATGTACCGGGTCTTGATCCTGAATGATGATTACACGCCCATGGAGTTTGTGGTCCTGATCCTGGAGCGCTTTTTCGGCAAGAGCCGGGAACAGGCGACTCGGATTATGCTGCACGTTCACCAGAAAGGTGTCGGCGTCTGCGGTGTCTACACATATGAAGTTGCCGAAACGAAAGTCGCCCAGGTCATGGACATGGCGCGCCGCAATGAACACCCATTGCAATGTACGATGGAAAAAGAGGACTAGGAGACACACATGCCAAGCTTAACCCCTAGTCTCGAAAACGCCCTCGAACGCGCCCTTACGGCAGCGGGCGAGCGCCAACACGAATATGCCACGCTTGAACACTTGCTGCTGGCGCTAACCGATGATGAAGACGCCATCGAAGTGATGAGCGCCTGCAAGGTCGACATTGCCTCGCTCAAACAGGCGCTGGAACAATATATCGATGAAGACCTGTCCAGCCTGATCACCGAGAATCCGTCGGGCCGAGTCCAGCCGACAGCCGCCTTCCAGCGCGTGGTCCAGCGCGCCGTGCTGCATGTCGAAAGTTCAGGCCGTGACGAAGTATCGGGCGCCAATATCCTGATCTCGATCTTCTCCGAGCGCGAAAGCCACGCGACCTACTTCCTGCAGGAGCAGGACATGACCCGTTACGATGCGGTGAATTATGTCAGTCATGGCGTGTCGAAAGTGCCGGGGCAGAACCGGCCATCGACACCGCGCGGCGCTGAACAGGAAGAGATTCCGCCAAATGCCCCGCAAAGCGAGGCGCTGGATGCGTATTGCGTCAACCTCAATGAAAAGGCCAAGCAGGGTAAGATCGATCCGCTGATCGGACGCCAGCTGGAGGTCGAACGCTGCATCGAAGTGCTGTGCCGCCGAGCCAAGAACAACCCGATCCTGGTCGGCGACCCCGGCGTTGGCAAAACCGCGATCGCCGAAGGGCTCGCCCGCATGATCGTCAATGGCGAAGTGCCGGAAATCCTGAACGATGCTGTCATCTGGGCTCTCGACATGGGCGCCCTGCTCGCCGGCACGCGCTATCGCGGCGATTTCGAAGAACGCCTGAAAGCGGTCATGAAAGAGATAGGCGAACAGGATAAAGGCATTCTGTTCATTGATGAGATCCATACCATTATCGGTGCCGGTGCCACTTCAGGCGGCGCCATGGATGCGTCCAACCTGCTGAAGCCAGCGCTGCAGAATGGCGAAGTCCGCTGCATGGGCTCGACGACCTTCAAAGAATACAAACAGCATTTCGAAAAAGACCGCGCCCTGTCGCGCCGGTTCCGCAAGATTGATGTGGTCGAACCAAATGTCGAAGATGCGGTGAAGATCCTGACTGGCCTGAAGGCCACATTCGAAGACTTCCACGGCCTGCGCTACACCAATGATGCGATCCGCGCCGCAGTTGAACTCTCGGCCCGCTACATGACTGACCGCAAATTGCCGGACAAGGCCATCGACGTCATCGACGAAGCTGGCGCCACGCAGTGGCTGGTTCCGGAGAGCAAGCGTCGCAAGACCATTGGCGTGAAGGAAATCGAAGCCATCGTTGCCAAGATTGCCCGCATCCCGCCGAAACAGGTGACCAAGGACGATGCTCAGGCGATCAAGTCGCTCGAAGCCGACCTCAAGCGGGTTGTGTTTGGCCAGGAACAGGCGATCGATGCCCTGTCCAGCGCCATCAAGCTTTCACGCGCCGGCCTGCGCGAGCCGAACAAGCCCATTGGCTCTTACCTGTTCACCGGCCCGACCGGCGTCGGCAAGACCGAGGTCACGCGTCAGCTGGCCTCCATTCTCGGCGTCGAGCTGCACCGGTTCGACATGTCGGAATATATGGAACGTCACTCCATCTCACGCCTGATCGGTGCCCCTCCTGGCTATGTCGGTTATGATGAAGGTGGCCTGCTCACCGATGCCGTGATGCAGCACCCACACTCGGTCGTGCTGTTGGACGAGATCGAAAAAGCCCACCCGGACCTGTTCAATGTCCTGCTGCAAGTGATGGACAATGGCACGCTTACGGATGCCAATGGCCGCAAGGTCGATTTCCGCAATGTCATTCTGGTCATGACCACGAATGCCGGCGCCTCGGATGCGGCCAAGAACTCGATTGGCTTCGGCCGCGGTCGCAAGGATGACGAGCAGGAAGAAGCGCTGAAGCGCCTGTTCACGCCGGAATTCCGCAACCGCCTCGACGCGGTCATCACCTTCGGCGGTCTGACGCCAGAGATTATCGAGCGTGTGGTCGAGAAGTTCGTGCTGCAGCTGGAAGTTCAGCTGGCTGACCGCAATGTCACGATCGAACTCTCTAACCCAGCCCGCGACTGGCTCGCAAAACGCGGCTTCGACTCAGAATTCGGGGCGCGTCCATTGGCGCGGATCATCTCCGAATATGTGAAGAAGCCGATGGCGGAAGAGCTTCTGTTCGGGAAGCTGTCTAAAGGCGGCACGGTCAAGATTGGCCACGACAAGAAGGCTGACGAACTGACCTTCAAATATGTCGAAGACAAGCCAGCCAAGCGCAAGCCAAAGACCCCTGGAAAAGGCAAGCCTGAAAAGGTCTGATTTTCTCTTGAGTGTTCAAGCTCGCCCTCGTCCTTCGACACGTTCAGGATGAGGGCGAACTATATTTGGTACATTAAACCGCGAACGCATTCTCCCGTGCCACGGTCAGGTGCGGAACGCCGTCACTGGTCTTGAGCCAGGACACGCCCTCGGGTGAAACATAAGACGTCACACGCTGTCGAAGCGCTGAGAAACTCTCCCAGTCAACCACGTCCACCGGCTCATCAAGGTGCAGCGTCAGTTCATAGCCGGCGCCATCATGCAGTTCGCGCACCGCGTGCACGCGTCCATGGAACGGGCGCTTCAGGTAGGCCCCGCTGACGCGTTCGCCGATCTGCCAACACGCTTCAGGTTCATTCGACAGCCGCGCCGCGGCGGTGTTCCAGTCGCGAAACCCCATCTCGTGGGCGACCTGTTCCAGCGCCGACGCATAGGTCAGGCCCGTTTCGCTTCTGGCTTTCAACTCGCGCGCCCGGGCTTTCGCCTGCACACGCGTATAGATGTGATGTGTCATCACAGAATCCTTTCACAAATCCATTTGGTCCTGCAAAGGGCGGGGCTCGCATTGCCGCCAGACCGGGTGTGAAATGGTCTGCGATAGGCCGGATAAACCGGGAGGTCTTCACCAGGGACGTGAGTCCAGCGAGCGGCAGGCGCCTCAACCGAGGCGCTCCCTTACGCGAGATTTCCAGCAAAGGTCAAGCGTTTCCGGCGAAAACGCCAGGTCAGGCCTTTTCCGGTTCGTCTTCCATGATCTCCATCATCCGGTCATGCAGCTCGGCTTCCCAGGCCTCCGCCCGCTCGCGGACGCGGGTGATATAGGCTTCGTTTTCGTGCGCCGGGATCTCGATATCGTAGACATCAGCCACTTCGATCATGGATTGCTGGTCCATCTCGTGGAAGGCCATTTTCATCTCGTCAGCGGCCTCGCGAGGGACTCCCATGGCCTCAAAGGCCGAGCGCCCGATGCGCAAGGAACTGTCATAGGTTTCCCGGATAATATCGCGGCAGCCATGCGCCCAGAGCTCATACACGTGATGACGATCCACGGCGCGCGCGATGATGTGCAGGTTCGGATAATTGCGCGCCGCATAGGAGACGAGTTCGGTAATCTGTTCCTTGTCATCAATCGTGACGATTAACAGCCTGGCCTTGTCGATCCCGGCCGCGTGCAACAGATCAGGCCGTGTCGCATCGCCGAAATAGGCGTGGCTGACGCCAAACATACGCAACATGTCGAGCTGTTTGGAGCTGTAATCGATCACGGTCGAGGTGTAGCCTGCGGTGCGCAACATGCGATCGACTATGCCGCCGATCCGTCCCCGACCGGCAATGATGATGCCATTATCCTCGGTGATTTCATCGGCTTCCGGCTCCTGCCCGCGCGAATAGATGCCAGCAACAATCTGGTCATAGAGGATGAACAGAAGCGGCGTGATCAGCATGGAGAGGGCAACCACCAGCAGCAACTGATCGGCTATCGGGTCCGGTAGGATGCCGTTCGCTGTGGTGAAAGAGAGCAGGACAAAGCCGAACTCCCCGGCCTGCGCCAGGGCCAGCGTGAACAGCCAGCGCTGCGCCCCGCGAATCTTGAAGATCGTGCCCAGGAGGAACAGGACGAGCGCTTTCAGCAGGATCAGCCCCATGGTCATGCTGATGACGATGCCGAAGGATTGCGACAGCAGGCCGAAATCGATGCTCGCTCCGACGGTAATGAAAAACAGGCCGAGCAGCAGTCCACGGAACGGATCAATGTCGGATTCCAGCTCGTGGCGGTATTCCGAGTTGGCCAGGACAACCCCGGCCAGGAAGGTCCCGAGCGCTGGGGACAGGCCCACCACCGTCATTAACAGCGCTATGCCGATAACCATGACCAGCGCAGTGGCCGTGAACAATTCGCGCAGATTGGCGCTGGCGACAAAACGGAACACCGGGCGCGTCAGATAGTTTCCGCCCAGGATCACAACCGCGACCGCGCCGACTGTGACCAACATGGTCTGCCAGCCATTCAGACCGTCTACGATGCTCAGGCTGGCATGCTCGCCGCCCTCGGAACCGGCGGTCAGTTGCGCCACTTCCGGAAAAGCCAGCAGCGGCAGCAGAGCCAGCATCGGGATCACCGCAATGTCCTGGAACAACAGGACCGAGAAGCCGGCCTGGCCCCCGTCGCTCTTCATCAGACCCTTTTCGTTCAGGGTTTGCAGAACAATCGCGGTCGAGGACAGCGCCAGGATCATGCCAATCACCAGCGCAATATTCCACGGCTGCCCGAACGCCATGGCCACTGACATGACCAGGATCATGGTCAACAAAACCTGCCCGCCGCCCAGTCCCATCAGGCGATTGCGCATCTGCCAAAGCAGCTTCGGCTCGAGCTCAAGCCCGACCAGGAAAAGCATCATGACGACACCAAACTCGGCAAAATGCTGGATCGCGATGACATCGACCTGCAACAGGCCGAGCAGCGGACTGATACAGATGCCGGCAATCAGGTAGCCGAGTACCGAGCCCAGCTTCAGGCGCGTCGCGATCGGGACGGCGATAATCCCGGCGCATAACAGGATGAAAGCGAGAAGCAGGAAATCGGACATGTGACGTGCTCTGAATGTTGCGGGGTCGAAGCGATATAGGCGCATTTCGAGCGATTGCGAAAGCGCGTCGCATTCGCGGCGGCCTTCAACTTGTTCTGCCCGGCAAATCTGATGTACAAGAGCTCGGTGGAGTATCGGGAGGTGACGTGTGCTTAAGTGGTTTCTCGGCATCGTGGTGATTGTTGGCGTTGGCGGTGCGGCCGCCTGGTGGTGGCTCAATCGGCCTCTCGTCATTCGGCATCCGGATTTCGGCACAGACTGCGATCAGCTGATCGCGCAAGGCGACCTCAATCGAAAGGTCGACTGTGTCCGCGTCTGGTACGGTACCAATCGCAAACTCGAGACCGGCGATGCCACCCTGGCGTCGGAGTCGGCGGATGTCTTCGAAGGCACAGGCGAAAATGGCGAAGCGCTCCGGCTCGGCCGCGCCGATGTCTGGCTCCCGAAACTTGTCGACGATGGCGGCTCGCGCGAACGCGGAGAGACACCGCATGTGCAAGGCCAGGCGCCAAGCGATGCCAACAAACTCGCCGAATATGTCTTCCTGACGCGGATCACGACGAGTGGCCGCCAGCAGTTCACCGCCACACTTCAGGACGCCATCTATTATGAAGGCTCCAATGCGGTCCTGCTGTTCGTGCACGGCTTCAATGTGAAGTTCGACGAAGCCCTGGTGCGCGCGGCTCAGCTGTCGAACGACTTGTCGCGCAATGATATCTACGATGTTGGCGTGCCGGTCCTCTATAGCTGGCCGTCGGTTGGCGAGGTCTCCATCGACGATTATCGCGGTGATCGTGATCGCTCGCTCGCCTCCGCGCCTTATCTTGAGGAATTTCTCGATCTGATCACCGAAGACCTCGATGTCGATCGCATCAATATCATCGCGCATTCCATGGGCAATCGCGTCCTGACCAAGGCGCTAGAAGACTACGCTCGGGACTATCTGATCCGCCATGATCGCGACGATCTGGAGTTTCGTATCCTGCTGGTCGCCGCCGATGTGGAACGTGAAGTCTTCGCTGCTGCAAACGGTGTGTTCGACAATCTCGACGCCAATGTCACCATCTACACATCGGACACAGATCGCGCCCTGCTGGCCTCGAACATTCTCAACCAGGCGAAACGGCTGGGCGATACCGACACCGACAAGCCGTATATTCGTGACGCTCAGAATTATCAGACGATCGATGCGACCGCTGTGACCACGCAGCTCTTCGGCGTCGGCCACAATTACTATTCCGACAACCCGACCATTCTGTGGGATATGATGTGCACCATTGGCGAGACCGGGCCACAAGAACGCGCCCTGGAAATCGCCCGCTATGGCGGCCTGCCGGACGGCGATCAATATTACCGCGTTAACGCGTCGATCGCGCCCGACACCGAAGCCTGCACATTGCACCGATCCGCCTTCCCGGCCGGCGGCCGTGCCGTTGACGTCACCGACGAGGCGCCGCCGCGCCGCGATCGCAGCCTTGCCCCGCCGCCACCGCCACCTGCCGCGGCCGAGCCCGACATAGAGCCGATGGCAGAACCGCAATCGCAACCAATCGTGACGCGGTTCTATGTCTCCGATTATGACTCGCCCGACCTCACCCCATACGACGCCGTGCTGCGGGAGGTTTTGGAGAGCGATGAAACCATCCTATCGATGACCATCAGCGCCTATAATGACACTGCCGGGCCAAACGCGGAAAGCCGTATTCAAACCATTCGCTTTGCCAATTTTGTGCGCGACTGGTTCGTCAACAATGGGCTCGATGGGCGCCTGATCACGACGGTTGGGTATGGCGAGGACGAACTCGCCGTGCTCACCGAAGATGGCGTGGCCGAGCAACTCAACCGACGCGTTGTGATCGAGGTCGTGACCAACTAGTCTGCGGCGGATTCCGCGACGACCCGGAAGCCAACGGAGCGATCCCGGATCGAGCGGCTGAACCGTGCGCGATTAGCAGCGCGATGCTCTGCGGCGCCTAGGCGCCAGGATCCGCCGCGCACAACGAAGCGGTCGCATCCAGCGCTCCGCACAACGCTGCCATTGGCAGGCGCATCCGAGTAATTGTTGACATAGCAGTCAGCGACCCACTCGCGGACATTGCCCAACATGCCTGAAACCCCGTACGGATTGACGGGCAGATCAGCTGTATCGGCCATGGACCCGGCGGCGACGCCTGGGCCAGGAAAGCCCGATCCCCACCAATAAGGCGTATCGGTCCCGCCGCGCGCGACAAACTCCCATTGAGCTTCGCTTGGCAGGCGATATCTCCGGTCGCCCTGCCCGGACAGCCAGTCTGCATATGCGGTGGCGTCATCATAGCTCACGCGGGTCACGGGCGCGCTGCTTTCCCCGCCCTGCGTACCGCTACACCCGCCAGCATCGACGCAGAGCTGCCATTGGGCGCGGGTGATTTCGGTGGCGCTGATCGCAAACGGTCGCAGTGTGACCTCGTGCTGTGGCCCTTCATTGCCGGACCGGTTGGCTTCAGACGAGGGCGAGCCCATGGTGAACGTCCCACCCTCCAATTCGACCATGTCTGGACAGACATCACAGCTCGGCGGAGGCGGCGTCGAAGCTTCGGTCTCTGCCTCGGTTTCAGTATCAGGATCCGAAGGGTTGAGCGCTTGCATCCCAAACCAGCCGCCGACGCCGAGCACGGCGACAGCACCGATCAGCATTGGCAGCGGATTGGAGGACTTTTTCTTTTCCGGCGTATCCGTAACAGGCGGCGCTATCGGCGCCGGATCGGGCGCTGGCGCAGCCGCGGCCGGCTTTGGCGCGGGCTCAGGTGCAGCACCAGCGGCGGCGGCGGGCGCGCCCAGCGCTGCGAGGCGGTTTCTGGCGAGGGCCGCATAATGACCGTCCGGATAGCGCTTTAGATAGGCCTCGAAATCAGCTGGGTCGTCACCATCCTTGATCGATGTCCAGAACACCGTCTCGATCGTCGCGTCGCCTTGCGCGGCAGGCGCTGCGCTGGTGGCGGGGGCCTCTGGCGCCGCAGCTGCGGCGTCGTGCTTTTCGAGAGAGCGTTTGATGTCGGCGACGAAGTCGGCCCAGCGGGCCTCATTGCGATCGCCAGCCCAGCCGATGAGATCAGCCGTCTGCGTCAGTTCGAACATGATCGGACGATCGGCATCCTCTATCATCGCCGGGACCATCTCGCAGCTGCGCTGTCCGAGCGTTGCCTCGGCGCGCACCCATTTGGATTTCACTGATGTCTGCGACCACAAGACGACGACGACAGCGGAATCCCGCAACATGTTTTCGGTGACTTCATCATAGGTCTGTCCGGCTCTGAGCACCTTGTCCCACCAGACGGAAAAGCCCTCGGCCTCCAGCGCTTCGGCTATGATTTGCGCAGTCGGTCGGTCCGCCCTGCTATAGGATAAGAAAATATGCGCCATGTCCCCCGGTCTCTCTTATGTTTTTTAGTTAATGCGACCTTGTTCCCAGCCATCGCATAAAATCGGAGCAATCCAAAGAGGAACTTGGCGCTTGCCTGCTTTTTGGGCGTTCTGAAAAGTCGTTTCATTTCAGCCTGCAAGGGCGAAACCTTCTTGCCAGTTGCGAAGCGAACGTGTTTCTTGCCCCCAGGCAGACTGGCCAGGGACGGGCGCATGACATTTCGCTTCAATGACGAACTTCTATTGTCAGAAGAAGATCGCGCACTGGCGGAGCGGAGCTATCCAAACGTCTTCTTCGCGCTCGACCATCCTGAACTGAGGGAAGAATTTATGCGCGTCGACCGGCTGGCTGTGCAAGCCAAGCGTCGCTCGCGATGGATCGGCTGCGCCGCCCTCGTCTTCGCAACACTCTCCCTGCTCGCCTTCCCTTTCGACGTGATCGTCAGAGACATCTGGCCTGCCGAGCGAGATCATGCCCCGATATTGCACTATCTCGCCATTGCCGGCGCCTGTTTCGGCATTCTTGCGCTCGTCTTCGGCAATATCGGGCTCGGCTTCGGCAAGGTGAAACGCGACTGGCTGATGAAGCGGCTGATCAATGAACGCCTGCGCCAATGGCACGCGCAGTATTTTGCGGCGCACGCGGTTGAAATCGCGGCTGTTGCAGATTCTCCTGACGCAAAAGCCGCCTGGCTGGACGAGCGGGATCTCAGTTTCCAGCGTTTCAAGCGGAGGTTTGTCGATCAGATTTCCAGCGAATACACCAAGTATACGCAAACCTCCGCCGCGGCGCATTCAGGCCAGAGCATTGCCGATCCGAAATCTGAATCCGCGTTCTGGATCGATGAGGCCTGGGCCAGAAAGGCGGCGATGAAGCCGGACAAGGCGCATCAGGCACATCTGGACGAAGTCCACCGCGCTTATAAGGAAACGCGGATGCGCGGGCAGATTCAGTACACCAATTATGTCCTGTCATCGGAAGGCAAGTTCTGGTCATCGCCGTCCAAGCAGCTGCACATTCTCGGCAATTTGAGCTACCTGCTCGTGGTCTTTGCCTTCATCGCCAATTTCATCGCCCTCGGCGGTACGGTCTGGGGCCCGTTTGAAGACAGCACATCGGTGCTGAGCGCGCTGGCGATTGCATTTGCGATCCTGGCCGTCGGCGTCCGCGCGATGCTGGAAGGCCTGCGACCGCAGCGCGAGACCCGGCGCATGCAATTCTATGCGACAGCGATCAACCATGCTGATCAGGCCCTCGATGCGGCCAAGACCCAGGCCAAGCGCATGACCGCAATTTCCCTGCTGGAGCGCGCGTCCTACGATGAAATGGTCGAGTTTATCAGCTCGAATGAACGGGCGCGCTTCGTGCTTTAGCGCTCGGCGCAGGCGGACAGAGCGAGATCGTCGACCTCAAGCGCCGCTGCAACACGGTACGGCGTATCGGTGGCCAGCATGGTCAGGCCACCATCTGCCAGGGCCTGAAACTCGCTGCCATCGCCATCGGCCCAATATTGGTCATCCAGGCGCTCACCAGCGCGGCCGAGGGTTCCGAATGCCGTCTCGACACCGCGACGACCGACCGCCTCGAACGCGCGCGGATTGGGATTGCTGATCCCCATCCAGGCGATGACATGGTCAAAGTTCACGCCGGCGGCCACCAGGTCCTGCTGATGGTCGCGGCTATTGACGCCGGCCGTCATCATCAGGTCCGGCGCCAGGCGCGCCACTTCTTTGGCCTGGTCATCATTATAGGTGATCAGGATCGTGTTCTGCTCCGCCCCCGCGGCGCGCACGTGCGAAATGATGTTGCGGAAACTGGTCGTCTCTTTCTTGTCGAGTTCGACAATTGCCCCGGTCCGTTTCGCCCAGAGCAGGACATCGCTGAGCTTCGGCGCGGTGAAGGCGGTGATCGCGCCCTCATTGTCTTTCAGGTTGAGGCTTTGGATCGTCTCCCAATCCATGTCAGCGACATAGCCATCACCGGTCGTGGTGCGCCCGAGTGTGCGGTCGTGCATCAGGAACAGGACACCATCCCGGCTCTCTGCGACATCGATTTCGTGCACGAGAATGCCCTGATCGAGCCCGTATTGCATGGATTCGATCGCATTTTCCGGATAGCCGGGCGCCGGTCCGCCGCGATGCGACGCGATCAACATGCCGCCGCTGTCGCGGACACAATCGAAGAAGGCGGGGAGCGGGCCAACCGAGAGAACACGATCCGCTTCGGAGCCAATCGCATCATTAGAATCTACTTGCTCCACCAGGTTCGCATCGCCGCTCACCGGGGGATCAAACTCTCCCGCATCCGGCTGGCACGCGGTCAGGGTCAGGCCTGCTGCTAAAACGAGCATTGGGAGGATAGGTCGCATGGGATTCCGCTTTCGATTCTTGCCGATCTGGGCTCGCCAACCTACAACAATCCTCAGACCTCGAAAGAGGTGAAAAGAACACAGATATCTGGAGGATCCCCGATGCAAGGCATCATGCAAGACTGGCAGTTGACCACGAACAAGATTCTGGAGCACGCCAAGCGTATCAATCCGACCCGCGAAATCATCACCCGCCGCGTCGGCGGCAATATTGTCCGCACCTCCTATTCCGAGCTGCATGACCTCTCGAAACAGGTCTCTGGCGCGCTGATCGAAGGCGGCATTGGCCTTGGCGACCGGGTTGCGACCCTCGGCTGGAACTCGGCGCGGCACATGGCGGCCTGGTATGGCACGATGGGCATTGGCGCGGTGCTGCACACGATCAATCCGCGCCTGCACCCGGACCAGATCGCCTGGATTGCCAATCATGCCGAGGACAAGGTCCTGATCTTCGACATTACCTTCCTGCCCATTATCGAGGCGGTGAAAGACAAGTTCGAGACGATCAAGACCTTTGTCATCTTCGCGGACGCCGATGACATGCCGGACAATTCACTGGGCGCCGTGGCCTTTGATGACTGGATTGCCGGCAAGTCGCTGAATGCCAGCTGGGGCGACTTCCCGGAAGAAACGGCCTGCGGGCTTTGTTACACATCCGGCACGACCGGAAACCCGAAAGGCGTGCTCTATTCGCACAGGTCCAACGTGCTGCACACGCTGATCACCATGTCGAAAGACGCGATGGGGATGGGCGCCAATGATGTCGTCCTGCCGGTTGTCCCGATGTTCCACGCCAATGCCTGGGGTCTCGCCTTTGGCTGTCCGGCCACTGGCGCCAATATGGTCATGCCGGGCGCGCAAATGGACGGCGCCAGCATTTATGAGCTGCTCGACACGGAGAAAGTCACGATCACGGCTGCGGTGCCGACTGTCTGGCTCGGCCTGCTGACCTATCTGCGCGAGAATGACCTGAAACTGCCGCACCTGAACAAGGTGTTGATCGGTGGCTCGGCCATTCCAGAAGCCATCCTGCGCGCCTTCGAGACCGAGTATGAAGTCGACGTGATCCACGCCTGGGGCATGACCGAGACGAGCCCGCTCGGGACGCTCGGCTCGCTTCCGCCGCACTTGATGGACGCCGATATCGACATTCGCATGGCGCAAAAGCTCAAGCAGGGTCGCCCACCGTTCGGCGTCGAGCTCAAGATTGTCGATGACGAAAACAATGACCTGCCCTGGGACGGAGAGACGTCGGGTCGCCTAGTCGTTCGCGGCCCGGCCATCGCCGGCGGCTATTTCAAGGGCGATGGCGGCGACGTGCTCGACGAAGACGGTTTCTTCGACACCGGCGATGTCGCCAATATGGACCAGTATGGCACCATGCAGATCACCGACCGCGCCAAGGATGTCATCAAGTCCGGCGGCGAGTGGATCAGCTCGATCGATATCGAGAATATCGCCGTCGGCCACGCCAAGGTCGCGAACGCGGCTGCGATCGGCATCTACCATCCGAAATGGGACGAGCGCCCGCTGCTGATCGTTCAGGCCGCGCCTGGCGAAGAGCCGACCAAGGAAGAAATGCTGGCCCAGCTGGAAGGCAAGATCGCCAAATGGTGGACGCCGGACGATGTCGCCTTCATTGACGAGATTCCGCTCGGCGCCACCGGCAAGATCAACAAGCTTAAACTGCGCGAGATCTTTAAGGACTATAAGCTGCCGACCGCCTAGGACTCGTCGTCGGATTCCGGCACGCGCTTCAGACCAATCCCTTCCTTCACCAATTCGACCTGGTGAGGGTAAGGAATCTCGATGCCTTCGGCATCAAAGCCTTGTTTGACGGCTTTGGTGATATCCGCGCGCACCTGAATGAATTCGCGCCCAGGAACCCAGGCGCGCAATCTCAATGTGATCGCCCAGTCGCCGAGTTCGTGCACACCGACCCAAATGTCTGATTTTTGCAGAACACGATCATGCGCGTCTGCGATGCCCGCCAGCACGCCCAGCGCGTGATCCAGGTCGGTATCGTAATGGACGCCGAAAAACAGATTCAGACGACGGCGTGACAGTCGGTTATGATTGACAATTGCATCCCCCCAGACCCTGTCATTGGTCAGCAGCACGACCTTATTATCCACCTGGCGGATCGCCGTGTTAAACGGCGTGATGTCCAGCACTTCCCCCTCGCGCTCGCCAATCTCAACCCAATCGCCAATCCTGAACGGTCTGAACGCCGCCAGCATGAAACCGGCAGCGACCGCTTTCAAAGTGTCCTGCAGTGCCAGCGCGATGGCCAGCCCTGCCGCACCGACAATGGCGATCAACGAGCCGGGTGCGAAGCCAAATTGTGTCATCGCCATCAAGATCGCGATGCCGAGGATAAGGTAGCGCACAATCGCCGAGGTAAAGCTGATCAGCGTGTCATCAACCTTGTGCCGCGCATTGGCCCGCTCACCATAGGATCGAAGCGACCGGTTGAGCCAGGTGGCGAGCAGCACAGCCCCACCGATAATCACCAATCCTGCCAGCGCTTTCGGCCAGAAATTCACCAATGTGTGCCCGAAATCGAACCCCACCAGTTCGGCGCCGCCGGTAAAGACAGCCAGGAAGACCAGCAATTGTGTGAGCGGCGCGGCGAGGTCCCAACTCGATCCGAGAAACAGGTCCGGGTCCTGATAGGTGCGTCGCCCGAACGCCCGCACCAGTCGTTTGAACACATAACCCGCCAGATACGCGGCCAGAACGATACAGATCAGGACCAGGCCGATCCAGACTTGCGGCGCGATCGCTGCCAGCGTCGGCGGCAGGATGGAGATATCAAACGGGGGCGTCAGAATCGTCGTCATCCTCACCCCGTCTCACAAGGTCGCGCCGCGTGTAAAGAAAAATCGGTTCCGATTCCTGAGTGGGAATCACCCGCCGTTCACGCCGCATAAACCTGAAATCGGCAAGCTCTCAAAGTTAATCTTGTCTGCCTTAAACCAGACGTAATTAAAACCGAGACAGCTTGCATGAGTTTCGTCCTCAGCCTCGCCTTTCCTCTGATCGTCGGCACCGGCCCGATGGACGAGGCCCTGCGCGCCACCGAAGCGCCGGAAAGCCTGCGCGCGGCGTTCACGGTCGAGATGAGCAGCGCCAAGGCGAGCCGCACATTCAGTTTCGATCCGCGCGAGCCGGACGGACGGCGCTGGCGCCTGATCATCGCGCGGGGCGAGGATGCGGACCTCGACCAGGCCGCCGCTGCCTGGGGCGCAGAAGCCGCGCCAGATGGCCGCCTGTTTCCGGACGATCTGCGCGCCAGTTTCGGCGAAACCGTCTATGTCGACGATATGGGCCCGGCCTGGCGCCTGAAATTCCACCATGCCCCATCCGCAAATGACAATGCGCTCGATATCTGGGCGACGCAGCGCCTTCAGGCCGAGGCCTGGATGGAGCCGCTGAATGGCCGGTTCATGCGCATTGATTACACCCTGCCCCGCCCTGTGCGCGGCCCGAAAGGCGGCCGCCTGACCCGGTTCGAGCAAAGCTATCTGCTCGAAGCCGAACCGGAATGGGGCCTTTCCTATGTCTCGCAATTTCGCCTGAATTTCGAAGCCAAGGCGGCGTTCCGGACGATCCGCCAGAACTACACCGCCGTGATCACCGAAGCGACCTTCTTCTTCGCCAGCCCGGAACTCGAACAGCATTTCGTCTCGGCCCAGCTAAGCGATGATTGGCCACGCTGATTTTGGCGCATAAGAGTGGTTGCGAACGGCCAATGCCCAGTGTATGCAGCGCGCTTCTGATGGTTCGGTAGCTCAGCTGGTTAGAGCGCACGACTCATAATCGTGAGGTCGGGAGTTCAAGTCTCCCCCGAACCACCATTTATCCCCCTGATTTTCAATGTTTTTTATCTCGTCCAACATAAGATCAGAGATCGAGGTGTAACGCAATT
Source organism: Hyphomonadaceae bacterium (assembly GCA_024742355.1). GTDB lineage: Bacteria > Pseudomonadota > Alphaproteobacteria > Caulobacterales > Hyphomonadaceae > Henriciella. Next base: position 246,800 of record JANSYM010000003.1, on the reverse strand, counting down.
GTAACGCAACCTCTGAGAGGAACGCATCAATCGCTGCGGTAGACTTGAACAGGTAAGACGGATCGAAGGGCGCGTAGATCTCTGTTGTGCTCACATCGGGAGATTTATGACCGAGCTGCGCGGCAACCTCCCACGCGGGGACGCTGCTCTTTCGCAACCACCGGGCCATGGTATGACGTAGCCCATAAGGTTGGACGGCGGCATCCAACTTTGTTGATTTCCGAACTGTACGCCAAGCGGTACGTATACTCTTTACAGGCACCCCTTTGAACTCGATGACGTGGCCTGATTGACTCAACTCCTTCTGCTTAAGAAGCCACGGCTTAACGGTCTGCGGGATTTTCACCTGAGGACGAAACTTCAGAGTTTGCTCTCGCCCTTTTGGATTGAGATCGATTAGATCATTGCGAAAATCGACCTGCTCGAACTTTAGATCCAGGATCGCTCTATTCCGAGACGTCCCGGAGATCATCATCACGATGAACGCTTTCAGATGATACTCGGCGTTATCGATCAGATCCGCTACTTCCTCGACCTCTAACGGACGCCCTTTTGGCGGCGGCGTGGGAACTTTGACGAGTTCTATGTAAGGGACTGACGCGAGCTCACCTCTTTTCCACGCCCAATTCAGCGCCGCCTTTCCGACCGTTAGAATCTGCCGGATAGAATTCTTAGAAAGCTTCATTTCATTCTGTAGATATTCTCGATACGCTTGCTGGCGTGCCGGGGTGCACGCCTCTTTGACCGTTGCTGTTTTGTGAAAATCTAGCCAATATCGCAAATAGCGCTGAACGTTGTCGTGGCTGCGCAGCTTGGATCCGTATTGTTCATAGTATCGGGCGAAAAGTTCGGCGAGCGTCGATTCTTCAGGTGCCTCTTCAGTTTTCGTATGAAAAAGCACAAACCAGTCGGTTAGTGCTTGCTTGGCTTCGTCAAAATCCGATGTGCCGAGGCTAATGCGGCGTGTTTGTCTAGCTTCGTTGTCAAACCAGGTTCTGTACCACGCTTCACTCTTAGGCCGCTTCGATAACCAGAATTCTCCGATCTGAAATGGCTTCTCTGAGTTGTATCTCGGCATGGTTCGCTCTCCATTGAATTCACCAAACATTGAATCAACTGGAACCCGAAAAAGCAAATCTTTCTGGGGGAAACTCGAACAAATTCGATATCGCCGCTATTACGCAATCGTCTCAACGACACGATTGAAAGATTGAGGACTTCCGCTGCTTCTCGCTCGCTGTACTTTCCATACAAATTCAGGCCCTGCGCCTCTGCGATACGTTCGTGGAATTCAGATAGTTCAGGTATCTCATTCACTCGGGTAACCCTCCAGAGAAGAGGTACCGTTAGTATTGCGGATCAATGAAGCGTTTGATTTTTCGAGAGTGCCGCCGGCGGACAAGTTTCGAGCCACTTGTCCGAGGAAATGATCAAAACGCTTTTTTCCAAGGGACTGCGCTGCATCTCGTTCGCCATCTGGAATCGGCTCCATACGCGTGAGCCAATAAAGAACGTAATGACAAATTGTCTCGAGACACACTGCGATATCTCGCTCCATTGCACCCTGGCGAATGTCGAACTTATCCAGCCGATCAAGTAAACGTTCTTCCAATCCCAGCTTTGAGTCAGGGCAAAAGTACGCGCGCAGTGCTGCTTCAATGATGGCCGTTTTGGTCACACCAGGGCGGCGCGCCTCCTCGTAGAGCAACGCGTGTAGGTCGGTTGGAATATGTATGTTGATCCGTGGTTTTGCCATGCTCAGTCCATTGGGAAGTAATCACTATCGTCGCTTCGATCTAAAGCCGCGAGTTTCGCCCGTTTCGCGGGCTGGTCGTCGTGTTTGCTTTCGAATTCAGCGCTCGGCTCTGACTGGCATGAGCGCTCAATCTCTGCGCTTTCCAATGGTTCTGGAAGCTCCATCTCCAACTGTCTGGTTGGGGACGTCGTTGCGCCAGACGAGTTCAGCGAAGATCTAGTCGCAGCAAAAGCAAGTTTGGGGGCATCTCCAAGCTTTGGCGGATCCAACACGCGCGAAACAAAATTTCGATCCGTGAAGTATCTAAGCTTCCTGCCTCGAACCGGCGGACATCCCGCAACCATCACAATCTCTTCGTGAGCGGCGAGCTGCATAACCTCGCCTTGCGTCACGAGCGGGCGACTGGTTTCCTGCCGCGAGACCATCATGTGAGATAACCATGGCGCTAGCCGATGACCGGCATAGTTCTTTTGCGATCTGAGCTCAGTTTTGGTTCCGAGCGCTTCTGAAACGCGCTTGGCTGTGCGCTCATCATTGGTCGCAAACGCGACGCGGACGTGACAATTGTCGAGGATAGAATTGCTCGGACCGTAAGCCTTTTCGATCTGATTGAGCGACTGGGCAATCAAGAAGGCGCGGATTCCGAAGCCCGCCATATATCCAAGCGACTCTTCGAAAAACTGAAACCGACCGAGCGCTGGAAACTCATCCAGCATCAAAAGCAATTGACGTCTCCCGGGACCAGCCAAACGCTCGGTCAGCCGCTTCAGAACCTGATTTAAAATCAGCCGAATAAGGGGCTTTGTTCGCGAGATGTCGGACGGAGGTATGACGAAATAGAGTGAGGTCGGCTGGGCGGCATCAACTAGATCTTCAACCCGCCAATCGCTCCCGCCAGTTACGGAAGCGATGATCGGATCGCGGTACAGCGTTAAAAAGCTCATCGCGGTAGAGAGCACGCCTGAACGCTCATTCTCTGATTTGTTCAACAGCTCGCGCGCAACCTGCGCAATCGTATCGTTGACTTCATGTTGGTCGTGCTCGGTTTTGAGCATGACGCCGAGCGTCTTCTCAAACGTCCGAGAGGGATCGGATAAAAACCTCGCGCAGCCAGCGAGGGTTTTGTCGTTCTCGACAAAGAGCACATGCAGGATCGCACCGACGAGTAGAGCATGCGCCGTTTTCTCCCAGTGACTGCTCCGTTCAAGGCTGCCTTCCGGATCGACCAAAATATCCGCAATGTTCTGGACATCGCGAACAACATTCAAATCGAGGCGGACCTCTGAGAGTGGATTGTACCGCAGCGAGGCCGGATCGGTGGGGTCAAACCGGATACAGCGCGAGAAGTTAGATCGCCATCCAGATGTCAGGTCCCAGTTCTCTCCTTTGATATCGTGAATGATCGTGCTCCCAGTCCAGGAAAGCAAAGTCGGGATGACGAGTCCGACGCCTTTACCCGAACGTGTTGGCGCAAAAGTGAGAACATGTTCAGGGCCGGAATGACGCAGATACTTTCCCTCCCATGCCCCAAGGAAGACGCCGTCATTCTTCAAAAGACCGGCTTTGCGAATATCGCTCTCCTCAGCCCAACGCGCGGATCCATAAGTCGTGACATTGCGCTCATATCGGCTGCGCCAGACAGATCCAATGACTGCGGCGACAATGCCGAGCAGTCCGCCGCTCGCTGCGATCACGCCCGCTTTCGTGAAGATCTCTGGAGCGTAGGCCTCGTAAGCATACCACCATTGGAATAGGCGCCAGGGCTTGTAGATCGGCGTCTCTAGAGCGACGAACCATGGCGCGCCCAGCGCAGGTTGATAATCGAGTTGATGAGCGGTCCATTGAGTTGCGCCCCAAAGCGTCCCGATAATGATCGCGAAGACGATGATGATCTGACCGATCAAGATTTTTGCAGGGGTCATCGAGGGCTCGCAGACAATTCAATCATGCGATGTAATCTGCTGATATGAACATGCGGCGCCTAGTTGGAGCGCAAGCAAACGCCTGCAAATCCGATCATCGGCTCAGTCCACGCGTTCGGGCGCGAGTGATTGAGAAGCTGATCCCAGAGCGTGTGCGCTCAATAGACAAATCTCGTCCCCGCAAATGAGTCAGGTCACGCCGCCATGGGACCAGCGAGAATACCTTGCCGTTGCTGAGCAGGGCTACTCTCCCCTGCCCGAGGTCCAAATGACCCTGGTAGCGACCCCGGAACTGATCACCGGTGGAAAGTGGATGATAAATCTCTCCAGTCTTCACGGCATGCGCTTTTGCGGCCTCATGCAACTCGGCTTGCGCCATGGCTTTCTGATCCAGTGATCCGCGAGCTTTCAGAACGCGGTGTCGTTTTTCAATCGCACCCCCGAGCATAGGGGTCTCATCAGCGCTAAGGCGATCCAACCAGACAGGCCCGTGAGACTCAATCTGATCGGCAATGCTGAGCCAGGATTTTACGACTATTTTCGGCACACCAAGAGTGCGTTCGAAAGCAGCGACCCGCTTCAAATAATCATCTGGGATATCCCAGGTGCCATCCCGTTGGCGCTCTACGAGGCCTGCGCGGCGCAGCGCCTCAAGTCTTCGCTTATGGGCTTCGCGGTAAGCGGCCGTGGATGAGGGATCATATGCAGCGTGAAGGTCATCCGAATAATACCCACCACTTCTTTCGGCGATTTTGTCGATGGTTCGGTCTGCGGGTCGCGGTACGCCCGCGTGATCCTGAACCGCGATGATAGCGCCTTCCTGGAGCGCAAGATCTTCACCACCAGGGACATGCCAAGTGGTCCCTTCAAAATCGCGGACAATAATGAACCGCCGATCGCGCAATTCGTCATCAGGACCCGATGCTAAAACCTCTCCGAGAAGAGCCGGCTCATCACCGGATCTATCACCCCAGAACTTGAGGGTCTTCTGTTCGATTTGAGTGCGGTGTTCGGCAGCGAGAGATCGGATCACATCTCCGCGGCGGCCCATCGTCTTTAATGTTTCATCCCAACCCCGTTTCATCTGCCATTGCTGCGGACCAACGGGTTCAGCGAGATGTAGCGCTCGAAGGTGCGCCAGGCGACGCAAGTGAAGATTGCTACGAAAACGCTTCTGGGCTCCGGAGGCCGGTGCGACAACAATTCGATGATCGCGCTCCAGCTCGGCAAGCTTTCGATCAAGACCCGTAAAACGATCTTGCGAGACCTCTGATTGCTGCGCCCTAATAATCTCAAGATCGCGCCGAGGCCCAAGTGTGAGGGTCGCCAGTTCTTCTGCGCGTTCACGAAGACCTTGGGTCAGATAGTTTCTTGCGATGACAAGATCGCGTCCGCGCCCGTCACGCCCTCGGATCACGATATGCGTATGCGGGTGACCGGTATTGTGATGGTCAACGGCGACCCAATCGAGCTTTTGGCCCAGGTCGTTTTCCATTTGCGTCATCAGTGTTCTCGTATTGGATTTGAGATCCTCAAACGCATGCCCGTCCTCCGGCGACACGATGATCCTGAATTGATGTCGGTCGGACTGGCTGTTCTTGAGGAACCGTCTTTGATCAACATCTCCGCTTTCTCGCGTGTAAAGATCCCCACCAGCACCGTCTCGATCGACTCCATCTCGTTGAAGATAGCTAAGATGTGCTCGAAATGCCCCTGCTCTGCTCTTCCCGCGGGCCCGCGCGATATGCACTTTGACGACTACCCGACGCGTTCGAAAGCGCGGCAGTGATGAGGAGACAAATTTCACCGCGCTCCCCCGACCCATTCGCGCACCGGTAAAGCCAGGCTTTTTGGGACGACGGTTTAACCTGGCCGCAGCACGCGTAATATTGCTTCGAGCGCTCTGCCCGCTCCCACGCCCAAGATCGCGGATCCTGCCAAGCCGAGGCGAAAAATCAAAGTCCCCGCTCATTTGACCTGCACCACGCCTGAACCCAGAAAATACAAAGGCTTCAAACGGCACCTGCACCGCAACGGCGTGCAAAGAACACTAAAAAATCGATGTGCAGACAGTGTCTTATGCGCCGGATGGTGCATGAGCTTTAATCTTGCCCTACCGGGTCCGCTATCAACTCCCGCCAGTTTCCTTGCAACGCTTTGCATGCGCTTGCACCGCTTCACCACGAGACTTCAAAGAGGAGGACGGCGATGCCGTCCACGTCTTCAATTCTTGTGACCCCAAAATAGCGTCCATCGAGCGATTTTGGGTGTGCGTTCAGCAAGAAGATTTCATCTTCCGAGAGCATGTGGCAACCGCTCCAAACCGGTAAATCTCGCTTCATATGGTCTTGCTTAACGGCTAAAGCGCGGACCTCACCATTGATGAGAATAGCCTGATCTTCGCGGCATATTTTGTCGCCTGGCAGCCCCGCGATCGCTTTCAATAAAGGCCAGTCTTTGCCCACGAATCCATGAGTTTCTGCCCAATGGCTGGCATCGCTTTTGGGTGAAAGGACGGCCCAACGGTCATAAGCGACAGGGCTGTCTTTCACCCAATAAAAACCGATCGGCGCACTGGCAGTCCGGTTCCAGATCAAGTGCTTTTGAAGTCCAAGGAATGGTGCGAGGATGAGCGCCGCGATCGCCGCAAAGCCCACACCAATGCTAAGCCACTTCATGAGTCTTTGCGAATGCGCTGCGACGTTGATGCATAGCTATTTCGCTCAGACCAACGGATCAGTTCAGGCTTGGGATAGAAGACCCGCGCGCCGTGTTTGCGGTAAATGGGACCACGTCCTTCGCAGCGATAATGATCGAGCGTAGACCGCGTAAGGCGTAAAAATTTCGCTGCTTCTTGAACGGTTAAAAGCTCGGGCCAATCACCTGCTTCAAGTCTTGGGTTTGCGGTTTCTGACATGTTCGATCTCCCTGTTTCGTCTTGGTGTCGATGGGAGAGGCTTGCGGGAATATGCGGCCGTTCGGGAGCGGAAAAATGAGATGGAGAGGTTTTTCCCCTGCGCGCTTAACCAAACAATTCATAAAAAACCGCGCCGAGAACAGTCTCGGCGCGGCTCGGGTGAATAGATGTACTTCGCTTAATCTCGTGGGTTCCAGAGGATCACATGACGCCCTTTCTTGCCTTTGACCGGGGCGAGATTCGCATAAATCCGGCGAGGTCCAATTTGTGGGTCAGCCAGGGTGAGCGAAACATATTCGCGGCCTGATGCTTTGGCTTTTCTGAGCCACCCTCCGCCGATTTCTGTGGTCGTTTCGCCTGCGAAGATGCGATAATCAGGCTGTCCGTCGGTTGTCTTTTCCTCATTCTTTGCAATGCGGATCGAGGCTGACAGGTTCATCATGGCGAGCATGCCTTCAAATCCGGCTTTCGTTTCGCTGACATATCCAAGTGCGTTTGCCATTTTAAGTCTCCTTTTCGTTTCTTTGGCGTGTCTTCGGGAAGCTTCATGCCCCGTCGACGCCGGACCGAAAGGCCGCTGAAATTGCCTTCTGAACCCGACGGGGCGAAGCGTAAGCGGAGCACGGGGGAGAACAGAAATTTTGCTGCGCGAGGAGGCGCGCCAGCGCCGGGGAAAATTCCTGTTTGGACCCGTTTCAGATGGCGGTTTCAGCGGCCAGGTCCTCCAGGCATGAGACGGGGCTTGAGGCGATCACGCGCGCTGAATGGGCGAAGGAAGATGGTAGCAAAGGAACGTGGCTTTCAAAGCAAAACGAGCCGGAGTCTAGCTCCAGCTCGCTTCTTTGATCTGGCTTTTTAGCTAAGATGCGCCTGCATTGATGGCGTCGAACAGGCGGCTCACCCGCTCCCAAGCATCGACAGGCGGTGAAGGTGCATCCGAAACATATCGGCGAGGTGGCACTGACATCCAACCGGGTCGCCAGTCAACATTCGGCTCACAGCCTATCCCGTCAATTCGGTTCGTAATCAGCTGTTTCTGAACCTTCGCAGTATCGGTTCGGCATTCATCGGCAAGGGTTTTGGATCCGATATCTTCGACCATGGCATTGATGGCGCGTTTGTCTCTGACCAAGGACCAGAAGGCTTCGTCAGGTTGCCAATATTTGGACGGGTCAGCCTCGCAGACATGCAGTACGGCTTCGACAGCACTGCCGCCTGCTTCGAGCGTTTCAGACATGATATAGGCAACAATATCAAGCACATCTTCATCGCTCATTTGGAGCAAGGCGGCAAATATCTCGACTATACGATAACTGTCAGAATTGCGGCGCGCTTTGCCATATGCGCCTTTGTCTTGGAACAGATTATCGACTTTTTCTCCGGCTGTTATGACTTCGTTCGCCGCACTGCTGGCTTCAACACTGGCTCGCGTCTCGGGCTTTCGGGATCTGCATTCATGGGCGCGAACATCCCAAAGCGCGCTGCCCGTCATCGCATGGGCGATCATCAATCGAAGCGCGATAGCGGGGTGTTTCAGCAAGCTTGCCTGCGCAGCGCCGTGGCGATGAAGCAGAACATATTCAGCTAAAGGTCCACTCATTTCCGGCTTAATCGGTCCCGTGGGGCCCGATTCATCGCTCGAATTTTTCTGCCGACGCCGGGCTTCGGCCTGGGTGAGATATCCCTCGTGAAATGTAACGGTTCCGTCGTGGCGGATTTCGACAAAGACCTTTCCGCCCTCTGTCAGCGACCTCTCAACATGCTCCCAGCGCTGAAAGTACTGTCCACGCTCAAGGCAAATCACATCGCACCATCCAGCATTCTTGAGCGCATCGACTTTTTCGGAAACCGCCGTGGACTGCGCTCTCCAAAACGCTTCCGGGTCGGCAAACACGCCATGATCTCCAAACAGATCGCCGATGATCTCGCCTTCGAAATGCTCAAGTTCAAACAGAGCTTTGTCGGTCGTGATCGACACCCCGCCTGTCACCCATGCGCGGCAGTTTCGCCCGATCGGGGCGCGCTCATCTTCGCTACTATGGAGTCGAACCCATTCGGCTTGCTGGGCTTCGGTCGCAAGGGTCAGCGCCCGGATCGTCGCGCGGTCGATTTCGTCGTCCGCATAGAGTTTTCGAATGGGCGCGATTAACGAGGCAAGCGCCATCACCCGGCGAACCAGCAATTCACGCACGCCAAAGAAGCTGGCGATTTCGTCTATGCTCCGCCCTTCATCGGAAAGCCGTTTGAAGGCGGTGTATTGCTCCATCTCGCTTGCAGGCAAGCGTCCGACATTTTCGATGACGGAGGCTTCAATGGCTGCAGCAGCATCATTCTCCGGCATAACAGCGCATGGAATGAGCAGGACCTGCCCCGTTTCTTTTGCAATCTCTTTTAGCGCGAAGAACCGACGCCGACCGGCAACAATGCCATAGCCGTTGCCTTCCTTGCGCACGAGCAAAGTCTGGCGAATGCCGCGTTGGCGAATGGACGGTAAAATGTCCGACACATCAGGCTTCTTGCGCCCATGGCGCATATTGAGCTTGCTGACTTTCAACTGCTCGAGCGGAATATGTTTGAGGTCTGGCTCAGCCATAGTGGTCTCCAGTTGGGAAAATTGAAATCGCTCATCGACACCAGAAGACGTGCACTTCATCGAAGTGCATCTCGATGGTGAACACGTCGCCGTTCAGCGCCAAGTCCTGGCCCATGCCGGACCAGTCGATATAGAATTGGAAGGCCTCCGGAATCTTCGGGCCGGTCTCTCGCATCAGAGATTCGGCGAAGTCCGCGAGTGAGGTGTAGCATCCCGCATAAGCCTCAAACGCGGCTTTTGCCTGTTCGAGGTCACCGCAATAGTGCTCGCAAACTTTTGCTCCAAGTCCGCCGCGCTCGTTGATAAACTCTGCCAAATCACAGACCCAGTCGAAACCGGCATATTCTGAAATTGGTGCGCCCTCGAACCCGTCATAATCATGGATCGCCCATTCTTCGGCACCCGGCTCAGGGCTCTCGTTCACCATCTGGCGCACCTCAGCCCAGATATGATCTTGCCCCTTGTCCGCAGCGATCCACCGCCCATGCAGTCGACCCGCATTGTAAGCGGCCAAACATGAAACATAGATACGGGGTGTGTCCCTGAGTGATGATCCGGTGGTCCCGACAAGGGGTGCAGGTGTCAGCGGTGTAGCGCTCATATCTCATCTCCGTCCCACCCCGCATTCCTTTCCCGGCAGGCGGGATGGGGCGGCAGGAAAGAGCGACAGCAAGAGCGCATAAGGGCGTGCCGCAAGGGGTTAGGTAAGATGTAGTCAGACGGTCTGAGAACTTATCAATCCCGCTCCCCTTGAGGGGCGACCGCGCTCTGGCAGGCGCGCTGTCCGCCCCAGACCGACTGCAGGGAAAGCTCTACCTATTGAGGCTGGTCAGGATTCCATGACTGATGGGCGAGCATTAGGAGACATTAGTGACAAACGAATAATTATGGTTTGGAACTCGAAGATTCTTCCGATCTATCAAATGAAGAATTGACTTTTAATGGGTTCACACGGTCGAGCCCGGATCGACACCCGATCTTATTCACCGAAAATCCGAAAGTTCTAGTTTTGTTCCTAAATGACTTGGTGTATCGTCTCGGATTGTACATCCACTCCGGAAGAATCAATGGCTCACACTATCCAGCAAGTCGAAGCACATGCACTATTTAACACAGTCGAACAACTCAGGGAGCGAGCTGACGAATTGCGAGCGCAAGCGTCGGAGCTTCCTGAAGGAATGTTTGAAAGGTTTTATGCACTAACCGAACTAATTCTGGCTAGGATCGTTGGGTCTGATGCGATCATGATCCCAACAGTGTCTCTAGATCAAACTCATAGCCATCTGCACAACGTGGTCACTGAGCTCAACAATTTCCTGTCGAATAAAAACGCCACCCACATACAAAATGCTATCAACAATCTGAGTAGCGCATTTCAATCGTTCCCATCCGTATTTCGAGTAGAAGGAAAAGACTCATACAGCACGGTGCTAACTGCGCTGTCCAAGCGAACTCATTCACTAATCGCAGAACTCGATTCGAAGTCTCAACAATCCTTGAGCGACTTGGAAAAACTGGAGACGCTCAGTAACCAATTGAAGCAAGCAATTGATGCTGAACAGCAGAGGATCACGGACGGATTAGGTAATGTCGAAACTCAATTCACTGAGTCGCAAGGTAGTCGTTCAAAGGCGTTCAACGAAGCTCTCGATGGTTTCTCCACAACACTGAGAGAGAAACTGGCCGAAACGGACGAATCTCTGAAAAAGCACATCGATAGCAGCAAGACGAAATTCTCAAAAGATGCCAGTCAACTGCTCCAATTTCTGGAAGATTTGCAGTCAGATTCTACAGAAAAGCACGAAGAAATTTTGCAGCTATATGGCTTGGTTGGCAGAGACTCACAAATTGGTGGGTACAAGGAGAATGCCGAAAGCGCCCGACGCGCGGGAATGCTTTGGGACGGCATTACTTTTTTCTTCATGGTCCTAGCAATTGTTGTTCTCGTTGGTCCAAGCTTGGTCTCATACTTCGTGAAAGGATTTAGCCCAATCGATTGGACCCAGGTTTTGTCGAGATTTCCGATCTCAACGGTATTGCTGGTTCCGGCGGCTTACGCTGGAGCTCAGTCGAGAAGACAGAAGAAAGCGTATGACACTGCCAAACGGAATCAATTGCACATCGCCGCTTTAGGGCCGTATTTATCAACCTTACCCAAATCCACTCAAGATCGAATCAAAGCCTTTTTGGCTCCTAGATTTTTTTATGCGGACAACTCCGAAACTCTGGACATCGAGAAGTTGTTTGAGAAGGTAGGTTCACTTGATCTCCTCGAAGGCAAGAAAGGCGAGTGAGCGAATCAGAGAGTTTTAACGAGTGCCTTGTCACCTATTGGTGCGAAAACGCTCAATTTGAGCTGTAGAAACATCAGAACGATAGCAAAGAGGTGAGCGACCACCTGGGCGGGAATATGCTGATCGTCTGCCACAACTCCTCCCAGCGCTATCGGTATTGTAAGGGCACGGACAGTTTCCTCGATAAGAGGCGAGGCTGTCGGCGATAAGTATCGATACGATCTGATCACGACTTAAGTTTTGCCTAGAGATCCCACCACCCGGAATACAAGTCTCGCTGAGATACCGTGAAGCAACGAAACCGGTGACATTCAGGGATGCGACATTGATCTGACTCCAGCCATCAATAAGCCGGAACTCATAAACCAACTCACCTTTTGGAAGGGTGACAAGGACTTTTCCATATCGGCTTGGACTTGAACGTAAATTGAGGTTCGTTGATACAAAACGACTGTTTCCGCCTACCGTCGCGTTCTCGCAATTCATCTCCTGCTGTGCGCAAGCGTTTGCGGCTACCGCTAACCAAAGTGAGATTATCAAAGCGGGGAAACGAAACTGTCTCACCGCGCACGTCCGTGCCACTTATGGCAGTATTTCGGACAAAACATTTGTCCAATTTCACACAAGTTTCGACCCTCCAGTTATCTCGAGGGCGTGGTGAATAGCGCTCTGATGAACTCCGCCAGTTCGGGACCGAACTCCAATGCCGTCGCGAACATGGCAACCCAAATACCAATTCTGACTTCTCGACTTGGGTGATTGAGCCAGTGGCGTACATCCCAATTGGCAATCGGCCTGAAGAAAATGTCGAATTCTCCGATAGCCCCCTGATTGTCTTCGGTTTCGTCATCCGCATCGCTTACGCTTTTCGACTTGAGAATCTTGAGAGTCTCAGGATCTGTTCGAAATAGTTGAGGCCCCAAAGTCATCCAACCTGCGCGAATTTTGAGTTCCTTTCGGAACAGCTCCTTTCCGCCCTCCCGAGACTGCACCAAGAAATATTTGTCTTTGAGCCGTTCGTTTAGAACTCCGGCGGCCTCCCTTACAGTTGTGTCGGAAAGCCCTGGTTCGTTCAGAACGTCCCGGAGCGTGTGAGCGTTGAGCATCAAGGTAGACGGATAGTTTACTGCTCCCCGCTTGTGGCTCTTCATTCGTTGATACTGCCGCCAACTCTTGCCGCTAATATCTTTGTGCCTACGAAAGAAATGCACCACCGCCCCAATAAGTGGCGCCACGACTGCGATCATCATAAGATGCCATACTGTTAGAGTGAAAACTCCTTCGCGACAGTCTATGCCTATCCCCGACACTTGATCGCATACGTATGAAATTGCGTTTTCCAAATAAGCCCCCAGCGCACCCGGGAGTAGTTATTCACAATCAAACTTATCTAGCAACAAACGGCTCTTGTGCACGACGTCATCCAGCCTCGGCTCTGGTTTCCATCAACCGCCTCCGTAACGTCTGGTTTTGGGAACTTCCAGCCGCAGCCTAACCACCCGAATCCGGTGTCTGGCGTCCTACACATTCGAGACAAGCTGTTCTCGTCTCGTCCGCACCGCAGAACTGATACTCTCGATTAATGCCTCAGGTACCGTATTGTCAGCCAACTCCCTGATCGCACCCAGGGCACGAAGGATTGCCGCGTCCAATTCTTCGCAAAGTTGGTCCACCGTCCCTTTCGGCAAGCCAGCCGTTTCAGCCGTTTGTTCAAAATGGCGTTTTGAAATTTGCATGATCTGATAGCGATTATTATCGCCGACCGACATCGCCAGTTTGTAGCGATTATGGGCGATACGCCCATCGTCAACGATCGGTTGCGCTGAAATGATGTCGTATAGCGGCGCAAGGACGAATCGCCCACCCGGGCGCAGCTGGATCGAGAAGTTTTTAGCGTGCCCGTCGGTTGCTCCTATGAGCCAGAACGCCATTTGAGCGCGGAAGAATGCCAGGCGATCTTCATTTGGCGCGTCGCTTTCCTTCAAGCGCTCCAGGATATCCAAGACGCTGGGTCCTCCGTCGCGTTGGTACTTTCGAGTCGACGGAACCGACATGGCCTGACAGAAGTCTTCCTGTGGTAGTCGGAGCAATCGACCGTCGTCGGTCCAGAGCCGATCGAACCGGGTCACGCTCAGCGTGAGCTGGTCTTCGAAGCTTTCGATTGTAGCTTCAGCGACTTCAAGACCCAGTGCTCGGCAAAGCTCCATACAGACAAATTCATTTTGAACGCTGTCGTTCAGGTCAATGTCATTATGGATGACGCCGATGGCGGGTTTTAAGATATGCGTTGTGGCAGTCGTTCCAATCGGCCGATGCCAAACACCATCGTTTTTCAGAAGCGCAGTTTTGTCCTGAGCGCCGGCGATCGAGATCCGAAAGTCTTCATCCTCACGGTCGAGGCCAAGCGGATTGACGCGAAGCCCACGGATCAACTGAGCAATTTGTGCTTCGGACAGTTGTTCGCCCTGCACTTCCCCAGCCTGACCTGGCGCCTCATCATCGAGCAGAAACTGAAGCGCTCCAACACAATCGCGTCCCGCCACCGATAAAAGTGAAAACGCATCTGTTCCCTCAGCGCCAAGGCGTTCAGCAACGTTGCGTCGTACGCGTTCCGCATCGGGTAGAAGGTTTTCAAAGACGTTTACAACGTCGGCGCCGCTCCGTACGCGTTCAGCGAGCGGGAGCGACGTCGAGACCGGCATGGCATGTTCCCAACCGAGCCAGTCGGGGTCATATGCAAAGCTGATGGCGCCGCTAGCAGACTGCTCCAAGCGGCCAACTAAGCGCGCATTCAGAAAGACGTTGAGACGCCGGGTTTGAGATCGCCGCGGCATTAGAAAAAGCTCGCAAAGTCGGCGCCGCTACCTCGTTTTGAGACGACAAGTTCCAGTTGCAGCGCGGTGAGCGCATCAAAGAAGACTTCCATTCGCGTTGCAGGCTCGCCGGCTTCGAGCTTGGAAACTGTTGCCTGGCGAACATTCATGCGAGATGCGAGTTCAGTTTGAGACCAGCCGCGCGCCTTGCGCGCTTTGCGCACCAGATCGCCCGCCATTCGGGGGCTTCTAATAAGGTCAGTCATTCATACACTCCATACGCGTTCGCGAATAAAGTGGATATATACGATAATGCGTATATTTCAAGTTAATACGAAAACGCGTATAGGAATTCTGTCGCCTCGTACGGAGGCACCTACTGGATCAAGCTGCCGCCCGATCAGGCCCGACATGACCGCCGAGTAGTTCCACCAAATATCCGCCATCGCGCAGTGCTTCAGCTTTCTGGACGAGATATTTCACAGCGTCTTTCATATGACCGCTTTGCCACTCATCAGATACCTTGGTTTTGCCGTAAAGAACGATCGCAATCTCCCTACGGCTCATGCCAAGCTTTAGCGAGTCGAGCACGATTAATCCATCTCGCAACATATGGGTTCGCTTGGTCCATTTTGGTGCTTCGGCTTCGGGGTCGTTCCCGAAGACACGCATACCTTCCTGCTGCGCTTTGACTTTGCGGTCATAGCTTTCGAAATCGGATATCTGAAGCTTCATGCGAACGCGTTCCATGCCAAGCAAAGAGATGCCATGACACCGCGTCTGAAACACGCAGCCATTGCCCCGCGTAAGCAGGAATTCGCGCCCGATTGAATCTGTAAAGTGAGAGATCCGCGCGAGCGCGACGCTGGTGTCATAGATCTCGCAAGTTTCATTCTCGCCCCTTGGGATGACGTTTATCTCGACCTGATCTGGAAAAGCCTTTTCGTTCCATACGACATCAGCGTCGATCGCATTTTTGGATGGATCAGGCATCATAATCAGGCCCCAGCGCTCAGCGACGGTTTGCGGGACACGTGATTTCAGCACCCTGATATTGTTGCACACCGTCAGTTCCGAAATGTCGTTTTGATCGAAGGCGCTCGCATCTTCCAGAAACTCTTCGTTTCGCCTCAGATATTCCCAAGCCCAACGGTCCGATGTCATCCGCCATAGGTAATCGTAGCGCTTCAACAGCCCATCGGATTTCAGTTCATAAGTCTTCATTGTTCCAGCCTCCCCAGCTTGAGAGGTGCGCCGCAACGAAAGTGCCAGTACGACGTGTGGGCGAAGCCGAAACGTTAACAAAACAAGTCTAGTCATTAACTTTTGAGCTTGAATGTCGTCCGATTCCAATTTTAGGCGCGAATTCACTGTTTCATTTTGAAAATTGGCAATTCAGTTCAAATCTAGTTTGCATGTTGTTGCAGCTAATGGCTCGAGTTCGCACTTAATGGCCCGCGCTCTCACTCATCAGGGCTGAATCTATCCTCCAGTCTGGTCCTCGCAATTGATGCAAAAGGACCTCCCCGATGGCGCAGCCCGCCCGCAACACAGAAACCCATTCGCGGCGCACGACCATGCTTCGTACGGCATTCTGTCCTGTGGTGCGAGCTGCGCTCGAGGATCCGAGCGTGATTGAAATCATGGCTAATCCGGATGGGAGCGTCTGGCTGGAACAAGTCGGACTTGGCCTTACGGTTTCTGATGACAGTTTAAGCGCAGGTGACCGCGAACGGGTTATTCGGCTTGTTGCCTCATCCGTAGGAGGAACCGCCAGCTCGGCCTCTCCTATCATCTCGGCTGAATTGCCGGACGGCGGCGAACGATTTGAAGGGCTGTTGCCACCCGTTTCGACGCAGCCTTGCTTTTCGATCCGCAAACCTACCTCATCACCGTTCAACCTCCAGGACTATGTCGATCAAGGCAGTGTTGCGCCACCGGTGGCGCAGTCATTGAAGGCGTCCATCCAAGCCCGCCAGAATATCTTGATTGCGGGCGGCACGTCCTCTGGAAAAACGACCTTCGCTAATGCCTTACTTAGCGAACCTGGCATCGAGCAGGATCGTATTGTCATTCTCGAAGATACACGTGAGCTGAATTGCCAGAACGCCAACAAAGTACAGCTCCGGACAAGAGGTGATCAGGTCACCTTAAGGGACCTTGTCCGCTCGACGCTCAGATTGAGACCCGACCGGATCATTGTCGGTGAAGTGCGCGGACCCGAAGCGCTTGATCTCCTGAAAGCCTGGAACACAGGACACCCCGGCGGTCTCACGACTCTGCATGCAAACTCTGCGCTCGGCGCGTTGCGGCGCCTGGAGCAGCTTGCGCTCGAAGCTACGCCGCGCATGCCCCACGAGCTGATCGCCGAAGCGATCGATGTCGTCGTTTTCATGTCGCGAGAAAACGGTGTTCGGCGCGTGACCGAAGCCATTCGTGTGCTCGAGTTTGACGGCGGGATTTACGAGACTGAACCGCTAACCGGACGCTCATTTTCTCTTATTCAACAAGGAGCCTCGCAATGATCACTGATCATATCCGATCCATTCATCGAATAACCAAACTTGGGACTGCGCTGGCCATAAGTGCCATGATAAGTGCGCCGGCCTGGGCAGCCGGGTCAGGCATGCCCTGGGAAGGCCCACTCGATCAGATCCTGCAATCTATTGAAGGCCCAGTTGCGCGCATTGTTGCGGTGATCATTATCACGCTAACCGGTCTTGCGCTCGCCTTTGGTGAGACATCCGGCGGCATGCGCAAGCTCATCCAGATCGTTTTCGGATTGTCCATAGCATTTGCAGCCACGAGCTTCTTCCTGACCTTCTTCGCTTTCGGCGGCGGAGCTCTGGTCTAATGCGCGAGGGCTACGAACTCCCCGTGCATCGTTCGCTGACCGAGCCGATCCTGATGGCGGGAGCGCCTAGGAGCGCTGCTATCCTGATCGGAACGCTCGCAGCCGTCCTAGCGCTCGGGCTGCGCCTCTGGATCCCTGGCCTTCTCTTCTGGGCGCTCGGACACTCTGCAGCGGTCTTTATGGCGCGCTCCGACCCGGACTTCATGGCCGTTTGTTCGCGTTCCACCCGTCACAAGGCGTTTCTCTCATGCTGAACCTGAAAGAATTTTCCGAGGCGCCGCGCCTGCTGGCCGATTACCTCCCCTGGGCCTGTTTGGTCGCACATGGTGTCGTGCTCAACAAGGATGGGAGTTTCCAGACGACGTTTCGATATCGCGGACCCGATCTCGAAAGTTCGACCGAGGATCAGCTAGTGTCCGTCACCGCACGCGTGAACAATGTTTTGCGCCGGTTTGGATCAGGCTGGGCGCTCTTCTTCGAAGCCCAGCGCGACGAGGCTCATGATTATCCCGAATGCGATTTTCCGGATGCTGCGTCTTGGCTGGTGGACCAGGAACGCGCGCTTGCCAGCGATGAAGCCGGAGCCCGTTTCGTCAATTCTTACTATTTGACGCTTCTGTGGTTGCCACCGGCCGACGCAACAGGCCGCGCTGAGAAGGCGCTTATAACCCGCGCTGAAGATGAGAATGCTGTGGGTTGGCGCCAGCGCCTTGAGACCTTCCAACAACAGGCAGCGAGAACGTTCGACTTGCTGGAGCCTTGTCTCGCAGAGATTACACCGCTTTCCGACGATGAAACCCTGACCTATTTACATTCGACAATTTCGACCAAACGCCACCCGGTCAGAACACCTGATCTACCCGTCTTTCTGGATGCGATCCTCGCAGATGAACCCTTCGCAGGCGGGCTCGAACCGATGATTGGGGACGCACACCTTCGAACGCTCACCGTGCTTGGGTTTCCTGCCACCACTCTGCCCGGCATATTGGATGAGCTGAACCGGCAAGGATTTTCTTATCGTTGGGCGACGCGCTTCATTGCGATGGACAAGGCTGAAGCTGAAAAGCTCCTCTCGAAGAAGCGTCGGCACTGGTTCGCTAAACGGAAATCCGTGAGCACGGTCCTACGCGAGACCATGTTCAATGAACAAGCGGCTCTGGTCGACAATGACGCGGATAATAAGGCACTCGATGCCGATCAGGCCTTGCAAGAGCTCGGCAGTGATCTGGTCTCCTACGGCTATGTGACGACGACGATCACGGTTGCGGATGCTGATCGCAGAACTGTGGATGAGCATTTGCGGGTCGCAGAGCGGATCATCAATGGCCGCGGATTTACAGTCATCAAGGAGACCTTGAACGCCGTTGATGCCTGGCTTGGAAGTCTCCCTGGTCATGCCTATGCAAATGTCCGCCAGCCGATCCTGCATACGCTGAATCTGGCGCATATGGTCCCTCTATCTGCGGTCTGGGCAGGTGAAAGCCAGAATGCCCATTTAAATGCCCCTGCCCTCATCCAGGCTCAAACCGCCGGCGCTACCCCATTCAGGTTTAATCTGCATGTCGGCGATGTCGGTCACACGCTGGTCGTTGGTCCTACAGGTGCGGGCAAATCCGTTTTGTTGTCGCTGATGGCGATACAATGGCGGCGATATGAACGTGCGCAAGTCTTCATCTTCGACAAGGGCCGCTCAGCGCGGGCGACGACGCTCGCCATGAATGGCGCCCATATGGATCTCGGCGGAGCAGAGCGCCCGGACCTCCAACCACTCAAAGACGTCGACCAAGAACGAGACGCAGGTTTTGCAGCCGACTGGCTGACTGCACTTGCCGCCCGCGAAGGCTTGAAAATAACACCTAAACATAAGGCTGCAATCTGGGAGGCGCTCCAATCACTCGCGAGCGCTCCGCAAGTTGAGCGCACGCTGACGGGGCTTTGCATGCTGCTTCAAGATGACGAGGTCAGATCTGCCCTACAGCCCTACACGCTAGAAGGCCCGCACGGACGTTTGCTCGATGGCGATCGCGACTCACTCACGCTTCAAAACATCTGCTGCTTTGAAATGGAAACGCTGATGGCGAGCCCGGCGGCGGCCGAAGCGGTGCTTACCTATTTGTTTCATCGCCTCGAGGCACGCTTCGACGGCAAACCGACATTGCTCATTCTGGATGAAGCCTGGCTGTTTCTCGATGATCCCGTGTTTGCGGCGCGTATTCGTGAATGGCTCAAAACCCTGCGCAAGAAAAATGTCGCCGTTGTCTTTGCGACCCAATCGCTTGCCGACATTTCAAGTGCCAGCATTGCACCGGCCCTGATAGAGTCTTGCCCAACCCGGATCTTTTTGCCGAATGACCGCGCCCGGGAGCCACAATCTGCGAAAGTCTATGAGAGCTTCGGCCTTAATGAGCGCCAGATTGAGCTCATCGCGCAGGCCACGCCCAAGCACGATTATTATTATCAATCCCCGCTCGGTTGTCGTGTATTCGAACTTGGTCTTGGTCCGATCGCGCTTGCTTTCTGCGGCGCCTCTGACCCGGAGGCTCAGAAACTCATCGACCGGACGGTTGCCGAAAGTGAGGCTTCTGACTTCGCCGAAACCTGGCTTCACGCGAGAGGCTTGCCGTGGGCCGGCGACCTGATCGGCGAGCACCCCGGCAGAAAACCCCACCAAAGTCTGATTGCTGCGGAATAGGAGACGTCCAAATGAAATCCCACATTTTATCCGTGGCCCTCGCAGCGATCCCTGCTTTCGCATTCACGCCTCAAATAGCCGAGGCGCAATTCGGTGGAGGCGTGGTTTATGACCCCGCCAACCACACGCAGAATATTCTCTCGGCGGTGCGCGCGCTCGAAGAGATAACCAATCAGGTTCAGCAGCTCGCCCATGAAATTGAAATGCTGGAAAATATGGCGCGCGATCTGGAGCGACTTCCTGACAGTATTGCGAATGACATTCGCGCCCGAATGCAGCGCATTGAAGATCTGATGCGCCGCGCCGAAGGCATTGGCTACGGGGTGCAGGAAGTCGAGCGCGAATATGAGGAAATCTATCCGGAGACCTATGGCGATACGCCGCCGGACGCTCAGATCCTTATGCGAGATGCGCGTCGGCGCTGGCGACAATCGAGATCCGCGTATCGCCAAAGTCTGACAGTCACGGCCGGGATCGTCGAAACCTCGCGCGCTGATAGCGAGAGCCTCAATTCATTGCTCGGACAAAGCCAGGCGGCTGCGGGTAATCTTCAAGCCTTGCAGGCGGGCAATCAGATCGAGGCGCTGCAGACTGAACAGCTGATGCAAATCGAATCCATGATGGCAGCGCATTACCGCGCCGAGGCGCTCAACCGTGCCAAAGAACTCGCAGAAGAGACACGTGGCCGCGCCCGGACGCAGAGCTTTTTGGGAAACTAGACCATGCCTGAGCTTAGCGTCATCGATCAATTCCTGGACACGTTCATTCGCTACATTGATAGCGGATTTGGACTGCTGGCAGGCGACGTTGCTTATCTGACGACCACGCTTATCGCGATCGATATTACACTGGCAGGTCTGTTTTGGGCGCTCAGCCAGAACGCTGATGTGATTGCGGGGCTTTTGAAGAAAGTCCTCTATGTCGGGTTCTTCGCCTTCATCATCGGTAATTTCGCGGCGCTCTCCACTATCATCTTTGATAGTTTCGCCGCGCTTGGCATTACCGCCACGGGTGGAGCACTGACCGCGGGTGACCTGATGCGGCCGGGCTATATTGCGAGCGTGGGTTTTAGTGCAGCCCAGCCTCTCCTCACGGAGATCGGCGACATGCTCGGGCCGATCAGCTTCTTCCATAACTTCATCATGATCGCCGTCATGTTCGTCGCCTGGGCGATCATTATGGTCGCCTTCTTTGTGCTCGCCGTGCAGCTCTTCATCACCATTCTCGAATTCAAGCTGACGACTCTGGCAGGCTTTGTGATGGTGCCGTTTGCGCTTTGGAACAAGACGACCTTTCTGGCAGAGCGCGTGCTGGGCAATGTCATCACGTCTGGCATCAAACTGATGGTTCTCGCCATTATCATTGGTATTGGCTCAACGCTTTTCACGTCCGTGACAGATGCCTTCCGCGGCCCGGGTGATGTCACGCTTGCTCAAGTCATGGGCACGGTGCTCGCGGCGATTGTCTTTCTTTGGATGGGCGTCTTTGCGCCCGGCATTGCCAGCGGCCTGATCACGGGCGCGCCGCAACTTGGTGCGGGTTCTGCTATTGGAACCGCCGCCGCCGTTGGCGCCGGCGCTTATGTGGTGGGCGCAGGCGGCATGGCAGCCACTCGAACCGCCGCATCTGGCGTGTCTTCGGCCATGAAAGCGGGCGCTTCCATCACAGGTTCAGCGCGCACGGCATATGCGATGGGAAGCGCCTCCAGTGGCCGATCCGGAATGAGCGCGGCGGCGGGAATTGCAGGCGTTGCACGAGCGGGGCTCGATTCCGCCCGCCGCGCAGCTGGTCGACCGATCCGAGCGATGCGCCAAGCCCATCAAAATGGGCGCGACGCGGCCTGGTCTGCAACCGGCGGCTCAACGACTGCGAGCGGCGGCTCTGCATCTGAAACCTCCTCCAGCGCTCCCCCGGCTGCCTGGGCGCGGCGTTTCCAGACCGAGCAGCGCGTCAGTCAGGCGTCCGGTATGACCCTGCGCGCCGTCCATGACGGCGATCGCGGCAGCGCTGGCGCGGCCCCAAGCTTAAAAGACAAGGATGACTAGACATGTTCCGTAGAAGCTCGGTTCACTATGGCGAAAGCCCCTTTCCCGAAACGCCATATCAAAAAGCCGGGCAAGTTTGGGATGAGCGGATAGGCTCGGCGCGGGTCCAGGCCAGGAATTGGCGTTTGATGGCGCTTGGGTGCCTTTCTCTCACATTTGCCACATCAGGCGCTCTCGTTTGGCGCAGCCTGCAATCGACCGTGACGCCTTACATCGTGGAGGTCGATGAAACCGGCGCTGCGACAGTCATTGGCCCCGCGACAAAAGCCTATGAGCCGCAAGATGCTCAGATCGCGCATCACCTGGCCGCGTTCATTTCCAAGGTCCGAGGACTCAGCACCGATCCCGTGGTGGTCAGGGAAAACTGGCTCGCCGCCTATGAATATGTAACCGCGCAAGCCGCCACCACGCTCAGCGAATATGCGAGCGCCAATGATCCCTTTGCCGATGTCGGGCGCAAGTCTCGAACCGTGGATGTCATCAGCGTGGTGCGTGTCTCGGATGCGAGCTTTCAGGCCCGCTGGATCGAGAAGACATATGAGAATGGCGCGCTGGTCGATGCCGCCCGCTTCACCGGTCTGTTCTCGATCATCACCCAGCCTCCCAAAACCCCGGAAGCCCTACGGGCCAATCCGCTCGGCCTTTATGTTCACAGCCTCAATTGGGGCGAAGATCTTGTCACAGGAGAATAGTCAAATGATCCGCCTCATACTCTCGACCAGCCTCGTCGCGCTCATAGCCGCATGCGCGACGACGCCGGAGCTCGAACCAATAAATGATGAAGCGTTCGCGCAAGCGTCCCTCGTGATTGAGTCTGACCCGCGTCCTGTCGAAATTGTCGAAACGGTGAAGCCGCTTCCTTTACCGGGTCAGATGAAGCGGATCGAGACCAATGCCGAGATCGATACCGTGCATCCGCGTGACGCCATCGCTCAAGGCCGCCAAAGCGCGTTGATCGAACCCTCTGTCGATGGCTATGTGAATGCTATTCAAATCTATCCTTATACGGAGGGTGCGCTCTATCGGCTCTATTCCAGCCCTGGCCAGGTGTCCGACATTGCTTTGCAGCCTGGCGAAACACTGGTGTCTGTTTCCGCAGGCGACACGGTGCGGTGGGTTGTCGGCGATACGTCGTCAGGGTCCGGAGCGTCGGCCCGCGCGCATGTGCTGGTCAAACCGATCAGCGCTGGCATTCGCACCAATCTCATGATCGCTACCGATCGGCGCACTTATCATCTTGAACTTGAGAGCGTGAATGGCGGCTATATGGCGGCGCTCTCCTGGCGCTATCCGAGCGATGAATTGGCCGAATTGACGTCTAGGAATGGAATAGCAGAGGTCCGCGCCGCCTCCAGCGTCGAGGCCGGCCTTACATTGGACCGTCTCAATTTCGATTACCGCCTGAGCGGCGATACGCCGAGTTGGAAACCGGTTCGCGTTTTCGATGATGGGCGACAAGTATTTATTCAGATGCCGACGACCATAGCGACGACCGACATGCCGCCGCTCTTTGTACTTGGCGACGGCGGCGATGCAGAGCTCGTCAATTATCGTATCCGTTCGAATTACTATGTGGTGGACCGCTTGTTTCAGGCGGCCGAGCTTCGCCTCGGAACAAAGCGTCAGACTGTCGTGAAAATCCAAAAGGGCCAGGCGCGAGCTGGCCTGGCAGCCTTGTTTGGAGGGTAATCATCGTGAGTGAGCCAATCCCCTTTGATGAACATGCAGAGCGGCTGAAAATCCGGTCGGACCCAAAACCGGTCACACGGATCAACCGCAAAGTCTTGATGGTCGGGGCGGGCCTCGGCGTGCTCGGACTGTTCGCTGCGGCAAGCGTGGCGCTGCAACCTCCGACGGCCGACAGCGCCGCGCCCGGGCCGGAACTCTATAATGTGGAAAATACCCGCAAGCCTGATGGGCTGTCTGCTTTGCCGGTAAGTTATAGCGATGTCAGACCGGCTCCGGTTCTGGGTCCTCCACTCGCGGGCGATCTCGGCTCAACGGTTCTTGCCGCGGAACGCGAGCTCGGCGTGGAGACGCAATTTATCACGGAACCACGATCTGACTTTCGACCGAACCCGGAAGATGAAGCGGCCCGAGCGGCTCGGATGCGTGAGGCTGCATTGGCTGAAGAAGCTGCGAGAGCACCTGTTTTCTTTTCGCTTCAGGCCCGCGCAAACGCAGCGCAACAGCCTGAAGGCAATTCTCAACCAAGCTCTCCGCTTGGCTCTGAACTCCTGGCGCTCGCAGCGGCGCAGCAAACGCCTGCCGGATTTGGACCGTCGCCAGATGCAAACCTACAGGTTCGTAAGATCGGTTTTGCGAGCGAGCGATTGGATCAGGACATCTACAACACTCAAAGCATTGAGGATCCAGTGTCGCCCTACCAGGTCATGGCCGGGACCCTAATTCCGGCGAGCCTCATCACTGGCATCAACTCCGATCTGCCAGGCACAATCATCGCCCAGGTGACACAACCTGTTTATGACACCGTATCAGGTCACCACTTGCTCATTCCTCAAGGCTCGAGACTCCTCGGGCGCTATCAGTCGGAAGTCTCGTTTGGACAAGATCGAGCGCTGGTTGTTTGGGATCGTCTTATCTTCCCAGATGGGTCGTCCATTCAAATCAACGCCCCCGGCGCTGACATGCAAGGCTTTGCTGGCCTTCGTGATCGAACAGATCACCATTGGGATCGGGTTTTTGTCGCCGCCGGCCTCGCGACCATACTAGGTATCGGCGCAGAGCTTGGCTCGAACGACGAAGACGATATTGCGCGCGCTATTCGTGATGGTGCCGGTCAATCATTTAATCAGGCTGGGCAACGTGTCGTGGATCGCAACCTCAATATTCAGCCAACGATAACTGTCCGCCCGGGATGGCCGGTACGCGTGATTGTAACACGCGACATCATCCTGCGCCCTCACTCATAAGGAAACGCCATGTCTCTTCGTCTTTCTCAACTACCCGATCGCACGCCCGTTCGAATGACAATTGCTTTGGACCCTGAACTTGCAACGGCGCTTGGTGACTATGCCGAAATCTACGAGCGCACCTATGGCAAAACCGAAAAGCCTGAAGCGCTCGTTCCAGCGATGCTTGAAACGTTTCTTGGTTCAGATGCCGGTTTCAAGCGCGCCCGCAAAGCCCTTTCCAACAATGCCAGAACAGGAGACTAGATCATGGCACAAATTGGTACTTTCACCTCAAAGGACGGTAAATATACCGGCACGATCCGAACAATGACGATCAACGTCAAAGCCCAGCTCGTGCCCAATAAGAGCAAGGCGAAACAAAGCGCGCCTGATTATCGGATATACGCGGGAGGCGCAGAACTCGGCGCAGCCTGGCGTGAAGAAAGCAAGGATGGAGAAAAACCATACCTCTCCGTTCAACTCGATGATCCGAGTTTTGCGCGTCCGGTCAGAGCCGCCTTTTTCGAGAATAAAGCAGACGCCACCGGCGTCCTGGTCTGGACCCGATCGAAGCCCTTTTGATAAGAGGCCGCAACCTCGATCGGCTGGGACAATTCTGCAGAGCCGTCGCGCAGAAATAGCCGCAATCTGATTACTCAGTCTTCGTCATCGAGGCCCACATCGAACGATGTTGAGCGTCTTCCGCGATCCGATCGGCGCAATATGCGTTTGTTCGCTAGATCTGCGAGAGCTTGTGATGGAAGCTCCGTTCCCCGACACGCTCGGCAAACCTCCCACTATGAATCATGGAAAGGTCATGACCCAGCCCCGTGATTTCCGACCATGAATTTGCAGAGTCCTCGAAAACGTGACTTGCTCACCATCTCTGCACCACCCGGTTGGAGGATTTTCCGGGTTTCAGGCGCAAGCTGGCGGTGCGGAAATTGAACCGTTAAGAGTAAAGAGGCCGGCATGAGAGTGAATATGCTCGCTTAGTCCTCACGAAACCAAACGCAACAAGCAGATCATTGGATAACAGAGTTCAAGGCGGCGAGTCTCAGCTCCTTTTTATCGAGTGGACGGAAGTAAGGCGCTACCATATCAAACGTCACCGATCGCAAGCCAGCTGGACGCCAATAAGGATCATGATCTTTGTCGATTAGGGTTGCACGAACGCCTTCATAGAAATTGCGACAATGAAGGAGTCTTGAGCCGATCCGGTACTCTATTTTGAGACCGTCCTGTAAGCTCCCAAGATACTCGCCCGTTCGCAAAAGCCTTAGCGCGATCCGAACGGACAGGGGCGATTTAGCTTCAATTTTTGTTGCTTGCGCTTTCGCCCATTGGCTGCCTGATTTCAGGCGTCGCAAAATGTCCAGTATCGAATCGCCCGAAAAGGCCTCGTCCATTTCAGAGCGTTTATCTTGGAGCGAAAACTCAAACCTGGTCTTCGCATATCCCAGTGCCTCAACACCGCGCCTGCACAGACCATCCTTCATTGTTGCAACTTCTTCAGCTCCGCAAAAATGGGAGGCCAAACCCACTGCAACAACGTCTTCCTCTCTGAGACGAGCGCCGGTCAGTGCCAACCATGTACCAAGCTCTCCTTCGAGCTTCGGCAAAAACCAAGTCGCACCGCACCCTGGGAACCATCCCATGCCTGTTTCAGGAAGCGCAAACAAAGTGTTTTCAGTGGCGATTTGGTGTGATGCGAGGGTGGATAGACCTGCTCCAGAACCTGCGGTGACACCATCGATTATGGCGACGCATGGCTTTGGATAGTTTGCTATGAAGTGGATCAGCTTCTGCTGATCGGCTAAAAAGCACTGGGCTTTGCGAATGTTGGATTTACCCATCGTCACCAAACTCGGCGCATCACAACCCGAACAAAACCCTCGGCTGCCTGGCACATGATCTAATATTACAAGCTCGACGCGGTCGTCATTCAGCCAGCTTTTTAATGACGCACTGATCTTCTCATTCATAGAACGTGTTAGAGCGTTCAGTGTGGTTGGTTGATTTAATGAGATGATTCCAGCCCGGCCGTTGATTTCTGAAATGACCTCCTGACCGCCGTCAACGCGCAGTCTTTTTGCATTCGAATTGGTCATAGAAACTCCTTTCAATTTTGCGGCTTTGGACAAGGCGCCACCTATTCGACCAATCTTGCTTCCGTTCGTTCTGCTACCATCTTCGGCGTAACGTCGGGCGCGAACTCGACCACTTTGAGACCGCCCTCGACGACGTCAAAAACGCCGAGATCAGTAATGATCCGATCGACCACATTCTTGCCGGTCAGCGGCAAAGTGCATTCTTTCAGAAGCTTGGCCTCGCCCTTCTTATTGTTGTGATCGGTAATCACCACAACGCGGCCGACGCCGGCCACCAGGTCCATCGCCCCGCCCATGCCTTTGACCAGTTTGCCGGGGATCATCCAGTTGGCGAGGTCGCCATTCTCCGCCACTTCCATGGCACCCAGAATGGCCATAGCGATCTTGCCGCCGCGGATCATGCCAAAGCTGGTGGCGCTGTCGAAATAGGCGGTGTGCGGCAGCTCAGTAATCGTCTGCTTGCCAGCATTGATCAGGTCAGCGTCTTCCTCGCCCTCAAATGGGAACGGCCCCATGCCGAGCATGCCATTCTCGGATTGCAGCGTCACCGTCATGCCGTCTGGAATATGGTTCGCGACCAGGGTCGGGATGCCGATGCCGAGATTGACATACATGCCGTCTTCCAGCTCTTGCGCAGCGCGGGCCGCCATTTGGTTTCTATCCCAGGGCATTAGGCTTTCTCCCGTACGGTGCGTTGTTCAATCCGCTTCTCAAATGTGCCTTGCACCAGGCGATGCACATAGATGCCGGGAATGTGGATGGCATCGGGATCAAGCTCGCCCGGCTGCACAATCTCTTCGACTTCCATGACGCAGACCTTGCCGCAGGTAGCTGCCGGCTGGTTGAAGTTGCGGGCGGTCTTGCGGAAGATCGCATTGCCGGTCGTGTCAGCCTTCCAGGCTTTGACAATGGCGAGGTCGGCAAAGATGCCTTCTTCCATGATAAAGTCTTCGCCATTGAAGGATTTCACTTCCTTGCCCTCAGCGATCACTGTGCCGACACCGGTCTTGGTGTAGAAGCCGGGAATACCCGCGCCGCCCGCGCGCATCCGCTCGGCGAGTGTGCCTTGCGGGTTGAATTCCAGCTCCAGCTCACCGGAGAGATATTGCTGCATGAACAGGTCATTCTCGCCGACATAGGACGAGCACATCTTTTGGATCTGCCTCGTCTCGAGCAGCACGCCCAAGCCAAATCCATCCACACCGCAATTGTTAGAGTAGATCGTGAGCTCTTTTGTTCCTGCGTCACGAATGGCAGCGATTGAGTTTTCAGGTATCCCACAAATGCCAAATCCACCCGCGGCAATCGACATTCCGTCAAACAAGACACCTTCGAGTGCAGCCCCTGCACTCTCAAAGACCTTACTCATTTTTGCTCCTCTTGGCGAAGATCAGATAGTAGAGTTTTCGCCATAAAACCGCCGGCTATCGCGATCGGCAAACCAGAAAGCAGAACCGCAGACTGGACGACTTTCAAGCCGCCAATGAACATCAAACCAATCGGCATCAATCCGAGGACGATCGCCCAGAAAACACGATGCCACTGAGCTGGATCCTCACCTGCGTGAAGCGATTTTGTGGCCGCTGAAGCGAGGGAGTAGCTCGCGGAATTGTAGGTGGTTGCAACGAATACCGTCGTCACAACTACGAATATTGCCAACGCGATTGATCCGAAAGGTAGCTCGGATATGACGGACGCGATCGCGCTTGCCGCATCGGTATTGACCATGTCGACAACGGGCAAAGCACCCGTGAGTTCGAGGTGTAGCGCATAATTTCCAAAAATGATGAAAAACGCCCAGGCCCCAATACTACCGAACACGCACATTCCTGCGAGGACTTGACGGATCGTGCGACCTTTCGAGATGCGCGTCACGAAGATGCCGACAAAGGGCGCAAAGGCGAACCACCAGGCCCAATAGAAAATAGTCCAATCCTGAACGAAACCTGTCTTTTCGACTGGGTCTGCATAGGTAATCATCGAGATGGTATTGGAGAGCATATGCCCCAGGCTCTCAGTACCGATCATCAAAATGAACGTTGTCGGTCCGGCGATCAACACAAACGCCAAGAAGATCAGAGCGAGCCACAAGTTCGCATCTGCTAACCGTTTTATCCCTCGCTCAAGCCCAAGATAAACTGTCACTCCAAACAAGCCCACACAAACGGCGATAACTGCCAGATCCATCGCAACGTTGCGTTCGATTCCTGTGAGCTCGGATGTTCCGGCTGAAATGACTGGGACCGTCAGTGCGAGCGCTGTCGCGGCTCCTCCGATCAGTCCGATCATGAAGCTAAGGTCAATCACCTTACCCCATATGGACGTATTGCATTTATCTCCGAGGATTGATGCACTGAAGCGCAAATAAGGCACGCCCTTATTGTAAAAGGCGTAGGCGATACCGATGGTAGGGATTCCGTAGATACACCAGGCACTCAGCCCCCAGTGAAACAGTCCATAACTTGTTGCCCAACGGATGGCTTCATTGGAACGTGGCTCCGCGTCGAATGGCGGAGAGTCGATATAGTAGGCCCACTCGATTCCGGCCCAGTACAATAGTCCACCGCCGACACCGGCGGTAAACAACATGGCAACCCAGCTTAGGGTCGAGAAATCGGGTTCATCATCTTCGGCGCCGAGTTTTACGCGGCCATATGGGCCGAAAATCAGATAGATGGCGAGCACCATCGCGCCTATGGCGGCGAGCTGATAGACAATGCCCAGATTGAAAGCCGTCCAGTCATAGATGGCAACGATGGTTGGCCCCAGACTGTCACTGAAAAGGATCAACGTGATGGCAACGCCAAGGGCGGTGGCTACGGCAAGCGAAAATGTTGCCCAATCAACTGGTTTGCCTGTCATGATCTCATCCTATTTTGTTGAGGTCTTCATGAGCTCTCACTCAGCCTCTATGCGCCCCAAATGATCGCAAAGAGCACGATCGATCGGTTTGGAAACTGTAATCTGATCTCCCAACTCAATGAGCGACCCTGAGGATCCGTATTCGGGCCAATCCTGTGAACGCGATGGATCGCCGGATCGCGCAAATTCCACCCAGGCCTGCATCATCAGATCGGTCAGTTCTGTATCGACCGCATCGGTGGGTAACCAATCATCGTGCGTATTGAACACATACGGGATCTCCGCACCGTGGTAACTCCCGATTCTGGCTCCCATTTCGGACGCCCGTACGCGAGAAAATCGATACATATAAACCTGCTTTCCAGCGGCATTCATTGCGCCGGCCAATCGCGCGCCCGGACATCTCATTTGATGGGCCGTTTCGAGCCGGTCCAACGCGCCGGCGATCCCAGCTTCCTGAACCAGTGCAGAAATCATCTCAGTAGCGCCGGGCGCACGATGGCCCCAATCGGCAATTTGCTCATCCAAATCTGACATATCCAGCGACATTAGCCACTCGTCTGAATTGGTTCCGATCATCAAATCAACGGCATTGACGTCGCCTCGCGCGAGGAGATTGTCAGGTCGATCTGGTAACAGCGCACCATCAGCCACCGGCGTAAACCAATGACCCGAAAGCACTGACTGGCTCGTTTCTAGTAGATCAGACGCGCTGACAGTTGCTGGATCAAGAGGCGCGAGCGCTGCCGTGAGGGTTTCAAACGCTGGCGCAATATCGCGATTGGTTGATGGCTCTATGAATTCAAACCCGCCAGATTGATGAATCGCTTTTTGGAATAGTCCGGCTGCTTTGGGGGTAACAATCAAAGTCCCGATGGATGCCGCTCCCGCGGACTCACCGAACAGGGTTACATTATTGGCGTCACCGCCAAATGACCCGATATTCTCCTGAACCCATTCCAACGCCACTATCTGGTCCATCAGGCCGAAATTACCCGTGCTATCTGGTCCAAGGTAGCCGAAGGGACCGAGACGGTAGGCAATCGACACGACGATGACACCACGTTCCGACAAAGCGTCGCCAATGTAATTTGGTTCGTAGGTCCAGCCGCCTGAGTATCCGCCGCCGTGAATCCAGACCATAACCGGCAAGGGAGTATCCGGTTGCAGGTCCGGGGACCAGACGTTCAAGTACAAGCAATCTTCGCTCTCGCTTACTGGCTTGGCTGCAGTTTCCGGTTCGCCGCCAAAATCACCGATCACATCGGCGTACCAATCAGTCATGTAGCTGCCTTGCATGCACGCAGGCGCAAACGCAACTGCGTCCCTCGTTCCTTCCCATGGTTCCTGGGGGGCGGGATAGCGCCAGCGGCGTTCACCCATCGGGGCCGCTGCAAATGGCACACCCAAAAATGCGCCGCCCGTCTCACCAAGTTCAGTCCCTCGCAACAGTCCTTGCGATACTTCAACATGTGCATCAGCCTGAGTGCTGCCGGGTAGCGTTGGCATGCACGCTGCCAACCAGCAAAGCAAGCTCAGAACAGAAAGCGGAATTGAAGCTTCTCTCGTCAACCTGCTAGTCACCTTCGATGGTGACAATGACGCACCCGCGCGTCGAGCTATTCTCAACGAGTTCATGCGCCCTCGCGCAGTCTTCGAACGGAACTGTCGCGGCGATCCGATGTTTCAATTTGTTCGACGCAAGCGCTTTATTGATGTCGTGGATCGCTTGGCTCTTGGCATCTTCGGGCATGGCGTAGACGATAGCCATGTACACGGTCAAATCCATGAACATCATGCGGTAAAACGGAATGACAGGATTTAGGTTTGATCCAGACGAGTATGTCGCGATGGTGCCACCAATTCGAATGATCTCCAGCACGTTTTCGATGTTCGTGGCAAACTCGACTTCGACAACGCGGTCAATTTTTTCACCATTTGTGAAAGCGAGAACATCCGCCGGCCAGGTTTCTTGTCGGTGATTGACGACGTGATGCGCGCCCGCGTCGATACAGGCTGCTTTGTCGTCGTCATTGCTCGCAGTGGCAATGACAGTTGCGCCGGCCATGGCGGCCCACTGAACGGCATAGTATCCAACCCTGCCCGCTCCGCCGGAAACAAGGATGGTTTTGCCTTTAACATCGCCATCGGAAAACACGCAGCGATGCGCCGTCATCACGGGGATCCCCAGACAGGCTCCAATTTCGAAACTGGCTTGATCGGGCAATCTGGGCGCTCGTTCTGATGCGACAGAGACGAATTCCGCTGCTGTTCCAAACCGCCGACCGTACTGCGCTTGGTAGACCCAAACACGTTCACCGACACGGTCACTCGACACACCCTCGCCGACAGCTTCGATGATACCTGCGCCATCGCTGTGCGGAATAACGTGCCCGCCATCTAGGAGATTGGGAAAAGACGCGTTTCGCTTTTTGACGTCAGACGGGTTCGGGCCGCTGGTCTTGAGTCGGACCAAAACTTCTCCGGGTTCAATATCGGGCTTCGGTTGGTCACCAATTTTTAGCACATCGGCAGCGGGGCCGAATTCTTCAAACCAAATGGCTTTCATATTTGTTCTCACTAGAAGGGGAAGGAAAGAGATTCAGTGTGACCGTCGACAGCAATTACCTGCCCGGAAACGAAGCGAGACTGGCCGGATGCCAGAAAGGCGCACATGTTTGCGATATCATCCGCGCTTACAAAACTGCGCATAGATACTTGTCCCTCGTAGACGCGGCGTACGTCTTCAGGTTTGACACCGCGTTTTGCCGCGTCCCGCTCAATCACGCCATCAATACGCGGTCCTTCGACCGAGCCTGGGCAGATCGCATTCGCGCGAATTCCGAAGGGACCAAGTTCCATCGCGAGGGTCTTGGTAAATCCCAGGATCGCCCATTTTGCTGCGGCGTATGCTGAGCGTTGGGGATAGCCAAACAAAGCGGCGGTCGAGGCGATATTGATAATCGCGCCTTTTCCAGCCGCTTTCATGGCTGGCACCACTTCGCGGACAAAATAGAAACTACCGTTCACGTTTATGTCGATCGTGCGTCGCCAGTCTTCGATATCGAATTCTTCGACTGGAGCGGTCATGCCGGAAATGCCTGCATTGTTGATCAAGGCATCTATCCGTCCATGCTTTTCCAGCACGCCTTGGACCACGCTTTGAACATCGGCGGGGTTTGATACGCTGGCAACAGAAGTATGAATGTTCGGGTGACGATCAGAAAATCGCTTTAAAGCGTTCGCATCGATGTCGCAGATATGAACCGTCCAATTTTCTGAGGCCAACTTGCGCGCGACCGCTTCGCCAATTCCCGACGCTGCGCCAGTCACAATTGCAATGCCAAGCGACTCTTCCGACCCACCGCGTTGATTATCCGGCCGCTCGAAAGTTTGTGAACCGTCCATGATCGCCCCTGTTAATCCAGCCATACGCCGCTCCGAAAGACAATCTGACGATCTCGCGCGCGGGTTCCAAGCTCGAATGGACGCATTGCGCGCTGAAAGAAAACCGAACTCACAACACGAGCTCTTGAACTGTATCCAAACAGCTGTCGCTCGTTCAGCGATAACACCCTGCAGTGCATAGCATGCGAAGCACAAGAAGAACTCAATTGAGGCGCGGCGATCATAGTTTCCGGTCCTTCTACGAATGAGGTTTTCCGATGAACTTGCCAAACGATATCTCAGAGTGCCATCAGAAACGACTTTAAAAATTTCGCCTCGAGTTGAATTTTATTCAACCTTCACCGCCAATCTTTGAGCGGAGCATGCTCTCGCCTGCATTCCTCCTAGCTCGGCGATCAAGCCGGTGCGCAAGCGTTCATTTGAAGCTTGAAGCGGTCGGGTCCCGCCGCGCTGCGCCACGATAGCTCTATATAGCAGCCAGGATGCGCTGGTCTCCTTGTTCCCGCCAAACGCATATTGGGGCACCAATTTTTACGCGTCCAACCTGGTTGCGGGGTGGATCAATTTGATATTCATGATTGTGCAAACTGCGATCTTTTTTGAGGTCTGGTATTTGCTTCGCGGCAGATTGCTCTCTGCGCTAGCTAATGCTGGTCGAATGAGCCTGACTTTATACATTGGTCAATCGATAGTTTTTGTCCCGATTTTCTACAATTTTGGCTTCGGGCTCTGGGACGATGTTACCGCGATGCAAATGGCACTCGTCGCGGTGATTGGCTTCGCGATTCAAGTCGCTGGTGCAAATCTATGGTTCCGCTTTTTTCAGTATGGTCCACTGGAGTGGATGTGGCGCGCTGCAACCCAGTTCAATCCCAATCTTCCTATCCGTGTAAAATAGTTTGCATGTGGATTCGAACTGAAATTTGGTCTGCACCAGAAAAACTGGCCCATATTTCGAGTTGGGATCGGCTCTGACGAAATTGGGAGGACACGAGGACTCGCGTCTCAGCTGAACGCGCGTTCGAATGATTTCATTACTCAGCAGAACCGAAACGCAGAGCAGCCAAGCGGGTCAGGTTCAACCGTTCTCTAGATTAAACACCGAGTCGCAACGAATATCTCAAACAATTATCGCGGAGACACGGTACTCAACCCCGTCACAGGTTTCGCGTCCTTGTCCGACTGCGAGCGTTTCGTTGAGCCAAGCGTAGCGGCGATCGCCTGTATCAAATTGTACCTGCGTGACGAATAGGGTGTCACCAAAATCGCTTGCCTGTCCCGATTCGAGTCGTGCGGTCACCGTTTCGTTGAAGCGATATAGTCCCGTATAGGTGACATGGATGAGAGCAGAATCCTCAGTTTCGAAGGTTTTGCGGACGTCCAGTCTGGAAAGTCCATATTCGCCTTTCAGGAGCCAGTCCCCACCGCCGGGCAGGATACGGCCTCGCAGTTTCGGGCCTTCGAACCGGCCTTCACCAGTGATGTAGGTGATACGTCGACCATAGGGTGTTTGGCCAATATCCTGTACCTGCGCCAGGGAATTGCGAAATTTCATAAAGGGAACGAGCTGCATCAGATGTTCGAAACCTCAGACCATGATCAAACTATTGCCTGTTTAGGCGCAGCCTCGACTGTCTCATGAGCTGCAGCTGTACTTTCAAGTGCAAAACGGCCCGCCAAGGCGCTCTTGTCCGTGACGGGCCTGGAGAATTATCAAAACCGTTGATACAGGTTCACTCCAACCGTTCGCGGCCGGTTGGTTGTTATTCGCTCATCAAAAGTCGCAGCATTTCGATTTAGTTCAGCGCGCTCATTGGTGACATTGGTGATATACAGGCTTGCTCCCCACGTCTCCCGGTCAAAACCCGCAGACAAGTTGACGACCGAGTAGGCATCCTGTTCCTGACGCGCCGCGACGAACAGGTCATTATAGCGTTCGCCGACGAAACGATAGCTACCCTGCGCAAAAGCGTCGATACCTGCTAACTCGAAGTCATAGCGACCTGTCAGGGCAAGTTTAAACCGTGGAATATCTGGCAATTCGGTACCGGTGGGAGCGTCCACATTTCCGGTCGAGAGGTTGCGAACATAATCTTCCGTCAGCTCAGCATCAATCCACGACGCTGCACCATTCACCTGAAATCCTTCAGTCAGAAGGATAGAAAAGTCTGTCTCGATGCCACGCGATTGGGCGGCGCCGACATTGGCTGTTAGACCCAGAAAGGATTCAGCGGGATCAAACCGCGTAATCTGGATGTCTTCCCAGTCCATATGAAACACGGAGCCATTCCAACGCGCTCGCCCATCCCAGAAAGTGGATTTCCATCCGACTTCGTAATTGGTGATGAGGTCCGATTGATAAACAGCCGGGATGTTGGAGGTCGAGGCCCTGTTGTTGCCGCCCGGGCGGAACCCTTCCGAAACCGTTACATAGAACAACACGTCAGGCGTGAAGTTGTAGCTAAGATTCGCCTTGAACACCTCTCCGCTTTCCCCTGAAGAGAGATCGATCAGTGGGCTGCCTGAAAAGAGAGTTCCAACCGCCCCCACCAGATCGCTCTCCGTCTCGAAGAAGCGCGCCCCGAGCGTGCCGGTTAGCCGGTCCGTGAAATCGAAAGACACCTCGCCAAACAGCGCTGTTTCCGTTTCAGTGCGAACTTGGTCGGTGATGAAGTACGCATCATTAGGATAGCCGCTGAGCAGCGGGTTGGCATTCACGCTGCGATCAGCAGGAATCGAGGGGATGTGCCAGATATTAAGGTAATCATGTTCAGCCTGCTGGTAGAACAGGCCTGTTATAAAGCGGAAACGGTTGGTTTCGTCGTTCTGAACACGCAATTCATGCGTCATGGTTTCATAGGTGTCATCACTGTCATACTGGATGCGAGGATCCGTACATGTTGCCGCGTCCAGCGTTCCCGAGCTGTAGCACGTATAATAGGGGATATAGGCTGAGTATTCAGCGTAGGCGGAGTAATCGACGTCATATTCAACCTCGCGATCAAGATAGGATCCGGCATAGGTGAGCTGCAAACCGCCAACCTCACCTTCAACTGTGACGCCTGCCTGAGTGAATTCGTCCTTGCCACGGTCTTCGAAGAAGCGGGCGACTTCGAGGTCACCAATATCATCTGGATCGTGG
This sequence comes from Hyphomonadaceae bacterium, assembly GCA_024742355.1. GTDB lineage: Bacteria > Pseudomonadota > Alphaproteobacteria > Caulobacterales > Hyphomonadaceae > Henriciella. Next base: position 210,476 of record JANSYM010000003.1, on the reverse strand, counting down.
TCCCAGACACCATTGGTTTTCTGGCTTTGCCGCATGACCTTTGCCGTAGCTGTCCAATTTTCGTTCAGATCAATCCTGAGGGCAGCGCGCGCGCCGTAATTGTCTTCTGTATTGAAGTCTTCTTCAACAAAAGGAGCATTATCGACCGTGATTCCACCAAACGTGAAGGCTGTCATGGCCGGGACATTGTCGATGTAGCCTCCGTCGCGGGAGGTCCACCCGACGAGACGCAGAGCAGCGCGATCTGAGAAGGGAACATTGACAAAGCCCTCAGCCGAGTAGCTCTCACTTCCGTCTTCTGTTGTGCCGACCGAGAGATCGTAGCCTGCCTCGAAACCATCACTGTTTGGTGCGTTGGTGATGATGCGGAGCGTGCCAGCCTGAGACCCTGCACCGTACAGCGTGCCTTGAGGACCGGCAACAGCTTCGACTCGAGCTATGTCGTACATGTGGACGTCCAGAACACGCCCGATCGAAGTCACGGGCTGATCATCAAGATAGACTGCAACGCTTGGACTCGAACCAGACTTGTTGCCGTCTCCGCCGGAGGAAATGCCCCGCATAAAGACCTGACTGTTCCCAGGCCCTTGTCCTGCGAAAGATACACTCGGTAACAGAGCGACATAGTCTTCGAAATTGCTGACGCCCTGAGCATCGAGTTCCGAACCGCCGAGAACTTGAAGGCTGGCAGGAACGTCCTGCAGGTTCTCAGTCCTCTTTTGCGCGGTCACCGTGACAGTCTGGAGCTTCATATCCGAGCTGTCATCTGCGGTCTCGATCTGCGCCATTGCGGGAAAGCCAGCGAGCAATCCTGCAAATGCCAGGACAGAGGCCTGCCCGAGAAGACGCGTGCGCCTCGAGATCATTGCGTTATTCATTCTGATTTTCCTCCCTCATCAGCAGGGCCTTGTGGTCCAGGCTCTTTTGGCTGACCTTATGTGCAATTTGTCGCGCTTTTTTCTCCGCCAAGTTGTCAGCGGCGTTTCACGCTGCATCAATCGCTAGCTCAGTCTGGCTCTTGCGACAAAAGACGAATAATCATGATTGGTTGAAAAAAAATCATGCACGCCAGGCTGGTGATCGGAGTTTATTCAGAAAATAATCTATAAAAACAATGATCTTTGTCAATCTAAGAGACATAGGCAGGCTGAACAGAATTATGTCTTAGCATCCGCGAGTCTGTCGTCGAGCGCCGCCCTCAACGGTTCCAGCCATGGGGCGAAATTCTCCCATTGGTTCAGCCCAGATGTGTATATCGGTTGGCGAACCTGTTCTGAACTCGCGGTGCGAACGGCTCGCCGGTTCTCAAAGAAACGAAGGCAGTCTTCTTCGAACGGCAGACCGCAATAGTCCAGTATCCTGTGAACCTGAACTTCAATATCGCGAACCACGTCCTCATATTGTACATGCAGGACATGCCCGGGCATGACTCGATGCCAGTGCTGCATCAGGCCAACATAGTCTGCGTAGTATCGACCAATGTCACTAAGGCTGTAAGTGAAGTTCTGCCCCTTGGCGAAGAGTTGCTTATAGCCACTGAAGCAGCAAGCCATAGGATGGCGCCTTGCATCGATGATCTTTGCGCGAGGCAGAATGAGGCGGATCAGTCCGATATGCGCGAAATTGTTGGGCATCTTGTCGATGAAATGCGGCGCGCCCTGCCTGTAAATCCGGGTGCGCTCTATGTACTCCTCGCCCAGCGCCGTCAGGTCTTTGTCCGAAAGATCTGAGATCGCACCGGGATATCTAGATGGATCTGTTGCCCGTTTCTTTCCAGCGATGCGCCGTGCAATCGAGATAATGTCCGCGAGCTCTTGAGTGCCCTCCACCATGCTGTGGCTTGCCAGAATCTGCTCCAGAAGGGTTGAGCCGGCGCGTGGCAGTCCGACGATGAAGATCGGAGCGGGATCATGATGTCCGGCGTCTTTCCTGTCTTCTATACGACGGACGCAGAAATAGTCGGCAATGCGCTGCATATCCGCTGCATTCTCATCTGCGTTATAGCCAACCAGCCGCCGACGGATAGCGTTGCCACGCCGATACCACGTGAAGGACTCCTCATATCTGCCGAGATCTTCGAGAGCCTTTCCGAGAGCGAAGGCGATGTGAAGATAATCATCCCGCGTTATGCCTTCACGCGATGCCACCTCGACCATAGTGTCGATGTCTTCGTTCGAAAACCTGAATGTTTTTAGATTAGCTAGGCTCCACCAGGCGTCGCCGAGATCTTCTTTTGCTGCACGCGCAGCGTTGTAAGCATGGATAGCACCATCCTGATCGCCGATCGTCTTGAGGCTGTGGCCCAGACTCATCTGAATTCCCGGAGTGGATCCACCTTGGCCGAGAACGCGCTGGTACAGGGCTATTGCCTTTTCGTGTTCTCCGATCCTGACAAGTGTGTTGGCTTTGAGCACCAGATGGCCGGGATGGTCGGGGTCATTTGCTAGTAGCAAATCGAGTTCAGTGAGCGCAGACTCGAACTTGCCCCGTCTTGCGAGCACATTCGCATAGCTCGCCCGCGCAAGATGGAAGTCCGGTGCAAGTTCGAGCGCGCGTTCGAGCAGAGCCTCGGCATCTTCGAGCCGTCCTACCTCTAGTCCGATCTCGGCCAGCAAGCGCATCGCGTTAACATCCAGAGGATTTCGGCTGAGGACCTGTCGACACAACGGCTCAGCTTTTCCGAACGCGCCAGCGAGCATGTGATCGGCAGCCTCAAGCAGTTCCGGCGAGCCTGCAGCGCGGAGCGCGTCCCGTTCGGCCTTCTGAGCACCCACAGATTCCATTCCGTTTGAGTCGCGATCGGACATTCCTTCTTTCTCCGATAATTGAGCGCAGATGGCAAAATCATAATACTATCTGGTCGATGAATATTATTCATGCTCCATTGCGGTTATGAAGCGACGCCTTCCGCCCTTGACTGCTCTGCGCGCCTTTGAGGCAGCTGCCCGCCATGTATCTTTTCGTGACGCCGCCGAGGAGCTGGCGGTCTCGCAATCGGCAATCTCGCATCAGATCAAACACCTTGAGGCCAGTCTGGGCATAGAACTGTTCATTCGAACGGCACGAGCAGTTGAGCTCAGCGAGGTCGGCGCGATGTACTATCCTGTTGTTCGCGATTCATTCGACCGGATCGACGCTGCGACCCGTCGGCTGCTAAGTCCTGAGGTTGAAAACGTCCTCACCATCCAAATGTACTCCACATTTGCTGTGCGTTGGTTGATGCCAAGGCTTCAAGCCTTTCAGAGCGCCTGCCCGCATTTACGAGTGCGTCTCAACACATCACAAATCGACGCAGATTTCAGCAAGCATGGCGTCGATTTGTCCGTCATGATCGGCCAGCGCAAACAGGACGCTCTACATTACGACTATCTATTCTCGCCGCGGATGATGGTGGTGTGTAGCCCGAAATATCTGGAGACAGCTAGGAAGAAGGGAGCTCCACTGGCACGGCCCGCTGATCTCGCCCTGCACCCCATTCTCCAGGTGTATCCTTCCGCTAATGACTGGGCTGTCTGGCTCGAAGCCAATGATATCAAGGGAATTGATCCTGATGCGGGCCTGCGTTTCGACAGTTATGATCATGCTCTGAAAACGGCCGCGCGCGGTCTGGGTGTTTCGCTCGCAATGCAGCCTTACGTGGCAGAGGACATTGAGGCTGGTCATCTCGTCGATCTCTTTCCAGAAAAACAGGTTCGCACGATCGGTCATTGGTTCCTGACCTGCCCAAAGGAACGATCAGGTCAACGGAAAGTTCGACTGTTCGCCGACTGGCTGAAAGCGGAGATCGCAGCAGATCCGCATCTCGCACCGCTCATAGACAATGCGATGCTCGCGCCGTCCGGCACGTGAGCAGGATTCATACAAGGGCAATCATTAATCGTTTGCGCTTCGTTAGGGTACTGTCGATGAGGGAGAGTGAGATCAACCGTACGCAGAGGCGGAAAAAGAGGGAGGTCGCTTTTGAAGCGCACGCACTTGCTGCGCCGAGCGAGACGCAGCGTCGCCCCATAGAACTCGCAGCCCGAAACGCACATTTTCAACCGCATCCTAGGTAGACTAGGAGTGAGATCGCAGTCTCGCCTCATGAGCGTTAGCTCATGCCGTCAGGAACATGAATCGCAGTCACCGCGCGGGCTTTGTTGAACTCTCGCATGCGGTCCAGCACCTCAACGCCAACTTGCGAGTAGAGATCCAGAAGATCTACGAGAACCCAGTTCTCTCGGATGAGGCCCTCTTCAAGTCGCCAGAAATCAAGGCTTCGCAGGAGGACTTCTTTCCCAGCTGGCGCGATGCCCATCCAGCCATCGTGCGAGAGTGTCAGGCGCATATTGGGCCAGCCCGTCTCGCAGACATATTCGCCTTCACCGACCCAGTGGGAAAGTAAGTCGCCCATGGCGTCCAGTTTACGGTCAGGCATGGCACGCAGGAAGGGAATCTGATGCCAGTTCCGAAATCCTGAAATGCCGCGGCCCGTGCCAATACCGGATGGGCCGTACCAGTTGAATCTCGGGTGCCAGTACGCCTCCAGATTCATGATCTGTGGATCCGGGTCTGCAGGGTGCTTACACAGATCGGTCAGCATATCCACAACGTGTTGTTGCGCTTTGGCGCCATCGCCTTCGATACGCAGTCCATCACCGCTCATCGGTGCGGGGGTGCAGAGGAAGCCTCCAAGCTGCGGCGCCATCGGCCAGGCGCAGGCCTGCATCATCAGCTCTGGAATGTCCCAGATGGCTTGCACTTCAACGACGTGCCCATCGACGAGACGAAAGAACTCATGATAGCGCATGTGGGCAAGGTGACCCGTCGGCGGGATATCCAGAAACGGCGCAGTGAAGGTGCCCATATAGTTGCCCATCGTACCGACCCAGTCCTGCCCTTCCGGCGTCGTGCCGGCCATGACGATCATGTCACGGCGCTCAAGATCGGGCATGGCGCTCAAGAGCGGGGTGTAACAGGTTTCGAACATTGCTTCAGGACCTGAGAGTGTTCCAAACGGGTGGCACATTCTCACGGCGGCATCCGCGCTCAGCAGTTGGGACAGAACCGCGCGCATGCCTTCCAGAGTGGCCGTTTCGGCAGATTTCTTGAATGGAGCGAGCGTGGCTTTCAGTTCATGTGCTTGCATTTCGAGACGCACCTATTTGAATTGTGGACGTGAAGGTTAGTAAACCCAAGGTGCGTGAATTTGCGCAACCCTGCCGCGGATGGATAACAGGATTGCATTCGAAGTCAATTTCGCTAGAGCTAGCCATAAGAGAGGGTTCGCATGACCAATATTTGTGACGCCAAGGCGCTTGTTAAACAGCATATGGCCGACTTTGACCAAACATCCGATGAGCAGTGGATGGAGCTTGGGTGCCAGGCGCTTGGCGAAGGGTTCAAATGGCGCAGTATGCATCCATTTTATGAGAGAACCGGCATCGAGTCTGTGATCTCAGATTTCTGGCGACCGCTTCGAAAGTCGCTACGCCATCTACAGCGTCGCGAGGACGTCTTCTTCGGCGGCGAGAATGATGTCGATCAGGGCGCGAGTGTGTGGACCTGCAGCATGGGGCATTTTGTCGGACTGTTTGATGAAGACTGGCTGGGCATTCCGCGCACCGGTCGCATGGCGCATTTGCGATACGCAGAATTCATGCGCGTAGAAAATGACAAGATTGTCGAGAGCGCACTGTTCTTCGATCTGATAGGAGTCATGCAGCAGGCAGGCGTCTACCCCCTGCCCCCGATGACGGGGTCTTACTTCATTTACCCGGGTCCGCGGACGCATGATGGAGTTTTGGACACCTCACAAAGCTCCGCCGAAACGCAGCAGACCATCGATTTGATAAATCGCATGATCGCCGATCTTGATTCCATAAATCATCTGACTGGCACAAAATGCCCACCTGAACTCCTCGCACGCAGCTGGCACGAAGACATGTGCTGGTATGGTCCCTGCGGGATCGGGGCGAGTTATACGATCGAGCGATACCAGGCGCAGCATCAGCACCCGTTTCGCCTCAACCTCGCTGACAAAACCTATAATGGCCACGTCGCCCGAATTGCCGAGGGACATTATGGCGGGTTCTTCGGCTGGGCCAATTTGAGCAACCGGAACACTGGCGGATTTCTGGGGTTACCAGAAGCTGCAGCGTCGAGCGAAATGCGGGTGGTTGATGTTTATCGGCGAGATGGCGACAAACTGGCCGAAAACTGGGTGTTCATCGACTTGCCGTACTATTTGAAACAGCAAGGGTTGGATATCTTGGAACGTATGTCTGACCTGCGCGGACGATAGCGCTATCGGTTCCGGGAACGTGGTTTGGGCAAATTCAGGTCAAACCGGATCGCAATTGATCGAATGAGAAAAACGGATGTCGCGCCCAAGATCAGACTGATCGACGCATCGACTTTTGCCTCGCTGAGTGCCCAGAAAATCAGGCACCCGATCAAGGCCGCCGTAGCGTAGATTTCTTCTCTGAGCAGCATGGCTTTCTCGCCGCAAACGATATCGCGTATCAGTCCTCCAGCCGTAGCGGTAATCGTTCCCATGATGATCACGACGAACACCTCGTGCCCCAATCCCATGGCTTTAGATGCTCCGGTCATCGCAAAGAGAGACAACCCGATCGCGTCTATCCAAACCAGAACGCGCAGGCGCGCCCAGAACCCCGGTGAGAGAAACGCCGCGACGCCACCAGCCATAGCAGCGAGCAGGCTTATTGGATCATTCAGCCAGAAAACAGGCTGATCGAGGAGAAGATCTCGAAGCGTTCCGCCTCCTACGGCGGGCAAGAACGAAACGACGATAATTCCAAACAGATCCATATCTTGCCGAATGGCGACAAGCCCGCCCGAGAGCGCAAAAACAAACACGCCAGCAATATCGATCGCGCGAATGAAAGTGTCAGCGTCCATCAGCATTCAACCACATTTACTGCCAGTCCGCCCTGACTCGTTTCTTTATACTTGGATGACATATCGAGCCCGGTCTGGCGCATTGTTTCGATGACCTGATCCAGCGACACTTTCATGGGTCCGGTGGAGTGCAGCGCCAATCGAGCAGCATTCACTGCTTTGACAGCGCCTAGAGCGTTGCGCTCAATGCAAGGGATCTGAACCAGCCCGCCGACTGGATCGCAGGTTAATCCTAAATTGTGCTCCATCCCGATTTCGGCCGCTTGCGCCACTTGTTGCGGCGTACCTCCCCACACCGCCGCAAGGCCGCCCGCCGCCATTGAGCAGGCAACGCCCACCTCGCCTTGGCATCCCATCTCTGCGCCAGAAATCGAAGCGCGTTGTTTATAAAGGAGGCCGATACCGCCGGCTGTAAGCAAGAACGTTTCGACATCCTGCACTGATCTCGGGCTATCAGCGCAATAGTGTCTCAGGACTGCGGGGATTATTCCCGCTGCGCCATTTGTCGGCGCGGTCACAACTTTGCCGCCTGCGGCATTTTCTTCATTGACCGCCATGGCATAAGTGTTCAGCCAATCGAAGAGTTGTTCTTTTTCATTCGCCCGCAGCTGCGCGCAAAGTTTGCCCCAAAGTTTAGGAGCGCGCCTGGTTACCTCGAGCGCGCCCGGAAGAATGCCTTCGGTTTCTAGTCCGCGATCGATGCAATTCATCATGACGGACATGATTTCAGCCAGTGCGGATTTTGTCGCCAGTCGTGCTCGCTTGGCATCCTCATTTGCAAGAACGATCTCGTGAACACTCACCCCTTCTCGTTCACAATGCTCGAGCAATTCTGCCGCTGAGCCAAATTCGAAGGGAACGGAGCTCCCTGCTGTTACAAAGTCGCTTTCGACGGGCCTCTTCAATTGCGCTTGCGATGCGATGAAACCGCCACCTGTGGAATAGAACACTTCCGATACCAGCCGCTCACCTTGCTCGTTTAGTATGCAGCACTCCATTTCGTTTGGATGGAGATCGGCAGGCTGCTCAAAATCCATTGCAATGTCGCGCGCAGGATCGAAATCGAGTTCTATGTCAGCGGTCAACTGCAAACGCTTGCTGTGGGTGAGTGTCTGCAGCGCCTGAGCGGCGCGGTCCAAATCGATTGTTTCGGGGTCAAATCCGAGCAATCCGAGTGTTACGGCCCTCGGAGTTCCATGCCCTTCGCCTGTGAACGCGAGCGACCCTCTCAGTGAGACTTCGAGCCGCCGGCCCGCTTTCAATTCCGGCAAACTAGCAACCGAGCGCATGAAGCGTCGAGCGATGCGCATTGGCCCGACCGTGTGGGAACTGGATGGGCCGATTCCCACCCGAAAGACTTCTAGGACAGATAACATGTGACAAGCACCTTCCCGTTTTGCATTCGAATGCAATATGTGCTTTTATCAGAGATTGCCAGCCATGGAATCAGTGTCATGAAACGTCAGTCAGTCGTATTTCTTCCCGGTTTCATGTGCGATGGGCGGTTGTTCCGCCCCCAGATTGAAGCGCTTTCTAGAAAAGGGGTCGCTTGCTCCGTGGGCGATTTGACCCAGGCCTGTTCGATCGAGCGTATGGCTCAAATGGTATTGAAAGATGCTCCCAAAAGGTTCGCCGTCGCCGGTCTCTCGATGGGCGGGATTGTCGCTTTGGAGATTTACAAACAAGCGCCGGAGCGCGTCACGCATCTCGCACTCATGAATACAACTGCTCGCGCCGATGCAGCCGGACTAGCAAGAAAGAAGCAACTGGGACGGGTTGCCGCCGGTGAACTCGATCTAGTACTGCGCGAGGAGCTGAAACCTCAATATCTGGCCCCTTTGAACAGGACGCCGGAGCGCCTCGAACTATTGGAAGCCATGGGAGTGGCGCTCGGTAAGGATGTGTTTTGCAGGCAAACGATGGCTTTGACCATTCGGGACGCCTATCTCGAGACAGCGTCGTCGATCCTTTGCCCAACGCTCGTGATTGCAGGTGCGGACGATACAGTCTGTCCGATCGACCGCCACGAGGAAATCGCAAATCGAATTGGAGCGTCGCAGCTAACCGTGCTTTCGAACTGTGGGCACATTTCTACGCTTGAACAGCCAGAGGCGGTATCGGGCGCGATTCTCGAGTTGCTCGCGCGACCAGGCGCTTACGCCACAAGAAACGGAAACTGCAAACTCGAAGTCGTAGAAACACCAAATTGACTTCGAATGCAAAACTGATAAGCATAGGCATAGAAGGATCATCGCCATGCCAGATACTATTGTACAGGAACGCTCCAAAATCGAAGACCGGATCGTTCGCTATGCCGAACTTGAACCGTGCTATGATGCATTTATTGACACACGCACGCCCGGCTCTGACAAGAAAGAAAACTTCACCATTATCGGTCCTGGCGTATCGGAAAATCCAAACCAGCATGTTCATATTGCTGAGCCACACGGCTTCAACATTGGCGGCGCGCGCCAACCGCCGCGTTGCACCAACTCGCAACACAGCCACGAGACCGTTGAAGTCTTCTACGTCCACACAGGCCAGTGGCGATTTGACCTTGGTGAAAACGCCGATGACGCCCAGATCTGCCTCGGGCCGGGAGACCTGATTTCGATCCCAACGAATGTCTTTCGGGGTTTCACCAATATTGGCGAAAGTGATGGTTTTCTTTGGGCGGTTCTAGGCGGTGACGATCCTGGCCATGTGCTGTGGGCTCCAAAAGTATTCGATATGGCGCGGGATTATGGCTTGATCCTTCTCGAAGACGGTATGTTGATTGATATCAATAAGGGCGAGAAAGTTCCTGCTGGAAAAGCGGTGATGCCAGTCACGACGGAAGCTCAAGTTGCCGCGCTGGATGTTTTTGGCAACGCTGAGTTAGAGGCGTGCGTGATTCGATCCGGCGCCAGTGTGAACTTTGGGCCATTCAACACGCTCAATGGGATCCGCGAGACCGCATTGATTGGCCCCAAGCCAATCGACTGGTCGCATGGGTTTACACTTAGCGAATTGGACATTGAGCCGGGAACAACGCTTCCCGCGCATAGCTTGAGCGTTGCCGACGTATATTTCGTTCAATCGGGCAAGATCATCGTCACTTTAGACGGTGAGAAAACAATCCTCACGGCTGGCGATACGATCACCTTCCCAATTGGCGCGACGAGATCGCTCACAAATGCAAACGATGTCGCAGCACGGCTCGTCGCGGTTCGCGGAGGCGACAATATTCCAGAAGTCGAGTGGACATGAACCAAGACTTGAGCGGCAAGCGAGCCGTTGTCACCGGTGCAAGTCGCGGTATTGGGCGAGCCATCTGCGAATCTTTGCACGACGCGGGAGCAGAGATCATTCCAGTCGCGCGGGCGTCGGAGGCGATGGATGACCTCGCCGCGTCATTCTCTGAGCGCTGTACGCCGTGGACAGGAGACGCGGGATCTGACGCATTGCTGGACTTCATTGCGAGCCAGGAGCGCATCGACATTTTGGTCAACAATGTTGGTACCAATATTCCCAAACCGATGACCGACGTCACCGATGAAGATCTTGATCGCATGCTCGATCTGAATGTGCGTACCACCTATCGCGTTTCACGCGCGACGCTTGGCGTCATGCCATCGGGCGGACGCATTGTGCATATCAGTTCTCAGATGGGTCATGTCGGATCGCCCAAGCGAACCGTTTACTGCATGACCAAGCATGCCATTGAAGGCCTAACCAAAGCGATGGCGGTGGAACTCGCTGAAAAGGGCATTCGTGTAAATTCGGTTGCACCGACTTTTGTCGAAACACCGATGACCAAACCAATGCTGGCGGATCCGGAATTTTCAGCCTTCGTGAAACGCATGATCCCGCTTGGCACGGTTGCCAGCACCGAGGACATTGCTGAAGCCGTGCTTTATCTATGTGGCCCCGCAGGCAAGATGATTACCGGCCACTCCCTTGTGGTCGATGGCGGCTGGACCGCACAATAGGAATAGTATGAGCAAGAAACCGATCACCCATGTCGCGACCACAGATATTGCCGAGATGATGGCGCCTGGCCTGGAGCGCCGCATGGACCTTCCCGGCTTTGATGACGAGTTTGTCGACTTCCCGCATTATATTATCCGCATCACTGAGCGGATCTGGCATGATCGCGACGTAGAGAAATGTCTCGATTGGTATGCTGAAGATTGTGCCATTCATACGATGGCCGGCGACATTGCTGGAGCGCAAACCGTAGTTGAGAACACCTGGGCGACCTTGAAAGCGTTTCCCGACCGCCGCCTCGACGCGGACAATGTGATATGGTCGGACGAAGGGGATGGCGCATTCTATTCGTCGCACCTCATCACTTCCAAGATGACCAATGAGGGGCCAAGCGAGTTCGGCCCGGTGACGGGCAAGCAGTTAAGAATTCAGACAATCGCTGAGTGTCTGTGCAAGGATAACCGCGTCATCGAAGAATGGCTTGTGCGAGACAATCTGGCTGCCGTCCAGCAGCTCGGGTTCGATCCAGACCGTGTCGCCAAAGAGCAGGCGCAGGCCGACAAGGTGAACAGTTTCAGTCTGATCGATTTCCATGCAGCGAACCGTGAGGCAGCTCTTTCTGGCGACGCGGTCGCTACAGATCTATCTGATGCGGTTGCAGTTGCCGCAAAAGCTCTGCGCGCGTCGTTTTCCGGCGCGGATCTGGAGCAGCTGCAAGCGCTGTATGACTATCGCGTTGGGGCGTCTTTCCCAGGCGATGTGTCTCTATATGGACCCGATCAGATCCAGAGCTGGTGCGCGGCGTTGCGCAAGGCCTTTCCGGATTTGACAGTATCGATCGATCATGTCGCGGACATCCCATATCTTGGTGAGGCGCGCGATGTGTCGCTGCGCTGGGCCGCAACCGGAACACATAGCGGCGCAGGGCGCTATGGGCAGCCAAGCGACGCGCCTGTCTACATTCTTGGTGTGACGCATTTCCGCGTCATGAATGGTCGTGTGCGCGAGCAAATCACGATTTGGGATGACATCGCGCTGCGCCGCCAAATTGCGACCGCGAGATATCAGCGTGACTGACCTGCCCTACCTTGTCGACGCCCACCACCATTTGTGGGACCTTGATGCGTGTCGACACACCTGGCTCTCCGAACGCGGCGTGGTTCGTTTCTTTGGTGATCCTGCGCCAATTCAAAAGAACTATCACGTTTCTGACCTGAGGGCCGATTTCGGCGCGATCCCGGTCAAGAAATCAGTTCATATTCAGGTTGGCGTTGAGGTTGATGACAGCGTCAACGAGACCGCCTGGCTGCAAGACCAGGCAGACCAGTTTGGATTGCCAACGGCGATAATTCCATTCTGTGATCTGACCAGTGAATCCGTTGAAGCTGAGCTGGACACTCATCTGGCGCATTCAGCCGTTCGCGGCGTTCGTCAGATCATCGGACGCAGCGCCGAAGAAGATCGCAAGACCGGCACATCCGCACTGCTAAGCGATACCAGGTTTGAACAAGGTCTGCGCGCTCTGGCAAAGAAAGACCTCTCTTTTGACCTGCAGTTGACGCCGCCATTGATGCAAGCATCAGCGGCGCTGTTTGCGAAAGTCCCCAACTTGCAAGTAGCGCTTTGTCATGGCGGCTCTTTGAGCGCGTTTGATGAGCCCAGCCTCGCCGAATGGACTCGCGGGCTACAAGCGCTGGCCGACCTTCCAAACATGATCTGCAAGCTCTCCGGTTTCGGCATGTTTCAACATGACTGGACGCCGGACTCAATAGCCCCGCTCATCCATCGCGCGATCGAGATTTTTGGCCCGGAGCGGGTTGCGTTTGGATCGAACTTCCCGGTCGATAAACTCTACGCATCCTACGAAGACACGATGGGCACCTATCTGAGCATTTGCGGTGCGTACTCGCCAAGCGAGCGCGATCAGATGTTCAGGTCCGTGGCGGAGCGCTTTTATCGCATCTAGAAGTGAGACCGAACCTGCTTGGCCATTTGCGCTGCGCCGGTCAGCATGAATCCATGATCTGACCCGAGCAGAAAAAGGCTCGCTCCAGCAGCGCACCATTTTGGCAGCTCATCCAGGTTCCCTGTGAACATGCCAATTGAGACACCCGCCTCTCTACCCTTGGCACAGATCGCCTCGACGGCTTCAATGACTTGAGGGTCGTTGGGCCCATCTGCGCCAAGCGACACCGACAAGTCGGCCCGCCCAATAAAAAAGGCATCGATGGTCGCGGCAGCAAAAATCGCATCGAGATTGTCGAGCGCTTCGGCGTCTTCGATTTGCGCGATGACCACCGTTTCCTCGGCGCTTCTGGCTTTGTGCTCAGCCATATTGCGCGCGCCATATCCCGCTGCGCGAGACGAGCCGGCATAGCCACGACCCGTTCCGAAATGCGCGTTTCCAGCCAAGGACTCGGCATCTTCGCCTGTGATCACATGCGGCACCAAGACACCCGTCGCCCCGCAGTCGAGCGCGTTGAGAATTTGCTCAGGCCGATTGGCCGGGATGCGCACTAGACTCGGCTTACCCACATGCCGCAAGGCGAGCACACAATCATTGATATCGCCGCGATCGAATGGCGAATGCTCGGCATCGAGACAGATTACATCCAAATCGCTTCGACCCAAGACTTCGCAAACCATCGCCGATGGTGTCTTCAAAAACGTACCGACCAGAGGCGTCTGATCGCGGAGCATTTGTTTCAGGCTCATGCCCACAGTCTCTCGGACGCAAGCTCAGCGCCTTCAGCCAACGCGCCGAGCTTGGCATAAACGATATCCTCATCGACGGCCCCGAACCCGGCAAAAGTCGAAAAGCCACAATCGGTCCCGGCAATCACGCGCTCTTTCCCGACAATATCGATGAACCGCTCAATTCGCTGTGCCACGAGCTCGGGGTGCTCGATGAAATTCGTGGTGGAGTCGATTACGCCTGGGATGAGGATTTTGTCTTTTAGCTCGCCGCGCTTTTCGGCGTCGGCGAAGACAGTCCATTCATGACCGTGGCGAGGATTGGCGTTCTCGAATAAGAGACCTTGTGGTTTCGCTTTGAGCGCGACAGGCAGCACTTCGTCCATTGGCGCGTCGCAATGATGCGGTCCTTCATAATTGCCCCAACAGATATGCATCCGAACCCGATCGCCCGGCACATTGCGCAAGGCATGGTTCAGCACTTCCACATGCTGACTGGCGAGGCGGTGATAGTCTTCTAGCGGTTTGTCCTTGAACATCATATGACGACCGAGACCGAGGTCTGGCGTGTCGAGTTGCAAGATGTGGCCAGCCTCAACAATCGCCTCATATTCAGGCCGCATCGCTTCAGCCAATGCCTCCAGATATTCGTCTTGTGTGCCGTAATACTCGTTTGGCTGGAACAGTGCGATGACGCCGGGGCTGGCCGCGTTCATGAAGCTGTCGCTATGACCTGCCCCGTCCAGTGCCGCAGAAAAATGGCGCAAGTCAGCCTGCAACGGCTCCATGCTTTTGACGGTGATTTCGCCAACGCATTTGGGGCGGCGATATGTCGGCGTGCCGCCGCCCTTGGCCTGACGCTCGAGGAAGCCCGGAAATTCTTCAAGGTCTGCCGGCGCGCGCCTTGGGCTATCGCCGTCAAATCCGGTAATGCGGTCTTTGATATATGTCGCATAAGAGATCTTGCTCATCTCACCATCGCTAACAATGTCGACAGAAGACTCGCGCTGTCTTTTCACTGTCTCGGAGACAGCGTTGGAGATGACCGCATCAAATTCAGATTGATCGATGGGATCTCCAGCCTCATGGCCAAACACCAACTCCGTGACTTTCTTCGACCGCGGCAGGCTGCCAACATGTGTCGTGAGAATTCGATCCTGGCTGGTTTTCATGACGTTTCACTCCGAATATGCATTCGAAGTCATACGTCTATGTGGGCGCGCGGGCAATAGAACCGCCAGGAATTACTGCGCCTTCGAAGACTCGTTTTTCGTGGGACTGATCGGGACGTTCAACGCGTTCGGTGATCATGCGCACAGCTGACTCCGACATCCTGCCAATAGGCTGACGGATCGTTGTTAGCTCGTAGCTGGAAAATTGGCTCATGCCGATGCCATCAAAGCCCACAATCGAAAGGTCCTTTGGAACATCAAGCTCCAAAACTGACCGCGCTTCGTCCATGCATCCCATCGCCATCATGTCGTTAACACAGATAATGACGGTTGGCGCACCGGATCCATGCAGCTGAATTTCCTGCAGCCCAGCTGCTCCACTTTCATATGTAAAATCGCCCTGGACTGTCGAAATGAGTTCGATGCCGTTTCGCTTCAGACTGGTCTCTACCAACCTCGCACGTTCGCGACTCACCATATTCGCCGACGGACCAGTGATCATCGATGCGTTGCGGTGTCCCAGATCGCTAAGCTGCTTCACGACCTCTTCTACTTGTTCGGATGGGTCGCAATATACGACTGTGTTCGGATGATCAGCGAAGTACCGATTGAAGAAAACGACAGGAATTTGGCGCTTCTCCAATACCGCATACTGCTCTTTCGACATATGTGACGCCGAAATCACGCCATCGACCTGAAACTGCCATGCCTGTTCTATCACCATATCGGCATCATCTTCGCTATCGACTGTGAAAAGCAACGCGCGCAATCCGGCGGCCGAAAGCTCTTCAGTGATTTTGAATAACACTTCTGGATAGTAGAGATTCAATCTGCCCGACACCAGCACCGCAACCAGATTTGAGCGTTGTGTTATCAGACCTCGAGCTATTGCATTGGGCT
This sequence comes from Hyphomonadaceae bacterium, assembly GCA_024742355.1. Lineage (GTDB taxonomy): Bacteria > Pseudomonadota > Alphaproteobacteria > Caulobacterales > Hyphomonadaceae > Henriciella. The sequence continues at coordinate 194,838 of JANSYM010000003.1, read as the reverse complement.
GATACTCCAACTCCTTCGCCGCCTTCATCACGCGCTCGCGCATTTTCCCAGAAATGCTGGAACCAGGCTTGAAACAGCGCGAAACTGCTGATTGTGATACGCCGGCAAGACGCGCAACATCATACGACGTGGCGCGTCTTCCTTTGATCAGAGGAATGACTTTGGACTCGTCCTCAGGCGGGTTCTTTTTGCGCGGGTTGTTGGCCATAGCGTCTCACACGAATATCTGCCTGTTCTTTATGACCTGCAAATCCTTCTAATGCGCAAAGACGAGAACAATATTCTCCAACCATAACAGAAGCTTCCCGCGTAGCGCGCTGGAACGTACAAGTTTTAATGAACTTACCAACCCAAAGCCCGCCTGTATAGCGCGCCGCTTTCATGGTTGGCAGCGTGTGGTTTGTCCCGATGACTTTGTCGCCGTAGGACACGTTCGTTTCCTGTCCCAGGAACAGCGCCCCGTAATTGGTCATATTGTCCAAGAAGTAGTCAGGGTCTTTCGTCATAACCTGGACGTGCTCTGAAGCGATCTCGTCGGCAACTTCGACCATTTCTTCGTAGCTATCGCATACGATGACCTGACCATATTCGCGCCAGGCTTCGCCAGCAACGTCGGCAGTTGGCAGCCATTCAAGCTGTCGCTCGACCGCCTCCATCGTGCGCTTGGCAAGGCTCTCCGAGTTGGTGAGCAAGACGGCCGGTGAGGTCGGGCCGTGCTCCGCCTGCCCAAGTAAATCAGCGGCGCAAAAGTCCTCATCGACGCTTTCATCTGCGATAATCAGCGTTTCAGTTGGCCCAGCAAATAAGTCGATCCCGACGCGTCCAAACAGCTGGCGCTTGGCCTCAGCGACATAGGCATTCCCGGGTCCGACAATCATATCGACCGGTGCGATGGATTCCGTCCCGATCGCCATGGCGCCAATGCCCTGCACGCCGCCGAGAGAGTAAATCTCGTCCGCGCCAGCCATATCCATAGCAACAACGATGGCGGGATGCGGACGCCCCTCAAATGGCGGAGCCGTCGCGATAATACGCGGAACGCCCGCCACCTTCGCCGTAACAACGCTCATATGTGCGGACGCGATCAGCGGATATTTGCCGCCTGGAATGTAACAGCCGACCGAGTTCACCGGCACATTCTTATGCCCCAGGATTACGCCGGGGAGTGTTTCGACTTCGACATCTTGTAGCGCATCCCTCTGGATTTGCGCGAAGTTGCGCACCTGCTCCTGGGCGAAGCGGATATCGCTGATTGCCTGTTCGTCGAGCTCTTTGTAGCAAGCATCGATCTCTTCCCGGCTCAGGCGGTAGCTGTCCGGGCTCCACTTATCGAACTTTTCTGACAGGTCGCGCACGGCGGCATCACCGCGCGTGTCGATGTCCTCGAGAATATCCTCAACCGTCTTGCGAACCTGCGCATCGGCTTTTTGCTTGATGTCGGGATCAATGCCCTCTTTGAGCCATTTGGCCATGACTAGTCTCCGTACTAACGGAGCCGTCTTAGCATTTTTGCATTCGAATGCAAATTGAAAATTTAATACATCGGATCTTTGCGACTAAGCGCCCCCAAGCGTGCCAAACCAGGTTAGGAAGAGCACAATCAAAACGAAGAAGCCGAGCAGGTACCAAGCGATGTTATCAACCCGCCCCGGCACCACGTACCAACCGTTTTGCTTCTCAGCGAGACCTTCGGATTTGAACCGACGCAGCTGCCCCACCACAGTCTGCGGATGCCAGTCCTTCTGAAACCCATCCAGCAGGACACTAGCAGTCCACGATACGATAATGTTGATGACGCCGCCAATGACGACATACCAAGGCCAGGCGACATTGGCAGGCTCGAGGCCAATGGCCGGGACCCCAGCGACAATTGCGAACAAGCCCAGGAACCCAGCTACAACACCGACAAGGAGGCCCCGTTCGCTGGTGTGCTTGGATAGAAAGCCCAACCCGAACATGGCGAGCTTGGCACCCACGAAATAGGACGCAACTCGGCTCAAGGATTCCAGGATCGACCCGCCACTATTGATGAATGCAAATGCGACCGGAACAGCGAGCGCTGCCCAGACGAACGTAAACAGTCGCGAAGCCCCGAGGAAATGTTCCGCACTCGCTTCTTGCTTATAAAACCTCTGATAGAAGTCAGTAACAGAAATAGTCGCCAGAGAATTGAGAGCTGAAGAGAGGCTCGACATGGAAGCGGACAGAACCGCAGCCGCCAAGATCCCCATCAATCCTGGAATCGCGAGCGATTGTGCAAAGACCAAGATGATTTCATTCGGTTGCTTGAATGGTTCACCCTTGAAATGCACATAGAGGAGCGCGCCGATGAAGAAGAATAAGAAGTAGATGAAGAATGCCGCAAAGCCCATCATCAGATAGGACTTCTTGGCATCCCCAAGCGTCTTCGCGGCGAGCGCGCGCTGCACCATCATCTGATTGGTGCCATAAACCGTGATGTGAAACAGGGTCATCGCAAGAACGCCGGCCCAAACGGTTGGCGCGACGGAGAAATCAAGGTCCGTGTTAATGGGATTGAGCTTGCCGTCTGATGCCAGCGAATCAAGCGCTACTGAGAGCGGGCTGACTTCGCCCAACAAACCCCACAGCACGATGCCCGCCCCGAGGAACAGGATCACGCCTTGAAGCACATCGGTCCAGATCACGGCATTCATACCCCCCATCAGGGTGTAAACGAGCACAACGAGGGTCATGCCAATGATCGCCACGCCCACATCAATACCTGTCGCGAACGTAATCACCACGGCAGTGGCGGTCAGAATAGACGCGGTTGTGATCGTTTGCGTCAGCAGGAAAATGGCCGACATGACGGTCCGCGATGCGAGTCCGAACCGCTGCTCGAGATATTCATATATCGAGGCGACACCGCTATTGTAAAAGAACGGCAAAAACAAAACGATGACGACAAAAATTACGAGCGGATAATTGATATGGATGGCGAGCGCCGCCATTCCATCGCCATAGGCCCAGGCCGGTCCCCCGAGGAAGGACAAGGCGCTGACATAAGTCGCCACGACTGAAATCCCGATTGCCCACCAAGGCGCAGACCGGTCTCCTAACTGATAGTCGGCGGCCGTTTTAACTTTGCGGCTCATCATGTAGCCGAGAAATAGATTCCCAATCAAATAGGCCGCGACGATTGCCCAGTTTAGTGCGCCGAATTCCATAATCGTCAGGCCTCCCAACCCGCTACTAAGCGCGAAGTTGCTCTTTTAAGAGCGATTTATGACTTCGAATGCAAATACTCTTAGCGATTATCCTGAGCCTGGCAATGACGGGATCCTTCTTCGTCCGAACTCGCCCGCCCAAAACGACAAAGATCATGCTCTATAAACTGGCGATGCCCTTCCAGCGTTTCGGGTGGAGAAAACCACTCATGTTCGCTTATCCCCAAGCTGTGAGTGTTACCAAAATACTCGAATGTGCGGCACGCGCCGCCTGCAGCATTCGCCCGTTCACAAAGCTCATAATTCCATGTCGGAAGAGAGTAATAGTCACGATCGGAGAAATGCAGGTTGAGCGGTTCAGTGAGAAAGGCCGCGGCATCTGCGCCGCCAACCTGACGCAGCGAGTCCAGCAGGCGAACATCGTGCACGATGATATCCCGTCCATCCTCAGTCGTTTCCAGCGTCCAGGAAAGGTCTCCGAATTCGCTGATTTGGTTGTTCAACGTTTCGTACATCACGCTTGCTTTCGCACGCAGCGCGTCTACCACACGGTCTCGCGAGAAGGTTTCCGATTGCCACGTCCACTCGTCCGGATGAGGGGATCCAATCCAATCGGGTGGATAGCCAAAAACGAAGTTTGGGTTTGTTGAGCCGTCAGCCCCGGTCGTGGTTGCCGTCCATGAGCCGTCCCCCGATAAGAATGCCTCGGGGCTCGTGGCCATAGCCTCGAATGTCGCGAGCTGCTCAAATCGGTCTGCGATATTTCCGGCCCAGATTGAGCCCCCCGCAAGTTCGAGTCCTGATGCCGCGCCTTCCCCGGTCGCTGCAAGAACGGTCAGTGTCACATCACCGCCCTGGGAATGACCGTTCATGAAAATGCGCGAGTGGTCGATCCGGACACTTTGCGCCGCGCCGGTTTCGTCAGGCACAAGAACTCCGCCACCAAGTTTTATACCGGCGATCAAATTGAGGACATCCACAGCGTAAAAGCTTGGCATCAAATATGTGCCGTTGTCCCAAGCCAGCATGTCTGCATGGCCCTCTGCCGGATTGTTATCCACCGTTCCGTGGCCACGATAGCCAGGCACGAGGACGACGTAACCGGCTTCAGCCCACGCATTGATCACATTGCCGTAGATGTCACCATAGCTGGACTCCAGCGTACATCCGAAATGCCAGTTCGGTGCATTTTCAGCCCCGACCCAGCCGTGCGCAAATACCATGACGGGATAGCCTTGAAGCGGCGGCTCAGCGAACGGGACGTCGATTCTCGTATACACCGAGTGCCCTTCAGACTGATATTGCGCCATAAACCGCTCAGCTTGGCGAGGCCGCTCTCTATCGCGCTCCTGGCTTGTACAGAGCCGTTCAATCGGCCCAATGATTGAAAGTTCACTCTCGCCATATGTTCGCTCTCGAAGCGCGTCGATGGAGAGGTCTGCAAGCCGCTCTAATTGACCGCCAGCCAATGAGGAATTGGAATTGCTGTCTCGTTCGTTCATCAATCCGCTGGTGCACGCCGCAACCGCGAAGGCACCGGCAACAATCACTGGTCTCGAGAACGCACCTCTAAAGCCCATGCTGTTCCGGCTCCCCATTCAATTCGGCTACATTAAGAAAAAGGGAGGCCTCGAAAAGGCCTCCCTTCAGGTGTCATCTGCACACTCCGCCAGATCGGAGGATTACGGAAACGCGCAAATGCCAGGAGGATTAGAAATCCACGCCGAGACGCACGCCCCAAATCTGCGGGTCAGCATAGTTCGCCTGGATCGATGCCGTTGGGACATCGGCCTGGCTCGGTGTGAAGATCACAGAGCGCGTGATGACAGCTTCATCTTCGAGGTTTTCGACGAAACCTTCCAGTTCGAACCCGTGCTCTTCGTTCCGCCAAGTCAGACGCAGATCTGTTTTCGTGTATGCATCCTGCTCTGAACCAGGGACGTTGAAGTCGAAGGTCCAATAGTCGTCAGAGTAAGAGGTTTGCAGCATTGGCGTCAGGAAGTTACCGCCACCCAGGTCGAAAACGTATCCCGCCTGAAGCGACGCCGTGAACTCAGGGTTCAATGCTGGTGTCCAGCCTGCCAAGGAGAGCGATGGTACACCGCCAGCCGCAACAATCTCGCCGGTGGTCATGGTCACATCCTGACGTCCGCCAAGATTACCCAGACCATTTACCCGGCCTACATTGTACTCGCCGAACTCGGAGTCGAGGAACGACGCAGAACCGTTGAAGAACCAGGCATCACCCGGCAGCCAGTTGAACTCGATCTCAAGACCGGTCGCATCGATTTCGCCACCGTTTTCGGTGAATTCAGACGCGATGCAGGTCAGTGGGTCATTTGGATCAATACAAGCTGTTACAAACGATTGCGCATGCATATCTTCGTACTTGTTGTGGAACAGTGCCGCATTAAGGGTCAACGTGCCATCTAGCAGCGTGCTCTTAACACCCGCTTCGTATGCGGTGACCTTTTCCGGACCATAAGAAGGCGGTGCTCCAGCGGCCACCAAGGCAGAACCGTTCACGCCTCCAATTCTGTATCCTGTCGACGCGGTGGCGTAGAACATTTCATCATCGCCGAAGTCGAACTCCAGCCCTGCTTTCCACAGCGTTTCATCGGAGCTTCCACCTTCTCCCCCGCCGATCAAGACCGTGTCATCGTCGTTCACACGAAGGCCGCCAATGAGTCTCAGCTGATCTGTTACAGAGAAAGTCAGGTTACCAAACAGGGCTGATGACTCACTGTCAAACGTGTCATTCGTGGCCGTATTGTAACGCTGGAACTGACCATTGTTCAGGAAACCGAACTGCCAGTCTGCTTCCGACTTGTAGAAGAAGGCCCCGATCAACCACTCCAAGCGGCTATTGGAATCCGGATTGGATGTCAGACGCAGCTCATAAGATTGAGTGTCCTGGCTGGTATCGTATCCTGCAAAGAAATTGTTCAGATCATCCAAACCGTCGAAATTGCCGTCAGAGTAGTCTGGGTCGTAGTATTGAATTCCCTCGAACGTGTCGAATGACCCGATGAAATCTACCGTGGCCCAACCAAGATCATATTCGACTTGCAGGTTCCAGGAATCGGTTTCATTGGCATTGCGAGATGGTGTATTTCGCGCCACATCCCACGGCCCAGCATCCTGCTGCGTCGCCTCGCCGCCGGGCGAGGTTCTACCTGAAGCATTCGGACCCGGCTGATAGCAGTGCCCTGAGACGAACGTCGAATTGGCTGATAGTCCTGTCGATGTTGTTCCATCCAGGTTGTTTCTATAGCAGCCGATTTGCGTGTATCCCCAGATCGCATCGCCGTTGGTGTCGCGCTCAGAAGTCGTGTATCGAAGTGTAGCATCGAGCTTGTCGGTCGGTTGCCAGCGTGCTGTAGCTCGGAAGATTTGAACGTCTTCGTTTCGAAGGTCATCGCGCGGACCATCGATGTAAGAATTTACGATGTATCCATCATGCTGCTCACCCAAACCGGCGAATCGCAGCGCAAATGTGTCCGTGACCGGAACATTGAGCACACCAGTCACACGCGTTCTGTTATAGTCGCCCAGCGTCCCTTGAAGGTTGCCGCTAAACTCATCAAAGTCTGGTTCGTTCGAGATGAGATTGATGGTACCAGCAAACGTGTTTCGACCATAAAGCGTACCTTGCGGTCCGCGAAGAACTTCCACGCGGTTCAGGTCGAGATAGCTTGCCATGACTTGTGTCGTTGTCGCGACATAGGCGCCGTCATTGAAGATACCCACAACTTGCGCAGCCTGCGGACCGACATTGTTCGTGCGCGCGCCGCGCATCGCGATGCGTGCTTCACCGCCGGAGTAACCGACCGTCATACCTGGCACAACCAGGCCGAGGCGCGTCGGGTCGACGATCCCCGCCATATCCAGCGACTCACCATCTAGTGCGGTGATTGAGGCCGAAACATCCTGGACGCTCTCTTCAACCTTGGTCGCCGTCACAGTGATGGTTCCCATGCGGCGACGGTCATCCGCCTCTTCCGCTGATGCGTCGGCATCATCTTGCGCCACGGCGGTAAGCGCGGTCGCCGACAGAGCGATGATGGCCGCTCCGCTAAACAGGTTTTTCACGAAAATCGAGCGTTTGCTCATGGCATTCCTCCCTAGAATCTTCTTGTTCTCGATAACGAATGCACTTTTTGACTTCGAATGCAAGACTGAATTTTTAACCACTCGCATTCGAAGTCAATTTCGCTTCAGGTGTTGCAAAATGGGCGCAGCGCCGCCGATGAGAAGCGTTAGAGCGGGCTCGATAAGCCACGATCAGAATCGCTGGTCGATGTACTCATGCCAAAGCGTGATCGGGAAGATTGCGGTCCAGCCACAGAAATCGGGACGCGACTCATCTCCGGGCGCAAAAGCATCGGGTGCATAATTCTCCCAGAACGTGTCAGTATCTCGATAAACTTCGGCGACCGCGTCATAAAGCCGAAGCGCCATGGACCGCGCCATATCGGGCTGGCCCACTGTCTCTAGCCCGCGGATCACCATATAGCTGGTCGGTGCCCAGATGCTGCCGCGCCAATAGCCTCCGGCGTGTTGAAACAAGTCGGAATCTCCAGGCATTGTTGCCGTCGGAAGCTTCCGATTGAATTTGGCTGGATCGTTCAACGCGTTCAAAAACTTCGGAAGTCTCTCCTGTGGAACGGCGTCGGCGATCAACATCCAGTAAGCGCCAATATGAGCGCGCGGGATTTGCTGGTCGTAGCCGAGGTCGTAGTAGAATCCATCGCCCTCATTCCAGCATTTCTCATTGATCGCATCTGCCGTCTCGGTCGCAATCGCCTGCCACGCGGACACGTCCTCTCCCCTCCCGATCAGCCGCGCGATCTTGGCCAGGTCATTCGCGAACAGGACCATCTGCGCCGACATATCGACGCTTCGTCCTTGTCGGTTCCACTTCGGACTGAGCCCGTCATAGACGAAGATCTCTGGGTGAAGATTTGTGAGGGCAATGCCTTGCCCATCATCTTCCCAGCCGTCGGGATAGCGCGGGACATTGTCCATACCCGAGCCAAACGCATCACTGATATAGAGCCCGTCCGACTGCCGAAGGGACCGCCGAATATAGTCGTGGAACTGAACGAGCTTGGAGTAGTTCTGTTCTAGCCGCGTTACATCACCAGATACGCTGTGGAGCTCCAGCTCTGCGAAGGCGAGCAGTGGTGGATTGGTGGCGACCGGATGATCCTTAGGCCAGAACGGTTCGCCTGCGCCCGTATACTCTCGGCAAATATAACCGTCTGGTTCTTGGCGGTCGTAGAAATTGTCCAGGGCTTGGCCGATCGGAAGTCGGTCCTGATGATACTTTGCGTAGCTGGCGATGAAGCATGTATCCCAGAGGAAGATACTCTCACTGAACGCTGCATCGACAAACGGTTTCTTGTAAACTGGGTGATCGACGCCGCCGCGAATCTTGGTTTCCGCGATCTGCAAAGCGCGGTCATACATTTCGCGTTGCGTGGCGGGTGAAACACGAGACCGGGAAGCCGAGGCGCACGCGCCAAGAAACGGGAGCGCGGCTGCGCCTGTCACAAATTGCCGTCGATTGGGCATCACTCTTCTCCAGAATTTGAGGCTGGGATGATCCAAGCGGTTTCGCTCACGCTTCCACCCATTAGTTCCGTCACAGCGCGATCCGTTACCTCAATCCCGACACGTGCCATGCTGTCAAAATCATCAAGGCCGTCATTGGGAAAGCCTTTGCGCGTCCGATGAATGTTGAACTTGGTCGAGAAGGATTGATCAAAAGCCGCCTCGATCCCGTCTTTCCCGATCATGAAGCCCAGCAATCCGCCCCAGGTCGCGGCTGGGTTATCTGAGTCCCACCCGCATAGAGCTGCGATCTTGATCGTTTCTTTGATGTCGCCTTCGCCGTAGAACAGACTGATCAGGCTGGATCCGAAATTGATCCCAGAGGCGAAACAGCCATTACAATACAATCCACGCGATGAGACGTCATAGCCGTCTGCTTGCTGCACCTGGTAGCGTTCGTACAGCCTGTCTCGCGCCGTCTCCCAGGGCGTGCCGGACTCGTATTGGGCTTTGACGAAATCATACATGGCCGCTGTGTACGACCCCTCCGGCAGGTGGGCGCGCGCCACCGCCGCCATTGATTGCAGGTTTTGCTTCAATGACTGGTCATCCGGCGCAATCGGCGCGAGCGCATGGAGGATGACATAAAACTCCGCGGCGAGCGCCGCCTCGCCGCGCGCAGATGTTCGGATCGGCAGATGCGCCATCTGCAATGCGATGTCGCGGCGACCGGGCGCGTACAGTCCAAATATCTCGGTTGTCAGCTGAGCATCAATCATGTCCCAATGCGGATTGTTCTCCGGATCGCTCGTCTCAGGGGGCGCCATACCCGCTAGCATGAGTTCATGTGCGCGTTGGTTGGAGACCCATAAAAAGTTCTGGAACCGATCTTCGTCCGGGCCATAGGGCGTTGGCTGGGTTTCGTCATAAATGTGCGCAATCCAGGCGGTTCGAATTTGCTCAGGAGAGAGCAAGCTCGTTTGATGGGCGTGGAGCGCAGTCTGGTAGATATATTCAATATCTGTGTCGTCGTCGGCGCCCCATACTTCGTCCGGTCCACGCAGCACAAAATCGATGCTCGGAGATAGATCGCTTGGACTATCACTCCAGATCGCCGGTTGGTCAGGGCCGCGCCAATCTTCGCGCGTGTAAAACTCGCCAGGCGCTCCTTCCCCGCCGATCTTGTCCATTTCGGTGACCAGGCCCGTCCAGTTGCCGATCGATTGGCCCAGCCAGAATCCATGCAAGCGATCAGCGTATTGCTCGCGATCGATAGTGATTGGTTCGGCCAAAGATATTACTTGGCTTGGCTGCTCGGTAAGCGTGTCTTTGGTTTGAGCTGGCGTGGAGATACAATTGGAAATGCAAAGGCTGAGCACCACAAAGATACAAGCTCTGAGTGATGGGACCACCGTTGCGTGACTTCCATATCGCATGTTCGGACTGCTCCTGATTTTCACTAAGTTTCGGACGTGCAGCGTCTTTTGAACTGCGCAAAACAATATGACCGTATTCCTTCAGCAGATAAATCGGCAATCCGGCGCCAGCGCAATCAATCGCTCGTTCCAACTCGAAAACGCTGCTTCTGATACCAGAGAAACGATACAACCTCCAAAGCCGCCGCCCGTCATCCGCGCCCCGAACGCGCCAGCCTCTTGAGAGGCTTCAACCACAGCGTCTACTTCAGGAGTGCTTATCTCGAAATCATCTCGCATCGAGACATGGCTCTCATTCATCAACGCACCAAATGCCTCGATCGAGTTAGCTTCCAGTGAATTTGCAGCAGCCTTAACGCGGGCATTCTCCGACAGCACATGCCGTGTTCGCTTCACCTCTTCCGGAGCGAGCTGGGACTGCGCGCCCAAACAGAATTCATTTCGCTGTTCGAGATGGCACAGCAAATCGACGTGTAACGTGCGTGCTGCTGCCTCGCACTCCGCTCGCCGCACGCCATATCGCCCTTCATCCAGAGATCGGACGACGCCAGAGTGATGTACCGCAAAGCGCCAGCCTCTGGGAATTTCGAGCAAACGAAATTCGCGCGACTCTGTATCGAGTATCATAGCATCACCAGAATCGAGGACTGAAACCGCCATCTGGTCCATGATACCGCACGGCACGCCGATGAATTCGTGTTCGACCTGCTGCGCAAGCAAGGCCGCATCCACATCATTGACAGGCATCTCTGACAATCTTCGGACCGCCTTGGTGACACCCACTGATAGCGCGGCCGAAGACGACAATCCCGACCCAAATGGCAGCGTGCTTTCTATCCGAATGTCAAAACCTTGTGCCTTTGTGTGCGCGAATTTGACCGCGCCCAGAACGTGGTCAGACCAATGCCCATTCGCGGCTTCATCGAGCGCGCGACATACTTGATCATTGAATTGGGCCGACGACACATTGAGCACCCCGTCGGAGTTTTTACGAGCCGATATGTTCAGGCCGAGTTTCAACGCGACGGGCATAACCTTGCCGCCATTATAGTCGAGATGTTCGCCGATCAGGTTGACACGGCCTGGTGTGAACACTCGCGCCTCATCTCGACCGGCGCCACTCATGCGCGCAGTTCCCGCGCGGCCCATTCCGGCATGACATCTATTGTAAAGACACCTGTCGACTGCTCCACGGACGCCAGGTATTTTATTTTTTCTGCACTTCGCAGGAGCGGATAGAATTGCGTGGTGAAATGAAATCCGCCGGCACCAGATCTCGGTGCGGCGTGTAAACTCATCATATTTGGCGTGGCACGTCCGAAGTATGCGTCATAACGCTTCGTTACTTCTCCTAGCAGGCTGGCATAAGCCTCGCGTTCTTCGTCTGTATACTCCCAAGGACCAGCGCATCGACGGCGAGACGCGATCCAGACCTCGAACGGAAACCGGGCGAATGGCGGGCAAAACGCGATGACGCCGCCTTGTTCAGCGATCCCAAAATCCTCAACCCACGCAGTGAGCTCGGACTCAAGGTCGAACCCATTAGCGAATGAATCGACAAACTTCGCCTGGACGGGTGGCACAAAATCGAATGCGTATATTTGGCCGTGGGGATGCGCGAGCGTGACGCCAACTTCATCGCCGCGATTCTCGAATGGCAGAACATATTCCAACCCATCATCAAACGCCGCTTTGTATCGATCGATCCAGACTTCGACCAACAACCGACGTCTCGCTTGGGAAAGACTTGCGAGACTGCCCTTTTCGTCGGTTCCATATACGACGACCTCGCACCGGCCATTAGCGGAGCGTGTTGCGGTTGCATGAGAAAGATCGCATCGCGAAGGCGCACTCATTCTCAGACTTGGGAATCTGTTCTCGAAGACAACGACTTCAAAATCTGCGTAGGGAATCTCCGTTGGCGAATGGCCAGTTTTCGCTGCTGCAAGCGGATCGTTCGCAGAGCTTGGTTTGTGAGTTCGGTTTTGGCGGCCCGGAGCGTAAATATTCCATTCCTGCCGGAGGGGGTGCCAGCGCAATGTCGTTGCGTCCGGCTCACTCACTAGCTCAGGGCTGATGGGGCCTTTGATTTCTTGCTCATGGCCATATAGCCAAACTTTGCGTCCGTCCTGATTGTGGTGAGTATGTTTGTAAACGGACTTTCCGCCAAAGACAGATGCAAACTTCTTAGTTTCAATTGGCATTACCAGAATGCCCAGTATAGGGCGATGAGCGCACCCACAATCATCGCTGAACCAGCAAGATAACCCGTCGATGTACTGAAATCGACATCCTTGAGGTCAACGGCGCCGTGTTGATCACGCCGACGTACAATGCCCAGGATCACCATCAGGAACACGCAGGCAAAAAACACGTAGAGGACGCGGTCCATAAATGGGATTTCAGGAAAGACCAGTTTACCGCCCACGGAAAGCAGAAATGATCCGAGCGCGGCGGCGAGGGCGCCGTCTCCGTTGGCGCTCTTCCAGAACAGGCCTAGCAAGAAGATTGCGCAAATGCCTGGCGTGAAGAAGCCGGTAAATTCCTGAATGTACTGGAAAGCCTGAGGAAATCCGCCAAGCAATGGTTGTGCGACGCAAACGGCGATGACGATTGCGGTCAGGCTGGCAATTCTGCCGATTCCAACCAGATGCCGCTCACTCTCGATTCCTTTATGCAGCGGCTTGTAAACATCCAGCGTGAAGATCGTTGATATTGAGTTCATCATTGATCCAAGTGAGGAAACGATCGCCGCGACTAGAGCTGCGAAGATCAGCCCACGGATCCCTACCGGAGCAAGCGCAAGAACACTGGGATAGGCCGCATCAGGGCGCGTGACTTGAACCGCACTATCGGGATTTTGAGAGAGAACAAACGCGGCGATACCTGGGATAACAATGATCAGCGGCATGAGCAGTTTCAGGAATGCAGCAAACACGATTCCTTTTTGCGCTTCGTTTAGACTTTTCGCACCGAGCGCGCGCTGAATGATGTATTGATTAAACCCCCAATACGACAAATTCATCATCCACATACCGCCAATCAATACGCCGAGGCCTGGCAAATTTACGTACTCGGCATGCTGACGATCAAGGATCATGTCGAACTTGTCCGGAGCGTTATCTAACAAGACCTGAAATCCGGCGACGGGACCTGCCCCATTCGCGACAGTATCCAGCGATATCCACGCGATTAGCAATCCGCCAAGCACCAGCAACACGACTTGAAAAATGTCTGTCAGTGCGACCGCTTTTAAGCCGCCATATAGGGAATAAAGTACCGCGAATGCCGCCAGCGCTCCGAGCGCGAGCGTCACATTGAGGCCAGTTAAAGTATTGATTGCAGTCGCACCAAGCCACAAGATCGCAGTCAAGTTCACGAACGTGTACAATCCCAGCCAGAAAATTGACATCACGAATTTGACCCGTGCGTCATAACGCTGCTCTAGAAACTGAGGCATGGTGAAGATGCCTCGTTTTAGGAATATGGGGAGGAAAAACTTGCCGACGATCAGCAGCGTCGCTGCCGCCATCCATTCATAAGAAGCAATGGCTAGACCGACCACATATCCTGATCCCGACATTCCAATGATTTGTTCAGCCGAGATGTTCGCCGCGATCAACGATGCTCCGATCGCCCACCAGGGCAGCGCTCGCCCAGCCAGAAAATAGTCTTCTGTATTCTTGGCGTGCCCTGCTTTTTCTCGCGAAACAAACCAGGCGATCCCAACGAGCGCAACGCCGTAGGCAACGAGGATAATCAAGTCCAGCGTTTCAAGGCCCATCTACACTTCCTCTATTTTTATTATCAACGCGCGACGCAAGGTCAGCATCATTGGTCCTGGCTGAGATCGCTTTGGATAGCGGCTTTTAAAATCCCGCGCGGGAGGTCCGGTAGCATCTCTGCCGCTTCGAACGTGTTGCAGAGCATGAAAATGCTGTAGCCGCTTTCCAGGTGACGTTCCGTATGCGTGCGAAACCCAACCCATGCACCACCGTGCTCGGCAACCAGCCCGAAATCCGTGGGAACGATGAACAGCCCTTTTGCTGCGCCGCCGCCGCCATCGGTGTCAAAATCATCATCATATTCAAGGTTTGGATTCGGCCTCACCATTAGCTCGATGAGTTCAGCGCCGCCTCCAAGCTGATTGTCCTGAAAGTTGGCCTCCCATCTCGCCAAGTCTTCCACGGTCGTAAACAAGCCCCCATCTCCAATCCAGTTCAGATCCGTCTGCCACTCGATATAGCGGCCATCCTTCAATCGAAAATACGGACTCGCGCGTCGCTTTACCGTGACGTGGGTATGGGTGTTGAAGAAAGTATCGTCCATTCCGAGCGGCTGGAATATTCTCTCCTTCGCGAAATCGCGAAGGTGTTGACCGCTTGCTCGCTCGACAATTTTGCCCAGGAGATAGTATCCGACATTATTGTACGAGCTCTTCTCGCCCGGCGGGTAGTGAAGTGTTTCGACTTTGAGCACGCGCTCAAAGAACTCTGAATCTGACAAGAAGATCGGGTTACCGTAGGAGGTGTCATCTCCTTCTGACGCGCGAATATAGTCTGGTACATCTTCGTAGGGAAACCCAATATCGCCATAATAGGGCAGCCCCGAAGAATGCTCCAAGAGGTGTAAAATGTTCACGACGTGCCCGTAATCAGGCAATTCTGGAAGCCATTCGCGAATATCGTCTTCGAGGTCTAGCGCACCATCATCTGCGAGGAGGAGGATTGCAAACGCCGTGAACTGTTTGGAAACTGACGCAACTCGAAAAACGCTGTCAGTCGATAGTGGAATGTCATGGTCCAGATTTGCCAAACCATACGCACCTGACGCCAACGTCACCCCATTCCTGGAAAGCGTAGCGGTGCAACCAGGCGCGTCCGCCCGGTCGAACACAGTCATGCGTTCATCAAGAAAACTCTGAGCAACGCTTTCCACCTGATCATGCGTGCCTTGCGCACCGGACCCTGAACATGCTGCCAAGGCAAGCGCTCCACACATATACGAAACCGTAGAGACCGAACGCATCACCAGGCCGCCTTTCACTCAACTTATAAACCGAGACTGCTCAGGTTACTTCCCAAACGATTTTCGCAAGCGAACCGTAAACTCGCGTGGCCGATTGTAATTGATCAGGCTTCGATATTGGTTGGTCCCGAAAAAGTCAGCGTAAAATTCGCCGCTCTGATCGAATGAATAGATTTGCCGTTGATCCCAGACATTATTGACGGTCAGTGTCAAATTCCAATCGTCATCCTTCCAGAATCCGACCTGGAAGTCGCTGCTTTCCGATGCTGGGATAATTGTGGGAGGATCCCCTGCGTTCTGGAAACTTTTGGACTGGCGCCAATAATCGTAGCGGAACCATAAATCCGCTCCAAATGCGACATCTGGTATCGTGTATTCAGCCGCGAGCCAGAATTTCGAGTCAGGCGCGAAAAGAAGTGGTTC
The DNA here is from genome assembly GCA_024742355.1 of Hyphomonadaceae bacterium. Lineage (GTDB taxonomy): Bacteria > Pseudomonadota > Alphaproteobacteria > Caulobacterales > Hyphomonadaceae > Henriciella. The sequence goes on along the minus strand of JANSYM010000003.1, from coordinate 179,207 downwards.
GCCTTTTCGCCTCGTGACGAACTGATCGAAGTCTTCTGTATACTTCGCATCTGCCACGAACACACTGCCGTTCAAGGTCAGTCGGTCGGTTACCTGCGCCCAGGCAGAGGCTTCAAGTCCAGTCGTTTCAGCTGTTCCAGCGTTGACGTTGCCGTTTTGCCACCACTGGAATCCGCCACCAAAAATAGAACTTTGAATCTGGTCCCATTCCATTTTAAACGCCGAAGCATTTAGTGTGACACGATCGTCAAACCAGGTGGTCTTGAAACCGACTTCGTAGTTGCGAAGCGTGTCGGGCTCATACTCGCGCGGCGCCAATCCCTCATTGAATACCCGCAAGCTGTTTGTGCCGCCGAGCCTGAAACCCTCACTATAGAGCGCGTACAACATACGATCTTCGTCGATGTCGTATTGAAGTCCAAGCTTCCAGACTGTGTCACTGTCTTTGCTTTGTACAGCATCCGTCCCGAGATTGTCGTCAATTCCGGTTGAGACAAAAGTCGGAAGCCCCAGCGGAAGTTGGTTCGTCTCGGATCGATCACGTTCATATTCGAACCACCGACCGCCCGCAGCGACGCGCAGCTTATCGGTGAGATCATATGTAATTTCGCCAAAAATTGCTTTCTGGGTCACGGAGCGGTCGTAAAACTGCGCCCAGTAAACATCGGTTTCTTCGAGCGGGAAGTTTATTCCATCGTAGTAGGCGTAGTAATTGTAAGCGTAGCTGTTCGCGACCTGCCAAGACTGGGTATCCAGCAAACGCGGTGTGCGAACGCCGAAAAACCACTCGTCGTTTACATCCTCGTAGAATGCGCCAAGCATCCACTGAAAACGACCCTCGCCCTTAGAGGTCAGCCGCAATTCCTGAGAAAAGCGCTGTTGATTCTGATCGTTGAATGTGCGGCTAAAGTCACGGTGGTCAGCGCCAAGCCCCGTCAACGTGTCATACAAGCCGTACGCGAAGTAGGCTGATCGAGCTTGCTCATAAACTGACGAATCATTGATGTATGCAATCTCGCGCTCCAAGTAAGCGGAAGCGCTGGTGAGTTCTGCAAACCCAAGATCACCGGTGACTGTGAGCGCTGTTGACCACCACTCATCATCTCTTTGATCGTCTAAGAAGCGGACAATCTTGTATTCGCCGAGCGTTGGATCACTCTTCCAGTCACCTGAGGTTCGACTCTTCTCGTACAACCCGGTCGCGAGGACCTTCCAATTTTCATTTACATTCCACAGGGCGGAGATCCGGCCTCCGTCGACGCCCCAATCATTGAAGTCTTCTTCGACTACGCCGGCATTGGTCGCGCCGCTGCTGTCAAAGGCGCCGAGCACATTGTCTACGTATCCGCCATCTTGCACGGTAAAACCGACTGCGCGAATCGCGAGCTTATCTTCAATAAGGGGCACGTTTAGTACTGCCGACAAATCGTACGAAGGTTCTCCCTCCTCCAGGTAGCTGAAAGCGGTGTCAAAATCTGCGGTGAAAGCCGTTGGATCGGGTTTGTTCGTGATGATACGCAAAGTACCCGATTGCGAACTAGAGCCGAACAGCGTGCCTTGCGGTCCGGGAAGCGATTCAATCCGCTCAATATCTACGGTTCGAGGGTCGACCTGCTGGGAGATGGAGGTCATAGGCTGCTCGTCCAGATAAACCGATACGGAGCTGTCGGTTCGCCATTCCTCTGTGTTGTTTGCGATCCCGCGGAATATGATCTCGTTTCGTCCTGGCTGCGTCGTATAGAATGTCACCGAGGGAAGTGACTTCACATAGTCTTCGAGGTTATCGAGCCCTTGCCGGTCGATATCATCTTCCGTGAAGGCGCTGATGCTCTGCGCCACATCTTGCAGATCCGACTCACGCTTCGTCCCGGTGACGGTGATCGTGCGCATGCGCGCCTCTTCTTCAGACGCGGTCTCCTCGGTAGCCGCGTCATCAGACTCTTGAGCAACAGCTTGGATAGGCAACAAGGCCAATGCACAAATAGAAACACTACACAGCAGATTGAGGCGAGTTGGGTTTTTGCGGCTCATTAGCTTCCTCCCCGAAGCGATAGACTTTCCTAGATGCTCTGATGGCATCGTCACGACAAAGTGAACCATGTTGCGCGCTGGATTTCACCTCACAAAAAAGTCCACTGCTGGTCTAATTTTCTAACGCAATACCGGAGAAAGTGTGCGCACCACCAGCTACGTTGTCTGGGGATGGAGATCAGACAGGTGTCCGAGCCAGATCGGGAATTCTATGTTCCGACAGATTCGGATCATCGGCGATCTGATCGATCAGCCAATCGCGAAACCGCGACACCTTTCTGGCTATGCGCCGACTATCCTGATGTGCGATGTACCAGCTGAACGGCGCTCGTTCGGAGCATTCGGGAAATGGTTGCACCAGCAAACCCGTTTCCAAATCCTCAGCAACATAGGGCTGCATTCCCAGCGCGACACCCAGTCCTCGGGCAGCCATTTTTAGGGCGTGATCATATGAATCGAAGTTCAGACCGGCTGATAAATCGATCTCGGCAACGCTGTACCTTTTGAGCCAAACGCGCCAATCGCGTTCAGAGGGGTGAACTTGCAAAATGTCATGATTCACCAGATCGGCTGGTTCGGTGAGGGGTTCTTCTCCTCTGAGCAAGGTTGGCGCGCAAACCGGCGACATTAAAGGTGTAAACAAGTATTCGCTCGCGATGCCTGGTTCATCTGGACGGCCAATCATAACCGCAACATCAAATCGCTGGCTGCCAAAGTTGGGGTTTTCTTGGGTCGTCGTAAGCCTGACCTCAAGATCGGGATGTAGTTTCGTGAACTCTGCCAGCTTTGGAACCAACCAGCGAATGGCAATCGTTGAGTAGGTTTGAACGGTCAGAATGTCCTTCTGAGACGGTCTCAGGAATTTTTTGGTTCCTTGTTCAATCTTATCGAGTGCATCTCGCACGACCAGGAAATAGTCATGCCCGGCGCTGGTGAGCTCGACAGACCGCGCATGCCTTACGAATAAGTCTTGATCGAGAAACCGCTCCAGGTTTTTGATTTGGTGTGACACCGCAGAATGTGAAACTCGCAGTGACTCGGCAGCGGCGCGAAACGATCTAAGGCGAGCGGCCGCTTCAAATGCCTTAATCGAATTGAGGGGTGGCAGCTTTCGCGACATGGCGTCCTCGATTGAACTGAGCGTTCATTTTTTTCAACCAAGGGCCAATTGATCCGCCTTGTCAATCGGCGTCAGTTAGCGCACTCACCGTAGCGAACACCAAAACGGAGCCGCACAAGCTAAATGAAACTCATCGCTTCATCCGTCGTACGCGGCAGCTTTCAAGGAGAAAGCCATGGCGGAATATACTTGCTCGACATGCACTCCCAATCCGTTCAACAAAAACTGGATTGGAACACAGAAGACATCGATTGGCGCGGCCGAGGATGGGATCGCGGTTTGCGCGGAATCGCTTTTCACGGCGGTCTGGTTTGGATTGCAGCAAGCGATGAGTTATTCGCATACACCCCCGAATTTCAGCGCGTCGGGTCCTGGCGCAATTCATTCCTCAAGCATTGCCACGAAATCTCCGTCTATGAAGATACGCTTTTTCTAACCTCGACAGGGTTCGATACTATCTTGGGGTTTGATCTGAAAAAACGCGCATTCTCATGGGCGTTACACGTCGAACTTGATGGATTGAATTTCAAAGGCAGCGTCTTCGACCCCGCACAAGGAGATGGCCCACTTCCATTGAATAAGCTGCACCTGAATTCTGTTTTCGCGAGTTCAGGCGGGCTCTATATCAGCGGCACAAAATCTGGCGGTCTCCTGCTGTTCAACGGAAAACGCGTTCAGATGTCTGCCATACTTCCGTCCGGCACTCATAATGCTCAACCTTTCAGAGATGGCGTCCTGTTTAATGATACCGAGTCTGACGCTGTTCGATACGCCAGTCGATCTGGAGAAGAAGACCGAGCGATCAAAGTCGCGATGTATGACCCTCAATCGCTAACCAATGTTTCGCAAGACGATAGCCGGATCGCGCGTCAGGGATTCGCGCGCGGACTCTGCGTGATCGATGATGAAACGGTTGCGGGAGGCTCCTCTCCCTCCACCGTTACGATCTACAATCTGCGGCAAAGCGAACCGCTCGTTTCGGTGAATTTGACGATGGATGTTCGCAACGCAATTCACGGTTTGGAGGTTTGGCCCTATTAGCCGCTCCATTTCGCTGCTGAAACAATGCGTTCAGGTAAACCATCAATTATCGGACGCAGCGAATCCTTCCAGAATTCGATGTTTTGACCGTATTGGCTCCAACGCCCAAGCGCACCCTTATAAATGGGCTGGCGAACTTGCTCAGAGCTCGCCGTTTGAACCGACCTCTCGGTTCGGTAAAACTCCAAGCATTGCTCTTCGAATGGAAGTTCGCAAAAATCCAGAATGCGGCGCGTTTGAGCTTCCAGATCCAGCACAGTATCTTCGTAGTGAATGTCCAGCACTCTGCCCGGTAGAACAGTGTGCCAATGCTCCATCATTCGGACGTAGTCCTTGTAGTATTCCGCGAGCTCGAATTCGTCATAAGAGAAGTTCTGCCCGCTCGCAAACAGCTGCTTGAACACTCCAAGACAGCTATCTAGAGGAAACCTACGCGTGTTTATGAATTTCGCATTCGGCAAGCAAAGCGCAGCAAAACCTATGTGTGAGAAGTTGTTTGGCAGTTTGTCTGTGAATACCGGTGCATCGGTCGTTCGGTGGCGTGACGCGAACTCAAGGTATTCATCGCCAAATCCGCGCCAATCAATCCGTCTGAGATCGGTCAGAACTTCTGGATAAGACCGGCCATCTTGCCGATACCTTCCCATCGAGGCAGCAATTCTCCCAAGATAAGGAAGCTCAGCGGTACCTTCGACTTGACTGTGACTCGCCAAAATTTGCTCGATGAGAGTGGATCCTGATCGCGGCAGACCGACAATGAAGATTACCTTTCCGTTCTTGGAACCAACTTCCTGCCGTTCAGCAATAAACTCTGGTGTCAAGGTCGATGCGAGTCCGGCATGAAGATCTGCGACTTCAACCGGATCATAGTTTACCTGTTTTCGCCGCAACGCATTTCCGGCTTTATAGTAATTCCATGCTGAGCCGAAGTCGCCGCGGTCCTCGAACGCTTTTCCCAATGCGAAATTTACGTGTACCCTGGAGGCTTCCGAAATTTGTGACTGATCCAGTAACTGCATCATCTCAGTCACTTCATCATCCTGAAACTTATGCACTTTCAGGTTAGCCATGCTCCAATAAGCTTCTCCCAGTTGAGGGTCGATTTGCAAAGAACGTTTGTACGCTCGAAGAGAATCGTCTTGCCGGCCAACAGTTTTCAGCACGTGACCAAACGTCATTTCGATGCCCGCCGATGAAGTGCCGCTTGAAGTAAGCGTTTCCAACATTTCGACAGCTTTCTCGGGCTGTCCGGACGATGCGAAAGCGCCAGCCATGCCCGCTTTGGCGATCTCGTTTTCAGGCTCATGCCTGAGCGCCGCTTCGTAACATGTGATCGCCTCGATTGGACGCATCTGGTCCTGGAGCAAGGCACCGAGGTTTAGCCATGCGACGACGTAATCTGGCGCGAGTGCGACTGCGCGTCTCAACAGGGCTTCAGCATCCGAAAGCCGTTCATCCTGCATCCGATACGCACTTGCGAGCAGTCTTAGCGCATCCACGTTGTTGGGATGTGACTGCACGAGCTCTTTCAACAAAGAAACACCTTCAGCAACTCGTCCGGCCCGCAAGTGTTCGCCACTGATAATGAGTTTTTCTCCTTGCGAGTCGATTTCGGCAAAATCGCTCAGCGTCTCGTTTGAGAGTTCAGCTTGGCCAGACACCGCTTGTATCTCGGCTAGTTTGTATAAGATCGACGCATTTCCTGGATCCAGGCGAGAGGCCTTGAGAAGTAGTTTCTCTGCTTCGTCTACCTGTCCTTTGGTCGCCAACAGACTTCCCAAGTCTTTCAACAATGGCGGAAACTCTGGTTGCAAAGTCAAAGCCAACCGAAATTGCTGCTCAGCATCGTCCAAACGGCGTTGGCGCACGAATGCGTGACCAAGCAAACGCATCAAGAAAGGATTGGAAGCCGATACCGCTAACGCTGAATGGCACAATGCTTCGGCGTCCTTTGGACGACCTTCCTTTAGAAGCTGGACGATCTTTTGGATTTGTGTGTCGGTTGTCGATTGTTCGGTCATTTTTATCTGTCTGCTGCTCGATGTGTTCTCTACACTGTCTGCCAAAAACCTCGAATGTGGTACATCCATATGAGACGTAAGAATGCTGTTAGACTTCTGTTGCAGAGCTTTGGAATAGCTGCTTTTTTGTTTTCAATTCTAGTGTAAGAGGCTCTCATGGATTTCGGCGCATCACTTCGGGATCTCGGTCAAATCGACGCTAATCGGCTTATCGAAGCCACCACCGCGCTCGAAGAATCGACATGGTTCGAACAGGATCATCGACAAAGTGCCTATGATGTTCACAAGGATACAAGTTCGATCGTCCTTTTGTTTTGCGATGATGCATGGCCCGACGTTACGGTGAAAAAGGATCTTGGATGGTCGACGCTTGGCGAAGTAGCCGAACCACTCATGAATGAGATTATTGGCACTCATTATGAGCCTGGTGGGCAAATCCTGAGAGCCATGGCTGCGCGCCTTCATGCGGGCTGCAATATCTCTCCCCATGTAGATCACCTGCAATCCTTCCATGCTGGGCATCGCATCCATTTGCCGCTGGTCTCGAATGCAGGCGTTCGATACGTGATCGGTGGACAGCCCTTCACGATGGAAGTCGGGCGCGCCTATGAGATCAACAATCAGAAACCGCACAGCGTCATGAATGCGGGCCAAGAAGCGCGCGTAAATTTCATCTTTGATTACGTGCCTCCAAATTCCTGAGTTGACCGACTTATTCTCGGAATCCCGGAATTTCCAGTATGCCGTATGAGATTAGTCCTCACTCGCACCGAACGCTCTCAACTCGACCGAGAATTCGTAAGGCTTCGCCTCGAACCTGTAAGCGTCTAGAGGCTTGAAGCCCCAACTATTGTCACCGCCAACACCCATCTGAAACTTGTCTATGTTTAGAGTGATAGTGTCGGTCGCGGCGAGGTCGGCTCCGTGTTTGCGCAGCTCTGGCTCGTAGCTGAGTGCTGCGTTCGGGAAGCTCAAAGCGCTTGAGTCGAACAAGGGCTCTCCTAGGGCGATAAGGCCAGATTGATCATCACCGCTTAGCGACAACCATCGAATATCTGTCTTGTTTCCGGTCTCTTGTGGCCGGGAATAATCGTGGTGTTGATCCTCGACTCGCGCGCTCCATCTTCCGATCCGCGCACTCGACTTTCGATCAATGTAAGATTCGTGTGGACCTCGTCCAAACCAGCTCAGATTTGCAAACTCACTTGGCACGGTCAGTGAAATTCCAAAACGCGGAATCTCAGGCAAGTTGGTACCGATTGGGTCAAGCGCGATCGTATAATTGACTGCACCGTTCGCTGAAATGGCGTAATCCATTTTCAGAGAAACCTGTCCGGAATCTCCAAGCAGGCGAGACGTGGATACAACGACTGAATTTGCGTTGGATTCGATGATGTCCACGTTGAGTGCGCCCTTTACGTCGTAGATCGATTTCCAAAGCGCCAACTCCTCATTCAGCCCGGCGCCCAGATCGTTGTCGGTAGAAGCGCGCCAAAAATTCGGAACGATTGGCGCAAGAATGACCGGCGCACCAGCTCGTTCCCAATAAACGATTTCTCCGGTTTCCCGACTGATCGACAACACAAAGTCCGAACCTGTGATTTCAATTTGATCTTCGGCGTCATTGATGGACAAGCCTTCGCCGGGATGAGTATCTGAAGCGCGTTGCGTCCGACCGGTCAGCTCAAACTGCTCGAATGCAACTTCATGTCCTGATGGCACAGCCTTCTGGTATCCAGATTTCGCCAATGCTGAAACCGTGAGGTGATACTCTTTCGCCGGGTCGAAAGACAGCTCTGGCAACTCAAGCACCACAATTTGGGAGTCACCCGCGTTTACACTAACCTCCGGCATCTCCCCTTTTGAAAAAGGCATTCCCTCCTCTGAGACGAGCCATTCGAAATCAAGTCCCTTTAGGTCAATGAAGTCGTGGCGATTCACAATTTCGATGCTCAGCGTTCTGGAATCGTCTGATCTCGATGCCAGAGTAAACGCAACGGGCTGTTGAACCTTTCGCGCCTCCCAAAGATGAGGGTTCGGCGTTCGGTCTGGTTGGATCAGTCCATTTGCCAGGAAGTTGCCATCGGTTTTTCCTGGTCCGAACTCACCGCCATATGCCCAGTATTTCGATCCGTCATCGCGGTGTCTCAGCAAAGTCTGATCGACCCAATCCCAGATAAAGCCGCCTTGCAGTTTAGGTTCTTGGTAGAACACATCCCAATACTCTTGGAAGTTTCCAAGACTGTTGCCCATGGCATGAGCGTATTCGATTAAGATGTAAGGCTGCTCATGGTCCGTCGCAGCATAGGTAAGCGCTTCAGCCGCGGTATCGTACATCGGAGTGTAGATGTTGAGAAAGTCATGCGGATTGTGACCGTCAATCTGACCGGTTCCTTCGTATACGATCTCCCGAGATGGATCGCGATCACGAATCCAATCTGTCATTCTTTCGAAGGTCGGTCCGATCCCCGCCTCGTTCCCTAGAGACCACAGAATTATCGAAGGATGGTTCTTATCGCGCTCGACCATCCGTCGAACACGGTCGAGGTGCGCTTCCTCCCATTCCGGTTTGTAGCCAAGATGATACTCTTTCGGAAAGTACTGCATGTACTGATGGCTTTCGATGTTCGCTTCATCGACGATGTACAAGCCATACTCATCAGCGAGCGCGTACCATCTTGGATCGTTGGGATAATGCGATGTTCGCACGGCATTGAAGTTGTTTTGCTTCAACAGACGAATGTCTTCAATCATGGTCTCAGTCGACACCACGCGCCCGGTGATCGGATCGTGCTCGTGTCGATTCACGCCCCGAATTGCAATTGGCGCTCCGTTCACCTGAAGTTGTCCGTCTCTTATCTCGACGCGTCTGAAGCCGATTTCGGATTGGATAACTTCCAGTAACTCTCCGTCATCATCATGAATGGTCAATCGAAGCGTATAGAGATTTGGCGTCTCAGCAGTCCACTTTCGCACTTCAGGAAAGCTCGCTGTGAACGTCGCGACTTCACTTCCGCCCGACACAGCAATCGCACGTGTTTCTTTGAACACTTGCCCATCACCGTTCAACAAGACCGCTGTAAGCTGTAGGGCGTCAACGCTTCCTGTGCTGGACTGGACGTCTACGTCTAAGTTCAGAGAGCCTGTCGTATAGTCGTCTTCGAGCGTTGCTCGCGCAAAAAAATCGGCAACATGGTTCGTGTTTCTCGCTTCGAGGAAGACAGAGCGTTCTATACCGCTGAACGACCAGAAATCTTGGTCCTCAAGGTAAGATCCGTCCGACCACCGATAGACTTCCGCAGCAATGTCATTTGTGCCCGTTCTAACAAAATCGGTCACGTCAAATCGGACAGGAAGTTTGGAGCCTTGGCTATACCCCACCTTCTGCCCGTTCACCCAAAGGTACATTGCTGAATTCGCGGTACCAAAGGTGACAAATATGCGCCGACCTTCCCACGAGTTTGGAACGTCAAAAGTGCGTTTGTAGGATCCAACATTATTCATCTCGTGGGGGATGAACGGCTGATTGGGCTCGAACACATAGTCTATGTTCACATAATGCGGGCGTCCGTATCCGTTGAGCTCCCAATTGGACGGGACTTCTAGCAAATCCCAGTTCGAGACCTCATAGTCCTCTTGCCAGAATTCGACAGGTCGATCAGACGGGGTCTCACTCCATTTGAAATGCCAGGGTCCATCTAAGGATTGGAAGTACTCAGATTGGTCACGATCCCCGATTTCAGCGAGCGCAACGGATTCAAAGGCGGTGAAAGTCGCTGGCGTATCCGCTCGGTTTCGAGAGATGATCTCAGGGTTCTCCCAATCGACGCGCTGTTCCTCCAGCGTCGGCGTAAGTGACGATGTTGAACACGCGGAGATTGCTAAGGCCGCAGCGATTGTTGCAAATGTGAGTGATATTCGAGCACTAATCATGGCCTACCCTTCGGCTTGGAAAAATCCGGTCTGTTAAGAGCCCACGACGTTAACTGACACTGCGAATGCCGTAGCGTCTAAAAATCTTTCCGGCCTGTGAGTTATTTTTCAACGGGGACTTCTCGCCGAGAATGCACTTTATAATCGCGCGGGGATTGTTGGCGGCGCGGCCGCTATCCCGTTTAACTCAAGCCATAGCTGAAAGAGAGCGGCATTCAACCAATTCGACAGGATCTGGTTGATCCCGACATCCGACCCTTTGGTCTTTGCATTCTGTTTGATGCGGTGATCCAACTAGTCAAAGCAGGCGCACCAAAATCGCCGACGCTGGCGGCTCCACGTCAGCGTGGGGCGGTAGGAACACCAACCAACACCAACCAGAATGCCAGGCCCAGCTCACCAATCGCTGAAATTGATGCCAGAGCGATGGGCAGAATACTGCCAACGTATATCTTGGGAGCTACAAGCGGGCCGAATAAGTTCAACTGATAGCCAACTCCGCCCAAAATCAGCACATATCCAAGCCATCTCGGGACAAGACGCGTCTGATTGGCCCGCCCCCTATAGCGCAGCCATTTTCTGTGTAGTGTTTTGAGCGTGGATTTGGAAGGGTGATTTGGTTTCCGGTGCTGGCGGACGATAGCCGAGTGATGAGTGTGGGCGCACCGTATTGTAGTGCTGACGCCATTGTTCGATCAGTGTCCTAGCCTCTTTAATCGAACAGAAAATCTCCCCGTTGAGCAGCTCATCTCTGAGCTTGCCGTTGAAGCTTTCATTGTATCCATTCTCCCACGGACTTCCTGGTTCGATGAAGAGGGTCTGCACGCCGATCCGCTCAAACCATTCTCGAAGGGCTAAAGCGATAAACTCTGGACCATTGTCAGATCGGATATATCTCGGCACACCATGCTTCAGCATCGCGTCCGCAACGGCGTATAGCACGTCACCGGAACGCAGCTTGCGTTGCACTTCGATGGTGAGGCATTCGCGAGTGTACTCATCGATGAGCGTCAGCATGCGGAATGCGGTTCCATCATGCGTGCGGTCCTGAACGAAGTCATAGGCCCAGACATGGTTCTTATGCTCCGGCCTGAGCCGCATGCATGATCCATCATTCAACCAAAGCCGTTTTCGCTTGGGCTGTTTGCTCGGGACCTTCAGCCCTTCGCGCTGCCATATACGTGCAACCCGTTTGTGATTTACATGCCAGCCCTGAGTGCGCAGCAATGCTGTGATCCGCCGGTAGCCATAGCGACCATACTGACGCGCAAGATTGATGATCGCTGATGTCAGCGCATGCTCATCATCAGTGATCCTTAGTCGTCGCCATTGCGTGGAGCGTGTTTGCCCCACACATCGACAAGCCCGGCGCTCGGAAACGCCAAGCTTTTTCTTGACGTGATCAACAAACTTACGGCGGCGCTCAGGGCTCAGAAGTTTCCCGAGGCAGCTTCACGTAAGATCGACTTGTCCAATTCCGCATCAGCCAGCAATCGCTTCAATCGAGCGTTTTCTTTTCCAGCTCTTTGAACCGCTTGGCCTGATCAACCTTCAGACCGCCATACTCTTTGCGCCACCTAAAGTAGGTGACATCTGATACCCCAAGATGACGGATAACATCCGCCACCGTTTGACCTTGTCCAATCAGAACGTCTGCCTCACGCAGCTTTCTGATGATCTCCTCGGTCGTGTAACGTTTGCGAGCCATAATTCTCTCCTGAACAGCCTATTTCTATAACCAAAACGTGGCTGCAGTTCAGGGGGCTAGGTCATTTGCGCTAATAGATCGCCGTCAGAACTCTACGTGAGTCTCTCGGATGAACTCCTTAAGATTGCTCTTCGAAATGATCTCAATCTTTCCATATCCGACTTTGATGAGTCCTCGCTGAGATAGCGATTTTAGAGACTTACCAATGGACACGCGCGAGACACCCAATCCGTGCGCCAGATCAATCTGGCGGCATTGAATTATGTTCTCAGCGGGGTCGGTTGCCTCGTGAATACTCCAGATCAGTTTTGCCGTTCGCGCCTCGAGCGTCGTATTCAGGCTGTCTCCGATGTATCGAAGCGTCGTATGTAGTCGCATGTAAGCGACGCGAAGCAAGGCTTGACCGAATGAAGGGCTTCGGCTCATGAACTTAAACACCTGATCGTGTGAAAGCGATAACAGTGAGACGTCCGTTGCGGCGTGAGAATCGTGAATCACGACCCGATCTTGAAAGATCCCAATTTCACCAAAGGTGTGTCCGGCGCCAAGGCGAGTCAGATTGAATGTTGAGCCGTCCGCGCTTTCGAGGCCGAGCTGCACCAGCCCGTCCTCAATGAAGTACATTGTGCGCGCGCGCTCGCCCCGAACCTCAATTCCGGCGCCGCGTTTTAGCTTTCGCTTAGTCGCAACCGCGCGAAACTCGTCCAATACGGTGGCATCGACGAAATCTGAAAATTTCGAAATGGAGAAGTCTATGGGGCTGGTCATTTCAAGAATGTAAACGACTTAGCTTTGTTTGGAAACGCTCTGAGATACGATCCTGGTGGTTTATTTCGGGATGGTTTCAGAGAATGGCTAATGACAATTTTCCGATCATTGTCGGAGTGGGGCAAGTGACGGAGCATTGGGACGGCGAACCGATGAGCGCGGCTCCGCATCCCGTCACGATCATTGAAAAAGCGATCGGCAAAGCGATCTCCGACACGGAAGCTTCGATTGTCGCAGATTCTATCGATTGTGCGGCGTTCGTGCGCACGTTCCCCGATTCATTGAGCGCGCCGGTTGTTCCGTTTGGTGCGGTCGAGAATTTGCCGCGAGCGGTGCTGAAACGAATTGGACTCGATCCCGCCAAGGTCGTCTACTCCTCTGCGGGCGGCGAGCAGCCACAAGCGCTCGTGAACGAGCTGGCCGCAGAGCTCCACGCCGGTAAGGTCTCGGTCGCACTAATTGCTGGTGGCGAAGTCACCGGGGCGCTGAAAACAGCTTTGAAGCGGCGCCAAAAACTCCGATGGGCAGATCATGGCGAAGGCGAGATAGAAGACCGCGGAGCCCAAACCGACTTCATATCCAAATACGAAATCGAAAACGGTCTGGGAATGCCGCCGCAAACATACGCACTGTTTGAACAGGCATTGCGCGCACGGCTAGGACTGAGCACGGAGCAGTATCGGCGTCGCGTGAGTGCAGTGCTCGCGCGTTTTTCCGAGGTAGCATCGGCGAACCCCTATTCGCAGTTTCCCGAGAAACGAACCGAGGCATTTCTGGCGGAACCGTCCGATGAGAACTATCCGATTTGCGATCCATTTCTGAAATGGCACATCGCCCAGGACGCCGTAAATCAGTCTGCGGCCGTTCTGCTGACCACGGTGGGTAAAGCCAGAGAGCTCGGAATAGAAGAAGATAAATGGGTTTACTTGCACGGCCACTCCGCCGTCGTGGACAAGCTTGTGACTGATAGACCTGATCTCTCACACTCCGACGTCGTTCGAGAAGCATTAGATTTGGCGCTATCAGGGTCCGGTCTCGATGCAGACGCGATAAGTTTCTTTGACATCTACAGCTGCTTCCCGTCCGTGGTTTTGCTCGCCGCAGAATATCTGGGGATCGATCCGACCGAGACTGACTTGACGGTCACGGGCGGGCTGCCATTCTTCGGCGGGCCCGGAAATAACTACTCAACCCATGCGATCGCCGAAATGGTGTCCCGCTTGCGCGAGGCCCCAAAGAGCCGCGGGTTGGTCTTGGCCAATGGCGGCTTCATGAGCAAACAAGCAGCCGGGGTATACTCGGCCAGCGCTCCGAAAGCATGGAGTCCTCAGAGTTCTGAATCTGCGCAGCACAGACTAGATGAGCGTAAGGCTCCCGGGGTTCTCTCAGAGGATTGCCAAGGAACCATCGAGAGCTATTGCGTACAGCATGGGCGCGACGGCGTGGAGCGGGCTTATGTGTGTGCACGGGTGGGGAAGGACAGGGTTCTGGCCAAGGTTGACGCGAACCATCGCGCCACGATGAACGCGCTCTCTCGTTCTGAGAACGTAGTAGGGCAGTCGGTCTCAATCGGCACCTCGAATGAGCGCAATCTCCTGCTAAATGAGTCCCGGTTGGGAGAGAAGCAGAGCAAGAATGAGCTCGGGAGAGCATACGATCATATCAAAGTCGAACGTGACGGGCGAATACTCGTCGTAACACTCAACCGGCCGAAACAACGAAACGCATTACACAGTGCGGCCCACTTTGAGTTAGCGGAAGTGTTTGATGCCTATGAGGCTGATCAAGATTTGTGGGCGGCGATCATAACCGGCGCAGGAGACAAAGCGTTTTGCAGCGGGAATGACCTGAAAGTGACGGCGCGCGGCGGCAATATGTCGATGCCGTCATCGGGGTTCGCAGGGTTATGCGCCAGAACCAACCGTGAGAAGCCAATCATCGCGGCCGTCAATGGCGTTGCAATGGGTGGAGGCCTGGAAATTGTTTTGGCCTGCGATCTTGCTATTGCAGATCAAGGCGCAACGTTTGCATTGCCAGAGGTCAAAGTTGGCCTATTTGCGGCAGCTGGCGGGGTTCAGAGATTGGTGCGTCAGATCGGTCGAAAAGACGCTTTGGAACTAATCTTGACAGGAAAAGGTATCGACGCCGAGACGGCGAAAGGATTAGGCTTGATCAATCGAGTCTCGATGCCAGGTCTGGCGTTGGAACATGCCTTCGATCTCGCAACCGCCATATGCCAGAACTCGCCCACGTCCGTTCGCGCCTCAAAGCGCGTCCTAAATCAAATGGATGAGTTGCACAGCTGGAGCGATGTCCTGGCGCTGAGTCAAACTGAGATCAAGGCCGTCTTGAAGTCGAAGGATGCCAAGGAAGGCGTTCAAGCGTTCGCCGAAAAACGAAATCCTGTCTGGCGCAATGAATAAATCACAAAGGAAAGTCTGGCGATGAAACACGGAACTGAGCTGCAAGGTCGAACCGTAATTGTATCGGGTGCGTCATCTGGTATTGGAGCCCACTTTGCGGCGTTTTTAGCGAGCAAAGGAGCGAAAGTAGCATTGGCAGCTCGCCGGATGAGCAAGCTTGAGACTCAGGTGGAACAGATTCAAAACGCAGGAGGCGAAGCCATAGCGGTTCAGATGGATGTAGCAGACGAAGATTCTATCATCGCCGCCTATGATGAAGTGCAGGAGAAAATCGGAGCAATTGACACCGTCATTGCGAATGCCGGACGCAACGCGGATGGACGCGCCATCGATCTTCCAGTGGAAGATTTTGATGCGCTCATGTCGGTGAATCTCCGAGGTGTGTTTTTGAGTGCGCGCGAAGGAGCTCGTCGCATGAAAAAAGCATTCCCTCGAGAGCATAAACGCGGGCGGATTGTGATTGTTTCTTCCATCACCGCCAAGATGGTGACCCCGGGGATTTCGGCCTATTCTGCGTCCAAAGCGGCTATCAATCATATGGGTCGGATCTTCGCCCGCGAGTGGGCGTCATCAGGCATCAACGTCAACATGCTCTTGCCAGGATACATTGAAACAGATTTGACGAGCGGCGCTTTTCAGACAGACGCCGGAAAGATGTTTCTAAATAGCTTTCCTCGTCGAAGCCTCGTGGGAATCGATGAGATGGACGAAATGTTGGCATTCCTCTGTTCAGACGCGTCCGCGACGGTGACGGGCGGAGAGTTCGTCGTCGACGATGGACAGAGCCTATAAAACTGTGGCTGAGAACCACGTGCAGGGCAGCGTGGATGCCAAATTCTGCGCGTTTGGCTGATAACTTATTGCCGTAACAGATACTTGAAAACGCCAGCTGCTTCGAATGGCGCCCAAGCCCCATCGGCCTGGGCCAGTCGATTGGCTATTACATACATCACGAGTGGGTGCACTCCCATCCCCATATGGCTGGCGGGGACTCTGATATTCTCAGATGTGGATGTTTCGGTTTGTACGGCGCCATGCCAGTGAACGATACCATCAGACTTCGAGTACACTGACGTCGTCGGAACGGGCATTGGGGCGCCCATCGTCTCGATGCGATCCTTGATTTCCTGATTCAGCGGCCCGTTCAAATACTCAAATACCGGCCGCAATAAGGCTACGTGATCTGTGCCGGTTATCGGACTACCAAGCGTAACCACATTGCGGACCCGGTCTGGCATTTCCCGTGCAATTTCGCGTGCAAAAACACCGCCAAGACTCCATCCGACCAAACTCACTTTCTCGCCAGTTGCGGCGCTTTTTTCTCGCACCATCTCCTGCATCTCGCTCTCGAATTGTGGATTGAAGCGAATGTTTCGTCCAAACCCCCAATCATGCACGTCGTAATTCAACTCACGCAGCAGCCGACGCAAAGGACGGGTTGATAGACCACTCGTCAAAAAACCCGGAAACACGATGACGGAGTGGCCATCTCCTTTTGGAAGCTTCTTAAGCCAGCGCTGGGATGCATAATGCGCGCCCAGCTCACCAATGCTCCGTGGTTCCAGGGCGGTTGCTATCAAGCGAGGTGTTCTGAATTCCGACTTCCTCGAGTTAAGATCTGACATCAGCGCTCGCCTTTCTGGATAGGCATAAGACAACATAGAACAGAGCAATCATCCGGCTTCGAGTCCCAGAGACTTGAGCGCTATAGATTTAGCGGTCTTGTAATCGGCCTTACCATTGTCGGCGCGTGGAACACGCTCGGTTTCGACATAATGGCGAGGTGCTTTATAATCTGCGAGCAATCCGCGCACGTGTTGCTTTAGTTGATCGGGGCTGATCGTGGCGTCGTCAACTGCAGAGATGACGGCCGTTACGCACTCCCCGAAGCGCTCATCCGGAACCCCGACGACCAGGCAATCGTATACGGATGCATGTGACTTGATCGCCTCCTCGACTTCCTCAGGGAAGATCTTTTCCCCACCACTATTGATGCATGTCGAGCCTCTGCCGAGAAGTGTGATTGTTCCATCTTCTTCAAGTTGAGCATAGTCGCCTGGGACCGAGTAACGGACACCATTGAACACCCGAAAAGTCTCCTTACTCTTCGCCTCGTCTTTATAGTATCCAATGGGAACCATGCCGCCGTTACAAAGCAGACCCACTTCGCCCGATCCAGGAGCGATTTCGCGCCCATCTTCTGCCATCACTTTTGATGTAGGAGAAAGTTTGAATCTTGCGGTTTTGTCTCCCGATATCGACTCTCGCGTCGCGATGGAGACGCCTATGCTTCCTTCCGTCGAGCCCATACTATCAAAAATCGTCACATCCATATGTTCGAGCAACGCGCGCTTCGACTCTGCTGAGAACATGACGCCGGAAGAGTTCACCATACGCAGAGACGAGAAATCACGAGCAAGACCCGCCGTTTTTTGCTGCTGCATCGCCGCCACCATCGGTTTAGCAAATACGTCGCCGACTATGACGATTTCCTGAGCTCTCTCTTGCTCGATTAAAGCCAATAACGCGTCTGGATCGAAGGATCGATTGTCGAAGAGCGTGACGCAGCCTCCGAGAGAGTGAGGTATGACAACGCCCACCCACATGCCCGTGCCATGCATCAGCGGGCAGCCCGGAATGCACTTTGGTGCAGCTCCGGCGGCAGCGAGTTTCCTGGCGACTGGGACGATGTCTGCCGGCGTGTCGGGCAGCGGCAGCCCGCGAAGTTCCATCGCTTTTGAAACCAGAGACTTTGAAAACGTGACATGATCGTACATCACCCCTTTGGGCAGGCCGGTCGTGCCGCCCGTGTACAGCATGTAGATATCATCCTCTGATCGTTCGATCGCTGGCATTGGCGAAGACTGATCTATGAGTTGGTTAAAGCCAACTGCACCTGCAAACTCTGCATGGCTTCCGTCGTCTACGCTCACGAAGAGCTTCACGTCTGTAAGTTGGTCACGAATGGCATCGAGGCGCGGAGCAAACCCGGCCTGGAAAACGATCGCTTCGCTATCGCTATTATTGATGACATGAGCGAGTTCGGTTTCGAGGTAGCGATAGTTGACATTGATTGGGCAGAGCCGGGCTTTGAATGCAGCAAATTGCGCGACCAGATATTCGACGCTGTTGTACGAGTAGAGAGAGACCTTTGCGCCGGGCTTTAGGCCGTGATCCACGAAAGCCTGCGCAAGACGCGAAGCCATCTCATTATACTCGCGCCAAGTGATGCGTCTGTCTTCAAAAATGACGGCTTCAGAATCCGGAAGCGCGTCAGCGATTCCCTCCCAAATATTTGCAAGATGCCACTTACTTAGGTCCGTCATTTAACAATCCTCCGGCGACGTGTTCGGTCGAAGACCAAGCTACATCAACGTCCTCAATCAAAAAGCTAAGCGCTTTGCAAAGTGATGAGTAACTTCTCTGAAGACCTGCACTTACTTGGGTATCCGCTGTTTCGGGGCGCTGGCCTTCGTCGCATTTGCTACCTTCTTGTGGGCGACTACTCGAACGGCAGTGAGGAGCAATTCCCCGGGATTGATTCATTTGCGAACACAGCAGAGACAAACGGCATTGAGTCGACCGTCGAATGGTTGAGGACTGTTAAATGGTCCAACCCTTCGTAGACGTGGGATTGAATGGTTGATCCTGCGGCGCATGCGGTTTTGATGAGTCCGGCCTGCATGCGCAAAGGAGTGTCGCGATCAACGGCACCAGAGCCGATATAGGCGGGTACACTCAGGTCCATTCTAGGATATCCCATTTGAGCGAACGCAACGTTCAATGGTTGTTCTGGGGATTGATCAAATGAGTCATTATAAGTGAGACCGCGTTCAGCGATACGAGGCTTCATCTCTTGATAGCAGGCCGATTGGGCTTCGATATAGCTCGGAAGCGCTTTGTCGGACACGTACTCCGTATGGTCGAAACTTGGATGGATCTGCTCGATCAACGTCATTGCAAGAAAATTGTATCCCAGCATCGGGTCTACTACATCGCGCGGCCGCGTTTGGTTCAAGACCTCAAGCGCCCGGGGGGTGAAGTACGGGATGCCGGTCGCGACGACGCCTCTAATGTCGAGTTCTGGGGCGTAGTCTGGAGCGTATCCTGCAGTTGCAAATGCCGCTGCAGCCCCTTGAGATTGACCCACAAGTACTACGGAATCGGAAACAGGAAATTCTTCAGATTGCACGGCACGAATGATATCAAGATTGCTATAGGAAGCAGGCCGTGTCGCCAGATAGGGGTGCGTCCCCGGCGTACCGAGGCCTTGGTAGTCAGACGCGACGATCGCATAGCCCTGATCGAGCCACTGGTTCAAATACTCCTGATGGAACGGTCGATATCCAGTCCAACTAGGCGCACAGCGATCCGAGATTCCGACCGTGCCGTGAGACCAAAGTATGAGAGGCCAACCGCCTTCTGGTGGTGTACCTTCGGGCAGAAACAAGCTTCCAGATACAGAAATTCGAGTTGTCTGATCGATTCCGTCCGTAGAGGAATACAGCAGCCGCGTGTTTGTTGCTGCGCTCGGAACAGATTGATGTTCTTCCAGAGGCGTCGTCTTCAGCAGCACGCCGGGCTGTTTCGGCAGTTGCCCCTCGAACTGGTAGAAACCGGACACGCCGCCTTCTCCTCGCAACGGACGAGCCATTGGGCCTGCGATTTCAACAGCAGGCTGCGGGCTTGCGTCATCGACTCCGGGCGCGCTGATTTCAGTCGAGCACGCCGTAACGGTTGCGAAAAGCGCTCCGGCGGCAAGAATTCGAATGAACGTCATTGGCTACCCCGTTTTTACATCTTTGAATGGCAAGTCTCGATCCACAGCATCATCCTTCGGAAGTCCGAGGATTCGTTCGGAAATGATGTTGCGTTGAATCTGGTCGGTGCCACCGCCAATGGAGTTCATATACGCTTTGGCTGCGTCGAAACTCGCATTCGCGGCATCAGGATTTGGTGTTCCAGAAAGCAAGGCCTCTGGCCCAAGCACTTCTGCAGCAACCCTGGCATCACCGTGCTGAATGCGGGACATTGCGAGCTTCCCGAGGGACATTAATGACGAGGCGCCGTTTTCGGCGATCTCCGCCTTAGCCCGCTTATTGTTCAGACTGTTGAGTTGTCGATAGGCAATGGCTTGCGCAATTTTCTGGCGCAAGGATGTATCATCGATACGGTTTTTTCGTCGCGCCAAATCTATCAGCAAGGGGGTGGTAGGTTCGTTCTGGCGACCGCGTCGCTCAGTGCCGCCCTGGGCCATGATTAGTCGCTCATAGGCGATGGCTGTTTGAAACGATTTCCATCCTTCGCTGACTTCACCGATTGCGTATCGCGCCGGAACGCGTGCGTCGGTTATGAAGACTTCATTGAACTCAGATTCTCCGGTGATTTGATTGATCGGTCGAATTTCGACGCCGTCCTGACGCATTGGAAATAGAAAGAACGTCAATCCCTTGTGTTTGGGAACGTCCCAATTCGTTCGGGCGAGCAGCATACCATAATCGGCTTCGACAGCGTTGGACGTCCAGACTTTTTGGCCATTCACGACAAACTCGTCGCCGTCCTGCTCTGCGCGCGTTCGGACGCCAGCCAGGTCAGAGCCTGCGTTTGGCTCGGAATAGAGCAGGCAGCAGATCGGGCCAGCGAGCAGATCGGGCAGAACTTCTCGCTTGAGCTCTTCGCTACCCATCTTGAATACTGAGATCGCTCCAAGATGAAAGCGATCGCGTCCCCACCCGTGCGCCTTGCGTGCGCGAAACGCCTTCTCAATAATGCCAGCCTTGCGGGCTGAGATTCCCAGACCAAACCACTCCTCGGGCCATGACGGTGTTGCGAGCCCCGCGTCGCGAACCTTGGTCAGCCACGCCCGCATGCCTTCATCTGAAGCATTCGCGCCGCGCTCAGCTTCAGTGGTCCAGTTCAGCTCGAGCCATCCGGTCACCGCGGCGTGAATCCCCTCAGGCGTTCCATCATGAACAAGCTTCGTCATGCTGCGTCCTCCCATGTTTGTAGATACTGTTCTCGGAACTGGTCAGACGTTCCGAACAGCCACTGTCCTGCGCGCGCGTGTCGCCAGAACAGATGCGCATCGTGCTCCATCGTATATGCAATACCGCCATGGAGTTGGATGGCTGCTGCGCTGACATCCCGGAAACTGTCGGCGCATGCAAACGCTGCCAACGAAACAAGTTGCGCGGCGTTCGGTTTCCCGTTCGCTAGCGCCGCAGCCGCCTCACGTGACACCGTTATTGCGGACTCAACCTCGATCAAAAGATCCGCCGCCATGTGTTTGAGCGCCTGATATGATCCAATCGGTCGACCAAATTGATACCGGGTCTTCAAGTATTCGACCGTCTGCTCAAAAATGGCGTGTGTGGCACCTGCTTGGTGTGCGGCAAACCCAACGAGCGTTGTGTTTAACGCATGAGCAATCGCAGCCTCGTCGAGGTCGTCTAGAATCTCCGCATGGACTCCCTCAAAGCTTACATTGCCTAGACAAATGCTCGGATCGTCTGTTTCGAGTATCTGGACATCTGCGTCCGAGGCTGAGACGCAAAACATGCGCAGTCCCGAAGAAGTGTTAGCGCAAACCAAGATTTCGTCCGCGCGTGGTGCGTCCACAACGTAGGAAGCCACTCCGTTGAGTGACCAGGTGTCGCTCGATTTAGAGGCGGAGAGCTTGGTCTCGTCCAACCAGCTTCCCGTCGAACTGCCTTTTGAGACTGCGAAAATCGTTTCGCCAGCGGCGATGTCAGACAAGCATTCCTGTTTAAGCTGGTCGTTTTTGCAAGCTTGCAAAAGTTCGACAGCGAATACAGCGGTGGAGAGAAACGGGGACGGAAACAGCACTCTACCGGCGATCTCCATGATTGCTTGAAGGTCTTGGGCATCACCGCCAATACCGTCGGATTCTTCGTTTATCATCAGAGACAATAGTCCCAGTTCTGCCAATTCCTTCCAGACACTGCGGTCGTACTTTTCTGGCTGTGCGACCACCGACCGCAACGATTCCAAGGATGCCCGATCGCGTAAAAGGCGCTCAAACATATCGCAAAGGGCTTGTCGTTCTTCATTCGACAGTGTGCTCATTTTTTTTGCCTTTCGAATCTCGGAAAAAAATGGGGGCGGTGGACGTCCACCGCCCCAGTACGTAACGACGGAGGAGGTCTGTCGTTAGAATTTTGTTCGCAGTGTCACTCCGTAGGTTGATGGATCTTGCACAAACTGACCTCGGGCACGATCACCCGCGCCCCCTCGCAATGGAATGCTGATAGTCACATTTTTGGTGCGCTCATCGGTAATGTTGTTGCCCCAGAGCTCAATCGCCCACCGTTCGTCTTCAGCCTCTAACCCTATGCGCAAGTTGAACTTAGTATGAGCCTCCTGGATATCACCGGGGAGTAGAGCATTCGATGTAACTTCGGTTGCTTGCGTGCTGGTGCGGCGGTCATCCTCGTAACGCGCCGAACCAGCGATGAAGAGGTTCTGGCGTCCATCATTGATTGGCTGTTCCCAGGTCCCGCCAATAATCGACGTCCATTCAGGCGCATTCGTGAGCGACTCTCCACATAGATTGGCCGCGTTTGCAATGAAATCAGGATCTGTTGCAACTTGCGTTGCGCAATCGTCTGGATACCGCGCGTCAGCGTATGTCAAAGCAAAACTGCCGACAAAGTTATCAGTCAATTGAGCTTGAGATTCCAACTCAATGCCCGTGCTTTTCGCTTTGTCGACATTAAATGTCTGAAAGCGGGTTCCGGTAAACTCGAGAACTTGGAAATCTTCCATATCCTGATGGAACGCGGCGATATTTACATTTGCGCGTCCATCCCAAAGCGTGGCTTTCATGCCGACCTCATAGGCATCGATTTTTTCAGAATCAAACCGCGGGTCAGCTCCGCCCGCTGCCGCGGATGCATCCAAGTTGAAACCGCCCGACTTGAAGCCGTGGGTCAAGCCAGCGTAGAAATTGAGGTCTTCGTTGAGCTTGTATCCGCCTTTGAGCGTGTAGACGAGTTCATCGTCCTCAAATGTATCATCGAACTCTTGAGGCAGAAGCCCAAGTGTTCCAGCAAATGGCGACGCACCAATCGCCCCGAACAGCGGCGTTGGGTTGTTTGGATCGTAGACCGGCGCCGCAAAAACGAAGCAATTCAAAGCCACTGAAGGTCCTACCAAGGCAGCGCCTAGGTTTGGATTCGTGGCAATGCCGCCCAGATTAGCGAATGTGCTCAGACAAGCATTGTGTTGCCCGCCGAGCTGCTCAAAGCTGCCATCCTTGCTTTCATCGACATATCGCAACCCGACAGTGAGACTGAGTTGATCGGTGAAGTTGTAGACGTTGTGCGTGAAGATCGAGAAAGATTCTCCCGATTGTTCGAAGCGGTTGATCGCAAAGTCGCCCTCTGCGCTCACCCCATTGGCGGCTAGATTGAAGATGTTTGCTGGGGAGCCTAGGATGCCAGTTGATGTGGCTTGTTGGAAGTCAGCCAGCAAGGTTAGAGAACCGCGCGAGTTGATTTGCTCATCAGAGTAATAGGCGCCGACCAGCCAATCCAAGTTTCCGTTTATACCTTGAAGGCGCAACTCATGAGTCGTTGTTTCGATGTTGCTTCCACCATTCGGATCGAAGTTACCGGTTGCCCGAGCGTCCGGCGAGGCTCCCGTCGTGAATACGGCATTGCTCGTATAATCGTCGTCCCTCGTCGCCATAGCGGTGTAATCGCGGTAAGATCCGATGTAGGTGAGATCGCCAAACCCGAGATCTTTCTCATATGTCAATGAGAACCCGGTCTGTTCGAACGGGTTTGAAAAGTTCGACGTTCCATTTGAGTCATAGTTATCCAGCGCGGAAGTGCCGACATTTGTGACACCGCTCCCAATCGGCGCCGCCGCAAACGCGGCTGCCCGACCCGTTTCACGGAACCAGACAGCGTCGCAGCATTTGTCATCACCTTCTGCGTAATCTGCGATCAGTCGCAGCTCCCCCATGTCTCCGAAATCAACCAATGCCTGGCCGCGCAGCGTCAGTCGATCGCGGTCATTGACGTCGTCCCCATCTGCGTTCGTCAAGAAGCCATCGCGATCGCGGAGTGCACCGGAGACACGAAATGCGACATTGTCTGAGACAGGAATATTGAGACCGAGTTGGTAGTTTTGAAGATTGTAATTACCGAGTGTTGCGTTCGCGAAGCCTGAGAAACCGTCGAAGTCAGGCTTTTTCGTCTGGATAACCAGAGCGCCCGCCGAAGTATTGCGACCGAACAATGTGCCTTGTGGGCCCCGTGCAACTTCGATTTGCGCGACATCTAACAAGTCGGCGAGCGCAATGCCGGGCCGAGAAAGATAAACCCCATCCAGGAATACGCCTACCGAACTTTCGAGCCCGATATTGTTTCCTGTGGTGCCTACGCCTCTAAGCCGGAGCGTGATGCCGCCAGACTCAGAGTTTGATGTGTTCATGCTGAATGACGGGGCAACAGAGTCCAAACTCTTGATATCGGCGACCCCGGCGCGCTCCAGGGTCTCCGGATCGAGCACGGTGATAGCGATTGGAACATCCTGCACCGTCGCGCCATCCCTGCGCGTGGCTGTAATCTCGACGGTGTTCAACCGTCGTGTGTCCGCCTCATCAGATTCGCCTGCATCTTGAGCGGCGACGGTAAGTGGCGTCGCGATCGCGGCGAGTGAGACCCCTGCCAATAGATGGGTCAGTCTTTTGTTTCGTTGCTTCATTCATTCCTCCCGAGAAGCTTGCGTGCGGAATCATTGTAGCCGCGAAGGCATGCTCCGAACGCTTGTTCAACTTTTAAAACTTGAACAAATGTTCGTATTTGTGTCAAGGTGTCCGTGAAGGGTTCTTCGGGAGCGTGATTTGGTGGTCACAAAACATCCAGATTCCAAGGTGAGGCGGCAGCCCAAACAGAAGCGCGCCGTCAAAAAGCGTTCACAAATAGTGGACGGCGCATTGGCGGCGCTGTTGGCATCCGGGGCCGACAACCTGAATATGCGAGAGGTTGCCCGTCACGCAAATGTGGGGCTCGGAACCGTCTATGATTATTTTCCAAGCAGATCAGATCTTTTGTGCGAAATCGCTCAAACTTGGTTCGCTAAGCGACTGGAGGTTTTTGATGGTGCACTCGCGGAAACACCATCTAGCGGAAATTTTCATGACTTTGTCGGGATATATCGGTGCGCAATGTACGAAGCTGGGTTCTGGTCGGTCCTGGACTCAGAAATTCACGCTGCAGCGAACATCGACGAAAAAGTCGGCGGGGTCCGGGATGAGTATCGTGAACGGCTCGCTAAACAGATTTCGAGTGTGCTGAAAAAGGTGGGTTCGCAATGGTCAGATGCTCAACTGCGTCCGCTGTCTCACTATGTATTGCATCTCATTGATCAGTTGGAGCCGGGTGCAACATTTGTCGGTTCGGCCGTGGATCGCAAGATCGTGCGTCGCCTGATCACTCAATCCATCGCCGCCACGATCAAGCTATCATTGGAACCTTATTCGCAAGGAAAGAGTGGGTAGAAAGATGCACATCATACGGTCCGCTGCGCATGACAGCTGCGCATTCTCTCTCTCAGCAAGAAGCATGCGTCAGTATTCGGGGCCATCTGCGTCTTAGAAGAGCAAAAGGAGTAGCACCATGACTGGAAAAAAAGGAGGAGACCCGGTTCAGAGAACTATCGTGTCTCTGGAAGAGCGCGTGAACGTGCTCGGCAAGGCCGTTTTCGGGTCCGAGAACTTCGGAAAAGTCATGAACACAGCCGTCACGACGCAAGCGCGCGTGCAAAAGCGTTTCTCTGACCGCATGGCGAAAAACCTGCACTTTTACAACATGCCGAGCCAAGAGGACGTGGTTCAATTAGCCGAGCAGTGCGGGCGGATTGAAGAACGTATGGTCGCGATCGAATCTATGCTGCACCAATTGCTGAGCCAGAAATCTGGCGGTGCGCAGAAAGGCCCCGCGCGTACTAAGAAGCCGAAATCGGCGACCCGTTCGAAGAAGCCGGACGCCACGTGAAGATCTGAGCGGGAGCAGGTGCATTGGCCAAGACGAAAACCAAAGAGAAGTCGACCGGAGATCGCATTCGCAAACTCGTGGATCGGACCATTCAGCGCAACATTAATGGTGTTTCCTACTTCCTGTCGGACGATCCGCCGGTCGGCCAATCACGCAAGGATATCATTCACCAACGCGGCACCTTGCAACTGTTCCACTATCATCCGCTCAGCGACGAGGTGTATAAGACACCGGTCCTGATCGTCACCCCGACCTCCAATCGATCCTATGTGCTCGACATGATGCCAGGCGTCAGCCTGGTCGAGTTTCTATTGAAGGCAGGGTACGATGTGTTCCTGATGGATTGGCAACCACCTCGGCCTGAAGAGAAGAAGCTCTCGCTGCAAGACTATTCACAGACCTTCATTCAGGAATGCCTCGACATTGTCGCGCGCGAGACCGGAGAGCCTGAAGCCAGCCTCATTGGTTATTGCATGGGCGGGGTGCTGGCGACGATATTTACCGCCTCGTTCAAAGGCGCGGGCGTACGCAATCTCGCCTGTTTCACGACACCCATCGACTTCCATGAAATGGGCATGTTCACCAAGACCACGAACAAGAAGCACTTTGAAGTGGACCGCATGGTCGATTTGATTGGAAACGTCCCGCCAAACTTTGTCTTGCAAGGGTTCCAGATGACCGCCCCGGCGACGCAATCTGTCGCTCAGTTGGCACTGTGGACGAATATGTGGGACAGCGACTTTGTCGAGAACTTCCGCAAATATGATCGCTGGAGCACGGATACTTTGCCACTCGCCGGCGAGTACTTCCGCGAAACCGTGAAAGAACTGTTTTGGAAGAACGGGCTTTTGACGGGCGAACTGATTGTGGGCGGGCAGCCTGTTAAGCTGCGCAACATTACGGTGCCTTTGTTCCATGCGAGCGCGCGACATGACGCGCTTGTGCCGCTATCAGCGAGTGCACCCCTAGCTAAACTGGTGGGGTCTAAAGACAAAACTGACATTGTTCTCAAAGGGGGACATGTCAGCCTGGTGTGTGGGGCCAACGCAGTTGGCCGAATGTGGCCGGTTCTCGACGACTGGCTTTCTGAGAGGTCTGCATGACAAAATCTGCTTTTCGAAAAACTGTTCCGATCGGATCTGGCGAGTTCATACTTCGAGTGCCCGATGTCAGCGACGCTGACGCCATTCACGCATTCGCATTAGGCCTGCCAAATCACGATCTGCTTTATATGCGCCGGGACATTTCCAAGCGGCCCGTGGTTGATGCCTGGCTCGAAAGCGTCGCGAAGAGCGAAAGTTTGGCACTTCTTGCCGAGAAGGAAGGTGATCTCATCGGTATGTCCGGCCTTATGCTGGATCGCAAATCCTGGTCACCCCATGTCGGGGAAATCCGCGTGCTGATCGGCGCAGGTGCACGCGGCAACGGATTGGGGCGCGTCATGATCCAGGAAACGTTTGCGCAGGCGGTGGCACAAGGCATCGAGAAAATCATTGCCCAAATGACCCTCGACCAGTCCGCCGCTCGGGCTGTGTTTCAGGAATTGGGGTTCCAACAAGAGGCTTTACTCCGCGATCACGTGCGCGATCGCAATGGCGAAGACCACGACATCGTGATTATGTCGTGCGACGTTGCAGGTGCGGCAGCTCGTATGGCTGCGTCTAGATGAGGATTCACACCGTTGCGACGGACACAAACAATCCGGTGGGAATTGTTCTCAAGTGGACTGATTAATCTCGAATGAACCCGTCTTCGGCTTTTTCCCATACTGCAAATTTTTGCATTTTCGCGCACGCCAAGGTCCATTTTGGCGTCAAAAGCGGATGTTGAATTCACCGCCCTGCGAAGATTGTGGTCAATTCAACTGACCACAGCGACTTCTAACGCGTATTCATCCATCGAGCTCACGACGGTCACATGAGATAACCTGGCTACGAACTGGCCACGACGGCGCGCTTCAATCGGCCCTAATCCGCTACATTACGCTACGGATTGCTACGTTGCGCCTCCCAATACTACCTTGTTTTCAACGACTTGGCGTTTCTGGTGGACCTTGCCAAGGTTGGGGTCGCGAGTTCGAATCTCATCGCCGAAACACAACAGGTGTTTGCCGGCAAGTCCGAAATCTGGCTTAGTTGGACACGGAAGAGTCAGAACTTCTGGCCGGGCTGATCGCTCACTTTGATTGCTCAATTTGCGTGACACTGACAACGCCGCCCGAGCCGCAATGAATGTTGATCTTCAGACGACTTTCTAAGTCTGTTTGCGTTACACAGTTTACCGCGCCACCACGATTCATTTGTCACATTTTGTCGTTTGATCGTGGGGTTGCGCGAGGGTTTTAGGTGTAACGCAATTGTAACGCAAACTACGGTTTTTTGCGGTTTTGCGTGACACTCCGTGATCTTTTACGATCGACAACACTCTGTTTTTTATCTTTATTTTTCTTTTTGGGTTTGCCAGTTTTCGACTCATAATCGTGAGGTCGGGAGTTCAAGTCTCCCCCGAACCACCAATGTTTTCAATGACTTACGGAGTTATCCACAAAGTCATTCTGAACATTTTTCAACTCCATTCTGAACATCGTCGTGTGATCCAATCCTATCCACAGAGTTCATTCTGAACTCCGGAGCGCAAAAACGCTTCAAAAGTGCAATACAATGTTCAGAATTAGCGGCTCGCCTCAGCTACCCAACCATCAATTTAAAGTGGGCAAGGAAGCCTGACAGTCAGCGAGAAAGCAGCGATCGCCAAATGTTTCCAGCAGTATCGACTTTAATGGGCAAATAAAATAGATTGTCTCTGCTTGTCGCTCCGAGGTGGTACTTGGATAAGCGGCGGGAAGCCCGGAACGCGGGCTAGTAGTCGTTCCGTTTCGAGCGGCGAAGGCAGCGAGGGCATGTAACAGACGTGCTTCTGTCGGATAATGGGAATGGATAGGGGCCCTATTCCACCCCGACCGCGTGGCAGCGCGGTATATAAGTTTCGTCACAACCTTTTGGTTGCGGCATGCCGCGACCTGAGGAGACAGCAATGTCTATTCAAGTCGCTGTTTCAGTAAAGTTGGACTTCCGAGCACTGCTCATCCTGGTCCTCATTCTTCTCTGAAACGCATGGGAGACGTGCGCTTAGGTGCACGTCTCTTTGATTTTCCGGACTTGCACGCGGAGAAGTCCAATGTTTGCCGAGTATCCAACGTAGTCATTACATTCGGGGGACCAAATGAAGCCGCCTATCGGCATCCACGCCATGGAAAGTGGCACGAGACTGTACGAACACTTTTACCAGCTTTGTGTATTGTGTGGCTGTGTGGCGGTAGCGGGAGAATTTTTTGCGTTAGATAAGGTCTCTGAACGCAAGGACACTGACTGGGTTACGATCGAGTGCAAGCATTTCCAGATTGACGCAATACTCCCGGCGTTCGGCCCCGCGCGGGCCGCCATCAATAATAACGCTGTGGGAGGGATTCGGATCGCTCTTACTCCGACTGAAAAAATCGATCTTCAAACGGCGTTCCAACACGTCACAACGGGGTTAAAAACGCCGCTCGAACTCGTCCTTAGGCAGTTCTTCAACGCTTACTATGAGCATTTTCTCGACTGGATTCATGAATACGTGTCAACGGATGCAACGAAATGGCCTGTAGAGTGGGATTTTGCACGCGTGGTGAGAAACGCTTGCTCTCATGGCGGGCGAGTCTACATGCCTAAACCCACATCAAGATCAGTTACGTTCGCGGGTGTCACTATTTCACACGCTGATCACGGAACAGAATTATTCGAAACGAAGCTCTCTGTGGGCGATTTGATCCCATTGGTCTTGATAATGGACCGAACGCTAGCTGACGTCGGCTGCGATCTGTAGATGACTGCAGTCATCTTGAGGTTGATAATCGCAACAACATCGATCTCGATCACCAAACGACTCAAAGCAAGCACGTATTTTCGGGAGTGATTCTCAGCAATCTCAATTCGACGCCCACGATTAAATGAACTTCGTTCGGGTATTCTGTTTTGGGAAACAGCAGCCTCTCGGTTTCAATATTCAACGCGGAAACGAGGGTGTCGCTCTCCATTAAACAAAAAACCTGCTTCTCAGTTGGAACGGCACGTTCCTGTTCTGCAACGGTGGGCATCCTCAGTGCATCCAGAAGGATTTTCAATCGACCATCGATATCACCCGCCTGCGAGATAAGGGCGCCAGGATCTTCTTGTCTCAAAAACTGAACATCCAATGCGCAGGCCAAGTTCAATGTCTGCCGCACCAATGGTCGGTAGTTCACATCTGATACGCCAATGTCTCCCCAGAGAGGCGTAAAATCTTCGGGATATTCCTCTGCCAATTTCGGATAGTCGATTGCCTGCGTAAGAAACGGAATGAACTGCAAGCCGTTCGTCGATACGGCCCACGCCTGCTTCTTTAGTTCGGAAAGCGCCGCATTAGTTCGCCACAAAAACTCCAGCTGTTCACTGAAGTGTTCTCGTATTTTCTGAATCTCATTTTGTTTCCCGGTCTTTCTGTTGCCGCCAGAAGAGAGAGGGCCATGATAAACGAGCGAAAAACGCATGACATCCTTAATCGGTGTAGACTGATTTCTGAGCGAAATTTCTTCTTGCGTCAATTTCATAGGACCGTCCGACAAAAGAGCAATGGAAGATCGATTTGCATTAACGGCTCAGGCGTTCGAACTGGTGGAGTGCCGCAGCTAAATAACTTCCAGACTGAGAATTAGGGTATGTCTCGGACCCGCTCGTTCAGCGACGCACGCAAGGAATCTGATCAAGCTTGCCGTGTTCTGAACACCCGCAAAAACTCCAGCGTTTTCCGACCGTGAACAGATGGCGAATGTTCAGAATGAGCCAGTAGCCACCGAAAGTCTTTTCGCCTCATAATCGTGAGGTCGGGAGTTCAAGTCTCCCCCGAACCACCATTCATCCCTATTCGCTTCTGTTCGAAAAACCCTTGTAAACACTGGGTTATAGAGTATCCCTTGTTCATGAGCATTCATGCACATACAGCCTGTTCTGCGGCGTACATTTCTTGCGGCGTAATGATGGCTTGATTCAAGGCGAAAACCTACTCGAACTCGATTCAGGAGAAATAACTGATCGCGGATATGGGGCGCAATCGGCATCGTCTTTGATCCGCATCAACACAACCTGGCACAAAAGCACCCAGAAGACTTCGGCGTATTCAAAGAAATTGGGAGATCTAAAAATGTTGCGACCTGTCAAATTGCAACTTTCCGTGCCGCTCGCTCTCGGAGCGACACTGTCGTTCCTCGCCGCATGCCAACCGTCAGGGTCAGCGGCGTTCTCGTTCCCGGAAGGCGACGCAGAAGCGGGCGCACAGACTTTTGTCGAATTGGGGTGCGTCTCGTGCCACTCGGTGACCGGGGCGCCGGCCGTCCGTGACACCATTCGTGAGGCAGATCGGACCATTCCGCTCGGCGGCGAACAAACGCGCGTTTATACCTATGGCGAGTTGGTGACATCAATTGTGAACCCGTCCCACAAGATATCACAAGAGCGGCTCGGCACGATGGTGCAAACCGACGGCCAAACCAACATGATAAACTATAACGACGTGATGACGGTGACTCAGCTGACGGATCTGGTGACCTTTCTGGAAGCGCACTACACGCTGAAACCTTTCGAACGTTCAGACTATGTCACCTATCCACATTGGTAGGGTTTGCCGCTTCGTCGTACGCGCCGATCAAGGTCAGCTCATCCTAATCGGTCCTGCTTCGTTAGTATTGACGCTCGCGGAGCGTGAAGAGCTCACACTCCGAGATGCGTACAATGCTAGACCCATTTCCCTCTAATCGGGATTTGCTTGGCTTTGTCTTCCGGCTTTTGCGGCTTCGCTACCGTGACCGTCAGAACGCCATTCTTATAGCTTGTTTCGACGTCGCTCTCCGCCGGTGTGAACGGCAGGCGCATCGATCGCTCGAACCGACCATAACTGCGCTCTATGACGCGACGGTCTTCCCCTTCACCAGATTCGGATTCATCACTGCGCTCGCCTTTGAGAACGAGCACATCGTCGTGAAGCTCGAGATTAATGTTGTCTTTCTCGACTCCCGGAAGATCCGCTTTCACAATGATCTGAGACTCGGATTCACTCACATCGATACTCGGTGCGAAGTCAGCCAGGCCTGAAAAACGGCCTGTGGTGTCAAGTTCAAAGAACCTGGCGAAGAGATCATCCATCTCCGACCTCAAATCCGAGAACGGACCATTACCCGTTCGAGACGGGACGTTGGACCGAAACGGAATTAAAGGACTAAATCGCATAGCTCTCTCCTTTCCTGTGAGGCTCAATTTCTCGGGCTAAACCCGGGGAAAAGATAAGTTCGCGCGGCGACCTACGGAATAAGGACAATCACGCACACAAGCTTTATTGGCGATCACTCTGATCTGATTGGATGCTACTCAAATAGTACAGCAAGGCATCGACATGATGTGGTTCGAACGCCCATTCCGGCATGTCGGGATGGTCAACGATCATGCCTTCCATCATCGGAGTTCGAAGCTCTTCCAGGTTCATCCTCTTCGATAGATCGCGCAACGCTGGAGCGTCTGGATGAACGCTCAGATCATTGCTCTTTATGGCGTGACAGCTGACACAGAGATTCTCCACCATCGCCTCCCCTTGCCCCATGAGTTCGGCTACGGGCGTTTCATATGCAGTCGGCGCCTCGACTTGTTCGGCACAGGCTTGCACCAACAGGCTACTCGCGAGCAATAGCAGACAGGTGCAAATCAGGTTGTTTTCAGTCGATTTCATGCTAGGCTCCCACTAGGGTGTTCATTAGCGTAAGACAGTCTCTAATCGCGGACAATTTGGTCGCTCAGGTTTTGCTGAACGGCGCGCGCAAAAAACGCGTGAGCATCATCATCCGGCTTTTCACCCTTGTGCAAAGTTAAATAGGCGACAGCCTCGTAGCGCTTGGTTTCCTTGATGGTTTGGGATGGATTGCAGATATAGCCAAAGCCGCAATACGGGAACATTGGGCCATACCGGGATGCGGGTGGACAAGTCTCCTCACTCGTGGCGCGGTATTCGGTGTGGCACTCAGTATCGGTGTCCAAGACCTTGAAATAGTCAAAGCCGTTTTCGAGCGTTATTTCCGACATCCGATACAACAGGAAGTTCTCGACCGTAGATCGAGACGTGGACGCGTCTCCATTATAAGTGACGCGATAACGGTTTTCCTCAATCTTCTGGTCGGAATATCCAAAGTCATTCTGATCCTGCGCGGCTTCGTAGATCGGCGTCGACGTGCAGGCTGCGATCCCGATCACAAAAATTGCGGCAAGCAGTGTTCTAATCATGGGTTTCTCCTTTGTGAGATTAATCTGCCGGACCGGCATTTGACCAACATCGTCTGAGAATTGCAGATTGCCGCTTTGAGCGAAGTCAAATTCGACGGCAGAAAATTCAATTATTCCACGCGAACCGGAGGATTTATGGTCGATCTCAGCGTTCTCTTGAGCCTAACCACAGCGCTCGGCATTGGCTTGCTGATCGGATTAGAGCGTGGTTGGAAAGATCGCGCCGACCCTGAAGGCAGCCGTATTGCAGGTTTTCGGACAATTGGCTTGATAGGCCTTTTTGGGGGCCTCGCCGCACTGGCGGATCAAGGCCAGGGGTTTGTTCTGGCAGGCGGACTGATCGCGATCGCCCTCCTTTTGCGACAAGGCTATCAAGGTCGGCTTGAAACCTCTGATGAAGTCAGCGTGACGACGCTTATGGCCGCGCTTCTAGCCTATGCGCTTGGTGCAACCGCAGTGCTCGGACATCCGCAAATCGCCGCCATGGGTGGGGTGATCACCACATTCTTATTGTGGATACGAGTGCCGCTTCACGCATTCTTGAATCGATTGAGCGAGTCAGAAATCAGCGCCTTCCTGAGGTGGTTGTTGATCAGTATCGTCGTCTTACCCCTTTTGCCCGACGAAGATTTCGGCCCATTTGAAGCTTTGAATCCGCGCACCATCTGGCTCATGGTCGTCCTGATCAGCGGCTTGAGCTTTCTCGCCTATGTCGGCACCAAATGGTTTGGGCAAAAAAGCGGATTGCTCCTGACTGCACTACTCGGTGGATTGGTTTCTTCTACAGCGGTGACGCTGGCCATCGCGCGCATGGTTCGCGACGAGAAGCTGGTCAAAGGCGTTGGCCTTTCCGCCATTTGTTTGGCTTGGATTATGATGCTGGTTCGCACAGGAATTGTTGTCACGTTACTGGCGCCGACGCTGCTGGCTGGCTTTGCGCCAATCCTGGCGACCATGCTCTTCGTTCTCGGACTTGCATTTATGTTGACTCTCAACCGCTCCACAGAGCAAAGCCACCCCGACGAAATGGCGCTCAGGAACCCACTGGATCTGACTGAGGCGGCAACATTCGCCGGTATATTGACCATCGCGCTGATGGCTTCGAAAGGCGCGGCAACGCTGTTCGGAAGCCAGGCACTCTTGTTTGTGTCCACGCTGACCGGCGCCATCGATATTGAGGCAGTATCACTGTCTGTGCCGAAACTCGCCGGAACGGTGATCTCAGCGCAAGCTGCGATCGTGGCGATCACTTTGGCAATCTTCTCAAACACCATTTTCAAAGGTGTATTGTTCACATTTGTTGCGAGAGGGAGGCATGTTCGGTCGATCGGCGCCTTGGTCGTAACGACGATTTCTGTGGGCTTCTTAACGCTCGTCCTCGTCACTTCGTAACAAGCTAATACCGCGCGATTGCCGTCTCTATCTGAGCCACAGTATTGTGCGCAAAATCAGCGGCAATTTCCTCTGTGATGTTGCCACGCGCGGTCTCGCTGAGTTTATCCCGGAGCAGACCCAGCGTTTTTGGGTCAGCCATCAGCACAAGCCGATTGATGCTTCCGTTTGCAATACGTGCCTCTAGCTCTGAAGCAATCGACTCGACGAAGCGACGTTCAGCGAGGTCTTCAACCGAATGACTCTGCGCTCGTCCCAGTCGCGCCATGCTGCCGTCTGGTGACGGTCCGCGAGCTGATCGCCCGACCTCCGAACCTTCATCCGGTTTTTCATGCGCGATTATCCGCAAATCTAACACATCCACATCGCCTTGGTTTTGAAGCAGCAAAAACCGACCACCGTCGCAGACGGCAACCCAGATCCCAGTTTCCAGTTTCATCCCACACCTCCTGTTTGAGCGCACTTTGCTGCGCCAAACCGCGCAGCGATTTGATCCTCCTCAAATGCGTCAAAAACAATCTTCGTAAGATTGATCAATGTAAAAACCGCAAGTGGAGCGCATCATGATTACCACCTCAATTTTCCCCGGCCGATACGTGCAGGGAGCCAATGCGCTGGACTTGCTCGGAGAGGAGACGAAACGATTAGGGCAATGCCCATTGGTGCTCGCCGATCCGTACGCAATCGATCATTTGAAGGATCAGGTGATTGAGCCTCTCAACGCGTTCAATCCGATCCTCGAAAAGTTTAGTGGCGAGTGCAGCCAGGCCGAGATTGACAGGCTTCTGGAGATTGCGACCGCGGCGGGCGTCGATTTGATAATTGGCGTGGGCGGGGGCAAGACAATGGACACCGCCAAAGCTGTCGCGCATGCCTTGGGTCGCGCCGTGATTATTGTACCAACGATTGCTTCAACCGACGCACCCTGCTCTGCCCTTTCCGTTATCTACAAACAGGACGGGCAATTTGAGCGTTATCAGCTTCTGCCGAACAATCCCGACACAGTCATTGTTGATACCGACCTCATCGCAAAGGCGCCGGTTCGATTCCTGGCCGCCGGCATGGGTGATGCCCTCGCGACCTGGTTCGAAGCTGACAGTTGTCGCATTCGCCGTGCCGCAAACATGACCGGCCGTCTGGGCACGATGACAGCTTATGCGCTGGCCGAACTCTGCTACGAAACACTGATGGACTATGGGCGAATTGCGGTCACTGCGTGCGAGCAAGAAGTCGTTACGCCGGCTCTTGAACATGTGGTCGAAGCGAACACATTGCTATCAGGTCTCGGCTTTGAATCTGGCGGGTTGGCGGCCTGCCATGCAATCCACAACGGGCTCACCGTGCTGGAGGATACGCATGCTTATTGGCACGGAGAAAAGGTTACCATTGGTGTTCTGGCGAGTCTGTTTCTGACCGACCAAAACAGTTTCCGCATCGATGAAGTATATGATTTTTGTCTGGATGTCGGATTGCCAGTCACGCTGGGCGATATCGGCCTGGATCCGGTCACGGATGAAAAACTGGAGCGGGTCTCTGAAGCCGCTTGCGCACCGGGCGAAACGATCCACAATGAACCTCATGACATCTCGCCGGAACGTGTCGTCTGGGCGTTAAAAGTCGCCGATGCGGAAGGCCGACGTCGAAAAGCCTTGCACCATCCCATGGACCGTTCCGCAGATGTGGTTGCAGCCTGAACATTACAAAAATTTCGAAGAATACACCCTGCGCCTACGTAGTTTTACGGGATTAAACCCGAACCTGTCGTCCTCACATATTTACTATGGAGCACGGACACTTGTGTCCGACAAAGGGTGACGGAGGACATCATGGCAGATCAAGAGCTGTTCTCTCCAGAGAGTAATTTCGAAGTCCGCACGATAGGCACTCATCTCGGGTGCAATCGCGCGACCGCGCACCCCAGGAACGTCGTCAAGTTTGCACCCCAGGAACATGTCTTCATGCAAGGAGACGCGCCCAAAGGAATTTACAAAGTCCTCAGAGGGACGGTCATCCTGTATCGATTGATGGCGGATGGTCGGCGCCAAATTCAATCTTTTGTGTCCGGCGGAGAGTATCTTGCAATGACCTTTGCTGATCGACACGATGTCAGCGCAGAAGCCA
This sequence comes from Hyphomonadaceae bacterium, assembly GCA_024742355.1. Classification (GTDB taxonomy): domain Bacteria; phylum Pseudomonadota; class Alphaproteobacteria; order Caulobacterales; family Hyphomonadaceae; genus Henriciella. The sequence continues at coordinate 142,285 of JANSYM010000003.1, read as the reverse complement.
TCACACCTGTCGAAATCCTGTGCACGCCGCGCGCGATGTTCGATCGCCGGCTGCAGAACGAAGCCGGGTTTCGTCAACGGATTCTCACGATGATGGGGACCAAGCTTCAAAGTGCGCGTGAGCAAGCGCTATTGCTCGGTCGCAAGAACGCGATGGAGCGAACGGCGAGCTTCCTACTTTTCCTCGATCATCGTTTTCGCAATCCTGAGACGGGCTATGTTGAAATCCGAATGAGCCGCTGCGATATCGCCGACTATCTTGGGCTGACCCTGGAAACGGTCAGCCGCATGATGAACAAGCTGAAACAGCGCGGCATTATTGATCTGCCGCAAGCCACCCGGTTCGCGGTATGCAAGCGGGAACAACTGGTTTCACTGGCGGGCGAAGTGGATTGCCTCGAAGGCATCGCCGCCTGAACGCGATCAATCGATCAATTGTTGAAGCTTCGCCTGCTGTGTGAGGTCAGCGCGATGATCTGGATGGGCTAGCCGAATGAGCGCGCGGGCGCGGTCTTCAGCACTGAGCCCGATCAATCTGACTGCTCCGAATTCAGTCACCACAGTGTCAACGTCGTTACGCGGTGTTGTTACCGCTCCGGTGAGTTCCGGAACAATTGTCGACACCGTACCCTCCTTAGCGGTGGAACAGGTTGCGATGATCGACCGCCCATTCTCTGATCGCCGCGCACCGCGCACAAAATCGAGTTGCCCACCAGACCCACTATACTGTCGTCGGCCAAGCGCTTCTGAATTGCACGCACCCGTCAGATCAACTTGAAGCGTAGCGTTTACGGATACAACGTTTGTGTTCTTGGCGATGTGTCGCGGGTCATTGACGATATCCACCGGGTGACTGTTGATGGAAGGATTATCGTGGATGAGCTCATACATTCGCCGGTTGCCCAGGGCGAATGTAAAGACCGTTCGACCCGGGAAGGTTTTCTTGCGGCGATTGTTCACCGCCCCGCAATCAATCAGGTCAACCAAGCCAGGCGACAGTAATTCCGTGTGAATGCCCAGATCATGCCGGGATTTCAGATGCTGGCAGACGACGTTGGGAATGGCGCCGATCCCCATTTGCAAACACGCGCCATCGGGGACCAGGTCAGCAACAATCTCGCCGATCGTCTGTTCCGCTGACGAAGGCGGACGCTCGGGCATTTCAAACAAAGGAACATGGTTCTCGACGATCGCGTCCACCTCACTAACATGGATCATCGAATCCCCGAACACGCGGGGCATGTTCTCGTTGACTTCAACAATCGTGTGCCGTGCAGCACGCGCCGCAGTCGACGCATAATCATTGTTGGCCCCGAAAGAGAAGTATCCGTGACGATCCATCGGTGACACGGCGGTGATGAAGGTGTCGATCTCGACGTGCTCACTCAACAGTTTTGGTGCATCGGAAAACGCAACCGGAACAAAGTTGACGACCTTCCGGCCTTCTAGCTCTCCCTGTTTCACAAGCTCGCGTTCTATCGGCCCCATAAACATGCAGTGCGGGGTCAAGCGATCCATGAGCTCGTATCTGAGAACGGTCCGGGCGGCTTCCGGCATCGAGTGAAAATACCAGAGCTTGAGGTCCGACAAACCTGATTGCTCGATCCTTTCGGCCAGCGCTCTCAGTAGTGCGGGCGGTTCCCCAAGCGCCATTCCCATCGAGAGGTTTTCACCACTGCTCACATTCGCAAGCGCATCGTGTGCCGATCCCAGTTTGGACGTGTATGCCTGCAGATATGGTTCATCCATCAACCATGTTCCCTCTTGATGTCGAGACACTCGCACTCGACGACCGTCACCATCAATATCGCGGCTATAGCGGCGAAGAAAGACATGACCTAAGGCCTTTGCCGTTCTGTGCCTTGCGACACCTGTTCCCGACCCGCCAACTGAGCGGGATCCAATGTCATTTGTTCCTCAAATGCACTGGCTGCAGCGTCACAGGGATCTTTGCGTGCGATTTTCACGTCGAACGTTGTATCGGTCACGATGGCCCGCTCTTGGGCTGTGCTAGAATAATCTCTGGCCTTGACCCTGACCCCATCAAACAAACTGGAGGATGGATGTAGTATCAGCGTGTCGTCTTCAGATACGCCAGCGATTACTTCCGCGAGTTGACCATTCATGCGGCCAAGCTGGACCACTCGCTGCTTCGCTCGTCCATTCTCAACCCGATAGACGGTCCACCCTTCCGCGGACTTGAACACGGTCGACATTGGCAACCGTAAGACTTGTTCGTCATCCCAAAGGACAATGTCGGCGCGCACCCGAAAACCGTGGCCCAGACCCGGCATGGTTTTGTCAAAACGTACGATCACGTTGGTCCGCTGTTCTTCAATCCCAAGCGCAGAGATTTTCGTGAACGCATAGGGTTCCACCCGAGCGACATACCCCATTTGCGGCGGTCCTCCCCATCCCCGGATCCTGACCCGCGTGCCCTCGCTTACCCTCACCGCATCTTCAGACAGGACGTCCACCACAATTTCAATTTGCGAAGATTGACCGATCTCGATGATGGGTTCACCGGCGGCAACAGGACCTTCGCTATCGCGCAATACACGCAAGACCATACCGGTTACGGGAGATGTGATCCCGACGATTGCTTCCCGCGCGGGTGCGCCGCTTGGGATCAAAGCTGCATCTGCTCGTGCGATTTCGAACCTAGCAACTTCTCGCGCAGATCGCGCCGCCGCTACCGCCGCCAAGTGCGATCTCGCGGAGACTTCTGCCCGTTCGAGAGCCTGCTCCGAAACCGTCCCGGTTCGCGCCAATCGCTGCATCCGATCACGATCGGCTAGAACCGACTCCAATTCAGCTTCGCGCATCCGCACATCGGCGTCGGCCAATTGCAGCGCCGCGCGCGCCGATTGCGCCGCCGCACGCAGCTGCGCCCGGGTTCTTACATCATGCGCTGCCGCAGCCGGAGATTGAATGTCGGCCAATCGCGTCTCGCCCGCGGAAACGCACTCACCAGGGTCGATTTCAATTCGATTCAGATATCCCGCAGCGGGCGACGAGACAACGAAGAGGTCGCGCACCCTAGCTTCCCCTTCCTCTGTGATAGCGACCTCCATATGCCCAACGCTGATTGGCGTCATGTCGACCAGCACCGCACGTGGCCAGAAAGCCCAGAGACCGCCCAGGAAGACAAAAAACGCAATCACGCTCCAAATGACGATACGAGTGCGCGACATAGGTTTACTCCCGGGTTTTAAGGACTTCGATGAGATCAAGATTGCGGATGCGCTGGGCAACAAGCGCGGCGGCGCCAATCGATGCGATCAAAACAACGATGGCCGCGAATCCTCGTGTAGACGGTGCCATTGCATAGGGTACACGGTAGAGATCTGTGGACATGCCAATTACGATCAATTGCGCGAATCCAGCCCCTAAAAGGGCCCCTACCGGAATCGCTACCAAAACCAGCAAGGCTTGTTCTCCAAGGAGGATGTAAGCCGCCTCTCCCCGTGTAAATCCAAGCACGCGCAGGCTGGCCAACTCTCGACCGCGTTCGGTCAGCGATATTCGAGCCGCATTATAGACAACGCCCGCCGCGATCGCACCACCGATTAGCGAGTAGATTGTCATCATGATCGAGATGGTCTCTTCCAGCGTTTCGTTGAATGTGTCGATAACCGCCGATCGCAAAGCGACACTCGCAACTTGCGGGCGATCAAGGACGGCGTCGCTGAACGCCGTTGACTGATCCGGGTCGAGTTTTAGATAGGCGCCAGAAATGATCCGGACTTCACCCAGTTGGCGCCCGATCTCTTCGAGGTTCATGTAAGCGGCGTAGCCGATATACTCTTCGACTATGGCCGTCACCGGAAGTTCGACGACAGGCCTGCGCCCCTCCAAAACCTCGACGGTCACCCACTCACCGATCCCGACATCCAGCATCTCTGCAAGCCGCGAGGATAAAGTCAGCCCCGTCTCTGCGACGCCGACAACCCGCCCTTCCGCATCTATTAGTCGTTTAGATTCTGATCTGACCTGGATTGCCGTGATCGATCCTCGCTCTGTGTGAAGCCCGTGATGGAATCGAACATACACATCCCGAATTGGCTCAACATCCAAAACACCAGGCAAACGCTTCAGCTCAGATACCGATTCATAGTCCTTGGTGTCGGCGAAGGTCACCGCAGCGTCAAAAACATCGGTGCGATAGTAGATCGTTTCGATCATTTCCTCGGTTGAATCGAAGGCAAAGAGAGTTCCGACCAGAAGGGCCATGGATGCAGCGATGCCGAACATCGTCATGGCCGCGCGGGCAGGCCACCGCGTTATATGGCGAACGATCATTCGGGTCGGCTCGTCGAGGCGCGACGCTACCCAAGCCGGAATCAAGCCGCCGCGTTTATAAATCGTGGGTGGCGCCGGGTTCATCGCCTCTGCTGGCTTCAGGCTTGCGGCTTTGAGCGCCGCGCTCAGTGCCCCCAGTATGGCAGCCAATATCGCCGCGCTCGTGCCACTCGCGTAAGCCGTTGAATCCACCACTTGAATGATCTCGGGAAACCGCATCGTGTCGGAATAGATATGGGTTGCGAGCCGCGCTAATTGCCGCCCGATCAAGATGCCACCCAGAACACCGAACAGGCTCAACACCACAGCCATCTTGATGTAGTGGCTGGCGACTTCGCGGTTGGTGAATCCAAACGCTTTGAGCAATCCAATTTGCTGGCGTTCCACCGCGATCAGGCGAGACAGGATGGCATGGATCAGAAACGCTGATACGATCAGGAATATCGGCGGAATTATCCGCGCCATCGCCACCATCTGTCCCATCTCAGATTCAACAAAGGCGTTGGAAAACTGAGTGTCTCTGCCATACGCTCCGATCGCCCCATAAGGCGCCAGCAATCGGTCCAGTTGATCAATGACGTCTTGTTCAATTGCACCCGGCAGCAACGACACTGTCAGGCTGTTGAACGCGCCATCGAGTTCGAAGGTCCTCTCTAGCGATTGCCGGCGCATCCAGAACACGCCAAATCGCTTGTCGTCTGGCAGAAGGCTGCCAATGCCGAGGGTCCAGACAAATTCAGGGCTATCGCCAATGCCGACAACTTCGATGTCCTGGGCGCGACCATTTAAGACTGCGCGAACACGATCGCCGGGATGATAGTCGTGCGCCTCAGCAAATGCGCGACTGATAATGGCTTCTTCGGTCCGCAACAGATCCGGCCATCGACCCTCGTACAGAATAAGATCGTTGAGGATCGGTCGCCCTTCATTGGGCAACGACACCAGTTGCGCATTCGCAGGTTCTCGCAGCGCTTCGATGTCCAGCGTAACAATTCGGGTGATTCTTGTTTCAGCTGATTTCACGCCGGGAATGTCGCGCACGTCAGCGAGAATGTGGTTGGGAGCCCGTTTGACATCCGCAAAGACATCCGCGAACCGATACCGTTCATAATAGGTACTGCGGCTCTCTTGAAGGGAAGCGAGTGACCCCAGCGCCATAATCATAATTCCGACGCCGCAGGCGATAATGATTCCAACCGCGAGCCCCTGCCCGCGCAGCCGCCACAGATCGCGTAGAAGTTTCCGATCGAGAGCTGACAAAAACCCTACCATGACAGCTCCGAAGGCAATCGCCGTCGCCCCATTTGTCGCTCTTCTGAAATCATCCCGTCGGACAGTCGGATGACCCGGTCCGCCATTTCAGCAATGCCGATATTGTGCGTAATGATCAGCGTGGTTGCGCCGAGCTCTTCGTTCACGGTTTTCAAGGCTTCAAGGACCTGCACACCAGTTTTGCTGTCCAACGCGCCTGTGGGTTCATCGCAAAGCAGCAGGTTGGGACGTTTGGCGATCGCGCGCGCAACAGCAACCCGTTGTTGCTCTCCGCCCGACAATTGTGCCGGAAAGTGATGAATGCGCTCGCCTAGGCCAACCATTCTCAACGCCTCTTCCGGTGCGATGGGATTACTCGATATTTCCGTCACCAGCGCGACATTCTCTCGCGCGGTCAAACTGGGCACCAGGTTGTAGAACTGGAAAATGAACCCGACATGCGCGCGTCGAAACTGCGTCAATGCCGAAGGTCCATACTCGGTTATATCTTCTCCAAGGAAAGAAACACGTCCCGTCGTCGGCGAGTCCAGGCCGCCAATGATGTTGAGCAGGGTCGACTTTCCGCTTCCCGAAGCGCCAAGCAAAACAATGAGTTCACCGGTTTCGATTGTAAGGTCGATTCCGCGCAGCGCATGCACCTTTACCGCGCCGGTTTGATAGACCTTGGTCAGACCGTGCACAGAGAGTAACACGTCCGCTGACGCAGGTTTTGCTTCGAGAGTTTGAACGCCAGACACGGTTCAATGCGCGAGGAACAGCGCGCGGTCGGCGTGCGCCAGCATGTGGCGCGTTGTACCGCCCAGGAGCGTTTCATAGAGACGCGTGTGAGAGTATCCACCCATCACGATGAGCTCACTATTTGTCGCTTCCGCCTGGTTCATCAGGCGTTCGGCAATCGGCTTCTTCGGCCAGTCCACAGTTCGGGCTTCTGCATTGATCGCGTGACTGGCGAGAAAAGAGGCGGCGTCTTCTGCATCGGGCATTCCAAAATCAACTTCCCCAACCGTCGCCACAAACACTTGATCGGCGGCGCCCAGCAGCGGCAAGGCCAGTTGCAGGGCTCGGGTCGCTGGCAAACTACCGTCCCAAGCGACGAGAACCCGCTTCGGAATCCGTTTTAGCCCATCGATGGGAACCACAAGAACGGGGCGCCCAGAAGCCATGAGAAGCCCTTCAAACAGCGGCGTGTCCCGCCGTTCATTGCCCTTGTCCGGGAGGGTAACGATCGACAAATCGCAGACCCGGCCAAAGTGAGCCATGCTCTGGATAACCGGACCGGTTGTGTCGCTCCAGGAAGCCGACTTCTTCGGGCTGGCGCAACCTTCGCTGAAAGGCACAATGCGCAGCGCCCTACGTTTGCACTCGGACTCAAAAATGCTCTTCAGTGCTGCGGCATGTTCGGCTGTTGCAGCATCAAACTGTTCCGACACCATGACAGGCGCCGTCGCCATGCTGATCGTGTGATAGGCGTAAGGCGCGAAGGCAACAAAGGGTGCTCTGACATGTTTGGCATGCACATGGCTGCCAAACTCATTCGCCACCACCATAGCGCTGCTCATAATCGCTTCAGCCGTTTCTTTGAACTGCAACGGCGCGAGAAGTGTCTTGTAACTCATATCCGAAGCCTCCATCTTTCGTGCCGGTACTCTGATCCCTTTTTGGAGGTCTGGAATTGATCCAGTTCAAATCACTCGGGAAAATCGTCGCCGCGTCGGGGCTCACCTAGTCTGACGGCGCCTCCTGGAGATCTTCCAGATACAGCAAAAAGCCGTCGATCTGGCCCGGACTCATTTCGAAAACCGGCATGTCGGGATGGCCGACGATTATGCCTTCTGCCAACGCTTCTGCCAGGTATTCCACCGGATAGGAATCCGACAGGGCACGAAATGGCGGCGCGCTGGAATGTCGACTTGCATCGTCGACACCCACAGCATGACACCCCGCGCACAGGCGTTTGGCCAAAACCTCACCAGAGGCTTCACCGGACACCGCTTCAGGCGCAGGCGCGCATGCGACGGCCATTGCGAGCGCAATCCCGAAAGATGTAAATACAAGTTTCAATCGCTTCGCCTCCTACGGTTGTGTGATGACGCGATACCGGTTTTTCGACCCGCAGAATTGATCCTGATCAAGCGAAATTTTCTGCTAGGTTCGTAATTCGTAAGCTGCAACTGTTTGTTGGGAGGCACGCCAGATGAATCTGTCTGTTCGATTTCTCGGCGGCGCCGGCACCGTCACGGGTTCGAAGTTTCTGATTGAAGTCGACACACAGCGCATCCTGGTCGATTGTGGTCTGTTTCAAGGCTACAAACAGTTGCGCCTGCGCAATTGGAAACCACTCGCAATCGACCCAAAAGATATTGATGCGGTTGTCCTGACGCATGCCCATTTGGACCATTCGGGCTACGTCCCGGTCATGGTCGCGAACGGATTCACCGGCTTGGTACACTGCACGGAAGGCACCCGCGCGCTGTGCGATATTCTGTGGCTCGATAGCGGATACCTGCAAGAGCGAGAGGCGAAAGCCGCAAATCGGGGCGGCTACACGCGGCACAAACCAGCGCGCCCGCTATATGACAAAAAACAAGCTGAAATGGCATTGCCAAGCCTCCAGTCTCATCAGTTTGGCAGCTGGGTGCAGGTGACAAAGGACATCCGGATCAGGTTCCACGTTGCCGGTCACATCCTCGGCGCCGCCATTGTTGAAGTTGACGCTGACGGCAAAAAACTCGTGTTTTCGGGCGATCTCGGCCGGCTCGACAATCTTATCATGGATAGACCCGCAAAAATCGTCGCAGCGGACTATCTGTTCCTTGAGTCGACTTATGGCAATCGCGATCACCCTGACATGGACGCGGAGCAAGCGTTGGCAGAAATCATCAACCGAACCGCCAAGCGCGGCGGGTCAGTGATCATCCCATCTTTTGCCGTCGGACGTGCGCAGGCGTTGTTATTTCACTTGCGCAACTTGATAGGGCGCCAGGAGATTCCCGATTTACCGGTCTTTTTGGACAGTCCAATGGCGATAGATGCCAGCGACATTTTCTGTCGCCACACAGACGGTTTGCGCCTGACGCCCAAGCAAGCGCGAGCGGCATGCGGCCTCGCCACGTTCACACGCAGCACCGAAGACTCAAAGTCTCTGGACCTTGATAGCGAACAGAAAATCATCATTTCCGCAAGCGGAATGGCCACAGGTGGTCGTATTCTCTTTCATCTGAAGGCTTATGCGGGGGATCCCCGGAACACCATTCTCTTCGCGGGTTTCCAAGCTGGCGGAACGCGCGGAGCGCATATGCTAGAGGGGGCGCAGGAAATCAAAATTCATGGCCAATACTATCCCGTTCGAGCAGAAGTCGCGAACCTGCACATGTTGTCCGCGCACGCAGATCGAACCGAGATCCTGGAATGGCTGAACGGGTTTTCCAAACCTCCCAGAGAAACGTTCATCGTCCACGGCGAACCCGACGCTGCCGATAGTCTACGACACCTGATTGAAGAACGGAAAAACTGGCATGTCACAGTTGCCGAGCATAATGAACGCGTGGAACTGACATGAGCACTGATGATGGACGACCGGTTCTGACGGCGCGGCGACTCGGAATAGACTCTCAACACGAAGCCATTGCATTCGTGCAGCAAGACTGTGCCGCGTGCAAATCCGAAGGGTTTTCAGCCCATTCGCGTGTCTTGTTGAAGAACGGCGCCGCCGAGATCTTCGCCACTTTGCACTACGTGACGAGCAATCTGGTTGGCGCGGAGGAGATCGGACTGTCCGAGATTGCCTGGAAACGCTTGCACCTTGAAGGCGCGGAGACGCTTACGATATCGCATCCGGCTCCTCTGTCGTCTTTTGCAGATGTCCGGGGAAAGATTTTCGGGCAAAAGCTGACGGAGAACACCGCCCGGCAAATCATCGATGACATCGTCCATGGCCGGTATTCTGACATACAGCTCACGGCATTTGTAACCGCCTGTTCAGCGCGTATTCTGGACGATGATGAAACCATCGCTCTGACCCGCGCCATGGTTGATTCCGGCAGCCGTTTGGATTGGGACGCAAGCATTATCGCTGACAAGCATTGTGTCGGCGGGCTGCCGGGAAATCGCACAACGCCAATCGTTGTCGCAATTGCTGCCGCAAACGGCCTGACCATGCCGAAGACATCGTCGAAGGCGATCACCTCGCCAGCGGGTACGGCGGACACAATGAGTACTATTACAAATGTGAGTTTATCCCTCTCCGACATGAAGGCCGTCCTGACGCGGGAACAGGCATGTTTTGTCTGGGGCGGGAGTGTCAATTTCAGTCCTGCCGACGACACGCTCATTCGCATCCAGAAAGCGCTGGACCTGGACAGCGAAGGTCCCCTCATTGCGTCGGTGCTGTCGAAGAAGATCGCTGCCGGTGCCACTCATCTGGTCATCGACATCCCAGTTGGCCCAACCGCAAAAGTTCGCAGCGCTGAAGCCGCGGAGTCACTTCGCCAACACTTCGAAGCCATCGCCGCCCACTTCGATATCAAGATCAGCGTCGAGATCACAGATGGAACCCAACCGGTTGGCCGCGGCATAGGACCGTCATTGGAAGCGCGCGACGTTCTGGCAGTGCTGAGAAACGAAGCTAATGCACCACCGGAATTACGCGACCGCGCCTGCGTGCTGTCTGGGGCTCTGCTGGAGCTCACCGGCGCGGCGAAACCTGCGCAAGGCACGCAACGGGCTCGAGAAACCCTCGCTTCCGGAGCGGCGAACGCCCATTTCGAAGCCATTTGCAAAGCCCAGGGACGGCTCGCGTCGCCGCCCGTGGCCGAACACCAGCGCGCCATCATAGCGCCGCGCCCTGGCCGAGTGGCGCGAATTGACAATCGACGGCTTGCCAAAGCTGCAAAACTGGCTGGCGCGCCCGAGGATGTGGCGGCGGGGATCGACTTACATGTCTATTTGGGAGACGCGGTAGCGCAGGGTGACGCTCTTTTTACACTGCACACCCAATCCCCGGGCGAATTGGCATACGCACTCGACTTCATCGACGCGAATCCGGGAATCGTGGAACTGACATCGCCATGACCAAGATGATTTTCAGTGGCGCGGGCGCGCAGTCTCTTGCCGAAGACATTGCCGGCGCATCCGGCATTCCCCTCGGTCGACTCGATCTGCACCGGTTTCCGGACGGTGAAACGCTTTTTCGAATTCTCGACACTGTCGAAAATCAGGACATTTTCCTGGTGGCCAGGCTGGATAATCCCGATGCCAAGCTTTTGCACGTATTGATGCTTGCGAACGGATTCCGCCAACAAGGCGCGAAGAGCGTGACGCTGGTTTCACCCTACCTGCCCTATATGCGCCAGGACATCGCGTTCAATCCTGGTGAAATCGTCAGTGCGGCAGCCTTTGCCAAACTAATCTCACACAACTTCGACCGCCTGATCACCGTTGATCCTCATCTCCATCGCTACCAAACGCTCGATGAAGTTTACGAGATCCCGACGTATTGTGTATCCGCAGATGAGCCTATCGCTGGGTGGATTTCCAGCCACTCTGGGAAATCGATGATTGTCGGGCCCGACATCGAAAGCGAGCAATGGGTGCGCAAAATCGCGGGACACCTGCAGGCACCATATCAAACGCTGCGCAAGATACGCCGCGGGGATCGGGATGTGGAAATCTCTCTTCCCGACCTCACCGACTTCAACGAACATACAATCGTTCTCGTTGATGATATTATCTCTTCAGGCGCGACGATGCTTCAAACGGTGCGCCGATGCCATCTGGCCTATCCGGACGCTAAGATCCTTTGCTGCGCAACACATTGTCTTGCAGCAATTGAAGTTCTCGAAAGCTTCGCCTCAGAGGGCGTGCAGGCAGTGGCGGCGACTGAAACGGTGCTCGGTCCAAACTCAACAATCGCAATCGCCAACCAACTTTCAAAAGCGATCATCAAATCAGCGGGACGATAGTTCCTGGTCTTCGGAGACGATCATTCGGCGGACCCGTCGCGGTAGAGCGCGTTCAACATGATGCACTTCGCCCTCCGATATGTGGCTGCACATTGTTTCGAAAACCGCGCGCGCCACATGTTCAGAATCGACACCGGGATACCGATCAAACGCGTCCTCGATGGGCTGGATAAAAGACTCCAGATCGCGTCCGGGGGATTCGGCTCGCCCAGGCCTCCAGCCTTCGAAAAACAGGCCCCGAATAAGCGTCGGAAGTTGCGCCGAAAGATGCGCGACGGATTCAATTGGAAGATGATCTCGCAACGCATGCAGGGTTACGCGCAGCGCGCGATAAGCATCCTGACGTTCCGTCCAGTGACACGCAGTCATGATTTGCTTCAACCACACATTGGTAGTGTGCACGGTGTCATCAATCTTACTAAGCCCAGTCACACTCATTTTCGCCTCGATGGGATTGCACTCCGCATCCAAAACACACGTCACCAGAGCGGCACGCGGCGAGCTGGTGGGATTCGCTTGCTTCGTGCACCAATCCGCCACGTGCGCCTGTGTTGCCTGCAAGCCACCGTGATGGAGCGAACCCCATGATTGCGTAAGAAGGACGCAGGAATAGCCACGATATTTCACAGCAACACATCTAACCTAGAGCACACAGGGCCAACGGTTTTGATCGACATCAATTCGAATTTGATGCGCATCAATGACGCAATTGCCGTCGCATCCGATGACAATCCTTCAGGCCAATGGATGAAAGCAGATGTCGACACCCCAAACCCCCAACTCAACCGAACCACACCTAAGCCGTCGCCTGACTCTCCCCTTGCTCATTCTGTACGGTCTTGGAGTCACCGTTGGAGCGGGAATCTACGTGTTGGTCGGCACGACCGCCGCGCACGCTGGTACTTACGCACCCGTTGCATTCCTGGCGGCTGCGATCGTGGTTTCGTTCACCGGATTTTCCTATGCTGAACTCAGTGCCAGATTTCCGGTAAGCGCCGGAGAGGCTGCCTATGTCGACGCGGGCCTTCGATCAAAACGGATTGCCTTATTGGTCGGCTTGCTGGTGGCTTCGGTCGGGATCATTTCCTCATCGGCGATCATGGTCGGCGCGAGTGCTTACTTGCAGGATCTGACAAGCGTTGATTCGCGCATTCTGACCTTCCTCATTGCTTTTGTATTGGGTGGCGTCGCCATATTAGGCGTTTTGGAATCTGTGACGATGGCGGCGGTGTTCACAGTTCTGGAAATCATCGGATTGCTTCTCGTACTTATGTATGGACTAGGCGGAAATCCCGAAATCCTGCTGCAGCTCGACCGGCTTGTTCCGCCGCTGGAGGGCCAGGTATGGTTAGGTATCGGCGCCGCCAGCCTGCTCGCCTTCTTTGCGTTTGTCGGATTTGAAGACCTAGCCAACATTGCTGAAGAGGCGATCAACCCCGATCGCAACATGCCACGCGCAATTATCTGGACGCTGGTTCTGGCAACATTGCTCTATCTTGCTGTCGTTTCTGTGGTCGTTTTGATCGTACCAATCGACGCACTATCGCAATCTGCGGCACCTTTGAACCTGATGTTCACGGACGCTTCGCCCGCTCTGCGAGGCGGGTTTAATTTGATCGCGTCTGTCGCGACCCTGAATGGCGTTCTCATTCAGATGATCATGTCTTCACGCGTGATATATGGTCTATCTAAACAGAACCAATTACCGGCCCAACTCGGCTACATTCACCCGCAAACCAAGACCCCTCTGGTGGCTACCATCCTGGTCGCCGCGATTGTCCTTGCGCTCAGCCTGTTTGTAGCCATCGAACGCCTCGCAGAACTTACGTCCCAAGTCGCATTGGCTATATTCGCGATCGTGAACCTGTCATTGATTTTTCTGAAGCGGCGCGAACAGAGAACAGCGATTGGGTTTCAAGTTCCGATTTTTGTTCCAGTCACCGGGCTCGTGACCTGCGTCGCACTGTTTTCGTTCGGCCTCATCTGACCCTTACGGATTGAGCCAGCTATTGATCCATGCGTTAAGATCGCCCCAATCAGTATATTCCTTGTCCTCTCCCAGATTGGCTTCCGGGTCCTTTTGGGACACGATCCGGCGCATGATGAAACGGGTCAGGATATCGTACCTGGAGGGCATATAGGCTCCTGCGACGTGTTTTGTGTCGGTCGGACTCCATCCTGTCGCTTGTTTGAAGTCATCCGCTATGTGCTCCAGACTCCGCCAATCCTCAGCATCATGTCCAGCCGCAGCCAGAGACACCGAAACGAACCGCGCTTGCGCCGTGTTCAACGTGTCAGCATGCACGGACACAAACTGAGCGAACGGTTTCGGATAATGGCCAGTATGAATAGGCGCCGCGAGAATGACAGCATCGAAGCGAGAAAGCTCGACCCCGCTATCGTCCGCCACAGCCTGCAATTCCACTGAATGCCCGGTATCAAATGCAAAATCCGCAATGTGTCGGGCAATCTTGCGCGATTGGCCTTCTTTAGATGCATACCCCACGAACAGCTTCATGCGATTAACCTTCCCATCAGACGTCTCAATCGATTTGCGGCTCCGTCATCTTTTCAAGGACCATAGGCTGGATAGGCTGAAGGGCGATAAGGTTCCAGAGAGTAGTTTGCCTCGAGAAACGTCACCAGGTCCGTCATCTCAGTAACGGTCATAATGTCATTGTAGACGACCATTTGAGACTTGCCCTCAGCATCCACAACATCATCCAACTCCGGTTGAGAAATCTTGTGAGACGGATTGATGATCGAAGTTACGAGCTCACCATACGTGTACACGCGCGACTTTTCTCCACCGAGGACGATTGTCCGTGCAGGCTCCGGCATATCGGTGCGCAGGCCTTCCACTCCATCGACGGTGTGACAGAACGTGCAACCAAGATCCATGAAGGTCTCTTTGCCGCGTTCGGAATCGCCTTCGGGCAATGTGAAACCGGCAGATTGTGGTCGCTCGCAAGCGGAAAGAACAGGAATGAGACCTACCACCCCAAACATTGTAATGAGGCCCAAATTTGCAAAACGTATCATGAAACTACCCTCAACGATCAAAGCTCGATGCGCTTCAGGGTGTCTCGACATGACATCAAATGCATTGATCTGGGTCAAACCATTGCAGATCGCACAGGCACACGGTCATCTTGATATAAATTGCTCTGAGAGAATTTGATTGGCGCTTCGACCGGCCCCGCATATTCCAACGCGACGAGCGCGGTTTGAAATTCCCAAAAGGAGTTGCGATAAGGCGGGACCGAAGGCGGGACCAGATTAGCTTCTTATGCTGAAGGGCTATATGAAACGGGATCTAATCGCAAGTTCAAGTCTCCCCCGAACCACCATTCACCAATCAACTTGGCGAACCGGCCATGTCGCGATGTGTCCGGCGCAACAACAAAATGCCGCTCCGGAGACCAGAGCGGCTTGGTGCAGGTTCGGGCGCCCGGCTCTAATATTTCACAGAGCAGCCATAAGGCTTGGAGCTGGTCACGTCTGGCGTTGCGCCTGCGGTGACAGCCGTGAGCGCGGCCGTGACATAATTGGTGGCCTTGCCAATGTCGCTGACGCGGGCGGAGCGGATCGAGTCGATCGCGCCTTCATAGGCAAGCTCGCCATCGCCTTCGATGACGTACATGTGCGGCGTCGTCTTAGCATCATATGCCCGGCCAATATCGCCGCTCGGATCGAGAATGGTGTAAGTCGGCGCGGCCCCGCGCTCTGTATTCTTGGCCAGCGCGGCCTCGGCCTCGAGATAGCCCTGCTTGCCCGGCGCCGAGGAAATGACCTGGATCCAGACGGTGCCACCGGCCGTCGCCTCAGACTGCAGGGTCTGCATATTGGTCACCGGCTCGGCATAGTGCTTCTTCACGAACGGGCAGTCATGATTGGTCCATTCCATGACCACGGTCTGCCCAGCAAAATCAGACAGCGAGATCGTGTCACCGGTGGCGGTCACAGCGTTGGTGAACCCCGGGGCCGCCTCGCCCGTAATCGGTGTCGCATTGGCGGAGAAGGCGATCATTGCGCCAGCGGTCAGCGCGACGGCAGTGGCCATGCCCGCCGCGAGGCCGAGATTGCGGCGTGTAAAACTCGTCATGGATAAGGCTCCCAGATTGATCCAGCTACAGCTGTAACCTACTCTAACCCGCGCCGTCGACAAGTCCTGTTACAAGATCGATAGATAACAATTCCGGGAGGACGTGAGGCTGGGTCTCGCCCGGCGCGTACCAGAGATACATCGGAACCCCGGCGCGATTGTGTTTTTGCAGCTCAAGGGCGATGGTCTTGTCGCCATTGGTGAAGTCGGCCACCAGGAAGGCGACATTGCCGGCGGCGAAGGCTTCTGTGACGGGCCGGGTCTGCAGGGTCTGCAACTTATTGGCCTGGCACGTCACGCACCATTCAGCCGTGAAATCGACGAACACTGCGCGACCTTCGGAGGTCAGCTCGGCGACCCGTTCCGGCGACCAGGCCTCGGTTTCGTATTTTGCGGCATAGGCGGTGCTCGGGCGTTCTGTCGTTAGTGCGGTTCGCGCCTGCGCGAGCGGCCAGACCAACCCGGCAATGATCGCGAGACCCGCCAAGCCGCGGGCCGTCTGCGCAGACACATTTGCGCTCGACTGCGCGACACCAACGAATGCGACAACTAAGGCAACGATCCAGAGCATGCTGAATACAGCGCCGCTTACGTCCACTTGAGGACCACTCATCGCGGTGATCAGCCCGAACGCCGGGACAATCACGGCAAGCCCAAGAATGGAGAGAAGAATTGACTTTGCACCCTGTCCGGCTGCTTTTAACGCCCAAATTCCAAACGCGATCAGCGCAGCACCCGCGACCACCATGGCCACCATTCGGTTTCCGGCCTGCGCGCCCAACACAGACAGCAGCCAGGCCGCAGTGAGGAACATCGGGAACGCAAAGACTTGTTTCAGTGTCTCCATCCAGGCGCCAGGCTTGGGGATCATTTTCTGCAGCCCTGGCAGGAAACTCAGCGCCAGGAAAGGCAAGGCCATGCCGAGGCCCATGGTCAGCAAGACGAGCACGACATTGATCGATGGCTGCAGCATCACGGCTCCTAGCGCCGCGCCGAGAAAGGGTCCGGTACATGGCGCGCCGACAACAGCTGCGAGAACGCCGGTGAAGAATGCGCCAGCGCTGCCCTGTTTGGCCGCCAGGTCTGATCCGACGGCCTGGACCGAGGTGCCCAGTTCGAACATGCCGAGCAGCCACAGACCGATCAGGAAGATGATCAGGATCAGGGCCGTGACCAGGATCGGATTTTGCAGCCAGAAGCCCCAGATCGCCACCCCGGTCGCGGCGCGGACGCTGAGCACCGCCGCCGCCAGGGCGCCAAAACTGGCCAGGACGCCAGCTGCGTACCACAAGCCGTGCGCGCGCGCCTCGCGTTCATGGCCACTGGCGCTCGCCGAGACCACGCCCATTGCCTTGATCGACAAGACCGGCAGCACGCAGGGCATGAGATTGAGGATCAAACCGCCAATCAGCGCAAACGCCATCAAAACGGGCAAACTGGTTGCCGCGCCGCTGGCCTGGGTCGAAAAGCCGCCCGCTCTGCTGGTGCCGGGCAGGACCGGACCTGCGTCCGCCGAAATCGCCACCGCGGTCTCGCCAACCTTGACCACACCGGCAATCGTTTCGGGAAGCGGATCGCCCTCACGGTCAGGGGTCAGACGCAGCTGCAACCCTTCGGGGCCGAAACTCGCGGCCTGATCGGCCGCATGCTTGATTTCGTGATTGTATGGAAAGAAGCGCGCATTGCCCTGCAGGCCGGACAATTCAGGGCTGTCGACGGAGAGAACCCAGGCATCGCCGGCATCAGACAGGCGCGCGTCACCAGAGAATTCAGGCGGCACGCTCGCCAGGGAAGCCTGGATCAGGTCGGAACCGTACTGGTCGGGAATCTGGGCGCCGCCAACCGACAATAAGAGGCGGATGTCAGCACTCTCGGGAATGCAGACATCCTCGCAAATCAGATAGTCCGCGACGCCTTCGAACAAGAGCGGGCCTTCTGCATCGTCCGGCAACGTCACCATGAAGGGCAGAACAACCTGGTCGGAATAGCCATAATCCATGATCTGGCCGGGAACGACAGGCAGCAGCTCCGGCAGCGGCCAGGCAAATCCGCCAACCTGCTCTGCCGCGACCCCACCCACGTCGCGCCAGGTGATTTCCGGCGGAATCCCGGCATCGCCTGCATTGCGCCAGTAAATGTGCCAATTGGGATCGATCTCGAATGACAGGCCGAACCAGACCGTTTCGCCGGGAACGGCCAGGGCGCGCTCGCTGACCAGCTCGACGCGGGCATGTCCGCCATCGACGGGCTGGCTGAGGGCTGGAAGCCATGCGGCCAGAACGGCAATAAGGCTAAGAAACGCAATGCGAAGAAGGGCCATGCAGTATTCCAAGTGTCTGTGTTGCGGGCTGCATATCGAACCCTGCTTAACAGTAAAACCACCTCGCGAATATGTGACCGCGGTGTCGCGCTCATATCGCAATAAAAAAGGCGACGCGTGTGCGTCGCCTTCTTGAAGCTTTTATCGCTCAGACCTTAGGCGATTGGCGCCTCAGCCGCTGGAGCGGCAGTCGCCTGTGCCTGAGATTTTGCCAGGGCACGCTGAATGATGCGTTGCCAGTTGAGCAGCGAGATCAGGTGCGCATAGATCGCACCAAGAGCACCATTGGTGCGCAGCTCGGCAAACTGTTCTGGCGACAGTTCAGCCAGCTTGTTCTCATCAATCGCCCAGTAATCAGCGATCTTTTGTTGTTCACCAACCGGATTGCCTTGCGGATCGCGCGGCTGGAACGCCACGGTCTTTTGCTCGAACAGGCCCATGCCGCGAACGATCTTGACGAAATCTTCCGTGGCGCGGCGTTGGCGTTCGAACTCCTGACAGAATTCGATTGCGTTCTGCGTGAACTCGCTCGGCTCGCCATTTTCGAACAATGGCACTTCCGGTTGGTTGGTCACCATCGGCGCATCGCGGTCGACGCAGAGCAACAGACGTTCGCTATTATTGTCATTGGCAAACACGAACGGATAGCGGCGTACGAAGGCCGGGATGTAATAATCCGGCTCCGTCTGGCCATCGTCGCGAACGAACAGGTTCTCGCCTTGGCGCACGCCCATCGCCGCAATCGGCGTAAACTCTTCGCCGACAAAGATGATCGGATAAGCCGTCGCGGTCATGCCGAATTCGGTGACGGTTACAGGAACGGCGTGTGCGGTGCGCAGGAAACCGAAGGGATCATCGATCTGCTTTACACCCAAACCAGCATGCTGTTCCGGGTTCAGAGGTTGAGGGTTCTTGTAGAACAGAACGTTTCCGGTCAGTTCAGGATTTTGTGTGTTCGGGGTATTTTCCACGGGTCACTCCGCTTGGTAAGACTGGCGGGGTGTAACGGAAATGACCAAGGCCGACAACAGGAAGAGTGGCAAGGAATGCAGCAATTGCAGATGTTTCATACTTCTTTGCACAAATCGCGCTTATCTGAAGCCATGAAACGGGCTCAGATTCTCGCATTCTCAATGCTGACAGCGGCTTCGCTGATGACGCCGGCGGCGTGCAGCCAAAGCGAAGACGGATCGCGATCAGCGCGCCGCGCGATTACGCAATCGCAAGCGATTGCCGGCGACTTCCTGCGTACAGAGCTCTCATTGTCGCCGGAGACAGCGAGCCGCCTCGATATGGAGGCGTATCTTGGCCCCTCCGCCATCTATGCGCTCGACAATCATTCCCAGGCTGGGTTCGAGCGACGACGACTGGTGCGCATCGAGCTATTGCAGCGCCTGCGCCAGCGCCCGCGTCTGGCCGACAGCCATCCTCTGACGCGTGATCTTGCCATCGCTGAAGCCGCGATTGTCGATCTGATCGCGCTGGAGCAGCTGGGCTATGGCCGGTTCGATTATGTCGCGCAGCGTCCGTACGCCGTGGACCCCTATTCCGGCATCTGGGTCGAGGGGCCCAATCTGCTGGCCTATCAGCAGTCGATCAACAGTATCGACCAGGCGGCCGCCTATATTGCACGTTTGCAGAGTCTGAGTGCCGCGGTGGAAGACACCCGTCGACGCCTGATTGCAGACCGCGCCGCCGGTCTCGATCTGCCGCGAGCGCTGGCGGACGAAACCCGGCAACGATTGGACCTTTTGACATCCGACGACCCTTCGGCACTCGACCTGCTGTCGGCGACATTCGCAGCCTTGACCCTCGACCTGCCGGACCTCGAGCCTGCGCAACGCGATCAATTGATCATCGTTGTTCAGCGCGAAGTCTCAGAGCGTTTGCGACCGGCCCTGCAAGATTTGTCGGCGACGCTCGCAGAGAATTCAGACACCGCGTCTGACCAGGCCGGTGTCTGGGCGCAGCCGAAGGGGCAGGATCTGTTTGTCGGCATTCTCAGAGCATCGACGGGCGAGGCCATGAACAGCGACCGCCTGCATGCGCGAAACCTGGTCGATGTCGCCACGCAATCAGCAGCGGTGCGCGGCCTGTTGGTGCTTCCCATCGCAGATGAAGTGACGCCGCCCGCAGAGCCCATCGAGCCGCCGGAAGACCTGGGTCAGCATTTGAGCTGGTTTGAACAGCAAGTCCAATCCCCGGACGCGGTCGATCCGATCGACGATATGACGGAACCAGAAGCCAATATCATTCGTGACCTTGCGCCTGTGACGGTCTGGGCGTTGGTTCAAGACGTCCCCAGCTTTGCAGCACAAGCCGACGCGCTGACGACGTACCAATCGCTGTGGCAATCTCAGCCTTATCTGACCTGGCGCACGGAAGGCGACGGCGAGCTGCCGGATTATCGGACAATCACGGCCTATGCAGCGATTGATGAGGCCTGGCGCCTCTATGTCTGGCAAAACAGTTACCAGAACACGTCTTTGCCGCCGCTGGACCAGGCGGCACGCGCGTCCATCAAACTGATGCATTCGACCCTGGCAGCCGCCGATACCGGGCTTCATCTGGATCGCTGGTCTTTGCCGGAAGCAACGAGCTATATTTCAGAAAATGCGGGACTGAGCGAGCCGCTGGCGCGGCAGCTTGCGCTTCGCATCATGGCGCGCCCCGGCTTTCACACATCGGTGGCGGCGGCCTATCACAGATTTGAGACCCTGGCAGAACGCGCGCGCGCGGTTCTGGGAGAACGCTTTTCAGAATCCGATTTCCAACGCACGTTGATCCAACCCGGCCCGCGCCCCCTGCCCTTCATCGAAACCGATATCGAAGCCTGGTACGGCGCGCGCCTGGCCAATTAGGCGGCGAGGGCGAGGTCGGCTTGCGGCTGCTCGAGCACGGGATTGAGACCGGCTTCCAGGTCCGCTAATGCCGATGCGCGATCGGACGGGTCGGTTTCCCGCATGATAAAGACGGTCCGCGCGCCATACCGCTCTGCATCTGCCCAGGCCCAGATCGGTTGCACATCATGCAAACGGCCGCGCAGCGTTGTCAGCCGCACCACACGCCAGCCAAATGGACCTTGCGCCGCAAACAGCGCCACCCCAGATTCGCGGGCCCAGGGCGCAGTGGGCGCCATCCGAATGAAAGAATAGGCCTTTCCTGACCGGCCACGAAACTTGATCTCACGCATCTTTGTTCTCCTTGTGTTCCAATATCTATATTCATCTTTTGTTCTCCCGCAAGAAGTTTATCGTTAACAGAGTCTTAACAGCGCTCGCACTGTGTTGTGACCACTGCAGGAGTCACGATCGAAGATTGTCTTGCCTTGTCGGTTTTTTTGCTCTATTGGGCTTTTGCTCACCCGTAGCATAAGGGTGGGGCGTGATGGGTTTCTCTGATTTTTGAGGCCGATTCTTGAACTCGAGCTTCTTCGCGCCCATATAATGCTCAGATTGAGCATAACAGGAGGCTGATATGGCAAGACTGATTGATTCCGGACCTGGATGTCCGACCCCGACCCCGCTGCGCGCGGCCACCGCCGCAGAAGCGCGAGGCCTGGCTTATGATGATGATGTCAAAGCCAAGACGGACCATCTGTACCCGCTGGTGAACGATTTCATCACGCCAATGGAATGGCCGGCCGTGGCCCCCCTGGTGGCCGCGATCAACGATCTCAAGGCTGAGAAGAATGCTGTCATTCTGGCCCATAATTACATGACACCGGACATTTTCCGCCTGGTTGGCGATTTCCGGGGCGACAGTTTGCAGCTCGCCCGTGAAGCCGCCGAGGTCGATGCCGACATTATCGTCCAGGCGGGCGTCCACTTCATGGCCGAGACCTCGAAGATCCTCGCCCCCAGCAAGACCGTTCTGATTTCCAGCCTGGAAGCCGGCTGCTCGCTGGCGAGTTCGATCACCGGCACCGATGTGCGCCTGATCAAGGAGCGTTATCCCGACTATCCCGTCGTCACCTATGTCAACACGACGGCCGACGTGAAAGCCGAGTGCCACATTACCTGCACCAGCTCCAATGCCGCGCAGGTTGTCGAGGCGATCGCCAAGGAATGGAACACCGACACCGTGGTTCTGGTTCCGGACCAGTATCTCGCCAAGAATGTCGCGGCCCAGACCGATATTCGCATCATCACCTGGCCCGGCGCCTGTGAGGTGCATGAGTTGTTCAGCGCCGATGATGTCGACGCCCTGCGCGAGGCGCACCCTGGCGTGGTCATTCTCGCCCACCCGGAATGTCCGCCGGATGTGCTCGAAGCCGCCGACTTTGCTGGCTCCACCGCGGCGCTTGCCAATTATGTGAAGGATGAAAGCCCGGCCAAGGTCGTGTTGCTGACTGAGTGTTCGATGTCGGACAATGTCGCGACCGAGAATCCCGGCGTCGACTTCGTGCGCCCGTGCAATCTTTGCCCGCACATGAAGCAGATCACGCTCGAGAACATTCTCGATTGCCTGATCGAGATGAAGCATGAAGTGACGATTGAAGAATCTGTGCGTGTGCGTGCGAAACAGGCCATCGACGCCATGCTGGCGCTGCCGAAAATGGAAAATCCACTGGCATTTGAGACAGGTCTCAAGCCGATGGAGATTGAAGTATTTTCACCCAGTTGATGCCTTGTCGCCGCCACATCGCCGAGTAAGGTGATTTCAACGTGATCAAGAGGAGTCTGTCATGGCGAAGCTCGTAACCGCATGTATTGCGGCACTGTTCGGCCTCGCCTTGCTCCCTGCTCAAGCCGACACCAAGGACCCGTCGGATGTGCTTGGCTCCTGGAGCTTCCAGACCAAGCCCTACCGTCAAGGCCAGTGCATCATGACAGGCACGATGCGCCTCAGTTCGCATCCGGAAGACGGCCTGTATGAGTGCGAACTCACCGCTGTCGAAGTCTGCTCCATGTGGGGCCGTTCCGTGGTCGAGCAGTCGTGCAAGGCCCGCCGGTTTGGCAATCAGGTTTCAGTCCGTTCGCAAATCACGCAGATGCTGGAAGCGAAGATTGAAGGTCTGATCTATGTGCCTGACAATTTCAGCCTGACCATTCAGGACCATACCAGAATGTGGGGCGCCCTGGTTTCTGCGGCGACGGCACCGGTTGAGTTTCGACGATCGGAAGACGGAATCTCATGATCCGCTGGCTGGTCGCCTTCCTGTCCCTTTCACTGCTCGCTCCCACGGTTCAGGCAGACACCAATATTGCCGGACAATGGACCTTCTCCGCGAACATCTCTGATAATTGCAGTTTCGGTGGTACGGCGGTCCTCGAGAAAACCGATGAGACAAGCTATACCGGCGAGCTGACAGCGCGCCAAAGCTGTACGGACCTGCCCGAGGATTATCTTGTCCGGCAAGACTGCAGCGCTTCGGTGCTTGGCAACCAGCTCTCGGTACGCTGCCGGATCGTCGAGTTCATCAACGGATTCGAAAGCCCGTTTTACGCGCCCGATAATTTTACCCTGACTATCCAGTCGGCATCCCGCATGCATGGCGCGCTGGTCAGTGCTGGCAGTGTCTTGCCGGCAGAATGGAAGAGAGCCGAAGGGGGCATTTCTTGACCACAATGGGCGGGCCTCGGCCCGAAACATATACCGCCCCTGCTGCAGCAGGCGATGCGCGCATTCTGATTGTCGGGGCCGGATTGGCCGGCTTGTTCCTCGCCCTGCGCCTGGCGCCGCGCCCTTGCACCATTATTTCGCCTGCGCCGCTTGGACAGGCCGCGTCTTCGGCGTGGGCCCAGGGCGGCCTCGCCGCCGCGCTGCATCCACAGGACAGTCCGGAACGGCACGCGGCCGATACGGTTGTCGCCGGCGCCGGCCTGGTCGATCCGGCGATTGCCAAGCTCATCGCCGAAGACGGCCCGAAACGTGTACGTGACCTGATTGAACTCGGCGTTCCATTCGACCGCACACCAGATGGTCGCCTGGCGCTCAGCCTGGAAGCCGCCCATTCACACCCCCGCGTTGCTCGCGTTGCCGGGGACCTCGCCGGGAAAGCCATTATGGGCGCCTTGACGGCGGCCGTGAAAGCAGCCGGACACATCCGGATCATCGAGCATGCGCGCGCGGTTGGTCTGCTGCAGGATGACAAGGGCCGCGTCGCCGGTGCGATCCTGAAGGATGCGCGCGGACGCACATCGACGTTTACCAGCCCCGAAACCGTCTTGTGCACAGGCGGGTCCGGCGGCCTGTTCCGGGTGACCACCAATCCACCCCAAGCGCGCGGCGATGCACTCGCCATGGCCTGGTCAATCGGCGCCGTGATCGCCGATCCCGAATTTGTGCAGTTTCACCCGACCGCCATGGATGTCGGCCTCGATCCCTCGCCGCTCGCCACCGAAGCCTTGCGCGGCGAAGGTGCGGTCCTGACCGGCGCAGATGGTCAGTCCTTCATGTCGCGCTATCATCCGCAGGCCGAGCTGGCCCCTCGCGATGAGGTTGCGCGCGCGATCCATACCGAGCTGTCGGAAGGCCGCAAAGTCTATCTCGATACCCGCGACGCGATCGGTGATCATATCAAGGATCACTTCCCGACCGTCTTTGCCGCGTGCATGGCGGCGGGCATCGATCCGCGACAGGCAACCATCCCGGTCGCGCCCGCTATGCACTATCATATGGGCGGGATTCTATCCGATACCTGGGGCCGCTCCAGCCTGAACGGCTTGAGCGTCTGCGGCGAATGTTCCAGCACCGGGGCGCACGGGGCGAACCGCCTGGCCTCGAACTCGCTGCTGGAAGCCGTTGTCATGGCGGCGCGAATTGCCGACCGCCTGCGCGACTCAGACCTGAAACTTGCTGGCGAGAGCCGCGGCGAGCTGCCAGCCGACATTCCAGACGAGGCTTTGCAGGAACTGCGTCAACATATGGCGACCAAATGCGGCGTCGTCAGAGACGCGCCCGCATTAGCGGCGCTCCTCGACGAAATAAACGCTCTGGAACGCAACCATGGTCCGGCCAGAACGCTGGTCGCCGCCCGCCTGATCGCGTCTGCCGCGCTCAAGCGTGAGGAAAGTCGCGGCGGCCATTTCCGCAGCGATTTTCCGGGTACGCAGACAGACCCGGCCCGCACCTTTCTGTCCCTCGACACCAATTCCGCTCCGATACTGGAACCTGTCTCATGAGTTTTATTCCGCCACCGCCTTTGCCCGATATCGTCCTCGACCCGCTCGTGCGTCTTGCCCTGGCCGAAGATCTTGGCCGCGCCGGCGACCTGACCACAGACGCGACGATCAAGCCAGGCACACAGCTCACCGCGCATTTGCGGGCACGTGCGCCCGGACGCCTGGCAGGCATGGACGCAGCCCGATACACGCTCAAACTCGTCGGCGGGTCAGTTTCCCTCGATGAGCAAAAAGCCGATGGCGATCCGATCGGTCCTGGAGACACAATTGCGGTCATGCAAGGCGATGCCCGGTCGATCCTGATCGCCGAGCGAACCATGCTGAACTTCCTGGGCCGCCTGTCCGGTATCGCCACCCTGACCAGCGCCTTTGCCGAGAAGATCGCGCACACCAAAGCCAAGATCGTCTGCACGCGAAAGACAACGCCCGGGCATCGCGCGGTCGAAAAACGCGCCGTACGCTGCGGCGGCGGCACCTCGCACCGCTACGGCCTCGATGATGCGATCCTGATCAAGGACAATCACATTGCCGCCTCTGGCTCGATCGCTGAAGCCTTGCAACGCGCCCACGCTTATGCCGGGCACTTGCGCATGATCGAGATTGAAGTCGATACGCTCGACCAGCTCGCAGAGGCCCTGCCGCACAAACCGCACGCTGTGCTGCTCGACAATATGGCGCCAGACCTGCTGCGCGAAGCAGTCGCGATGATTGATGGCCAATGCCTTGCCGAGGCGAGTGGCGGCATCACGCTGGAAACTGTCGCCGCCAAGGCGGAAACCGGCGTCGACTATATCTCGTCCGGCGCGCTCACTCACTCTGCGTCAAATCTTGACCTCGGGCTCGATATCCTCTGACCTGTCGTCAATAAACGACCTGGCAGGAGGATATCATGAGCGCGGCAAACGGGCGGAAGTCCATATTCATCACCGGCGCAGCTTCCGGCATTGGCGCGGAAACGGCGCGTCTGTTCCAGTCGCGCGGCTGGTATTGCGGTCTCTATGATATCGACGAGAGCGGCCTGGCGGATGTGGCCCGGGAACTTGGCGAGGAGAACTGCCATGTTGCCCGCCTCGACGTCACCAAACGCGACGACTGGAAAGCAGCCATTGCCGGGTTCAGCGATGCGACCGGCGGCAAGATGGACGTCCTGTTCAACAATGCCGGCATCGGACGGCATGGCTGGTTTGAAGATATTCCACCTGAAGAGTCTGACCTTGTCATCGACGTGAATGTCAAAGGCGTGGTGAATGGCGTCTATGCCGCTTTGCCTTTGCTGAAGGAGACGGCCGGTGCGCGGATCGTGAACACGGCCTCCACGGCGGGCATTATCGGATCGCCGCGCCTGGCCGTGTATTCGGCCACCAAGTTTGCTGTCCGCGGTCTGACTGAGGCGCTGGATGTTGAGCTGTCCGGGCTCGGGATTCGCTGCACCAGCCTGATGCCCTGGTTTATCGACACGCCGATCCTCGACATGGGCGCGACCGAGGGCTCCAACGTCAAGATGGCGGACGAGATCCGCGCCCAGGGCCAGGATGTCTACCCGGTTTCACTGGCGGCCGAGACCGCCTGGGAAGCGGCGCATGGCAAGGATGTGCACTATATGGCGGGCAAACGCGCCAAACAGGCGCGCTTTGCCGCCCGGTTCATGCCGGGACGGATCAAGAAACAGATTGTCGAGGGTCTTCCAGACCGCGACTAGCCGGCCTTAGCCGCCAATCGCATCGATCAGTTCGCGCTCCTGAACCCGTTCCAGGGCTTGCGCGTTCAGATCTGCCACCGTCATTTCGGTTTCGACAGGCTCATCAGAAGGCGTCAGCACTTCTGGCGTTGCCGTGACAGCCGCTTCAGCAGGCACCAGTGTGGTGACACCGGCTCGGCGCTGCGCCAGACGGGCGGCCTGGCGTGCAGAGGCAACCGACCATTCGCCGCCGCGAGGGAAGCGATAGAAAATGTGAGTGCCGATCTTGTTGGTCTTGATCAGGCCGGAATTCCAGACCGGGTTCACGTAGGTGGCGTGATAGTGCGTCGCGCCGCCCGTATGGCCCTCATTCAGGTCCATCATGACGTGCGCCGCGATGGTCTGAGCCTTCTGCCATTTCTCGCCGCGCGGTTTCTTGCTCATCGCGCCGTCGCAGGTGAAAGTGAACTGGCAACCGGTGGTGCGGGTCGCGCCTTGATAGACAACGTCACAGACCGAGTTCGGATAGCGGTGATCGTTCACACGGTTCATGATCACTTCGGCAACGCCGAGCTGACCCTGATAAACTTCGCTGCGCGCTTCGTAATAGATCGCGGTGGCCAGGCATTCGGTTTGCGCCAGCATGTTTTCCGCTTCGGTGCGCTTCGGCACTTCCAGAGAAACGACGCTGCGAATGGCGGCTTTGTCGCGATCATAAGCGGCATAGCGGCTGAGCGCAGAACTTGGGTCGCGCTGCAGCGAGAATTCAACCGTACGCAACCAGTCATGGCTGAGCAGGACAGACTGATCTGTCAGCGCAGAGGTGACTTCGATCTCTTCTTCGCGGATTTCGGCGAGCTGGGCGCTGCGATCACGGAACTGTTCAGCGCTCTGCTGGTCTGCATTGACCGTCGAGATCATCGGCATGGCAAGCACAAAGGCGCTGAAGCAAGACGCGCCGAGCGCCCCGTGCGTGAACTTCTTTCTCTGATGGGCCGATGTCTGCGCTTTCCACCAGCGCTGAATACGCGCGGTCACTGAAGCGCCCGTCATCGGGTTTTTCGATACGTCAGTCATTGTCGTCTTCTGTTCCCACCACCCTTGCAGCGTCTAAACTCTACAAGTGCCAAACTCTTCCTTTTGATCGCGGCCTTCATGCCGTCCTGGATTACGTTCTTGTGTGCTGCATATTTCCTGCCAGCCTAGAAAATCAATTCTATTTTCTGTCACAAAGCTCCGATTTCTCATGCCCGATCTGAGCTGAATGTGCCCTGAATTACGGCCTGTTAAGCTTGGCAGCGCTCTAAATGGCGGGATTCATTGCAAAATCAAGATTTGGTTAACTCTTTTAACCAAAACGGCGCACCCAAATATTGTTGCGCGCAAGACACAGTTCGCCAGATCACAATTTATTGCGATTGTGAAAC
Organism: Hyphomonadaceae bacterium; assembly: GCA_024742355.1. GTDB lineage: Bacteria > Pseudomonadota > Alphaproteobacteria > Caulobacterales > Hyphomonadaceae > Henriciella. Next base: position 114,095 of record JANSYM010000003.1, on the reverse strand, counting down.
AAAACCACCCAAAAGCGCGATTCTTAGTCCTGATTCAAGACAGCATGCGCGGCTGCCAGGCGCGCGATTGGCACCCTATAAGGCGAACAGGACACATAATCGAGGCCAATATTGTGACAGAAAATCACTGAGGCCGGATCGCCGCCATGCTCACCGCAAATGCCGAGCTTGATGCCGGATCGCGTGTTCCGACCGCGCTCTGCGGCGGTGCGGACCAGCTCGCCGACACCATCCTGGTCGATGGTCACGAACGGGTCTTTTTCATAAATGCCCTGCTCCTCATACGAGGTCAGGAATCGGCCGGCATCATCGCGTGAAATGCCAAGCGTAGTCTGGGTCAGGTCATTCGTCCCGAACGAGAAGAACTCGGCCGTTTCGGCGATCTGCCCGGCCCGCAGCGCAGCGCGCGGAAGCTCGATCATGGTGCCGACCAGATAGTCGAGTTCTGTGCCAGTTTCCGCGAACACAGCCTTTGCCGCCGCGTCGACAACGGCTTTCAGGATATCCAGTTCCTTGCGCGTCCCGACCAGCGGGATCATCACTTCCGGTACTGGCTTGGCGCCCGTCTCTTTCGCGACCTGAACCGCGGCCTCAAAAATCGCCCGCGCCTGCATGGCGTAGATCTCGGGATAGGTAATCCCGAGTCGGCAGCCACGATGGCCGAGCATCGGATTGCTTTCATGCAGCGCATCGGCTTGTGCCTTGAGTGATTTCACATCCATCCCGGAAGAGGTCGCAACCTCCTGCATCTCTGCCTCAGAGTGCGGCATGAATTCGTGCAGCGGCGGATCAAGCAGTCGGATGGTGCATGGCAGCTCGCCCATGATTCGGAAAATCTCTTCAAAATCCGAGCGTTGCATTGGCAGCAGCTTTTCGAGCGCCGCTTCCCGTCCATCCTTGGTTCCGGCCAGAATCATCGAGCGCACGACCGGAATGCGGTCCGCGTCAAAGAACATGTGCTCTGTGCGGCAAAGACCGATGCCTTCGGCCCCGAATTCTCTTGCGACGTTCACATCGGCTGGCGTTTCGGCATTGGTACGGACATTCAGCTTGCGGACCTTGTCGGCCCAGCCCATCAGCACGCCGAAATCGCCGGACAGGTCCGGCTGCTGCATCTCGACCTCGCCGAACAGGACTTCACCTTCGGCGCCATCGACGGTGATGATTTCGCCTTTCTTGACCTCCCGGCCACCGACACGGAACAGACCAGCCTCGGTGTCGATCTGCAAGTCACCGGCACCGCACACACAGGGCCGGCCCATGCCGCGCGCGACAACGGCGGCGTGCGAGGTCATGCCGCCGCGCGCCGTCACAATCGCGCGCGCTGCGTGCATGCCATGAATATCTTCCGGGCTGGTCTCAACCCGGACCAGGATCACGGCGCGGCCAGCTTCCGCCAGATGCGCCGCTTCGTTGGAATCGAACACAACCTGTCCGACCGCCGCGCCCGGACTGGCGGGCAAGCCTTTGACGACAACATCGCGGGTCGCGTTCGGTGAAATGGTCGGGTGCAGGAGCTGGTCCAGCTGCGCTGGCTCCAGCCGCAGGATCGCTTCTTCCTCGCTGATCAGGCCCTCTTTCGCCATGTCGACCGCGATCTTCAGCGCCGCCGCAGCGGTGCGTTTGCCGTTGCGGGTTTGCAGCATGTAGAGCGTGCCGTCCTCGACGGTGAACTCGATATCCTGCATGTCGCGATAATGCGCTTCCAGCGTGTCGGCGACGTCAGTGAGCTGCTTGTAGACCGCAGGCATCACCTCTTCGAGCGGGGCTTCGTCTGACTTCAGCTCATCGGCGCGCGCGCGGCTGATCGGGGCCGGAGTACGGATTCCCGCAACCACATCCTCGCCCTGCGCATTGGTCAGGAACTCGCCATAGAATGTATTGCCGCCAGTCGACGGGTCGCGGGTAAAGGCCACGCCGGTCGCCGACGTCTCGCCCATATTCCCGAACACCATGGACTGAACATTGACCGCCGTGCCCCATTCGGCCGGGATGTCATTCAGCTTGCGATAGAGGATGGCGCGGTCATTCATCCACGACCCGAACACGGCGCCAATCGCGCCCCAGAGCTGTTCGCGGGCATCATCCGGAAACGGCTTGCCCAGCTTTTCCTGAACAGCGGCCTTGTATTGCGAGACGATTTCTTTCCAGTCAGCCGCCTCCATCTCTGTATCGAGTTCAAAGCCCTGGCTGTCCTTGTAATCGTCCAGAATATACTCGAACGTGTCATGGCGCAGGCCGAGCACGACGTTGGAATACATCTGAATGAAACGACGATAGCTGTCATAGGCAAAGCGCTCACCGGCCTTGGCTGCGAGACCCTGGACCGTGATTTCGGACAGGCCGAGATTGAGCACCGTGTCCATCATGCCCGGCATGGAAGCGCGCGCGCCGGAGCGGACCGAAACCAGCAGCGGATTTTCCGCGTCTCCGAACGTCTTCCCGGCTTTTTCTTCCAGCGCTTTCAGCGCCGCATCGACCTGAGCATCGAGCCCGTCAGGATAGGCTTCATCGAGATCGTAATAAGCGGTGCAAACTTCAGTCGTCAGCGTAAATCCGGGCGGGACGGGCAGGCCCAGGCTCGCCATCTCAGCCAGGTTTGCGCCTTTGCCGCCGAGCAGGTTCTTCAGCGCGGCGCCGCCATCCGAGCTGCCGCCGCCAAAGGAATAGACCCATTTGGTGTCTGCGTTTGCGCCATCAGCCATCGTTCAAACTCCTCGATTCCCATATGGAATGCGCCGACACTTTTGCCGGGACTCTACTCGAAAGCCAAGCGCCATGGTTGGCGCCGAGAATCAAGACGTCATTTCGTCTGATTACGCTGTCACCGAACAAACATGCCCCATATCGGCTGGATCGACGTGATTTTAGCAAATTCTTGTTGCTGCGCCGCAACATGAATCAAGAACAACGAGGTGGCTCAGCCTCTGTTCAGACACGATCTCGCACAATCGTGAAACGTTTTTGAGATGCAACGATAAGGACCCGTCCTAGAATCAATGCATGATGCGTCCTGGAAAGGCTGGGCTGATGTTAAAATTGAGATTGCGGGATCTGCTATCCCTCAACACGCTGGCGGGGCTAAGCGCCATCGCTCTCTGTGTGGTGCTGGTGACCGATCCGACGCTGGTACAGATACTGGGCTGATCAGCCCTCAATCTTGCTGAAATCAGCGACCGTTCCGATCGCTGCGCGCATCATGTTGAGCAGGTTTAGCCGGTTTTCGCGGATGTCGGCCTCATCAGCATTGACCATGACGCTGTCCGGACCATCGAAGAACGCATCGACCGGCGCCCGCAGGCTGGCCAAAGCGGACATGGCGGCGGCGAAATCCTCTTTCTCGAGCGCGGCCTCGGCTGCATCGGAAGCCTTGGCCACCGCGGCGTGCAGGGCTTTCTCAGCCTTGGCGCCGAGCTTGCTCTCGTCGACCGCGCCGTCAAAGGCCCGCTTGTCCTTCTTCTCCTCAGCGCGGAGAATATTCGCCGCGCGCTTATAGCCTGCGAGCAGGTTCGCTCCGTCCTCGGAGTCGAGGAAAGCCGCGAGCGCTTCGACGCGTTTGACGATCAGGACGAGGTCGTCCTCCCCGAGCGCAAACACGGCATCGATCAGGTCATGGCGTTGGCCCTGATCGCGGAGGTATTGTTTGAGGCGGTCGGCGAAGAAGGAGAGGAGGTTCGCTACAACTTTGTACTCCACTGTATGATCGGAGTGAAATACAGCGAACGCATCCGTGTCGCTCGGATCTTGAACCAACAATCGCGATAAGTGCGCTTCAGATATCTCTTTGATGGAAATCGAAATCGAGTTTTCGAGTATCACACGAACCACACCCAGCGCCGCACGTCTCAACGCAAACGGGTCCTTCGACCCTGTCGGCTTCTCGTCAATCGCCCAGAAACCGACCAGCGTGTCGAGCTTGTCGGCGAGCGCGACTGCAATACTGACCGGCTCAGACGGCACCGCATCTGATGGGCCTTGCGGCTTGTAGTGATCACGCACCGCGTCGGCGACGCGTGCGTCTTCGCCCGCTTCCAGCGCATAATACCGGCCCATCACGCCCTGCAGTTCCGGGAATTCATAGACCATCTCAGAGACCAGGTCGGCCTTGGCGAGGCGCGCGGCGCGTTCGGCGAGATCGGCATCCGCGCCAACCTTGGGCGTCAGTTCGCGGGCCAGAGCTGCAATGCGCTCAACCTTGTCGGCGACCGTGCCGAGCTCTTTCTTGAAATCGATCTTGCCGAGCTTCGGCGCCATCGCGTCCAGGCCGGTTTTCTTGTCATTCTCCCAGAAAAAGCGGCCGTCTTCGAGGCGGGCCGACAGGACTTTCCGGTTCCCGGCCGCAATCGCCTTGCCGCCATCGGCCGCGTCAATATTGGCGACAACGACAAAATTCGGCGCCAGCGCGCCCGTCTTCGGGTCGCGCACGGCAAAGTATTTCTGGTGCGTGCGCATCGAGAGCTGAATGACTTCTGGCGGCAGCTCAAGGAAAACCGGGTCCATTTCGCCAAGGATCTCCACCGGCCATTCGGCCAGGCCGACCACTTCCTCGAGCAGGCCCTTGTCTTCGACCAGTTGCAGGCCGGCTTTCTCGCAGATCGCTTTGGCTTCGGCGTCAATCTTGGTCCGCCGGACATCGCGGGTCAGCAGGACATGGCCGTCGCCTTCGAGCTGCGCGACATAGTCTTTTGCGCCGCTGACCTTGAACGGGCCGCGGCCATGTACGCGGTGGCCTTCGGTCTCGTCGCCGCTGGCAATGCCGTCGACTTCGAAACCGACAATCTTGCCGTCAAACAGGCAGACAATGCGCTGCAGCGGGCGCACCCAACGCATCTCGCCGCGACCTGTGCGCATCGATTTCGGCCAGTGGAATCCGCGCATAATGTCCGGGATCAGCTCAGCGACAATGTCCGCCGTCGCGCGGCCGGGGATGGTCCGCTTGGCGACATAGAAATCGCCTTTCTTCGGATCAGACCGCACCTCGGCCTCGTCAATCGAGCTGAGGCCGGCGCCGCGCAGAAAGCCTTCGACCGCCTTGTCCGGTGCGCCAACCTTCGGGCCCTTGCGTTCCTCGGTAACATCGTCGGACCCGGCCGGGACGCCCGTGCAGGAAACCGCCAGACGCCGCGGCCCCGACATGGAGGACGAGGTCTCTACTGCGAGCCCTGCCTCGCCGAGGCCCTTCAGGACCGCGTCGCGAAGATCGCGTTCCGCCTTGGCCTGCATGCGCGCAGGAATTTCTTCGCAGAAAATTTCGAGGAAAAGTTCAGCCATATCAGCCCAGTATCGTGTCTGTCTCAGAGATTGTTATGCGCGCCGTCGCACAGTGGTGCCTTGCCGGAACGTTTGCAGGCGCAGAAGAAGACTTTGCCGGTTTTCGGCGCTTCCCAGCCTTGCGGAATAAATTCAGTGTCCTTGTGCGAGCCGTCGCAGAAGGGTTGGTTGGCCGAGCGCCCACATGCACACCACCAATAGATCTTGCCTTCTTCGACTTCGACCGCGATTGGCTCATTGCCGCCAATTTCTGGATCAGCCATCAGATTTCCTCCAAATCTGTTACGGTAAAATCGGTCGTCGCCCCGTCGCCGGTATTCACGGTCGTTGCAGGCTCAAGCAGGATCACGTGGCATTCCTCACCGACCGCGCCCGGTCGATGCTCGACGCCGCGCGGGACGATGATGAACTCGCCGGTCTCGACAATCTCTTCGCGATCGCGAAAGGCCATCCGCATCGTGCCGCTGACGACCAGGAACAGCTCATCTTCCTTATCGTGTGAGTGCCATTGGAAGTCGCCACGAAACTTGGCGAGCTTCAAATGCATGTCATTGACCTGGCCCGCAATTTTCGGGGTCCAGGCTTCTTCGAACAGCTCGAACTTCTCGGCAATATTGACCTTGCTCATCCCTCAGCCCTCGCAGCTTCCTGCTCGGCCCATTGCTCTGCGGCGCCGCGCGCCAGGTCACGGACGCGGCCGATAAAGGCCTGGCGCTCGGTCGGCGAAATGGCGCCACGCGCATCGATCAGATTGAACACGTGGCTGGCTTTCAGCGCGAAATCATAGGCGGGCAGTGGCTTGCCGGCATCGCGCAGCGTGTTGGACTGGTTTTCGCAATCGCTGAACCAGCGCTGCAGCATCTCGACATCCGAATGCTCGAAATTGAAGGCCGATTGCTGGCGCTCATTCTCGATGAAGACATCGCCATAGGAGAGCGGCGTTTCGCTGTCCGGGGCGTTGAAGGGCAGGTCATAGACATTGTCGACGCCGAACACATACATGGCCAGGCGCTCCAGGCCGTATGTCAGCTCGCCCGAGACCGGGAACACATCCAGGCCACCGACTTGCTGGAAATAGGTGTACTGGCTGACTTCCATACCATCGCACCAGACTTCCCAACCGAGGCCCCAGGCCCCGACCGTCGGGTTCTCCCAGTCATCCTCGACAAAACGAATATCGTGCACGGTCGGGTCGATGCCGATCTCGTAGAGCGAGTTCAGATACAGATCCTGCAGGTTGCGCGGGTTTGGCTTCAGGATGACCTGGTATTGGTAATAATGGCCCAGCCGCATCGGGTTTTCGCCGTAGCGCGCATCGGCTGGGCGGCGCGAAGGCTGAACATAGGCGGCGCGCCAGTCTTTCGGACCCAGCGCCCGCAGGACCGTAGCCGGATGCAGCGTCCCGGCCCCGACTTCCATGTCATAGGGCTGCAGGATGGCGCAGCCCTGCTCCGCCCAGTAATTCTGGAGGCGCAGGATAAGCTCCTGGAATGAATTTGGTTTGTCGCGGGCAACAGGTGCGGTCATGGCAGGCTCAGCCGATAGATTCTGATGCGCTCCGCCTACTCCGGTCTGCGCTTCGGGGCAAGCATGGGGCGCGCTTAATTCCAGTCAATCTCGGCGCCATCGCGCTGCATGGCGAGCGTCCAGCCGCGGCGCTCACCGCCTTTCTCGTGATAGAGATAACGCGGCTCCAGCAAACGCATGGGCCCGGAACGAAGCCCTTTTCGCGCTCGCACCAACACCCGCTTGGCCTCGGCGCCGGGATAGGAATGGATGGGAAGGACGGTAATTTCCCCGGTCTGACGCTCGATAATCGAGAGGATCCGCGCCAGGTCCGCCGCGCGATGCACCATCACGAACGTGCCTTTTGGGCGCAGCGCGAACAGCATGGCATTGATCCAATCCTTTAGCGTCACGCTCTCCAGATAGGCCGTTTCCTTACCCTCGCCCGGTGTCTGGATTGTTCCGGTCTCGAAGAATGGCGGATTGGAGATGACCAGATCAAACCGGTTCTGCCAGGCGTCCGGCAGATCGCTCACGCTGCCCTGCCGGACCTGGACACGCTCCTGAAACACGTTTGTCGCCACGCCTTTTTCAGCGAGCGTCACCATTTCCGGGTCGATCTCGAGACCTGTGAGGCGTGCTCGTTTCAGCCGGTGCGCAGCCGGGAGAAGTGCACCGCCGGCACCGCAACCAATGTCCAGCACTTCGCCCTCAGTGAATCTATCCAGCGCTGAGGCGAGCAACAGGCTGTCTGTCCCCGCGCGAAAGCCTTTTTTGGGCTGATAGACCTTGATCCGGCCGGAATAGAAATCATCGACCGAAAACGCTGTCACGCATCCTTCTCCACATCGCGCAGCAGGAAACGCGCCCGGTCGGCCAGGTCTTCGCGTACGGTGATCCGGATCGGCACCATCGGGCCGCGGCCATCAATCATTGCAGTATGCTCGTCCAGCACGAAGGGCTCGATACCGTCTTCCTGCAGGAGGTGCCGGATATATGACAGCTTCACCAAGTCATTGGTACGAAACACTTCTTCCACGGATATTTCTCCACTTTTGCCGCATGCGGTGGCTTACCGCAGCTGCGAGACTTCAATTTTGCGCTACCTGTATGGAAAGCGAAGCAAAAGTGAAATAGGACTTCCGGCGTGACAGCGCAAACCAACCCCTCCCGCACCGCTGACATCGACACAATTGTTGAACGTCTGCAGGACATGCTGAGCGACGACCTCACGGCAACGGAGGCCTTGCTGATTGCGCGTGCAAAAAGCCCGGTCGACGTCATTCCCGATCTGTCTGGCTATATCGTCTCGGCTGGCGGCAAACGCCTGCGCCCGATGATCACGCTGGCAGCCGCCCATGCCTGCGGCGGCGCGAATGCCGGCACGCACGCCCTGGCCACAGCCGTCGAGTTCATTCACACAGCCACCCTGCTGCATGATGATGTTGTCGATGACAGTGATCTGCGCCGCGGCAAGAAAGCGGCTAAGAATGTCTGGGGCAATAATGCCTCCATCCTGGTCGGTGACTTCCTGTTCGCCCGCGCGTTCACGCTGATGGTCGAGACCGGCAGCCTGGAAATCCTGCGCATCCTCTCGGACGCCTCGTCGGTGATTGCGGAAGGCGAAGTGCACCAGCTTGCTGCCGCGAGCCGGACAGATCTGCCCACCGAAGAATATCTCGCCATTATCGAGGCGAAGACGGCGGCCCTGTTCGAGGCCGCCGCTGAAGCCGGCGCCCTGTCAGCAGGTCCGCAAGGCGAACAATATGCGGCAGCGCTTGCCTCTTACGGCAAAAATCTTGGCCTCGCCTTCCAGATCATTGACGATGCCCTCGATTATGGCGGCACGACCTCCGTCATTGGCAAAGCCGTCGGGGACGACTTCCGGGAAGGCAAAACGACCCTGCCTGTGATCATCGCGCGGCGACGCGGCAGCTCGGAAGACCAGGACTTCTGGGACCGGGCGCTCGATCCTGAGCAGCAGGCCGAAGGTGATCTGGCGCATGCGATCTACCTGATCCGCTCCACCGGTGCGGCAGAGGCAACCCTGGTCGAAGCGAAAGCCTATGCAGAGCTCGCCAAGGCGGCGCTGCGCACCCTGCCGGACAGCCAGTGGACCAAGGCCCTGTCTGGTCTTGCCGACTTCTGTGTCAGCCGCGCGCACTAGGCGTTTCGGCAAAAAATGACCTGCAATTAAATTTCAGACTTTTACTTGCCTGAAACCGCGGTCGTTGAGACAAGACAGGCTATGTTTCGCGCGCTTCTTTTCTCCGTGTCCTGTCTGACCGTCTCCGCCTGTGTTTCCAGCGGCGCCGTGGCGCCAGCTGAAATTCTGGCGCGGGCCGAAGCCGACACACAGTTGCGCAAGGAAATCGACACGCTGAGCACCTATGCGGTCGCAAAATATGCGGGCCTGACCGACGACCCGCAAACCTCGGCCAGACACTATGCCCGGCTGTTGCGACAGGTGCACGATGACCCCTGGGTGGCCGAACAGGCGATCTTCTCGATCTTGCGCATCGGCGAGGTACCGCGCGCGGTTGCCCTCGCCAAGCGCCTGCCGCCGGAAACGCTGGATGAAACCGAATTGCCACGACTGCTGCTCGCCATCGAAGCCACGCGGCGCGGTGACAGCACTGCCGCGCTGGCGCATCTCGACCAGCCCTGGCGCAATGATTATCACGCCATGCTCGCCCGCAGCCTGGCCGCCTGGAATCTGCTGGATGACGATCCGCAGTCGGCGATCGCGCTACAGCAGCAAGCCGGTGGTGAAGACGGCCTGTTCACGCTGATGGGGCAAACCCTGGCGGCGATCATGAAAGCCAATTCCGGCGATGAAGCCGGCGCGCGTTCCGATCTCGGTTATCTGTTCGACCTGAGCGCCCGCCTCGCCTTGGGCGTGGAAACCGAGGCTCGCCTGCTGGCGCTGGCTGGTGACGAAGAAAAGGCACTGCAGAGACTGACAGCATTCCGCACCGAAGTTGGCCGCCACCCCGCCCTGACCGCGCTCGCCGATGAAATCGAAGCCGGCGCGGTCACGCCAATGCCAAGCTACTCTGCGGCGGAGGGCACCGCGCTTGCCATCTATCTGGCGACGGCGCCGCAAGCTTCGCAGGGCTATGGCGATGTGCCTGCCGTCTATTTCGCCATGGCCAGTTATCTCGACCCGGACCTCGACGTCGCCAAGACGCTCTGGGCCGATGTGCTGGACCAGTCTGATCGGCGACCGGAAGCCATCGCGCTGTTGAAAACCATCACCGATGAGTCCGTCCATCATACCAGCGCGCAGGGACAGCTGGCCTGGGCGCTGCGCCGCGAAGGCCGCGACGATGAGGCCCTGATCATTGCCCGCGAGACGCTGGCGCGGACCGATGACCGCAATATCCGCGTCCAGCTCGCCGACCTGCTGCAATCGCTCGGCCGCGACGGTGAAGCCGAGGACACATTCACCGACATTATCGAAGCGGACGAAGCCGAAGGCCATTATGACTGGCGCATCTATTATGCGCGCGGCGGCGCCCGTGAGCGTCTCGGCGAGTGGCCACGGGCCGAGAATGACCTGCAAACCGCAATGAACCTGCGGCCGGACAATCCGACGATCATGAATTATCTCGGCTATAGCTGGATTGATCGCGGTATCAATCTCGATGAAGGCCTGGCCTTGATCGAAACCGCCCTGCGCTACGCGCCCGACAATGGCGCCATTACCGACAGTCTCGGCTGGGCGCACTACAAGCTTGGTAATTATGAGCGCGCGATATTCTATCTCGAACGCGCTGCCGAACTGGAGCCGACCATCTCGGAGATACTCGACCATCTCGGCGATGCCTATTGGCAGGTCGGACGCTTCAAGGAAGCCGGGTTCCAGTGGGAACGTGCGCTGAAATACGCCGCCGACGAGGAAGAGCGCGATCTCCTGAACCGGAAACTGGCAGGCGGAATTGCGCTCTTGCAGGCGGTCAATGATGTGCAGACGCCCGCCTTCCCATGACCCGACTGTCGGAATTCGCACCTGCCAAGATCAATCTTTCCCTGCATGTCGGCCCGCCGAAGGAGAATGGACGGCACAATCTGATTTCGCTGGTCGCGTTTAGCGATGTCGACACGGCGGACGTGATTACGGCAGAACCCGCCAGCCATTTCAGCCTCGCCGTCGACGGTCCCTATGCGGATCAATCAGGCCCCGCAAAGGACAATCTGGTGCTGAAAGCCGCCCGCGCGATGAATGACGCGCTGGATGGCAATGCCCCGCAGCTCGCCTTTCGCCTGATCAAGAACCTGCCCTGTGCTGCCGGAATTGGGGGCGGTTCGGCCGATGCCGGCGCCGCGCTGCGCCTGATCGTGCGCGCGCATGGCGGCGAGAATGTACAGGCCATGGCCGAGACAATCGCGCCGCTGATTGGCGGCGATGTCCTGGCCTGCTTTCGCAGCCTGCCGGGCCTGATGACCGGCGAAGGCGAGACATACGATCCCGTCCTCAGCGTGCCGCGTATTCCGGCCCTTCTCGTCAATCCGGGCACGCCTTGTCCGACCGGGCCTGTGTTCGCAGCTTATGATGACGTCGCCCCCGGCGCGGTGCCGGACCATCCGCCCTTGCCGGACAATCGCACCGCGCTGCGCGCCTTCCTGTCCTGGCTGCGCGACAATACGGAAAACAGCCTCGAAACACCGGCCATGAGCAAACATCCCGAAATCACACGCGCGCTCGCCGCTTTGCAGGCCGTGCCTGGCGCCCGCCTCATCCGGATGAGCGGGTCTGGCGCCACCTGCTTTGCCTTGTTTGACACGATGGACGCTGCCGAAGCCGCAGGGGCGTCGTTGTCAGCACAGCGCAGCGACTGGTGGGTCAAAGCGACCATGCTGGGGGCTGGGCGATGAGTATCGGGTTGATGGTCGCCTCCGCGGGTTTTGCGGCGATCGGGTTCGCGGTCTGCTTGCTCGCCATCAGCCTGGTCAAACGGTCTGGCATTGTCGACGCGCCCGATGGCGGGCGGAAACAGCAATCGACGGCCGTCCCTCGCCTGGGAGGCGTCGCCATCGCAGCGGGGGCGCTGTTCGGCGGCCTGGTCGCATTCTTCATATTGATCCTGACCTGGGGCGCGGGTCTCGGACCCGGGCTATCGCAGCTTGGGTCAGCCATTGCGGACCTGCTGCGGGGACGCGAAACAGTGCCCATTCTGGTCGCAGGCGCGTTTTTGCTGGGGCTTTGGGACGATATCTGGACCGCCAATACAAAGCTGAAACTGATCGCCCTCGCGGGCCTTTGCCTCGGCGTCGCAGCTTCTGGTCTTGTGCCAGCCGCCTTGTCCTCGCCCTGGGGTGACGTCACGCTGCCGCTTGTTCTGATCATTGGCAGCGCGGCCTGGCTGCTGGTCTTCATCAATGCGGTCAACTTCATCGATGGCTCAAACGGCCTGGCGGTGGGGTCACTTGCAATCATGCTGATCGGCCTCGCCATTTGCGGAACCCTGATCGGTGACTGGCAGTTCAGCGTCTTCTGGTTCGCCCTGTTTGGCGCGCTTGCCGGATTCATGCTGCACAATTTGCGCGGCGCCCTGTTTGTCGGCGATGCTGGCGCACTCGGCCTTGGCGCCTTGTTTGCCGGACTTGGTCTTGTCTCTGGCCTCAATATCTGGACCATTGCGACGCTCGCGCTGCCTTTCCTCATCGACGTGCTGATGACCCTGATCTGGCGCGCCAAGCATGGTCGCAACTGGCTGGAGCCGCATCTGGATCATGCCTATCAGCGCCTCATCGCCAGCGGCTGGAGCCATCTCGATGTGGCGATCCTGTATTGGGGATTCAGCGCCGTCAGCGCGGCGGCGGCCTATATCGCCGCGAAGGGCGGTGGTGCCGCGCCATTTGCCGTGTTCTGGGGCCTATGCCTCGCGGGGATCGTCCTCTGGATCAGACACCGACGCGCCGCTGAGTGACGCGATCTCGCGCGCGAGGTCCAGCGGCGGAACCGTTTGCGCCTTGATGTTCGGGCGGCATGTCCACGCCACGGGGAACAGCAAGATGACGAGTGCGAGGCCTGCTATCCCGGCCTCCACCGATCCCCGGCCGGTCATATTGGTGACGCCAGCAAAGATCAGGAACAGACCCAGGAGCGTGCCCAAAATGCCGAGTAGAAACAGCGCGAGGCGCCAGGGTGCAGAATAACCATGCGCGATCTGCAGGTTCGGCTGAACCCTGCTGAGCTCTCGCAAGATCGCATCGACCAGGGCGAAAAAATCATCCCGGCCGCCGCCATGATCATTGCACTCGATCTTGGTGACGCCCTGCTCTGATTTCAGGTGCAGCCAGGCGCTGCGCGTGCCGCGATAGGTCACTGTGTTCCAGCTGGCGGAGGCCACGCACGCGAGATTGAGCGCCTGCGCGGCACCGCGTTGCATCAGGTGACCATCCTTGATCGCCCAGGTCTGCTTCTTGCGAATGGGCGCGGGTTTGAACGTATATTCGCGCATCCCCGCTGCCCTGGATTACATGTTCGGATAAGCCGGTCCGCCACCACCTTCAGGCGTGACCCAGTTGATATTCTGGTTCGGATCCTTGATGTCGCACGTCTTGCAGTGAATGCAGTTCTGCGAGTTGATCTGGAATACCGGCTCCTTGCCGTCCTCTTCAATCCACTCATACACACCGGCCGGGCAATAGCGCGCCGACGGGCCATTGAAGACATCGCGCTCAGACGATTTCTGCAGGGCGAGGTCCGCCACTTTCAGGTGCTTGGGCTGGTCTTCTGCATGATAGGTATTGGTGAAGGAGACATTGGTCAGCTTGTCGAAGCTGAGCACGCCGTCCGGTTTCGGATATTCGATCGGCTTGAACTTCGAAGCCGGCTTCAGATATTCATGATCGGCCTTGCCATGCTTGAGTTGCGGAATGTAGCCGAAGCCGAGCAGATAGCGCATCCACATGTCCGGCATGCCGAGCACGGCGCCAGGCATGGTGCCATAGCGCGACATCAGAGGTTTGACATTGCGCACACGGGCAAGGTCGGTCCAGACCCAGCTGTCGCGAACCGCCTGCTGATAGGAGCTGAGCTCATCAGAGGCGCGGCCAGCACGGACCGCGGCGACGGCTTCTTCAGCGGCCATCATGCCGGTCTTCATCGCATTGTGCGTGCCTTTGATGCGCGGCAGGTTCACAAATCCTGCTGAGCAACCAATCAGGGCGCCACCCGGGAAGGCGAGCTTCGGGATTGACTGGATGCCGCCTGAGGTGATCGCCCGGGCGCCATAGGCTTCGCGCTTGCCGCCTTTCAGGAATTTCGAGATTTCGTCATGGTGCTTGTAGCGCTGGAACTCGTCATAAGGCGACAGGTGCGGGTTCTTGTAATTCAGGTGCACGACATAGCCGACGGAGACATAATTCTCGCCGCCTTCGGAGAAATGGTAGAGGAAACCGCCGCCATTTCCGTCCTTGTCCTTCACCGGCCAGCCAAAGGTGTGCTGCACGTATCCGGCAGAGAATTCCGGGTGGTCGGCCGGCACTTTCCAGACTTCTTTCAGGCCGATGCCGTATTTTTGCGGGTCGCAATCAGCTTCAAGATCGTATTTCGCTTTGACTTCCTTGGTCAGCGAGCCACGCGCGCCTTCCGCGAACAGGACATATTTGCCGAGCAGTTCCATGCCAGGCTCATAGTCCGGCTTGTGGCTGCCATCTTCGGCAATGCCCATGACGCCAGCAACGACGCCGCGCACTTCGCCATTGTCGCCATAGACCACTTCCGAGGCGGCAAAGCCTGGGAAAACCTGGACTTCCAGCTCTTCCGCGCGCTCACCAAGCCAGCGGCAAACATTGGCCAGTGAGCCGATATAGCAGCCATGATTGTGCATGAATGGCGGGAAAGCGAAGGTCGGCATGGCCATGGAGCCATTCGGGCCGAGCAGCTTATACTTGTCGGCATTCACCTCGGTGCGAATCGGACGGTCGTCGCGCGTGCGCCAGTCAGGAATGAGCTCATCCATCGCCTTCGGGTCGAGGACCAGGCCGGAGAGGATATGCGCGCCGATTTCCCCACCTTTTTCCAACACCACAACTTCCAGCTCTTCGCCGGCTTCATTGGCCAGCTGTTTCGCCCGAATGGCCGCAGCCAGACCGGCAGGGCCGCCGCCGACAATGACCAGGTCAAATTCCATGGACTCGCGTTCGCTCATCAATTCTCTCCCAAAAGCTGGCAGCACGACTTGCGCGCCAATTAGGTATCATCCACTATTCGCTCACCTGTTTAGCCAAAGTTTACAAGGTCACAATGCCCCAAAATGCCTCTGCCGCAGCGTTAAAGGCGCTCACCGAGTGGTGGGAGGATATGGGAGTCGATGTTGATCAGTCGGAAATTGATGCCGCCATGCGGGCGCAGCAAGGCGCAGCACGGGAGTCCGCGCCTCCGGTTTCGGACGCTCCGCAAGCGACACAGGGACAAGAACGAAACTCCCGCAAGTCGCGCCGAAACGCGCAGAAGTCGGTCTCGGACTGGCTCAGCGAGGCCGAATCACTCGCTTCTGCGGCCGCGTCGCTGGATGACCTCAAATCCGCGATTGAGGGATTTGACGGCTGCCCGCTGAAACAGCTTTGCGAAAAGACGGTCGTGTTCGATGGCACTCAAGGCGCGCCGGTGATGGTGCTCGGCGAAGGTCCGGGTGGTCAGGAAGATCGGATCGGCCTGCCCTTTGTCGGCAAGGCCGGCCAGTTGCTCGACAAGATGCTCGCCGCGATTGGATTGGATCGCAAGACCAATGCGTTCATCTCCAATGTCAATTATTGGCGCCCGCCGGGCAATCGCAATCCCGAGGCGGATGAGCTCGCGGTCTGCCGGCCATTCGTCAATCGCATGATCGATCTCGCCCAGCCCAAGATCATCATCGCGACCGGCGGGGTGGCGGCCAAATCCCTGCTCGACACCAAGACCGGCATCATGCGCCTGCGCGGTTCAGAGCGGCCGTTCGAGACCCCGGCGGGCACGCAGGTTCCGCTGGTCCCGATGTTCCATCCCGCCTACCTCCTCCGCCGCCCCCAGGACAAAAGCCGCGCCTGGCGCGATCTGCTGCTGGTCCAGGCTCGCTTGGGTGAAATGGGAGTCGAGGTTTGATCGAGGAAGAAAAAACCGCGATGGACCGCGTCGCGCGTGTCTGGCTCACCTTTATCCTGTTTGGTGGCATTATCGGGATCGGATTGTTTCTTGGCCTGGTATTTGGTCTGCGGCTGGGCGAAGGCGTATCGACGGTCATTGCAATGCCCGTAGGCATATTACTCGGCTTTGGCCTAGCAAGGCTAAGCGTGGCGAGGCGTTTAGCCACCAGACTGTTGAGCATTTTGTCTTTCATCAGGTGGCACACAAGCTAAATGCCCGCCCCCCTTTCCATCATCATCCCGGCTTACAATGCCGAGCGGGTCCTGCCGCTTTGCCTGTCCTCGCTGATGCCGGGGCTTGAGAGCGGGCTAATCCGCGAAGTCATCCTGGTCGATGGCGGAAGCGAAGATCAGACGCGGCGGCTCGCTGAGGGCGCTGGCGCAACCGTCATCACCGCGCCCGAGAAAGGCCGAGCCGCGCAGCTGCGGCATGGCGCCGAGCAGGCCCGCGGCGACTGGCTGCTCTTCCTGCATGCAGACACGGCGCTGTCGCGCGATTGGGCCGAGCGGGCCAAGGCGCATATCAGCGCCCGCCCCGGCCACGCCGCCGCCTTCACCCTGGCCTACCGGTCGGACGATCACATGGCCAAAGTCGTGGCGCGGCGGGCGAACTGGCGGGCGCGCACGCTGGGCCTGCCTTATGGCGACCAGGGCCTGATGCTCTCGCGCAAGCTTTATCGCGAGGTGGGCGGCTATCCCGACACGCCATTCATGGAGGATGTCAAAATCGTCCGCTCGATCGGCAAGAAGCGACTGGCAATCCTGTCGGCTGAGGCGCGTACCGATGCGGAAAAATATGAGCGCGATGGCTGGCGCAAGCGAGCCTGGAAAAACGCGTTTCTGGTCACGCGATATTTTCTTGGTGCCAGCCCGGAAAAGCTGGCAAAATCCTATTCCTAGGGGCTCGATTCGAAGGTGTGCCATGTCGCTGGATGCTAGCTGGGACGAAGAACTGGAAGCAGGCTATGTCTACCTGCCCGATCATCCGGGCGCCGGGACACCGGGCTGTGTCGCCCGCTCGATTGATGTGTTTGCACTGGATGACAGCCTGCGCGGCATGCAGGTCATTCTGGATATTGATGAGCAAAACCGCGTGATCGGGATTGAGGTGGTGAAATGAGCGACCAAAATTCAGCTGAACTTCGCTGGGATGAAACCGAAGGCGTCGGCTATCTGTCCCTGCCCGATCATCCGGGCCCGGGCACCCCGGGATGCGTCAAGCGCAGCGTGGACCTCGCGGCCGTCGCGCCGGACTTCAAAGGCCCGCAGCTCATTCTGGATCTGGACAAAGATAACCGGGTCATTGGCATCGAGATCCTGCGCGACTGATGCGCCGCGCCCATCTCCTCATCTATGCCAAGCCGCCGCGCATGGGCCTCGCCAAGACACGGCTGGCGCGCAGCCTTGGATCGCCGACGCAGGCGCGGCGGATCGCAATGATGACGCTGGCGCGAACCATGCGTGCCGCCATGGCTGGACCGTGGACGCCTGTCCTCTACACCGCGCCGGACCGTGCCCTTGGCGAAAGCCTGGGCGGAATCTGGCCGGCAAGCCTGGACCGGCGCTCACAGGGGCACGGCGACCTAACCGACCGGCTGAATAAGGGCCTCACCGAAGCCCCACCCGGCCCGGTCCTGTTCATCGGCGCCGATGCCCCCGACCTGTCGCCCGCCCTCATCCGCCGCGCGATCCGGGCGCTGCACACCCATGACGCGGTGTTCGGCCCCGCCACCGATGGCGGGTTCTGGCTGTTCGGGTTGAACAAGACGGCGCGCACCCGCTCGCCGTTCGGGACGGTGCGCTGGTCGGGGCCGCACGCGATGGCGGATGTGCGGCGAAATTTGCCGACAGGGTCTCGCGTTGCCGAGCTGCCAACGTTGATTGATCTGGATGAGGCGGAAGACTGGCGCTCGTGGTCCGGGGAGCGCATCAAACGCGCGAGCGAGGCGAAATGAGCTGAGCTATTGCTCGATTTCAATACGGAGCGTGACTCCAACGCGAAATTCCTGAAGCTTCGGATTGGCTGAGATTTCGAAGCGCGGCTGACGCGCGACTCGCCGCATATTGTCATTGGCCAGGTTCGACGGCGCGACCGCGTATGCACGCTGCATCGATCGCGGCGCGGTCACCCCTTCTTGTATGGAAATGATCTTGCCAAGCCTGACATTTGCACCATTGGCCAAAGTCCTGGCATTGGCGACCGCGCGGCGAATAGCGTCTGCCCGCGCTGCCTGGGTCGCTTGTTCGGTTTGTTCGTAGAAGAAACCGGCAATCTGGTTTTCGCTATCCTCGACTTGTTCCAGAAACGACACGACGTCGCCAGCTTTGTCTGCCGGGGAACCCTCAATCCGGTAGCGAACATAGGCATTGTAGCCGATCGGCGCGCACTCCCCATCCTTCGACCCAAACAAGGGGCCGCCGCGTTGGCATTTTTTGGAACGCTCCGCGCTCGTAGAGAGCTGTTCGGTTTCAATCTGCAGACTGGTCAAGCCGCTAATCCGATCAACCTCACTTCCGACTTTGTTGGTGAAGGCTTCCAGTTCGCGACTGGCTTTCTCGCGTTGTTCGCGCCGGATCTGCAAAGTGGCATTTACGACAAAGTGGCTCGGCGCTCGCTCGGCTCGACCGATCGCGTAGACCTCAATGAAACCTGGTTCGCTGGTCTCCACCTCTTGTTCCTGAACCTGAGCGACGGGCGTCAATGCAAACGCCATGGCGAAACAAATCAGGGGTTTATGGATCATACTCACCTCCAAATATAACATTATTACATTATGAAATAACGAACGTACTTTGTCCAGAGCCATTGATCGCGATCAATCCGATCTCACCTTATCACTCTGTCCAGTCTTGTCTGGGCATGCTCTACCCGACTTGATCGGGTAGCCCATCACGCGCGCTCGCGGGAACGACCGGGAGCGGTCGCGCCTCTCTCGATCTCTGCGGCAAGAGCCCGTGCTGGACCCCACGGACATGCCCGTGGGGAGCACTTGAAGGGAAGTTCAGTTTTTCAGGCCCTCATCCTGAGCGAAGTCGAAGGATAAAGGGCCGTGCTTCCTGAAAGCCCGCCTCGTCCTTCGACTTCGCTCAGGATGAGGCTCGCAGGTGCGCGCGTTTCTGAATTAAGGAAACAGCGCCTGCAGCCCCGCCAAGCCCAGCGTTTCGTCCCAGTCCATCATCAGGTTGAGGTTCTGGATCGCCTGGCCGCTGGAGCCTTTGACGAGATTGTCGATCACCGCGATCACCACGACGCGGCCTTTGACCCGGTCCGGATAGACCGCGATGCGGCAATTATTGGTGCCGCGCACGTGCCGTGTATCCGGGGTTGGGGCGCCAAGCGGCAGGACCGACACGAAGGGTGCAGCTGCATATTTGGCGATGAGCGCCGCATGAATCTGATCGACATCGCCACGGACATGGCAGGTCACCAGTTCGCCGCGCGTCATCGGGATGAGGTGCGGGGTGAAAGTGACGCCAATATCGGTGCGGCCCGCTTGCAGGTTGAGTTCCTGTTCGATTTCCGGCGCATGGCGATGGGTGCCGACGCCATAAGCGTGCACGCCTTCAGCCGCTTCTGAGAACAGATTGCCTTCCTTGAGGCCGCGACCAGCACCGGACACGCCCGACTTGGCGTCGATGATCACGCTGTCCGGATCGACCAAATCGATGATTGGCAGCAAAGCCAGCAGGCTCGCGGTCGGATAGCAGCCGGGGCAAGCGACGAGCGTTTCGCCCGACAGGTCCGCGCCGCGCCATTCCGGCAGGCCGTATTTCACGTGCGCTGTGCGTTCAGGATTGAGATGCGCCCGGCCATAGGTCTCGGCATAGAGCGCTGCGTCGCGCAGCCGGTAATCCGCTGACAGGTCAACCACACGAACATGGTCTGGCAGGGTTTCGATCAGGTCCTGGCTGGTGCCATGCGGCAGACAGCCAAAGGCGACATCCACGTTCGACCAGTCGACATCGTCGGCCTTCACCACCGGCAAGTCGGCAGCGCCGGCAAGATGCGGGAAAATCTCTGAAAGCTGTTTGCCGGCCAGGCTGTGCCCGGTTGCGGCCACGGCCTCGACGCGTGGATGGCCGGCCAACAAGCGCACGGTCTCGGCGCCGGTATAGCCTGAGGCGCCGAGCACGGCGGCTTTCAGTGTCGTCTTGTCATTCATGGCCAAACCCTTGTTTCAGATACGAAAAAGGCGCCCCGCTGGAGCGCCTTTATCACGTGTTCGAATAAACCGTAACGCTTAGCGCTTGGAGAACTGGAAGCTACGACGGGCTTTCGCGCGGCCGTATTTCTTACGCTCAACAACGCGTGGGTCACGGGTCAGGAAGCCGAATGGCTTCAGCGTGCGGCGCAGTTCTGGCTCGTAATTGACCAGGGCGCGGGCAATGCCGTGACGGACAGCGCCAGCCTGACCGGACAGGCCAGAGCCTTTGACGGTCGCAACGACGTCATACTGTGTGCGGCGATCAGCTTCGACCAGTGGCTGCTCAAGCACCATGCGCAGGACCGGACGGGCGAAATACTCGTCCTGGTCTTTGCCATTGATGGTGATCTTGCCAGAGCCAGGCTTGAGCCAGACGCGGGCGGTTGCAGACTTCCGGCGACCTGTGCCGTAAGAGCGGCCATGCTCGTCAATCTTTGGCTCAGCGGTGATCGGAGCCAGCTCCGCAGCGCCTTCGCCTTCAGTGACGTCTTTCAGGTCTTCGAGGGATTGTGCAGTTTCAGCCATCTTTAGGCGACCTTCGTGTTCTTGGTGTTCATCGCAGCAAAGTCGACCGCTTCAGGGCCTTGCGCCTCGTGCGGATGCTCTGTGCCGGCATAGACGCGCAGTTTCGAGAACTGCTTGCGTGCCAGCGTGCTTTCTTTCGGCATCATGCGCTTAACGGCCATTTCAATGGCGCGCTCTGGGAAACGACCAGACATGATTTTGCCAGCTGTGGTCTCTTTAATACCGCCCGGGTGACCCGTGTGACGGTAATAGACTTTGTCTGCCAGCTTGTTGCCGGTGAACTTCGCTTTTTCAGCATTGATCACAACGACATGGTCGCCGGTATCGATGTGCGGCGTGAAGTCAGCGCGGTGCTTGCCACGCAGACGTTTGGCGACGTAGGAAGCAAGACGACCCACAACGACATCGGTCGCGTCGATGACGATCCATTTGTTCTCAACGTCGGCAGGTGCGTTATAAGTTTTCATTGCTCCGCCGGAGCCTCTCAATTCGGAGTTACTGGATAATGTTCAAGCGCCCGCATCTACGCGCCGCGAAACGCCTTGTCAACGCGCCTTTCACGCTGAGTCTGCTTTTCCTTGCAGCCGCCTGTAACCCCGGCGGAGAGCCGGTTGCGAGCGATGTCGCTGACTCGCCCGTGGACTCTGTCGAGTCGGCCCAGCCAGAGGGCCTGGAACTGCCTGCAGTCTGGCAGACAAAGGATCTGGAATCACCGATTGCCAGCGTTGCTCTGGCGGGCGCAATTGGCTCTACGGTTGCGGTGACATTCGAGGATGGCGGCCTGCAATTCCTGGATTTTGAAGGCGAGCGGGTGACCGACAAGGCCGATATGGCCGTCTCGCAGGTCGCTGATGGCCGCTACATGCTGCTGCAAGGCACACCGGTGACCATCTTTCCAGGCATTACCAGCAGCGGTGATCTATCGCTCTATATCCATGGCGGCGAACTCGACGCGCCCCTGCCCTTGCCGCTTGATGCCGGAGTCGACGGGCTGATCGAAGGCCTGTGCAGCGCCGGGCCGGTGGTCGACAGTGATGGCGTCATGCGGATTGGCTTCTGGACCCAGGAAGAACGCCGCCAGCTGCATACCGGCCGCATCGTCGAGGCGGGGGCGGACCTCATCCTGTTGCTCAATGAACCGATCGCGGCAGCGCGCGATATCTCCGCCTGCCTGCTGTCGGAAGGCGACGCGGTGGTGTTCACCGAGCCGGTCCTCGCCGCAGCCGAGATCAAGCATCGCAACAATACGTATCGCTTCCTGCTCGATGATCTGGGTGGCTATTCACTCTCAACCGAAGCAGGCGATGTCGAAACCTTTACCGTCCATGACGGGATCAGCGTGCGCCCGCCGACGCGGCCGGTCGATATGGCGGCAACCGGGGATGCCCGCGGCGGCGGTTATCCGGGCGGTGTGATGGTGATTGGCGGCGAGGATATTCGCGGCGCCCACACGGTGACTTTCGTGGACCCAAGCAAGGTTACTGCAGAGCCGTTCGGATATTCTCCGTCCGAGTGATCCAGACCAGCCAGACCGCGCTGAGCAGGACCACCACGCCCAGCCCCTGATGAACCAGCGCCACGGGCAGCGGCGCGGCATTGACCAGCGTGATGATGCCCCAGACGGCTTGCGCACTGATGAGGCCAGCGACCAGCATGAACGCCTTGGAGACGGCCGTCCCGCGCGCCAGAACGGCGCCGACAATCGCCATGGCCCATAGCGTGTAGGCAAAGAAACGGTGATTGAACTGCGTCGCGGCGCGGCCTTCAAACAGACTGCGCAGGCCGAGCTGCTCGTCGACATAATGCCCGGGGATCAGTTCGCCCGCCATCAGCGGCCAGTCCGTATAAGTGCGCCCGGCATCGAGACCGGCAACCAGCGCGCCGCTGAGCATCTGAATGCTGGTCAGGATGAGGATGGCCAGCGCCACCACACGCAATCGCTGGCTTGCGCCCACGCGCGCGCGCTCGCCGAGATCGAGCCAGTACCAGGCCGTCATGCCAATGATCAGCAAGGCCAGGCCAAAATGCGTCATCAGGCGATAAGGCGCGACATCGAGACGATCGGTCTCGCCAATCCCGCTCGCCACCATCCACCAGCCGATAAAGCCCTGCAGGCCGCCGAGCGCGATCAGCACTGCTATGCGGACAAGCCAGCGGCGCGACATCCAGCGTTTAGCCGCAAACCAGACAAAGCCGGCAATCGCGACCAGGCCGATCAGGCGGCCGAACAGGCGATGTCCCCATTCCCACCAATAGATGTACTGGAACTCCGCCAAGCTCATATTGTAGTTCTGCTGCTGGAACTCGGCCGTCTGCTTGTACTTCTCGAACTCTGCGAGCCAGGCCGCTTCGCCAAATGGCGGCAGCGCGCCCTTGATTGGCTCCCATTCGGTGATGGACAGGCCGGAATCAGTGAGGCGGGTGGCGCCGCCGATCAGGATCATGGCATAGACCATCAATCCGATCAGGATCAGCCAGCGGCGAATCCAGCGTGCGGCAACAGGAGAGATTGCGTCTGGCATAATGCGCTCTATTTGAAGCTCTGACCTCGAACAGCAAGCGGCCACACGGTCGCAGGAAGCAGGAAAAAGCAGTTGATGCCCCGATCACAACGCCGTCTCGTTGCCAGCATTATTATCATGGCGTTCCTGGTCTTCTGGATCTGGGGCGCCGCGACGCTTGGCTCCTCCCTCGCCGCAGCGCCCAAATGGGCCAATCTGATCTTCTATGTCGTCGCTGGCATCGGCTGGGCCTTGCCCCTCAAACCGGTCTTCACCTGGATGAATTCCGGGCCAGAGGAAGAGTAACGATCGGCGCGAATTGGGTGGACGCATTGTTCCAACATCCGCAGACCCCTGCGTAGGCAGGGGTCCAGGGACAAAATGTTCGATCAGGACTGCAGGCCCTTACCGTCCTTGGATACCTGCCTGCGCAGGTATCGTCGGATATTTAGCTCATCACCTTAGCGCGGTCGCGCTGGCGTTGATTTTTGCCAGGCCGTTTGCGGGAGCGCTGCTTAGACTTGGACACGCCTTCCGGGCGATTGCGCCGTGAACCGTGCTGCGGCGACTTACCGGAACGCCGCGACGGGCCTTTCGGCTTGCGCACGCGGACAGATGGGTCCGGCGTCGGCAGGATAAAGTCCTCGCAGCCTTCCGGCGTTGGCAGGGTCTCAACTGCGACTCGCGTGATCTTTTCAACCTCGCGGAGGTAATAAAGCTCGTCCTCCGCCACCAGCGAGATCGATACGCCTTCGCGCCCGGCGCGCGCGGTGCGGCCGATGCGGTGGACATATTGCTCGGCGACATTTGGCATCTCGAAATTGATGACATGGCTGATGCCGTCAATGTCGATGCCGCGGGCGGCAATATCGGTGGCGATCAGGATGCGGCAGTCACCGTTTTTGAACGCGTTCAGCGCTTTCAGGCGCTGGGATTGCGACTTGTTGCCGTGAATGGCGAGCGCCTTGTGGCCCTTGGCCATCAGTTTGCGCACCACTTTGTCGGCACCGTGCTTGGTGCGGGTAAAGACCAGGGCGCGGTCAATGCTCGGATCTTCGAGCAATTTGCCGAGCACAGGCAGCTTGTGATTGTTCGGCACGTGCAGCACGCCCTGGGTCACACGTTCTGCTGTCGTGCTTTCCGGCGCAACCGAGACGCGCACGGGATCGTCGAGATATTTACCAGCCAGATCCTCGATCAGTTTCGGCATGGTCGCCGAGAAGAGCAGTGTCTGGCGATCCTCAGGAACTTCCGCGATGATCTTCCGCAGATCATGAATAAAGCCCATGTCGAGCATCTGGTCAGCTTCATCGAGGATCAGCACTTCAACATCGCGCAGGCGCACGGCGTCCTGGCTCATCAGGTCGAGCAGCCGGCCCGGTGTAGCGACAAGGACATGACAGCCCTTTTGCATATCGCGGATCTGGCGATTGATCTTCACACCGCCAAAAACCGTGTGGGTGACGCAATCCATGTATTTCGAATAGGTGCGGAAGCTGTCGGCAATCTGCCCGGCCAGCTCGCGCGTCGGCGCCAGCACCAGCACACGCGTGTGTTTCGGTTTGCGGGGTTCCGGCTCTTCGAGTAGGAAGTCCAGCGTCGGCAGCGCAAAGGCGGCCGTCTTGCCGGTCCCTGTCTGGGCGATGCCGAGCATGTCGCGGCCTTCGAGCAATTGCGGGATGGCCTGCGCCTGGATGGGCGTGGGCGTCGAGTAACCTTCGGCTGTGACGGCTTTCAGGACCTGCTTGTTGAGGTCCATATCTGTAAATGTGGTCACACAAAAACTTTCTTAGTGCGAGCGCAGGTCTGCACGGCAGCCCCATACGCTCATCCCCTGTTCGGGGCGTGATCGGGAACGGCCTGCGTGAAAGAGGGCGTTTGGAAATTTTGGTGTCTGAAGAGACGGGCTCAAGCTGACCAGAGGTCAAACTGCGATTCACGCGACCGGTCTCATGCGCGTGTTTTCGCGCTGCAACGGGGGCCACATGGACCTGATTGTCTTAAAGGTCAATGAACAGCGTGCAGCGGGCGCAAACTATTCATCATCCTGAATTTTCTTGGCTTCCTTGCGCAAGCGAGCAAACATTTCCGAGACGTCTTCTTCTTCATCGTCTTCAGACGTAGTGTCTTCGCCGGCCAGTTCTTCCAGGGTCAGCTCGTCTTCTTCATCAATGACAAGCTCAGCCTCGATCGGTTCATCCTCGGCCGGGTCCTCGTCGACGGGGGCCGGTGTTTCAACTTCGTCTTCACGATCGAACAGGTCAGCTGTGGCGCTGCCGAATCGCCCGATCACGGTCTCTGCGCAGATCAGGGTCTGGCCCGGGCGCGGCAAAACATCGACATCTGACGGCACATAGAGGTCACACCAGCCACCAAGGCGCATGGTGCCAATATTGCGCCCCAGGCGCACCGCATCGCCGGCTTCATGAGCGATCTCGAGCCGTGGTCCAAGCCCGCCTGTGGCCAGGCGCATGCCGACCGACCGGCTGCCGCTTTCCAGCGACACGAAGGCAATGGCGAGGCCCGGACGGTCCGGCTTCATCGCGGCAAACGCAGCCGGGTCGCCGGTTTCGAGAATGACATGATCGATGGCGCCGTCCATCGGCGCATGCACGCCATTGGTCTTGGTCGGTCCAACCGAGACGCGCAGACGCGTCCAGCCAGAGCCGCCAAGGCGCAGTTCGTCCGGTGGCATGGCGCCGCCGACCGAGACGACAATGCCGTCGACCGGGGCTGTGATCAGGTCTTCAGCGTCCGGCGAGGTGCGTTCAGCTGAACGGGTCGCAAACAGGATGATGATCGCCGCGACGAACCCGATCCAGAACAGCGGCCCCCAGACAATCCCCAGCAGGATCCCGACGAGCCAGGCCGCCAGCGCGCCAACATATCCTTCAAGGTCAAACCCGGCGCGCAGCCAGGGAAAGCTCTTGCGGCTGAAGTCTTCGTCTGACATTGGCGTTGCGCCTCCTATTCGGCCGCCGCGACAGTGAGGGCGTCGCGCTTGGCTTGTCGCGCCCACATATCGGCATATTCGCCATCAGATGCCAAGAGTGCCTCGTGCGTTCCGCGTTCGATCACCTGCCCGGCTTTCAGGACGACAATCTCATCAGCGTTCTGCACAGTCGACAGGCGGTGCGCGACCATCAGCGTCGTGCGGCCTTTCGAGGCTTCGTCGAGCGCGTCCTGAACCGCCGCTTCGGTGGCGCTGTCCAGCGCCGAAGTGGCTTCGTCCAGAACAAGGATGGCGGGGTCCGCAAGAATGACGCGGGCAATGCCGACGCGCTGTTTCTCACCGCCTGAGAGTTTGAGCCCGCGTTCGCCGACGCGCGTGTCCCAGCCCTCTGGCAAGGCTTCGATAAAGTCGAGCAGTTGCGCGCGCCGGGCCGCATCGCGGAGCTCATCCAGACTGGCATCGGGTTTGGCGTAACTGATATTCGATCGGATCGTCTCATTGAACAGGACCACGTCCTGCGGCACCAGGCCGAGCGACTGGCGCAGGCTTTCCTGGGTCACATCGCGGACATCCTTGCCATCAATCAGCACCCGCCCACCGAGCACATCATAGAAGCGGAACAACAGTTTCAGCAGGGTCGACTTGCCGGCCCCTGAAGTGCCGACAAATGCGATCTTCTTGCCTGCGGGCAGATTGAAGCTGACATCCTGCACGCCGACCGCGCGCGCATCATGGGTGAAGCTGACCTCGTCGAAGACGACATCGCCATGCACTTTGGCCAGCGCCTCGGCGCCGTCCTTATCGGCGACTTCTGGTTTCATTTCGAGCAGGCCGTAAAGTTTCTCCAGGTCAACCGCGCCCTGTTTGATCTCGCGCCAGGCCCAGCCGAGAATGTTGAGCGGCGCATAGAGCGACACGAACAGCATCTGCACGGCCATGACGCCGCCAATCTCCATCCGGCTCTGAGTGACGTTCCAGGCCGACAGCACCAAAGCCACGCCCATGCCGAACATCATCACGAAGGCCTGCGTCGCGTTCAGCACATACATGCTGCGGACGGTCTCGACATAATGGTGATTGTAATTCTTCATCGCATCATCGAAACGCCCGGTTTCGCGACGCTCGGCGGCAAAGGATTTAACCGTCTCGAAATTGGTCAGAATGTCGACGGCGATGCCGCGGAAACGCGTATCGGCAACATTCATTCGGCGCCGCTGGCGGACGCGCCACTCGGTTATCAGAATGGTCGCGATGGCATAAATAACGACGGTGACAATCGCGATCAGGCCAAGCCACGGATCATACGCAACAGCCAGCGCGATCGCGGCCAGAATCAGGCGTACAAAAGTCGGCCCGATATTGAAGGCGAGGAAGCGGATCAGATAATCGATTGCACCGGCCCCGCGCTCAATCACACGGTTAAGGGCGCCGGTGCGCCGGGTCTGGTGGAAGCCGAGCGACAGGCTTTGCGCATGCCCAAATGCATCAACGCAGGCAATGCGCTGCGCATCCTGGCTCACCGGGGAGAATAACCAATCCCTCAGCTGCGGCATCGCCCGGGCAGCAAACTGGATGGTCAGAGCGGCGCCAATCCATATCGCTGCAGGCCCGAAGCCAGCGACAATACCGGCATCATTCGCAACCAGCTTGTTGACGCCGATGCCGACCAGGATCGGGGCAATCACTTCCAGCACGGCAGAGGCCAGGGTCAGCACTATGGCGAGCACCATGATCGGTCGCCATTTGCTCAGCTCCGGCCGGGCCAGAAGTTTCAAAATTCGTCCAATGGAAACGCCAATGCCGCCATCAGCGCTTTCGATCTTGTCGTGATCAGTCGTTTCAGCGTGCGCAGTCATAGGCCGCCATATGGGGCAGCCGGGCCGCGATGAACAGGTCTGAACAGAAAAGAAAAGCCACCCGAAGGCGGCTTTTCGAAATCTCTAGAAGCGTCCGCTAATCGCGATCCGGGCACTGAGCGGTGCGCCGACGGTGACCTGATGCGTGCTGTGCGCGCTTGGGAAATAGGTCTCATCCGTCAGGTTCTCGATGTTGAGCTGAACCCGAACATCGTCGCTGAGCTCGTAATAAGCCGCTGCGTCAAACCGCGTATAGCTCGGCAGCGTCGGATGCGGCCCGGTGGAACCAATATCAAAGTCGGTAATGAACGATTCGTCCTGATAGGTGGCGCCAAATCCCAGGCCGAAACGATCCGTGACCTGGTAATTGCCCCAGACCGAGAACGTGTTTTCAGGCAGTTCGCGTGGCAGCTCTGCACCATTGTCGGTTTCGCCTTCAAGATAGCTGTAGCCGGCGGTCAGATAGAACTGCTCGGTCAGCTGGCCTTGCAGCTGCAATTCGAAGCCTTCAACTTCGAGACCGCGCTCTTCGAAGCCTTCACCCGTCTGATCGTCGCGATCGGCTCGGGTCTGATCATTCTGGAAATAGGCGGCGGTGAAGCTCATGCCCTGCGTAAAGTCCCATTTGACGCCGATTTCGGCCTGCTCGAACTCATCCGGATCGAGGCTGCCTGTGCTGGCAAACTGCTCGCCCGAGCGCGGCAGGAAGGCCTCGCTATAGCTGGCATAAATGGAGACATTTTCCATTGGCTTGTAAATCGCGCCGAGGCGCGGCGAGACCATCTCGTCGGTGCGCGACGCTGTCGTCGGGTTGGCCGGATCGAACAGATTGACCGTGCTCTGGTCAAAACTGTCAAAGCGGGCGCCGAGAACGATGTCGAAATACGGATTGATCTCGATCTGGTCCTGCACAAAGATCGACATTACCTCGATCTCACTCTCGGTGCGGTCGTTCAGCGAGCCGGCTGCGAAGAAATCGTTCCGCGTGGCGACTGCAGGGCCGTTCAGGACTTCCGATCCTTCAGCCAGCACAGTACCGAACCCAGTACCCGCGCCTCCGCTTAGATCGAGCGGCCGGCCGATGAGAAAAATCTCGTTATCGTCATCCGTGGTATCCCAGCGTGCGTTAAAACGGTCATTATCGTTGCTGGTATCCAGGTACTCGGCACCAACAATCAGTGTGTGACCAATCTGTCCGGTTTCAAACTCGCCGACAAGGTTTCCCGCGAGCGTCAGGCGTTGGCGCTGCGTGGTGTCAACGTAACCATCCAATGTAACATAGTTTGGTCGAGTCTCCGGAACATAATCCGACGCGTAAAAGTTCTGATACAGCTTGTCATAATCGCCATACGCGACGACGACATTGCCCTTCAATGCATCGGAAAAGGCGTGCGACAGGTTCGCGCGCAGGATATTGGCTTCGAATTCGGCTGTGTTCAGCTCAGGATCGCCGAACACAATCTCATCAAACGCCTCGACCGGGCGGCCATCCGCACCGGTTGGAATCCCGCGATCGATGAAACGCTCATGATTGAGATACTCATAGGACAGGTCCAGCGTCGTGTCCGGGCCAAGCTCGAAACGCGCGGTCGGGTTGATGCCGTAATTGTCGCCTTCGTAGAAGTCGCGGTGCCCTTCCAGGCTCTCATAATAGGCGTTGATGCGGAACGCGGAGGTGTCGTTTGTCGCAAAATTGCTGTCGATCTGCGCCGCGAACCCGCCAAAAGTGTCGAGGCTCGCCTGGTACTGATTGAAGGTCTCGCCAACGACGCCCTTCTTGGTCACGCGATTGAGGATGCCGCCCGTGCCGCCGCGGCCAAAGAGCAGCGCGTTCGGCCCGCGCAGGATCTCGACCTGTTCGAGATTGTAGAGCGGGCGGTAATACTGAACATCGTCGCGTACCCCATCGACGAAGAAGTCAGCGGTCGACCGAACGCCGCGAAACACAACCGCATCCCGGTGTCCCTCGCCTTGCGTGGCATTGACGCCGGGCGTGTAGGAGATGATGTCGGCGACACTGTCAAAGCCGCGCTCGAGGATCTGGTCAGCCGTCACAATGCTCAGGCTTTGCGGCACGTCGATGATCGGGGTCGGCGTCTTCAGCGCGTTGACCTGGTCAGCATAGAGGTAATGTCCGACCACGACGATTTCGTCCTGTACATAGACGTCGTCATAGGCTTCGTCGTCAGGTGTGTCTGCCATGGCGACAGGGGTTGCCAGAACCAGCGACAGGGCCGCTGTGCGGAGCAACTGGGAGGAGAAAGAGGTCATTGTGAGGACTACCTAAAATTATCTGATGCGCCCGCTTAAAAGACCCGTAAATGAAAATCAATCGCAACTAGGACGAAAATGCAAATCAGTCGCAGTTTTGCCACAGGTGTTTTTACGTATGCGATTGCAGGTGGAAAATCGCGATGCCATGACAGCTTTTTTCTGGTTTTCGCCGTGAAAGTCCTTTAAGGCTCGTCCGGTTTGAATCAGAGGCAAGATGAATGACGGGATTGAAGTCTGTTTGTGTGTATTGTGGCTCCTCCAATGATGTGAAGCCTGAATATCTGCGCCTGGCGCAGGATCTCGGGCGGACGCTGGCCCAGAAGAATATCCGCCTGGTCTATGGCGGCGGCGGCGTTGGCCTGATGGGCGCCTGTGCGCGGGCCGTGCATTCAGATGGCGGCGAGGTGCTCGGCATCATGCCGCGCTTCCTGCTGCAGAAGGAACGCATCTTCGAAGAAGTCCCGCACGAGATTGTCGATGACATGCACACGCGCAAGCAGCGTATGTTTGACGAAAGCGATGCCTTCATCGTTCTGCCCGGCGGTATCGGCACCCTGGAAGAAGCGGTCGAGATGTTGAGCTGGGCCCGCCTCGGCCTGCACGCCAAGCCGATGGCCTTTCTCGACGAAGACGGCTTCTGGACGCCTTTCTTCGAGCTCATGGACCATATCATTGACGGCAAGTTCACGCCGCAGGAATTCCGCGCCGCGCTGGTTCACGAACAGACACCGGAAGCCTCGATCCAGGCGCTCTGCGATCGCGTGGTGAAGCTGGGCGACTAGGCGCGCGGCGCAGTCGCGACCGCGCCCGCCTTGTCACTTGCTCACTCGGAATTG
The DNA here is from genome assembly GCA_024742355.1 of Hyphomonadaceae bacterium. Taxonomy (GTDB): domain Bacteria; phylum Pseudomonadota; class Alphaproteobacteria; order Caulobacterales; family Hyphomonadaceae; genus Henriciella. Next base: position 83,033 of record JANSYM010000003.1, on the reverse strand, counting down.
ACTCCCTACGCTCCCCTGCAACCAACGCAGGGAAGGACGGGACATGGCCTATGCACCAGACAACAGAGCCATCTATGATGCCGACAGCCACATCATGGAGCTACCGGATTTTCTGAAGAAATATGCCGATCCGGACGTGCGGGATGACATTCCGGAAGTGAACTATTCCGCCTCTCTGGTCACCGATGAGGAAGTCGCGGTGATCATGGATCAGGGCGGCCGGCACTCGCAGCAACATGTCGACGACCAGATTGCCCTCGGCGACACGCTGATCGCCAAGTCCAAGGAAATCCAGGCACTCGGTGCCTTCAATCGCGACGACCGGTCAAAGGCCATGGACTTGCTTGGCTTCCAAAAACAGCTGGTCTTCGCCACCCATTCTGTCGCCTTTCCATTTCATCCGAGTTCGAAGACAGACTCGAAGCTGCGCTATGCCGCCACCCGCGCGCACAATCGACACATGGCCGATTTCTGCGCTGACGATGCGCGGCTGATGGGCGTCGGCATTGTCCCGCTCGATACGCCCGAGCTGGCGATCCAGGAGCTTGAATTCGCGCTCGAAAGCGGCATGGAAGCGATCTGGGTGCCGCATCGCGCGCCGATCGGCTTTGCGCCCGGCCATGTCGACCTGGAGCCGTTCTGGGCCCGGCTTGCCGAGGCCGGTGTGCCTTTCGTCCTGCACGTTGGCGGCTCGCCGCTGCAAGCGCTGAAATCCTGGAGCAATAATGGCCGCGCCGCCGTGCGCGACTGGATGGGCGGCGGCGAGAATGTCCGCACCAAGGACGCCGCCGTGCTGCACCAGCCAGTCGAGGCCTTCCTGTCCATGATGCTGATCGATGGCTTGTTCGAGCGTCATCGCGGCTTGCGCGGCGCGGCCGTGGAACTCGGCGCCGGATGGGTGCCTGAACTCTTGCGCCGTTTGGATTGGGTCACTCGTGTCTATGGGCGCGTCGACGAAACGCTGCGGTTCGAGCGCAAGCCATCCGAACAGCTCACCGCGCAAATGGGCTTCACGCCCTTCCCGGTCGAGGATGTCGGCGTGCTGATCGAGGAGTCGTCCCCGGACCTATACCTGTTCTCATCCGACTATCCACATGTCGAAGGCGGCCGTGACCCGATCGGCAAGTTCGAACAATCGATCGGCGAGATGAGCGAAAGCGTGAAGTCGCAATTCTATACCGAGAACTTCCTGCGCCTGTGGCCAGAAGCCCGTGTGCATGCCTGATTCGCGACGTCTTATGCGTGTTTAAGCGAGACGCTTGAGCGCCCGGTCGCGGCCCATCAGGACCAGCATATCGCCGACGCTCGGGCCGCGTTCCATGCCGGTCAGTGCTTTGCGCAAAGGCATGAACAGGCCTTTGCCTTTGCGCCCGGTTTCCGTTTTCAGAGCAGAGGTCCAGGCGCCCCAGGTCTCGCTGGTGATCTCGCCATCCGGCAACAGCCCGGCTGCGGCGGTGATGAAGTCGCGATCCTCGGCATCGACCACCGGATCGATATCGCCAAACGCCACCGGGACAAACCGGGCAGCATCTTCAATTGTCTCGCAATTCTCACGCACCAGCAGCCAGAAGGCTTCATTCGCGGCGTTCGCATCAATCGCCGCGAGGCGGTCTTGCGCCTCGGCAAAGGACAGATTGTGGGTAATGGAAGCGTTGAGGCTTCTCAGCTCGGCCTCGTCAAATCTGGCTGGGGCGCGGCCAATCTTGTCGAACGAAAATTCCTCGGCCAGCTGGGCCAGCGACTCGCGAATTTCGACATTGTCGCTGGTGCCGAGCTTGCCGAGCAGCGAACAGATGGCCAGGGGTTCAATGCCCTGGCTGCGCAGCTCGCCCATGCCCAGCGAGCCGAGGCGTTTCGACAGCGACGCACCATCCGCCCCGACCAGAAGCGGCGTGTGCGCCATGCCCGGCGCGGTGCCGCCCAGGGCCTTGAAAATCTCGATCTGCGCGCCGGAATTGGTAACGTGGTCCTCGCCGCGCACGACATGCGTGATGCCGGCCTCAATATCATCGACGCAGCTTGGCAGCGTGTAGAGATAGGAGCCATCGGCGCGGATCAGAACCGGGTCAGACAGCGAGCTTGTATCAATCGCCTGCTCGCCGCGCACCAGGTCATTCCAGACGATACGCTCCCCGCTCAGTTTGAAGCGCCAATGCGGCTTGCGCCCTTCGGCTACATAAGCGGCCTTCTCCGCATCGGTGAGCTCCAGCCCGGCACGGTTATAGACCGGCGGCTTGCCACGCGCGCGTTGCAACTTGCGCTGACGATCCAGTTCATCGGCGGTTTCGTAACAGGCATAAAGCCGACCCATTTCACGCAGCTTTTCGGCGGCGGCGTCATACTGGTCGAACCGCTCGGACTGTTTGAACGTCTTGTCCCAGGTCAGGCCGAGCCAGGTGAGATCATCGCGAATGCCTTGCTCATAGGCAGCCGTGGAGCGCTCTGTGTCGGTGTCATCAATGCGCAGGATAAAGGTCCCGCCCTGCCCTTTCGCGAACAGCCAATTGATCAGCGCGGTGCGGACATTGCCGACATGCAGTTTGCCAGTCGGAGAAGGAGCGAAACGAACAACAGGTTGGGTCATGGCAAAGCCTTAGAGAATAAGAAGCGCCTCTTCCACACGAAAACGCTAAGAAAGCCAATAGAGAGAATTCAGACCTGAGCGAATTGACGCGATGAGGCTTTGACGCTCGATCGTATTGTAGGCGCCCGCCTCGGCATCAGGCGGGTCGCCATGTTCATTGGCTTGCGTTTGACCTTTGGCAAAAATCAAAAGCGGCCAACAATTCGTCAACGCCCACCAGCCGGACTGCCCCAGATCGTGAAACCGGCGCGCGGCAAGGCTGTACATTGGAATGACAAGGCAAAACCCGAAAGCAAACCCGGCGGCGGATCCCATTTTGCTGGCAACGCCTTCATATCGAGACTCGAGTGCATCCCCCAAAAAAACTGGACCAAACATCGCGATCACAACGACGAAAAAGAACACGGCATATTCCGAGCGCGATGCCCGTCCAGAACCGTTTCCGGCATTGGCGATGGAGTGCTTGAAATAATCCCAAAAGCCCATGATCGCCAGCTACGCCTCACTTTCCAAAAATCGCCCTGTGTTCCGGTTCATAACCGCCACATTTGACAGAGACAGTCGAGTCCCGGCAGAGCCAGAAGAGGCGAAAGGGAGAGAGCGATGATCCGATTGACTGCAACAGCGCTGGCCGCAAGCCTGGTTCTGACTGCCTGTGGCGGCAGCGATCCTGAGACCGACACATCTGGCGAGACGCCGACCACGGATATCGAATCCTCAGCCCCGGCCGAAGACGAGATCCAGGTCGAGGAACTGCTGACCGATGCCGGCGACATCCCGACCATCGGGTATCCCGAGGGCTGGGAAATGCAGCTCTACTGGTCAGGCGAATACCCGAACGGATTTGCCGTCACCCAGGAAGGCGTCACCGTGCTGGGTCATGAAACCATTACCTATGAAGAGCATCCGCCCATCTATTGCGGCCTGCCGCACAAGGCGACTTACAGTCCGTGGAATGTCGAGCGGATGATCAGCGACGAGCTGGTCTTTGTCGCCATGACTTATCCGACCACGTTCACAATCCGCGAAGATGCCAGCCTTGAAGTGTTTGTCGGCGACGGCGCGGAGCAACTCGAGCTGAAGGCCGGCGACCAGCTGACCTATAAGTCCTATATCGCCGAAGGCTTCTTCATCGCCGAGAAGGACGGCATCGCCTATGAGATGAACGAGGCGGAGCTGCCCGCCAGCACGGAATTCGAGCAAGGCCCCGAAGATCAGGAATGGGTGCACGTCACCTGCGACGATGCTGACAAGACCCGCGCCTGGGTGCTCTATGAGCAGGCCCTGCAGGCGCCGGGCGTTGAGCCTTATGAATATACAGGCTTCGGCGAAGCTGCGGATTTGCCATAATCCGCCGGCCTTTCGCGTCCCCTTGCCGCTGCGCAAAAGATTTCCTTACCGCTCAGAATGGTCTATCTCGCCTGAAACGGGAGAGAGGAGCCCCCCATGAGCGAAGCGATCGAGACCCCGAAAGCCGGCTGGCGCATGAAAGTCGCGATCTTCGCGCTGTGTGCGTCTATATTTGCTGTCCTGTGGTTCGCCGTTGCGGCGCTTGGCACCAAATGGGGCTGGTGGTCCTGGCAGGTAGGCCTCGGCCAGATGACCATCGGAACAGGGCCGCGCATCGCGTTCGCTGCCGTTATCATCTCCGTGATTGCACAAGTGATTGCGCTCATCAAAGCACCGCGCAAGCAAGCCTTCATCCTCGCGCTCGCCGCGACTTTGATTGCTGCATTCACCTTGTTCCGCCTCGCCGGCATGGGCGCGCAAGCCGCTGCCTTACCGCCGCTGCATGACATTCAGACCGACTGGTCAGATCCGATCCAGTATAGCGAAACGCTGATGGCCGCCCGCGCGGCGCAGGGCGAGACCAATCCGGTGCTCGATGCGCCAACGGTCCCCGAATATGCCGAAGAGCGCTGGCCGGGCACCGCCGGAAGGCTCGTCTCGGAGCTGCAGGAAGAAGCCGAATCCAAGGAGGCCGGCAAAGGCACCGTCTATCCGACCCTGGAATCGCTCTATTTCGACGGTGCGCCAAGTGAGGTCGCAGCTGTCGCTGAACAAATCATGGACCGCAAGGGCTGGGACATTGTCTCAAGCGCAGCGGATGGCGCGAACAGTATCGGTGATGTCCAGGTCGAAGCGACGGCTACATCTGGCTGGTTCGGGTTCAAGGATGATGTCGCTGTGCGCGTGCGCTCTGAAGGTAGCGGTAGCCGCGTCGACATTCGTTCGACCAGCCGCGTCGGCCTGTCTGACCTTGGCGCCAATTCGACCCGCGTCTACGGCCTGATGGTCGAGCTTGAAGACCGCGCCGACGGTCGCCGGGCACCTTAGCGCGATCCGGCTTGCCATCTGACTTGCGTCTTCCCCGACCGCGCAGCGGTCTGGGGATCCAGCGCCGTGAATCGCGGCAGGCGGAGATGTCTGGAGATAGGCCCTCAGACAGCCTGCGGCTGTCGAGGGTGACGGATCGCGTGAGAATTTAACGACCTTAAGCGTCGACCTTGGTCAGGCGAAACTCGCTCTGGACGACGGGGCGTTCATCGCTGGCAACGACGCGGCCTTCTTCGATCAGCTTGAACATGTGGCCGAGCAGGCTCATGCAGGCGGCTGGGAACAGGCGCTCTTCGAGGCCGACATACATGGTCTCGACCATGGTCGGGATCGAGGTGACGCCGGCTTTCATTTGCGCGATGACGCCGTCTTCACGGTCCTGGCGGTGCTGGCGATAGGCCTGGATGAACTCCTTGACGAAGGCCTTGCCTTCGATCGGTGAGCCATGTGTTGGCCAGAGAATGTCAAAGTCGCGGGCTTCGATCTTGTCGAGACTGTCAAAATAGTCCGTCATGTTGCCGTCTGGTGGCGCGACAATCGTAGTTGACCAGCCCATGATGTGGTCGCCGGTCAGGCAGGCATTCTCTTCCTTCAGCGCGAAACAGAGATGATTGGTCGTGTGGCCCGGCGTTTCGATGGTTTCGAGGGTCCAGCCAGGGCCTTCGAACAGGTCGCCATCAGCGGTGCATTCGTCGGGCGAGAAGCCGGGATCATCTTCGCTGCCGAGCTCGCCCTTGGCGGTCGGCTCACCGCAGCCTTTGGCATAGACCTTACAGCCGGCCCATTCGGCCAGCGGCTTGGCCAGTGGCGAGTGGTCCGAATGTCCGTGCGAGACCAGGACATATTTCACCGTTTCACCTTCGAGCGCCGCTTTCAGCGCTTCGAAATGCGCCGCGTCATGCGGGCCTGGATCAATCACGGCGACGTCGCCATGGCCGATAATGTAGACGCCCGTACCGACATAGGTAAACGGGCCTGGATTGTTGGCGACAACGCGCCGGATCAGCGGAGAGACTTGCTCCACTTTTCCATATTCAAATTCAATTTCACGCACAAAGGGAATGGCCATGGGAGATTGCTGTCTTGTTTCTTCTAGATTTCTTCTGGGACGTCGTGCCCTGATTTTGCAAGTCCGGCAAACTACCTACGTTTCGGCGCAAACGCGGCGACAAATGCTTTCGCCATCCGGCGGGTCGATTTCAGCTTGTCACCAAGCTTCAGCGCGACGGGTGGGCCCATGTCGGTCTTGTTCGCGTCGACAATATAGATCTTGCCTGACGCATTGTCGCGTAGCACGTCGACACCGCCCCATTCCAGACCGATCTCTTCAGCAAATCGTGAGATCACGCGAATTTCATCTTCCGTGTAGCAATTCTGCGGCGTGTCGAGCAGAACTTCGGCATTCTCGTTGAGGAAGCGGCGGCCAATCGGGCGCCGTTTGCGAAACACAACTGCCGGTTCGCCGCCGCAAATCGAGCAGCGCAAATCCTCGATCAGCCCACCTTCAATCTCATTGTCGACCAGGACCTGATAGGTCTTGTCTTCCAGCGGTTCGATCGGGCCTTCCAGGATGCGGCCATCATGACAGGCATTCTTTTCCGACTTCTCGACCATGGTCCCCGGGAACGTGCGCGGATCGACCGCCAGGCTGTAACCCGCGGCGCGCTCGAACGCGGCGGCGACATTGGACTTGGAGATGTCAGTGCAGCCAAAATTGACCAGTTTCGCGCCCGGCTTGGTCTTGGGCGGGGTGTGATTGGTCTCGGTCGAATCGTCGAACTGGAAGACGATGTCGGCGACGCTGGTATCCGAAATCAGCTTCGCGCCAGACGCGTGCATGACCGGCCAGATAAAGTACCAGGGGCGCGGTTTTTCAGGGTAGAAGGCGATGGTCGGACGCTTGTGACCGCTGATCCGCCGCCAGCTGCGCCAGGATTGCGCCAGCGTGTAGAAGGTCAGCCAGGTGAAGATGTCATTGGCCAGCTCGCGCGTCGCAGGCACACGGTGTCCGGTCTTTTTGACCAGCCAGGCACCGTCTTCATACTTAAAGTCTGTCAGCCAGTTTCGTGACATACTTTACTCCTTAAGCCTTCGCAGCGGCCGTTTAGCGTGAACTCGCATTTTGTGAAGACGCTAGCAAGGTCTTTCCGGCACCTGAAGTGAATAAATGCTCACAATCAGTTGGACGCAGCGCTACAGAAGTGGCTTGAGGGCGCCAAGATCGTAGCCTGCGCCTGCAGCAGCATCGACCACTTCATCACCCATGCCCTGCCCGCCATGGGTCAGAGCCCAGGCTGTAATCGAGCGGGTTCCGGTGCGGCAATACGCCAGCACAGGCGCCGGCGCTTCGGCCAGAGCCGCGCCGAATCGTTCCAGAATGTCGGGGGTCGGCGCTCCGGCGAACGGGATCGCAACGAAGGTCAATCCAAGCGCTTCCGCCTTGGCGCGAATGGCGCCCATACGTGGCTGATCGATGCCGCCCTCGCCGTCTGGGCGATTGGCAATCAGCGTCTTGTAACCGGCATCCACAATCGCCTGAACATCGGCCTCATCAATTTGCGGCGCGACGGCGAACCCGTCGGTAACTTTGCGGATATCGGCCATAGCATGGGCTCCAGTGTAGATGGGCGTTGACTTTGCGTCTGAGGGCGTGAACGTAAGAACTGTTGGCGGGGCTGCCAAGCCCTTCGTGTTGAATCTAATGCACATAAATGAGGGGCTTCGATCCGTGTCAGCTGTACAGCGTATCGCCGCGCGTATTCCCTGGGCCTATACTGGCCGCCGTCTGTTAATAGCCATCCCGACTCTGCTGGTGATTATCACCGTCGCATTCTTCATGATGCGCATGGCACCCGGCGGTCCGTTCGATGGCGAGCGCAAGCTGAATGCCGCGACCGAAGCCGCCCTGAACGCCAAGTTCGGCCTCGATAAGCCGCTCTGGCAGCAATATACGGACTATCTCTGGGGCGTGGCGCAGCTCGATTTCGGGCCCAGCATGAAGACGCTGGGCAAGAGCGTGAACGACTTGATCGCCGATGGCTTGCCGATCAGCCTGGCAATCGGCTTCCTGTCGATCACGCTGGCCATCATTGTCGGCACCGCAATGGGCATTTTTGCCGGGCTGCGACAGAACACGGCGGGCGACTATTCGGTCATGGGTTTTGCCATGGCGGGGATTTCCATCCCGACCTTTGTCACCGGCCCGATCCTGATCCTGATTTTTGCCCTGACCTTCGGAATTTTCGCCGTGGGCGGCCTCGGCACGTATCCGAATATCGGCATGAGCCTGCACAATATGACCCTGCCTGTGGTGACGCTGGCGCTGCCTCAGATCGCGATCATCTCGCGCCTGATGCGGGCCAGCATGATCGAGACCATGCGCTCCGGCCATATCCGCACCGCCCGCGCCAAGGGTCTGTCAGAGCGTGATGTGGTGATGAAACACGCATTGCCCTCGGCCATCCTGCCGCTGGTTTCCTATGTTGGCCCGGCCATGGCACGGGTGATGACCGGCTCGCTGGTCATCGAGCGCATATTCGGCCTGCCCGGCATGGGGTCCTACTTCGTCGATGGCGCGATCAATCGCGACTATACGCTGGTTATGGGCGCGTTGATTATCTACGCGACCCTGATCGTCCTGTTCAATCTGGTGGCGGATATTCTCTACGCCCTGCTCGATCCGAAGGTGAAGTATGACTGATACGATGGACCTGACCGGCCGCAAGCAGGCGGTGGAAACCGCGATCCAGGGCGGCCGCTCGCTCTGGGATGATGCCCGCGCCCGCCTGTTCCGCAACAAGGCCGCTGTGGTCTCAATGTGGGTGCTCGGCCTTATGGTGCTGTTTGCCGTGGTCGGCCCTGTTTTCTGGGTCCATGACTACAAGCAGATTTCCAGCAATGTCGAACTCGCGCCGACCTTTGAGAATCTCCACCTGCTCGGCACCGACACGCAAGGCCGCGACAGTCTCGCGCGCCTGATGATCGGCTTGCGTATCTCATTGGCCGTGGGTCTGGTGGCGACCATTGTGTCGCTGATCATCGGGGTCACCTGGGGCGCTGTAGCGGGTTTTGTCGGCGGCCGCGTCGACAATATCATGATGCGCTTTGTCGACGTGCTCTACGCGATGCCCTTCATCTTCTTCGTGATCCTGTTGCTGACCGTATTCGGCCGCAACATTATCCTCATCTTCGCCGCCATTGGCGCCGTCGAGTGGCTGACCATGAGCCGAATCGTGCGCGGCCAGACACTGGCGCTGAAGAATATGGAATTCATCGAAGCTGCGCGCGCCACCGGCGTTCCCTTCTTCACCACCATTCGCCGCCACATCATTCCGAACGTGGTCGGCCCGGTCGCGGTCTATGTGACCCTGACCATTCCTGTCGTCATCCTGGCGGAGAGTTTCCTCTCCTTCCTCGGTCTCGGCGTGAATGAACCGCTGACCTCGCTCGGCGTGCTGATCTCGGACGGTGCCAAGGAGATGCAGGACAAGCCGTGGATGCTGCTCGCCCCCGCGTTGACCATGATGATCACGCTGCTCTGCCTGAACTTTATCGGCGACGGCCTGCGCGACGCGCTCGATCCGAAAGAGCGCTGATGCACCTGACGCAGATTGTCATCGATGACTTTCTACCCGAACCGATGGACGTTCGCCGGCACGCCCTGTCTCTGACCTATCCGCCACGCCCCGAGGGGGCAAACTATCCCGGCCGCAATGCTGACCAGGCGCTGGCCTTTCCAGAAATCGAAAAGCTGATCGGCAGCGTGGTTCACGAAACCCTGGTCCCGGTTCCGAGCCCGAGGTCTTCCCACGGAATTCCGCGGCTCGCCTCAGATGGAGATGAGAGTAATTCCCGGGTTCATATCGACAATTTTCACTGGTCCGGCATTCTCTATTTGACGCTGGATGAGCATTGTCAGGGCGGCACGCATTTTTTCAGACACAAGAAAACCGGCTGGGACATGGCCCCGGTGTGGCCGGGTATGGCGGAAAAGGCCGGTTATGCCGACGCCGAAACCGCGATGACTGAAATCCTGTCCAAGGACATATACGATCCGCAGGCCTGGACCGAGACCGAGATGGTGTCGATGAAGTTCAATCGTCTGGCCTTGTTCAGAGGCTATCTCTGGCACGATGCCGGGCGCGCCTTCGGCACCACACCGGACACGTCGCGGCTGATCATTCCACTCTTCTTCGCCAATCCGAATCCGACGCGCTAGGACGCGCGCCGAAATTCTCGATACTGATGGACGACTTAACTGGCGATTTCCCAGCTGCCGAGGGCGGCATCCATGACAGATACGGCCTCACGCACATCCGCGTCTTCAATGACCAATGGCGGCGCCAGACGCAGGACATTGTTGCCCGCGACGCCAACCAGCAGACCGCGCTCGCGGCAAGCATTTTGAACCGGCTTGGGCAGTGCCTTCAATTGCAGGCCGGTCAGCAATCCCTTGCCGGTGACCCCGGCAACCTTGTCCGGATGGCTGTCCGCCAGCGACTTCAGGCCTTGCGCCACAGTGCCGGAGACCCGGCGCACCTGGGCCAGGAAGTCCTCGTCAGAAATGATGTCCCAGACCACATTGCCAACCGCCATAGCGAGTGGATTGCCGCCATAGGTTGAGCCGTGGCTGCCGGGCTGCATGACGCTGCCGGCTTCTTCACTGGTCAGGCAGGCGCCGAACGGAAAGCCGCCGCCAACGCCTTTGGCGACGCACATGATGTCTGGTTCGGCATCGGTGGCCCATTCATGCGCGAACAATTGCCCGGTCCGCCCCATACCACACTGGACCTCGTCATAGATCAGCAGTGCGCCACGCTCATCACAGAGCTTGCGCAGGGCCGTCAGATCTTCTTCAGGCAGCGCGCGAACGCCGCCTTCGCCCTGGACCGGCTCAATCAGAACCGCTGCGGTCTTGTCTGTGACCGCGGCATCCAGTGCATCCTGATCACCCCACTCAACCTGCGTGAAGCCAGGCAGTGCCGGGCCGAAGCCTTCGAGATATTTGGGATTGCCGCCGGCATTGATTGCGCCGAGCGAGCGTCCGTGGAACGCGCCGGTGAAGGTCACGATCTCATAGCGGTCGGCATCGCCGTTCGCCCAATGATACTTGCGCGCGGTCTTGAGCGCGCATTCAATCGCCTCAGTCCCGGAATTGGTGAAGAAGACGCGTTCGGCAAATGGCAGGCGCTCGCACATTTTGCGTGCCAGTTCCTCGCCAGCCGGCACCCGGAACATGTTGGACGTGTGCCAGAGTTTTCCTGCCTGTTCTTGCAGGGCCTCGACCATCGCCGGATGAGAATGCCCCAGCGCGCTGACCGCGATCCCGGCCACGAAATCGAGATAGGTCCTACCTTCCTCGGTGGTCAGGCGTACGCCATCCCCACGTTCGAACGCCTCCTCCGGTGGACGGTAGACCGGCATGATGTGCTGACGCGGATCGGACATTGAATTCTCCTGTCTGAGTCTGGATTTCGCTTGGCTTTGCCCTTCAGCGCACGCTTGGCGAGCCTCTGACCGAAAGTCAACACATGGCGTGTTCGAGGCATGTTTCCGCCGCATGCGCTACAAATGAGACAAGATCCTTCCAAAGTGCGGATTTTCCACACACGAATTTTCCTTACAAAATTTTCAGGTGAGAATTTCGGAATCGAGCATTGACGAAAAACGATAAACAGTTATTGTTTTTCAATAATAAGTGACTTGGCGATCTCTCTCAACCCTCTCTCCCCCCTGAGCGTCGCTAGGTTGATAATCCTCACTCCAAACATCTTGGCGACTCCCTTTTGGGGGTCGTTTCTTTTTGGGCATTATGGATAGGCGCCCACTGCCGAAGTCATCAACGACGTACGAGCTGGTCAGCTTCGGCACAAAATTCGGAGACAGGAAGAAAGCAAAGAAAAAGGCGCGACCAAACGGTCACGCCCATAAAAGTGATTGCAGCGTTTCCTCCCAGAAACTTGCAAAACCTGTATCGCCAGAATGTCGCAGGCCGTCAAGCGGTTTATGACACCTTCTTAACAAATTTCTCGAAGACGGCGTTTTCAGAGGCGAAGACTTGCTCGACTGTTGTAATTGCAACAGTCCCCGCGCCGCGCGCGGTCAGCCCGCGTGCGGCTTCGCGCGCATCTCCGGCCGGGCAAAGCGCGGCGCGGTCGTGAAGCGCGGTCAGGCCAAGATCAGTCATTTCAGATTCACTCACTGGCTTTGCCAGCTCCAGACGCGACATGGTTTGCGCCAGCGCCGTCGCGGCGACCGCGTCGAGCAAGGTTTGTAGCGGTGCCAGTGATTCGTCCGTCCAGGCGGCTTTCAATGAGGCTGTCAAAGCCGCCTGGCTTTCCAGCATCACGCCATCCTGCAGGATTTTCAGGTCATTGGCTTTGAGCGTCGCGCCGGTTGATGTGATATCGACAATCACTTCAGCCGATCCCGCTGCAGGCGCTGCTTCTGTCGCCCCGGCGCTTTCCACCAGGCGGTACTCGCCGACGGAGCGCTCGGCAAAGAATCGCCGTGTCAGGTTGAGGTATTTTGTGGCCACTCGCATGCGCCGCCCATGGCGTTCGCGAAACAGGGCACCCGCGGCTTCCAGATCGGCCATGGTCTCAACATCGAGCCAGGCCGCCGGCACGGCCACAATCACATCCGCGCCGCCGAATCCGAGTCGGTGCAGCACATCGAAATCACTTGCCGGTGTCGCCGACAAATCGTTCAGCAGGTCCTCACCGGTGATGCCGATATGGATCTGGCCTTCAATCAGGCCGGTGGCGATCTCACGGGCGGAGAGCAGCATCACATCGACGTCGCCGAGACCGCTCAGCTCGGCACTATAGCCGCGTCCGCCGCCTTTCTGGCGCAGCTTGAAACCGCTTTTGGCGAACCACGCCTCGGACTTCTCTTTCAGTCGGCCCTTGGACGGAATGGCAATCGAAAGACGGGTCATGAGCGGTCTCCAGATTCGCCGGGCAAGCGGTGCGGGATGACGATACCACCAATCGCGGTGGCGCTGATGTCGCCATCAGAAAGATCGGCGAGCAAGGCATCATATCGCCCGCCCGCCGCGAATGGACGGGCTTTCGCCGAATCGCTCGCATCGGCGGCAATCTCAAACACGAAGCCATCATAATACGTAAAGCGCCGGCCGAACCGCGTGGCGAATTCAGCCGCGCCAAGCAAGTCTCTGTGCGGTGAGGCGGCCAGCCGCTCAGTGCGCACAGCGAACGCGCCCAGGGTCTCGTCCAATCCTTTCAAACTCGCCGCACGCGCCAGTTGGCGCAAGGCTGCAGGCGCTTCCTGAAACGGCACATTCAGGGACAGCAGCTCTGTCAGGAAAGTATCGACCTCGGCCGAAAGGCTGGCATTCGCCGCGGCGCTGGCGCTCTGGTACAGGCGCTCGACCACTTCATCGGCGGTGCGTTCACCGACCGGCTGCAGGCCGGACATGGCATAAATGTCCTCAACGAAAGACGCGACCTCATCGCGGTTCATGCCTTTCAAACGGTTGGACATGCTGTCCTGATTGCCGCCATGCCCGGCAAGATAGGCGCGAACCCCACCTTCCTGGCGAAACGCCCGCTTCAGGCCCGCGGCGATGTCTTCAGGCATCCCGAGCGCGTTTACGAAGCTTGAGAAAATCGATAGATCACCAAACGAGGTCACGCCGGTCTTTACACCTGCGGCGGCGCACGCTTCAGCGAGCGTCTCATACAGCCAGACATCTTCGTCGACCCCGCGCGGCGCGCCGAACCGTTCCAGGCCGACCTGCTCATATTCGATCGGCTCTCCGGCCAGTGACGGCAAACGGAAGACCGGGCCGCGATAGCGGCGGACGGTCTCGTCCAGCGGTCCACCTCGGCGCGCGGCGATCTCGGCCAGCGCGACTGGCAACGTGAGGTCCGGGCGCAAGGCCCATTCGCGCCCTTCGGCATCCGCAAACGTGCAGATCCGGCCGCGAACAACCTCTCCGGACAATTCCAAGGGTATGGCCGATTCGATGACAACCGGCACGTCGACCTCTTGCCCACCGCGCGCGGCAATGGCGTCAAATATCAGGTCGGACGCACTCACTGATCCGCCTCCAGGATGGTCTGCAGACGGGCAATCATCTCACCGCGCGGGGCTTCGAACTGGCCGGGACGGGCTTCGCGATACTCATCATTGGAGGCAATCGCGGCCGCCTGGCGGGCCCCTTCTTTCAGGTCCTTGATGGTGACGACGCCTTTTTCCAGTTCATCGGTTCCAACCATGACCACAGCGGGCGCGCCGCGGCGATCCGCATATTTCATCTGCGGCCGCATGCCGGAACTGCCCATATAGGCCTCGGCTCGAATGCCGGCCTGGCGCAGCTCCGTGGCCAGCTTGAGCGCTTCTGACGGGTCGTCGCGATCCATGTTGAGGACGACGACCGGACCATTCAGGGCACCGATGACGCCGCTAATCGAAAACGCCGCCGCGAGACGACTGACGCCGACAGAGAATCCTGTCGCGGGAATTTTCTCGCCCGTGAAGCGAGCGACCAGATCATCATAGCGCCCGCCACCACCGACGGAGCCGATGCGAACGGTGTTGCCATCTTCATCGATCGTGTCCTTGAGCAATTCGGCTTCGAAGACCGGACCGGTATAATATTCCAGCCCGCGCACCACGGATGGATCGATGGTGACATCGGCTTCGGGCGCACCAAGCGCCTCCAACCCGCGCGCAATGGCGTCGAGTTCGGCCAGCCCGGCAACGGCTTCCTCGCTGGTGCCAACAGCCTGGCCGAGCGCTTCGAGCGTGTCGCTGCGTGTCGCGCGCCCCGCCTCGGCAAAGGCCAGAACCTGTTTGACCGCAGAGGCATCAAGCCCCGCGCCTTTGGTGAAGTCGCCGCTTTCATCCATGCGGCCTGCCCCGAGCAGGTCAGCGACACCGCTGGTGCCGAACTTGTCGAGCTTGTCGAGCGCGCGAAGAATGGTCAGGCGCGCGCCTTCATCGCTGGCGCCGACCTGTTCGAGCACGGCATTCAGCAAACGGCGCGTATTGACCCGAATGGTGAACTCGCCATCCACCGCCCCCGCCGCACGCATGGCTTCTGCGGCCATGGCGATCATTTCTGCATCTGCATGAGCGCCGGCAGCACCAACCGTATCGGCATCGCATTGCAGGAATTCGCGGAACCGGCCGGGGCCTGGCTTCTCATTGCGCCAGACCGGACCGGCGGCATAGCGGCGAAACGGCTTTGGTAGCGTCTGCCAGTTCTCGGCTGCAAACCGGGCCAGTGGCGCGGTCAGATCATAACGCAGGCTCATCCATTGTTCGTCATCATCCTGCACGGCGAACACACCGGCATTCGGGCGATCATCATCGGGCAGGAATTTGCCGAGTGCATCGGCATATTCGAACGCCCCAGTTTCGAGCCCTTCGAAGCCCCAGCGCCGGTAAACGCCAGTGATCTTCTCGATCATCGCCTGCTCGGCATGGATCAGATTTTCGCGCTTGTCCGGAAAGCCGCGCGGCTTGCGCGCCAGGTCGATCGGTTTCGGCTTTTTGATCTTGCCCATTTGGATTGCCTTTATCTCGGGTCGCGGTCCGTCTAGACGAAGCCGCTGCTGGTGTGAAGCTTTGGATGCCGGGGCTGGGATCGAACCAGCATTGACCGAGTCAAAGTCGGTTGTCCTACCATTAGACGACCCGGCAAAAGGTCGGATCGGTGGACACTCTGATTTCACGTCATTTGGAGACTGGTTTTATGAAAACATGAGGCGCACCGAGATCATTCGCGCCTCGTCGGGCGCGTCAGGTCTGTTGATGATGGTGATGCAGTCTTGTTTTCATGACGCGGCCACTAGCCCCGCAGCCCCGCATCGTCAAGCCCGCTGGCAAGATCAGCCTTTCCGATCCGCGAGCAGAATTGGATAAAATTTCACGGATAAATCAACCGTAAGTTATCGCCTATTGCCTAGAGTGGCGGGCAAACCAGGGCCATTGATTTGAAACGCTTCTTTACCCTACTCAGCGCCATGTCCCCCAGCACCAGGCTGGTACGTGATGATGGCAGCTTCATTCTGTCGACGGAGGATATCCAGCGTCGGCGCATGGTCTTTGTTGCCGGTTTTGGCCTGGTGATGACGGTCATGTACACTGTTTTGCAGGTCATTCTGCTCGGCTTTGACTCCACCGGCCTGTTCAATATTGCGACTGGCGTCGTCGGCGCCGCGATTTGTGCACTTGGCCTGAAAGTCAGCCTGTTTGGCGAACGCCCGCAGCCGATGATCCGCATCCTGCTACTCGCCTTTACGGCCCTGCTCTGGGGCGAAATCGCGTTTGCAGGCGGCATTTCAGGCTATCATGTCGGCATTCTGCCAGTGCTGCCGGTCATCGCCGCCATCCTGCTCAGCGCCCGCGATACGATCCTGTTCACCGCGCTCAATTTGCTGGTCGTCGTCGGCATTGCCGGCCTCGCCTATAGCGGCTCCTATCTGCCAGATTTCGCCATTGCTGCGGAAACCGACCTGATGATGTCGACCTTCATGATCACGCTGGCCATTCTTGGCTGCGGCGGCGCCGCCGTGACTCTGGTGCTGCAAAGCGAAAAAGTGAACCGTCAATTGCTCGAACTGGTCGAGTATCAGTCCCACCTGGCGGCCCATGACGCGCTGTCAGGACTGGGCAATCGCATCCGCCTGCAACAGCGTTTCGATTCATTGAAGTCAGGTGAGACCTTCGACATCCTGCTGATCGACCTCGATGGCTTCAAGGCGGTGAATGACACGTTCGGCCACAATGCCGGTGACTATCTGATCAAGGCCTTGTCAGAACGCCTGCGCGAAGTGACCGATGATGAGGATCTGCTGGTGCGTCTTGGCGGCGACGAATTTGTCATCCTGCTCGAGAATGTCGACGGCACCCTGGCCAGCATTCGCAAGTATGCCGAATACCTGATCGAGATCCTCAGCCGTCCGTATCTCTGGGACAAGACGGTGCTGCGCATCTCGGCTTCAATCGGTCATGCGCGCTATCCAAATCATGGGTCGACGCCCAGCAAGGTGCTCAGCCTCGCCGACAAGGCGCTCTACCAGGCCAAGGATGCCGGCAAGCGCCAGTGCATCACCTATGGCACGACGCCAACGCCAAAACCGGCCCGCAAAGAACAGCCGCTGCGCGCATAGCGCTGTATTCGAACGCAAAATTGCCCCATTCGGTGCAAATCTGCGCCTAAAATTCCCGTAACAGTGCAGAAACGACGAAGCCGGGGCTTCCGGTGGCCATCGAACCATGGTTCAACAGCCGCCGACTATTTCGCCCGGTGCCTATCGATCGGGTTTGGAAGCAAAGGGCTGGACCATGACCACACTTGCACTCGTAGATGACGACGAAAACATCGTTGCCTCCCTGAAGATCTTCTTCGAGGCCGAAGGCTACAATGTCCGCACCTACCACGATGGCCTGACCGCACTCGGTGGCCTCACTGACAGTCCGCCAGACCTCGCCATCCTGGATGTGAAGATGCCGAAAATGGACGGCATGGAGCTGCTCAAGCGGCTGCGCCAGACGTCTGAGCTGCCAGTGATCTTCCTGACCTCGAAGGATGAAGAGATTGATGAAGTGATCGGCTTCAATATCGGCGCCGATGATTTTGTCCGCAAACCGTGTTCGAACCGGTTGCTTTCCGAGCGTGTCAAAGCCGTGCTGCGGCGCTCGCGTTCATCTGATAGCGGTCCGGAAGATGGTGATGTCAAACCGATCGTTCGCGGTCGCCTGACCCTCGATCCGAACCGGCATTCCTGTTCCTGGGACGGCCATCCGGTACGCCTGACCGTCACCGAATTCCTGATCCTGCAAGCCCTGGCCCAGCGCCCTGGCTATGTGAAGTCGCGCGATAATCTCATGGATGCGGCCTATGACGATCAGATCTATGTCGATGACCGGACGATTGACAGCCACATCAAACGCCTGCGCAAGAAATTCCGCGAAAGCGACAAGGAATTCGATGCGATCGAGACGCTTTACGGCGTCGGCTATCGCTACAATGAGAGCTAGGAGCGGCGCGCGGAAGGGCTGAGCATCTCCGGAAAACGCCTTCTGATTGTCGGGGCGGGCCCCACAGGACTGACGGCTGCCCTGAAAGCGAGACAAGCTGGCTGGACACCGATCCTGGTCGATCGTGCCCCACACACAACGGATGAATCACGCGCGGTTGGCATCAATCGCGCGTCGCTGAACCTGCTGGAAGATACGGGCGTGGTCCCGGCATTGCTGGCCCGGGGTGAACCGCTCCGGCACATTCGCATATTTTATAAAGACAAGCCGCTCGCCGCATTCGACCTGCCTGTGCCGGACGGCGAGAAACCGGTCATGATCGGCTTACCCCAGAGCGACACCGAGCGTATCCTGCTCAAACAGCTCGCCAGCCTGGACGTCATACCGACCTGGAACACGCATATTTCGAGTGTCTCGCAGAGTGCCGATGGGGTCAGCGCTGTCTCCGAGTCGGGTGAGACATTTGAAGCCGACTGGCTGCTCGGCGCGGATGGCTCGCGCTCGGTCGTCCGCAATGCGCTGGGGGTTGAGATGGATGGCTCGGTGTATCCCGACACCTGGAGCATGATTGACGCAGAGATTGACTGGCCCTGGCCAGACACCGAGGCCTCGCCACACTTGCAGCCGGATGGCAGCGTTCTGTTCTTTGTCACATTGGGCGAAGGGCGCTTTCGGATCATCGCCAATCGAGAAGATGTGCAAGCGCGGGCAGAAGCCATTGTCGGCATCAATAAGGTGTTCTTGTCGGATACATTCACGATTTCGCTGAAGCGCGTGCAGCGCTATGGCGAAGGCCGGATCTGGATTGCCGGAGATGCCGCGCATGTGCATTCGCCGGTTGGCGGCATGGGCATGAATCTCGGCATGGAGGATGCGGCGGACTTTGTCGCCACGCTGACGGGAGGTGCGTCGGCTGCGGATTTCGCTGGCTATACAGAACGCCGCCTCGCCGCAGCCAAGCGCGTGCTGCGCGTTTCAGACCGGGGCTATCGCCTGGCGACGACCACAAATCCGGTCGTGCGGGCCGTGCGCAACGGCGCCATCAGACTGTTATCAGCCCTGGGCCCTGCGCAGCGTTGGCTGATGCGCCTCGTGTTTCGGACGCGGGACCAGACCTAGTTGGCGAGTTGCAGCCAGGCACGGGCTGCGGCCAGAGCCGACTTGATGTCTTCCTTGACCAGCAGGTCAGCCATCTCCTGACGACAAATCTTTGCCTCGTCATAGCCTTTGAGCACAGCCAGGTTGAACCATTTGTGCGCAGCGATCAGGTCCTGGTCGCAATCAACACCTTCTGAATACGCAAGTCCCACACGGTACAGCTCTTCACCGGTTGCCGTGGCTGCTTCCAACCCGGTCTCCGGTGCAATATCGGTTGCCATATCTGAATAAGGCATCTTCTTTTCCTCTCTCGTTTCGAGAAGTGCCCGGGCCTGGTTTTCCAGGTCCCGAGACACCCACCATCACTGTCTCCAATTCCTCGGCGACAGGGGTGAGATTGCCGGACAGACTCTTCTGTATGGTTAACGCCAGGCGGCCCAAACAGGCAGTTCGTTAATACCAGCTGGGCTGGCCGTTAACGAACGCCGTGTTTTTGACCTGTTTTGACGTGACAGAGCGAAAATTCAGGTTGATCGCGTTATCCATAATGGCCGAATTGCGGCCCGGCCTCAGCCCGGCACGACCGCCGCGATCAGGCGCGGGCCGGGCGCAGCGATCGCCTCGGCCAGCGCCGCATCGAACGCCTCGGCCGTGGTTGCCTCGACCGCTGGCACGCCCATCGAGGTCGACAATTGCACCCAATCGATATCCGGCCCGCCAATCGACAACATGTCCTTGGCCGTCGGTCCAGGATTGCCGGCGCCAGTGCGATACAGTTCGATATTGAGGATGCGGTAGGAGTGATTGACGAAGACAATCGTCGTCACATCGGCACCCTCACGGGCCATGCTCCACAGAGCCTGGTTGGTATACATGCCGGCGCCATCTCCTGACAGGCACAGGACTTTGCGGTCCGGCGCCGCTAGTGCTGCGCCAAGCGCGAGCGGCATACCCTGCCCGATCGCACCGCCGGTCAGCATCATCCAGTCATGCGGCTGCGCATTCTGGGTCGGCAGATAAGACATCAGGCCATTCGACACACCATCGTCGGACAGGATTGCATTTTCCGGCATATGCCGCGCCAGGCTCTGACCGACCGCCTGTGCCGTCAGGTCGCCGGTCGGCGCATCCGGGACGACGAGGGTCTCGACCGGCGCTGCGTCCTTTGCCCCGATATGGTCTGCCAGCGCCGCGAGCGTCGCAGCGCTGTCCGTGCTGGCATCGCCAAGATCAAAGACGTCGCAGCCCTCCGGCACCAGAAGGCTCGGCTTGCCCGGATAGGCAAAGAAGGCCACCGGTGCGCTGGTGCCGGCCACGAGCATCAGGTCGCTGCCCTCCAGGTCGGCCATCGCGCCTTCGGCGAAATATTGCAGCCGCTCCGGTGCGAACACGCCAGCGCCGCGCCGCATCCTGGGGTAGAATGTATCGGTCAGAACGCGAATACCGGCGGCCTTGAGCCGGGACGCGGCCTGCAGGCCGGCTTCGGAAAGCGCGGTTCCATTAATGATCAAAACCGGTTTGGACGCCGAGGAGATTGCAGTGGCCGCCGCCGCGATGGTAGCGGTGTCGACGCTGCGCAAGGCGGGCGGCGTCACGACCTCGCCCGGCACCCCGCCATCAAGCCAGGCACTGTCCGCCGGCAGGAGCAGCGAGACTGGCCCTGGCTTCGGCCCATAGCTCGCAGCAAAGGCTTCTGCGGCCAGCGCGCCCGTCTCTTCGACTTTGTCTGCGGATTTGATCCACAGCGAATTTGGCCCGGCCAGTCCGGCAATGTTCGAGGTCAGCGGCGCATCATATTTCAGGTGCGGGACGGCGTGGTCGCCAATGACATTCACCATAGGCGTATTGGCACGCCCGGCATTATGGATGTTGGCGCCGGCATTCATATATCCCGCGCCGAGGTGCAAGAGTGTCATTGCCGGCGTGCCGGAAATCCGGGCGTAGCCATCTGCGGCGCCGGTTGCGACGCCTTCGAACAGACACAGGACCGATCGTATGCGTGGCTCACCATCTAGCGCAGTGACCAAGTGCATCTCCGATGTTCCGGGATTTGCGAAACACGCGGTCACGCCATTATTGGCGAGCGTGGAAACCAGCGCTTCTGCGCCGGTCAGAGTGTCGGTTTGCGGGTCATCCATTTGTTCTTCGGTCCTGCTTGATGTGTCGTGGTTTTAACCGGGCGTCAGAGAAAATACAGGCCTGAATCAAGACAGGACGACCGATCGCACGAAACGATCTATCGTCCTGTCGAGGTCCGCAGACAAGCCACAAAGGGGATATGGCTGCAAGAGACATAGTTCGATGTTCTTGCCGCCGCAATATCTAACGTGGCGGCAGCAAATTCAAGTCATGCAACGTGGTGACACGGCAATACTGATATTCAATATTTATAGGGCGATCAGCCGGGATGTTATACCGTCGCTGTACAATGCCTCAACGTCGCCCTGGCGCAATGTCTGCGCCTTGTTCTGGTTGATATAGCCTTTTTCGGTGATCTCTCCGGCATCGGCTTGTGGTGGGGTCGGTTGCAGGATGACTTTGGCAATGCGGCTCGCGGCGTTCGGGTGTTGGGCATTGTGCTTTTCGAGTCCGCTGCGCACCGCTTCGATGACCGTCGGATGCTCGATCAACTGATCCATTGGCAGATTCTCGCCGGTCAGCCGGTGGCAGAACGTCTCGTTGACGAAGCCGAGCAAGCAAACCGCATCGCGATTGAGGCCGCACACCACAACATCCGCCAACGCTCCGTCGACGGCCTGTACCGCCTGCACCCTGAGCTTTCCGGCTGACACCCAGGTCCCGTTCGCGAGTTTAAACTCTTCGGCTGTGCGACCATCAAAGGCGAGCCCTTTGTTCGGGTCATCCGGGTCAACGAACCGTACCGCATCGCCAAGGCGATAGAAGCCTTCTTCATCAAAGGCGGCGCGGGTCTTGTCCGCATTGCGATGATAGCCCGGCGTCACGTTCACGCCTTTGACCCGCAACTCCTTCTTGTCGCCAGCGGGCACAAGTTTGAACACATTTCCGGGCAGCGGCAGTCCGATCAGGCCCATTGTATCATTCGGCCAGTGGACATTGCTCGCCGTCGGCGCAGTCTCGGTAGCGCCATAACCTGCCGACAGGGAAATGCGCTCGCCGGTCACGCGTACGGAGACCTTCTGAATGCGCTCATATATGTCCTGCCCCATCGACGCGCCGCCATAGGACATCAGGCAAATGCGCTTGAAGAAGGTTTGGGCCAGCGCATCATCCCGTTCGAACTCGGTCGCAAGCGCCGCCCAGGCCGCTGGCACGGTTGTGTGCTGGGTCGTCGAAACCTCTTTCAGATTGCGGATCATCTCTGGCAGTCGGGCCGGCGTCGGGGCGCCCCAATCAATATACAGCGTGCCGCCCCAATCGGTCAGATTGTGCAATATGGAATTGGCCCCGTATGTGTGGCTCCAGGGCAGGAAGCTGCACATAACCTGCACCTCGCCCGTGACCTGTGCGAGGCGATCCTCATCCCAGACCGACCGGATCATCTTGGCATTGGCAGCGATCATGCCATGCGTGTTGATGACCGCCTTCGGCTCCCCGGTCGAACCGGAGGTCAGCATGTATTTGGCGGTGGTTTCGGGTGTCAGTCGATCATAGGCTTCGGTAACTGAATTCCCGCCCGGGACCGCGAACGTGTCCAGCGAGGCGCTGGCATATCCGGACGGCGCGCTTCGGGAATAAAGTACCAGTCGCTCTCCGACCGCCATGCCGTCCAGGCCGCGCTGATACTCGCCGCCATCCTCGACATAGATATATTTCGGCTCGACCAGCTGATCGACATAATTGAGGCGCGCGAAATCCTGGCTCAGCAAGGCATAGGCCGGGGTCACGGGCACGACCGGGCAACCCGCCAGCATCGCACCATACATGACCAGCGCATGATCGATCGAATTGCGCGACAGGATCATCACCGGCGCTGCGTCGCCAGCGTTGAGAAAGCCCTGCGCCAATGCGCAAACGCGGTCCCAGGCCTCGGCATATGAGATTTCCTGCCACCCCTCTTTCCCGGGCTCGACCGGATCGCGCTGGGCCAGCCAGGTGCGGTCCGGCGCCTGCCCGGCCCAGTATCTGAGCGGCCACAACATATGCGGCGGATGATCTTTCAGCGGCTGGCCATTGCGGATCAGGATGGCGCCATCATCGCGACGCTCGACCTCGGTCAATTGCGGCAAGTAAGGCACGTCCCGAAACGGAATATGGCTGGTCTCGCTCATGAACTATCCTTGGCCGGGTGTTTCAATCTTCAGCATGTCGCCGCAATGTTTGCAGTGGATCGCGTCGGCATCATGCCGGGTCAGACCACATGCCTCACACGTATAGTCAACCTTGTCGCTGGGGAGGGTGATGGCGCGCAGAAGCCTGAGAAACAGGGTCAAGCCGAGGACCATGATCACCACGGCCAGCAAGCGCCCCCACATGCCTTCCATGAGGATGTCGCCATAGCCGGTCGTGGTCAGGCTGGTGACGGTGAAATAGAGCGCGTCGACATAATTCTCGATGCCGGGATTGCTGTCCTTTTGCAGGACAAAGACCAGACCCGCCATCAGGAAGACGAAGACGATCAGGTTGGTCACCCGATCGAAGATCTTCTCGTGTCGCTTGAGATAGGACGAGACGCCTTTCAGCCGCTTGAGCAATGTGAACGCGCGAATGATCCGCACCGCGCGCAGCAAGCGCAGGAAGGCAAGGTTCTGCGTAAACAGCGGCGCCAGCATAGAGATGACGACGATCAGGTCAGCCCAGTTATAGAACCGCCTCCAGAATTTGCTCTTGGGCTGGGCGATGTAGAACCGCGCCGCAAGGTCCAGTCCAATTATCGCGCCGATGGCATAATCGGCAATCGGGTGCGAGACACCATCGCCGCGAAACGGCGCCCACAGGAAATAGGCAATGGTCAGGATGTCGAAGGTCAGCAGTCCGAGGCGGAAATAGTAAGGCGCCGGCCCGTGCCCTTCATATAGCCAGAACAGTCTGCGATTCAGCCCTTTACGTTCGCTCAACGGCTTGCGCTCCCATCCACCGATCCCATCCCGAATCTCTGACCCGAGCCTAACACGCGGGTCTTCGACCAGTGAAGACGCGTGACACATGGCAAGCCCTGACACCGAAATTGTGATCTCAATTTGGTGTGAGCCTTGGTGATGAGACGTGAAATGCGCGTGTGAAAGTTCCGGTCTAGGTCAGCTGGCAACAGATAACGACATTCACGCAGAAGGACCTCCCGCCATGTCTAAGCTCAAAACGCTCTGCCTCGCCACGGCTGCCCTGGCCGCCACCACCCTCACCGCCCAGGCGCAGAATGATCAGGGCTGGTACGTGTCCGGCTTTGTGGGGGCCGGCTTTCCCGGCGACGTGGAACTGACCGGTGTCCAGAACCCGGTCGCGGGCGCCCCCGGCACCGTCGGCGCGCCGGCCCGCATCGCGACCGACTTTGACAGCGACGCAACCTTTGGATTCGCCGTCGGCTATGACACGCCATGGGAATTTTTCGGCCTCTTCAACACCCGCCTCGAGCTTGAATATTCGCGCATCGAAGCAGATGTCAGCGGCGGCAGTTTCAACAGTGGCTCGCAGCCCTTCTCGGGCGATGTCAGCATCGATTTCTTCCTGATCAACAATTACTCAGACATTATCTGGGACGATAACCAGACCGTGGTGCCCTTCGTTGGCGGCGGCCTCGGCATCGCCAATGTCGACGCCAATATCCTTTATGCCGGCGGCGGCTCGCTGACCCCGAATTTTGTCGCCACCGGCGATGATAGTGGTCTCGCCGGCACCATTGCTGGCGGTCTGACCTGGCTCACCGGCACGCCCTGGGAAATCTATGGCGAAGCCCGCTACTACCAAATCCGCGACCTTGAGTTTGAACGCCGATTCATTGGCGGCGGTGCAAACCTGTTCAATGCCAGCGTCGAAGACGATTTTGACGGCTCCAGCCTGACCATCGGGGCGCGTTACAAGTTCTAAGAGATAGAAATTTACCCTCCCTCTCACACTACCTCTTAGATCCAGGCCCGGCGCATTTTCCTGCATTGCGCCGGGCCTTTTTTATCTGTCAGGATGACAAGCGTGCTGAGCCTGCTTACATGCGCGGGCATGCCGTCTTCTCTGATTTATCTCCCCCACCGCACCGTCATATCCTTGCAAGGCCCTGACACGATCGTCTTGCTGGAACGATTGGTCACCAATGACACCTCTGACTGGTCCCCGGGCGAGACCCGTTATGGCGCGTTGTTGACGCCGCAAGGCAAAGTCATTGCGGACTATCTTGCCTGGCGTACCGAGGATGGCGTTTTCCTGGATGTTGCCCGCGATCACGCACCCGACTTTGCAAAGCGATTGAAACTGTTCCGCCTGCGCAGCCAGGTCGAGATCGCGCAGCTTGATGAGCTCATGGTGTTTGCTGGCCTTGCCGCTTGCGACGCCGCGCCGGACACACCGCCGGAAGCCGAACACGCCTATCGCGACCCGCGTTATACAGGTGGCCGATTGCGGGTTGTTGCGCGAGCGGACGTGGCCGACGAGACGCACACGATCGCCGATTATCATGCTGACCGGATCGCCCACGCCGTGCCGGAGCAAGGGACCGACTTCGGCGCTGCGGAAGTGTTTCCAGCCGAGATCAATATGGATGTGCTCGGCGGCGTGGCTTTGAACAAAGGCTGCTTTGTTGGTCAGGAAGTGGTCAGCCGCATGCACCGCCGCGGCAAGATCCGCAAGCGTACCTTGCGCCTGGAAATGACGGCATCGACATCTGTTCAGACCGGTGACGCAGTCAATGCGCCTCTATCCATCGGCACCGTGACCAGCGCCGCCCCGGGTCAGGCCCTTGCGGTGATCCGGGTGGACCGCCTCGCTTCAGCCGAGCAAGCTGGCGAAACCGTGACCGTAAATGAAACGCCGGTCAGCCTGGAGATACCGGCTTGGCTGGCCACTGAACGCGCTGCGATGGAAGGCACATGACTGAGCACACACCCTGCGCCTGGGCGCCGATCAACGATCCGCTCTACCGCGCCTATCACGACGAAGAGTGGGGCGTGCCGGAATATGACGCCCGCGCCTTGTGGGAAAAACTCCAACTGGACGGCATGCAAGCCGGCCTGTCCTGGATCACGATCCTGCGAAAGCGCGAGAGCATGCGCGAGGAATTTGACGGCTTCGATCCGGAAAAGATCGCGCGCTGGGACCAGGCCCGGATCGACAAGGCGCTGACCAATCCGGGGATCATTCGCAGTCCGAAAAAGATCGAGGCCTGTATCGGCAATGCCCGCGCCTTTCTCGACCGAACCGATCAAGGTGAGGATTTCTCGGACTTCTGCTGGAGCTTTGTCGACGGCAAACCGATCGTCAGCCATTTTGAGAATTATCGCGACGGCCCAACCAAGACCGACATTTCAGAATCCTGTTCCAAAGCGCTGAAAAAACGCGGCCACAAATTCGTCGGCCCGACCATCGTTTATGCCTGGATGCAGGCCTGCGGGCTTTACAATGATCATGAGGTCGGCTGTGTTCGACACAAGCAAGTCCAGGAGCTGGCCCGATGAAATTTGCGCTTATTCTTCCCGTCATCCTCGCGGCCACAGCGGGCTGTGTCACCAATGCCGAGTTTGACCGCGACCGCGCCTATAGCAAATGCGAGTCGATCTCGCAGACGACCAGCCGCGACCGCTGTATCGCCGACGCCATCGCCCAGGCGGAACGCGAACGCGCCCGCGAGGACGCCAAGGATCAGCAAAGCCAAGACGATGCCGAGCGCCGCGAGCTTGGCCGCGAGATTGCCGGCGTGAAGGACTGATCGTGAAATCCACGCTGATCATCTTTTGCCTGAGCGCGATGCTCAGCGGCTGCGCGCTCGGGCAGGACCTGTATGATGATCGCCGCATTGATGAATGCCGTGAGCTGCCAACGCCGAATGAGCGTCTCGATTGCGAGCGCGCGGCGCGCGATGAGGCCGCCGGGTTTCCTGACGTCTGACCTGACTCCGCATCTCGACCTTCGTGGCCGGTGACACTATCACTGTCCGCGAACGCAACAGAGCGCCGCCTGCGGCGCGTGAGGGAAACATGATCACACCCGTCATTTCCGCCACCGGTCTGTGGACCCCGGCGCAATCAGTTTCGAATGCAGAACTGGTCGAGAGTTACAATGCCTGGGCGGACAAGTGGAATGCAGAGCACGCCGCCGAGATCGAGGCTGGCACGGCCGAGCCGAAGACTCATTCCAGCGTCGAATTCATCGAGAAGGCGTCCGGCATCAAGTCGCGCTTTGTCGTCGACAAGGCTGGCGTGATCGACCCGGACATCATGCGCCCGAACATTCCAGAGCGCCCGAATGAAGAAATCTCGGTGCTGGCGGAAATTGCCGTGAACGCAGCGCGTCAGGCGCTGGAAAAGGCCGGGCGCGATCCCAAAGATGTTGGCGCGGTGCTCTGCGCCGCGTCGAACATGCAGCGCGGATATCCGGCCATGGCGGTCGAGATTCAGGATGCGCTCGGCATTGATGGGTTTGGTTTTGACATGAATGTCGCCTGCTCATCGGCCACGTTCGGGATTCAGACCGCAGCTGATTTCGTCCGCTCGGGCAGCGCCAAATCCGTGCTCATGGTCAATCCGGAAATTTGTTCCGGCCACCTCAATTTCACCGATCGCGACAGCCACTTCATTTTCGGCGACGTGGCCACGGCCGTCCTGATCGAAGCCGAGGACATCGCGCCAGCCGCGCATTGGAAAATCCTCGGCACGCATCTGAAGACACAATTCTCGAACAATATCCGCAACAATTTTGGCTTCCTCAATCGCTGTGCCCCGGACGGCATTGGTGCCGAGGACAAATTGTTCGTCCAGGAAGGCCGCAAAGTGTTCAAGGAAGTCGTGCCCATGGTCGCCAGGATGATCATTGCCGAGCTCGAGCGTCTCCAACTGGAAGCGCCAGACCTGCGGCGGATGTGGCTGCACCAGGCCAATGCCAATATGAACCGGCTGATCGCGTCTAAAGTGCTGGGCCGCGAGGCCACGCCGGATGAAAGCCCGACCGTGCTCGACACATATGCCAATACCAGCTCGGCTGGCTCGATCATCGCTTTCCACAAGCATAGCGAGGACATGGTCGCTGGCGACAAGGGCCTGATCTGTTCGTTTGGTGCCGGATATTCAGCCGGGACCGTGTTCGTCGAAAAAGCCGCCTAGCCCGTCACACTGCGTCCAGTTCGCCGGGTTTCGGCCCGGTCTGCGCTTTAGCACCGAAGAGCAGGAGCAGCGAGACGAAGGCGATGCTTGTGCCCTGGGAGGAAAAAAGCTCAAGCATCAGCGCAAAAAACCAGGCGGGGAGGTTTTGTGCAGGGAGAGTGAGCCCGCTTGCTTCCACCGCCTGGCGCAGATCGGCTCGCGTCCCTGCAATCTTGTCTTCCAGCATCGCCCGTCGCCGCGCCTGGCCAAGCTCATTCTGAGCGTCGCGATACGGTTTCTGGTGCGTGCGCCCGACCGCTTCGACCCCGGCAATATAGGCTTCCAGGCCTTCGATGGAGCGCGTCTCGGGCGGGATGCCTTGTAGCTGGCGAGTCCAGTCAGCGATCTCGGCCTCGCGCAGCGTCTGCACCTGCTCGAACTGGGCCAGCTGGGCGTCCTGCTCATTGGCATTGTTGAGCATGAACATGGACGTGCCGGCAATGCTGGTCCCCGCGCCTGCGAGCGCGAAGACCAGCGACCGCATCGCCTCCCCCAGCCGGCGGCCAGACATATGCCACCAAAAGAATGTGAACCCGCCAAACGAGCAGACCGACGCAATCACGCCGCTCCAGCCCCAGACCCGGGCCTGTGTCGGGTCCAGCACGCCGGCGCTGAAGGCCTGGAAATTGGCAAAGCCTGAAAGCGCCGCCGCTGCCAGACCAGCGCCCAGGAAAATCAAAGCCAGGAGCGAGATGATGATGCGCTCACCCCAACCCCGGCGCGGCGGCGTTGAAAGCGCTTCTGACGGCGATTGCTCTGGTTCTTCGGGGGCGACCTCTTCGACCAGCTCGACCTGCATCGGCGCCGCCACCGGTACCGGCGCGCGCGCCGCTGGTATTTCTGCTGATTCATGATCATTGGCGGGGCGGGATCGCGGCTCGATCGGGATGATTTCGGCTTCCGCATACGGCTCGTGATTCCAGTCGCCGGCCTCGACCTTTTCACGCAGATAGGCAAGCAACGGACCTTCACTGCCACAGGCGCTGCAATGGACGCGGCCGCGCCCGAGCGAGAGTTTCAGGCCGCGGACCGCGCCGCAGCCCGGGCAATCCTCATGCGCAATCCCGCGATCATCAAATGCCTCTTCCAGCCCGGCGCCCCGCAAGGCCTGATCCAGCACGTCAGATGTCGTCGATATCGCGCCCATGTCAGCCCTCTACGCGTGAGTTTGATCACATTTTGTTCTCTTTATGTTTCCTTTCGTTCCAAGTCAAATATTTTTCTGACTCTTTGGATTTGGGGGCTGAGAAATCGGAACCTATAGATTGAACACGCGCCGCGCATTGCCGGACAGGAACGCCTCGCGCTGGTCATCGGTCAGGCCCAGGGCATCGAGCTGTTTCAGGCACCGCCCCGGCGAGAGCATCGGCCAGTTGGTGCCGAACATGACCCGGCTCGATCCAATACCTTTCATGAACGCGATGAAGTCCGTCGGCAGGCGATGCACGGCATAGGCGGACGTATCGACATAGAAATTCGGGAACTTGATGGTCAGCGAGATCAGTTCGTCAATCCATGGAAACCCGACATGGCCGCCGACAATCTTGAGCTCTGGGAAATCGAGCAAGACGTCTTCCAGGTAGGGAATGAGGCGCCCGGTTTCCGAGCGCTTCAGAGGTCCGGTATGGCCAATCTGTGTGCAGAACGGCACGCCCGCATCGATACAGGCAGCGTAGACGGGATAATAGCGCCGATCATTGGGCGGCAGGTCCCAGAGCCAGGGAACAATGCGGACGCCGACAAATCGCTCGCCATCGACCCAGCGCCGGATCTCGCGAACGGCCTGCATCGGATCGGTCAGGTCGACCGTGGCCAGACCGCGAAACCGCTCCGGCGCCGCAGAGATCTGCGCATCCACTTCCTCATTGCTGATCAGGGACCCCTGCGGCCCATGCCAGGCCGAGAGGAGCGTGATATCGACACCGGCCGCATCCATCGCCGCCAGGGTCGTCTCTGGTGTCGGCACCGCCCCCTTGTCGCCTTGCCCTGTCCAGCGCAGCAAAGTGGCGAGCCACGGCGCGGCTGCCATCCGCTCTGTTGTCATTTGTGCCCAGACGTCTATCGAACCCATGCGCTCGCTCCATTTTCTAATTTACTTCACTAGTGTAGTATTTTCAAAATCGCGCGCACGTCAAGGCAGGAGAATGCGACATGTCGGCTTCGAAAACGCGGATCTATTTCCGGCTGCAGCGCGCGGCCCACCGCCTCAAGACCGAGGCTGACGCAGCGCTGATGCGCGATTGCGGCCTGACCACGGCGCAGGCAGCGGTCCTCAACATCATTGCTGAAGACGGGCCAGTCAGTCAGAAATATGTCGCCGAGACGCTGTCACAAAGAGAGAGCGCGATCACCGCCATGGCGGGGCGCCTGGTCAAGTCCGGACTGATCACCAAGAGCCGGTCGCAAAAGGATTCCCGCGCGTTCGAGCTGCGCATCACCGATGCCGGGACGGAGGCCTTGCGCATCACCCGCACGACATTTGGCGCCATCAATGCCGATCTTGATGCCCGGATCGACGCCAAGGACATGGCCGCCTTCGCGGACAATCTCGACAAGGTCCTCGACCTGTTCGAGACCTGATCCGCCTACACGGCGCTTTCCATCTCAACGGAATTCAAGCATAGCCCGGCTATGATCAGCTTTCTGCGTGACAATGCTCGATGGATATCCGGCGGGTTCCTGCTGACCTTCTTCTCATCCTTCGGGCAGACTTTCTTCATCGGCCTGTCTGGCGAGGAATTGCGCGACAAGTTCGATCTGACCGATGGCGAGTTTGGCGGCATCTATATGATCGCGACGATTGGCAGCGCGCTGACCCTGCCCTTCCTCGGACGGGTGCTCGATCACATGCCTGGCTGGAAGGTGGCACGCTTTGTCATCCCGTCCCTTGCCCTGGCCTGCCTGGCCATCGCCTTCGCGCCGAGCCTGATCCTCCTGGTCGCCGCCATCTTTGCGCTGCGCCTGTTCGGACAAGGCATGATGACCCATACCGCCTATACCGAGATCGGGCGCTGGTATGTCGCCAATCGCGGCCGGGCGACCTCACTGATTGTTCCAGGACACCAGACCGGCGAGGCCTTACTGCCGATTTCGTTCACGATCGTCGCGGTCACGCTCGGATGGCAGGCCGGCTGGATGATCGGAGCCGGTCTTCTGGTCGTGTTCGCGCTGCCAATGGTGCTCCATCTCTGGCGCGAGGAACGGGCTCCGCAAAGTTCCGATCCGGCGCTGGCGAGCGCGCGACTGGGCCCCGACATGACGGTGGCGCAGGTGGCCTCCGATCCGATCTTCTACGCCTTGCTCACCGGCGTCCTGGCACCGCCTTTTATCGGCACGACCATCTTCTTTCATCAGGACTATCTGATCGAACTGCGCGGGTACAATGCGCTGGCCTTTGCCGCGGCTTTTCCGATCATGGCGATTACGACCGTGACCTTTTCCCTGGTCAGCGGCGCCTTGATTGACCGGTTCGGCGCCATCCGCCTGCTGCCCTTCTTCCTGATCCCGCTATGCCTGGCCAGTCTTGCTGTCGGATTGCTGACGCCGCTCTGGGGGATCTATGCCTTCATGTTCCTGGTCGGGTTGAGTTACGGGTTCACCGCCACCCTGCTCGGGGCGCTGTGGCCCGAAGTGTATGGCGTCCGGAATCTCGGCTCGGTGCGTTCAATCGCGGTTGCGGCGAGCGTCGCGGCGACGGCGATTGGCCCAGGCCTGACGGGTTATCTCATCGATCGCGGCACATCGCTGCCGACCCAGATGATCTATCTCAGCGCCTGGTGTGCCGGCGCCTGCGTGGTCCTCGCCTTTACTGCGCCGCTGATCCTGAAGCGCAACGCCGCGCAGTAAGCCCTCCGCCCTCAACCCGGGTCGAGTGACCCGGTGATCGAGGCGCGCTGGGACAATTCCATCCAGTTGCCGTGCGCGTCTTTCAGGAATGAGATGCGCGCCGTCTTGCCGAGCGTTTGCGGCGCCGCCGCCTCCTGCGCGCCGCGTTCGACCGCGCCAGCATGAACAGAGTCGACTTTGTCGACCTGGATCGTCGTGTAGCGAAACCCGGTCCGGCGCAGATCGTCACTATCGGTGTCGTCCGCTATGTCCGGGCGCACGAGGCCGATGATCAGGCTGCGACCGCACCGCACGGCGAGCTGGCCCTGGACACGCGGCAGGCCGAGGCTGTGATGATAGTGGCCGAGAAAGGACTCAGCATCGCGGGCCGCAACCTCGATTGCCCAATGCTCGATCCCCGCCTCACCTCTGGAGACAAGCTGCACGCGATTGCAGTCCGGGTCCTCGAGGTCGCGCGTTTGGGTGCGCCCTTCCTGGGCGATGATCAGGCGCTGAAACCCGCCATACGAGGCCGGAGCAAGCGGATCGCGGGCATGATTGAGCTTGAGCACCGCACCGTTGAAGTCATGGCGATGCTGCCGCACACCACCGCCCACAGGCAGCATATGATCAAATGGCAGCCCGACCTCGTCCTGCCAGAAGCGCAGCATCGGCTCCAGCTGATTGGTGAACAGGCCGATATCGAGACTGTCCTTGGCGATCCAGGCGGGTATTTCATCGGACATGAGCGAGCCTTTCACGTACGCCGAGTGCGACTCTTCCTATGACAATCGGGACAATCCCAGGCAAGACCAAGATCGGCCAAGTCCGGTTTTAACTCGACGGATACTTCTGATCGGCATATACGTCATACTATGACACGACTACGCACCCGTACGCCCGCCACCGGCAAACGCCGTCTGCATCGCAGACGCTGGCGGCAACCTGATGCCAAGAAGCCCAGCCGGGAAGAGCTGATTCAGGCTGCGGCCGATGAAGCCCAGCTGTCAGGCAAGAGCCTGACCGCGATCCGCAAGCATGTGCTCAATGTCCTGCTTGATGCGCAGCGCCCGATGACAGCCTATGAAGTGCTGGCCTCGCTGGAAGGTGTTGGTTCGGTGTCGCCGCCGACCGCTTATCGTGCCCTCGATTTCCTGGTCTCTCTAGGCTTCGTCTCGCGGGTCGAAAGTCTCAATGCCTATCTCGCGCTCGATCTCGGGCCGAGTGATGTGCCGCTGGCCTTTTTCGTCTGCGAGAAATGCGGACAGGCCGAGGAAATCTCGGCCAATGATGCTGTTGTCAGCCTGATCAGCACGGCAGATCAAAAAGGCTTTGGCGTCAGCCATGCTTCGCTGGAAGTGCGCGGAGATTGCCGCGGCAAGCTCGGCTGTGAGACCTGGAACGCCAAGCTCGCTGCGGGCAAGACCTCAGCTTCGGTCGACAAGCACAGCCACGAATAGAGCCGGCTCATCGCCCTCGACAGCCCAGGCATGATTGGTCGCGCGCTGGACAACAACGTCGCCGGGTCCAATCACCGTTTCTTCCTTGTCGAGGATCAGGCGAACATGCCCTTTGACCAGAATGATCGCATCCAGCGTATGTGTCGTGTGCATGGCCGGGTGCTTGCTGGTGTCCGGCTGGTGATCTCCGGCGCCAATCGCGACGAAAGCCTGGCGGGTCAGGTCGGCAATCATTTCCGGGGGCGCCCCCTCCGGGGTCGGGCCGGACGTGAACCAGCGAATTTTCACCTTGCCCTTGTCCGGCGACAGGACCGGCGTGCCGGCGCCTTTGTCCTCACACGGCGCCGGGTCGAGCGGGCCTGACACCTCATCGTGCCAGATCTCGAGCAGGCCACCGAGATCGCCCGTTCTGAACTCGTCCGCCGGGCCGCCATCAAACATGATGTGCGACTTTCCATTTTCGTCATTGGCGGTAACGATCCGGCGAAGTCCGGACAGCATGTCATTCATCTTGCTCATATTATTGCCTCCAGCAATTTTGAAAGAACGCTAGGCTGGACTTGACGTGGCTGGCAAGTTTTTCCTAAACAGCGCGCTCAACGGAGACTTTATGTTCACTTTGTCCGAGACCCGGTAAGGGCCCCGACCGCACTACCAAAACGCGAGATGGGGCCAGAAACAGCCTGAGCTCTGATCCATTTGTCTGGATCGGCCTGTTTCACTGCGCGCAAACTGCGCACTATCGGACATTCACAACATGGATATTTCACGCGCCGAACAGCGCATCCTGCACCTGCTCGCGCAAGGCGGGCGGATTGAAATCGAGCGCGGCGAGGGCCGCAAGATCGAACGCGTCACCTGTATCAATCGCGAAGGCTGGCGCGCGCCAGGTCTCGACCTGTTCCTGTTTCGCAAGCTGAAACGCCGCAAGGCCATCGCCTCAAAACAGGGTCAGCCTTACCGCATCACCCGCCGCGGACTGGAACTGGTGCGCCCGGAATTCGACAATCGCTAGTCCAGACAGGCGGGAGAGGCGCAAAAAACGTGACTCTCCCGTCACACTTTTCAATATTGCAGTGAATTGCGACATCCTGCTCTTTCGCGGGCCAGGATCGGGTCTTAACTTCCTGGTAACACGACGCAGATGCATAGTGTTCACTACATAGACCCGGAGGCCTTCAGAATGATCCCTCGCTCGATTGCGATTCCCAAAACCTGGAAAACGTTCAACTTCGCGAGTTTCTTCTCGGCCTTCCTGTACCCAGCCCTCGGGCTGGCAATGCTGATCACGATGATCGTGCTGGGCCTCAGCCTGTCCGGACTCACGCTCCGCTGGTATTATCTGCCGCTCGGGATTGGCATTGTCGGGGCCTCGATTTTTATCTGCAATGCCGGGATCGGACCATTGCACCGGATCATGCAGCATCGCGCTGGCGAGCTGAAAGCGCCTGGCCAGGTGATTACCATGCTGAACCTGATGATTGCCATGCAGGGCACGGTTCGCGACTGGGTCAATTATCACAGCCAGCATCACCGCTTCTCTGACAAGCCGGGCGATCCGCACAACCCGTTTGAGTCGAAACGCTGGGCCTGGGTCGGCTGGATCCTGTGGCGCGACACCAAGGACATGGCCCGCCCGATGGCGCTATGGCTGAAGCAGCATCCGATCATTGTCTGGATGGACCGCCTCTACAATTCGCTCTCGCTGGTCCTGCATCTGCTCATTCCGGGCGCTATCTATCTCATCGTCTGGGCGGCGGGCGGCTCGCTGGTGCTGACTGCGATCTGCCATGCCTGTTTCGTGATCGGCCGGGCCATCCAGTTTCACGCCACGACCTATGGCATCAACGTGCTCGGGCACTTGAAGACGCCGGTCTGGGCCGACCACCTGATCGGGCTCCTGACGGGCGGCGAAGCCTTCCACGATCATCACCATGACCAGCCGGTCAGCGCGCTGCATCGTCCACGCAAAGGCCTGTGGAACCGTATCGTAGATTATAACGGCACCATGCTGCTGATTTACGAGAAACTGGGCTGGGTGAAAAATCTCAAGATCGCCCCGCAATTCGCGTAAGCCAAGCCACAACCAATATGTATCACGCGCCGCGCCGATAATCCGGCGCGCGCCTGAACCTGTTGTCACCATTGGCTGAACCAAATCGGGACAGGTTTGCAAACAGCGTCCTAACGCGTCCCGCCGGGTTGTGTGCAATTTTCAGGAAAATTCATCGATCGGTTTGAAACCGGATTTAATTCGGGCCCTGTATAACCGCGCCATGGCCACAGAAGTGGCTTGTGAAACCAACAGAAGATGGTGGAAGAAATGGCGCAGAATGCACAATCGCTCAGCGTGAAAGGCCCGGATGGTCGCCCGCTGACACTTTCAGACCTGCCTAAGCCTGGCATTACCCGCTGGGTGACTCGCCGAAAAGCAGAAGTCGTGGCTGCCGTAACCGGTGGTTTGCTTTCTGAGGAAGAAGCGCTTCGGCGTTACGATCTCAGCGAAGAAGAATTCTCCGGCTGGCGGGCCCTTTACTCTCGGCACGGCCGCAAAGGCCTGCGCACAACACGGCTGCAACAATACCGCGCCTAATGCCCTGAATTGATTGCATCTCGGATGTAATCAGTTTGCGGCAACAAGGCCGGTGTTAAAGCGCCGTTTACGACGCCGCCCGTAAAAGAAACGGGTATGCCCGCATCTGCGCCGGGCAAAGGTGTCTTTATGAGCGCGAAAACCCAATCGCCTTATCCGCGTCTCATCGCCCTGGCTGCGCTTATTCTCGCAGCCGGGCTTTTATCGTTTCGGGCCTATGATCTGTTCGGCGGTGTGAAATCTGACCCGGTCGGCAGCGCGCTTGAGCGCGAACTGACCTATCTGCTGGAACCGATTACCGGGGCTGAAAAAGTTCGTGTCTCTGTCACTGGCCGCGTTGATCGCACCGTCCTGGTGATGATTGACGGTGAGATGGGCAGTGATCTGCGCGCCCCACGCACTCAGATCGAGAGCATCCTCATCGCTTCGCTTGGTTTTGATCCTGCCAGCGACACCCTGACCTTGACCCAGTTCCCGTTTGCGCGCGGCGTCGGTGGCTCGCTGACCGCGCTCGAGATTGCTGAACTGACCGGACTTGGCCTGCTCTGCGCCATGTTGTTCGCCAGCCTTGTCGGGGCGCCATCTGCCCCAGCCCGTACGGAAACGCCCGAGCCAGCGCCGCGCCGCGCGCCGCCAGTGGTGCAGCCGGCCCGCCTCCCTGCCCCGCCAACAAGCATGGACGCTGACCTCAATGACGCAGCCAAGCTGGCGGAATCAAACCCCAATGAAACAGCCAGTCTCGTCCGCGACTGGCTGTCTTATGCGGAGGAATAGATGACCCTTCCTGCGCGCTCATCCACACCCATGAAATCCGGCCTGCAGCGCAGCGCATTGCTGATGCGCGCCTTGGGGGCGCGCGCCTCTGCCGTGTGGTCGCAGCTCTCGCCTCAAGAGGCCGAGACGCTCAGCCAGGCCATGCAGGCTCTGCCGGAAGATGCGGTCGCCGAGCAGCGCGCCGTGGAATCCTATGTCGCCTCAATGGCGACCGCCGCACCAACTCAGAACAAGCAACCGAACACCATCTGGGAGCGCCTTTCACAATGCGATGGCGCTCTGATTGCCAGCCTGATCCAGGATGAAAGCCCGCAAGTGATCGCGCTCACCCTGTCTCGTCTCGCACCCGACCCGGCGGCGCAAGCCGTGCGCGCCCTGCCCCGCGCGCTGGCGACCGAAGCCCTGAAACGCATGCTCAGCCTTGGCGAAGTGCATGCTTCGGCGCTGAAAGGCCTGGCACTCGCTCTGGAAGCGCGGCTTGACCAGGCCCATCCGCGCCGGTCGCAAGGCGGTGGTCATGAACATGTTGCCCGGATTTTCGATCGCCTCGACAGCAAATCCGAAAAATCGCTCCTGTCTTCGCTCGATACAGCGGAACCGGGATCTGGCGAGAAGATCCGCGCTTTCATGTTCACGTTTGAGGATCTCGCAAATCTCGACGCCGCCAGCCTGCAGACCATTCTCGGAAATGTGGACCGCGCCGTGCTGACCATCGCGCTAAAACGCGCGCCGGAATCCGTTGCCGACGCCTTCTTCGCCAATATCACCCAACGCGCTGGCGACCTGCTGCGCGACGAGATTGAGGCCGCAGGTCCGATCCGCCGCAGCGAAATTGATGCCGCCCGCAGCGAGATCATTGAGATTGCGCGTGCCCTGGTGAAGCGCGGCGATATCCTGACACACAGTGCTGAAGACGAGTTGGTCGAATGAAGCGCCGCGTCGAGAAGATAGAGCCTTATCCCTTCGCCAGCGATTTCAGCGCGCCAGCGCCGACGCCCGTCGAGACGGTGAACATGACAACACATGATCTTGCTCTGCTGCTCAGCGACGCGCAGGCGAGCGGCGCTTCGATTGCCCGCAATGATGCCCTCGCTGCAGAGGCTGAAAAGCTCGCGCAGGCCTCCGGTGAACTCAAGAAAGTCCTGGCTGGCATCGTCGATCTCGCAGCGCATCTGGAACAGGCCGCGATTGATGAAACCGACCGCGCCGATGCGCTAGAGCGCGTGCGCCGCCTCGCCGCAGTTGTGATTGAGGGGCAAGGCGACTTATTTGGCACCTAAGTCGCCAGCGTTCACCACTCGGCAACCATTCACCGCCAATCTGACACTTCACGCCCACAATGATTGAGACCTCATGACCGTCAACCGCGCCCTCGAAGACAGCCTCATGGACGCCCCGGTAAAGGTCGACGTCGTGCTGGGCGAAGCGCGCGTACCGGTTGAGGAATTGATGTCCCTGTCGGAAGGCGAAATCGTCGCTCTGGAAAACAGCATGACAGACCTGGTCGACATTTATGTGTCTGACCGCCTGATGGCCCGCGGTCGCCTGGTCGTTGCCGATGGCCAGCTTGGTGTGACGCTGAGCGAGATTGTCGACGGGCGCTCGCAAGGCTTCGCATAAACCCTTCAAAATCGAGTTTTGCGCGTCCCGAACTTGATCCGGGATCTCTCGAGCTTTCCGCCATCCCTACCGCATAACGTCCCGGATCACGTCCGGGACGAACAGATTTCCACAGGCCCGATTTCGTGTTGACAGGATTGGAACAGGATATTATTTGAACGTGTTCATTTAATTCTTGCCCAGGACTGAGAGACTGATCATGGCCACGACGGACACCCAAAACTCAGGCAATCGCCGGATGCCGGAACAGGCACGTATTGCGCGTTTTCTCGAGACCTGGCTGGGCGCGCCGCTGCACGCCCTGGAATTCGTTCTGCAATGGATCCTGGTCAAACCGACCCGCTGGTTCTGGCGCCACCTGGACAGCTGGTCCTACAAGCTCGAAGGCACGCTGCTGCGCAAGATCCTGTCAAGCACACTGTTTCCGTTCACGCTGGTCCTGTCGGTCTTTGTCGGGCTGAAGCTGGTCGAGAACGGGATCACCAGCCTGACGCTGGTGGGCTTTGTGCTCTTACCGATCATTTACGGGCTCTATTGCGCCCCGTTTGAGCGCCTGATGCCGTATAGCCGCAAATGGCTGGAAGGCGGCAATGATACCGCCGTCGACATTATCATGTATTTTTCCGGCGCGTTCTGGAGCGGCATCTCCGGTCTGATCGTCAGCGCGCTCTTCATCATCGGCATGGTCGAAGCGCTTGAGCCCTATGGACACAATCTCTGGCCGGATCACTGGAACCCGGTGATCCAGGTCGCCTTGTTCATTCTGATCAAGGATTTCTTCCGCTACTGGTTCCACCGCGCCTTGCACGAGATCCCGGCGCTGTGGCGTATCCACGCGGCGCACCATTCGGTCGAGCGCCTGTATTGGCTGAACGGCATCCGCGCGCATCCGCTGGAAATTCTCAGCCAGGCCATATTCTACGCCATTCCACTGGCACTGGTGCAGCCGTCCGCTGAAATTGCCCTGGTTGCGGTGATCCTGCAGCTCAGCATCGGTATCTTCCAGCATTCCAATATCGATCTCAATCTCGGCTGGTGGGAGTATATCTTCTCGATCGGCGACAATCACCGCTATCACCACTATCCCGACAAGGGCATTGGCGACTCCAATTATGGCGGCGAGCTGATCATCTATGACATCCTGTTCGGGACCTTTCACAATCCGCGCGACGAACGCCCGCACGACAATATCGGCATCGGCACAGCACCTGATTACCCGATGACGGTCGCTGGCCTGTACATCGCGCCCTTCCTGCCCAATCAGAAAGATGTGTTTCGGGTTGAGGACAACTCTGACGAAGAGGACACTGCGGCGCCCGGTGCGTCCACATTGCAGCCAGCCGAATAAGACCGGATTTGAATTTCGTGCGACGCATTACCGTCTAGCGCTCCCCACTGCATGGTCCGTGGGGTCCAGCACGAATTTTCTCGCCGATGACCGGGAGAGACAACGCACCCCTCTCGATCACCGCGGCAACATAGCGTGATGGATTGCCCAGACCGGGCTGGGCAGAGCGTTGGCTGAAAGCTCAGCCCTCCGGGCGCACGGAGGTAGAACGACCCGAGACGCCCCCCGCACGTGTAAACTTATCCACAATCCGGCATCTTCTGTGAAAAACTAACAAATCAACAGATTCTGTTAACCATTTCGCCTCAACACTCGCCTGCACTAGAGTGGAGTGTGCCGTATGCGAATGAAGATGTTTGCCGCTGAGTCCCTCGAGGCTGCAAAGGCAATGATCTTCGCGGAGATGGGGGATGATGCGATCATCCTGTCCGAACGCGAAGTTCCTGGAGGTGTGGAAGTTCGGGCTGCTACGGACAAAATGGGCGGTGGCATGGTTCCGAGTGAATCTCGCATCCTGACCCGTCTCGGCGCGACCCCGTCTCCGCGATTGGTTGAAAGTCCGGTGCGCAATCGCGTGCGCGACGCCCTGCTCTGGCATGGCGCGCCGCAACGTTTTGCTGACCGAATCGCGGATGCCGGCATGACCACCGGTTTTGAAGGCACCGAACCAAGCTCGGCCATCGCGGCAGGCCTGGAAAGCACGATTTCCTGCGATCCGATCCCGCCTGCCCCGCATCGAAATATCGTCCTGGTCGGCGCACCGGGACATGGTCGCACAGCGACGGCAGCAAAACTCACCCGCCGGGCCTCTGTGGCGAAAGCAGAATTGCTTCCCGTCGCAGCTGACCTGGACCTCACTGCCGGCGGTGCTCAGCTCGCCGCCTATCTGGAAAAGGAACAGGATCAGATCCGCTCGGTGACAAATCCGGACGATCTGTTCAAACTGCTTTCCACCATCCAGAAAGCCGGGCAGCGCTGTGTCATTGATATGCCGGCGATCATCCCGTTCGATCAGGATGACATGGCCAGCCTGCAGGATCTGCTGGCTGTGATTGATGCCGAACCGGTTCTGGTCATCAGCGCTGAAGGCCACCCGGAAGATCTCAGCGAAGCGGCACGGGCCTTTGCCCGCTGCGGCGTTCGCCGGGCTATCGTCACCAAGCTGGACGTTACAAGGCGAAGAGGCGGGATAGTCTCGGCCCTGATCTCCGCGAAAATCGCCTTTTCTCACCTTGCCATCACACCGTTTATCGGCGGTGGACTGGTCCCCGCGACGCCAACACGACTGGCGCAGTTGCTGACAGAAGACGCACCTGCCCATGTTGCTCTTAAAGGAGCCGCGTAATGAGCTTCCTCCTCCCCAAATCACAGGAACGCCCCAACCAACGTCCGCCGAGGCGCGTGGAGCCTGCCTCCATTATCGCGGTCGGGTCGGGCAAAGGCGGCGTCGGCAAGACTTTCATGTCGATCACCCTGGCGAGCGCCATGGCCCAGGCCGGGAAGCGCACGCTGCTGGTCGATGGCGACCTTGGCCTCGCAAACGTAGATGTTCAGCTCGGCATCGCCCCGGAGACCGATCTCGCCGCGGTCATCGCTGGCTGGGTCGAGCTGGAAGATGCGGTCACGCCGGTTGATGGCGGATCTGCGCAAGGCGGATTTGATGTCCTGCCGGGCCGGTCCGGATCTGGCGCCCTTGCCGAGCTGTCTTCAGAAGAAGTCGCTCGTCTCGCTGCCGGTCTGTCCGCCCTCGCCCTGCAATATGACCAGGTCATCCTCGATCTCGGCGCCGGCATCGAAGCCAATTGCATGCGTTTGGCGCGCGCCGCCGACAAGGTGCTCATGGTGATTACCGACGAGCCAACCTCGATGACCGATGCCTATGCTTTCATCAAAGTCCTCAAGGGCTATGCCCCGAGTGTCGAACAGACCATCGCGATCAATCAGTGCGAAACCCGGGCCGCCGGTCAGAGCACGTATTCCGCGGTGGCGCAGGCCTGCCAGACTTTCCTAGGTTTCCGCCCGCATCTGGCCGGAACCATCATGCGCGATGATGCGGTCAGAGAAGCGATCCGCAGCCAACGAACGTTAATTTCAACTAACGCGTCCTCACAGCCAATTCAGGACGTAATCGCCATTGCTCACACGCTTCTCGGGCGGACTGGGCAAGACCTGCATGCTTAAGAGGTGTGAATAAAATTGTCGTTTCGAATCCGATTGTTAAATCTTCGGTTACTTTCATTACCTAGATTCACAATGGTTAACGATAGCGGTACAAAGCTAATAGACTGATTCGGGGAGCTGAATATGAGAGTCTTACTAATCGAGGATGATAATGCCGTCGCGCGCAGCATCGAGCTGATGCTGAAAGCGGCTGGCTTTAACATCTATACGACGGACCTTGGTGAAGAGGGCGTCGATCTAGGCAAAGTCTACGAGTATGACATCATCATTCTCGACCTGTCTCTGCCGGATATTTCTGGGTATGACGTGCTGAAACAGCTCCGCATGGCCCGTGTAAACACACCGGTCCTGATCCTGTCTGGTAACCCGGACATTGAGGCGAAAGTGAAAACGCTCGGCTATGGCGCCGACGATTATCTCACCAAGCCATTCAACAAGGACGAGCTGATTGCGCGGATCACCGCCATCGTTCGTCGCTCGAAAGGCCACGCCGAAAGCGTCATCCGCACCGGCGAGATCCTGGTCAACCTGGATGCCAAGACCGTCGAAGTCGACGAAGAGCGCGTTCATCTGACCGGCAAAGAATACCAGATGTTCGAGCTGCTTTCCCTGCGCAAGGGCACGACCCTGACCAAGGAAATGTTCCTCAACCACCTGTATGGCGGTATGGACGAGCCGGAACTCAAAATCATCGACGTGTTCATCTGTAAGCTGCGCAAGAAATTGCAGCAGGCGACAGGCGGCGAACACTATATCGAAACGGTCTGGGGCCGCGGCTATGTCCTGCGCGACCCGAAACCGAAAAAGGAAGCCGTCGCCGCCTAGGCACACTTCCCCCCGAATTTGACTTGAAACCCGGTGCTGTCAGGCGCCGGGTTTTTTTCTTTGGGGTGGCGTTGTTGAGGACGTCAGTATTGGGTCAGAAGCTGACATAACACGAGTGTCTTACTAGGGGCGAATTTAAGACTCTCGGTTAGCGCCGCATTCGCGGTCAATTCGGCTCGCAAGATTGCCGAGCGAACTAAGTATCATCGTTCTCAGTGACGCCTAATTGCAATTCTATTTGCTCAAGCAATGATGTGGCGCTGTTGTGAGCGCCGCCGAGCATCGTCAAATGTCCTTGCCCCCAACCAAGTTGAGTGCGCAGGGTGGCGATGAGTGATGGACTCTCCGCAACTAAATTTAAAAATTCTGCCTTCTCTAAACCATAGTATGGAGACAGGCCGTGCTCTATCCCAACGTCTATCGCGCGATCCCGAGCGGGTCGAAACGAGACATCTTGCGCTTTGACCAATGAACCCGTGAGATAACGATAATTTTGCAAGTCTCGCACAAGCCCCTCGTCCTGGAGCAAACCCAGCTCCCCGCCACTCACCAATGCGTCAAATGCGGTTGTGCTAGGCTGTGCATTACCTACAAGAACGGAGTATCCCCATAACTCGCCATCCAAAGTCTGGACGGCGTCATCGAATTCCTTAGTACGGTCGCCAAAATAAGCTTCCACGAATTCCTCGTACTCGACGTCATCGATCCCGGAAAAAAAGTTTAAATTTCTATCATTCTGGACGGACGCGGTCTCCAAAGTGTAGCTAATAACCGTAATTTTTCCATACGCGCCATCCAATGCGGTCTCATAACTGGCAATGTCGGATCGGAGGTCATTCGCAATATTCTGAAGAATGAGAGTTTCGCGTTGGCGATCACCTTGCGCGTCATTCCAGTTGGCGACTTGAATACCGATGAAGACACCAATCACGACGATGACGAAATCGATTCCGACGGCGAACCAGTTCTGGTCTTTAACGTGTTTTGTAACGCGGCGAAGCAGCATTCTTGCCCCCAATCTCGTTCTTAAGGGACCATGGAACAAAGTCGAAAAAATGCAAAGCCTTACATCTGACGGTGTTACCGTCAGCGACCGGTTTAGGGCGTTTTAAGACGCTCGCTTACGTCCGCTTTGACGCCGAGAGCAGACATCGGCTCCGGGTCAGCAGCGGTTGACCGCAGTTACGTCCACGCTGTGCCCACCCTGGTCTGGGCAGTCCGTCACCCGAGCGTGCTGCGAAGATCGGGAGCGATGACATCTTTCCCGATCCTTGCGGCAAAATCTCGTGCTGGACCCCACGGAAAATTCCGTGGGGAGCGCCTGAAGGGGGGCCGGAACACGCGGTCAGACCAGACCATAAGGCCCTCATCCTGAGCGAAGTCGAAGGATTGAGGGCCGTGCTTCCCGAAAGTTGCGTGAGCCCGCCTCGTCCTTCGACCCCCGATCGCGTCGAGGGCAGGCTTCGCTCAAGATGAGCCTCAAGCGCTGCGTCGCAAGATCAGCGCGGCGATCGCACCGAACAGGAAGTTGGAAATGCCAACTTCGATCAGATGAGGCAGTCGCACAGCCCACGGCATGAACGGGTTCGGGTAAAGCAATTGTGCTGATGCCAAAACGGAGAAAGCGGCCCCAACAATGATCGCCGTCAGGACGGCTCCGCCTCGCATGCTACGCACGAGTGCGAGTGCCAGCAGCGCCCAAAGAGCGCCTCTGAATACTTGAAATGCCAGCAAGGGAACCAGCTCGATCTCAATTCCCTCGCCGTAATAGGCTCGCACCTCGGGGACCGCCCAGGCGATAAAATATCCCGCGGTGAAATAGCTGAAGACGTATAGGATCGCGACCGCAGCAACGGGTAACACCAATCGGCTTATGCGCAGTTCGGAATGATCAGTTGCGCGCGCGCGGCGCCAGAACAAAGACGCCACGAGCACGACCCCAATAGCGCCCATCAAGGTGAGCACGCTCCCAT
The DNA here is from genome assembly GCA_024742355.1 of Hyphomonadaceae bacterium. GTDB lineage: Bacteria > Pseudomonadota > Alphaproteobacteria > Caulobacterales > Hyphomonadaceae > Henriciella. The sequence goes on along the minus strand of JANSYM010000003.1, from coordinate 38,141 downwards.
CGCGCAACTCCTTCATCGGTGCGTTCACGCTCCCGGCAAAGTACAGGGCCTCGATCACGAGCAGGAATGACTGGGCGAGAAACAGTGTTACTCCGAGCAATACACCGAGTTTCCACCCCGCCAGATTGGCACGAACGGCGATGGCTGAAAGAACCAGCGCGTGCAGACCATTCACGATCAGGAAGGCCTGGTCACCGCGCAGCGGACCATCATCCGCAACAGGTTCGCCACCGAGCCCGAGACTCATCGCTCCGAGAATGGAGGTAATCAGAAGCGTCACCCAGATCACGCCAGCCTTGAGGATAAATTCGATCGCTGTTCTGCTCATCACTTAAATGCCTCCGATGCACGCATGGCCCAATCCACGTGCGCTTTGTAACCCAGCAAGCCATTCTCGACGGCCAGTCGCCCATGCGGGCTCAAGGACTGTCCCTCAGGGCCCGTGAGATAGGATTCCAGACTCTCGATGTGCGCCCTCACCGCCGCCTCAAAACCGGAAAGAAACTCTCGGGTGACACGGACATCTTCCGCCATCGGTAGGAATGCGAATTTCAACAATGGAAGATCGATCGATTTTGCGACCTCTTCCTGGGTCACTGGGGTCCGGAGCCAGTCATTCATTTCTCGCACGCCATGCGGGGTCGCGTGGAACTTTTTCTTGCCGCCCGCAGCGGGCGCGCGTTGTTCAAGCAGTCCGGCTTTCACCAGTTTGTTCAAGGCCGGATAGATGCTGCCAGGACTGGACGAATACGCGCCCATCGGCGTCAGCTCGAAGACTTTGCGAAGTGCGTATCCAGACCGCGGCTCGCCAAGAACCAGGCCGATCAATGCGTATCCGAGCGCTGTGAGTTGCATGCATCATCCAAATAGTACGTTTCGTATTAAATGATACGATGCGTACTAAATGTCAACCTGCAGACAGGTATTGCCCATCCGCAATCTCGATTTCTCTCTGTCGCACCAATACGAAAAACCCCGGACCGCCACGCGTCCAGGGTCACAAGTCTCGTTCAGAAAATCTCGAAAAGACTACTCGTCTTCCTCGATCATGTCGGCCCAGAGGACGTCTTTGCTGACGCGGATCGCCTCGACCAGAATGACAATGACCGCTACGGAGAGCACCCACCATGCTGTGCTGGCCTGGCCAGCCCAATTCACCATTGCTTCAATCATCACCATGCCTCGGTCTTATGCCGTCGATGGCCCTAATATGCCGGGCACCTCTTAACGAGAGCTGAGTCAAATGTGGCCCTTGCTCGGCAATTCGTAATCAAAAGCGCCCAATTTCTTTACCCCTGCCGACAATTGCGTAAACAGATGGCAAATGACGAAACGAACACCTAAACGAAAACCGCCGGCCCGGGTCTGGCAACGCATGCTGTCCGGACGGCGTCTGGACCTGCTCGACCCCTCACCGGTCGATGTCGAGATCGAGGACATTGCCCATGGCCTCGCCCGCGTCGCGCGCTGGAACGGTCAGACCAAGGGCGCGCATGCCTTTTCGGTGGCCCAGCACAGTGTCGTGGTCGAAGCCCTGTGCGTGCATCTTGAGCCGCGCATCGATCCGCGCTCGCGCCTGCTGGCGCTGCTGCACGATGCGCCGGAATATGTCATTGGCGACATGATCTCGCCGTTCAAGGCGGTGCTCGGTGATGGCTATAAGGATATCGAGACGCGTCTCGCCCATGCCATACATGCCCGCTTCGGCCTGCCGGCGGAGACCCCCGGTAGCCTGAAACGCCTGATCAAGAAGGCCGACAATATCTGCGCCTGGTTCGAGGCGACGCAGCTGGCGGGCTTTTCCGAAGCCGAGTCAGATCGCTTTTTCGGGCATCCCCCGCGCGGCGTGCATCTCGACCTGAAGCCGCAACCGACCGAAGCGGCGCAGGCCGAGTTCATTGCTCGCACCGTCGCCCTGCTGGCCGATATCGAGGCGCCGGCATGAGCCTGATCATTGGTCTCTCTGTCGTGATTGTCGCCTTTGACGGCGAGAAGCCGCGCGTGCTGGCCACGCGCCGGGAAGCCGGTTTGACCGCCCTGCCTTTCGGGGCCTTTGACCCGGCTGAGCACCGCACGTTCGAACTCGCCTTGCGCGGCTGGGTGAAGGAGCAGACGGGCTTCCAGCTCGGCTATGTCGAACAGCTCTACACTTTTGGCGACCGCGATCGCGAAAGCCCGGAGGCCACCCTGCTCGATGCGCCGCAGGAGTCTCGCGTCGTCAGCGTCGGCTATCTCGCCCTGACGCCAGAGGCCGAGCGTTTGCCCGACGCATTCGAAGCGCGCTGGCGCGGCTGGTATCGTCATTTCCCCTGGGAAGATCATCGCGGCGGACGGCCAGATATTATCGATGAAGTCATCGCCTCGAAACTTTCGACCTGGGCGGCGGGCAATGCAGACCGGCAATCGCGCGCCAAGAGCGCCTTTGGATTGGACGGCGCGGACTGGCCGGACGAGGCGGTGCTCGAGCGCTATGAGCTGCTCTATGAAGCGGGCCTGGTCGCCGAGTGCGCGCGTGATCGCGGATTGCCTATTCCGGACGAGCAATTGGGCGAGCCGATGGCCTCAGACCATAGACGCATTCTCGCCACGGCGATCAGCCGCCTGCGCGCCAAGGTGCGCTATCGCCCCGTCGTGTTCGAACTGATGCCCGAGCGTTTCACCCTGACGGCCCTGCAAGGCACCGTCGAGGCGATCCTCGGTCAGCGCCTGCACAAGCAGAATTTCCGCCGCGCCCTGGACCGGACCGGCTTCGTCGAAGGCACCGGCGAAATGGAAAGCAGCACGGGCGGGCGTCCGGCGGAACTGCATCGCTTCAAACGCGAAGCCCTTCGCCGCACCGGCGCAAGGGGGCTCAGCGCGCCGGTTTTGAAGAAATAGGGGACCAACTGGGGACCACGGAGGAACGTGGCATGGCAAGTTGGGACAAGTTTATCGCCGTTTACATCATGGCCAATCGAAAGAATGGCACGCTTTACACAGGCGTGACGTCTGACCTGCTAAAACGGTCGTGGCAGCACCGCGAAGGTGTGTTCGCAGGATTTTCGAAGAAGTGGGGCTGCACCAGACTGGTCTGGTTTGAAGTGCACGATTTGATCGCCGAGGCCATTCGGCGCGAGAAATCGATTAAGAGCTACCGACGGCGAGACAAAATTAGGATGATTGAGCGGTTCAATCCTGACTGGCGCGATTTGTATTTCGACTTGCTCGAATGACTCCCATGCGTGCGTCACACCCGACCGCGCAGCGGTCTGGGTGCCCATCTCCAGGTCTCAGATTTTGAGCACCAACGTCATTTTATTCGCATCGGCTCTATTGAGGGTGATGGGCCCTCAGACGGGCTGCGCCCGTCGAGGGTGACGCCATCTCTAAGTTCGGGCGAGCCGCACGAACACCGGAAAGCTGAACCCCGCCGCGAGCCCGCCCAGATGCGCGGCCCAGGCGATGCGCATGATGCCGATATCGCCGCCGAGAAAGGCGAGCACGATATTGATCAACAACCAGGGCACGCTGATCGACCAGGCGCCGCGCCAGCCATTTCGAATAAAGCCGATGGCAGGCAGCAGGCCGGAAATCGCGGATGAGGCGCCGATCGTGATTCCATCCTGAACATCAATGGCGTACCAGAGCATCTGCGCTGCGCCACCGCCTGCCGCACAGAGGAAAAAGAAGAGCAGGAACAGCACCGCGCTTCTGCCATCCCTGCCGAGCCCCTGGACAACGATCGGGCCGAGCGCGATCAGCATGGCCATGTTCATCATCAGGTGAAACGAGCTGCCATGCAGGAATGTGTGCAGCACATAGGGCGCAAAGTCGCCCCAGGGCCGGTAGACATTCTCAAACCCGGGCCCACCCGCCACCGCGCCGACCGCAAACATCCAGTCCTGCAATTGGCGCGACACGTTGAACTGCACCAGGGTCACCGCCACAATGGCGCCAGTCAGGGCGAGGATAACGGTTGGAAATCCCTTGCGAAAAATCGGCGGGCGCTGCGGCCCCTGATCGGGATCGGTATAGACTTTCATGCCTCTCATATGGCCTTTGCACACGCAAACACCAGCCCCGCTCTGCCGCCACGTGACGGCTTGACGGTTTGCCTCGGGCGATCACCATCGCTGACATGACTTTGACATTTGATGACCTCCGCCCGCCCTGCCCGCACATGGACGAGACCCACACAGAATGGCGCCGCAGCGTGCGCGGCTTCGTGGAACGCGAAATGATGCCATACGTTGAGGAGTGGGAAGAAGCCGGACGCATCCCGCGCGACTTGTTCAAGAAAGCCAAGGCGGCCGGACTTCTCGGCATTGGCTATCCCACCGAATATGGCGGCGAAGGCACCGAGTTTGACCGCTTCCACGGCATTGTCACCTCGGAAGAGCTGGCGCGGATGGGCGCCGGCGGTGTGTCTTCCGCCCTGATGATCCACGGCATCGGCCTGCCCCCAATCATGGCGCTCGGCTCGGAAGAGATGAAAACAGAAATCGGCAACGAGGTCCTGTCCGGCGAGAAACAGATCAGCCTCGGCATCACCGAACCGTCGGCGGGGTCTGACGTCGCCCAGCTGAAAACCAAGGCTGTGAAGGACGGCAATGGCTGGCGCGTCAATGGCTCGAAGACCTACATTACCGGCGGCATGACCTCAAAATGGCTCACCACAGCCGTGCGCACAGGTGGCGACGGCATGGGCGGAATTTCGCTGATGCTGATTGATCTGGAGAGCGAAGGCGTGAGCCGAACCGAGCTGCCCAAGCAAGGCTGGTGGGCCTCGGACACCGCGACTATCCATTTCGATGACGTCTTCGTTCCGGCCGAAAACCTGATCGGCGCGGAGAATAAAGGCTTCTACGGCATTGTCGCCAACTTCAATGGTGAACGCCTTGGCATGGCGGCCCAGGCTGCCGCGGCAGCGAGGGTCTGCATTGAGGAAGCCGCAGCCTGGGCGCAGGAGCGCAAGACCTTTGGAAAACGCCTCGCTGATCATCAGGTGATCCGTCACAAGATCGCGGCCATGGCCCAGCGCGTCTGGGCCACGACGACCATGCTCGATACGTTTGCCTGGCATGTTCAGAACGGCAACACGCCGGTGGCAGAGCTCGCCATGTTGAAAGTGCAGGCGACTGAAACCTTGGAATTCTGTGCCCGCGAAGCGATGCAGATCCTGGGCGGCAGCGGTTTCATTCGCGGTCATCGGGTCGAGCGGATTTATCGCGAAGTGCGCGTCATGGCGATTGGCGGCGGCTCGGAAGAAATCATGCGCGATTTGGCAGCACGGCAGCTGGCATTGTAGGCTCGCCCCGGGAGGTTCGACATGGACAATTTCAAAGACAAGACGGTTGTCATTACCGGCGGCGCGACGGGAATCGGGTTTGGTCTCGCCAAGAGATTTGGCCGCGACGGCGCGAAGATTGTCATCGGTGAGCCGAGGCAGAACCGGCTGGATGAGGCCGTCGCGGCGCTCAAGGAAATCGGCATCGAGGCATCCGCCATGGCCATGGATGTCACCGACGAAGCCAGCGTCACCGCCCTGGCCGATTTCGCCGACGCGACCTATGGCGGCACCGATGTGCTGATCAACAATGCCGGCATCCCGAGCAATCGCCAGCCCATCGTGGATGTGCCCATGGCGGATGTGCGCAAGCTGTTTGACGTCAATTTCTTCGGCGTCTGGCACGGCGCCGCGATCTTCGGCAAGCGCATGATCGACCGCGGAACGCCGGCCGCGATCTACAACCTTGCCTCAGAAAATGCCTTCTTCAACGCGGTCCAGAACAGCGCGTCCTATATCGCCTCCAAGCATGCCGTGCGGGGCCTCACCGAAGCGATGCGTGATGAGTTTCCGGACTTCGTCCAGGTCGGTATGATCGTGCCGGGCTTTGTCGCCTCTGAGATGACCAAAGGGTCTGAACAATGGGCCATGGATGCGGACACGTTTGCCGACAAGGTGGTCGAGCAGATCCGCGCGGGCGAGTTTTATATCGTCACCCACGCCTATAATATCGAGCGCATCAAACCGATCCACGACAAGATCGAAGACGCTTATGCCCGCAATGCGCCGCGCTATGAGGGCGATGATGAATATGACGTGCCGACGCTGATTGCACGTCTGACAGCGGGGAGGGATGGAACATGAACGGGTTGAAAGCCGCCTCAATCTGCCGCTGATCCACTCCCTACCAGACAGTGGTGCAAGCCAAATCAATTCAGAATCAGGTCAAAAAAAGCCCCGAACCGCAGCCGGTTCGGGGCAAGCATGGTTGGTTCTGGAAGGAGGCCAGTTGGCTAGAATTTATAGCCAAAGCCAAGACCAACCACGGTTGGGTCGATGTCGACTCCCGCATCGACGGTCGCACCCAAAGCTGTAGTGAAATCCACGGTCACATCGGTATTGATCCAGATCTTCTTGACGTCGGCATTGAATGCCCATCCGCCCGGCTGACCATCGAGGTCATAGTCGAACCCGATCTGCAGTGCGCCGCCAATGCTTGGATCATAATCTATACTATCGGCGACTGGTCCCGCGTCTTCATTGAAGAACAGGGTCGCATTGATACCGGCGCCGACATAAGGCTTGAACTGGCCGCCCGTGTCGAAATGGTATTGCAGGGTCAGTGTCGGCGGCAGCAACCAGACATCGCCAAGGTCGACTGTTGCATCTGTCAGTGCGCCCGGCACTGTGACGTTCACCGCTTTCACATCATGCGGGGTCACGGCGAGGATCAGCTCTGCAGCAATGTTCTTGTTGAAGAAATAGGTGATGTCGAGTTCCGGCACATACTGATCGCCAATATCGACATTGCCTGGCAGGGCCGCGCCAGCGACCGACAGGTCGCCGCTCTCATCCGGCACAACAGCAAGCACGCGCCCGCGAACCATCCACGGATTATCGTCGGCATAAGCCGCCGTTCCAATCAAAGCGGACGTCGCCATCAGGGCAGCGCAAAAGACAGATTTCATAACAGATCCTCGTCGTTCAAGAGTTTGAGCCCCCCAGCTAGGAAACTGTTTTCACGAGAGAAATTACCCATTCTGCCGCGCGGAAACATGCCGCGTGTCAGATGCGCTCAACTGCGTATTCTTCCTAAGTGACGGCGACAATGGCCTCTGCGAGAGTGCAAAGAATCCTGCACGCATTCCGCGCTTCCCCTTCACATTTGTCACCAATCGCCCAAAATGGACGCCATGGCCCATTCGCATGCTCATTCCCACGCCAATACGCCGTGCAGCCCGCAGGAAGCCGAAGCGTTCCTGACGGAAGCTGAAGCCCTGGTTGAACAGAAAGGGCAGAAGCTGACCCGCATCCGGCGCAAGGTTCTGCATCTGCTGCTCGAGAGCAGCGAACCAGCCAAGGCCTATGATCTGCTCGCCAATCTCGATGGCGAAGGCGCTGCCAAACCGCCGACGGTCTATCGCGCGCTCGATTTTCTTCAGGACATGGGCCTGGCGCACAAGATTGAGAGCCTCAATGCCTATGTCGCCTGCGGCCATACCAGCCACGCGCACTCGGCGGTCTTCATCATCTGCGACACCTGCGGCGGGGCCGAGGAATTGCATGCGGTCGAGACCGGCAAGGCACTGGACAAGGAAACCGAAGCGGCTGGGTTCAAGGTGCGCAGCGCCGTCATCGAAGCGCGCGGTGTCTGCCGGAACTGCGCCTCATGATCCCGCTCTGGAGCGGCATCGCGAATACCTGGGATTGCGACGAGATGGGGCACATGAATGTGCGCGTCTATGTCGAAAAGGCGATGGAGGGCCTTGGTAGTCTCGCCGGCGCGATCGACATGCCGCACGCCTTTCACGCCAACGCGCCATCGACCATGCTGGTTGCTGAACATCATATTCGCTATATTCGCGAGGCGCATGCCGGGCATCCTTTGCGCATGCAAGGCTGCGTTCTGGAATGGGATGAGACCAGCGCGCTCATCTATCAGGAGATGCGCCATGGCGATGGCCGCCCAGCGGCTGCGTTTCGCACGCGTGTCATCCATGCCGAGGCCAAGACTGGTAAACCCTTCCCGTGGAGCACGCGGTCACGCGCGCAACTGGAAGCGCTGATCGACACGCCGCCGGATGACACGAAACCGCGCGGGCTCGATCTGACGGTTACGCCCACAGCCCCGGACAAAGCCACCCAAGAGACCGTTGAAAAATGCGGCGCGCCGGAGATTGGCCGCGGACTGTTCCAGCCGCGCGAAGCCGACCAGTTTGGCCGCATTGCCGCGCCCTGGTTCATCGGACGCATTTCCGACTCCGTGCCGACCCTGCTGCATGACTGGCGTACCAAGGTGGCCGCCTCACAGACCGGTGCCCGCATGGGCGGCGCAGTGTTGGAATACCGGCTGATCTATCGCAAATGGCCGCGCGCCGGCGATCGCTATGTCATCCATACCAGCCTCGCCAATGTCGCTGAGAAGACCCATTCCCTGTCCCACTGGATGCTCGACCCGGATACCGGCGACGCCTGGATCACAACCGAAGCGGTTGCGGTGACGTTTGACCTCGACAAGCGCAAAGTCATCCCGACGCCGCCTGAGCAGATCAAAGAGCTTGAACGTCTCGCACCGAAGGGACTGCGGCTTTAGCGTCGCACGAATAGCACCGTCTTTGTTCTGAATGCCCAAGCTGCTATAGGTGCGGTCACTCGATCGAAGGAGCATGGCATGAGAGCCATTGGGGGTTTTCTGTTATTGGCTCTGACGGCATGTCAGACGGTCGAATCACCCCAGCCGATTATCGATATGCATCGCCATGCGCCTTTGGCCAGCTCATTTGAACCCGATGGCGGACCGGGATCGATGGCGACCGAATTGCGCGAACAGAGTGTCGTGCTTTCCATCGTATCCGTCACCTCGCCGGCGCAAGCAGAGCGCTGGAGCGATGACACTTCGGATTTATTTGTCCTCGGTGCGATGATGCCGTGCCCGAAAAATCTGGCTGAGAGGTATGATTGCTTTCCCGAAACGGACGGGTTACCTGATCTCGTCTGGCTGAGAGACAGCCTCGAGTCCGGCCGCATCGGCGCATTTCACGAACTGATGTTCAATTATGACGGCACCCCGCCGGATAGCGCGAAAATGGCGCCGTATTGGGCGCTCGCCGCGGAGTATGGCGTCCCCGTTGGAGTTCATTCCTGGAGCGGCCCACCACCGGGACGTTCTATCCGCGCAAATCCAAACTGCTGTCCGGACTATGATGGCGAAATGGGCAATCCGAACCAATTACGAGCGGTTTTACACCGTCATCCCGATCTCAAAATCTGGCTTCAGCATATTGGGTCGGACGGCTTTGAAGCAGCAGAGCTCTGGGACGAAACGCTAAGTTTGCTCTCAGATTATCCGAATGTGTATCTCGATCTTTCGATCACAAATAGCCTTTTGCCCATTGAAGTGTACGAGAATAGCCTCGTCCGGCTGATCGAAGCCGGTTTTGAGGATCGCGTCATGCTCGGCAGCGACAACGTTCCGATCGCGCTGATCCTTGAGCGATTGGAGGAGATTGAGATCATCTCAGACCGGCAGCGAGCGGCAATCCTTTATGAGAACGCCGCAGAGTTTTTAGACCTGGATGCTGATACACGCCGGAAACACCGCAACCAGTAAGCGCTCCATCGGCGCAGACCTCGCCGGCTACGCCCCACTCAACTCTTCTTCCAGCCTCGCCCGCATTGTCGTCATCACGCTCAACGCGGCCTCGATTTCCTTGAGGTCGAAATCCTGGCTCAGCCCATTCACCCATTCAGTTTGTCGGCGTTCTGCGGCGGCATAGACCTCCTGTCCCTTGTCCGTCAGCAGCACCAGATGGGCGCGGCGGTGATTGGGATTGGGCGCAAATGAGACCAGGCCTTCTTTCTCCAGCTCATTGGTGATGCGCTGGACGCCCTGTCGCGCCAGGCCCATGCTGCGGGCGAGCCAGGCCACCGGTTGCGGCCCGTCGGCATAGTGGATCGCGCCGAGCACCTGCCAGCGCGCACTGGACAGCCCCAGCGGCTCGACCAGCCGGTCGCCAGAGGTCAGAAGACGGCCATTCAGCCTGAATGTTTCGAGCACCAGATCGGTCATCGCAGCTCCTGCTCGAGTGTGTTTGCTTTTCGACATGTATCAACCCCTATTGACAACATGTTGTCAATTATGCTTTTGGTCATTTTGACAATATGTTGTCAAACAGTCAACAGGAGCTAACCATGCTGGACATCAAACCATTCGACCCCACCCATCCCATTGAAACCCAACTCGGCACAGAGGAATCGCCGGTTATTCTGGTCAATCCTTTCAGCGTCGACCGGAAAGACATCGACGCCGTCGTCAAGGCCTGGGAGGCCGACGCGACCTGGTTGAAGAAGCAACCAGGCTTCATTTCGACCCAGCTGCACCGCGCCGTCGAACCGAGCACGATGTTCTTCAATTATGCTGTCTGGGAATCCACCGCGCATTTCCGCGCCGCGTTCAGCCATCCCGATTTCCAGTCCACCCTCGCCGCTTATCCAGACGGCACCACAGCCGCGCCGCACCTGTTCACACGCGTCGCGGTCTCAAATCTCTGCACGGCATAAGGAGGGAAGACGATGAAAAGCAAAGTTCACGCAATTGCCGGCGTCATCGGATTCTTGTGCATCCTGACCTTCTGGACCAGCACCGCCTATTCGGAATTGTTCACCTCGCACGAAACCGTCGCTTGGGTGAAGGCGATGATCCTGAAAGGGATGTTTATCCTCATCCCTGCCATGGCCATTGCCGGCGGCTCGGGCATGTCGCTCGGCGCAAAATGGCGAAGCCCTCAGGCGGTCGCAAAGAAGAAGCGGATGCCAATCATCGCCGCCAACGGCCTGTGCATCCTGCTGCCATCCGCGATCTTCCTGGCTTACAAATCTGGCGCTGGGGCGTTCGACACCTGGTTCTACACGGTTCAGGTGATCGAACTCTGCGCCGGGGCCCTCAACCTCACATTGATGGGCCTCAACATTCGTGATGGCTTGCGCATGAAAGGCCGCATTGGCCGGAAGAAGAAAGCAAGCTGAGCGCGTCAGGCCGCAGCCCTAGCGCCGGGGCTCGCGGTCCTTGATGCGGTCATAGGCGGCCATGATGTTCTCGAAGCGGGCGCGGATGATGGGTTCGAACTCCATGTCGGTGACAATGTAGTCCCAGTTTTCCTCAATCCCTTCGCGCACCAGTTCGCCGACATAAGATGGATCGATTCCAGCCTCCAGCCGGGCGCGGAAATCGGCAGCGCCTTCATCACCCGCATCGTCCGGGTCGAACAATTCATCGACATCCCCGCCATAGCGCGATTGCAGGTTGCGACCCGACTCGAGAATCCGTGTGCGAATAATACCCGGGCACAACACTGACACGCCGATGCCGCGCGGCTCCAGCTCGACCCGCAAGCCTTCGGACAGCGCCACGACACCATATTTGGAAACAAAATAGGGCGCGCCGCTCATCGACATCAGTCCGGCGACAGAGGCGGTCGACACGATGTGGCCGCCTTCGCCATGGCTCTCGATCAACGGGCCAAAAATCTCGACGCCATAGACCACGCCCATGACATTCACCGCCATGGTCCAGTCCCATCCGGCCTGGCTCCAGCTGTCATAAGCGCCGCCGCCGCCAACACCGGCATTGTTGACCAGGATATGGACCTTGCCGAAGCGCTCGATCGTGGCATCCGCCGCGGCCTGCAATTGCTCTTTCAGTGAAACATCGGCGACGACGCCCTCGACATCGGCATTGGTCTTGCGCAGGTCGGCAATGGCGGCGTCGAGCGCGTCCTGTTCGATATCGCACATCATCACTTTGACGCCGGCTTGTGCCAAGGCGGTCGTGATGGCGAGGCCGATGCCTGACGCGGCGCCGGTGACAAAGGCGGTTTTGCCTTCAAGGTCTTTCATATTCCACTCCCAATTCCTGTCTTGTCGACTGTCCTAGCAGACTGACGTCACGGCAGCCGAACGCGACTGGACGGATAATTTGGAAGGCGTGCTTGAAGGCTCAGCCGGGGCGCAGTTCCATACGACTGGCGGAGCGGTTCTGCATCCAGTGCGGCGCGCTTTTCAGGGCAAAATGCTCTGGCCGTTCGGTCAGCGAGCGAGACGACAACCAAAGGCGTTTGAGATGGCGCGGATGCGCCGGCACTGGCGGGTCGCGATACTCCGTCCGGCCATGGAAGACATGGTAATTATAGATGAATTGCATCTCGCCCCGGCGCAGCGGCATGGCGACATGCATATCCTCGCGGCGGGCGAGCTCTTCCATCATGGTCAGCGCTTCCAGTTCCAGCGCGGTCAGACGTGGCGCGCTGGGATGGCGCTGCGACGCGCGAATATATTGCGGCACGCAGAACAGGAAGAACCGGCCATCATGCTCGGTAAACGGCGCGCGCATATAGTAAGGCGCCCCGCCGGGTGCTTCTTCGCCGCGAAAATCCCAAGGCAAGGGCGCGTACAAAGCCTCGGCCAGGTCCGGGCGCTGCTCGACCATTTCATTGTGGATGGCAACCGCATTGGCGACCAGCGACAAGCCGCCCTGTTCGGCTTCATGCAGGCACATCAAGCCGACATAATCCGATCCGTCGGTGTGGAAATCGAGTGCGATTGAGCCAAGCTCATTGCCACGCGCGGTCGGATCGGTGATCGCCTTGCCCTGATTGATAACATCGCCAAGCACGTGGCCATACTTGTTCTGCGGCCACGGATCGCCGAGGTGAAGACCGATGCCCCAGTAAAGCAGGGTCAGGTCCTCATCCGAATACTGATCGCCATCGAGCGCTGACAGACGCACAAAGCCGCGCCCATGCAGCAATTCATGGTCCATCTGTGCGAGCTTTTCTTTCAGACCGGAAAGTGGAAAATCGTCGATCCCCAGCTCAAGCACATCGGCAGACGCCTGCTTGGCGTGCTCGAGCGCAGCCTGCAGCTCACGTTGGTCATCGTCGCTCAGCTCGACGGTCCAGGTCTTTGCATCCAGCATGTCTTGACGCCGCCAGGCGACGTGCTCGTCCAGTTTCCGTACTGCCATTCCGTGCTCCGATCTGCGCCAGGCTCATGCCTGAAACCACGCTATCCGATGAATGGGATGAAGCAAGATCACGCGACGTGACCGAAGATTCTGCGCAAACGCCAACGCCCCGTGCTTGCGCGCGGGTCGATCCTGACAGGTGCAACTGTCAATTAGTCCTCGGGTTCGCGCCCATGTGTCAGACTCATCGCCATGACTTGCCGGCCATACGTGGCGGACACGCGGTGCGCAGAACAATTTGGACGGTCCAGATCTGGGCGATCCAGCGCCATGCGTTCAGCGTCACAATCGACGTCATGCAAATGCGGCATTGTACGGGCTTCAAAGTAAGACTCTGAAGCCGCACCGGCCGCGCCAATGAGAAACAAACTCGCGAATCCGAGCGTGATCAGTGCGAAAGCACGTCCCTGCATTCTCCCTCTCCCAAGCGGATGAGAGCAAAATTATATCAATATGTCAAAGAGGTGCGTGGTTAACACTGCGCGGCTCAAGCCCCGCGCAGGCTCCGGCGCACCGGTCCGATCTCGTCTTCGGCAAGCCCTTCAATCAGACTGGAAATGTAGGATGAAAGCTGATCGCGGACATCATATGGCGCTTCCATGGGCAGGAAATGGGTCGTGTTTACACGCTCTTTCAAAACCAGATGCGGGCACTTCTTTGTCAGGCGTGCAGCGACCTGGTCAGTCATCACGGAGTCGCGGTCGGGGCGCAGGACGGTAATTGGAATTCGGTGCTTCTTGACCTTTGCCAGCGCTCCCCAGGGCCGGTTGCGCTGGGCCAGGAAAGTCGCGGCTTCCCATTTCGGATCGCAGAGCAATTGCCAGATCTGTTTCTCGCTATCAGGATCATTGCCATCCGTGCGATCAAACGCATCGAGGATATAGTCTTCCAGAAACGGATCGCGCCAGGTCTCGAACGCGCCGCGTCCTTTATACTTGTACTGAATGTGCTCACGCGAATCGAACTTGTTGCGCCGGCGCCGCGCCTGTTTCGCCATATGGCTGCCGCCACGCCGAAATGGCGAGAGGTGCATGGCCATATAGTATCGGGCCGGCAGGATGACCGGGTCGACCAGGACCAGGCCCGCGACCTTGTCTGGGCGCGCTCCGGCCGCAAGCAGCGCCACCGTGGCGCCCATGGAATGCCCACCCAGAACGACTTTGTTGACCGGGGATTCACGCTCCAGAAAAGCCAGCACATCATTGCGATAGCGTTTCCAGGATTTCAGCCGCCCCGGCTTGGCCGGCAAGGTTGAACGGCCATGTCCACGCAGATCCACCGCCTGAACCTTGGTCCGCAATCCCAGCGGCGCCAGGATCGACTGATAGGTCATCGCATTGAAACCTGTCGCGTGCAGCCACAGAGCCGCGAGCTTTTTGGCCGGATCGCCAAACTCAAGGGCGGCCATGTCGCCCTCGGGGGTTTCAAATGTAAATCTACGCATGCTTGCCCTTATCTCGAACCGAAGACCTTACGCAGCAATTCTGTAGTGCGTGCAACAGGATTGTCGCGGATCTTCTTCTCCTCAACTGCGAGATAGGTAAACAGACCATCAAGGCCAAATTGGACCGCATGTGTGGTTAAGTCAGATTTGTAGTCGACAGCGGCAATCGCGAGCAGCGGTTGGTTGCTGACGGCACTGTCCAGCGCCCGGTACGCCCCCGATCCTTCGAGCGCTGATTCGACATAAGGCGTGAACAGGCCGCGCAGGTTTTCTTCGGTGCGGCCACGCAGGAAATCAGTCGCGGCCGAATCACCGCCGCGCAGGATTCCCAACGCATCATCGATGGTGATCGACTTGACCGCATCGATGACGATGCGCTTGCCGGCCGGCACAGCGTCTTCAGCGGCGCGGTTCATGCGCAACTGCAGATCATCGAGCGGTCCGGACAAGCCCACTTGTGACAGCTGGCGTTGAACATCGCCAAGGCGTCCGGGCAGCGGGATCTGGATCTGCGGATCCTGCCAATAGCCATCCGTGACGCCGATCTGGCTGGCCACGCGTTCCGCCCCGATCTCCAGCGCCTGACGCAGGCCTGCATCAATCTCGAGCGTAGTCAGGGCCCCGCCACTGGTTTCGCTGCTGCCAATCTCTCCAAGTACATCCCCGAGGACCTGACCGAAATCGCCGCCTGTGCCGCCTTCGCAGCTCGCTGGAACGAGGCACAGAGCCAAAGCTCCGAATATCATTGAACGCATTTTTGTATTCCCTCACCTTTGGATTTCATTGAAACCAATTTCATCCACAAAATCAAACGACTGTATGCTTATCGCTGCGACATGCTGGAGATTATACCCCGGTTGCTCTAGTTTATCGAGAAACAGGGAGTTCATTGATGCTGAAAAAGACGCACGAGTGTTTCGCCGTCTCGATTGAAGACAAAGTCGCCCATATCGTGCTCAATCGCCCACAGGCGATGAATGCGATGAACAAGGCGTTCTGGAACGAATTGCCGGAAATCGTCAATGAAATCGACGCAACGGCGGCCGCACGGGTGATCGTGATTTCGTCTGCTGGCAAACACTTTTCCGCGGGCATGGACCTGTCCGTATTCAGTGATGATGGCGCCGTGACCAGCGGCAAGACAGACCGCCATGTCGCGGCCGAGGCCTTCCGCTCCAATATCAAGCAGATCCAGTCATCGTTCAATGCTCTGGAAGAGGCCCGGATCCCTGTCCTGATCGCCTGCCAGGGCGGCGTGATCGGTGGCGCGATCGACATGATTTCCGCTGGCGACATTCGCTGGTGCACCAAGGACGCGTTCTTCTGCATTCAGGAAACCAATATTGCGATGACCGCGGATGTCGGCACCTTCCCCCGCCTGCAACGCTATATTCCGGAAGGCTGGGTCAAGCAGATGGCTTATACCGGCGAGCGGCTCGGCGCCGACAAGGCGAAAGAGATCGGCCTGGTCAACGAAGTGTTCGAAACCCAGGAAGAAATGCTCGAGCACGTCCTCGGCGTAGCGCGGGAAATCGCCTCCAAGAATCCGCTGGCAGTGACCGGTTGCAAGGTCCTGATCAATTATGGCCGCGACCACAGTACCGCCGACACGCTGGATTATATCGGTGTCTGGAATTCCGGCATGCTGCCCCCATCGCACATGCAGGAAGCGTTCAAGGCAAAATCTGAAAAGCGCGACGCGGAATACCCTGACCTGCTGCCGCTTCGCCGTTCACCGATGTAATCCTTCGCGCTAAGCGATCCGAAACACCACGGTCGCCTTAAGCAAATGACGCGCACCTTGCGCGGCCGTGCCGCTGGCAAAAACCAGTGTGCGCGTACGTCGATCAATGCGGCTTTCGAACACCACTTCGTCGCCATCGCTCACCGGCTCGGAGACGTCGAAGGTGACGGACACCGTGAGCGGCGCTCCCTCATCCAGCTGGCCGCGCGCATGGCGTTCGATCACGTGCTGCAACAGAGCTCCGATCTGGATCGTGTCCCAGTTCGAAGCCGTGGCGCGTGCCAAGTGATCGCCCTCAAAGGTCAACTGGCTGAGCGGGATGTTGCGGTCGGTTTGATCAGTCATGGCCCTCCCCTAATCGCGCCATCGGAAAAAGAAAAGGCTCACTGCGCGACAACGCAGTGAGCCCAAAAAGGAAACCCTGTATGGTTCAGATCAGGCCGCAGCAGCCGTGCGATCAGAGCCGGTCAGCATGTCCGCGACGACCAGATCGCCGATATGCCCAAATGCTTCCATGCCATAAGTGATTTGCATATATTTGCTGATCGCGGGCAGCAATTGAGAGATTTGTTTGTGACCAAGGCCGGCCTTGTGCAGGCTGGCAAACATGCCTTCGCCAACATGGCGACGCCCGCCCGGCGTCTGCTCGATCAGGCGTGCGATGACCCCGGTTGCGGCGCCCTGGTCGGCGCCTGTCGTTGCTGAAAGTGTCCGCGCCCCAGGCATTTTTCTGAAAATCGCTTCGGCAAGCGGTGATCCCTGTCGTTCGGCTGTGTTGAGCACAATCCCGACGGCTTCGCGCGCCTTGACCTGGGTCAGGCCAGTGTCGTCAGCGCAGGTTTTAATCATATTTTTCAGCATGGGGCGGGTTCCTTGTTCACTGTCTAGACAGATGAGCCTAAGGGCAGGCCGCTAAGCAGAGGTTACCGGAACCCGATGATTCATTCATTTTTGCAGCGCAGGGGTTAAGCCGCGTTAGGGCCGGGTAAACAGAATGGCAGATTCTGTTTACCTTTGGGCCTACATCCGCTCCGGAGCCGTGATTCCGAGGATTCCGAGCCCGGCTTCGAGTTGGTGCAGCACGGTTTTGCAAAGCGCGATGCGGGAGGCCTTGGTCGCTGCATCGACATCATCCTTCAGGATCGGGCAGGCCGAGTAGAACGCGCTGAACGCCTGCGACAGGCCATAGACATGTTCACAGACAAAGTGCGGCATACGCTTCTCGCGCGCAAGGTGCAGCGCCAGTGCAAAGCCATCCAGCGCGAGCACGAGTTTGCGCTCTTCTGGCGCAGAAATCGCGATCTCGCCTGCTGTGACGCCCTCGTCCGCGGCGCGGCGCAGGAGGGCTTTGATGCGCACCGCGGCGTAAAGCAGATACGGGCCGGTCTTGCCTTCGAAACTGGTAAAGCGCTCGAGATCGAACACGTAATTCGTCGTGCGCTGGTTCTGCAGGTCGGCGAAACGAAGCGCGGCGCGGGCGACCAGTTTGCCGATCTCGCCTTGCTCATCCGCACCAATATCACCGGACAGGCCTGCTTCACCAATGCGTTTGGTTGCGACATCGAGCGCCATCTGGTTGAGATCCGCCAGACGCAAGGTCCCGCCTTCACGTGTCTTGAACGGCTTGCCATCAGCACCGTTGACCGTGCCGAAACCGAGATGTTCGAGCCGGTCATTGGCGATGTAACCGACCTTGTCGGCGGCGCGATAGACTTGCTCAAAATGCAGCGCCTGGCGCTGATCAACCACGTACAAGATCCGATCCGGCGCCATCGTGTCGACCCGGTCCTTTATCGTTGCGAGGTCAGTCGCATGGTAGCCGGTCGCGCCGCGCGAATTGACCAGCATGAAGGGCGGCATCGGATTCTTCAGGCGCGTCTGACCGTCCTTGCCGACGGATTCGACATTCTCACCCTCTTTAGCGACATCGATGATCCAGGCGCCCTCATCCTCTCGGGCATAGCCGCCAGCCTTCAATTCCTCGATCATCGGCGCGATCAGCGGATCGACATCGCTTTCGCCTTTCCAGAGATCGAAGGAGACATCGAGAAAGCCGTAATCGACTTTCAGAGCCGCGACGGAGACGTCAATGAAATGCTGGAGCAGCGCGCGATAACCCGGTCGCCCGGCCTGCATCTCAGCCACCGCATCCTGCGCCCGCTTGGCATAGGCATCATCCTCTTTCGAGCGCGCCGACGCCATGGGATAGAGCCGCGAGAGATCCTCCATCGTCACCGGTGGTTCAGCCGGGAACGGTCCGGAATTGTTCTCGTCAAAATATGGCAGGTCCGGCTGCTCGTCTTTAACAGCAATGATCAGCAGGCCCATTTGCAGGCCCCAATCGCCGAGGTGCACATCGCCGGTCACGTCATCGCCGAGGAAGCGCAAAAGGCGCACCAGCGTATCGCCGATCACCGCAGAACGCAGATGACCGACATGCATTGGCTTGGCGACATTCGGGCCGCCAAAATCAACGACCACTTTCTCGGGCCGCTCGGCGACACCCCCGCCCGCGCGATCATCCGCGCCGATCCAGGTGGCCTGTTCAGCGAGCGCCTCATCGCTGACGATGATATTGAGGAATCCCGGACCAGCCACGTCGACACGATCCACGGACGGGTGATCAGCCACCCGCGGCGCGATCTTCGCCGCCAGCTCACGCGGATTCATGCCCGCCTGTTTGGCGGCGCCCATACAGCCATTACACTGAAAATCAGCAAGTTCGGGCCGATCCGATTGTTTTACCGCACCCCAGCGCGATTCCAGGCCTTCAACTTCAAATGCAGCGCTGCACGCGCGCGCCAATTGCGTCGCGAGATCTGTCATGTCTGATTCCGACCCTCGCGACTATTGACCCGCACCCAGGCGGAAGCGTCGTCCTTCCCGGTTGTAGGCCAATTGATCCTCGGTGAGATCAAAACCGATCAGCACTTCGAAGTTCGCGGCCGAAACGGAATCGTCATTGCGCGGAATAATTATCCGCTGCAACACCTCGGTCTCGCCGGTAACCGGACCATCAGAGAAATCAGCTCGAACCGTGAAGTGCTCTTTGTTGAGCACTTTTCCGCTGCGCCGCGTCACCGCGACCCAATAGCCGTAATCCTTGCGATTTGAGGTTCCTGCTGGGCCTTTTCCAAAGGCAAAGTCAATCTCGACCTCAGCCCGCACCGGATCGTTGCCAGCATAGCGGCAATAGAGGCGGACTCCGACAATTTCACCGGTAAACTGGACATTGGGGAACAATTGTTCTGCACCGTCAAACTCCACCAGTCGGGCAGACTGGTACATGGCGGCCGCCGGCGGGCATGTCCCCGCATTCTGGCGCGTATCAAATGCGTCACCAATGCTCGATCCAGATTGGCAGGCCGCAAGCCCGAGGAGCGCAGTGGAAAGGGCGAAAATTCGCATGTGTGATGCCTTGTCACTCTTGGCCTCGACGCCGAGGCTATCCATTTATCGCTGAGAGTGTTACCGGGCCATGGCGGGGCGCGCAACGCCCTATCTGCGTCGCAATCATGAGGACACTGTAAGGTATGCCTTCATTGACAATCCTTCTTGCCGCACCGCGCGGATTCTGCGCCGGGGTGGACCGCGCCATCCAGATTGTCGAAGAGGCGCTGAGCAAGTGGGGCGCGCCGGTCTATGTCCGCCACGAAATCGTTCACAATCAACACGTGGTTTCACGCCTTGAAAGCCTCGGCGCGGTGTTTGTTGAAGAGCTTGATCAGTGCCCGCAGGACCGCCCGGTCGTATTCTCGGCGCATGGCGTCCCGAAAGCCGTGCCCGCGGCGGCGCAGGCACGCGAGATGGTGTTTGTCGACGCAACCTGTCCGCTGGTCTCAAAGGTCCATGTCGAGGCCGAACGCCATCACAAGGCGGGCCGCGAGATCGTCTTGATCGGCCATGCTGGCCACCCGGAAGTCATCGGCACCATGGGCCAGTTGCCGGACGGCGCGATGACATTGATCGAAACGGTTGAAGACGTTGCAGAATTTTCTCCGCGCGATCCAGCCAACCTGGCCTTCGTCACCCAGACCACACTGAGCGTCGACGACACGGCTGAAATTGTCGCGGCGCTTCAAGACCGCTTCCCGGCCATCAGCGCGCCGCACAAGGAAGACATTTGCTACGCCACCACAAATCGCCAGGAAGCGGTGAAAGTGATGGCCGAGCGCGCCGAACTGTTCCTGGTCATTGGTGCCGAGACCTCCTCCAATTCCAAACGCCTGGTCGAGGTTGCCAAGCGCGCGGGATCGCAGGATGCCCGCCTCGTCGCCAGCGCGGAGAATGTCGATTGGTCCTGGTTTGAAGGGGTTGAAACGCTGGGCCTGACCGCAGGGGCAAGCGCACCGGAGGACCTGGTTCAAGGCCTCATCGCGGCTTGTCGCGCGCGGTTTGATATCAAGGTTGAAGAGGTCACCACGGCGACAGAAAGCGTGGTGTTCAAACTGCCAAGGGTGCTTGAACGCACTTAAGTCGGCGAAACGCCAAGACGCTCAACCGTCGAGACGGTGAGCACACCGACCGGTAGGCCCTGCTCAAGCTGAAAGGCTTTCATCGCCGCGAAGGTTTGTGGGCCAAATTTTCCATCAATTTCAATCGGGTGACCGGCCTCGGTCAAAGCGGTCTGAATTTCAGCAATCTTCGACGGACTTGCATTGTCCTCGCACAAGATTGGCACCCACGCCGCTGTTCCGCCACGCGCGATATCGCGTTCAACTGTCTTATAGGTGGCCGGGATCTCGATCCGCTCTTCGCGGGCCGGTGCAATCAGTTTCTGCACCTCGATCACGTCGTATTGCGGCTCAATCACGTCCTCGATGACCCGGGCCGGTTCGACGAGGACCTGTTTCATCACGGTCTTGGTCAGGCCTGGTTCGATCTCGATCTCTTCAGCGACGGTTTTGAACACAGCCGGCACCGACTTGTAGACCGTCGTGCCTTCGCGAATGAGGACTCTTTCCTGCACGGTTTCGAATTGCGCTGGAATGGTTCGGACCTCGACCCTCGCCTTGGTGTCGATCACCCGCTCGGTCACGCGCTCCACAGCCTGAGACGTTACGATTCGGGCAAAGCACGCGCCGGGCGCTGCATCCGCAGGCGGGCCATCCGACGCCTGCGCCAATGCGCTACCCGCCATCGCGAGGACCAATATTGAACTCAGTGCGATCTGTTTCATCCCACGCTCCTATCAGCACATTCTAGCGTGGCGGTTTTGATGCGAGGTAAACCGGTTCGATCGAGTTTTAGCGATCTCCGAGCGCATGCGACAGCGCTGCAATTGCGATTAGTGGCAGAGCGGACTATAGCCCGGCGCATCACACCCGCCTTCAACGCTGGAAGCCTTGCCATGATCCCTCGCTATGCCCGCCCCGCCATGACCGCCATCTGGGAACCGGAAAGCAAGTATGGCATCTGGCTCGAGATCGAGACCCTCGCTGCCGAAGCGATGGAAGAGCTCGGCCAGATCCCCGCCGGCACCAGTGCCGTGGTTCGCGAGAAAGGCGCCTTCGAAGTCGCGCGGATCGATGAGATCGAGGCCGAGGTGAAACACGATGTCATCGCCTTCCTGACCAATGTTGCTGAACATGTCGGCGAACCGGCGCGCTTCCTGCACAAGGGCATGACCAGTTCAGACGTGCTCGACACCTGCCTGAATGTCCAATTGGTACGGGCCACAGACCTGATGATGGAAGGCCTCGACCGTGTCCTCGCAGCGCTGGAAAAGCGCGCGTTCGAGCACAAAATGACTCCGACCATTGGGCGCAGCCATGGCATCCATGCCGAGCCGACCACGTTCGGGATCAAGCTTGCCACGTTCCATGCAGAGTTCCAGCGCGCCAAAAAACGTCTTGAAACCGCACGTGAGGAAGTCGCGACTTGCGCTATTTCCGGAGCGGTCGGCACATTCGCCAATATCGACCCGCGCATTGAGGAATATGTCTCGGAAAAACTCGGCCTGACGCCAGAGCCGGTGTCGACGCAGGTCATTCCACGCGATCGTCATGCGGCTTATTTTGCGGCGCTCGGCGTGATCGCCTCCTCGATTGAGCGCCTCGCTGTCGAAATCCGCCATTTGCAGCGCACCGAGCTCTACGAAGCCGAAGAATTTTTCTCCAAGGGCCAGAAGGGCTCCTCCGCGATGCCGCACAAGCGTAATCCGGTGCTGACTGAGAACCTGACCGGTCTGGCGCGTCTGGTCCGCATGGCCGTCGTGCCTGCGATGGAGAATGTCGCCCTCTGGCATGAGCGCGATATCTCGCATTCCTCGGTCGAGCGCGGCATTGGCCCGGACACAACAATCCACCTGGATTTCGCGCTGCATCGCCTCGCCGGCGTGATCGAAAACCTGCTGGTCTATCCCGACAATATGCAGGCGGTGATGGACAAGATGGGCGGTCTGCACAATTCGCAGCGTGTCCTGCTGGCTCTGGTTGAAGCCGGGAACAGCCGCGAAGACAGCTATCGCATGGTCCAGCGCAACGCGATGAAGACCTGGGCGGGTGAAGGCGCATTCCTTGACCACCTGAAGGCCGATGCGGATGTCACCGCCAAGCTTTCCGACGAGAAGCTCGAAAGCCTGTTTGACGATGGCTATCACTTCCAGCGGGTCGACTATATCTTCACCCGCGTATTCGGACGCAGTTCATAACGCCACTGTGATCGCCGCATTGCCAGCTTCCATGCTAGGAGACGGGCTATTGCGGAGATAGACACCGATATGCGTACGTTGCTCACAGCCCTGTTCCTCAGCCTTGGCGCCACCCTGTCGGCAGCGGCGGAGCCGTCTGTGAAGGTCATCAATTTCACCGCCGACTGGTGCCCCAATTGTCAGATCCTGAACCCGCGGCTTGAAGAAGCCATGGAGGCCTTCGACGCGGGGTCGATTGAGCGTGTGGATCTTGACGTCACGCGCATCCGGCCAAGTTCGACACCGGTCGAACGCGCCGAGGTGCAGACCGAGCTATTGCTGCTCGCCGACGAGCACCAGGTCGCCTATCTCTGGGACTGGTATGGCGGCGTGACCGGCATTGCCGTTGCTGTGGCGGCTGACAATGGCGAGCCGCTGACCTGTTTCATGCGTCCGATGACCGCGAAAGCGATTAAAGGGCAGTTGCGCCTCGCCAAAATGCTGGCCGAACAAGGCACGCCCGGCGAGCGCGCGCCAGACGGCCCGAACTGCCCGGTTCTGCGATAAGCTGAGCGGCCTGGTCGCTAAGTTTTGGTTAAACTCTTCGCCTTCACCCTGCCTCAATTTCTCGTCAGTAAGCCAGCCTGAAGGTTTACGCGAAAGGTGAGCGGGCGTGAAAGCTTCCAATGGAAAACCGGGGCTCAAGAAACAGCCTCCCAAACGCGCTGCACCAAAGCAACGGGGATCATCCATGCGGCTTTTCCGCGGTCGACCCATCTTGAAATGGGGCCTGATCACAGGCTCCGGACTGACCGTGATTGGCCTGATGGCCGGGTGGATCTACTGGCAGAGCCTGTATCGCGGCATGCCGAGCTTGCCGGAAACGGCCGCGCTCTGGGACGCCAATCGCGAGCCTGCCATCGAGTTTGTTGATCGCAATGGAAAAACGCTGGCGATCAGGGGGCCGCGCTATGGCCGCGCCGTCACCCTGGATGAGTTGCCCCCGCACGTCCCGCGCGCCTTCATCGCGGCCGAGGACAAGCGCTTTTACGAACATGACGGCGCTGATACCCAGGCCATGGCGCGTGCTGCCATCTCGAATGTCGTATCAGGCAAAACCGTATCCGGCGCCTCCACCATCACCCAGCAATTGGTGAAGAACCTGGTCCTGTCGCCAGAGCAGACGTTGAAGCGCAAGGCGCAGGAAGTCCGGCTCGCACGGCAGCTGGAGGAAAAGCTCTCCAAAAGCGAAATCCTCGAACTCTATCTGAACCGCGTCTATTTTGGCTCCGGCTTCTATGGCCTTGGCGCCGCCTCACGATTCTATTTCGACAAGGACCCGCAGGACCTGACCCTGGCCGAGGCGAGCCTGCTCGCGACCTTGCCCAAGGCGCCGTCGCGCCTCGCTCTGGATGACAATATGGAAGGCGCCAAGCAGCGTCAGGCCTATGTCCTGTCCGAGATGCTGCAGGCTGGGTTCATCACGCCTGAAAGCGCACAGATTGCCCTCTCCGCGGACGTCAAAATCGCCCCCGAGCCGGAACAGGACCCGCAATACGGCTTCATCCTCGACGCCGCCACCGAGCGCGCCAATGAACTGTTGCCCGAACTGCCGGACGATATGGTCGTCCGTCTGACCATTGATGCGGACTTGCAGACCAGTGTCTCGCAAGCCATGGAAACGCGGATGGAAGCGGAAGGCGAAGAGTCAAACGCCGGTCAAACCGCCGCCATCCTGATGAATCGCCGCGGCCAGGTGATCGCGCTTTATGGCGGCCGCGACTATACGAAAAACCAGTTCAATCGCGCCACGCAGGCGCGCCGCCAGCCGGGCTCAGCCTTCAAACCCTTCGTCTATGCCGCCGCACTCGATATCGGCATCAGCCCGTATGATGTGCGCATCGACCAGCCGGTGACCATTGATGACTGGTCGCCGAAGAATTTCACGCGGGCGCATATGGGTCCGGTCACGGTGAACGAGGCGATGCGCGACAGTCTCAACACGATCGCCGCCTTGCTCGCCCAGGAAACCAGCGAAGAATCGATCATCAACCTGGTCCGCAAATTCGGCATCAGCGCCGACATGCAGCCTTTCCCGTCAATCGCGCTGGGCAGCCAGGAGGTGACGCTGTGGGAGCTGACACGCGCCTATGGCCCGTTCATGACCGGCGGCCGGCGGGTCGACCCGTACCTGATCGAGGCGATCGAAACCACGCGCGGCGATGTTATCTATCAACGTGCCGAGTATGAGCCTGCCAGCGTCTATGATCGTGGCAATGCCGAGACGATGACGGCGATGATGGCTGATGTCATTCGCTCCGGCACCGGCAAAGCCGCGCAGATTGATGGCTGGCCGATCGCCGGCAAGACCGGCACCAGCCAGTCCTCCCGCGATGCCTGGTTTGTTGGTTATAGCGCCGAGCTTCTTGGCGGCGTCTGGACCGGCAATGATGATGATACGCCGATGAATGATGTCACGGGTGGCGGCCTGCCGGCGCGCCTCTGGTCCGACATGATGACCATCGCGCATGAAGGCCGCACGCCCGCAATCCTGCGTGGGGCGGACCAGCTCATCCAGCTCAATCCGGAACAGCAGGCGCGCGTCGGCTATTATCGCGACCTCGGCATGGCGTTTGCGACGCTGGCGGGCCCGGGAGAGCAATAACCCAGTTTTTACTGGTACCGCGCGTCAGCGCCGCGTAACAGGCGGCATGTCTGCCGCTTTGCGTCTTTTCCTGATCACGACCCTCGTCATGATCGCCTTTGCCGCCAATTCGGTGCTCGGACGCCTCGGTCTTATCGGCACAGAGATTGGCGCTGGCAGTTTCGCACTTGTCCGTCTGGCCAGCGGCGCGGCAATCCTGGTGCTGATCTGCAGCATGCAGGGCAAACGTGCGGCCGGAAGCTGGGCTGGCGGCGTGGCCCTGCTCGCTTATGCCGGGTTCTTTTCCTATGCCTATATCGCCCTGTCTGCGGGCATGGGCGCGATCATCCTCTTCGCCATGGTTCAGATTACCATGCTGGGCTGGGGCTTGCTGCGCGGTGAACGCCTGTCAGTGGTGCAGTGGGCCGGGTTTTCGATGGCCGTCGCCGCGCTGATCTGGTTGGTCTCGCCCAGCCTGGAAGCGCCGCCGCTCTGGGCCGCCGCGTCTATGGCGCTGGCAGGTATCGGCTGGGGGGCTTACTCGCTGCTCGGGCGGGGGAGCACGGATCCCACCGCCGCGACGACCGGTAATTTCCTTCGAGCCAGCCTCCTGGCGCTTCCGATTCTCGCTACCGCACTCTGGCGCATGCCGGAGCCGATTCCGCCGACGGACGGCCTACTTATCGCTGTGGTCTCGGGCGCCATCACGTCCGGGCTTGGTTATGTCATCTGGTATCAGGTTGTGAAGCAGATTTCCGCCAGCCGCGCCGGGATTGCCCAACTGACCGTTCCCGCCATCGCAGCCATTGGCGGCGTCCTGTTCCTGTCCGAGCCGATTACACTTCGTTTTGCGCTGTCGACGGCGGCAATTCTGGGCGGGGTCGGGCTTGCTGTCTTGACCCCGGCGCCGGGCTCACGCAAAGCCTCTGAATGACCGAGACCGAACCGACGACCAAGCCGCCCGGCAAGAACGCTTTCTTCTTCGTCGTCGTCGCGGTGATCATGAACATGTTGTCGTTCGGCATTATCATGCCCGTCATGCCAGCGCTGCTGGAAGACGTGACCGGCCTCGGGGCCGCGCAATCGGTGGTCTATGGCGGCTGGCTCAGCATGACCTTTGCGATCGCGAATTTCTTTGCCATGCCGATCCTGGGCGGCCTGTCGGATCGCTATGGGCGGCGACCGGTTCTGCTGGCCTCGATCGGCATGCTCGGCGTCGACCTGTTGATTATGGGTCTGGCGCCGACTCTGTCGGTGCTGTTCCTCGGGCGTTTTCTCGGCGGCTTGTTCTCGGGCACTTATTCAGTCGCCAATGCCTATATTGCCGACGTCACCGAGCCGGAAGACCGCGGGCGCGCGTTTGGCATGATGGGCGCCGCCTTCGGCATCGGCTTCATTCTCGGCCCGGTCTTTGGTGGCCTGCTGGGTGAGGTGAATGCCCGCCTGCCTTTCTTTGTCGCCGCCGGGATTGCCGGCCTCAACTTCCTCTATGGCCTGTTCATCCTGCCGGAAAGCCTGCGCAAGGAAGACCGGCGCGAGTTCGACCTCGCCCGGGCCAATCCGTTTGGCAGCATGGTGCATTTCGCCAAAGTGCCGCGCGTGGCCTGGTTCATCATCGCCATCGGCCTGTTCCAGATCGCCCATGCCGTTTATCCCTCGACCTGGAATTTCCACGGCGAGATTCGATATGACTGGTCTGAATTCGAGATTGGCCTCTCGCTCGCCGCCGTGGGTGTCGGGTCTGCGGTCAGCCAGGCCCTGCTCACCGGCTATCTGATCAAACGGTTTGGACCGATGCGCGCTGGCTTGTTTGGACTGGTCGCGAATGCCATTGCACTGCTCCTCTTTGCCGCTGCCGACGCCCCATGGATGGCGTATGCGATCATCTTTGTGTCCGCAGTTGGCGGCGTGGCCATGCCCGCCATCAACACGATCACATCGACCCTGACGCCTCGCAATGCGCAAGGTGAGTTGCAGGGCGCACAAGCCAGCATGATGGCGTTCACCCTGATCTTCAGCCCGGTTCTGATGACCCAGACGCTGAAATACTTTGCCAACCTGCCCGTGGATCATCCGTTTCATACGGCCGGCGCCGCATTCCTGCTGGCCGGGGTAATCACGGCGCTCGCGGTGATTCCCTTCCTGATTGGGGCTGGCATTAATCGCCGCGCGATCGCGGCATCCGCAGCAGAAGACCCAGCCCCGGCTGAATAGAAAAGGCGGCCCAGACTGGACCGCCTTCCTGTAGTCTCGGATATCGGGGCCTAGCGCCCTTTGGTGACCAGGCCGAGAATGCCGCCAATGATGCCGCCGCCAACGCCGCCATTGAGGAAGCTGCTGAGATGGCCCATCAGCGCCTCATTGCCGAGCAGAGACTGGAAGCCAATGTCCGCGGCATTCATGCCATAGCCTCCGGCGAGGCCGCCAATAATGCCTGCAATCGCGCCCGTTCCGCCTTTGCCGCCAAGCGCTTTGGAAACGATCGGTCCGATGACCAATCCGCCGACAGCGTTCAAGATAAGAGGAATATATTGTTCCATTTGGTGCCCTCCCAAGGCTGTTAGAGGGGCCTGTTTTCAGGTCTCCCCGACGTCAAGGCACCAGAATTTTCTTTTTCTGCCAAGGCCTCTCGCGCAGCACGGGACTCTGAGTTAGGCAAAGAGATGGCCGCGCAGAAACCCGCTCTATTCCTTGACCGAGACGGCGTCATCAATGTCGACCACGGCTATGTTCACCGCGTTGAGGACTGGCAATGGATTGACGGTGCGC
Organism: Hyphomonadaceae bacterium; assembly: GCA_024742355.1. Taxonomy (GTDB): domain Bacteria; phylum Pseudomonadota; class Alphaproteobacteria; order Caulobacterales; family Hyphomonadaceae; genus Henriciella. The sequence goes on along the minus strand of JANSYM010000003.1, from coordinate 9,902 downwards.
GGTCCTGCGTCGCCCGGTTCAAGGCGCGTGGCTGGTTCGTTTTCGTGGTCACCAACCAATCCGGGATCGCCCTTGATCATTACACAGAGGACGACATGTCAGCGGTGCATGATCACATGATCGAAGGGTTCAAGGAAGCGGGGACTGCGGTCGACGCAATCTATGCCTGTCCGTTCCATCCGGAAGGCACCAATCCAAAGTTTCGCAAGGACAGTTTTGATCGCAAACCGAAGCCCGGAATGCTGCTCCAGGCGATGGCGGAATTTCCCCTGAAACGCGAAGCCAGTTTCTTGATTGGCGACAAACAAACCGATATTGACGCCGCTCACGCGGCCGGAATCGGTGGATTCCTGTTCTCTGGTGGCCGCCTGGATGAATTCGCCGAATGGGCGCTGGCCAGTTTCGAGGATGGCTCAAGATGAAAACAATTGGCATGATTGGCGGCGTCAGCACGGAAGCGACGCTGATCTATTACAAGACGATCAACGCATTGGTGCGCGAACGACTCGGCGGCTATCACAGTGCCGAGATGCGCATCCACTCGGTCAATTTTCATGACTATAATGGCGCGCATGACACGCGCGACTGGCCGTTTATCCGCGCCGGTTTTGACGCGGCAGCAAAAGGACTGAAAGCGGCGGGCGCAGACTTTCTCGTCCTGGCCTGCAATACGCTGCACACAGTGGCTGACGCGATCGAGGGTGCCACCGACTTGCCTTTCCTGCACATTGTCGATGCCTGCGGCGCGCGCCTGATCGCAGATGGCCGCACACAGCCCGGCCTGCTGGGCACGGCGTTCACCATGGCCCAGCCCTATTTCAAGGATCGCCTAATCGAAAAAACGGGTCTCACCCCGATGCTTCCAGATGCCGAGACTCAGGCCGAGCTCAGCCGAATCATCTTTGAAGACTTGACCCATGGCGTGGTCCGCGACGAGGCGAAACAGTATTATCGGGACAGCATCCAGGAGCTGAAGGATCAGGGCTGCGACAGCATTATCCTGGGATGTACCGAACTCGGCATGCTGATCACCGAAGAAAACAGCCCATTGCCGCCTTATGACACCGCACTCATTCACTGCCAGGCCATTGTCGAGCACGCATTGACCGACTGAGCTCCGTCGATGGCATGTGCAATCGAATCAATTCCTATCTCGCTTTTCTGGTTCGATCAGTGTACGGACCGCCTCGTCCGGATCTGTTGGGAGGAATAGATATGCGGTACGCGATCATTGGAATTGCCTTGTCCATTGCGCCGGCAGCCATGGCACAGAATACCAGCGGCGTGGCTGGCCCGGTCATCGATCCGGACGATCGCGCCTGGGAATATCGCGCCACATTTGATCCGGATGATGACGGTTTGAAACAGCGCCTGCACTATCAGCAAGCCATAAATGGCGAGATGCGGTGGCGGGTCGTCGGCCAGCTCCGCGACACTGATGATTCAGATTTCGACGCGGATTTCGTGCGCGCTGAACTGGTCTGGCAGGTTACGCCGGATGACCAGAAATATCAGTCAGGGTTCCGATTTGACGCCCGTTATCGCTTTGACGACCGCCCGGCTGATCTTGCCGTGCACTGGCTGCATCAGTGGAAGCATATCGAGAACTGGACGCTGCGATTCGAGGCCATCGCCACCAAGCAGGTCAGCAATGGTCCGGCTGACGGTGTTCTGGTTCAGACCCGCGGCTCGGCGACGACCAAACTTGCCGAAGGCCCAAAGCTTGGCGTTGAATGGTTCGGATCTTTGGGCTCGACCTCGGACTGGCGCGACCTGGACGAGCAAACGCATGAGATTGGTCCCGTCGCGGTCTGGGGCGTGAATGACAATTGGGACCTGTCGACCGGTGTCTTGTTCGGCGTCACCGACGTGTCACCCGACAGCCAGTTGCGCTTGAAACTCACGCGGAAATACTAACGCCTAAAGCGGTTTTAGCGTTTTACCGTTCAGTCCGCCCATGCGGCAGACTTCCATCCACTCGTCCTCAAGCACCGGCTGCACCGACAGGCGCATGCTGGTCACCAGAGACATGGCGGCCAGCGCCTCATTGGCTTTCACAGCCTTCAGCGTAACAGGGTCCGGCATATCGGTCAGGGCGCGGATATGGACGCAGTCCCAGCGCTCGTCATCAGTGGTCGAATCCGGTGCGCTTTCGGCGGAAACCTCCACGATGCCAACCACTTCCAGGCCTTCATTCGAGTGATAGAAAAAGCCGCGATCGCCGATTTTCATCTCACGCATATTGTTGCGCGCCTGATAGTTGCGAATGCCGTCCCATTCCTCGCCGGCCTCACCTTTGGCTTTTTGCTGATCCCAGCTCCACTTGAAGGGCTCGGATTTGAACAACCAGTATTTCATGCAAGCTCCATCGATCTGGCGCTTATCTAGGTCGCTTTGTCAGCGTCGTCCATGTCCGGCTGGTCATTTCCGTCGGTTTGCTGCAGGCGGCCTTTGGCGCTGCGGTTTCGCCCGGTTGCGGGCTTCAGCCCGAAGGCAGCGCCGAGCCCGACCGGCGGCATGTTGCCATACACGGTTTCGTGCGTCCCGGCCTTGATCAGATAGGTCTCGTGCCAGATGCCGACATCGCCGGTGGTGCCGACCGCCTTGTTGAAGGCCTTCCAGGCCGGCAAATGCTCCAGGCTCTTGTCGACCGAATAAGCGTGCAGGTCTTCAAAACTGCGCCAGTACTGAACCAGATACGGACTGCGCAGGCTGAAAAAGGTCTTGGTGTGCAGCAGACCATGCTCTGGGTTCTTGCCGAGCTCCATGAGCATTCGCGGCATCGCCATGAACACCGGCATCCATTTCCAGACCTTCCACAGTTTGTGGATTCGCATGCCGATCAGAAAGAGGACAAAATCGCCTTCGATCGCGGCCGTCATCCGGCCTGGAACAGGTTTTGTCATCGCCGCCTCCGTTACAAGATCTGACCCGCATTCTGCGCCTGGCGACAGGCTTCGGCAACCAGCAGCTCGAGCTCTTGCCAATGCTTATAGGCTCGAACATGCGCAGGCGCGCCGAGCCAGGCATCCTCGAATGCTTCGCGCGTTGCTCCGTCCTCCAGGATCGGCAGCAATGGATCAAGGCAGATCCTGATCGTGAACACCACCGCGCCGCTCTCCGGCAGTTTGCGCAGCGTCTGGCGTTCAACCCGGAAATGCAGATCGCGCGGCGACTTTCCAGCTGTGCTTGGTCGGTCAGGCGTGTAGCGCTTGTCGCTGGCCTGCACGGTCCAGTTAAACCGCTCAAGCACGACGCCAGGCTGCAATCCGGTGAAAATACGACCGATTCGGCTGGCAAGTTCCGGATCGCCGTCCGGTACCGGGCCGTGCAACCCACCAAGGTCAAGGCCGACACGTTCCGGCAGTGTCCAATAGGTCGGCGCGCACAATACCCCCGCGGTCAGGCGCCAGTCGCCTGGGCGGCGGGCCTCCAGAATGCAAAGATCATCCGACACCAGCGAGGCCGCTTCTTCCAGCGCCGACGGCATGCTCTGACCAGGGACATTGCCTGTCGCATCCACCATCATTGCCAGGAGTTCTTCGCACGCCGCGCTGTCCAGCGTTCCTCCGGACACTTCGGGACGCGACATTTTCATGATCAGGCATTTGTCGCGCAGCCAGGCGTCGGCTTCGGTGTCTGGTATCAGCCATTGCTCTGTCGGAATCGGATCAAGGCCAGGTTCGAAGCCTGGCACACCGTTCAGGAAAGGAAGATGCGGTGGGCGCGCCTTACGCGACACGCGCGCTGCCCCAGCTCGCAAAGCCGGCAATCTTGGGCGTGTTCGGCAGGTACATGGTGTCGTGCTGGTCGACACTGAAGCCGCTTGATTCCAGCATCGTCTTGGTATCCCGCGTCAGGTGACAACCGCCCGCCATGCGCTTCCACACGGGTTCAACCCGGCGCTGCCACTTGGCAACGCCTTCGTCCGGCGCCAGGCCATGTTCAGAGAACAGTACTTTGCCACCCGGCTTGAGCACGCGGCGCAGTTCGGTCAGCGAGCTTTCCCAATCCGGGATGGTGCACAATACAAACGTCACAACAGCGGTATCGACGCTGCCATCCTCCAGCGGCACAGCTTCAGCGCCGCACAGATGAATGTCGCACGGCGTGTCGCGGCGCCCCTCTGCCCAGGCCGCACGGGCGCGTTTGACCATGCCTTCGGCCGGTTCGATTGCGTGCAGGTGGCTGACCTTGGTCTCATCATAGAGATTGAAATTGGTGCCAGACCCACAGCCGATCTCGAGCACCACACCTTCGGCTTCCGGGACGATCTTGGCGCGTTGTTTCATGATTGGTTTGGACGAACACGCGCATGAAATCAGAGGCGGCACCACATATCGTTCCCATAATCCAAACATGATCTAGTTCCCTGATACCATTCTTTGCCGCGTGCGATTGTCCTCGGGCTCGACGACAAGGGCACTCTGCGTGATACGCACCTTGTATTTCAAGCGGTCACCCATGGGAAAGTAGACCGCGGAGCCGAACGGCGCAGAACCGCCCGCATCCTTGGAAGAGAGCATCCCCGCCGAGAACAGGCTTTGCACATCCTCGCTGTTCGGTTCGAGCTCTTCCTCGAGCACCTGGTCGAGTTCTGACTCGCCGCCATAATTGACCAGGGCGCCATATACATCGAAGCCAATCTCCTGGTCGAAGACTTCCAGCTTGCCGTCTTCGCTGACGCGGCGGCCGTAGGATGTCGAGGTCGACAGGCGCGTTGAGTCATAGCGCTGCGCGTAGCGGCTTTCGATGAATTCGAGCCGGTACAGGCTTTCATAGCCGAGCAGCTGCTTCATCGGCGAAAAGCGGATGACCTGTGCACTGACCTGGAATTCGTCGCCGACAAATCCTTCCTGCCGGATGATTTCACCTTCCGGCAGCGTCATGGTCATTGTGTATGTGTCTTCAGCGCCGTCTTCCTGCGCGAATTCAATCTGCGCGACGTCGCGTTCCTTGGTCAGCGCCTTGTAGGTTTGCAGGTTGAGCCCGGCGAGGACGCCGAGGCCCGCACCGCCAATCAGCCCGATCCCCAGCAGGAAACGCAAAGCGCCCGCGGCCAGTCTCATTTTCAGCAAGCGCCCGAGTCCGGCAAAACTCAGCACCAGTCCAATCACACCTGCCAGAGCCGGTATGATCCACCATATCAAACCCATGCGACATCTCCCAAGGCTTCCCCATTCGCCCTTTGAGGAAGACTATATCAGCGGTTAACGAATGCGCGAGGGCTTAGTTACAGGGCTCCCCAAATCGCCTGGTTCATAGTAGCAGAGCCGAATGACCGATTTAAACGCCCTGATCGCCGCCCTGCCCAAGGCAGAACTTCACCTCCACCTGGAAGGCAGCCTGGAGCCCGAACAGCTGATGCTGTTTGCGGAGCGCAATCAGGTCGACCTGCCGTTCAAGACGCTGGAGGAGGTCAAAGCCGCCTACAATTTCTCCAATCTGCAGGATTTCCTCGATATCTATTATCAGGGCATGTCCGTGCTGCAGACCGAGGCGGATTTCCACGATCTGACCGACGCCTATCTTCAGCGTTGCCAGGCCGATAATGTCCGCCATGTCGAGGTCTTCTTCGATCCGCAGGGTCATACCGAACGGGGCTTACCGTTCAGCACACCGATCAATGGCATTCTCGCCGCCCTCGACGCGGCAAAGACGAAATACGGCATCACCTACAAGCTGATCATGTGCTTCCTGCGACACCTTCCCGAGGAGGATGCGTTCGAAACCCTGGCTCAGGCCGAACCCTATCTCGACCGTATCCACGGCGTCGGGCTTGATTCCAGCGAGGTCGGTCACCCGCCCTCAAAATTCGAACGCGTCTTCGCGGCTGCGCGCGAGAAGGGTCTGAAACTGGTCGCACATGCCGGCGAGGAAGGCCCACCGGAATATGTCTACGAAGCGCTCGACCTGCTCAAGATTGACCGCATCGATCATGGCAATCGCCTGCTCGAGGACGAGGCGCTGATTTCCCGCGTGAAACAGGCAGGGCTGACCCTGACAGTCTGCCCGCTCTCCAACCTGTCGCTTTGCGTCGTCGATGATCTGCAGGACCATCCGATGAAGCGCATGCTGGACCTCGGCCTCAAGGCGACGATCAATAGCGATGACCCGGCCTATTTTGGCGGATATGTGAACCAGAACTATGTCGAAACCACAGCCGCAGTCGGCCTGACCCGCGAGAATCTTGTAACCCTCGCTCGCAACAGTTTTACCGGCTCCTTCCTCACGTCTGAGGAACAGGCCGTGCATCTGAGCGCCATTGACGAGGTTGCTGCCGCGTTCGCTTAAGGCCCAACCAGGCGGACCTGTTCGCGGCTGCCACGCCCGACTTTGGCCTGCTCTTTCCAGCCGAGCGCCGTATAGGCTTCGATCGCGGCCGCGTTCTGGATGTCGACATCCAGCTTGAGCGGCCGGCCGACAAAATTGCGCGCCACCTGCAAGAGGCCGCTGCCGACACCGCAAAAACGCCAGTCGCCATCGACAAAGACATGCGGGACATAGGCCTTGCCCTGCTCCAGGGTGAGGAAGCCGACCACGCCGGCATTCTTCTCTTCGGCAACAAAAGCGATATTGGCGGACAGAGCCTGACGCAGCCGGATCACCTCATCGCGCGCCGATCCGCGCCACGGAAAGGCGGCGAGGCATTCTCGAAAGATCACCTCAATTTGCGGATAATCGTCGCGCCGCCAGTGGCGGATCGACCATCCCGCACCCGGATGAGAATACAGGCTCATGGGGTTAATGTAATGATTTCTTGTGGCGAGGAAAAGGCGGTGCTTGGCCGGTTTCGATAATTAGTGCTAGGCCTGAGGCAAATTAAACGGGAGACAAGGTGATGCGTGCATCAAAAACGCTGGGCGGCCTGTTGGCGCTCGGCCTCGTTGCCGGTCCGGCCATGGCCGACGGACATGAAGAAGATACCAGCCGAAAATTTACCGCCGAGCGTGTGTTCGACATTGAATATGCCGCTGATCCGCAAATCTCGCCGGATGGCCGGACGATCGTCTATGTCCGTCATTCCATGGACAAGCTGAAGGATCAGGATCGCGGCGATCTGTGGACGCTGGACGTGCGCTCTGGCGAGCATCGTCCCCTGATCACAGGCGGCCCTTCTGCGGGCGCGCCGCGCTGGTCGCCAGATGGGACCCGGCTGATCTACACCACCGCCACGGATGGCAAGCCGGACTTGCGGCTCTATTATCTCGACAGCGATCGGTCGGTATCTTTGGCGCAGCTGCCGAGCGGCCCTGGCAACGCAACCTGGTCGCCCGATGGTTCGCATATCGCTTTCACCATGTTCACAGTAGGCGAAACCCCAAGTTTTGCCAAGCCAATCGCCAAGCCAGAGGGCGCAGAATGGGCAGAGCCGGTGCGCGTGTTTGATGACCTGACCTTCCGCTTCGATGGCCAAGGCTATCTGAAAGAAGGCGCCACCCACGTCTATACGGTCTCGACCAATGGCGGAACACCGCGCCAGATCACAAATGGCGAGGCCGATTTCGGCGCGCCAGCCTGGCTCGGAAACGACGCGCTTCTGGTTGTCGGCAATGATGTCGAAGATCGCGATCTCGACCCGATCGAGAGCGAGATCTATCGCGTCGATCTGTCGGACCTGAGCCGCACGGTTCTGACCACGCGCGATGGCCCGGATACGAACCCGGTCGTCTCACCAGATGGCAGCAAGATCGCCTATCTTGGCTATGATGACCTGTTGAAATCCTATCAGCAGGCCGACCTCTATGTGATGAATGCTGATGGCAGCGGCTCGGTCGAACTCGCCGCTGACTTTGATCGCTCCTTTGACGATATGGTCTGGCATCCGAACGGTCGCAGCCTGATCGCGCAGATCGAGAATGCCGGCGTCATTGATCTGGTCTCGGTCTCGATGGACAGCGAAGTTGCGACACTGGCCACCAATCTCGGCGGCACCTCCATTGGCCGTCCTTATGCTGGCGCCAGTTTCAGCGTGTCTGAAACGCGTCGACCGGTGATTGCCTACACTGCCGGCTCGCCGGATCGCCCGGCTGAAATTGCCGTCATGGGCCGCAATGTCACAGACCGCGTACTCACGGATCTGAATTCAGACGTGCTCGATCATCTCGATATGGCAGCGATCGAAGAAATCCAGGTGCCGTCGCGGGTCGATGGCCTGGAAATCGAAGCCTGGGTGGCCCTGCCACACGGATTTGAAGCCGACGGTTCCTATCCCATGATCCTGGAAATCCATGGCGGTCCCTTCGCCATGTATGGCCCCTTCTTTGCCAGCGAGATCCAGCGTTACGCCGCCGAAGGCTATGTCACTGTCTACGTGAACCCGCGCGGCTCAACCGGCTATGGCGCCGACTTCGCGATGGCGATCGACAAGGCCTATCCCGGAAATGATTATGAAGACCTGATGAGCGTCGTTGATGCGCTGATCGAACGCGACTATGTCAGCGAAGATCGCCTGTTCGTCACGGGTGGCTCGGGCGGCGGCATCCTGACCGCATGGACGGTTGGCAAGACCGACCGTTTCGCGGCTGCCGCCAGCATCAAGCCGGTGATCAACTGGATGACCATGGCGCTGTCGGCTGACATTGCGCAATTCGTCCGGCGTCACTGGATCCGTGAGGACCCATGGGAAAACCCGGACGCTTTCCTCGACTTCTCACCAATCATGCTGATCGAGAATGTCGTGACCCCAACCCTGGTCATGGTCGGCGAAGAAGACTGGCGCACGCCGACCTGGGAAGCTGAACAGTTCTACACCGCTCTGAAACTGAAAGGCGTCGACACAGCGCTGATCCGTGTACCGGGCTCGTCACACTATATTGCCGGCCGGCCGTCACGCCTGATCGCCAAGACCGACAATATCATGGGCTGGTTCGCCAAATATGATCCGGCGAAGGAGGATGAGGAAGAGTAACCAGTAACAGCCCGCGGCTTTGGTCGCGGGCGACAGCTGGGTGTGTATGTCTGCTTTCGGCGTCAAAGCTGTCATTTTACCGTCGTCCGCCCCGATGTCTTCGACATGTAGAAGTCGGTAATCTTCTCAATTGCGTCGAAGCATTTCCAGATGCCGGCGATAGCAAGTGGAAGCGTGATCCATGATACAGCGGATGCAGCATCAAGATGGTAATTGAAGTAGACCGCCGCGAAGCTAATTATCAATATCAATCGCAGTCCGGACATCATCCCCAAGACGAAGGTGATTAGGTACTTGGGTTTGGCGAGTTCGGAGAATATTTCTTCCCGAATCTCATTCCGAATTTCTTTTCGGCGGTTCTTATCGAAGTCGGCAAAGCGGCGAATTTCTTGTTTGTTAGGCTTCCAGTTCTCGCCTCGCTCTTGATGCATGTGTATCAATCCCAGCACATCCACTGGTGAGAGTCCCCAGAATTCTCCGAAGTCAGATTCTGCAATATCGTATTCTACACCATTCTCTGAGTTCAGTTCTCGCCGCAGTCGAAACCCGCGCGATTCAAGAATCGAGAACGACGTAGCATCCGCATCATCGTTAGAAATGAACTTAGACATCTATGCTCCGACTTTTGAAACAAAACCTCGGCCTATCATGCCAACATCACTTTGTCCGCTTACGGCGTCAAAGCGGGCATTCGGATCGGGAATCCCTCCTTGAGCCTCATCCTGAGCGAAGTCGAAGGACGAGGCGGGCTTTCAGGAAGCACGGCCCTTAATCCTTCGACTTCGCTCAGGATGAGGACCTGGGGTGCGTTGGTCCGCTCCTGCCCCAAACCAGCCCCTTAATCCCCCACCCAATCCGACCGATTGTCCCGGCCTCTACACTTCTCCCCATCTCCTTCTGATGAGAGGCTAGTCCGGAACGGCTGGATTGAGAGGGGGAGCGGTGGCCGCGTGGCTTGGCTTGGGGAGCTGTACCCCTTGTTCGGTAGCGC